>NZ_CP107907.1:6645675-7974811 GCF_041434015.1 Streptomyces sp. NBC_00454 | reverse complement strand
TGTGGATGCTGCAGACCCGTGTCGGGAAGCGCACCGCGCAGGCGGCCTTCAGCATCGCCTCGCAACTGGCCGACGAGGGCCTCATCTCCACTGATGAAGCGCTGGCCCGTGTCGACGGCGACATGCTGGCGCGGCTGATGTTCCCCCGGTTCGACGCAGGTGTCGCGGCTCCCGTGCTCACACGCGGTATCCCGGCCTCGCCGGGTGCGGCCGTGGGCGTGGTCGTCTTCGACTCCGGGGAGGCGGTTCGGCGGGCCGCCGCCGGAGAGGAAGTCGTGCTGGTACGGCAGGAGACCACGCCCGACGACCTCCCGGGCATGGTCGCCGCTCAGGCGGTGCTCACGAGCCGGGGCGGCAAGACCAGCCATGCGGCGGTGGTGGCGCGCGGTATGGGCAAGGTCTGCGTCTGCGGGGCCGACGCGCTCTCCATCGATCTGGGGGAACGCCGCTTCTCCGTCGGCGATGTCGTCGTCTCCGAGGGCGAGACCATCTCCGTGGACGGCTTCGAAGGCCTCGTCCGCCTCGGCGCGGTACCACTGGTCGACTCCGCGGTCATGCGCTACTTCGAGGCGGGCTCACCCGCGCCGGACGCCACCGCGCAGGAGGGCGTACCCGAGGTGCACCGCCTCATGGAGCACGCCGATGCCACCCGACGCCTGGGGGTACGGGCGAACGCCGACACACCGCAGGACGCGGCCCGAGCACGCCGGTTCGGCGCAGAGGGCATCGGACTGTGCCGTACGGAGCACATGTTCCTCGGGGACCGCCGTCAACTGGTGGAAGCCATGATCCTCGCGCCCACGGAGAACGACCGCGAGGTCGCGCTGGCCGCACTCCTGCCCTTGCAGCGCGAGGACTTCACCGGAATCCTCGCCGCCATGGACGGCTTGCCCGTGACCATCCGGCTGCTCGACCCGCCTCTGCACGAGTTCCTGCCCGACCGGACGGACCTGGCCGTACGCCTTGCCCGGGACGAAGCATTGGGCCGGACACAGGATCCTCACGACACCGAGCTGTTGGCCGCAGTCACGCGCATGCACGAGGAGAACCCGATGCTCGGCCTGCGGGGCGTCCGACTGGGTCTCGTGAAACGGGGCCTGGTGGCCATGCAGGTCCGTGCCATTGCAGAGGCCGTCGTTGCCCGCAAGCGGGCGGGAGGTGATCCGCGTGCCGAGATCATGGTCCCGCTCGTGGGCGCGGTCGAGGAACTCCACCTCGTGAGGCAAGAAGTGGAGGAGGTGCTGTCCACGGTCGCGCGCGAGACGGGAGTCCCGGTGACCTGCCCGATCGGAACCATGATCGAGCTGCCCAGGGCAGCCCTGACCGCCGGCCGTATCGCGAGCCAGGCGGAGTTCTTCTCCTTCGGAACGAACGACCTGACGCAGACCACATGGGGCTTCTCCCGCGACGACGTCGAGGCGGAGTTCTTCTCCGCCTACCTCGACAAGGGAATCTTCGAGACCTCCCCGTTCGAGACGATCGACCGGGAAGGAGTCGGACGCCTGGTGGAGATCGCGGTCCGTGAAGGTCGTGCGGCCCGACCCGACCTCAAGATCGGCGTGTGCGGGGAACACGGCGGTGACCCCACCTCCGTGCACTTCTTCCACGGGGCCGGACTCGACTACGTCTCCTGCTCCCCGTTCCGCGTCCCCGTCGCCCGCCTGGAGGCCGGCCGTGCAGCCCTGTCGGCACGGTCTGCGGACGCGACGAAGTGACACGCTCACCGACCCCGCCGGGGCCGGTGCGAGCGGGCGGAGGGCTCCAAGGAGGTGAAGCGCGCGAGTGGGCCGTCCGCTACGCGCTGCTCTCACACAGGCGGAAGACGGTGACCAGGTCGGGCTTGCTCAAAGGGACGTCGGCCCAGGGATATGGGCTCGCAGTACCGCGAGCCGCCGGCGGTATTCCTCGTCGTCGATCTCGCCTCTGGCGAATCGCTCCGCGAGAAGCTTCTCGGCCCCCTTGTCGGGGGTTGGGTGCGGCGCGGGCACTGTGTGCCCGTCCGCACCGTCCCGCCTGAGGGCGCGGACCACGAGGATGGCCGCGGCGACGATCAGGGTCCAGATGATCAGTGTGGTGAGGGACATGGCGAACCATCCCCAGGCCCCCATGCCATGGCCATTCCAGTACATTGCGCACCTACCAGGTGGACGGGGTCGACGGTCGGGAGCCGGCCATCTGCTGCCAGGATCTCCGGCTGCACCGAGCCCCGGCATGGGCCGGTCGGCCCACAGTCGGGGCCACAGGGCCCATGTCGGGACTGGCGGGACCACCAAGACTGAAGACGGACTCGAACAGGAGGCCGTTCATGACCACCCCGTCACCCACACGTATCTCCGAGGCGCTGCCCGCCGACTGCCGTTCCCGTCTGATGGAACTGGCCCAAGAGGTCAACTTCGCCGAGGGGACGCGTCTCTTCAGCGAGGGCGGTCACGCCGACCGGTTCTGGATCGTCCGGTCCGGCACCGTGACCTTGGACGTCCACGTGCCCGGGCGGCGCGCCGCCGTCATCGATAGCCTCGGTGCCGGTCAGCTGGTCGGCTGCTCGTGGCTCTTCAAGCCCTACTCCTGGCGCCTTGGCGCCGAGGCGATGACGCCCGTCCGCGCGTACGAGTTCGACGCGGCGCGCGTACGGACGCTGATGGACGACGACACCGCCTTCGGCTCTGCCCTGGGCCATTGGATCGGGCAGGTCCTGGCCAACCGGCTGCAGGCCGCCCGCGTGTGCCTTCTCGACCTGTACGCGCCTTACGGCAGCGGCAGCTTCCTCTGATCGTCCGTATGCCGAAGGAGCCGGTCATGCCCGCATCCCGCTACACCGTCAGTGACGTCATGACGCACACCGCCATCGCCATCGGCCGTGGGGCGTCCTACAAGGAGATCGTCGAGCTGATGCACCAGTGGAAGGTCAGCGCGGTCCCCGTCCTGGAAGGCGAAGGCCGGGTCGTCGGCGTGGTCTCCGAGGCGGACCTGCTGCCGAAGGAAGAGTTCCGGCGTACGGACCCCGCACTGCCCGAGCAGCTGGAGGAAGCGTCGAAGGCCGGCGCGGTGCTGGCCGAGGAGCTCATGTCGAGCCCGGCGATCACCGTCCACCCCGACGCGCCCGTCACCGAAGCCGCCCGGATCATGGCCCGCAAGCACGTCAAGCGCCTGCCCGTCGTGAACGTGCTCGGCATGCTGGAAGGCGTGGTCAGCCGCAGCGACCTCCTCAAGGTGTTCCTGCGGCCAGACGAGGAGCTCGAGGAGGAGATCCGCCAGGCCGTGCTCACCGAACTGGCACCCGGTGTGACCTTGGACTTCGCCGTACAGGACGGCGTCGTCACCCTTCGCGGCCCACTGCGGGACCGGGTTTTGGTCCCCCTGCTCGCACGGGCGATCCGCGCGGTCGAGGGTGTCGTGGACGTCCGGATGGAGCTGGACGGCACCATCGCTGCCTAGCTCCGGTTCTCGTCGGCCACAGGGTGCCTTGCGCGTCTTCCTGAGACAATTCGGATGGAAAGGCACAGCACGTGGACCGAGCCAGGGGCGATCATGTCCGAGGATCCGAACGCCTCCGCAGAGGCGCCGATCAAGGTGTTCCTCCTCGATGACCACGAGGTGGTCCGGCGTGGGCTGCGCGACCTTCTGGATGCAGAGCCGGACATCACCGTCGTGGGTGAAGCCGGTACGGCCGAGCAGGCGCTGACCCGCGGGCCGGCGCTCCGTCCGGATGTCGCCGTACTCGATGTGAGGCTGCCCGACAGCGACGGCATCACCGTCTGCCGCGAGCTGCGCTCGCGCATGCCGGGGCTGGCCTGTCTGATGCTGACCTCGTTCGACGACGAGGACGCCTTGCTGGACGCGATCATGGCGGGGGCCGCCGGGTACGTGCTGAAGCAGATCAAGGGTGCTGACCTGGTCTCGGCCGTACGCACGGTCGCCACCGGCCAGTCCATGCTGGACCCCGCGACCACCGCCCGCCTGATGCACTCCCTGCGTGACCCGGAACCGGCGAAGACACCGGAGGACGCTCGCCTGGCAGCTCTGTCCGAACGGGAGCGGGCTGTGCTGGAGCTCATCGGCGAGGGCCTCACCAACCGGCAGATCGCCAAGCAGCTCTACTTGTCCGAGAAGACGGTCAAGAACCACATCTCGCGGTTGCTGGGCAAGCTCGGCGTGGAGCGGCGGGTCCAGGCGGCTGTGATCGCCGCCCAGGTCCACGAGCACGAGGCCGGAACGGTGAAGCGGTAGGAACGTCTGGTAGAGGTCACCGAGCCGGCGGGACCAGAGGTACCTCCCACTCCAGGCGAGTGCCCCGCTCCCCGTTTCCCGGCGCGGCAATCTCCATCTGGCCGCTGAGCCTTTCGGCACGCTCCGCCAGGTTCCGCAGTCCGCTGCGCCGACCGCCGGCGGGCAAGCCCACTCCATTGTCGGTCACCGTGATCGTCAGCTTCCCGTCGCCCGCGGCGATCGAGACCTCCACCCGCGTGGCCCCGGCATGGCGGGCGACGTTGGTGAGAGCTTCCCCCACCACGGCGATGACCTCGTCGGCGACGGCGGACGGTACGTCGGTGTCGATCAGTCCTTCCATCCGCAGGGCAGGGGCGAAGCCGAGGGCTGCGGCCGCCCCGTCCAGGGCCTTGACGGCGCGGGAGCGCAGCTTGGAGGCCTCACCGGGGGTTTCGTGCTCGCGGAGTCCGAAGATGGTCGATCGGATGATCTTGATGGTGGCGTCGAGGTCGTCCACGGCGCGCGCGATGCGTTCCGATGCCTGGGAGTGGTCAATGAACCGCTGGGCGCTCTGGAGGGTCATGCCGGTGGCGAAGAGGCGCTGGATGGCCAGGTCGTGCAGGTCGCGGGCGATGCGGTCGTGGTCCTCCAGGAGGCTCATCTGCTCGGTGTCACGGCGCCGGTCGGCGAGCTCCAGGGCGAGGGCGGCCTGGCTCGCAAACCCCGGAAGTGGGGCGACTTCCGTGGTGGCGAACACGGGGCGTCCGTGCCGCCGGGCCAGCATCAGGACGCCGCTCAGGCTTTCCTTGGTGCCGACGGTGACGGCGACCGCCGGGCCGAAGCCCGTCCACCGCTCGGGGTGCACGGTGACGTGCTCGTCGGTCGCCACGTCGGGGACCGTGATGAGGCCGTTGTGGGCCAGTGCGGCCTCGGCGAGGGTTCCCTGGGTACTGGGCAGGACGATCCCGCGGTGTGCCTCTGCTCCTTCCCCGAGGGCGAGGGAGCCTCGCAGTTCACCGGCGGAGCCGAGCAGGTAGAAGACGCCCATGTCGGCGCGGGTGATGTCCTTGGCCTGCTCCAGCATGCCCTCGAGGACTTCGTTCTCGGGCGCTCCGGAGAGCAGGGCGCTGGTGATGTCGGAGCTGGCCTCCAGCCAGCGCTCGCGCAGCCGGACCTCCTCGAAGAGCCGGGCGTTCTCGATGGCGATGCCGGCCGCGACGGCGAGGGTGGACAGGACCGCTTCGTCCTCGGCGTCGAAGTCGGCTCCGCCGCGCTTCTCGGTCAGGTAGAGGTTGCCGAAGACCGCCTCGCGGACCCGGATCGGGACACCGAGGAACGAGTGCATCGGCGGGTGGTGGTCGGGGAACCCGTACGAGGCCGGGTGCTCGGACAGCTCCGACAGCCGCAGTGGTTCGGGGTGGCGGATCAGCTCGCCGAGGATGCCGTGGCCGGAGGGCAGGTCTCCGATCTGTGCGCGGAGGGCGTCGCTGATGCCGACGGGAAGGAACTCGGCCAGTTTCTTGTCGTTCCCGATGACTCCGAGGGCCCCGTATTCGGCGTCCACGAGCACTACGGCGGCCTCGACGATGCCTTGCAGGACCTGCGGCAAGTCGAGTTCCCGGCCCACGGACATGACGGCTTCGAGTAGACCGTTCAGCCGGTCCCGCGTGCCTCTGACCTCGTCGATCCGTACCTGGAGTTCATCCAGCAGTTCGTCGAGCCGCAGACGAGGAACACCGCTCCGGGTGGGCTGTTCCCCTGTGCTCATGCCCGCCTCCGGCAGGAAGGGATGGCGAGACGGCCATCACTTCCACGGTATCTCCGGTCGGGGCGCCCGGCCTTTCCACTCAACGGGATGCCACTGCCCCTTCCGGCTCCTCCTCGTGTCGCGGCGTACCGGTTTCGTCGTGCAGCTGGCGGACGTGGGCGTCCGGTCCGGGAAGATCACGGTGGTACGGCCGGTGTCGGACCAGCGCACGTCGTACGGCGGGGTGCCGTCCTCGTGGTGCAGGGCGATGACTTCGCCGTCACGGCCTGTCGTTCCGACGGTGGGGCCGCCCACGATGATCTGGTCGCCGACCTCGGCGTGGATCCCGTCTCCGTGGGCAAGCGGATGCGCGTTCATGATCATGCCTTTCTGTGGAATGCGCCCCGCAGGAGCCGGGCGGCGACGAACGCCGCGAGGGCTGCCGAGGCGGCGAGCCCTATGCCGGCCCAGCCCACCGGCTGGGTGTCCAGCAGCGACTGCAGAGCGGGAAGGTGCAGGGCAGCCATCGCAAGGAGGGCGGAGGCCGCCACGGCGGCGGGGAGGGAGAGGTTCTGGGTGGTGAGCAGCCGGGCCCTCAGTCCCAGGGCCACGCCCAGCTGGGCTCCGAGCAGGGACAGGAAGAGCACGCTCTGCCAGGGCAGGCCCATGGAGCGCGCGCCGATGCCGGCGATCAAGCTGAAAGCCGTCACGGCCGCAGCGAGGATGAGGAGGCGTTGCCACACGCCTGCGGCCAGGATGTGCTGTCCGGGCGGCCGGGGCGGGCGCCGCATGGCCTCTGGTGAGGCCGGTTCGGCACCCATGGCCACGCCGGTCAGACCGTGTGTGAGGAGGTTGATCCACAGGATCTGGCCCGCCCGAAGCGGGAGGGCCAGGCCGAGTAGGGGACCTGCCAGCATCACGAGGATCTCGGCGGCCCCACCGGCCATCGCGTAGACGAGGAAGCGTCGGATGTTGTCGTAGACGCGGCGGCCTTCCTCGACGGCCGTGACCACGGTGGACAGCTCGTCGTCCGTGAGGACGAGGTCGGCGGCCTGGCGGGCCACCTCGGTGCCGCGGGCGCCCATGGCGACGCCGATGTCGGCCTGGCGGAGGGCGGGGCCGTCGTTGACGCCGTCCCCGGTCATGGCGGTCACTGCGCCGCGGGCCCTCCAGGCGTGGACGATGTCCAGCTTCTGCTGCGGATCGGTCCGGGCGAAGACGCGTACCGCGGTGAGGTCGGTGTCCGGTGCTGCGGCAAGCTCGGGTCCGGTGACGACGGAATCGGCTGGACCGTCCTCGACGAGGCCGATGCGTACGGCGATGGCGTGAGCCGTCGCGGGGTGGTCGCCGGTGATCATGACCGGGGTGATGCCGGCAGCGCGGCAGGCCGCCAGAGTGGTGGCGGCGGTCGCTTTCGGCGGATCGCTGATGGCGATCAGGCCGAGAAGGCTCAGTCCCTCTTCCGCCTCGGCGGCGGGCAGACTCCACTGGAGCCGTTCGGCGCCTGCCACCGCCAGGACCCTGAATCCGTGCGCGGCCAGCTGGGCAGCTTGCAGGCGAGCCTGGTCCAGGACCTCGGGCGGCTCGGCGAGCACCATGGGAGCCAGGACGCTCTCCGGCGCCCCCTTGAGGCAGACCAGGACGTTGCCGTCGGGCAGGTGGTGCAGGGTGGTCATCCGCTTACGCGAACTGTCGAACGGTGCTTCTCCGATCCGGGGGCAGTCCCGGTGCAGCTCGGCGGGGTCGGGGCAGCCTGCCTTGGCAGCGGCTGCCAGCAGTGCGGCCTCCATGGGGTCGCCCACGGCCGTCCATGCTGCGGAGCCGCTCTGGGGTGGTTTCAGGCTTGCGTCGTTGCACAGGGCTGCCGTGGTGAGCAGTTCCTGCAGTGGGCGGAGTTGCTCGGGCGTCAGGGAGCGTCCGGCCCGGGTCAGGTCTCCTTGGGGTTCGTATCCGCTGCCGGACACGTCCGCGGCTCCGGACGGCGTCCACAGGCGCTGGACGACCATGCGGCCCTCGGTGAGGGTGCCGGTCTTGTCCGTGGCCAGCACGCTCACCGAGCCCAGTGTCTCCACGGCCGGCAGGCGCCGGACCAGGGCGCCGCGGGCCGCCATGCGGCGGGCTCCGAGGGCGAGGGCGAGGGTGACCACGGCGGGCAGGGACTCGGGCACCGCGGCGACGGCCAGGCTGATGGCGGTGACCGCCATCGTGCTCACGCCGAGGCCGCGTAGGAGGCCCAGGGCGAAGAACAGCACGCACAGGGCGAGGGTGACGGCGGCAAGGACGCGGCCGAGGGAGGCGAGGCGGCGCTGGAGCGGTGTCGGCTCGTGGTCCCCGTCCAGGAGGGCTGCGATCCGGCCGAGGGCGCTGGCGGATCCAGTGGCCGTGGCCGTCGCCACACCTCGCCCGCGCACCACGACGGTGCCGGCGCTGACCACGTCACCCGTGGATTTGGCGACGGGTTCCGATTCGCCGGTGAGCATCGACTCGTCCATCAGGAGAGCGGATGCCTCGGTGAGATCGGCGTCCGCGGCGACGATGTCACCCTCGCCCAACAGCAGGCTGTCACCCAGTACCACGAGCGCTGCCGGCACTTCGTAGGCGGCGCCGTCGCGCAGCACCCGGGCGTGCGGGGCAGAGAGAGCGGAGAGCGCGGCGACCGCGCGGTCCGCCCGGACCTCCTGGGCCACTCCCACGGTCGTGTTGAAGACGACCACCAGGCCGATGACGACGGCGTCCGGGTGGTCGCCGATCGCGATGGTCAGGAGTGCGGCACCGAGCAGCACCATGATCAGCGGATCACGCAGCTGCGCCAGTACCCGGCGGCGGAGGGGTGTGGGTCGCGGAGGTGCCACCTCGTTGCGTCCGTAGCGGGCCAGCCGGCGTTCGGCCTCGGCCCGTGTCAGCCCTGTCGGGGCCGAGGAGGCGACGGACGGCGTTTCGATCGCGCGGCTGGTCATGGCGGGCTCAGCCAGTGGGGACGGTGATCACGGGGCAGTGCGCGCGGTGCAGGAGGCCGTGGACGACGGATCCGATGCGCATGCCGGTGTATCCGCCGCGGCCGCGGCGGCCCACGACGACGGCCAGGGCGTGCTCGGCGGCCCGGGCGAGTTCCTCGACGGGGTGGCCGGCGAGGACTTCGTGCGTCACGTGCACGTCCGGGTACTTGTCCGACAGGCCGGCGGTGGCCTCGGAGAGCAGGGTGCGCTGGGCGTGCAGTGCCACCTCTTCGTCGTTCAGCATGATGAGCGGCGGCTGCCATACGCAGACGACCCGCAGCGCCGCCCCCCGGAGGTCGGCCTCGTCGAAGGCGAAGTCCAGCGCGGCAGTGGCGGACGCGCTGCCGTCGATACCGGCGACGACGTAGGGCGGCTGCTGGCTGATGTGTTCGGCGTCGCCCACGACGACGACCGGGCAATGGGCCTGGGCAGTGACGGGGACCACGAGCGAGCCGGCGCTGAAGAACTCGGCGGTGCGGCTCAGGTGCCGGGAGCCGAGGACGATCATGCGGGCTTCTCGCGCCGCGCCGCCCAGGACGGGGACGGGGAAGCCGCCGAGCAGATCGCCGGTGACGGCCACCTCGGGGTGGCGGTCACGCACCCAGTTGCACGCTTGGCCGAGCCTGTCGGATGCGGCCTGCCGCAGGGCCGTCTGACCGGGGGTGTCGTCGACGTGATGGGTGTCGTGCTGGGGCGGTACCGCGAGCACCAGGCGTAGCGGGAGCCGGCGCCGTTGTGCCTCGTCGGCGGCCCAGGCCAGGGAAAGGTGCCAGTCCCTGTCCGGGTCGATGCCCACGACGATGCCATGGCTTCCTGTCAGGTGGATGGTCATGACCGGCTCCCGAAGTCGCTGCCGGTCCGGGGGATGAGGAGGACGGGGCAGTGGGCGTGGTGCAGCAGGCTGTGCGTGGCCTTGCCCAGGCTGGGGGCGAGTCCGAGGGGCCCTGGGATCCGGCGGCCGCCCATGACGAGCAGGTCGGCGTGCCGGGACGCCTCGACCAGGACACCGGCCACGGAGATGCTCTTCTCCGCATCGGCCTGCACCTCCAGGTCGGGGAACTCGCCGCGGACCACGTCCGTGACGGCCCGAAGGGTCTCTGCACGGCCGCCGGCGATCTCGTCGACGCCGTCGAGCATGCTGACCACCTCACCTACGGACTGGAGCACGTTCCACACGTGCAGGAGCCGCAGGGAGGCCTTGTGCAGCTCGGCTTCCCGGGCGGCGTACCGGGCGATCAGGAGGTCGTGCTCATCGCGGATCGCCGCGAGGACCGTGCCGGTCTCCTCGGCCCCGTCGATGCCCCGGACGACGATGACGGGCGTCATGGCGATGGCCGCGGTGCCCAGCCCGACCGAGCCGAGCATGAGGGAGTTGAAACCGCCCAGCCCGCGGTTGCCCACCACGACCGTGCCGTGGAGCCCGCCGGCCCGGTGAAGGCTGTCGACGGCGCTCGCGCGGCTGAACTCGGTGGTCACGTTCAACCCGGGGTACTCGGCCGACACGGCCTTCGCCGTCTCGTCAAGGATGGCCCGGCCGTTGACACGGATACGGTCGATGGTCTCCGCCGACACGTACAAGGCCCTGCCGTCGGTGTCGGAGCCGTAGACGATGTGGAGGGGGCGGTCACGGCGTGCGGCCTCCTTGGCCGCCCACAGGGCAGCGACGCGCGCCGACTGTGAGCCGTCCACGCCGACGGTGACCGAGCTGGTGTCCGGGGTGCGGAATGTGCTTTCCACGATTCCTCCCAACCGAGAAGCCGATGAGGGACACCACCCACGGTGGCACCGCCGCCGTTTCGGCAAGAGGGCCGCCCGGGACCGCAGACGGGACCAAAGGTCCCCATCGTCGTCGACCGGAGACCTCGGGCCCTTGCGGCCCCCCGGACGGGACCGTTCGGCCCTCGATCGCCGGCGGCCTTCGACGGATGGTGGGGACACACCCCACACCGGACACCAGCCTCGCGTGACACGGCGGAGCAGGAGGGCCTCATGAAACATCTCAAGGTGGCGAACCTGATGACCGACGAGGTCGTGTCCGTGGCCCCGGGCACCGGTTTCAAGGACGTCGCGAAGCTCCTCGCCCAGTACGACATCTCGGGAGTCCCTGTCCTGGACGACGAGGACCGCGTGGTGGGCGTCGTCTCGCAGACCGACCTGCTGGCCCACACGGTGTCGGGCTCCCATCCCTCTGAGCAGAGCCCCCCGGCGCCTGGTCCGCCCACCGCGGGCGAGGTCATGTCCGCGCCGGCGGTCACCGTTCACGCCGAAGAGACAGTGGCTGACGCCGCCCGGCTGATGACCCGTCGCGGCATCGAACGCCTCCCCGTCGTGGACGTGGAGGACCGGCTCGTCGGCATCGTCACCCGCCGGGACCTGCTCCGCCTGTTCCTGCGCCCGGACTCCGAGATGCGCCGGCGTATCACCGACGAGGTCCTCACGGAGGTGCTCGGTGTGCCGGCCGGTGACGTCGACGTCCATGTGGTCGACGGCATCGTCACTTTGGAGGGCCGTGTCGAGCGTAGGAGTCAGCTCCCTGCGCTTCTCGGCCTCGTCGAACAACTCGACGGGGTCGTCGCCGTGGCATCACGCATCACCGCCCGAACCGACGACACGGCAGGCATGCACGCGGACCGTGCCCGGCACGCCATGCCGTGGTGATGAGCGCCGGACCGTACGAAGGGAATCGAAGCCATGAAGAACCACGTGACCGTCGGAGTCGACGGCTCCCCTGAGAGCCGGGCAGCAGCACGCTGGGCCGCGCACGAGGCCGTCCTGCGGCAGGTGCCGCTCCGCCTCGTGCACGCCGTCGACTGGCCCCTGGACCCGATGTTCCCCGGACTGGGCCGCCAGGACGTGGACCGCTGGGCGGACCAGGCTCTGGCCGAGGCCGCGACGGAGCTGCACGGGCGCCACCCGCACCTGGAGATCACGACCCGCTGCCTGACGGCACGGCCGGCAGCCGCTCTCGCGGCCGAGGCCGCCGACGCCGGCCTGCTGGTCCTGGGATCGCGCGGTCTGGGCGGCCTGGTCGGTTTCGTCGTCGGCTCGGTGGCGATGTCCACCGTGGTCGCGACCGACACCCCGGTCGTCCTCGTTCGCGTCACCGACGACCCCGACGGCCCGGGCACCGGCTCCGGCGCTGAGATCGTCGTGGGTGTCGACATCCATGAAGCGTGCGACCGGGTACTCACCTTCGCCTTCGAGGAGGCGGCCCGGCGCGACTGCCCGCTGCGGGCCGTGCACGGCTGGAAGATGCCGGCCGCCTACAGTTACGTCCCCTTCTTCGACCCGGACAACGAACGGGACATCGGCAGGAGCGTCACACACATGGTGGACGACATGCTGCTGCCCTGGCAGCGCAAGTTCCCCGACGTGAATGTCAGCCACAACGTGTTCATGGGATCCGCGGGCGAGCATCTCGTTCGGGCCTCGCAAGGAGCGGGACTCGTCGTCGTGGGGCGCCATCTTCGCCGCTCCGCCCTCGGGGCGCACCTGGGCTCGGTCGCCCACGCGGTCCTGCACCACGCAGCAGCCCCCGTAGCCGTCATCGCCCACGACTGAAGGAGCGGTACTGGTGGCCAGACCACCTCAAAGCCCCGGACAGCCCTACCCAGGGACGGTCGCCCCTCACACCATCATGAGCACGGCCGTCCCACTGAGGAGGAAGACCATGAAGCACCTGCGCACCGTCGAGGACGTCATGACACACGCCGTGATCTCCGTCGACCGAAGAACCGCGTTCAAGGACATCGTGGAAGAACTGCGGATGTGGAACATCAGCGCGCTCCCCGTCCTGGCCCAGGACGGACAGGTGGCCGGCGTCGTCTCCGAAGCCGACCTGCTGCTCAAGACCCAAGGCACCGACACGACCCACGACACCGCCGCCGAGCAGCTGACGACCCGCCCGGCCGTGACCGTCACGAAGGACGCCACCATCCCCACCGCGGCGCGTCTGATGGCCCGCAGGCACCTCAAGCGCCTTCCCGTTGTCGACGACGACGGCCGACTCGTCGGCGTCGTCAGCCGCGGCGACCTGCTCAAGGTCTTCCTGCGCCCGGACGAGGACATCGGCGCCGAGATCCGCGAACTGATCATGTATCAGCTACCGCCGCAAGTTCCCGCCGAAAGGCACGTCCACGTGCACGGTCCCGTCGAGGTACACGTCCACGTCGCCGACGGCATCGCCTACCTCAACGGTTCGCTGCCGGACCCCGCGATGGAAGACATCGTCGTCCGCGCTGCCAGTACCGTACCGGGCGTCGTCGACGTCAAGGCGGACTTCACCGCCCCCGTCTCCGCCTGAAGGCACCACCGCCATGAGGCACCGCAGTGTCGCGGACCTGATGACGCACACCGCCGTCACCGTCCGGCGCACGACCACGTTCAAGGAGATCGCTCGGCTCCTGAAGGAGTTCGACATCACCGCCATGCCCGTCGTCGACGAAACCGGGCACCCGGTCGGCGTCGTATCCGAAGCCGACCTTCTCCGCCGGCGGCCCGCCGGTGGTGCCGCAACAGCCGAGGAGCTGATGACCAGCCCGGCCGTCACAGCCCGACCCGAGTGGAGCGTGGTCCGCGCGGCCCGGGTCATGCAGCGGCACCGGGTCAAGCGGCTGCCGGTCGTCGACGTCGACAACAGACTCACCTGCGCCGCAGTAGAACGGGGCAGGGCCGGTCGGTCCCCGGTTGGGCCGCTCGGTCCCTCCCAGAGGCCCCGCAAGCGGAAGAGCCTGGAAGCAGCAACCATCCGACCCAGGAGGAACATCATGTCGAACCGGATCACGGTGGGTCTGGACGGATCGAGCGCCGGCAGCGCCGCAGCCGACTGGGCCGCCAACGAAGCCGAACTGCGCGGTGCAGCTCTGGAACTCGTCCACGCGGAGGACTGGGCCCAGTACGGACCCTTTGCCGCGCCACTTCCCGAACCGCGTCCTCAGTGGGCAGAAGACCTCCTTTCGCGCACGCGGGACCGGCTGCTGCGCGAACACAGCACGCTCGACATCAGCACCCACAGCACGAATGGACTCGCGGCCTCCAAGGTCCTCGCCGCGTCTGCGGAAGATGCGGACCTGCTCGTCCTGGGCTCTCGTGGACTCGGCGCCGTCGCCGGGTTCATCGTGGGCTCGACCGCCTCGGCGACCCTTCCCGAGACCGACACACCCGTCGTCCTCGTGCGCTCCGTCGACGGCCGAGACCAACCGACCGGGCACGCGGACGATGCCGGACCGGTGGTGCTCGGCGTGGACCTGCGCAGCAACTGCGACCGGCTCCTCGCCTTTGCCTGCGAGGAAGCGGACCGGCGGGCCTGCCCGCTCGTCGTCGTACACGGCTGGTCGCTCCCGCCGGTCTTCTCCTACGCTCCCGCCCTCGACCTCGGCGTCGAGAAGGAAATGGCCGGCGGACTCGAGACCACGCTCCACGAGCTGCTGAGTCCGTGGGAGCGGAAGTATCCGCGACTCTCCGTCGATGCACGCATCGTCATCGGCCAGCCCGCCATCCAGATCCTGGACGCTGCGCCTGGCGCGGCCCTCGTCGTGGTTGGCCGGCGTATCCGTCGCCCGGCACTCGGCGCCCGCATCGGCCCCATCACCCACGCGGTGATGCACCACGCCACCTCACCGGTCGCCGTCGTGGCGCACGACTGAGGCCGCACAGACAGGAACAGTCCCGTGACCGCAACATACTTCGACCCCGACACCGTCATGCTGCTCGTCGGCGACGCCGTCACCGCCCCGTCCATGCACAACGCCCAGCCATGGAAGTTCGTGTTCCATGTCGGCAGCAGTGCGCTGGCCCTGTACGGCGATCCGGATCGCGCCATGCTTCGGACCGACCCGGATCACCGCAGCCTCCACCTCGGCTGCGGTGCGGCACTGTTCAACCTCCGCGTGTCCGCAGCCTCGATCGGTCTCCCGGTTCGCGTCCGGCTCCTGCCCGACGACGCCGAACCGTGGCTGCTCGCCACGGTGACCATCGACGAAACCACGGCCGCGGACCGCGAGCTGGCCTCCCTGCACGACGCCATCCGGCGCCGGCACACCAGCAGGTACCCCTTCGGCGAGGAGCCGGTGCCGACGGCGTTGCTGGACGGTCTGTGGGCTGCGGCCCACTTGGAGGGCTGCAGGCTCACCGTCCCGGATACCTGGCACATCGACACCGTGCTCGGGCTGGTACGGGACGCCGAACACCGCGAGGAGATCGATCCGCTCGCCCGGGCGGAGACCACGGCCTGGACCTCCCACACGCAGAGTGCTACGGGCACGCGCCGCGACGGCATTCCTGCCGCCGCATTCGGACCCAAGGCTTCCGGCGGCCCCACCCCCGTGCGCGACTTCGGTTGGGCCAACCCGATACCTGATCGCGGCTGGGCCGTGTTCGAGAAGCGGCCGCAGCTGGCTCTGCTCAGCACAGAGGGGGACGCGAGAGCCGACTGGCTACGCGCAGGCCAGGCGATGGAACGCGTCCTTCTGCAAGCCACTGCTGACGGCCTTGCCACCTCGATGACGTCCCATCCCCTGGAATGGCCGGAGCTGCGGTGGACTCTGCGTGACCCGGTGGCAGCCATGGGGCACGTGCAGATGGTCTTCCGTCTCGGCTACGGCCCCGCAGGCCCCGACACGCCCCGCCGCCCGTTGTCCGAGGTCATGGAAATCCGGGAGTAGAAGCCGGCGGAACGGCGCGTAGACGCTCAATGGCGCATCCGCTCAGGGCGCGAGGTCCCGGCGTCGGAGCAGCAGATGGGCCAGCAGGATGCCCAGCACTCCCGCTCCGACCAGGATCCCGAGCTGGGGCCAGAGCACGCCGCCTTCGGCCAGGGCGTCGCCCGGGGCGTAGTAGTGGAAGGGGCTGAGAAACCTCAGCGATGCTGCGGGCGACCAGGCCAGTGCGATGAAGTTGACGGCGAAGCCGACGGCCCCGATCGCGATGGTCGCGCCGACCACCTGGGCCCGCCGTCGTCCCGCCGCCGACACGGCCATCGCCGGCCCGATCAGGCACACGGCGAAGCCGAGGCCCATGAGCCCGGCGGCGAACACCCCGCCGATCGGCACCGCCCGGTGGATGTCCGGTGACAGCGCCACCCCCACCGCGACCGTGAGGGTCGCGGCAAGGTTCAGGGACAGCGCCGCGAGCACCAGCGCGGCGGTCCGCTCGGCCAGCAGCCGGGTACGGCTGACGGGACGCACCATGACGAGTTCCACCGTCCCGGATTCCACGTCCGCGGCCACGGCGGCCGCGGCGAGCGAACCGATCGCGGTGAGCTGGATGGCGATCCAGAAGGGGTGCGTGAGGCCGGCGCCCAGCAGCCCGGGGTAGCTGGCGATCGACACGTCGCCGCTGGACCCGCTGAAGGCCCGGTAGGCCGAGGGTGGCCCCTTCCCGCCCGCGGAGAAGAGCTGCCCCGGAGGAATCGCATTGGCGACCACCACGATGAGCGCCTCGAACACGACCATCCCGACGAGCAGGGCAGCCAGCATCCGGCGCCGCCGGTACAGGGCGAGCCACAAGAGCGGCCATTGCCGTCTCACGGCTCCGCCCGCCCGGCGCCGTCGCGGTACAGGTCCATGAAAGCCTCGTCCAGCCCGGCCTCCTCCACCGTGACGTCGGCCACCGGCAGGCTGAGCAGGGTGCGCAGCGCGCCCACCGCTTCGCTCGGAGGTACGAGCAGCTCCACCCGGTCCCCCTGCCAGCGCGGGTCCCAGCGCTCCGCGCCGCCCAGTGGCCGTACTCCTTGCCCGTCCGCGAAGGACAGGCGGATCCGCCTGGCACGGGCCTCGCGCAGGCCGGCCACGCTCTGGACCGTGACCAGTCGTCCGTCCCGGATGATCGCCACCCGCCCGCACGTGCGCTGCACCTCCGGCAGGATGTGGCTGGAGAGCAGCACGGTGCGTCCGCCGGCGGCCGCCTCGCCCAGCAGTGCGAAGAACGTCTCCTGGACCAACGGGTCCAGTCCCTCGGTCGGTTCGTCGAGCACCACCAGATGCGGATCGTGCTGCATCGCCTGCACCAGCCCGAGCTTCTGCTTCATGCCCCGCGAGTAGCCCCCGACGGGGCGGGCGAGGACCGCGGGCGTCAGCCCCAACCGGTCGCACAGCTCGCCGCGGCGGGGCACGGGTGCTCCCTGGAGCGCGGACAGCAGATCGAGCGTTTCCGCTCCGGAGAGTTCCGGGTAAAGGCGCAGCTCACCCGGCAGGTACCCCAGATGCGGAGCCACCCTGCTGTGATCGGAGATCGGGTCCAGCCCGAGCACCCGAACGCGCCCCTCGGTCGGCCGGAGCAGCCCGATCAGGCACCGCAGCGTGGTCGTCTTTCCCGCACCGTTCGGCCCGAGGAAACCGAACACCTCACCCGGTTGCACTGTGAGGCTCAGGCTGTCGACTCCCATCACCGGCCCGTACCTCTTGGTCAGTCCGGTCAGCTCGATGGCCGGCCTGTCACGCATGGGTCCAGTCTGAGCCTGCTGCTGGAGACCTGCCTGCTCACCCAAGGTCGTAGGCCGAGAGGGAGGCGTGCCGCGGTGCGGTCCCCGCTGCTGCCATGTCGGTGTAGGCGGTGCGCTTGAGCTGCATCGCCAGGTTTTCGAGCGCCCGGGCGGCCGCGAGCTCGTCGCCGATCTCGGGCACGTCCTTGTCCGTGGGGTTGCAGCGCGCGGTGCCGTGGCCCGTGAGGCGGGTGGTTCCGGTGTCGAGTTCGACGCGGACCTTGGTCGCGTGATCTTCCTCGAAGAGGTAGAGGTGGGACTTCCATTCGGTCGTGTGCGACATGGTGTGCCTCCGATCGGATCAGGAGTAGCGGTGGTGCCGGCGTCGGGCCCAGCGTCGGATCTCGTCGCTTCCCCAGATCAGCGGTGGGGGTCGAGATGAGGAGAACGGCATCCGAAGGTGGCGGTTCTCGCGGTGAGCGGCGGGGCGGTTGCCGTCCGTCCAAGCGGATCGCCCGAGGGCCACCGCGGCGATGCCGGCCGGCAGGTCAGCGCGAAGGCGGATGCAGACGGGCCCGGGTACGGTCGGCATTACGCCTGAGCGGGTTGCCCCCATCCCTTTCATCCGGTGGTGCATGGCACGCCTCCGTGCTGGTGCGTACCGGAGCAGGGCCGTCCCTTCAGGCGGCCACGAGCTCGGCGCTGATGTGGTGGGCCCACTTCTGGATGCGCTCGGGGTTGCGGAAGTCTCCGCCCTTGCCCTGGCGGTTCAGCGCCTTGGCGAGGAAGCCCGGGGTGTGGGCCGTAATGCTGCCGCCGAAGGTCATGTGCTCGCGCGCTCCGATCAGCTGCATCTCCCGGGCGACGGCGGAGACCGGAGGGATGTCGTGTTCCTCGGCCGAGCGGTCGAGCGGGCCGCTGCTGAACATCCACACCGGGCGGTGCCGCAAGGAGTCGGCATTGCGTTCCGCGCAGTGCTTGGCCTTGCTGCTCCAGTGGCCGGCGTAGAGGGCTCCGCCGAGGACGACGGCGTCGTAGGCGCGGACGTCGTGGACATCGTCGGCGGGCAGTACGACGGCGTCGAGACCGTCCTCCCGGAGGGTCGTGCCGATCTGTTCGGCGATGCCGGCGGTGGCTCCGTGCTTGGTGCCGTAGGCGACCAGGACTCGCTTGGTGCTCATGGCGGGTGCTCCTTGGTTGCGTGGTGAGGGGCTGATGCCACTGTCACGCGGCCACGGGCTGGTCCGCTTGGGCCGGACGGACCCCTACGGAGGCCATTCGGTCCTCTCCGAAGCGGCCCTCCTGGACCAGGGCCGTGGCCGACACGATGAGCACTCGCCGCAAACCTGCTCGTCAACGCAGCTAGTCCGGAAAGGCCTACCACCACCGCGTAGACCTGTGCGCCCTCGGTCAAGTGAGACCCGACCAGGGGCACCCGGACGTGCCCGCGCGCCCGGCTGCCCGCGGAGACGAAGGAGTGGCTGGGCCGAACGCCCGGCACGTCAAGGTGGGGCTATGGGACGGACACGTCCGCCCGGATGATGGTGATCGGGCACGGCGCGTGGAGCGCGGCCTGCTGGCTCACCGAACCGAGCAGGGCCCGGCGGAAGCCGCCGCGACCGCGGCTGCCCACGACCAGCATGTCCGCACCCTCTGCCGCGTCCACCAGGACGTCGACGGGATTGCCGCGCACCAGGCGCTGGTGCACGGAGGAGGCACCGTCCTCACCGAGGACCGTGCGGACCTCCTCGACCAGACGCCGCTCGGCCTCCTCCTCGTCGAACGTGGCGTCGACCGCCGGGGCCGACCACGACGCGGCACCGGGCAGGTCCCATGCCGCGACCGCCTCCACTCGCCCGCTCACCAGCGCTGCGTACCGGACCGCCCAGCGCAGCGCGGCCTGGGACGAGGGCGATCCGTCGACGCCCACGACGATCCGCGGAGCCTCATGCTGCCTGTCCATTCCGTTCACCCTTCCAAACGGCTGATACATCCACAGTGTGCGCATCACGAACGCACCGCCAGGCGGAACGGCTACCGTGTCAGCCCTTGGGGAGCCGGAACCACCGCTCCTGGCCTGCGGCAATGCGTTCGTGCCGGTTGCCGGGCAGGACCAGGGGCACGGGGCCCAGGGGTGACGGTGGGACGGAGATGCCGAGTCGGCCGGGCCGGAACCGGATACGGATGTCCCGGTGCCCCAGGTAGGAGATCGAGAACGAGGAACCGGGGACTTCGGAGAGGGGCACCGGGGCGATGTGCAGGCCGTCGCCGTGGGGCTCGAGTCCGACGATGCCGCGCTCGACGAGGTCGAGGGTGCCGCCCATGGCACCGAGGTGGATCCCTTCGCCGGTGGTGCCGCCCTGGACGTCGGTGACGTCACTGAGTAGGGCTTCCTGGCAGTAGCGCCAGGCGTCCGGGCCCTGCTCGCGGGCGAGGACCCAGCCGTGGACGAGGCTGCTCAGCGTGGAGCCGTGGCAGGTGTGGCGCAGGTAGTAGTCCGCCGTCCGGCCCCAGAGGCCGTCGTCGAGGCGGTGTCCGAGCCGAAGGAAGAGTTGTTCGAGCTCTGCGGGGCGGAAGAGGTAGCCGAGCATGAGGGTGTCGGCCTGCTTGGACGCCTGGTAGCGGTTGGGTGTGTCCCCTTCGGCTTCAAGGATGCGGTCCAGGCGGCGGATGTCGTGGTAGCGGGTGCGGTAGCCGTCCCAGTCGAGCTCGGCGAGGTCCCCGTAGCCGTGGAACTGGCTGATCACGTCGCAATGAAACGGCACGTACAGGCGGCGGGACACGTCTTCCCAGACGGTGAGCTCGTCGGGGCAGATGCCGAGCTGCGTGAGGAGCTCCGCGCGCCGGGCCGCCGGGAGTTCCCCGTACAGGTCGAGGGCGCGGGCCAGTACCCACGCGGCGGTGACGTTGGTGTAGGCGTTGTCGTCGATGCCGGGATGGGCGGCATCCGGGTAGGCGTCGTGATACTCGTCCGGTCCGACGACGCCGCGGATCCGGTAGCGGCCCAGGCCGCGTCCCACGTCGCCGCGTTGGCCCAGAAGTGGGCTATGTGCAGGAGGAGTTCGGCGCCCGGGCCGTGCATGAATCCGGCATCGCCGGTGGCCTGCCCGTACCGCCACACGTTCCAGGCGATGGCCGACCCCACGTGGCGCTGGAGGTGGGAGTGGTCCGGAAGCCAGCGGCCGGAGCGCGGATTGAGGTGCAGCCGCTGTGTCTCCTCGCTGCCGGAACTGCCGCTCTGCCAGGGGAACATGGCTCCCTTCGCGCCAGCCCGGCGGGCGGACTCCCGGGCCGCAGGGAGGCGTCGGTGCCGGTACGTCAACAGGGCTCGAGCGGTCTCGGGGAGGTGGAGGGCGAGGCAGGGCAGGAGGAACAGCTCGTCCCAGAAGACGTGCCCCCGGTACGCCTCGCCGTGAAGGCCGCGGGCGGGGACGCCGGCGTCGAGCTCCGCAGTGTGCGGCGAGAGGGTCTGCAGGACGTGAAAGGCGTGCAGCCGAAGTACCTTGGCGGTCTCGCCGGGCACCCTCAACTCTCCTTCGCTCCAAAGGCGTTGCCAGGATGCCCGGAGGGAGGCCAGCAGGGAGGGAAAGTCCGGGGCGTGTGTGGCGCCGTCGATGCTCCGCCGCAGCGGATCGGTCGAGGGACGGTCGAGCGAAGTACACAGGGCGGCGGTCTTCACGACGGCGACCGGAGCGGCCCGCTTGATCGGCAGGATGAGTGTCTGTGTGGCGGTGGCGGCGGTGCATACCCGGTCTACCGGTGCCACAGGTCGTGCGGATGTCCGGACTGCGAGCCCGATCCGTACCCGGGAGGTGGCGGTAGTGCAGGAGAGCCAGGCGGTGCCCTCCGCCTCCACCCCGGACCGGTGCTCGACGAGGTGCCGCCCGGCCAGGGCGCGGTAGCGGTCGACTCCCGCGTTGGTGACGTTGCCGTCGAGTACGGACTCGATCTCGATCCTGCCGCTCCAGCCGTAGGCTCTGAACACCGTGTTCTGTGCGGCCAGGTTCGGGTCGCCCATGTGGACGAGGCGGGTGTGGGTGACGCCCAGGCGGCGGCCTTCGGTGTCGTGGAAGAGCATGTGGCGGGTGAGCGTTCCGGCGCGCAGGTCCAACGTCACGTGGCTGTGGCGCAGGGTCGGGTGGTCGGGCGTGAGCCAGTCGCCGGGTGGTGCGCCCTCGGGCAGGCAGCGGTACCGCAGGGCGGTCCAGTCCGACAGCCGGACCATGTCCTCGTTGGAGACCGTACGTCCGCCGACGGTGGAGTCGAGCCGGTTGTAGCAGCCGGCCAGGTAGGTGCCCGGGTAGTGGATGTCATCGGCGACGCTTTCGGGTGCTGAACCGCGCGTGGCGAAGCGGCCGTTGCCCAGGGTGCACAGGGACTCGACCAGCCGCTCGGTCTTGGGGTCGTAGCGTTGGTACTCCCAGCTCCAGGCCTTGGTCACGGGCGGTCGCCTTCGAGTGCGGCGGCCAGTCCGCCGAGGTCGGGGAGGATCAGGTGGGCGCCGTGTACGCGCAGGGCATCCCTCGTATGCGGGTCGCCCTCGCGGTTGAGTCCCACCACCAGGCGGAACCGGCCTCGGTGTCCCGCCTCGACGCCGGCTAGTGCGTCCTCCACCACGGCAGTATGAGCGGGGGGCGCGCCGAGACGGCCGGCAGCTTCGAGGAAGAGGGCAGGATCGGGCTTGCCCGGAAAACCAAGTGCGGCAGCGTCCTGGCCGTCCACCAACGCGTCGAAGTAGCCGATGAGCCCCGCGGACTCCAAGAGGGAGCGGGCATGCCGCGAAGCCGAGACGGCCGCGCACCGGATCGCCTTCTCCTTCAGTTCCTGGAGCACGGGCCGCACGTCCTCGAAGGCGCGGACACCCTCGGTGCGCAGCATTGCGGAGAAGGCCTGCTCCTTGCGGGCGGCGACCGCGTGGACGGTGGCGCACCCGGGCTGATCCTCGGGCATTCCGGGCGGGAGGTCGATGTGCCGGGCAGCGAGGAAGGCGCGTACGCCGTCGAGACGGGGCCCTGCCGTCTACCAGATCCCGATACTCGCGGACTGCGTCGAACGGCCGCGGTCGTGCAGCGGCCTGCGATGGCTGCGACTCGGGGAGACAGCCGTCGAAGGTCTCCTTCCAGGCGGCCGCGTGGCGGTCCGCCGTGGCGAGGAGCACTCCGTCGGTGTCGAAGACGACCGCCCGTAGTTCGTTCATGAGTCGTGCACCACGCGACGGCCGGTGATCCGGGCGGGGGTGAGCTTCATCCAGTGGGTACGCGGGCCGCCGGCCCAGGGCTGAGAGCGGGCCGTGCTGCTGAGGTGGAGAATCTCGTCCGGATCTGTGACCGCTGCCAGTTCGCCCACGGCCAGCACGCTCCACCCCGTGGCGGTCACGTCGTCGATGTTGTCGATCTCGAAGGCGACCTCGGTTCCGGCAGCTCTGGCAGTGACGGCTTCGGCGGAGGTGCGGAAGGCGATGTCGGGTCCTGCGATCAGGTAGTTGACAGGAAGGACGGCCGGGCCTTCTGGGGTGAAGATGGCGATGCGGCCCACGCCGTGCGTGTTCAGCAGCCGTCGGCATTCGGTCTCGTCCAGTGGCACGAGCGTGCTGTCGCGCCGGGCGGTGGATCGACCGGCGACGCGGAGGGCGTTGGCGCCGGTCAGGTCGTCGACGGTGAGGCCGAGGGCGTCGGCCACCCGGACGAGGGTGCCGATGGCAGGGCTGGCGGCGTGCTCCTCCAGGTAGGCGATGTACGTGGCGTCGGCGCCGCACCGCCGGCCCAGTTCCTCGCGGCTCAGACCGAGGGCTTCGCGGCGGGCCGCCAGGCGGCGGCCCAGGTCGGTGCGTCCGGACATCTCGCCGGACTGCTGCGGGTGGGTGCTAGGTGTGCTCTTCACGGCACTCACTGCTCCTGGGGCGGTACGGCGACCGTGTCGTGCTGCGGTCCGCCGAGCACGACTTTGAGGGCGCCGGTGTCTCCGGCGCGGGAGAAGACGTCGTACGCCTCCTCCATCTGGTCCAGCTCGAAGCGGTGGGTGACCATCGCGGCCCCGGGCAGTCGGCCTGCGGCCATCATGCGCAGGAGCATGGGGGTGGAGTGGGTGTCGACGAGACCGGTGGTGATGGTCACGTCCTTGATCCACAGGTCTTCGAGGTGGAGGACGGCGGGCTTGCCGTGCACGCCGATGTTGGCGACCCGGCCGCCCGGGCGAACCATGCGGGTGCACATCTCGAAGGCCTCGGGCATGCCGACGGCCTCGATGACCACGTCCGCCCCGAGCCCGTCGGTGAGGTCTTCCACCAGCCGCTCGGGCTCCTCGTCCGCGTTCGCGGTGGCATCGGCGCCGAGGTCGCGCGCGGCGGCGAGCCGGGACGCGGCGAGGTCGACGGCGATGATCCGCCCGGGGCTGTAGAGCTGCGCCGTGGCGATGGCGGCCAGGCCTATGGGTCCGGCGCCGACCACGACGACCGTGTCACCCGGGCGCACGTTGCCGTTGAGCACGCCGACCTCGTAGGAGGTCGGGAAGATGTCGGCGAGCAGTACGGCGTCGTGGCTGGCCAGGGCGCTGGGCAGCGGGTAGACGGAGAGGTCGGCGAAGGGGACGCGTACGTATTCGGCCTGCGTTCCGTCGATGGTGTGGCCCAGGACCCAGCCGCCACCTCCGCGGCACTGGCCGTAGTGCCCTTCACGGCAGAAACGGCAGCGTCCGCACGCAGAGATGCAGGAGATCAGGACGCGGTCGCCGGGGCGGACGCTGCGGACATCGCCGCCGACCTCGACGACGGTCCCGACGGCCTCGTGCCCGAGGATCCGGCCGGGCGTCACTTCGGGGACGTCACCCTTGATGATGTGCAGGTCAGTGCCGCAGATGGTGACGGCGTCGACCCGGACGATCGCGTCGGCGGCGTCCTTGACGGAGGGGTCCGGGACGTCCTGCCAGGAGGTCTGTCCTGGCCCGTGGAAGACGAGTGCCTTCATGGCGCGGCCTTCTCTCTGTGCGCTGTGCGGGAGGGGGGCACCGTCAGGCTGTGCCCGTACCCCTCCGTCCCGCTTGGGCCGGTCGGCCCCTATCCGGGGCCGGTAGGTCCCCAGCGGACAGGGCGTTCCGGTGCGACGGTGGAGACCGGCATCCGTTCCGAAAGGAGGGCTGCTGCCATGTCCCAGTCAGCCCCGTCTCCTGCTTCCGCCCGCCCGGCCCTACTGAGGTTCCTCGGCGGGGTGCGGACGGTCACCGGCAGTAAGTTCTTGGTCGAGAGCGATCACGCACGGATCCTCGTCGACTGCGGACTCTTCCAGGGTGTCGCGGACCTGCGCCGTCGCAACTGGGACAAGCTGCCCTGCGACGCCTCGGACATCCACGCCGTCGTAGTGACCCACGCCCACCTGGACCACTGCGGCTACCTGCCGCGACTGGTCCGGCACGGCTTCCGCGGCCCCATCCTCACCAGCGCCCACACCGCCCGGCTCGCCGAGATCGTGCTCCGCGACAGCGCCCGCCTCCAGATGGAAGCCGCCGAGCACGCCAACCAGCACGGCTGGTCCACGCACCGCCCCGCCAAGCCGCTCTACGACGACGATGACGTCGATCAGACGATCAAGTACTTCGACCCGGTACCGGTGGGCAGCGAGATCGAGATCATGGCCGGCACGAAGCTGATGCTGCACCACGGCGGTCACATCCTCGGATCCGCGTGGGCGCACCTGACCCTGGAAGACGGTCACACCCTCGCCGTCAGCGGCGACCTCGGCCGCCCCGGCCACCCGCTCCTCCTGCCGCCCGAGCCCTTCTCCGGTGCCGACGTCCTGCTGATGGAGTCGACGTACGGCAACCGCCGCCACGACCACGAGAGCGCACGACGCGAGTTCGCCTCGGTGATCACGCGGACGCTGTCCCGTGGCGGGACCGTGGTCATCCCGGCCTTCGCGATCGACCGCACCGAGGTCGTCCTGCACGAGCTGGCCACCCTGCGCGGCGACGGCACCCTGCCCCGCCACGTACCCGTCTACGTCGACAGCCCCATGGCCCTGGCCGCACTGGACGTCTACCGCGCCGCCGTCCGGGCCCACTCGCCCGAGCTGCGCCCTGAGATCCTCGCGCAGGGCGAGGCGGCGATCAGCCCGGAGCCCTTCCTGGCCGCCCGGACCGTCCAGGAATCGATCGACATCAACAACTCCACCGGGCCGGCGATCATCGTCTCGTCCGCGGGCATGGCCACCGGCGGCCGCGTCCTGCACCACCTCCACCGGCTCCTGCCCGACCCCCGCAGCGCCGTGGTCATCGTCGGCTTCGCCGCCGCCGGCACCCGAGCCCGCGACCTCGTCGACGGCGCCCGCACACTCAAGATGTTCGGCGAGTACGTCCCCGTACGCGCCGAGGTCGCCGACGTACCGCACTTCTCCGCGCACGCCGACGCCGACCAGATCATCGACTGGCTGCGCAACGCCCCGGCCCCGCACACCACCTACCTCGTCCACGGCGAGGAGACCGCCTCCGAAACCCTGAGGGACCGCATCGACCACGAGCTGGATTGGACGGCCGTCGTACCCAAGTCCGGGGAGGCCGTCCTGGTCCGCTGACCGGGCCGGACGGTCCCCGCGGTATGCACCGCGCGGCCCTCGCGGCCACGGCGGCCCACCGAGCAGGGTGGATGCGAAGGGTTGGAGGCGCTCCATGAGCACCATGCACACCATCCTCGAAGCGATGGCACCAGAAGCCCTGCTCGCCCACTCCCACCAGGTGACCATCCCGGCCGGCACCCGCATCTTCAACGAACGCCGGCGGGCCGAGAAGTTCTGGATCATCCAGTGCGGCACCGTGGACCTCGACACCCACGTCCCCGGCCACAAGAACGTGGTCGTCGACACCCTCGGCTACGGCGAGCTCCTCGGCTGGTCCTGGATGTTCCCTCCCTACACCTGGCACCTCGGCGCCACCGCCTCCAACGAGGTTCGCGCCCTGGAGTTCGACGCCGCGGCTGTACGCCAGCTGTGCAACGAGGACTCGGCCGTCGGTCGTTCCGTCTCCGTCGCCGTGGGCGCGGTCATCGCCGACCGGCTCGGCTCGGCCCGCACCCGGCTCCTTGACCTGTTCGCCCCTCACGGCAGCGGCACCCCGCTCGCCTACGCACGCTGAGGACCCCGCCATGACCTCCACCCCCTACACCGTCGCCGACGTCATGACCACCAAGGTCATCGCCGTCACCCCCTCGACCGGCTTCAAGGACATCGCCACCGCGATGGAGCAGTGGAAGGTGACCGCCCTACCCGTCATCGAAGGGGAGGGCCATGTCGTCGGCGTGGTCTCCGAGGCCGACCTCCTGCCCAAGGAGGAGTTCCACGAGCACCGCCCGGGCCTGATCGAGCAGATGCGCCGGCTCGGCGATACCGCCAAGGCGGGCTCCACCCTCGCCGAGAACATGATGACCACCCCGGCGGTCACGATCCGCCCTGACGCCACCCTGCCTCAGGCCGCCCGCCTCATGGCCGACCGGCACATCAAGCGCCTCCCGGTCGTCGACGCCGACGGCACCCTCATGGGCATCGTCAGCCGCGCCGACCTCCTCAAGGTCTTCCTCCGCACCGACGAGGAACTCGCCACCGAGATCCGCCGCACCGTCGTCGACCGCCTGTTCCCTCTCTCCCACGAAGCCGTCAAGGTCACCGTGGCCAGAGGGGTCGCCACCCTGACTGGCAAGGTCCGCGACGGCAACCTGATCCCGCTGGCCGAACGCCTCACCCATGCTGTGGAGGGCATCGTCGCCGTCCAATGCCAACTCAAGCCTTCACCGAGACGGACCGCGATGTGCATCGGCACTGAAAACACCACGCCGGATATACAGCGTAGTCACGAGGGCGCATTGACGACTCCGAACGGTATGTGGACGCTGGGTGTAGCTGGTGCAGTGCCGTTCAGGTGGGAGACCTGATCGTCGAAGAAGATATGCGGATCCAAGGCGCTGATGATGGGAGTCTTGTCGACGCCGCCGAGGAAGAAGGCGTCATTCACCCGCAGCCCCCACTGCTTGAGGCTCAGCACGGCACGCTCATGTGCGGGGGCGTCCCGAGCAGTGACCAGGGACACTCGAAGGCGGGGCTCATACCCGAGATCCTTGCGGCGCTCATCCTCCTCAAGACGCTGGATGCGGTTGATGCCAGCGAGGAACTCGCGCAGCGGTCCTGGATCGTGTGGTGTGGTCGCATTGCGCACCTCGTGCGCACGGAACTCGTCGATGCCGGCACTCTGGAAGATCCGCTCGGCAGAGTCACCCGCCACCACGCCGTCAAAGTCGAAGGCAATCCGGAGTTCAGGGTCGTCCTCGTCATCGACCCGCGCTGTCTCGAGCACGTGACCCGCTGGCAATCCATCTGCGACCGCCTCGCGCACGTCAGCCCCATTGGCCGACAGGAACAACGACATGTTCAGGGCTGGCATGAAGCTGTGTGACGAACGACCCTGCCGAAAGACGGCTCGGCTGATAGGCAGGCCGTGCGCTTCGATCGAGCGCATGACCCGCAAGCCAGTGTCCGGGTCATTTCGCGACAGAACGATGACCTCAACCAACGAATCGGACGGATCCGCGAGGTCGTTCAACGACAGCAGGCGGCGAACGAAAGGGAAGGCAACTCCCTTGGCCAACACATCTTCTACATGTGCCTCTTGGTGGGTGCGGTAGGCATCCTCTCCCCGTTCTCGAAACACCGCGTCGCAGTCGGTGAGGTCGAACAGCGCACTGGAGGCGATCCCTACCACCAAGCGACCGGACAGGTCGTACTTCATGACACCCCCTGCTTGGCGTGCGCGCAGCGTTGGGATGGTTATCTCCCTGACGCATATGTCGGAAACATGTGCGACCCTTCCCTCGCTGTTCGAGTGGGGAAGTGAGCGAGCGTGCGGTGCGCCGACTCCCGCGCCTGGCGGGTCAAGCCACCAGACCGACGTCGAGGACCTTGGCGGCTTTGCCGATAGAGCCGGGCATGAGGTGGCGGTAGATCTTGAAGGTGATGTCGAGGCTCTTGTGGCCCATCCACTCGGCGACGTCCGTGATGGGAATGCCGTTGGTCAGGCAGTTCGACGCGAAGAAGTGGCGGAGGCTGTAGATCACCATGCCGTCGGGAACGTCGACCTCGCCAGCCCGCTTGATGCGTTGCCACTGGTTCTGGAGGTAGTAGGCGAGGAACGGCCTCGTGGGGTCCATGGGGTGGCGGAGGAGGTAGCCGTCGACCGTGCCGTGCTTGTCGGCGTACCACTCGATCGTCTCGCGGACGCGGGCCGGGAGGGGGACGTCGCGGTAGTCGGTGGGCTTGCGGTGTTTGAGGCGGCCGTAGGTTTTGGTGGTCTGGTTGACCTGTTCGGTGATGCGGTAGACGTCGCTGGCGACGAGGTTGTTGAGGTTGACGGCGAAGGCTTCGCCGTTGCGCATGCCGCAGCCGCTCATGAGGTCGGAGATCAGCAGGAACCGGTCGTCGCCGGCGGTGCGTATGTCGCGGAGCTGGGCGGGGGAGGGGATGACGGCGCGCTCGGGGTCGTACTGCGGGGGCTTGACGCCCAGGACGGGGTTCTCGGTGTAGATGCCGAGGCGGTAGGCGTCGAGGAGGACGGACTTCAGCTTGTCGAAGGCGTTGGACTGGGTGGCCAGGCCGGCGCCGTTGCGCTCCATGGTCTGGAGGAAGCCGTCGACGACCTTGTGGTCGAAGGTGTTCATCCGGCGGCTGCCGGGGGTGGGGAGGATGTGGTGGTCGAGGAGGGACTCGAGCGTGCGGAGTGAGGACTCGGCGAGGTCGCGCTGGCCGGCCTTCCATTCCGCGGTGTACTCGCGGAACTGCATGGTGCCGAACTTCTGGATGCGCTCGGCCTTGCTCTGGCTCCTGGGTGCCGCCTTCTTCTCCTTGTAGATCGTGGTGAGGCGGTCGATGGCCGCGTCCTGGGTAGTGAAGCCGGCCTCTTCGGACTGCTTTCCGGCGGCATTGCGGTATCGGATCGTGTACTCGTGCGGGCACTTCGACCAGCGTGACTGCGGGTGCTCGCAGTCTTTGTAGAAGGTGCCCATGCCGTGGGCCAGAGACTTCGTTGCCATGCCGTGCGGACTCCTCGGGCGCCAATGCTGACCTTTTGCTGACGCTGGAGGGTCCAATACGTTCCTGACCTGCACGAAGACGGATATCTCGTGTTACGTTCTGGAACAGGATCGGATGTTCCCAAGAGGATATTGCACAGGTTCGAGAGGACTGGATGAACGGCAGCCGCTTCGGCGAGGTGAAGGGCCATGGGCGCTCCGATCCTGCCCCTGAACTTCCCCAACTCGCTTGAGGCCTATCGGGAGAACGCGCTGGGCAGCGCTGATGTCATCAAGGGTGCGGGAGCTGTGGTCTGCTGTCGTCCTGTCATGGAGGGCCGCCGCACGACGTTGTGGACAGCAAGCAATGCGCGGTGTCGCGGCAGCAGCGGTTCATCAGTCGGGCCCATCAGGCCTGGCAGGCATGATGGGGGGCTTGCCCTCGGTGTCTATCGCGACGAAGGTCAGCTGGGCGGTGGCCACCCTCTGTGGTGGGGCCTGGCGCGTTCCAGCGATCGGCCCGCGCGGACACGGGCGACGTCATCGAGTGCAGCCGGCCTTTTCCACTTCGGCGTCGACGTCGAGCAGTGCGGCTCGCTGCCGGGGATCGTCGAGGCCGACGACCTCGGGACCTACGTCAGGTAGGCCTCGAGTTCGGGGCTCTGAGCTGGGCTTTCGACCCATCGCTCGGCGCTGACCTGCGGTGTTGGTTCTTTCACGGGCTTTCTGGCTACGCGGCCAGAACTGCCCAGAGACTCCCCGGGCGGCCCCGGGACTCCACAGTCACTCCCCAGGGGTGGCTTGTGGAGAGGGCCGGTTGGCCTCTGCTCCCGGCTCGGCGCCGAGGGCGCCTTGGGTCTTATGGATGAGGCCTCACCGGCTGCGACGTCCACGCGGTGGGCAAGCGCTGGCACTCAACCGCCCTGGTCCTTACCGCTTCTGCTTACGGGCGGGGCGCCGTGTGATTGGTGGGACGGTCAGCGCGGGGCGGCGCACAGGCAGATGGCGGTGAACTCGGCCGCGGTAGTGGCTCCTGCTGCGAATCCGGTGAGAAGGAGAGCGCGCGGACGGGGTGTCGGGGGAGCGGGGTGCTCAGATGTCAGTCGTTGCGGCGTGCCAAGCGGCGCCGGGCGGCGAAGCCCAGGCCTGCGGCAGCGGCGGCGGTGGAAGCGCCAACGGCCAGCAGAACTGTTTCGGTGCGTACCCAACCGGTGGTCTCGGAGCCTGCGTCGACGCTGCTGGGCTCGGCCGGACCCTGGGCGGCGCCCGGGGTGGTGTCGGGGGTGGTGTCGGGTCCAGTGCGAGGGTTGATGCCCAGGGAGGTGGTCGGCTGGGTGGTCGACTCAGTGGTGGGTTCAGGGGCCGGCGCAGGGACCTGCTCGGCGGTGGAATTGAGGGTGACGTCCACCGGCGCGGTGCTGTCGCGCCCGCACGACTCGCCGTGCGCCATGAAAATGCCGTGCCTGATCTCGACCTCGCCCTCTGCGGCCTGTGCGGGGCTGCTCGCGAGTACCGCCGAGACCGCGGCGCCAAGGAGCACCACGCTTCCGCCCAACCGGGCAAGCTTCATGGCGACTCCTATTCCTTTGGCGACGTACATCGCCGATCCCTTGATCGGTCGACGGCCAGTCACCGTGCCGGCCCCAGGAACTGGGTGGCCGCCAGGCGTGCGTACAGGGTGTCTTGGTCGAGCAGTTCCGTATGGGTGCCCACCGCGCGTACGCGTCCTGCGTCCATCACCACGATCCGGTCGGCGTGGGTCACCGTTGAGAGGCGGTGTGCCACGACGAGGACGGTGGTCGTCCGGGCGGCCTGTGTGATGACGTCGCGTACCGCCAGTTCGTTTTCGGCGTCGAGCTGCGAGGTCGCCTCGTCCAGGAGTAGCAGCCGGGGTTTGCGCAGCAGGGCGCGGGCGATCGCGATGCGCTGCCGTTCGCCGCCCGACAGCTTGGTGCCGCGGTGTCCGACCGGGGTTTCCAGTCCCTGCGGCAGGTGGTCCACCAGCGTGTCCAGTTTCGCCCGGATCAGGACGGCGTGGATGTCCTGGTCGGTCGCGTCGGGTGCCGCGAAGACCAGGTTCTCCCGCAGCGTTCCGGCCAGGACCGGCGTGTCCTGCTCCACGTATCCGATGGCACCGCGCAGCTCCGGCAGTGGCCAGTCGCGGACGTCCTTGCCGTCGACCAGAACCCGGCCTCCGGTGGCCTCGTAGAACCGCTCGATCAGCGCGAAGACCGTCGACTTGCCCGCCCCCGAGGGGCCGACGAAGGCCGTCATGCCGCCGCTGCGCACATCGAAGTCGACCTGGTGGTGGACGGACGGGAGGTCATCGCGGTAGCGGAAGCTCACGTCCTCGAAGCGGACCGACGCCGGGCCACAAGCCGCCGCCGATGTCCCGGGCCGCTCGGGGTGCTCCTGGTCCAGGTGCTCCGTTTCAAGCCGCTCCACTTCGTCGATGCGGGCGACGGCCGCTGATCCCTCCTGATACGCGGAGGCCGCCTGGACCAGCCTTTCCACCGGCTCGATGACGTAGAAGAGGTAGAGCAGGAAGGCGATCAGAGTGGACACGGGGATCGCTCCGGAGGCCACGCGTGCCCCGCCGACGCCGAGCACCGCGAGGAACGACAGCTGCATGGCCAGACCGACCGATCCCTCCGCCACCGCCTCCCACTTCGCACTCGTCACGCCGTGCCGCCACGACCGCTGCAGTGCCGCGTCGGCGACCGCGTTCTCGCGCTGTTCGGCGCCTGACGCCTTGACGGTCCGGAGCGCGCCGAAGATCCGCTCGAGGACGGAGGAGACCTCCCCGACCGCCTCCTGCGCACGCTCGGTGGCCTGCGCGATTCTGGGCATCACCAGGGCGACGGCCCCGCCGATCAGCACGCCCACAGCCAGGGTGACGCCGAGCAGCACGGCGTCCATGAAGGCCATCATGACGATGGCCGCGACCAGGGTGATGACGCCGGTGGCACCGTTGACGAGTGCCTGGGTGGTGACGGCGCGCAGGAGCGTCGTGTCGGAGGTGACCCGGGACATCAGGTCGCCCGGCTGGTGCCGCTCGACCTCCGTGAGGCGCAGCCGCAGCAGTCGACCGACAAGGGTGCGGCGGGCGGCCAACACGACCGACTCCGCGGTCCGCTCCAGCACGTACGCGCCGAGCGCCTGGAGCACCGCGCCCAGTAGTACCAGTGCGGTGAGGGCCAGGAGGATCCTGCTGATCGTCTCACCGGAGCCCAGCCGGTCCACGAGGACCTTCGTGGCCAAGGGCTGGAGCAACCCGCTGCCGGCCCCGATCAGGGTGAGCAGGGCGGCGAGCGCGACGGCCTTGCGGTGCGGTCGGAAATGGGCGTACAGCGCCTTGAACGTCTTCGGGGCGGTCAGGCGTGCGGTGTCGGCGGCCGACGGGTCGGTCGCGGTCATGACGTGGTCCTTTTGTCGTCCGGTTGCCCGGTCACTGCGGTCGCGGATCGGAGCACCAGGTCGTGCCCGCGCGTCAACGGGGGGTCGGAGTGCTCAGCCGGACAGGCTGGCGAAGATCCCCCCGGCTTGGTGGACCAGGCCGGCGTACAGGTCAGGCCGGAGGACCGCCAGGATTCCGGCCGCCGCGAGGAAAACGAGGAAGCCGGCTTCCCGGCCGCCCCTGAGGTGTCCGTGCAACAAGCAACCGCCCCTCGCGCACCCCTTGCAGAGCGGCGTGTCGGGAGCGGCCGGGGCCGGTGCGCGACCGTCTCGGTCCGCTCGCTTGTCGTCCATGCGTCCAGGCTCGGCCAAGGGCGAGCCAACGGGTATCCGGCAGTAATCCGGACCTCAGCCCCCAGGTGGCCGGCGAGACCCCCCAGGTGGCGGGTGTGCCCACTGGTGAGGAAGGCGTTGAGCCGTCAGGGCCGGGGTGGGCCACGAGGGCGCGCCACCCCGGCCGGACCTCATCGGATGTACTTCGCCGGCTTGGTGGCGGCGTTGAGCAGGTGCTCCAGCGGTCCGCGGCGGAAGAAGCGGGACCAGAGCGTGGCGAACACGATCGCCCCGAGGATGAACGTCAGCACGGGCCCCCAGGACACCTGGCTGCTTTCGCCGGTCGGGATGCCCACCGCGGACTGCACGATGAAGTGGCCTACGTACGCCGTCAGGGACATGGCGCCCACGGCGGTGATCGGCTTCGCCAGGCGGCGCAGGAGCGGCAGACGGTCCATCAGCACCGTCGCGCCCACGATCACGAGGATCGCGACGCCCACGCTGCCGATGATGTCGAACGTGGTACCGCTGTGAGGCCCGGCGGACAACAGCTCCGAAGCCGACCCCTGGGCGTCGAAGGATCCGCTGGCGGAGGACGCCGCCTCGGAGTCGGCGGACGACTTGCCGCCCTCCGCCATGCTCCGTAGCGCGTCCTTGCCCGCCAGCAGCAGGGACGTGCCGTACGCGGCCACGGTGAGGGCGGCACCGAGCGCGGCCAGGCGCAGTTGGACGGTCGTGGCGGACAGGTCGAGTCGGGCCAGCGCCATCCCGGCGACCACGAACGGCATCCACGTGATCGTCGGGTAGAAGCCGGTGAGCAGCAGATCGAGCACTCCCACGTCGCTGAGCTTCTCGAGCGGGTCGTAGGCGTTGACGCTCTGCTGGACGGACTCGCTCAGCAGGGATTTCAGGACGAACGCCAGCTGCGGTGTGACGAGTGCGAGCCCGGCCGCGATCAGCGCGAGCGTGCTGGCGCGCAGTCGCACCAGGGGCAGGGCGAGGAGGAAGTAGACGCCGTAGAAGGCGAGGATGATCACGTCCCCGTACTCCATCGACAGCGCGGTGCCCAGCGCCAGCAGGACCACGGCGCGGATCGCGATCCGCGCTTTGGCCTGCCGACCGGCCAGACCGGTCTTCGGCTTGCGACGGCCGGCGATCAGCATCAGCGAGAACCCGGCGAGGGTGGCGAACAGGACCGACGAGTGACCATCGGCCAGATACCGGACCCAGCCGGCGACGCCGTCCGTGGCCGACAGCGGGGGGCCGATGTGGACGATGTACATCCCGAACACCGCCAATGCCCGGGCCAGGTCAACCCCGACAAGGCGTCCCATCGAAGGGCCGCCCGGGGCCGGCACGGCGGACTCGGGCAGGGTTCGAGGCTCAGGCGGCGACGTCTCCAGGGGCGGCTGCATCTGTGTCATAGGGAGAATCTCGCGGTGACGCCAGGAGTCGGGCCATCCGGCAGGCTTCGGCAACGGCCCCGCCGGTCGGCGGTGACCACCCCGCCGACCGGCGGGACCGTGTCCCGACCGGTCCGGCAGGATCGGGCGTCGTCGGCGGGGCGATGCGCAAGGCGTGCGCATCGCCCCGCCGTCCTCCAGCGCCCAGCCCGTCTATCGCAGGTCACAGGTAGCGGTCGATGGCGGGTAGAAGCTCCTGGAAGGTTGCCCCGGCCGCGGGTTCGCCGATGGCGGCCAACTGCCAGCCCTCGGGCAGGCGGACGACCTTGGCCATGATCTGGGCGGTGTGGGAGCCCCCGCCGGACAGGGTGTAGCGGGCGAGTTCGAGGCCCGTGGTGTCGTCCACCAACCGGCAGTAGGCGTGTCCGACCTCGCCGAAGGTCGCCCCGGTGAAGGAGTTCACGGTGAAGACGATCTGGTCGACCTCCGGGGGGACCCGTGTGAAATCGACGGTGATGGCTTCGTCGTCCCCCGGGCCGTCGCCGCCGGTGCGGTTGTCGCCGGAGTGCCTCACCGCGCCGTAGGAGCTGACCAGGTAGTTGAAGTAGACGACCTCCAGCATCTCCCGGCCCGAGTACATCAGTGCGGAGGCGTCGAGGTCGATCTCCTTGGGCCCGATCAGTTTTCCGAGGAACCCCTTGCGTTGGGCTGCCTGCCAGCCCAGGCCCATGCGCACCCGGATGAGGGGGGTCGCGTCGGACTTGGCCAGGCTGATCGTCTGGCCTTTGGCGAGGTTTACGGACATGAAGGCTCCCGGGATTGATGGGGGTGGGGCCAGACGGTTGCGGCGGCCCGGTGGGGCCCGCCGCCCGCACGCGGAGGGGGATTCCGCGTGGACGGCGCGGGCGGCGGGGGCTGGGGTGCTCCGGTGTCAGAGACTGACGCCGAAGTCCTGGGCGATGCCGGCCAGGCCGGAGGCGTAACCCTGGCCGACGGCACGGAACTTCCACTCCGCGCCGTTGCGGTACAGCTCGCCGAAAACCATCGCCGTCTCGGTGGCGGCGTCTTCGCTCAGGTCGTAGCGGGCGAGCTCGGCCCCGCCGTTCTCGTTCACCACCCGGATGTATGCCTGCCGCACCTGGCCGAAGTTCTGCGAACGTGCGGTGGCGTCGTGGATGGAGACCGGGAAGACGATCTTCACCACGTCGGCCGGAACGGCCGCGAGGTTCACCTTGACGACCTCGTCGTCTCCCTCACCCTCACCGGTGAGGTTGTCGCCGGTGTGCTCGACCGAACCGTCCGGGCTCTTGAGGTTGTTGTAGAAGACGAAGTGCGAGTCGGAGGGGACTTTGCCGCGCTCGTCGCACAGCAACGCGCTCGCGTCGAGGTCGAAATCGACGCCGGCCGTGGTGCGCACGTCCCAGCCGAGACCGACCAGCACCGCGGTCAGGCCCGGGGCCTCCTTGCTCAGCGATACGTTGCCGCCTTTGGACAGCGAAACACCCATGGGGTTCTCTCCTTGCTCTTGGTGGGATCCGGTCCGGCCCGACGGTGCGGGACGGCGCCGGTGGACACATCTGCGGTGCGGGCGCCGCGAGGTGCGTCACCGCGCGCGGGGCCGGACGGAGGGGATCAGGGGAGGGGGCGTCCGCCGGACGGTCCAGACCGCCCTGGTAGGGGCCGGTCGTCCGGAATCTCTCCTCTTGCGGAACTCCAGACTCAGGTGCCGCCCGGGGTGGCCGGTATCCCACAGGTGTCCGGTTCTCCCCGCCGACCGGCGGGTGCGCCACCCGTCACCCGGCGGGCCAGCGTCAGCAGGCCGGGGCCCAAGGACCCGGGGGCCGGCCACGGTGTGATGGCCGGCCGAGGTCATGCCGCAGCGGACAGCGGTTTCGGGCGGGGCCGCGCGATCCCGCGCCCCGGCGGGCGGGTACCGCCTCCGGCGTGGAAGTGCCGTTCGCGTTCCTCCAGCTCCTCCCGGAGGTGGACCAGCGCCCGGTGCAGGGTGCTCTTGACCGTGCCCGTCGCAAGACCGAGCAGCTGCGCGGTCTCCTCGGTGCTCAGCTCTCCCCAGTGGCGCAGTACGACGATGCTGCGCTGCCGGGGGGTCAGTATGCCGAGGACGTCGAGGAGCAGGGCGCGGTCGGTGTACCGGTCCGTGCTGTCCTCGACGCTGGTGTCGGGGACGTGCGCGGTGAGCACTTCCTCGAACTTGCGGGCCCGCCACCACTCCGTCCGGGTATTGATCATCACCCGGCGCAGGTAGGCGTCCGCGAGGTTCTTGTCGACGATCTGGTCCCACCGGACGAAGGTCTGAGCGAAGGCGGTCTGGAGCAGGTCCTGGGCGTCCACCAGGTCAGGAACCAGGCGGCGGGCCGTGCGCAGCAGCGCGTCCTGCCGGAGCCGTACGTACTCCTCGAAGCGCAGAGCCTCGTTGTCGCTGAACACGTCCGCGTCCTCCTCGTTCCGGGCCGACGTACGCCCGCACAGGTGGAGGGAGAGCGGCCGCCGGAGCCAGGGCGGCGTGGTCGTGCCCTGCCCTGCCCTGCCCTGCAAACTTCGTGCAAGGACAGGTTGTGGAGGTATCCGCCGGGCGTCCGGAGCCCATCCGCCACCTGGCGGAGCGCGCCCCGCCAGGTGGCGGTCCGAGGGGCCGGGCCCCCGGGTCTCAGCCCCGGCGCGGGTTCATGACGCCATCCGCTCCGGGGTCGTGGTCTCAGGGGCCGGCGGAGCAGAGGGCCGGGTGAGCAGGCGGGCGATGGTGGTCGAGCCGATGCCGTGGAGCAGAACGCTGCCGAGCACGGTGAGTGTCGTCGCGTACAGGACGGTGTCCGCGTAGGGCCCGTCGGGGAGGGTGTTGAAGGCGATGAGCCCGAACACGATCGAGGTGGTGCCGCGTGGTCCGAGGGCTCCCACCATGAGCCGTTCGCGCCAGGTGAAGTCCGAGCCGAGGAAGGCGAGCAGGATCGGAACGATGCGCACGACGGTGAGTGCGGCGGCGCAGAGCGCGACGGTGGGCCAGTGGACGCCCTCGCCCAGCGCGAGCACCACGGCGTTTCCGAAGAAGAACCACATGCACATGGTCATGATCGAGTTGGTGTCCTCGATCAGCCGGAAGTCCGAGGCGTCGGGGGCTTGGACGTCTCCTCGCCGGGTCGGGGCCTGCCGGACGTAACGGAAGCCGATGCCACAGACGAACGAGGCCACGAAGCCGTTGCCGCCGGCCGCCACGGTCATGGCGTAGGCGAGCAGCGGTGCGACCAGCACGAGGATCCGGCGTGACTGGTCGGTCATTCGGTGCATCCGGTCGGCCGAGTTCATCAACCACGCCAGCAGTGGCCCCAGCACGATGCCGACGACGAGGGCCTTCGCCGAGGACGGAACCGCCGTGCCCAGTGCCTGCATGGGGGTGTGGGCCTGCGCGGTGGCACCGGCCAGGATCAGGGCGAACAGGAAGATGGGCGACACGATCCCGTCGTTGTAGCCGCTCTCCACGTTGAGGACGTTGCGCACCCGGGCGGCGATGCGCGTGTCGCGGACCAGTGTCTCGGCCGGGGCGAAGTCGGTCGGCACGATGACGCACGCGATCAGCAACAGGAGCACCGCCGGCAGCGCGGGCAGCAGCAGCGAGCCCAGCAGGACCATCGCGGCCAGGCTCAGCGGCAGGGCCACCAGTAGTGCCCGGGCGGCCGCGCCGGGATCCTTGCCGAACAGTCGCCCGCCCGGCAGTTCGGTCGCGTCGACGAACAGCAGGACCGCCAGAATGACCTCGGCCACGTGCTGCGCGACCTCGGAGTTCAAGGTGGCGGCGATCTCGCTCTGGGTGAACAGTCCGGTGATGATCCCCGCGAGGACCAGCACCAGAGGGGCCCTGATGTGCCGCAGCTCCAGCCATCCGGCGACGAGCGACCACCCGGCGGCCGCAGCGGTAATCACGATCACGGTGAAGAGCAAGGGGATTCCTGATTCGGGGCACAGAACGTTGACGGGTTGCGCAGGGAAACCGGACTTCCCGGTGGACGGTGGGCAGTACGCGGTGGGCGGGTCAGTACGCGGTAGGAGGGTCAGTCCGCGCGGGACGGGATGCGTATCCGTACCCGGTAGCCGCCCTCGCCGGTCGGGCCGGACTCGAAGGTGCCGTGCAGGATGTCGGCGCGCTCCCTGAGGCCCAGCAGGCCCAGGTGTGCGCCGGGCAGGGGTAGTGAGGGGCGGGTCGGCGGGCTGTTGGTGACCGTCACGCCGACGGCGTCGCCGTCGTGCCACAGCTCGACGGCCGCTCTGGCTCCGGGGGCGTGTTTGCGGGCGTTGGTCAGTGCTTCCTGCACCGTGCGGTACAGAGCGCGCTGAGCGGGCGTGCCCACAGAGGCCGGGAGATCGCCCGTGAGCTCCGCTTCGATGCCGCTGGACGCCACCAGCCTGCGCAAGTCGGCGAGGGTGGGCTGCGGGGTGAGGTCCGTCGCGGCTCCGCCGGAGGCGCAGCAGCGTGACCATGGTGCGCAGTTCGTCGAGCGTGTCCACGCTCAGGGAGCGGATGGTGCGTGCCGTTTCCCTGCTGTCAGCGTCCTTGGCAGCCACCTGCATGGCTCCGGCCTGAACCGCGATCAGGCTGACCTGGTGGGAGACGACATCGTGCATCTCGCGGGCCAGCTGGGCGCGTTCCCGGGCCAGGACGGCCTGCGTGTGCAGCTCGCGCTCGTGCTCCCTCGCCTCCTCGATCTCCACCAGACGTCGTCCCAAGTCCCTCCGTGCCTGGACCAGCTGGCCCAGCAGGACCGGGGCGGTGGCCGTGGCCAGGTTGTACAGCAAGAAGATCAGGGTCCAGGCCCGGCTGGTCGACGGGTCGTCGTTCAACGGAGCGTGCACAGCCATGGCGACCGCGGACAGGAAGACGCACGTGCCGAGCAGACGACGGTCACGCGAGCGTTCGGCCAGGGTGTACAGGGCGGCGACCGGGGCGACCAGGATGTCCTGGACCACGGCGGCCGGCAGCGTGAGCAGGAAGACGGCCAGCGGGAACCGCCGACGCAGAGCCAGGGCACCGCAGGCGATCGCGGCGAGGGCGAGGCCGAGCGCGGTGTCGTTCCAGAGGCTGAGCCATGCGTCCAGTGCGGCGAGGGCGACCAGACCGGCATCCCGTGCAAGTGGCGGTACCCGATTCCACAGCCGCTTCCCAAGTGCGGCGCTCATCTGCCTTCCCGGCCGGCATCCAGCAGCCCGGCTCGCTGGGCGAGCAGCGCCGCCTGGACCCGGCCGGCCACCCGGAGTTTGGTGAGGATGGCGCTGACATGGTCTTTGACCGTGCCGGTGCCCAGATGCAGACGGGTTCCGATATCGGCGTTGGACAAGCCTTCCGCCAGCAGCACGAGCACGTCCCGCTCCCGGTCGCTCAGCCGCTCCACGCGGGCCGCCTCCTCGTCCACGGCCGCAAGCCCCCCGGCAGCAGGATGCGTGCGCAGCAGGCTCCGGGAGGCCTTGGAGGACATCACCACTCCGCCGTCGGCCAAGGTCCTGACCAACTGGGGGAGGTGATCCGGTTCGGTGTCCTTGAGGAGGAAACCGGCCGCGCCCGAGTGGAGGGCAGTGAGGACGTACTCGTCGGTGTCGAAGGTGGTCAGCATCGCCACGACAGGGGGATCGGGCAGGGCGCGCAGCTGAGCCAGAACCGTGAGGCCGTCCACGTCCGGCATCCGGATATCCAGCAGGACGACATCCGGACGGTGTTCCCGCACCGTGTCCAGGGCGTCCCCGCCCGACGCCGTGGCGACGACCTCGATGTCGTCTGCCGCACCCAGGATGAGGCCGAAACCGGATCGGACCAGCGCCTCGTCATCCACCACCACTACCCGAATCACGTGCGTCGCACCCCGTCGTCAATCGATCCCCGTCGTGGCTGACCCTAAGGTCCCCTCGCCGTCCCCGGCGACGTCGCGAGCCCGGTTCCAGCCGGTCGGGGGGTCCGTTCCCGCCAGTCGGCGGAGGTGTCGGCACGTGTCGATACCGCGCTGACCGGCAGGTTTCCAGCCTGGGGCGGGAACGTGAGACATCGATGCGACGGCCTTCTGCGACTCCCAGGTGCGGATCACGCGGGGCGGGCGCCTGTGGCGGCCCGGTTCCCACCCCTTCCCGAAAGTCCCCGGCGGCGCACATCGCCCGTCGATTCGAATGGTGAAAAAATCAACAACTTTGGTATTGACGTGCCCATGTCTACGCGCGTCATCATGAGGCCCATGCAGATCCCCCCACGCATTCTCGCCCTCGGTGGCGCCGTCGCCGTCGCCACTGCCCTCCTCGTCGGGCCCACCGCCACCGCGGCCCCCGCCTCATCAACTTCGGCCCTCATCAAGGCTGTTGGAAACATCTGCTACTCCGCGCTGCCCACCCAGGCGCACGACACCCTGAACCTCATCGACGCGGGCGGCCCTTTCCCGTACTCGCAGGACGGCGTCGTCTTCCAGAACCGTGAGCGCGTGCTGCCCAGCCAGAACAGGGGCTACTACCACGAGTACACGGTCATCACCCCGGGCTCCCCGACTCGCGGCGCGCGCCGCATCGTCACCGGTCGGCAGAGCCGGGAGGACCACTACACGGCCGACCACTACGCCACGTTCAAGCGGGTCAACTTCAGCTGCTGAGTCCGGAGTTCGCCCGCTCCCGCGATACGTCGACCGTCCGCTCCCGGTGGGTTGATGTGCTTGAGAGCCTGCCTGAAGCGGCGAAGAGTGTTCAGAATCGGTGGTGTCGAAGCCCGTTCGACCCCGGCGGTCGCCGTGCACACCGATCTGGACACTCTCCTCATTGCGCGGTACATCGAGCCGGCCCCCGGACAGTTGGCTTCGCCTGGCCCCGGCCGGCTCATCCATTCGGCCGATATAGAGGCCCGAAGGCACAGGACCAAGGGCACGACGGTCAAGGCCTTTTGCCGCAGGGGCCGCCCCGGGCACTACGACAGCCTTGTCGAGGTCGCGCTCCGAACGGGTGCGACCGTTTCGCCCCCGACAACCCAAAGGCTGCCCACCCCATGCACTTTTTCCGTTCCAGCGTCCTCCGCCGCCGGGGCACTGCTGCCCTGCTCGCCACCACCGCCGTCGCCGGCATCTGCGTGGCCGCGGCCGCTCCCGCCTCCGCGGCGTACGGCGGCGACTACGGCGACGCCTGGGTCAACAACTACGGCGGCGGCTACGCCGGCAACTGGACCGACACCTACAACAAGGACTACGGCAAGCCCTGGGGCGGCGGCGTACCCGCCAAGAAGCAGACGGCCGATGTACGCGTCACCGCCTCCGGCCCCTCCCACATAGACCACAACGAAGAGCGGCTGTGGCAGGTGGAGATCACCAACGCGGGCAAGGCCACCGCCCAGCAGGTCCGCTCGACCACGACCATGCCCAACGGCATCGATCACCGCGCCCACCGCATCAGCCAGGGCACTGCCGACGCTCACCTCGTCGACGGCAACCGCATCGAGGTCCGCATCGGCGCGCTCAAGCCGGGCGAGACCGTGCGCCTGCAGATCGCCGGCCGTGGCCCCTCGTACGGCGGCGGCAACGTCCAGCTCACCACCAAGGCCACCACCACGTCCACCGAGTCGCACACGGGCAACAACACCGCCACCGTACTGACGCGCATCGCCTGACGGACCACGTGGCGGAGCTGACCGTCGCACCCGTCTGCACCCGGCGGTCGCTACGCGGGCAGCGGGCGGTCCTGTACGGCCCGAACCAATCCCCTCAGCCCCCTCCAGGCGAGGGCGGGTACGCCCTGCCGGAATTGCAGAGTTACCCCTCTTTTGGGGAGGCGGTGCTGGCTCCCGTGCTGGTCGGGTGCTGAGTACGCGGCTGTGAACGAGGTCGGGCGAAGCCCACATCGACGCCGTCAGCACAGGAGATGACGCCCGGCTGTCGCCATTTCTGGAGCCAAGGCTCGCTTGCAGACTGTGCAGCGCAGGGCGCCTGGCGGCAGTCGAGGTGCCGGCAGTGGCTTCGGGCGTCGGTCGGCCTCCTCGCGTCGCTGCTGTGCCTCGCGCAGCTGGCGGGCGTACCGCGCCGCGCTCTGTCAACTCGCCGGATCCCAGGTTCCTCCACAACCCGGCAGCACCCCCTGAACGTCCGATCTACGAAAACAAGTGGGCGAACCTGTGGCTCACCGACATCGAGACGCCGGACGGGCACCGCTGGGAACACCACGTCGTCAAGCTCCGCCACCTGGCCGTGGCCGCTGTGATCAACGACCGCCAAGAGGTCCTCTGATGATGTGGCGTCACCGCTTCATCACGGACGCGTGGGCCTGGGAGCTGCCCATGGGCTCGGTCGAGGCGGACGAGACTCCCGGCGAGGCCGCCGCCCGTGGAGTCCTCGAAGAGACCGGCAGGCGTCCGGGCCCGATGAAGCCGCTGGTCTACGCCGAACCGGCGAACGGCATCACGGACTCGCAGCACCACCTGTTCCGCGCGGACGGCGCCACCTACGACGGGCCGCCGACCGAGAAGAACGAGTCGGACCGGATCGAGTGGATCCCGCTGGCGAACATCCGGGGCATGATCGACCGCCGCGAGATCGTCAGCAGCGGCTCCCTCGTCAGCCTCCTCTACGTCCTGATGGACGAAGGGGTTCGCTGACCCTGCGGGGGAAGCACTGCTCGTAGACGTGCCTCGAAGGCAACCGCGGCCGGCACCTCGCGATAGGGCGCAAGCTGCTCGTAGAACTCGTGAAGGTGCCCGGTCACCCGCTCCGACGACACGGCTGCGGCGGGCACCAGCGCCTCGATCGCCGTGTGGCACGCCTGGTCGACCTTGCCCCGCTGGAGCTGCGTACGGCCCAGCCAGAAGGCGTGGAACGCCCGACCCCGCTGGTTCGCCGACTCCTCCCGTGCCAGAGCATCCGCGATCAACGGTTCGGCAATCGCCGCCTCGCCAAGACGGCCGTGCGCGATGCCCGTGTCCACGATGAGCTTCGGCTCATCGAAGTACGTCACCCATGCCGGGTCCGGGTCGCCGGCGGTGATCCGGCCGTACTGACTGTGCGCCTCGGAGATCGCGATGTGGGTCGCCGTCCGGTCACCGAAGGTCGCGTGGGCGAACGCCTCACGCATGGCCAGCATGGCCCGGACTCTCGGCGTCGCACCGATGGCCGCTCGGGCCTGATCTTGGGCAGCAGACACCAGGGCCAGCGCATCCGCCGGCTTGTCCTGGTAGGTCGCTTGCAGGCTCATGCACGCCAGCACGTTCAGTAGCCCTTCGACGTATCGCAGCTGGCCGACGACGGCAGGCCGGAGCGTCTCGCCGCCGTGCCCGTCGTCGCGACGCCAGTAGTCCTCGATCGAAGAACGGAGGGCGTGCAGTGTGGATGGGCTCGGGTTGGTCCCGGCGCGCCCGCCCCCTCACGTTAGGGCGGGCGCGCCGGGATGCGCCGAGCCCATCCGCGCTGCGCCCTCCGTTCTTCGATCGAGGACTACGGGCGTCGCGACGACGGGCACGGCGGCGAGACGCTCCGGCCTGCCGTCGTCGGCCAGCTGCGATACGTCGAAGGGCTACTGAACGTGCTGGCGTGCATGAGCCTGCAAGCGACCTACCAGGACAAGCCGGCGGATGCGCTGGCCCTGGTGTCTGCTGCCCAAGATCAGGCCCGAGCGGCCATCGGTGCGACGCCGAGAGTCCGGGCCATGCTGGCCATGCGTGAGGCGTTCGCCCACGCGACCTTCGGTGACCGGACGGCGACCCACATCGCGATCTCCGAGGCGCACAGTCAGTACGGCCGGATCACCGCCGGCGACCCGGACCCGGCATGGGTGACGTACTTCGATGAGCCGAAGCTCATCGTGGACACGGGCATCGCGCACGGCCGTCTTGGCGAGGCGGCGATTGCCGAACCGTTGATCGCGGATGCTCTGGCACGGGAGGAGTCGGCGAACCAGCGGGGTCGGGCGTTCCACGCCTTCTGGCTGGGCCGTACGCAGCTCCAGCGGGGCAAGGTCGACCAGGCGTGCCACACGGCGATCGAGGCGCTGGTGCCCGCCGCAGCCGTGTCGTCGGAGCGGGTGACCGGGCACCTTCACGAGTTCTACGAGCAGCTTGCGCCCTATCGCGAGGTGCCGGCCGCGGTTGCCTTCGAGGCACGTCTACGAGCAGTGCTTCCCCCGCAGGGTCAGCGAACCCCTTCGTCCATCAGGACGTAGAGGAGGCTGACGAGGGAGCCGCTGCTGACGATCTCGCGGCGGTCGATCATGCCCCGGATGTTCGCCAGCGGGATCCACTCGATCCGGTCCGACTCGTTCTTCTCGGTCGGCGGCCCGTCGTAGGTGGCGCCGTCCGCGCGGAACAGGTGGTGCTGCGAGTCCGTGATGCCGTTCGCCGGTTCGGCGTAGACCAGCGGCTTCATCGGGCCCGGACGCCTGCCGGTCTCTTCGAGGACTCCACGGGCGGCGGCCTCGCCGGGAGTCTCGTCCGCCTCGACCGAGCCCATGGGCAGCTCCCAGGCCCACGCGTCCGTGATGAAGCGGTGACGCCACATCATCAGAGGACCTCTTGGCGGTCGTTGATCACAGCGGCCACGGCCAGGTGGCGGAGCTTGACGACGTGGTGTTCCCAGCGGTGCCCGTCCGGCGTCTCGATGTCGGTGAGCCACAGGTTCGCCCACTTGTTTTCGTAGATCGGACGTTCAGGGGGTGCTGCCGGGTTGTGGAGGAACCTGGGATCCGGCGAGTTGACAGAGCGCGGCGCGGTACGCCCGCCAGCTGCGCGAGGCACAGCAGCGACGCGAGGAGGCCGACCGACGCCCGAAGCCACTGCCGGCACCTCGACTGCCGCCAGGCGCCCTGCGCTGCACAGTCTGCAAGCGAGCCTTGGCTCCAGAAATGGCGACAGCCGGGCGTCATCTCCTGTGCTGACGGCGTCGATGTGGGCTTCGCCCGACCTCGTTCACAGCCGCGTACTCAGCACCCGACCAGCACGGGAGCCAGCACCGCCTCCCCAAAGAGGGGTAACTCTGCAATTCCGGCAGGGCGTACCCGCCCTCGCCTGGAGGGGGCTGAGGGGATTGGTTCGGGCCGTACAGGACCGCCCGCTGCCCGCGTAGCGACCGCCGGGTGCAGACGGGTGCGACGGTCAGCTCCGCCACGTGGTCCGTCAGGCGATGCGCGTCAGTACGGTGGCGGTGTTGTTGCCCGTGTGCGACTCGGTGGACGTGGTGGTGGCCTTGGTGGTGAGCTGGACGTTGCCGCCGCCGTACGAGGGGCCACGGCCGGCGATCTGCAGGCGCACGGTCTCGCCCGGCTTGAGCGCGCCGATGCGGACCTCGATGCGGTTGCCGTCGACGAGGTGAGCGTCGGCAGTGCCCTGGCTGATGCGGTGGGCGCGGTGATCGATGCCGTTGGGCATGGTCGTGGTCGAGCGGACCTGCTGGGCGGTGGCCTTGCCCGCGTTGGTGATCTCCACCTGCCACAGCCGCTCTTCGTTGTGGTCTATGTGGGAGGGGCCGGAGGCGGTGACGCGTACATCGGCCGTCTGCTTCTTGGCGGGTACGCCGCCGCCCCAGGGCTTGCCGTAGTCCTTGTTGTAGGTGTCGGTCCAGTTGCCGGCGTAGCCGCCGCCGTAGTTGTTGACCCAGGCGTCGCCGTAGTCGCCGCCGTACGCCGCGGAGGCGGGAGCGGCCGCGGCCACGCAGATGCCGGCGACGGCGGTGGTGGCGAGCAGGGCAGCAGTGCCCCGGCGGCGGAGGACGCTGGAACGGAAAAAGTGCATGGGGTGGGCAGCCTTTGGGTTGTCGGGGGCGAAACGGTCGCACCCGTTCGGAGCGCGACCTCGACAAGGCTGTCGTAGTGCCCGGGGCGGCCCCTGCGGCAAAAGGCCTTGACCGTCGTGCCCTTGGTCCTGTGCCTTCGGGCCTCTATATCGGCCGAATGGATGAGCCGGCCGGGGCCAGGCGAAGCCAACTGTCCGGGGGCCGGCTCGATGTACCGCGCAATGAGGAGAGTGTCCAGATCGGTGTGCACGGCGACCGCCGGGGTCGAACGGGCTTCGACACCACCGATTCTGAACACTCTTCGCCGCTTCAGGCAGGCTCTCAAGCACATCAACCCACCGGGAGCGGACGGTCGACGTATCGCGGGAGCGGGCGAACTCCGGACTCAGCAGCTGAAGTTGACCCGCTTGAACGTGGCGTAGTGGTCGGCCGTGTAGTGGTCCTCCCGGCTCTGCCGACCGGTGACGATGCGGCGCCGCGAGTCGGGGAGCCCGGGGTGATGACCGTGTACTCGTGGTAGTAGCCCCTGTTCTGGCTGGGCAGCACGCGCTCACGGTTCTGGAAGACGACGCCGTCCTGCGAGTACGGGAAAGGGCCGCCCGCGTCGATGAGGTTCAGGGTGTCGTGCGCCTGGGTGGGCAGCGCGGAGTAGCAGATGTTTCCAACAGCCTTGATGAGGGCCGAAGTTGATGAGGCGGGGGCCGCGGTGGCGGTGGGCCCGACGAGGAGGGCAGTGGCGACGGCGACGGCGCCACCGAGGGCGAGAATGCGTGGGGGGATCTGCATGGGCCTCATGATGACGCGCGTAGACATGGGCACGTCAATACCAAAGTTGTTGATTTTTTCACCATTCGAATCGACGGGCGATGTGCGCCGCCGGGGACTTTCGGGAAGGGGTGGGAACCGGGCCGCCACAGGCGCCCGCCCCGCGTGATCCGCACCTGGGAGTCGCAGAAGGCCGTCGCATCGATGTCTCACGTTCCCGCCCCAGGCTGGAAACCTGCCGGTCAGCGCGGTATCGACACGTGCCGACACCTCCGCCGACTGGCGGGAACGGACCCCCCGACCGGCTGGAACCGGGCTCGCGACGTCGCCGGGGACGGCGAGGGGACCTTAGGGTCAGCCACGACGGGGATCGATTGACGACGGGGTGCGACGCACGTGATTCGGGTAGTGGTGGTGGATGACGAGGCGCTGGTCCGATCCGGTTTCGGCCTCATCCTGGGTGCGGCAGACGACATCGAGGTCGTCGCCACGGCGTCGGGCGGGGACGCCCTGGACACGGTGCGGGAACACCGTCCGGATGTCGTCCTGCTGGATATCCGGATGCCGGACGTGGACGGCCTCACGGTTCTGGCTCAGCTGCGCGCCCTGCCCGATCCCCCTGTCGTGGCGATGCTGACCACCTTCGACACCGACGAGTACGTCCTCACTGCCCTCCACTCGGGCGCGGCCGGTTTCCTCCTCAAGGACACCGAACCGGATCACCTCCCCCAGTTGGTCAGGACCTGGCCGACGGCGGAGTGGTGATGTCCTCCAAGGCCTCCCGGAGCCTGCTGCGCACGCATCCTGCTGCCGGGGGGCTTGCGGCCGTGGACGAGGAGGCGGCCCGCGTGGAGCGGCTGAGCGACCGGGAGCGGGACGTGCTCGTGCTGCTGGCGGAAGGCTTGTCCAACGCCGATATCGGAACCCGTCTGCATCTGGGCACCGGCACGGTCAAAGACCATGTCAGCGCCATCCTCACCAAACTCCGGGTGGCCGGCCGGGTCCAGGCGGCGCTGCTCGCCCAGCGAGCCGGGCTGCTGGATGCCGGCCGGGAAGGCAGATGAGCGCCGCACTTGGGAAGCGGCTGTGGAATCGGGTACCGCCACTTGCACGGGATGCCGGTCTGGTCGCCCTCGCCGCACTGGACGCATGGCTCAGCCTCTGGAACGACACCGCGCTCGGCCTCGCCCTCGCCGCGATCGCCTGCGGTGCCCTGGCTCTGCGTCGGCGGTTCCCGCTGGCCGTCTTCCTGCTCACGCTGCCGGCCGCCGTGGTCCAGGACATCCTGGTCGCCCCGGTCGCCGCCCTGTACACCCTGGCCGAACGCTCGCGTGACCGTCGTCTGCTCGGCACGTGCGTCTTCCTGTCCGCGGTCGCCATGGCTGTGCACGCTCCGTTGAACGACGACCCGTCGACCAGCCGGGCCTGGACCCTGATCTTCTTGCTGTACAACCTGGCCACGGCCACCGCCCCGGTCCTGCTGGGCCAGCTGGTCCAGGCACGGAGGGACTTGGGACGACGTCTGGTGGAGATCGAGGAGGCGAGGGAGCACGAGCGCGAGCTGCACACGCAGGCCGTCCTGGCCCGGGAACGCGCCCAGCTGGCCCGCGAGATGCACGATGTCGTCTCCCACCAGGTCAGCCTGATCGCGGTTCAGGCCGGAGCCATGCAGGTGGCTGCCAAGGACGCTGACAGCAGGGAAACGGCACGCACCATCCGCTCCCTGAGCGTGGACACGCTCGACGAACTGCGCACCATGGTCACGCTGCTGCGCGCCTCCGGCGGAGCCGCGACGGACCTCACCCCGCAGCCCACCCTCGCCGACTTGCGCAGGCTGGTGGCGTCCAGCGGCATCGAAGCGGAGCTCACGGGCGATCTCCCGGCCTCTGTGGGCACGCCCGCTCAGCGCGCTCTGTACCGCACGGTGCAGGAAGCACTGACCAACGCCCGCAAACACGCCCCCGGCCAGAGCGGCCGTCGAGCTGTGGCACGACGGCGACGCCGTCGGCGTGACGGTCACCAACAGCCCGCCGACCCGCCCCTCACTACCCCTGCCCGGCGCACACCTGGGCCTGCTGGGCCTCAGGGAGCGCGCCGACATCCTGCACGGCACCTTCGAGTCCGGCCCGACCGGCGAGGGCGGCTACCGGGTACGGATACGCATCCCGTCCCGCGCGGACTGACCCTCCTACCGCGTACTGACCCGCCCACCGCGTACTGCCCACCGTCCACCGGGAAGTCCGGTTTCCCTGCGCAACCCGTCAACGTTCTGTGCCCCGAATCAGGAATCCCCTTGCTCTTCACCGTGATCGTGATTACCGCTGCGGCCGCCGGGTGGTCGCTCGTCGCCGGATGGCTGGAGCTGCGGCACATCAGGGCCCCTCTGGTGCTGGTCCTCGCGGGGATCATCACCGGACTGTTCACCCAGAGCGAGATCGCCGCCACCTTGAACTCCGAGGTCGCGCAGCACGTGGCCGAGGTCATTCTGGCGGTCCTGCTGTTCGTCGACGCGACCGAACTGCCGGGCGGGCGACTGTTCGGCAAGGATCCCGGCGCGGCCGCCCGGGCACTACTGGTGGCCCTGCCGCTGAGCCTGGCCGCGATGGTCCTGCTGGGCTCGCTGCTGCTGCCCGCGCTGCCGGCGGTGCTCCTGTTGCTGATCGCGTGCGTCATCGTGCCGACCGACTTCGCCCCGGCCGAGACACTGGTCCGCGACACGCGCATCGCCGCCCGGGTGCGCAACGTCCTCAACGTGGAGAGCGGCTACAACGACGGGATCGTGTCGCCCATCTTCCTGTTCGCCCTGATCCTGGCCGGTGCCACCGCGCAGGCCCACACCCCCATGCAGGCACTGGGCACGGCGGTTCCGTCCTCGGCGAAGGCCCTCGTCGTCGGCATCGTGCTGGGGCCACTGCTGGCGTGGTTGATGAACTCGGCCGACCGGATGCACCGAATGACCGACCAGTCACGCCGGATCCTCGTGCTGGTCGCACCGCTGCTCGCCTACGCCATGACCGTGGCGGCCGGCGGCAACGGCTTCGTGGCCTCGTTCGTCTGTGGCATCGGCTTCCGTTACGTCCGGCAGGCCCCGACCCGGCGAGGAGACGTCCAAGCCCCCGACGCCTCGGACTTCCGGCTGATCGAGGACACCAACTCGATCATGACCATGTGCATGTGGTTCTTCTTCGGAAACGCCGTGGTGCTCGCGCTGGGCGAGGGCGTCCACTGGCCCACCGTCGCGCTCTGCGCCGCCGCACTCACCGTCGTGCGCATCGTTCCGATCCTGCTCGCCTTCCTCGGCTCGGACTTCACCTGGCGCGAACGGCTCATGGTGGGAGCCCTCGGACCACGCGGCACCACCTCGATCGTGTTCGGGCTCATCGCCTTCAACACCCTCCCCGACGGGCCCTACGCGGACACCGTCCTGTACGCGACGACACTCACCGTGCTCGGCAGCGTTCTGCTCCACGGCATCGGCTCGACCACCATCGCCCGCCTGCTCACCCGGCCCTCTGCTCCGCCGGCCCCTGAGACCACGACCCCGGAGCGGATGGCGTCATGAACCCGCGCCGGGGCTGAGACCCGGGGCCCGGCCCCTCGGACCGCCACCTGGCGGGGCGCGCTCCGCCAGGTGGCGGATGGGCTCCGGACGCCCGGCGGATACCTCCACAACCTGTCCTTGCACGAAGTTTGCAGGGCAGGGCAGGGCAGGGCACGACCACGCCGCCCTGGCTCCGGCGGCCGCTCTCCCTCCACCTGTGCGGGCGTACGTCGGCCCGGAACGAGGAGGACGCGGACGTGTTCAGCGACAACGAGGCTCTGCGCTTCGAGGAGTACGTACGGCTCCGGCAGGACGCGCTGCTGCGCACGGCCCGCCGCCTGGTTCCTGACCTGGTGGACGCCCAGGACCTGCTCCAGACCGCCTTCGCTCAGACCTTCGTCCGGTGGGACCAGATCGTCGACAAGAACCTCGCGGACGCCTACCTGCGCCGGGTGATGATCAATACCCGGACGGAGTGGTGGCGGGCCCGCAAGTTCGAGGAAGTGCTCACCGCGCACGTCCCCGACACCAGCGTCGAGGACAGCACGGACCGGTACACCGACCGCGCCCTGCTCCTCGACGTCCTCGGCATACTGACCCCCCGGCAGCGCAGCATCGTCGTACTGCGCCACTGGGGAGAGCTGAGCACCGAGGAGACCGCGCAGCTGCTCGGTCTTGCGACGGGCACGGTCAAGAGCACCCTGCACCGGGCGCTGGTCCACCTCCGGGAGGAGCTGGAGGAACGCGAACGGCACTTCCACGCCGGAGGCGGTACCCGCCCGCCGGGGCGCGGGATCGCGCGGCCCGCCCGAAACCGCTGTCCGCTGCGGCGCCGACCTCGACCGGCCATCACACCGTGGCCGGCCCCGAATCCTGGGCCCCGGCCTGCTGACGCTGGCCCGCCGGGTGACGGGTGGCGCACCCGCCGGTCGGCGGGGAGAACCGGACACCTGTGGGATACCGGCCACCCCGGCGCGGCACCTGAGTCTGGAGTTCCGCAAGGAGAGATTCCGGACGACCGGCCCTACCAGGGCGGTCTGGACCGTCCGGCGGACGCCCCCTCCTGATCCCCTCCGTCCGGCCCCGCGCGCGGTGACCACCTCGCGGCGCCCGCACCGCAGTATGTCCACCGGCGCCGTCCCGCACCGTCGAGGCCGGACCGATCCCACCAAGAGCAAGGAGGAACTATGGGTGTTTCGCTGTCCAAAGGCGGCGACGTATCGCTGAGCAAGGAGGCCCCGGCCTGACGGCGGTGCTGGTCGGTCTCGGCTGAGACGTGCGCACCACGGCGGCGTCGATTTCGACCTCGACGCGAGCGCGCTGCTGTGCGACGAGCGCGGCAAAGTCCCCTCCGACTCGCACTTCGTCTTCTACAACAACCTCAAGAGCCCGGACGGTTCGGTCGAGCACACCGGCGACAACCTCACCGGTGAGGGTGAGGGAGACGACGAGGTCGTCAAGGTGAACCTCGCGGCCGTTCCGGCCGACGTGGTGAAGATCGTCTTCCCGGTCTCCATCCACGACGCCACCGCACGTTCGCAGAACTTCGGCCAGGTGCGGCAGGCATACATCCGGGTGGTGAACGAGAACGGCGGGGCCGAGCTCGCCCGCTACGACCTGAGCGAAGACGCCGCCACCGAGACGGCGATGGTTTTCGGCGAGCTGTACCGCAACGGCGCGAGTGGAAGTTCCGTGCCGTCGGCCAGGGTTACGCCTCCGGCCTGGCCGGCATCGCCCAGGACTTCGGCGTCAGTCTCTGACACCGGAGCACCCCAGCCCCCGCCGCCCGCGCCGTCCACGCGGAATCCCCCTCCGCGTGCGGGCGGCGGGCCCCACCGGGCCGCCGCAACCGTCTGGCCCCACCCCCATCAATCCCGGGAGCCTTCATGTCCGTAAACCTCGCCAAAGGCCAGACGATCAGCCTGGCCAAGTCCGACGCGACCCCCCTCATCCGGGTGCGCATGGGCCTGGGCTGGCAGGCAGCCCAACGCAAGGGGTTCCTCGGAAACTGATCGGGCCCAAGGAGATCGACCTCGACGCCTCCGCACTGATGTACTCGGGCCGGGAGATGCTGGAGGTCGTCTACTTCAACTACCTGGTCAGCTCCTACGGCGCGGTGAGGCACTCCGGCGACAACCGCACCGGCGGCGACGGCCCGGGGGACGACGAAGCCATCACCGTCGATTTCACGGGTCCCCCCGGAGGTCGACCAGATCGTCTTCACCGTGAACTCCTTCACCGGGGCGACCTTCGGCGAGGTCGGACACGCCTACTGCCGGTTGGTGGACGACACCACGGGCCTCGAACTCGCCCGCTACACCCTGTCCGGCGGGGGCTCCCACACCGCCCAGATCATGGCCAAGGTCGTCCGCCTGCCCGAGGGCTGGCAGTTGGCCGCCATCGGCGAACCCGCGGCCGGGGCAACCTTCCAGGAGCTTCTACCCGCCATCGACCGCTACCTGTGACCTGCGATAGACGGGCTGGGCGCTGTGGAGGACGGCGGGGCGATGCGCACGCCTTGCGCATCGCCCCGCCGACGACGCCCGATCCTGCCGGACCGGTCGGGACACGGTCCCGCCGGTCGGCGGGGTGGTCACCGCCGACCGGCGGGGCCGTTGCCGAAGCCTGCCGGATGGCCCGACTCCTGGCGTCACCGCGAGATTCTCCCTATGACACAGATGCAGCCGCCCCTGGAGACGTCGCCGCCTGAGCCTCGAACCCTGCCCGAGTCCGCCGTGCCGGCCCCGGGCGGCCCTTCGATGGGACGCCTTGTCGGGGTTGACCTGGCCCGGGCATTGGCGGTGTTCGGGATGTACATCGTCCACATCGGCCCCCCGCTGTCGGCCACGGACGGCGTCGCCGGCTGGGTCCGGTATCTGGCCGATGGTCACTCGTCGGTCCTGTTCGCCACCCTCGCCGGGTTCTCGCTGATGCTGATCGCCGGCCGTCGCAAGCCGAAGACCGGTCTGGCCGGTCGGCAGGCCAAAGCGCGGATCGCGATCCGCGCCGTGGTCCTGCTGGCGCTGGGCACCGCGCTGTCGATGGAGTACGGGGACGTGATCATCCTCGCCTTCTACGGCGTCTACTTCCTCCTCGCCCTGCCCCTGGTGCGACTGCGCGCCAGCACGCTCGCGCTGATCGCGGCCGGGCTCGCACTCGTCACACCGCAGCTGGCGTTCGTCCTGAAATCCCTGCTGAGCGAGTCCGTCCAGCAGAGCGTCAACGCCTACGACCCGCTCGAGAAGCTCAGCGACGTGGGAGTGCTCGATCTGCTGCTCACCGGCTTCTACCCGACGATCACGTGGATGCCGTTCGTGGTCGCCGGGATGGCGCTGGCCCGACTCGACCTGTCCGCCACGACCGTCCAACTGCGCCTGGCCGCGCTCGGTGCCGCCCTCACCGTGGCCGCGTACGGCACGTCCCTGCTGCTGGCGGGCAAGGACGCGCTACGGAGCATGGCGGAGGGCGGCAAGTCGTCCGCCGACTCCGAGGCGGCGTCCTCCGCCAGCGGATCCTTCGACGCCCAGGGGTCGGCTTCGGAGCTGTTGTCCGCCGGGCCTCACAGCGGTACCACGTTCGACATCATCGGCAGCGTGGGCGTCGCGATCCTCGTGATCGTGGGCGCGACGGTGCTGATGGACCGTCTGCCGCTCCTGCGCCGCCTGGCGAAGCCGATCACCGCCGTGGGCGCCATGTCCCTGACGGCGTACGTAGGCCACTTCATCGTGCAGTCCGCGGTGGGCATCCCGACCGGCGAAAGCAGCCAGGTGTCCTGGGGGCCCGTGCTGACGTTCATCCTCGGGGCGATCGTGTTCGCCACGCTCTGGTCCCGCTTCTTCCGCCGCGGACCGCTGGAGCACCTGCTCAACGCCGCCACCAAGCCGGCGAAGTACATCCGATGAGGTCCGGCCGGGGTGGCGCGCCCTCGTGGCCCACCCCGGCCCTGACGGCTCAACGCCTTCCTCACCAGTGGGCACACCCGCCACCTGGGGGGGGTCTCGCCGGCCACCTGGGGGCTGAGGTCCGGATTACTGCCGGATACCCGTTGGCTCGCCCTTGGCCGAGCCTGGACGCATGGACGACAAGCGAGCGGACCGAGACGGTCGCGCACCGGCCCCGGCCGCTCCCGACACGCCGCTCTGCAAGGGGTGCGCGAGGGGCGGTTGCTTGTTGCACGGACACCTCAGGGGCGGCCGGGAAGCCGGCTTCCTCGTTTTCCTCGCGGCGGCCGGAATCCTGGCGGTCCTCCGGCCTGACCTGTACGCCGGCCTGGTCCACCAAGCCGGGGGGATCTTCGCCAGCCTGTCCGGCTGAGCACTCCGACCCCCCGTTGACGCGCGGGCACGACCTGGTGCTCCGATCCGCGACCGCAGTGACCGGGCAACCGGACGACAAAAGGACCACGTCATGACCGCGACCGACCCGTCGGCCGCCGACACCGCACGCCTGACCGCCCCGAAGACGTTCAAGGCGCTGTACGCCCATTTCCGACCGCACCGCAAGGCCGTCGCGCTCGCCGCCCTGCTCACCCTGATCGGGGCCGGCAGCGGGTTGCTCCAGCCCTTGGCCACGAAGGTCCTCGTGGACCGGCTGGGCTCCGGTGAGACGATCAGCAGGATCCTCCTGGCCCTCACCGCACTGGTACTACTGGGCGCGGTGCTCCAGGCGCTCGGCGCGTACGTGCTGGAGCGGACCGCGGAGTCGGTCGTGTTGGCCGCCCGCCGCACCCTTGTCGGTCGACTGCTGCGGCTGCGCCTCACGGAGGTCGAGCGGCACCAGCCGGGCGACCTGATGTCCCGGGTCACCTCCGACACGACGCTCCTGCGCGCCGTCACCACCCAGGCACTCGTCAACGGTGCCACCGGCGTCATCACCCTGGTCGCGGCCATCGTCATGATGGCCTTCATGGACGCCGTGCTGCTCGGCGTCACCCTGGCTGTGGGCGTGCTGATCGGCGGGGCCGTCGCCCTGGTGATGCCCAGAATCGCGCAGGCCACCGAGCGTGCGCAGGAGGCGGTCGGGGAGGTCTCCTCCGTCCTCGAGCGGATCTTCGGCGCGCTCCGGACCGTCAAGGCGTCAGGCGCCGAACAGCGCGAGAACGCGGTCGCCGACGCGGCACTGCAGCGGTCGTGGCGGCACGGCGTGACGAGTGCGAAGTGGGAGGCGGTGGCGGAGGGATCGGTCGGTCTGGCCATGCAGCTGTCGTTCCTCGCGGTGCTCGGCGTCGGCGGGGCACGCGTGGCCTCCGGAGCGATCCCCGTGTCCACTCTGATCGCCTTCCTGCTCTACCTCTTCTACGTCATCGAGCCGGTGGAAAGGCTGGTCCAGGCGGCCTCCGCGTATCAGGAGGGATCAGCGGCCGTCGCCCGCATCGACGAAGTGGAGCGGCTTGAAACGGAGCACCTGGACCAGGAGCACCCCGAGCGGCCCGGGACATCGGCGGCGGCTTGGCCCGGCGTCGGTCCGCTTCGAGGACGTGAGCTTCCGCTACCGCGATGACCTCCCGTCCGTCCACCACCAGGTCGACTTCGATGTGCGCAGCGGCGGCATGACGGCCTTCGTCGGCCCCTCGGGGGCGGGCAAGTCGACGGTCTTCGCGCTGATCGAGCGGTTCTACGAGGCCACCGGAGGCCGGGTTCTGGTCGACGGCAAGGACGTCCGCGACTGGCCACTGCCGGAGCTGCGCGGTGCCATCGGATACGTGGAGCAGGACACGCCGGTCCTGGCCGGAACGCTGCGGGAGAACCTGGTCTTCGCGGCACCCGACGCGACCGACCAGGACATCCACGCCGTCCTGATCCGGGCGAAACTGGACACGCTGGTGGACCACCTGCCGCAGGGACTGGAAACCCCGGTCGGACACCGCGGCACCAAGCTGTCGGGCGGCGAACGGCAGCGCATCGCGATCGCCCGCGCCCTGCTGCGCAAACCCCGGCTGCTACTCCTGGACGAGGCGACCTCGCAGCTCGACGCCGAAAACGAACTGGCGGTACGCGACGTCATCACACAGGCCGCCCGGACGACCACCGTCCTCGTCGTGGCACACCGCCTCTCAACGGTGACCCACGCCGACCGGATCGTGGTGATGGACGCAGGACGCGTACGCGCGGTGGGCACCCATACGGAACTGCTCGACCAAGACACCCTGTACGCACGCCTGGCGGCCACCCAGTTCCTGGGGCCGGCACGGTGACTGGCCGTCGACCGATCAAGGGATCGGCGATGTACGTCGCCAAAGGAATAGGAGTCGCCATGAAGCTTGCCCGGTTGGGCGGAAGCGTGGTGCTCCTTGGCGCCGCGGTCTCGGCGGTACTCGCGAGCAGCCCCGCACAGGCCGCAGAGGGCGAGGTCGAGATCAGGCACGGCATTTTCATGGCGCACGGCGAGTCGTGCGGGCGCGACAGCACCGCGCCGGTGGACGTCACCCTCAATTCCACCGCCGAGCAGGTCCCTGCGCCGGCCCCTGAACCCACCACTGAGTCGACCACCCAGCCGACCACCTCCCTGGGCATCAACCCTCGCACTGGACCCGACACCACCCCCGACACCACCCCGGGCGCCGCCCAGGGTCCGGCCGAGCCCAGCAGCGTCGACGCAGGCTCCGAGACCACCGGTTGGGTACGCACCGAAACAGTTCTGCTGGCCGTTGGCGCTTCCACCGCCGCCGCTGCCGCAGGCCTGGGCTTCGCCGCCCGGCGCCGCTTGGCACGCCGCAACGACTGACATCTGAGCACCCCGCTCCCCCGACACCCCGTCCGCGCGCTCTCCTTCTCACCGGATTCGCAGCAGGAGCCACTACCGCGGCCGAGTTCACCGCCATCTGCCTGTGCGCCGCCCCGCGCTGACCGTCCCACCAATCACACGGCGCCCCGCCCGTAAGCAGAAGCGGTAAGGACCAGGGCGGTTGAGTGCCAGCGCTTGCCCACCGCGTGGACGTCGCAGCCGGTGAGGCCTCATCCATAAGACCCAAGGCGCCCTCGGCGCCGAGCCGGGAGCAGAGGCCAACCGGCCCTCTCCACAAGCCACCCCTGGGGAGTGACTGTGGAGTCCCGGGGCCGCCCGGGGAGTCTCTGGGCAGTTCTGGCCGCGTAGCCAGAAAGCCCGTGAAAGAACCAACACCGCAGGTCAGCGCCGAGCGATGGGTCGAAAGCCCAGCTCAGAGCCCCGAACTCGAGGCCTACCTGACGTAGGTCCCGAGGTCGTCGGCCTCGACGATCCCCGGCAGCGAGCCGCACTGCTCGACGTCGACGCCGAAGTGGAAAAGGCCGGCTGCACTCGATGACGTCGCCCGTGTCCGCGCGGGCCGATCGCTGGAACGCGCCAGGCCCCACCACAGAGGGTGGCCACCGCCCAGCTGACCTTCGTCGCGATAGACACCGAGGGCAAGCCCCCCATCATGCCTGCCAGGCCTGATGGGCCCGACTGATGAACCGCTGCTGCCGCGACACCGCGCATTGCTTGCTGTCCACAACGTCGTGCGGCGGCCCTCCATGACAGGACGACAGCAGACCACAGCTCCCGCACCCTTGATGACATCAGCGCTGCCCAGCGCGTTCTCCCGATAGGCCTCAAGCGAGTTGGGGAAGTTCAGGGGCAGGATCGGAGCGCCCATGGCCCTTCACCTCGCCGAAGCGGCTGCCGTTCATCCAGTCCTCTCGAACCTGTGCAATATCCTCTTGGGAACATCCGATCCTGTTCCAGAACGTAACACGAGATATCCGTCTTCGTGCAGGTCAGGAACGTATTGGACCCTCCAGCGTCAGCAAAAGGTCAGCATTGGCGCCCGAGGAGTCCGCACGGCATGGCAACGAAGTCTCTGGCCCACGGCATGGGCACCTTCTACAAAGACTGCGAGCACCCGCAGTCACGCTGGTCGAAGTGCCCGCACGAGTACACGATCCGATACCGCAATGCCGCCGGAAAGCAGTCCGAAGAGGCCGGCTTCACTACCCAGGACGCGGCCATCGACCGCCTCACCACGATCTACAAGGAGAAGAAGGCGGCACCCAGGAGCCAGAGCAAGGCCGAGCGCATCCAGAAGTTCGGCACCATGCAGTTCCGCGAGTACACCGCGGAATGGAAGGCCGGCCAGCGCGACCTCGCCGAGTCCTCACTCCGCACGCTCGAGTCCCTCCTCGACCACCACATCCTCCCCACCCCCGGCAGCCGCCGGATGAACACCTTCGACCACAAGGTCGTCGACGGCTTCCTCCAGACCATGGAGCGCAACGGCGCCGGCCTGGCCACCCAGTCCAACGCCTTCGACAAGCTGAAGTCCGTCCTCCTCGACGCCTACCGCCTCGGCATCTACACCGAGAACCCCGTCCTGGGCGTCAAGCCCCCGCAGTACGACCCCGAGCGCGCCGTCATCCCCTCCCCCGCCCAGCTCCGCGACATACGCACCGCCGGCGACGACCGGTTCCTGCTGATCTCCGACCTCATGAGCGGCTGCGGCATGCGCAACGGCGAAGCCTTCGCCGTCAACCTCAACAACCTCGTCGCCAGCGACGTCTACCGCATCACCGAACAGGTCAACCAGACCACCAAAACCTACGGCCGCCTCAAACACCGCAAGCCCACCGACTACCGCGACGTCCCCCTCCCGGCCCGCGTCCGCGAGACGATCGAGTGGTACGCCGACAAGCACGGCACGGTCGACGGCTACCTCCTCCGCCACCCCATGGACCCCACGAGGCCGTTCCTCGCCTACTACCTCCAGAACCAGTGGCAACGCATCAAGCGGGCTGGCGAGGTCGACGTTCCCGACGGCATGGTGATCTACAGCCTCCGCCACTTCTTCGCGTCGAACTGCCTGACCAACGGCATTCCCATCACGGACGTCGCCGAGTGGATGGGCCACAAGAGCCTCGACATCACCTTCAAGATCTACCGCCACCTCATGCCCGGCTCTATCGGCAAAGCCGCCAAGGTCCTCGACGTCGGTCTGGTGGCTTGACCCGCCAGGCGCGGGAGTCGGCGCACCGCACGCTCGCTCACTTCCCCACTCGAACAGCGAGGGAAGGGTCGCACATGTTTCCGACATATGCGTCAGGGAGATAACCATCCCAACGCTGCGCGCACGCCAAGCAGGGGGTGTCATGAAGTACGACCTGTCCGGTCGCTTGGTGGTAGGGATCGCCTCCAGTGCGCTGTTCGACCTCACCGACTGCGACGCGGTGTTTCGAGAACGGGGAGAGGATGCCTACCGCACCCACCAAGAGGCACATGTAGAAGATGTGTTGGCCAAGGGAGTTGCCTTCCCTTTCGTTCGCCGCCTGCTGTCGTTGAACGACCTCGCGGATCCGTCCGATTCGTTGGTTGAGGTCATCGTTCTGTCGCGAAATGACCCGGACACTGGCTTGCGGGTCATGCGCTCGATCGAAGCGCACGGCCTGCCTATCAGCCGAGCCGTCTTTCGGCAGGGTCGTTCGTCACACAGCTTCATGCCAGCCCTGAACATGTCGTTGTTCCTGTCGGCCAATGGGGCTGACGTGCGCGAGGCGGTCGCAGATGGATTGCCAGCGGGTCACGTGCTCGAGACAGCGCGGGTCGATGACGAGGACGACCCTGAACTCCGGATTGCCTTCGACTTTGACGGCGTGGTGGCGGGTGACTCTGCCGAGCGGATCTTCCAGAGTGCCGGCATCGACGAGTTCCGTGCGCACGAGGTGCGCAATGCGACCACACCACACGATCCAGGACCGCTGCGCGAGTTCCTCGCTGGCATCAACCGCATCCAGCGTCTTGAGGAGGATGAGCGCCGCAAGGATCTCGGGTATGAGCCCCGCCTTCGAGTGTCCCTGGTCACTGCTCGGGACGCCCCCGCACATGAGCGTGCCGTGCTGAGCCTCAAGCAGTGGGGGCTGCGGGTGAATGACGCCTTCTTCCTCGGCGGCGTCGACAAGACTCCCATCATCAGCGCCTTGGATCCGCATATCTTCTTCGACGATCAGGTCTCCCACCTGAACGGCACTGCACCAGCTACACCCAGCGTCCACATACCGTTCGGAGTCGTCAATGCGCCCTCGTGACTACGCTGTATATCCGGCGTGGTGTTTTCAGTGCCGATGCACATCGCGGTCCGTCTCGGTGAAGGCTTGAGTTGGCATTGGACGGCGACGATGCCCTCCACAGCATGGGTGAGGCGTTCGGCCAGCGGGATCAGGTTGCCGTCGCGGACCTTGCCAGTCAGGGTGGCGACCCCTCTGGCCACGGTGACCTTGACGGCTTCGTGGGAGAGAGGGAACAGGCGGTCGACGACGGTGCGGCGGATCTCGGTGGCGAGTTCCTCGTCGGTGCGGAGGAAGACCTTGAGGAGGTCGGCGCGGCTGACGATGCCCATGAGGGTGCCGTCGGCGTCGACGACCGGGAGGCGCTTGATGTGCCGGTCGGCCATGAGGCGGGCGGCCTGAGGCAGGGTGGCGTCAGGGCGGATCGTGACCGCCGGGGTGGTCATCATGTTCTCGGCGAGGGTGGAGCCCGCCTTGGCGGTATCGCCGAGCCGGCGCATCTGCTCGATCAGGCCCGGGCGGTGCTCGTGGAACTCCTCCTTGGGCAGGAGGTCGGCCTCGGAGACCACGCCGACGACATGGCCCTCCCCTTCGATGACGGGTAGGGCGGTCACCTTCCACTGCTCCATCGCGGTGGCGATGTCCTTGAAGCCGGTCGAGGGGGTGACGGCGATGACCTTGGTGGTCATGACGTCGGCGACGGTGTAGGGGGTGGAGGTCATGGCGGGGTCCTCAGCGTGCGTAGGCGAGCGGGGTGCCGCTGCCGTGAGGGGCGAACAGGTCAAGGAGCCGGGTGCGGGCCGAGCCGAGCCGGTCGGCGATGACCGCGCCCACGGCGACGGAGACGGAACGACCGACGGCCGAGTCCTCGTTGCACAGCTGGCGTACAGCCGCGGCGTCGAACTCCAGGGCGCGAACCTCGTTGGAGGCGGTGGCGCCGAGGTGCCAGGTGTAGGGAGGGAACATCCAGGACCAGCCGAGGAGCTCGCCGTAGCCGAGGGTGTCGACGACCACGTTCTTGTGGCCGGGGACGTGGGTGTCGAGGTCCACGGTGCCGCACTGGATGATCCAGAACTTCTCGGCCCGCCGGCGTTCGTTGAAGATGCGGGTGCCGGCCGGGATGGTCACCTGGTGGGAGTGGGCGAGCAGGGCTTCTGGTGCCATCGCTTCGAGGATGGTGTGCATGGTGCTCATGGAGCGCCTCCAACCCTTCGCATCCACCCTGCTCGGTGGGCCGCCGTGGCCGCGAGGGCCGCGCGGTGCATACCGCGGGGACCGTCCGGCCCGGTCAGCGGACCAGGACGGCCTCCCCGGACTTGGGTACGACGGCCGTCCAATCCAGCTCGTGGTCGATGCGGTCCCTCAGGGTTTCGGAGGCGGTCTCCTCGCCGTGGACGAGGTAGGTGGTGTGCGGGGCCGGGGCGTTGCGCAGCCAGTCGATGATCTGGTCGGCGTCGGCGTGCGCGGAGAAGTGCGGTACGTCGGCGACCTCGGCGCGTACGGGGACGTACTCGCCGAACATCTTGAGTGTGCGGGCGCCGTCGACGAGGTCGCGGGCTCGGGTGCCGGCGGCGGCGAAGCCGACGATGACCACGGCGCTGCGGGGGTCGGGCAGGAGCCGGTGGAGGTGGTGCAGGACGCGGCCGCCGGTGGCCATGCCCGCGGACGAGACGATGATCGCCGGCCCGGTGGAGTTGTTGATGTCGATCGATTCCTGGACGGTCCGGGCGGCCAGGAAGGGCTCCGGGCTGATCGCCGCCTCGCCCTGCGCGAGGATCTCAGGGCGCAGCTCGGGCGAGTGGGCCCGGACGGCGGCGCGGTAGACGTCCAGTGCGGCCAGGGCCATGGGGCTGTCGACGTAGACGGGTACGTGGCGGGGCAGGGTGCCGTCGCCGCGCAGGGTGGCCAGCTCGTGCAGGACGACCTCGGTGCGGTCGATCGCGAAGGCCGGGATGACCACGGTCCCGCCACGGGACAGCGTCCGCGTGATCACCGAGGCGAACTCGCGTCGTGCGCTCTCGTGGTCGTGGCGGCGGTTGCCGTACGTCGACTCCATCAGCAGGACGTCGGCACCGGAGAAGGGCTCGGGCGGCAGGAGGAGCGGGTGGCCGGGGCGGCCGAGGTCGCCGCTGACGGCGAGGGTGTGACCGTCTTCCAGGGTCAGGTGCGCCCACGCGGATCCGAGGATGTGACCGCCGTGGTGCAGCATCAGCTTCGTGCCGGCCATGATCTCGATCTCGCTGCCCACCGGTACCGGGTCGAAGTACTTGATCGTCTGATCGACGTCATCGTCGTCGTAGAGCGGCTTGGCGGGGCGGTGCGTGGACCAGCCGTGCTGGTTGGCGTGCTCGGCGGCTTCCATCTGGAGGCGGGCGCTGTCGCGGAGCACGATCTCGGCGAGCCGGGCGGTGTGGGCGCTGGTGAGGATGGGGCCGCGGAAGCCGTGCCGGACCAGTCGCGGCAGGTAGCCGCAGTGGTCCAGGTGGGCGTGGGTCACTACGACGGCGTGGATGTCCGAGGCGTCGCAGGGCAGCTTGTCCCAGTTGCGACGGCGCAGGTCCGCGACACCCTGGAAGAGTCCGCAGTCGACGAGGATCCGTGCGTGATCGCTCTCGACCAAGAACTTACTGCCGGTGACCGTCCGCACCCCGCCGAGGAACCTCAGTAGGGCCGGGCGGGCGGAAGCAGGAGACGGGGCTGACTGGGACATGGCAGCAGCCCTCCTTTCGGAACGGATGCCGGTCTCCACCGTCGCACCGGAACGCCCTGTCCGCTGGGGACCTACCGGCCCCGGATAGGGGCCGACCGGCCCAAGCGGGACGGAGGGGTACGGGCACAGCCTGACGGTGCCCCCCTCCCGCACAGCGCACAGAGAGAAGGCCGCGCCATGAAGGCACTCGTCTTCCACGGGCCAGGACAGACCTCCTGGCAGGACGTCCCGGACCCCTCCGTCAAGGACGCCGCCGACGCGATCGTCCGGGTCGACGCCGTCACCATCTGCGGCACTGACCTGCACATCATCAAGGGTGACGTCCCCGAAGTGACGCCCGGCCGGATCCTCGGGCACGAGGCCGTCGGGACCGTCGTCGAGGTCGGCGGCGATGTCCGCAGCGTCCGCCCCGGCGACCGCGTCCTGATCTCCTGCATCTCTGCGTGCGGACGCTGCCGTTTCTGCCGTGAAGGGCACTACGGCCAGTGCCGCGGAGGTGGCGGCTGGGTCCTGGGCCACACCATCGACGGAACGCAGGCCGAATACGTACGCGTCCCCTTCGCCGACCTCTCCGTCTACCCGCTGCCCAGCGCCCTGGCCAGCCACGACGCCGTACTGCTCGCCGACATCTTCCCGACCTCCTACGAGGTCGGCGTGCTCAACGGCAACGTGCGCCCGGGTGACACGGTCGTCGTGGTCGGCGCCGGACCCATAGGCCTGGCCGCCATCGCCACGGCGCAGCTCTACAGCCCCGGGCGGATCATCGCCGTCGACCTCGCCGCGTCCCGGCTCGCCGCCGCGCGCGACCTCGGCGCCGATGCCACCGCGAACGCGGACGAGGAGCCCGAGCGGCTGGTGGAAGACCTCACCGACGGGCTCGGGGCGGACGTGGTCATCGAGGCCGTCGGCATGCCCGAGGCCTTCGAGATGTGCACCCGCATGGTTCGCCCGGGCGGCCGGGTCGCCAACATCGGCGTGCACGGCAAGCCCGCCGTCCTCCACCTCGAAGACCTGTGGATCAAGGACGTGACCATCACCACCGGTCTCGTCGACACCCACTCCACCCCCATGCTCCTGCGCATGATGGCCGCAGGCCGACTGCCCGGGGCCGCGATGGTCACCCACCGCTTCGAGCTGGACCAGATGGAGGAGGCGTACGACGTCTTCTCCCGCGCCGGAGACACCGGCGCCCTCAAAGTCGTGCTCGGCGGACCGCAGCACGACACGGTCGCCGTACCGCCCCAGGAGCAGTGAGTGCCGTGAAGAGCACACCTAGCACCCACCCGCAGCAGTCCGGCGAGATGTCCGGACGCACCGACCTGGGCCGCCGCCTGGCGGCCCGCCGCGAAGCCCTCGGTCTGAGCCGCGAGGAACTGGGCCGGCGGTGCGGCGCCGACGCCACGTACATCGCCTACCTGGAGGAGCACGCCGCCAGCCCTGCCATCGGCACCCTCGTCCGGGTGGCCGACGCCCTCGGCCTCACCGTCGACGACCTGACCGGCGCCAACGCCCTCCGCGTCGCCGGTCGATCCACCGCCCGGCGCGACAGCACGCTCGTGCCACTGGACGAGACCGAATGCCGACGGCTGCTGAACACGCACGGCGTGGGCCGCATCGCCATCTTCACCCCAGAAGGCCCGGCCGTCCTTCCTGTCAACTACCTGATCGCAGGACCCGACATCGCCTTCCGCACCTCCGCCGAAGCCGTCACTGCCAGAGCTGCCGGAACCGAGGTCGCCTTCGAGATCGACAACATCGACGACGTGACCGCCACGGGGTGGAGCGTGCTGGCCGTGGGCGAACTGGCAGCGGTCACAGATCCGGACGAGATTCTCCACCTCAGCAGCACGGCCCGCTCTCAGCCCTGGGCCGGCGGCCCGCGTACCCACTGGATGAAGCTCACCCCCGCCCGGATCACCGGCCGTCGCGTGGTGCACGACTCATGAACGAACTACGGGCGGTCGTCTTCGACACCGACGGAGTGCTCCTCGCCACGGCGGACCGCCACGCGGCCGCCTGGAAGGAGACCTTCGACGGCTGTCTCCCCGAGTCGCAGCCATCGCAGGCCGCTGCACGACCGCGGCCGTTCGACGCAGTCCGCGAGTATCGGGATCTGGTAGACGGCAGGGCCCCGTCTCGACGGCGTACGCGCCTTCCTCGCTGCCCGGCACATCGACCTCCCGCCCGGAATGCCCGAGGATCAGCCCGGGTGCGCCACCGTCCACGCGGTCGCCGCCCGCAAGGAGCAGGCCTTCTCCGCAATGCTGCGCACCGAGGGTGTCCGCGCCTTCGAGGACGTGCGGCCCGTGCTCCAGGAACTGAAGGAGAAGGCGATCCGGTGCGCGGCCGTCTCGGCTTCGCGGCATGCCCGCTCCCTCTTGGAGTCCGCGGGGCTCATCGGCTACTTCGACGCGTTGGTGGACGGCCAGGACGCTGCCGCACTTGGTTTTCCGGGCAAGCCCGATCCTGCCCTCTTCCTCGAAGCTGCCGGCCGTCTCGGCGCGCCCCCCGCTCATACTGCCGTGGTGGAGGACGCACTAGCCGGCGTCGAGGCGGGACACCGAGGCCGGTTCCGCCTGGTGGTGGGACTCAACCGCGAGGGCGACCCGCATACGAGGGATGCCCTGCGCGTACACGGCGCCCACCTGATCCTCCCCGACCTCGGCGGACTGGCCGCCGCACTCGAAGGCGACCGCCCGTGACCAAGGCCTGGAGCTGGGAGTACCAACGCTACGACCCCAAGACCGAGCGGCTGGTCGAGTCCCTGTGCACCCTGGGCAACGGCCGCTTCGCCACGCGCGGTTCAGCACCCGAAAGCGTCGCCGATGACATCCACTACCCGGGCACCTACCTGGCCGGCTGCTACAACCGGCTCGACTCCACCGTCGGCGGACGTACGGTCTCCAACGAGGACATGGTCCGGCTGTCGGACTGGACCGCCCTGCGGTACCGCTGCCTGCCCGAGGGCGCACCACCCGGCGACTGGCTCACGCCCGACCACCCGACCCTGCGCCACAGCCACGTGACGTTGGACCTGCGCGCCGGAACGCTCACCCGCCACATGCTCTTCCACGACACCGAAGGCCGCCGCCTGGGCGTCACCCACACCCGCCTCGTCCACATGGGCGACCCGAACCTGGCCGCACAGAACACGGTGTTCAGAGCCTACGGCTGGAGCGGCAGGATCGAGATCGAGTCCGTACTCGACGGCAACGTCACCAACGCGGGAGTCGACCGCTACCGCGCCCTGGCCGGGCGGCACCTCGTCGAGCACCGGTCCGGGGTGGAGGCGGAGGGCACCGCCTGGCTCTCCTGCACTACCGCCACCTCCCGGGTACGGATCGGGCTCGCAGTCCGGACATCCGCACGACCTGTGGCACCGGTAGACCGGGTATGCACCGCCGCCACCGCCACACAGACACTCATCCTGCCGATCAAGCGGGCCGCTCCGGTCGCCGTCGTGAAGACCGCCGCCCTGTGTACTTCGCTCGACCGTCCCTCGACCGATCCGCTGCGGCGGAGCATCGACGGCGCCACACACGCCCCGGACTTTCCCTCCCTGCTGGCCTCCCTCCGGGCATCCTGGCAACGCCTTTGGAGCGAAGGAGAGTTGAGGGTGCCCGGCGAGACCGCCAAGGTACTTCGGCTGCACGCCTTTCACGTCCTGCAGACCCTCTCGCCGCACACTGCGGAGCTCGACGCCGGCGTCCCCGCCCGCGGCCTTCACGGCGAGGCGTACCGGGGGCACGTCTTCTGGGACGAGCTGTTCCTCCTGCCCTGCCTCGCCCTCCACCTCCCCGAGACCGCTCGAGCCCTGTTGACGTACCGGCACCGACGCCTCCCTGCGGCCCGGGAGTCCGCCCGCCGGGCTGGCGCGAAGGGAGCCATGTTCCCCTGGCAGAGCGGCAGTTCCGGCAGCGAGGAGACACAGCGGCTGCACCTCAATCCGCGCTCCGGCCGCTGGCTTCCGGACCACTCCCACCTCCAGCGCCACGTGGGGTCGGCCATCGCCTGGAACGTGTGGCGGTACGGGCAGGCCACCGGCGATGCCGGATTCATGCACGGCCCGGGCGCCGAACTCCTCCTGCACATAGCCCACTTCTGGGCCAACGCGGCGACGTGGGACGCCGGCCTGGGCCGCTACCGGATCCGCGGCGTCGTCGGACCGGACGAGTATCACGACGCCTACCCGGATGCCGCCCATCCCGGCATCGACGACAACGCCTACACCAACGTCACCGCCGCGTGGGTACTGGCCCGCGCCCTCGACCTGTACGGGGAACTCCCGGCGGCCCGGCGCGCGGAGCTCCTCACGCAGCTCGGCATCTGCCCCGACGAGCTCACCGTCTGGGAAGACGTGTCCCGCCGCCTGTACGTGCCGTTTCATTGCGACGTGATCAGCCAGTTCCACGGCTACGGGGACCTCGCCGAGCTCGACTGGGACGGCTACCGCACCCGCTACCACGACATCCGCCGCCTGGACCGCATCCTTGAAGCCGAAGGGGACACACCCAACCGCTACCAGGCGTCCAAGCAGGCCGACACCCTCATGCTCGGCTACCTCTTCCGCCCCGCAGAGCTCGAACAACTCTTCCTTCGGCTCGGACACCGCCTCGACGACGGCCTCTGGGGCCGGACGGCGGACTACTACCTGCGCCACACCTGCCACGGCTCCACGCTGAGCAGCCTCGTCCACGGCTGGGTCCTCGCCCGCGAGCAGGGCCCGGACGCCTGGCGCTACTGCCAGGAAGCCCTACTCAGTGACGTCACCGACGTCCAGGGCGGCACCACCGGCGAAGGGATCCACCTCGGTGCCATGGGCGGCACCCTCGACCTCGTCGAGCGCGGCATCGTCGGACTCGAGCCCCACGGCGACGGCCTGCACATCGCCCCGGTGCCCCTCTCCGAAGTCCCCGGTTCCTCGTTCTCGATCTCCTACCTGGGGCACCGGGACATCCGTATCCGGTTCCGGCCCGGCCGACTCGGCATCTCCGTCCCACCGTCACCCCTGGGCCCCGTGCCCCTGGTCCTGCCCGGCAACCGGCACGAACGCATTGCCGCAGGCCAGGAGCGGTGGTTCCGGCTCCCCAAGGGCTGACACGGTAGCCGTTCCGCCTGGCGGTGCGTTCGTGATGCGCACACTGTGGATGTATCAGCCGTTTGGAAGGGTGAACGGAATGGACAGGCAGCATGAGGCTCCGCGGATCGTCGTGGGCGTCGACGGATCGCCCTCGTCCCAGGCCGCGCTGCGCTGGGCGGTCCGGTACGCAGCGCTGGTGAGCGGGCGAGTGGAGGCGGTCGCGGCATGGGACCTGCCCGGTGCCGCGTCGTGGTCGGCCCCGGCGGTCGACGCCACGTTCGACGAGGAGGAGGCCGAGCGGCGTCTGGTCGAGGAGGTCCGCACGGTCCTCGGTGAGGACGGTGCCTCCTCCGTGCACCAGCGCCTGGTGCGCGGCAATCCCGTCGACGTCCTGGTGGACGCGGCAGAGGGTGCGGACATGCTGGTCGTGGGCAGCCGCGGTCGCGGCGGCTTCCGCCGGGCCCTGCTCGGTTCGGTGAGCCAGCAGGCCGCGCTCCACGCGCCGTGCCCGATCACCATCATCCGGGCGGACGTGTCCGTCCCATAGCCCCACCTTGACGTGCCGGGCGTTCGGCCCAGCCACTCCTTCGTCTCCGCGGGCAGCCGGGCGCGCGGGCACGTCCGGGTGCCCCTGGTCGGGTCTCACTTGACCGAGGGCGCACAGGTCTACGCGGTGGTGGTAGGCCTTTCCGGACTAGCTGCGTTGACGAGCAGGTTTGCGGCGAGTGCTCATCGTGTCGGCCACGGCCCTGGTCCAGGAGGGCCGCTTCGGAGAGGACCGAATGGCCTCCGTAGGGGTCCGTCCGGCCCAAGCGGACCAGCCCGTGGCCGCGTGACAGTGGCATCAGCCCCTCACCACGCAACCAAGGAGCACCCGCCATGAGCACCAAGCGAGTCCTGGTCGCCTACGGCACCAAGCACGGAGCCACCGCCGGCATCGCCGAACAGATCGGCACGACCCTCCGGGAGGACGGTCTCGACGCCGTCGTACTGCCCGCCGACGATGTCCACGACGTCCGCGCCTACGACGCCGTCGTCCTCGGCGGAGCCCTCTACGCCGGCCACTGGAGCAGCAAGGCCAAGCACTGCGCGGAACGCAATGCCGACTCCTTGCGGCACCGCCCGGTGTGGATGTTCAGCAGCGGCCCGCTCGACCGCTCGGCCGAGGAACACGACATCCCTCCGGTCTCCGCCGTCGCCCGGGAGATGCAGCTGATCGGAGCGCGCGAGCACATGACCTTCGGCGGCAGCATTACGGCCCACACCCCGGGCTTCCTCGCCAAGGCGCTGAACCGCCAGGGCAAGGGCGGAGACTTCCGCAACCCCGAGCGCATCCAGAAGTGGGCCCACCACATCAGCGCCGAGCTCGTGGCCGCCTGAAGGGACGGCCCTGCTCCGGTACGCACCAGCACGGAGGCGTGCCATGCACCACCGGATGAAAGGGATGGGGGCAACCCGCTCAGGCGTAATGCCGACCGTACCCGGGCCCGTCTGCATCCGCCTTCGCGCTGACCTGCCGGCCGGCATCGCCGCGGTGGCCCTCGGGCGATCCGCTTGGACGGACGGCAACCGCCCCGCCGCTCACCGCGAGAACCGCCACCTTCGGATGCCGTTCTCCTCATCTCGACCCCCACCGCTGATCTGGGGAAGCGACGAGATCCGACGCTGGGCCCGACGCCGGCACCACCGCTACTCCTGATCCGATCGGAGGCACACCATGTCGCACACGACCGAATGGAAGTCCCACCTCTACCTCTTCGAGGAAGATCACGCGACCAAGGTCCGCGTCGAACTCGACACCGGAACCACCCGCCTCACGGGCCACGGCACCGCGCGCTGCAACCCCACGGACAAGGACGTGCCCGAGATCGGCGACGAGCTCGCGGCCGCCCGGGCGCTCGAAAACCTGGCGATGCAGCTCAAGCGCACCGCCTACACCGACATGGCAGCAGCGGGGACCGCACCGCGGCACGCCTCCCTCTCGGCCTACGACCTTGGGTGAGCAGGCAGGTCTCCAGCAGCAGGCTCAGACTGGACCCATGCGTGACAGGCCGGCCATCGAGCTGACCGGACTGACCAAGAGGTACGGGCCGGTGATGGGAGTCGACAGCCTGAGCCTCACAGTGCAACCGGGTGAGGTGTTCGGTTTCCTCGGGCCGAACGGTGCGGGAAAGACGACCACGCTGCGGTGCCTGATCGGGCTGCTCCGGCCGACCGAGGGGCGCGTTCGGGTGCTCGGGCTGGACCCGATCTCCGATCACAGCAGGGTGGCTCCGCATCTGGGGTACCTGCCGGGTGAGCTGCGCCTTTACCCGGAACTCTCCGGAGCGGAAACGCTCGATCTGCTGTCCGCGCTCCAGGGAGCACCCGTGCCCCGCCGCGGCGAGCTGTGCGACCGGTTGGGGCTGACGCCCGCGGTCCTCGCCCGCCCCGTCGGGGGCTACTCGCGGGGCATGAAGCAGAAGCTCGGGCTGGTGCAGGCGATGCAGCACGATCCGCATCTGGTGGTGCTCGACGAACCGACCGAGGGACTGGACCCGTTGGTCCAGGAGACGTTCTTCGCACTGCTGGGCGAGGCGGCCGCCGGCGGACGCACCGTGCTGCTCTCCAGCCACATCCTGCCGGAGGTGCAGCGCACGTGCGGGCGGGTGGCGATCATCCGGGACGGACGACTGGTCACGGTCCAGAGCGTGGCCGGCCTGCGCGAGGCCCGTGCCAGGCGGATCCGCCTGTCCTTCGCGGACGGGCAAGGAGTACGGCCACTGGGCGGCGCGGAGCGCTGGGACCCGCGCTGGCAGGGGGACCGGGTGGAGCTGCTCGTACCTCCGAGCGAAGCGGTGGGCGCGCTGCGCACCCTGCTCAGCCTGCCGGTGGCCGACGTCACGGTGGAGGAGGCCGGGCTGGACGAGGCTTTCATGGACCTGTACCGCGACGGCGCCGGGCGGGCGGAGCCGTGAGACGGCAATGGCCGCTCTTGTGGCTCGCCCTGTACCGGCGGCGCCGGATGCTGGCTGCCCTGCTCGTCGGGATGGTCGTGTTCGAGGCGCTCATCGTGGTGGTCGCCAATGCGATTCCTCCGGGGCAGCTCTTCTCCGCGGGCGGGAAGGGGCCACCCTCGGCCTACCGGGCCTTCAGCGGGTCCAGCGGCGACGTGTCGATCGCCAGCTACCCCGGGCTGCTGGGCGCCGGCCTCACGCACCCCTTCTGGATCGCCATCCAGCTCACCGCGATCGGTTCGCTCGCCGCGGCCGCCGTGGCCGCGGACGTGGAATCCGGGACGGTGGAACTCGTCATGGTGCGTCCCGTCAGCCGTACCCGGCTGCTGGCCGAGCGGACCGCCGCGCTGGTGCTCGCGGCGCTGTCCCTGAACCTTGCCGCGACCCTCACGGTCGCGGTGGGGGTGGCGCTGTCACCGGACATCCACCGGGCGGTGCCGATCGGCGGGGTGTTCGCCGCCGGGCTCATGGGCCTCGGCTTCGCCGTGTGCCTGATCGGGCCGGCGATGGCCGTGTCGGCGGCGGGACGACGGCGGGCCCAGGTGGTCGGCGCGACCATCGCGATCGGGGCCGTCGGCTTCGCCGTCAACTTCATCGCACTGGCCTGGTCGCCCGCAGCATCGCTGAGGTTTCTCAGCCCCTTCCACTACTACGCCCCGGGCGACGCCCTGGCCGAAGGCGGCGTGCTCTGGCCCCAGCTCGGGATCCTGGTCGGAGCGGGAGTGCTGGGCATCCTGCTGGCCCATCTGCTGCTCCGACGCCGGGACCTCGCGCCCTGAGCGGATGCGCCATTGAGCGTCTACGCGCCGTTCCGCCGGCTTCTACTCCCGGATTTCCATGACCTCGGACAACGGGCGGCGGGGCGTGTCGGGGCCTGCGGGGCCGTAGCCGAGACGGAAGACCATCTGCACGTGCCCCATGGCTGCCACCGGGTCACGCAGAGTCCACCGCAGCTCCGGCCATTCCAGGGGATGGGACGTCATCGAGGTGGCAAGGCCGTCAGCAGTGGCTTGCAGAAGGACGCGTTCCATCGCCTGGCCTGCGCGTAGCCAGTCGGCTCTCGCGTCCCCCTCTGTGCTGAGCAGAGCCAGCTGCGGCCGCTTCTCGAACACGGCCCAGCCGCGATCAGGTATCGGGTTGGCCCAACCGAAGTCGCGCACGGGGGTGGGGCCGCCGGAAGCCTTGGGTCCGAATGCGGCGGCAGGAATGCCGTCGCGGCGCGTGCCCGTAGCACTCTGCGTGTGGGAGGTCCAGGCCGTGGTCTCCGCCCGGGCGAGCGGATCGATCTCCTCGCGGTGTTCGGCGTCCCGTACCAGCCCGAGCACGGTGTCGATGTGCCAGGTATCCGGGACGGTGAGCCTGCAGCCCTCCAAGTGGGCCGCAGCCCACAGACCGTCCAGCAACGCCGTCGGCACCGGCTCCTCGCCGAAGGGGTACCTGCTGGTGTGCCGGCGCCGGATGGCGTCGTGCAGGGAGGCCAGCTCGCGGTCCGCGGCCGTGGTTTCGTCGATGGTCACCGTGGCGAGCAGCCACGGTTCGGCGTCGTCGGGCAGGAGCCGGACGCGAACCGGGAGACCGATCGAGGCTGCGGACACGCGGAGGTTGAACAGTGCCGCACCGCAGCCGAGGTGGAGGCTGCGGTGATCCGGGTCGGTCCGAAGCATGGCGCGATCCGGATCGCCGTACAGGGCCAGCGCACTGCTGCCGACATGGAACACGAACTTCCATGGCTGGGCGTTGTGCATGGACGGGGCGGTGACGGCGTCGCCGACGAGCAGCATGACGGTGTCGGGGTCGAAGTATGTTGCGGTCACGGGACTGTTCCTGTCTGTGCGGCCTCAGTCGTGCGCCACGACGGCGACCGGTGAGGTGGCGTGGTGCATCACCGCGTGGGTGATGGGGCCGATGCGGGCGCCGAGTGCCGGGCGACGGATACGCCGGCCAACCACGACGAGGGCCGCGCCAGGCGCAGCGTCCAGGATCTGGATGGCGGGCTGGCCGATGACGATGCGTGCATCGACGGAGAGTCGCGGATACTTCCGCTCCCACGGACTCAGCAGCTCGTGGAGCGTGGTCTCGAGTCCGCCGGCCATTTCCTTCTCGACGCCGAGGTCGAGGGCGGGAGCGTAGGAGAAGACCGGCGGGAGCGACCAGCCGTGTACGACGACGAGCGGGCAGGCCCGCCGGTCCGCTTCCTCGCAGGCAAAGGCGAGGAGCCGGTCGCAGTTGCTGCGCAGGTCCACGCCGAGCACCACCGGTCCGGCATCGTCCGCGTGCCCGGTCGGTTGGTCTCGGCCGTCGACGGAGCGCACGAGGACGACGGGTGTGTCGGTCTCGGGAAGGGTCGCCGAGGCGGTCGAGCCCACGATGAACCCGGCGACGGCGCCGAGTCCACGAGAGCCCAGGACGAGCAGGTCCGCATCTTCCGCAGACGCGGCGAGGACCTTGGAGGCCGCGAGTCCATTCGTGCTGTGGGTGCTGATGTCGAGCGTGCTGTGTTCGCGCAGCAGCCGGTCCCGCGTGCGCGAAAGGAGGTCTTCTGCCCACTGAGGACGCGGTTCGGGAAGTGGCGCGGCAAAGGGTCCGTACTGGGCCCAGTCCTCCGCGTGGACGAGTTCCAGAGCTGCACCGCGCAGTTCGGCTTCGTTGGCGGCCCAGTCGGCTGCGGCGCTGCCGGCGCTCGATCCGTCCAGACCCACCGTGATCCGGTTCGACATGATGTTCCTCCTGGGTCGGATGGTTGCTGCTTCCAGGCTCTTCCGCTTGCGGGGCCTCTGGGAGGGACCGAGCGGCCCAACCGGGGACCGACCGGCCCTGCCCCGTTCTACTGCGGCGCAGGTGAGTCTGTTGTCGACGTCGACGACCGGCAGCCGCTTGACCCGGTGCCGCTGCATGACCCGGGCCGCGCGGACCACGCTCCACTCGGGTCGGGCTGTGACGGCCGGGCTGGTCATCAGCTCCTCGGCTGTTGCGGCACCACCGGCGGGCCGCCGGCGGAGAAGGTCGGCTTCGGATACGACGCCGACCGGGTGCCCGGTTTCGTCGACGACGGGCATGGCGGTGATGTCGAACTCCTTCAGGAGCCGAGCGATCTCCTTGAACGTGGTCGTGCGCCGGACGGTGACGGCGGTGTGCGTCATCAGGTCCGCGACACTGCGGTGCCTCATGGCGGTGGTGCCTTCAGGCGGAGACGGGGGCGGTGAAGTCCGCCTTGACGTCGACGACGCCCGGTACGGTACTGGCAGCGCGGACGACGATGTCTTCCATCGCGGGGTCCGGCAGCGAACCGTTGAGGTAGGCGATGCCGTCGGCGACGTGGACGTGTACCTCGACGGGACCGTGCACGTGGACGTGCCTTTCGGCGGGAACTTGCGGCGGTAGCTGATACATGATCAGTTCGCGGATCTCGGCGCCGATGTCCTCGTCCGGGCGCAGGAAGACCTTGAGCAGGTCGCCGCGGCTGACGACGCCGACGAGTCGGCCGTCGTCGTCGACAACGGGAAGGCGCTTGAGGTGCCTGCGGGCCATCAGACGCGCCGCGGTGGGGATGGTGGCGTCCTTCGTGACGGTCACGGCCGGGCGGGTCGTCAGCTGCTCGGCGGCGGTGTCGTGGGTCGTGTCGGTGCCTTGGGTCTTGAGCAGCAGGTCGGCTTCGGAGACGACGCCGGCCACCTGTCCGTCCTGGGCCAGGACGGGGAGCGCGCTGATGTTCCACATCCGCAGTTCTTCCACGATGTCCTTGAACGCGGTTCTTCGGTCGACGGAGATCACGGCGTGTGTCATGACGTCCTCGACGGTGCGCAGGTGCTTCATGGTCTTCCTCCTCAGTGGGACGGCCGTGCTCATGATGGTGTGAGGGGCGACCGTCCCTGGGTAGGGCTGTCCGGGGCTTTGAGGTGGTCTGGCCACCAGTACCGCTCCTTCAGTCGTGGGCGATGACGGCTACGGGGGCTGCTGCGTGGTGCAGGACCGCGTGGGCGACCGAGCCCAGGTGCGCCCCGAGGGCGGAGCGGCGAAGATGGCGCCCCACGACGACGAGTCCCGCTCCTTGCGAGGCCCGAACGAGATGCTCGCCCGCGGATCCCATGAACACGTTGTGGCTGACATTCACGTCGGGGAACTTGCGCTGCCAGGGCAGCAGCATGTCGTCCACCATGTGTGTGACGCTCCTGCCGATGTCCCGTTCGTTGTCCGGGTCGAAGAAGGGGACGTAACTGTAGGCGGCCGGCATCTTCCAGCCGTGCACGGCCCGCAGCGGGCAGTCGCGCCGGGCCGCCTCCTCGAAGGCGAAGGTGAGTACCCGGTCGCACGCTTCATGGATGTCGACACCCACGACGATCTCAGCGCCGGAGCCGGTGCCCGGGCCGTCGGGGTCGTCGGTGACGCGAACGAGGACGACCGGGGTGTCGGTCGCGACCACGGTGGACATCGCCACCGAGCCGACGACGAAACCGACCAGGCCGCCCAGACCGCGCGATCCCAGGACCAGCAGGCCGGCGTCGGCGGCCTCGGCCGCGAGAGCGGCTGCCGGCCGTGCCGTCAGGCAGCGGGTCGTGATCTCCAGGTGCGGGTGGCGCCCGTGCAGCTCCGTCGCGGCCTCGGCCAGAGCCTGGTCCGCCCAGCGGTCCACGTCCTGGCGGCCCAGTCCGGGGAACATCGGGTCCAGGGGCCAGTCGACGGCGTGCACGAGGCGGAGCGGCACCTGCCGCAGGACGGCCTCGTGCGCGGCCCAGCGTGCTGCTGCCCGGCTCTCAGGGGAGCCGTCGACTCCGACGGTCACGTGGTTCTTCATGGCTTCGATTCCCTTCGTACGGTCCGGCGCTCATCACCACGGCATGGCGTGCCGGGCACGGTCCGCGTGCATGCCTGCCGTGTCGTCGGTTCGGGCGGTGATGCGTGATGCCACGGCGACGACCCCGTCGAGTTGTTCGACGAGGCCGAGAAGCGCAGGGAGCTGACTCCTACGCTCGACACGGCCCTCCAAAGTGACGATGCCGTCGACCACATGGACGTCGACGTCACCGGCCGGCACACCGAGCACCTCCGTGAGGACCTCGTCGGTGATACGCCGGCGCATCTCGGAGTCCGGGCGCAGGAACAGGCGGAGCAGGTCCCGGCGGGTGACGATGCCGACGAGCCGGTCCTCCACGTCCACGACGGGGAGGCGTTCGATGCCGCGACGGGTCATCAGCCGGGCGGCGTCAGCCACTGTCTCTTCGGCGTGAACGGTGACCGCCGGCGCGGACATGACCTCGCCCGCGGTGGGCGGACCAGGCGCCGGGGGGCTCTGCTCAGAGGGATGGGAGCCCGACACCGTGTGGGCCAGCAGGTCGGTCTGCGAGACGACGCCCACCACGCGGTCCTCGTCGTCCAGGACAGGGACTCCCGAGATGTCGTACTGGGCGAGGAGCTTCGCGACGTCCTTGAAACCGGTGCCCGGGGCCACGGACACGACCTCGTCGGTCATCAGGTTCGCCACCTTGAGATGTTTCATGAGGCCCTCCTGCTCCGCCGTGTCACGCGAGGCTGGTGTCCGGTGTGGGGTGTGTCCCCACCATCCGTCGAAGGCCGCCGGCGATCGAGGGCCGAACGGTCCCGTCCGGGGGGCCGCAAGGGCCCGAGGTCTCCGGTCGACGACGATGGGGACCTTTGGTCCCGTCTGCGGTCCCGGGCGGCCCTCTTGCCGAAACGGCGGCGGTGCCACCGTGGGTGGTGTCCCTCATCGGCTTCTCGGTTGGGAGGAATCGTGGAAAGCACATTCCGCACCCCGGACACCAGCTCGGTCACCGTCGGCGTGGACGGCTCACAGTCGGCGCGCGTCGCTGCCCTGTGGGCGGCCAAGGAGGCCGCACGCCGTGACCGCCCCCTCCACATCGTCTACGGCTCCGACACCGACGGCAGGGCCTTGTACGTGTCGGCGGAGACCATCGACCGTATCCGTGTCAACGGCCGGGCCATCCTTGACGAGACGGCGAAGGCCGTGTCGGCCGAGTACCCCGGGTTGAACGTGACCACCGAGTTCAGCCGCGCGAGCGCCGTCGACAGCCTTCACCGGGCCGGCGGGCTCCACGGCACGGTCGTGGTGGGCAACCGCGGGCTGGGCGGTTTCAACTCCCTCATGCTCGGCTCGGTCGGGCTGGGCACCGCGGCCATCGCCATGACGCCCGTCATCGTCGTCCGGGGCATCGACGGGGCCGAGGAGACCGGCACGGTCCTCGCGGCGATCCGCGATGAGCACGACCTCCTGATCGCCCGGTACGCCGCCCGGGAAGCCGAGCTGCACAAGGCCTCCCTGCGGCTCCTGCACGTGTGGAACGTGCTCCAGTCCGTAGGTGAGGTGGTCAGCATGCTCGACGGCGTCGACGAGATCGCCGGCGGCCGTGCAGAGACCCTTCGGGCCGTCACGGACGTGGTCCGCGGCGAGTTCCCCGACCTGGAGGTGCAGGCCGATGCGGAGAAGAGCATCTCCGTGGCCGGTGTCCTGGTCGAGGCGTCCCGGCACGCCGACCTGCTCGTCATGGGCGGCCGCCGGATCCCAGGGCCCCTCGGACTCGCCCCCAGCCTGGGCAAGGCCACGCACAGCCTGCTGCACCACGCCCACTGCCCCGTCCTCCTCATCCCCCGGACCGGCAGCGACTTCGGGAGCCGGTCATGACCATCCACCTGACAGGAAGCCATGGCATCGTCGTGGGCATCGACCCGGACAGGGACTGGCACCTTTCCCTGGCCTGGGCCGCCGACGAGGCACAACGGCGCCGGCTCCCGCTACGCCTGGTGCTCGCGGTACCGCCCCAGCACGACACCCATCACGTCGACGACACCCCCGGTCAGACGGCCCTGCGGCAGGCCGCATCCGACAGGCTCGGCCAAGCGTGCAACTGGGTGCGTGACCGCCACCCCGAGGTGGCCGTCACCGGCGATCTGCTCGGCGGCTTCCCCGTCCCCGTCCTGGGCGGCGCGGCGCGAGAAGCCCGCATGATCGTCCTCGGCTCCCGGCACCTGAGCCGCACCGCCGAGTTCTTCAGCGCCGGCTCGCTCGTGGTCCCCGTCACTGCCCAGGCCCATTGCCCGGTCGTCGTCGTGGGCGACGCCGAACACATCAGCCAGCAGCCGCCCTACGTCGTCGCCGGTATCGACGGCAGCGCGTCCGCCACTGCCGCGCTGGACTTCGCCTTCGACGAGGCCGACCTCCGGGGGGCGGCGCTGCGGGTCGTCTGCGTATGGCAGCCGCCGCTCATCATGCTGAACGACGAAGAGGTGGCACTGCACGCCCAGCGCACCCTGCTCTCCGAGGCCACCGCCGGCCTGTCGGACAAGTACCCGGACGTGCACGTGACGCACGAAGTCCTCGCCGGCCACCCCGTCGAGGAACTCGCCCGGGCCGCCGAGCACGCCCTGGCCGTCGTCGTGGGCCGCCGCGGCCGCGGCGGATACACCGGCATGCGCATCGGATCCGTCGTCCACGGCCTCCTGCACCGCGCGCACTGCCCCGTGATCACCGTCCCCACTGGCTGAGCCCGCCATGACCAGCCGCGCGATCGAAACGCCGTCCGTCGCCTCCTCGGCCCCGACAGGGCTGACACGGGCCGAGGCCGAACGCCGGCTGGCCCGCTACGGACGCAACGAGGTGGCACCTCCGCGACCCACACCCCTCCGCCGCCGGGTACTGGCGCAGCTGCGTGATCCGCTGATCATGGTGCTGCTCGGTGCCGCACTCCTGACCATCGCGATCGGCGACCACCCGGACGCCGTCGTCATCGGCCTGGTGGTCGTCTTCAACACGACCGTGGGAGTGGCCCAGGAGGTCCGGGCGGACCGCGCGGTCGCCGCGCTCTCCGCTCTCTGCCCCGCACGCCCGGGTGCTGCGCGACGGCGCCGCCTACGAAGTGCCGGCAGCGCTCGTGGTACTGGGTGACAGCCTGCTGTTGGGCGAGGGTGACATCGTCGCCGCGGACGCCGATCTCACCGAGGCATCCGCTCTCCTGATGGACGAGTCGATGCTCACCGGCGAATCGGAACCCGTCGCCAAATCCACGGGTGACGTGGTCAGCGCCGGCACCGTCGTGGTGCGCGGGCGAGGTGTGGCGACGGCCACGGCCACTGGATCCGCCAGCGCCCTCGGCCGGATCGCAGCCCTCCTGGACGGGGACCACGAGCCGACACCGCTCCAGCGCCGCCTCGCCTCCCTCGGCCGCGTCCTTGCCGCCGTCACCCTCGCCCTGTGCGTGCTGTTCTTCGCCCTGGGCCTCCTACGCGGCCTCGGCGTGAGCACGATGGCGGTCACCGCCATCAGCCTGGCCGTCGCCGCGGTGCCCGAGTCCCTGCCCGCCGTGGTCACCCTCGCCCTCGCCCTCGGAGCCCGCCGCATGGCGGCCCGCGGCGCCCTGGTCCGGCGCCTGCCGGCCGTGGAGACACTGGGCTCGGTGAGCGTGCTGGCCACGGACAAGACCGGCACCCTCACCGAGGGCCGCATGGTCGTCCAGCGCCTGTGGACGCCGTCCGGAGCCGCGGACGTGTCCGGCAGCGGATACGAACCCCAAGGAGACCTGACCCGGGCCGGACGCTCCCTGACGCCCGAGCAACTCCGCCCACTGCAGGAACTGCTCACCACGGCAGCCCTGTGCAACGACGCAAGCCTGAAACCACCCCAGAGCGGCTCCGCAGCATGGACGGCCGTGGGCGACCCCATGGAGGCCGCACTGCTGGCAGCCGCTGCCAAGGCAGGCTGCCCCGACCCCGCCGAGCTGCACCGGGACTGCCCCCGGATCGGAGAAGCACCGTTCGACAGTTCGCGTAAGCGGATGACCACCCTGCACCACCTGCCCGACGGCAACGTCCTGGTCTGCCTCAAGGGGGCGCCGGAGAGCGTCCTGGCTCCCATGGTGCTCGCCGAGCCGCCCGAGGTCCTGGACCAGGCTCGCCTGCAAGCTGCCCAGCTGGCCGCGCACGGATTCAGGGTCCTGGCGGTGGCAGGCGCCGAACGGCTCCAGTGGAGTCTGCCCGCCGCCGAGGCGGAAGAGGGACTGAGCCTTCTCGGCCTGATCGCCATCAGCGATCCGCCGAAAGCGACCGCCGCCACCACTCTGGCGGCCTGCCGCGCTGCCGGCATCACCCCGGTCATGATCACCGGCGACCACCCCGCGACGGCTCACGCCATCGCCGTACGCATCGGCCTCGTCGAGGACGGTCCAGCCGATTCCGTCGTCACCGGACCCGAGCTTGCCGCAGCACCGGACACCGACCTCACCGCGGTACGCGTCTTCGCCCGGACCGATCCGCAGCAGAAGCTGGACATCGTCCACGCCTGGAGGGCCCGCGGCGCAGTGACCGCCATGACCGGGGACGGCGTCAACGACGGCCCCGCCCTCCGCCAGGCCGACATCGGCGTCGCCATGGGCGCCCGCGGCACCGAGGTGGCCCGCCAGGCCGCCGACCTCGTCCTCACGGACGACGAGCTGTCCACCGTGGTCACGGCCGTCGAGGAAGGCCGCCGCGTCTACGACAACATCCGACGCTTCCTCGTCTACGCGATGGCCGGTGGGGCCGCCGAGATCCTCGTGATGCTGGCAGGTCCCCTACTCGGCCTGGCCCTCCCGCTTCGGGCGGGCCAGATCCTGTGGATCAACCTCCTCACACACGGTCTGACCGGCGTGGCCATGGGTGCCGAACCGGCCTCACCAGAGGCCATGCGGCGCCCGCCCCGGCCGCCCGGACAGCACATCCTGGCCGCAGGCGTGTGGCAACGCCTCCTCATCCTCGCTGCGGCCGTGACGGCTTTCAGCTTGATCGCCGGCATCGGCGCGCGCTCCATGGGCCTGCCCTGGCAGAGCGTGCTCTTCCTGTCCCTGCTCGGAGCCCAGCTGGGCGTGGCCCTGGGACTGAGGGCCCGGCTGCTCACCACCCAGAACCTCTCCCTCCCCGCCGCCGTGGCGGCCTCCGCCCTCCTTGCGATGGCTGCCCTGCACCTTCCCGCTCTGCAGTCGCTGCTGGACACCCAGCCGGTGGGCTGGGCCGGCATAGGGCTCGCCGCCTCGGCAGCCCTCGCGGCGTTCGTCGCCGCCCGGCTCCTGCGGGGCGCATTCCACAGAAAGGCATGATCATGAACGCGCATCCGCTTGCCCACGGAGACGGGATCCACGCCGAGGTCGGCGACCAGATCATCGTGGGCGGCCCCACCGTCGGAACGACAGGCCGTGACGGCGAAGTCATCGCCCTGCACCACGAGGACGGCACCCCGCCGTACGACGTGCGCTGGTCCGACACCGGCCGTACCACCGTGATCTTCCCCGGACCGGACGCCCACGTCCGCCAGCTGCACGACGAAACCGGTACGCCGCGACACGAGGAGGAGCCGGAAGGGGCAGTGGCATCCCGTTGAGTGGAAAGGCCGGGCGCCCCGACCGGAGATACCGTGGAAGTGATGGCCGTCTCGCCATCCCTTCCTGCCGGAGGCGGGCATGAGCACAGGGGAACAGCCCACCCGGAGCGGTGTTCCTCGTCTGCGGCTCGACGAACTGCTGGATGAACTCCAGGTACGGATCGACGAGGTCAGAGGCACGCGGGACCGGCTGAACGGTCTACTCGAAGCCGTCATGTCCGTGGGCCGGGAACTCGACTTGCCGCAGGTCCTGCAAGGCATCGTCGAGGCCGCCGTAGTGCTCGTGGACGCCGAATACGGGGCCCTCGGAGTCATCGGGAACGACAAGAAACTGGCCGAGTTCCTTCCCGTCGGCATCAGCGACGCCCTCCGCGCACAGATCGGAGACCTGCCCTCCGGCCACGGCATCCTCGGCGAGCTGATCCGCCACCCCGAACCACTGCGGCTGTCGGAGCTGTCCGAGCACCCGGCCTCGTACGGGTTCCCCGACCACCACCCGCCGATGCACTCGTTCCTCGGTGTCCCGATCCGGGTCCGCGAGGCGGTCTTCGGCAACCTCTACCTGACCGAGAAGCGCGGCGGAGCCGACTTCGACGCCGAGGACGAAGCGGTCCTGTCCACCCTCGCCGTCGCGGCCGGCATCGCCATCGAGAACGCCCGGCTCTTCGAGGAGGTCCGGCTGCGCGAGCGCTGGCTGGAGGCCAGCTCCGACATCACCAGCGCCCTGCTCTCCGGAGCGCCCGAGAACGAAGTCCTCGAGGGCATGCTGGAGCAGGCCAAGGACATCACCCGCGCCGACATGGGCGTCTTCTACCTGCTCGGCTCCGCCGGTGAACTGCGAGGCTCCCTCGCCCTCGGGGAAGGAGCAGAGGCACACCGCGGGATCGTCCTGCCCAGTACCCAGGGAACCCTCGCCGAGGCCGCACTGGCCCACAACGGCCTCATCACGGTCCCCGACGTGGCGACCGACGAGCACGTCACCGTGCACCCCGAGCGGTGGACGGGCTTCGGCCCGGCGGTCGCCGTCACCGTCGGCACCAAGGAAAGCCTGAGCGGCGTCCTGATGCTGGCCCGGCGGCACGGACGCCCCGTGTTCGCCACCACGGAAGTCGCCCCACTTCCGGGGTTTGCGAGCCAGGCCGCCCTCGCCCTGGAGCTCGCCGACCGGCGCCGTGACACCGAGCAGATGAGCCTCCTGGAGGACCACGACCGCATCGCCCGCGACCTGCACGACCTGGCCATCCAGCGCCTCTTCGCCACCGGCATGACCCTCCAGAGCGCCCAGCGGTTCATTGACCACTCCCAGGCATCGGAACGCATCGCGCGCGCCGTGGACGACCTCGACGCCACCATCAAGATCATCCGATCGACCATCTTCGGACTCCGCGAGCACGAAACCCCCGGTGAGGCCTCCAAGCTGCGCTCCCGCGCCGTCAAGGCCCTGGACGGGGCGGCCGCAGCCCTCGGCTTCGCCCCTGCCCTGCGGATGGAAGGACTGATCGACACCGACGTACCGTCCGCCGTCGCCGACGAGGTCATCGCCGTGGTGGGGGAAGCTCTCACCAACGTCGCCCGCCATGCCGGGGCCACGCGGGTGGAGGTCTCGATCGCCGCGGGCGACGGGAAGCTGACGATCACGGTGACCGACAATGGAGTGGGCTTGCCCGCCGGCGGTCGGCGCAGCGGACTGCGGAACCTGGCGGAGCGTGCCGAAAGGCTCAGCGGCCAGATGGAGATTGCCGCGCCGGGAAACGGGGAGCGGGGCACTCGCCTGGAGTGGGAGGTACCTCTGGTCCCGCCGGCTCGGTGACCTCTACCAGACGTTCCTACCGCTTCACCGTTCCGGCCTCGTGCTCGTGGACCTGGGCGGCGATCACAGCCGCCTGGACCCGCCGCTCCACGCCGAGCTTGCCCAGCAACCGCGAGATGTGGTTCTTGACCGTCTTCTCGGACAAGTAGAGCTGCTTGGCGATCTGCCGGTTGGTGAGGCCCTCGCCGATGAGCTCCAGCACAGCCCGCTCCCGTTCGGACAGAGCTGCCAGGCGAGCGTCCTCCGGTGTCTTCGCCGGTTCCGGGTCACGCAGGGAGTGCATCAGGCGGGCGGTGGTCGCGGGGTCCAGCATGGACTGGCCGGTGGCGACCGTGCGTACGGCCGAGACCAGGTCAGCACCCTTGATCTGCTTCAGCACGTACCCGGCGGCCCCCGCCATGATCGCGTCCAGCAAGGCGTCCTCGTCGTCGAACGAGGTCAGCATCAGACAGGCCAGCCCCGGCATGCGCGAGCGCAGCTCGCGGCAGACGGTGATGCCGTCGCTGTCGGGCAGCCTCACATCGAGTACGGCGACATCCGGACGGAGCGCCGGCCCGCGGGTCAGCGCCTGCTCGGCCGTACCGGCTTCACCCACGACGGTGATGTCCGGCTCTGCATCCAGAAGGTCGCGCAGCCCACGCCGGACCACCTCGTGGTCATCGAGGAGGAACACCTTGATCGGCGCCTCTGCGGAGGCGTTCGGATCCTCGGACATGATCGCCCCTGGCTCGGTCCACGTGCTGTGCCTTTCCATCCGAATTGTCTCAGGAAGACGCGCAAGGCACCCTGTGGCCGACGAGAACCGGAGCTAGGCAGCGATGGTGCCGTCCAGCTCCATCCGGACGTCCACGACACCCTCGACCGCGCGGATCGCCCGTGCGAGCAGGGGGACCAAAACCCGGTCCCGCAGTGGGCCGCGAAGGGTGACGACGCCGTCCTGTACGGCGAAGTCCAAGGTCACACCGGGTGCCAGTTCGGTGAGCACGGCCTGGCGGATCTCCTCCTCGAGCTCCTCGTCTGGCCGCAGGAACACCTTGAGGAGGTCGCTGCGGCTGACCACGCCTTCCAGCATGCCGAGCACGTTCACGACGGGCAGGCGCTTGACGTGCTTGCGGGCCATGATCCGGGCGGCTTCGGTGACGGGCGCGTCGGGGTGGACGGTGATCGCCGGGCTCGACATGAGCTCCTCGGCCAGCACCGCGCCGGCCTTCGACGCTTCCTCCAGCTGCTCGGGCAGTGCGGGGTCCGTACGCCGGAACTCTTCCTTCGGCAGCAGGTCCGCCTCGGAGACCACGCCGACGACCCGGCCTTCGCCTTCCAGGACGGGGACCGCGCTGACCTTCCACTGGTGCATCAGCTCGACGATCTCCTTGTAGGACGCCCCACGGCCGATGGCGATGGCGGTGTGCGTCATGACGTCACTGACGGTGTAGCGGGATGCGGGCATGACCGGCTCCTTCGGCATACGGACGATCAGAGGAAGCTGCCGCTGCCGTAAGGCGCGTACAGGTCGAGAAGGCACACGCGGGCGGCCTGCAGCCGGTTGGCCAGGACCTGCCCGATCCAATGGCCCAGGGCAGAGCCGAAGGCGGTGTCGTCGTCCATCAGCGTCCGTACGCGCGCCGCGTCGAACTCGTACGCGCGGACGGGCGTCATCGCCTCGGCGCCAAGGCGCCAGGAGTAGGGCTTGAAGAGCCACGAGCAGCCGACCAGCTGACCGGCACCGAGGCTATCGATGACGGCGGCGCGCCGCCCGGGCACGTGGACGTCCAAGGTCACGGTGCCGGACCGGACGATCCAGAACCGGTCGGCGTGACCGCCCTCGCTGAAGAGACGCGTCCCCTCGGCGAAGTTGACCTCTTGGGCCAGTTCCATCAGACGGGAACGGCAGTCGGCGGGCAGCGCCTCGGAGATACGTGTGGGTGACGGGGTGGTCATGAACGGCCTCCTGTTCGAGTCCGTCTTCAGTCTTGGTGGTCCCGCCAGTCCCGACATGGGCCCTGTGGCCCCGACTGTGGGCCGACCGGCCCATGCCGGGGCTCGGTGCAGCCGGAGATCCTGGCAGCAGATGGCCGGCTCCCGACCGTCGACCCCGTCCACCTGGTAGGTGCGCAATGTACTGGAATGGCCATGGCATGGGGGCCTGGGGATGGTTCGCCATGTCCCTCACCACACTGATCATCTGGACCCTGATCGTCGCCGCGGCCATCCTCGTGGTCCGCGCCCTCAGGCGGGACGGTGCGGACGGGCACACAGTGCCCGCGCCGCACCCAACCCCCGACAAGGGGGCCGAGAAGCTTCTCGCGGAGCGATTCGCCAGAGGCGAGATCGACGACGAGGAATACCGCCGGCGGCTCGCGGTACTGCGAGCCCATATCCCTGGGCCGACGTCCCTTTGAGCAAGCCCGACCTGGTCACCGTCTTCCGCCTGTGTGAGAGCAGCGCGTAGCGGACGGCCCACTCGCGCGCTTCACCTCCTTGGAGCCCTCCGCCCGCTCGCACCGGCCCCGGCGGGGTCGGTGAGCGTGTCACTTCGTCGCGTCCGCAGACCGTGCCGACAGGGCTGCACGGCCGGCCTCCAGGCGGGCGACGGGGACGCGGAACGGGGAGCAGGAGACGTAGTCGAGTCCGGCCCCGTGGAAGAAGTGCACGGAGGTGGGGTCACCGCCGTGTTCCCCGCACACGCCGATCTTGAGGTCGGGTCGGGCCGCACGACCTTCACGGACCGCGATCTCCACCAGGCGTCCGACTCCTTCCCGGTCGATCGTCTCGAACGGGGAGGTCTCGAAGATTCCCTTGTCGAGGTAGGCGGAGAAGAACTCCGCCTCGACGTCGTCGCGGGAGAAGCCCCATGTGGTCTGCGTCAGGTCGTTCGTTCCGAAGGAGAAGAACTCCGCCTGGCTCGCGATACGGCCGGCGGTCAGGGCTGCCCTGGGCAGCTCGATCATGGTTCCGATCGGGCAGGTCACCGGGACTCCCGTCTCGCGCGCGACCGTGGACAGCACCTCCTCCACTTCTTGCCTCACGAGGTGGAGTTCCTCGACCGCGCCCACGAGCGGGACCATGATCTCGGCACGCGGATCACCTCCCGCCCGCTTGCGGGCAACGACGGCCTCTGCAATGGCACGGACCTGCATGGCCACCAGGCCCCGTTTCACGAGACCCAGTCGGACGCCCCGCAGGCCGAGCATCGGGTTCTCCTCGTGCATGCGCGTGACTGCGGCCAACAGCTCGGTGTCGTGAGGATCCTGTGTCCGGCCCAATGCTTCGTCCCGGGCAAGGCGTACGGCCAGGTCCGTCCGGTCGGGCAGGAACTCGTGCAGAGGCGGGTCGAGCAGCCGGATGGTCACGGGCAAGCCGTCCATGGCGGCGAGGATTCCGGTGAAGTCCTCGCGCTGCAAGGGCAGGAGTGCGGCCAGCGCGACCTCGCGGTCGTTCTCCGTGGGCGCGAGGATCATGGCTTCCACCAGTTGACGGCGGTCCCCGAGGAACATGTGCTCCGTACGGCACAGTCCGATGCCCTCTGCGCCGAACCGGCGTGCTCGGGCCGCGTCCTGCGGTGTGTCGGCGTTCGCCCGTACCCCCAGGCGTCGGGTGGCATCGGCGTGCTCCATGAGGCGGTGCACCTCGGGTACGCCCTCCTGCGCGGTGGCGTCCGGCGCGGGTGAGCCCGCCTCGAAGTAGCGCATGACCGCGGAGTCGACCAGTGGTACCGCGCCGAGGCGGACGAGGCCTTCGAAGCCGTCCACGGAGATGGTCTCGCCCTCGGAGACGACGACATCGCCGACGGAGAAGCGGCGTTCCCCCAGATCGATGGAGAGCGCGTCGGCCCCGCAGACGCAGACCTTGCCCATACCGCGCGCCACCACCGCCGCATGGCTGGTCTTGCCGCCCCGGCTCGTGAGCACCGCCTGAGCGGCGACCATGCCCGGGAGGTCGTCGGGCGTGGTCTCCTGCCGTACCAGCACGACTTCCTCTCCGGCGGCGGCCCGCCGAACCGCCTCCCCGGAGTCGAAGACGACCACGCCCACGGCCGCACCCGGCGAGGCCGGGATACCGCGTGTGAGCACGGGAGCCGCGACACCTGCGTCGAACCGGGGGAACATCAGCCGCGCCAGCATGTCGCCGTCGACACGGGCCAGCGCTTCATCAGTGGAGATGAGGCCCTCGTCGGCCAGTTGCGAGGCGATGCTGAAGGCCGCCTGCGCGGTGCGCTTCCCGACACGGGTCTGCAGCATCCACAGGACGCCGTGCTCGATCGTGAACTCGATGTCGCACAGGTCTCGGTAGTGCGTTTCGAGCTGCCCCATGTAGCCGCGCAGCCGGGCGAACGAGACCGGGTCGAGCGCGGCCAGCTCCTGCAGCGGTACGGCGTCGCGGACACCGGAGACGACGTCCTCGCCCTGGGCATTGGGAAGGTAGTCGCCGTACAGGCCGGGGCGCCCGGTGGCCGGGTCGCGCGTGAACGCGACTCCGCTGCCGGAATCGGAGCCGAGGTTCCCGAAGACCATGCGCTGGATGTTGACCGCTGTCCCGAGACCGTCCGGAATGTGCTCGCGGCGACGGTAGAGGCGTGCGCGGTCACCGTTCCACGACGCGAAGACGGCGAGGATCGCCTGCCGCAGCTGCTCGGTCGGGTCTTGCGGAAACGCACTACCCGTACGTTCGAGGATGAGGTCCTTGAACATTTCGACGATCCGCATGAGGTCGCAGACGTCCAGGTGGGAGTCGTCTACGACACGGTGCTGGTCCTTGACCCGGCGGAGGACGTCTTCGAAGAGCGAGCCGTCGACGCCCATGACCGTACTCCCGAACATCTGCACGAGGCGACGGTAGGAATCCCACGCGAACCGCTCCCGGTCGGGGACCTTGGCCAGGCCGAGCACCGAGAGGTCGTTCAGACCGATGTCCAGGATGGTCTCCATCATGCCCGGCATGGAGAACCTCGCCCCCGACCTGACCGAGAGGAGCAGCGGGTCGTCCACCTGTCCCAACCGCTTGCCGGCAGCCCTCTCGAGCTCCGCCAGGTGCTCGGCGACCTCGCGCTCCAGGCCCGCGGGCAGCTCACCTGTAGCCAGGAAAACGCGGCAGGCCTCCGTCGTGATGGTGAAGCCAGGCGGCACGGGCAGGCCCATGCGGGCCATCTCCGCGAGGTTCGCGCCCTTGCCTCCGAGCAGATCGGCCATGTCCCGGCCGCCCTCGGCGAAGTCGTACACGTAGGAACCCATGACTGCCACCAGCCTCCTCGGCGATATCGCGCTCATCTCTCACACTGGCTTGTCCCGCACCGGTTCCGAGAGGGGCCGGACGGCCCTTCGTGGGGCCGGACGGGCCCTCTGCCTGTGCCCTGGCCGAGCGCGCGGCCACCCGCGGAGGGGCCGTTCGACTCCGCGAAGGGACGTTGGGTACCTGCTCGACCACTCCCGGTATCCGGGACAGTCGGGGCGAGCGCGGAAATGCGGCTCCGGGCATGACACGAAAGCCGGTGAATGACATGACGGGCTTGCTGGCCGTCGGCGCCATCACTTCCGTCGGTCTCGGCACCATCCTGGTGTTCGCGGTGGACTGGCAGTGGGCGAACGCCGACCGGACACTCGTCGGGCTGATCATGATGGCCGTCGGCATGCTGGCGCTCGTCGTCGCCACGTCCCTGGAGCGACAAGGAACCGGAAAGCCTTCCTGAGCGCCCGACGCACCCCCAGGAGGCAAGAGTGACTCGCCGGCCCACGTGTCAGGCGCAGGCCTCGGATACCGTGCCTTCTCCCACCCCCGTGAGCCAGGCCCAGCGGGCGAGTTCAACTCGTTCACGACGGAGCGCATGCTGTCCACGGCGGCTGCCGAGACGGCGTACACACCGCAGGCGGCGAGCCAAATGCCCTGGCGGGTGTATCGCGGGCAACGACGTGGTCCTCGTCGTGTGCCGCAGCTGGAACGGTGCCCGGAGGGTACTGCGTCACGTGCACGGCGGGGCGGACGTGGACCGGTAGTTCCTGCTCATTCTGTCGCGAGCCCCTTCTCCCGGCTCCATGCCCGGTAGGCCTCCAGAGCCGTGGGCAGGGTCGGGTAGATCCGTTCGGCCCCCACCGAGGCCGTGAGGCCGAACGCATCGAGGTCTTCACGGAGTTCCTGCTTGACCCGGGCCAGCGCGAAGACGATGCCGCGGTGCACGAGTTCCTGACGGAGTCCGTCGACGGCGTCAAGGGCCGTGATGTCCACTTCGACGTTCGCCTCCGCGTTGAGGACGAACCAGCGGACCGGACGGCTCTGTTCGTCGACCGCCGCCAGGGCGCGTCGGCGGAAGTCCTCCGCGTTGGCGAAGAACAGTGGTGAGTCGTACCGGTAGATGACCAAGCCGGGAACGGTCTGCGCCGTCGGGTAGTCGTCCACGTCATGCATGCCGGCGAGCCCTGGTACCAGGCCTTCCACCGCGTCATGCGGACGGGCCACGCGAGCGAGGAGCTCGATGACCGACAGGGCCACGGCGACCAGAACGCCGTACAGGATGCCGAGCACGAGGACACCCAGGAGACAGCCCAGGGCCAGCAGGAGTTCGCGGCGGCGGAAGGCGGCGAGGCGCCGGAACTCGGCCACCTCGATCAGGCGGACGGCGGCATAGACGACGATGGCGCCGAGGACGGCGCTCGGCGTGTGGGCCAGTAGGGGGCCCAGGAGGAGCAGGACCATCAGTACCGCGACCGCAGCGAACAGGGAGTACGCCTGGCTCCGCGCCTTCGACGACTGCGCCAGGGCGGTGCGGCTCGCGCTGCTGCTGACCGGGAACCCGTGCAGGATGCCCGCCCCCAGGTTCGCCGCCCCCAGGGCCAGGAGTTCACGGTTGGGGTCCAGCGGGACCCGGTCGCCGCGATCGGCGAAGGCTCGGGCGGTCAGGATCACGTCCGAGTAACCGACGAGCAGCACACCCAGAGCCGGGACCAGTAGCCGGGGCAGGTCGCCGAGCGGTGGCAGCGAGGGCACCGGCAGGCCGGAGGGCACGGATCCGATCACGGAGATCCCGTACCGGTCGTCCAGCCCGAATGCCGCCACGGCCGCCGTGGCGAGGACGAGGGCCACCAACGGGCGCGGCACCATGCGCCAGTGCTTCGGCGCCACCAGGAGCAGCGCAAGAGCAGCAGCGGCCACCCCGGCGGTCGGCCAGTCGACGTCCGGGACGTGCAGGGCGAAGGAGTACAGCTGCGGGAAGAAGCCCGAACTGGTCGTGCGCACTCCGGTGAGTCGGGGCAGCTGATCAATGATCATGATCAGTGCGACGCCGGCGAGGTAACCGACGAGCACGGGCCGTGAGAGCAGGTCGGCGAGGAACCCGAGCCGTACGGCCCAAGCGGCCAACGAGACCAGGCCGACGACCACGGCGAGGGCCGCTGCGAGCACCGCGTACCGGCCCGGATCGCCGGCGGCGAGCGGTCCCACGGCAACGGCGGTCATCAGCGCCGTGGTCGACTCGGGTCCGACCGACAGGAGCCGCGAGGACCCGATCAGCGTGTAGAGGACCATGGCCGGCAGGACCGCCCAGAGTCCGGCGACCGGCGGCAGCCCGGCCACACCCGCGTACGCCATGACCTGCGGCACCAGGTACGCGGCGACGGTGACACCCGCCAACGCGTCCCGCCCGAGCCAGGAGCGGCGGTACCCCCGGAGACCCGTGGGTACCGGGGCCGGCCTTCCACTTGCGGACATCGCGCTCCTTCTGACGATCCGCTCGGCATCGCGCACCGGTCTCCGGCGCGGCTCAGTCCTTGCCGAGGGTGGCCGCGTGGTCGGGTACGGCGGTCTGTAGCTCCTTGGACGGACGCTCGTAGCCCGTGGACGGCGGCCTCGGCGGCAAGGTCAGCGATGGTACGGCCACGTCCTCGTAGGGAACCGAGGACAGCAGGTGGGCCATCATGTTGAGCCGTGCGCTGCGCTTGTCGTCGCTCTCGACGACGTACCACGGGGCGTCGGCCGTGTCCGTGTGGACGAGCATCTCGTCCTTGGCCCTCGAGTACGCCTCCCAGCGGGTGAGGGACTCCAGGTCCATCGGGGAGAGTTTCCACCGGCGCAGCGGGTCCTGCGCGCGGCGCCGGAACCGCTCCTCCTGGGCCGCGTCGCTGACGGAGAACCAGTACTTGCGGAGCAGGATCCCGTCCTCGATCAGCATCCGCTCGAACACCGGGCACTGGCGCAGGAAGCGCTGGTGCTCGGCGGGCGTGCAGAAGCCCATGACGTGCTCCACTCCGGCGCGGTTGTACCAGCTGCGGTCGAAGAGGACGATCTCGCCGGCGGCCGGCAGATGCTCGACGTACCGCTGGAAGTACCACTGTGAACGCTCCCGCTCCGTCGGCGTGGGCAGGGCCGCAATGCGCGCGACACGGGGGTTCAGGTGCTCGGCGACGCGCTTGATCGTGCCCCCTTTGCCCGCGGCGTCACGGCCCTCGAAGACGACGACCAGGCGGGCGCCTTCCGCGCGAGTCCACTCCTGGAGCTTGACCAGCTCCGTCTGGAGCCGCAGCAGCTCCCTCTCGTAGACCGCCTTCTTGAGACCCATCGCCGTGTCCGTCCTCTCGCCGTCCAGTGCCGTGATCAAGTCGGTCACGGCACGCGCCCGCGCGCAAGGATGCCTCTCGCATCGCAATCCCGTGTCGGGACGCCCGCCCAAACCTCACCCTCAGGTCTCACCGGGCGTCCGCAGCCCCCTGTTCGCAGTGCCCGCGGCCGATGCCCTCTTCGGGCCCGTCTGTGCCGATACGCTGGCGGCGGACGGGGCGGGCAGCGAAGGGGAATCACGTGAGTGTGGGGGATCCGTTGACGCAAGTGCCTCGGATGCGGCTGGACGAGCTGCTCGACGAGCTCCAGGTACGCATCGACGCCGTGCGCGGCACACGGGACCGGGTGCACAGTCTGCTGGAGGCCGTCGTCTCGGTGGGCCGGGAGCTGGATCTGGCGCAGGTGCTGCGGCGGATCGTGGAGGCCGCGGCCCTGCTCGTCGACGCCGACTACGGGGCGCTCGGGGTCATCGGGCCTGACGGCCGCACGCTGTCGCAGTTCCTGACCGTGGGGCTCGACGAGGAGGCCATCGCCGAAATCGGTCCCCTGCCGGCCGGACACGGCCTGCTCGGAGAGGTCATCCACCACCCGGAGGCCTTGCGCCTCACTGATCTCGGCGCCCACTCCTCGTCGTACGGGTTTCCGCCGCACCACCCGCCCATGCGCACGTTCCTCGGTGTACCGATCCGGGTGCGGGACGAGGTGTTCGGGAATCTCTACCTGACCGACAAGCGGGGCGGGTTCGATTTCGACACCGAGGACGAGACGGTGATCTCCACCCTCTCGGTGGCGGCGGGCGTGGCGATCGACAACGCCCGGCTCTACGAGGGGTCCCAGCGCCAGCAGCTGTGGCTCAAGGCCAATGCGGAGATCACCGAGAGCCTGCTGTCGGGCAGTCCCCGTCCGGCGGTGCTGGAGCTCATCGCGCTGCGGGCCCAGGAGATCACAGGGGCCCGGATCGCGGATATCTCCATGCCGGTTCCCGGCGCGGAGGGGTTGTTCGTGGAGTTCGCGGCCGGTGCGGACAGCAAGTCCAGGCAGGGACTCGTGGTCCCCTTCGCGGGAACCCTCTCGGGGACCGCGCACCGGACCGGGCAACCCGTCACGGTCCTCCACGCCTCGGACGACGACCGCTACCCGGCCGATGCGCAGACACAGGGCGGGCTGGGTCCCGCCGTCGCGGTCCCGCTGGGCACCTCCGGCGGGGAGAGCAGGGGCGTACTGCTGCTCGCGCGCCCGGCTGGCGAGCCCGCCTTCGGCGAGAACGAGCTCGAGCCGCTCGTCGCCTTCGCGGGTCAGGCGACCATCGCCCTCGAGCTGGCGGAGCGGCGCCGTGACGCAGAGCAGATAGCGCTTTTGGAGGAGCGCGACCGGATCGCACGGGACCTGCACGACCTGGCCATCCAGCGGCTCTTCGCCACCGGAATGACCCTCCAGAGCGCGGCACGGCTCGTCGAGCACGAAGGGGCCGCCGAACGCGTCAGCCGTGCGGTCGAGGACCTGGACGAGACCATCAAGATCATCCGTTCGACGATCTTCGGTCTGCGCACCAAGGACCGCGAGACCGGACCGGGTCTGCGGGCCCGCGCGGCCCGGGCCGTCGGCGAAGCAGCCACCACCCTCGGCCATCCACCGCGTCTGAGTATGGAGGGGTTGCTCGACACGGACGTCCCCTCCGAAGTCGCCGACCACGTCATGGCGGCGCTGGGCGAGCTCCTGAGCAACGCCGCGCGCCACGCGGAGGCGACCAGGGTCGCCGTGGCGCTCAAGGCAGAACCGGGCGAGATCGTGCTGACGGTCTCCGACAACGGCAGGGGCATCCCGGCCCAGGGCCGCCGAAGCGGTCTACGCAACCTCGACGACCGGGCGCAGAGCCTGGGCGGGTCATTCATCATTGGCACCCCCGACGACGGGGGCAGCCGGCTCGTCTGGCGGGCGCCGCTCCCCACCGGGAGCTGACGGCCCCGACGCGATCAGCCCAGGCAAGCGGACTCGGGCAGCGTCCGCTCCGCCTCCAGCCGGAATCCGGTAACGAGGTCGGAGCGGATCCGCAGGGCTCCGGTCATGGGGTGTCCCACCCAGGGACGCAGCAATGAAGCGAACCGGGCCACCTCGTCGGCATCGGTCACCAGGCACGCGTAACCGGTGACCACGACGCTCCAGCCGAAGTGGGTGACGGGATCGATGGCGTCCGCCTCGTAGGCGACCACCACGCCGGGGACATCGGCCGGAGCCACGAGGGAGGCGAGCGCCCCATCGTCGTGGATCCGCACGATGACGTCCTCGCCTTCGACCAGGTGGTTGACCGGGCGGACGGCGGGCAGCGCGGACTGCGTGAAGACGATGCGCCCCAGGGACACAGTCCCCAGAAGCCTGAGTGCCTCGGCCCTGTCCAGCTCCCGCATGCGCCGGCCGGTCGTCGTATCGCCCGTGTGACCGCCGACGCGTCCTATGCCGTCCTGGTCCATGATCCGCACCTTCATCCGGTATCGATCGTTCGCGGCTTCCGCGTCACCAGCCTCCCTCGCGATCACCACGGGAACCAGGGCCAAATGGTCCCGACCAGGGCACCAGTCTCGGATGCCGCCGCGCTCAGGCCGCCACGATGCGCAGCACGCGGTCGGCACCGAGGACGCGCATCGACTTGGCCACCAGAGGTGGCACGCCGCACAGCCGGAGCCGGGTTCCGGCCCAGCGGCAGCGTTGGTCGACACGCAAGAACAGGCCGATGCCCGAGCTGTCACAGAAGGAGATCCCGGACAGGTCCAGGACGAGGCTGCGGTGACCGGATGCGGCGAGGTCGGTGAGGCGCGGTTCCACCAGCCCCGCCGTATGGAAATCGAGTTCTCCGGCCAACGTGACGCGCACGTCGCCTTCGTTCCTCACCGCGGCCTTCAGGTCGATCAAGGTGGTCGTCATGGAACCTCCACGCTGCGTGCGGCCCTGCGGACGAGCCGCGCCTTTCCCCGTGCGGCACCAGCTCACCGCACGCGAACAGGCGCCGGGAGGGTCCGCATGCCCCCGACCCAGGGCCGAAGGTCCCTTTCCCCGAAGGCCCACTGCTCGGGGAGGCCGCCGGATGAGGGCCTATCGGCCCTGTCCGTTCGGCCCCTTCGGCAGGCAGGATGCTGGAGTTCGGGCGCCCCGCACGAACCCAGGCGAAGGAGTTGCGTCATGACCGACAGCGGTGCCCCCTCCCCCACCAAGCCGCCGATCACGGTCTTCCTCCTCGACGACCACGAAGTCGTACGCCGCGGGGTGCACGATCTGCTGGACGCGGAATCCGACCTGAACGTGATCGGTGAGGCGGGCACGGCGGAACAGGCCCTGATCCGCATCCCCGCGCTGCGCCCCCAGGTCGCCATCCTCGACGTACGGCTCCAGGACGGCGACGGCGTGAGCGTGTGCCGCGAGCTGCGCTCGCGGATGCCCGAGCTGGCCTGCCTGATGCTCACCTCGTTCGACGACGAGGAGGCCTTGCTGGACGCGGTGATGGCGGGCGCCTCCGGTTACGTGCTGAAGCAGATCACCGGCACCGACCTGGTCACCGCCGTCCGTACGGTCGCGGCCGGCCAGTCCATGCTCGATCCCGGCGCCACGACCCGGCTGATGGCCCGCATGCGCGGCGACGTGCCCTCGGAGGACCAGGTCCCGGGCCTGCCCGGCTTCACCGACCGGGAGAAGGAGATCCTCGTCATGGTCAGCGAAGGGCTCACCAACCGGGAGATCGGCAACCGGCTCTACCTCGCCGAGAAGACCGTCAAGAACATCATCTCGCGGCTGCTCACCAAGCTCGGCGTGGAGCGTCGCGTCCAGGCAGCGGTGATCGCCAGCCACACGCTGATCCCGCCGAGCCAGCACCCCGCGCGGGCCGCCGAATAGCCGGCGGCCGGGCACGTGAGAGGGCCGGGCACGCCGTACAGTCGCGTGCCCGGCCTTCCGCCTGACCTGGGCCGGGTCAGGCGTGCGGGACCACGGCGACAGGACAGACCGCGTGGTGCAGAACGGCGTGGGCCACGGATCCGATGTGCGCCCCCACCGCCGATTCGCGGACCCGGCGGCCGACGACGAGCAGCTGCGCGTCCGACGCCGCGGTCAGCAGCACGTGGCCGCCACTGCCCTGCTCCACGTGCGCGACGACTTCGACCTCCGGGTACTTCAGCCGCCACGGCTCCAGTGCCTGCTCCAGCGCGGCCTTCTCGTACGGCTCCAGGCCACCGAACTGGTCGGCGATCCACATCGACCCGGGGCTGTAGCCGTAGACCGGGGGCAAGCTCCAGGCGCGGACCGCACGGAGCGGTACCTTCCTCGCCGCGGCGGCCTCGAAGGCGACGCGCAGTACCTCGGCGGACTCCTGCACGCCGCCCTGCTGCCCGACGACGACCTCCCCCTCCTCCGGCACGGCCACCGGCCTGCCGTGCGCGGAGCGCACGGAGACGACGGGGCACTCGGCGGCGGCGATCACCTGCCGACCGTAGGAACCCAGCAGGAACCCGACCAGGGCTCCGTGCCCGCGCGTGCCGAGCACCAGCAACTCCGCGTCCTCGGCGGCGCGCAGCAGGGCCGGCACCGGCACGTCCGAGAGCACTTGCGCGGTGAGGGCCAGTCCCGGGTACCGGTGGGTGAGCTCGCCCTCGACTTCCTTCAGGAGGTCATCGGCCCGGCCGGCTTCGGTGTCGCGGTCCTGGACGATCGGTGCTGCGAGCGGCTGCCACAGCCAGGCGTGGACCACGTGCAAGGGCAGGTCACGCCGTACGGCCTCCCGTGCGGCCCAGTCCGCCGCGGCCCGGCTCTGCGGGGATCCGTCCACTCCGACAACGAGCGTGCGCTTCACAGGTCTGTCCTCCGTACTGATGCCGGAGCATCGGGGTCGATCGGCAGGGGAGCGGCACCGGCCGGGGGAACCGGCGCCGCTGAACTCACCTTCGCCGCTGGATGCCTTGACATACAGGGGCCAACAGTCCCTCCCCCAGGGCCGGTCCTCCCTTCCCGACGCCCGCTCGGTCGACGACCTCCTCGCCGGACGAGGGGCCCTGTCTCGGCTCCAGCCAGTGGCCTTGCGGGCGGTCAGGTGCTGGGCAGCTTCGGCGCCGGGGTTGACGAGCTCCGCAGGAGCTCCGGCTTCCGGGGCCGGCCTGGTTGCGGCGGCCCCGGACCGACGCTTCCGCTACAGGAGCCACCGGTTGCGGCGGACTACGGGCAGGCTCCGCCAAGCAGTGCCCAGCCCCCAGAAGCGCCCGGCTCCGATCACCGCCAGCATCACCAGGACAGCCGCGTACAGGACGTGATAGTCCACCAGAGGGTTCGTCGACATGCTGAGGCTGCCGTCCGAAAGGTGCCGGGCCGGAGGCCACTCGGCAGCCCACATGAGCGCCATCATCGCGGTACCCGCGACAGCAGCGCCCCTCAGGGCGACACCGCTCGCCAGAGCGATGCCGATGCCGAGCAGCCCCAGCATGAAAGCCCAGTCGGCCCAGGCCGCCCCGGCCCAGGCGTGGAAGGTGCCCTCCAGCGGCCCGGCGGCGACATGGCTCAAGAAGCCCTTGGTGGGAGAAGCGCCGTCGATCCACCCCTTGCCCGCCGGGGTCGCGTACCCCCAGCCGAACGCCTTGTCACCGAAAGCCCAGAGGAACGTGAACGAGGTCAGCAGGCGGGTCGTCGCCGCGATGCGCGCTACGGCCACGGGTGCGGCGAGCTCATCAAGCGCGCTGTCGGACGTTGTTGTGGCCCAGGCGGCCTTTCGCCACCCTGCGAGGGACATCCCGGGCTGACGGTGCTGGTGCAAAGCCATGACGTAGAACCCTTTCCTCACAGCAGGCCGTGCGCCTGCCCATCGCCAATGTCCCCGCTCGGAGAGCGGCGGCCCCGGGGGCGAACGGCCCACACCAAGTAGCCGAACGTCCTTAGCAGCAACGGAGTTCAGCACGGCCGCGCATCGAAGGAGACCTTGGATCCGGCTGCCAGGTCCTGTCGGCTTCGCGCCCGGGTACGGACGGCCCCCAAGCCGGGCCGGTTGGCACTGGCCGGAGGAGGTCGACCGAAGCGAGGCTGATGCCGACGGAGGAGGAATTCACATGAGCCATCTCAAGTCCCGTCCACGGGTTGACGTCCTGGTGAACAAGCGAGGGCCAGTGCCCGAAGGCGCGTCCGAGTACGTCCAAACGAAGATGCTGGCAGCGATCGCACACGTGGGGCCGCCGGTCCTTGCCGTCCGTGCCAAGCTCACGCAGACGGCCAACCCATCGGCGAGCCGCCCCGCCATCGCCCAGGCCGTGGTGAACGTGAACGGCCACCCGGTGCGCGCCCACTGTGCCGCGGACACGATGTTCAAGGCGGTCGATCTCCTGCAGGAGCGACTGGCCGCGCGCCTCGCCAGCGCCCGGCAGCACGGCGGACGAGAACATCGTCCCGACCACCACCAACCGCCTCCGCCGTCGATTGACGAACCCCACATCGTGCGCCAGAAGGCATTCGGCCTGGGACGACAGACTCCCGAAGACGCCGTCATCGACATGGAGTCCATGGACTACAACTTCTGGCTGTTCACCGACATGACATCGGGAGCCGATTGCGTCGTCTACCGCCAGGGGCAGACCGGCGGGTACCGCGTGGCCTCTGCCGGCGGGGACAGTCAGCAGTACGAAGCCGGTCCCCTGTTGAGCGTGAGTTCGGCCGCCGCCCCTGAATGCGGCGTCGACGCGGCCGTCGACCGCATGCGTATCGCGGGGCTCGCCTTCGTGTTCTTCGTCGACTCGGCCACGAAACGAGGATGCGTCCTCTACCAGAGGCACGACGGCCACTACGGCCTGATCTCCCCTGCACCGTAGAACACGGGCCCCAATGCCGTGGCCGTCATCCCGCACAAGTGACTACCACGGTGCGCGCAAGTGCCGTTGCCCGCGTTACCTCTTGGGAGCGCCGGCGACTTCGTGTGAGGGGCTCCGGCAGGCCGGGCGACAGAGGGCCGTTCGGCCCGGCTCCCGGGCCCCCTGGACCATCTCCCCCTACGGCCCGACGCGGAAGGGTGGGACACACACCGCCGACGGCGGTCGTCGCTCTGCCCTTCACGCTTCTGGAGGAGACACCATGTCACGTACGGTCATCGCGGGCCTCGACGGGTCCCCCGCATCGCTGGCAGCCGCCGAGTGGGCCGCCCGCGAGGCCCAGCGGCGCCGACTCCCGCTCAAACTGCTGCACGCGGTGGAGGAGTGGATCCCGTCGTACGGCTACGCGTCGCAGACCGCCGCCACACCGTCCCCTCAGCACTGGGGCGAGCGCATTCCGCGGGAGGTGGCAAAGGAGTTGGCCGAGCGGCACCCCGATCTGGAGATCACCACGGAGCAAGTGGACGGCCGGCCCCTGACCGTCCTGGCCGCTGCCGCACAGGGGGCCGAACTGCTGGTACTGGGCTCGCGCGGGCTGGCGGCGATGGCGGGCTTCCTCGTCGGATCCGTGTCCCAGGCCGTACTCGCCCACGCCGAGCGCCCCGTGGTGGTCGTACGGCCCGGCGCCTGGATGGACACCGCCCATCTGCCGATACCCGTCGACAACGGGCCACAGGAAGGCGCCTACCGGCCGGTCGTGCTCGGGCTGGACCTCTCCCGCCCGTGCGATAACCTCCTCGACTACGCCTTCGACGCAGCGTCCTCGCGGCGAGCCCCGCTGCGTGTGATCCACAGTTGGAACATGCCGCCCACCTTCTCCTTCGACCCGGCGCTGTTCGCCCCCGAGGTGCGGGACGGCATGGCGGCCGGCACGGCAACCGCGCTCGGCGACGCACTGCGGCCTTGGCACGGCAAGTACCCCCAGGTTCGCGTCGAAGAGGAATGCTCCGTGGGGCAGGCCGCCGGACATCTCATCGAGGCGTCGGCGGACGCCTCCCTGCTCGTCGTCGGCCGACGGATCCGCCGCTCGGCCATCGGCACCCACCTCGGCCCGGTCGCCCACGCCGTGCTCCACCACTCCACGGCCCCGGTCGCGGTCGTACCGCACCCCTGAGTCCCGGGAAACAGGCAGCATCCGCAGTGATGCGGGTGGCACGGGGTCAGCGCCTGTCGCGTTCCCAGGAGCTCACGGCATCCGGATCGCGGTGACAGGACCGCCCCGATGCCGCGCGCCCGGCAGCCCATCCCCTCCCCGGACTGCCGGGCGCCCACATCAGGGCGACGACCGAGTGGCCGAGCCTGCGGCCCGGGTGGGGTGTCCGACGGTGTAGTGAATCGTTCTTGCTCCGGTGGCGGTCGCCCGGACCTCCAGTCAGACAAGGATCCCGTTGTCGATGTTGCAGCCTGTTCGTGTCGTGTTCCGCTCCGCCCTGCGTGCTGCCCCGATCTTCGGTGAAGGACTGCGGGTGGCCCTGTACCAGGGTCAGGGCCCAGTCGGCAGCCGGGAGGCGGTGGAACGGAACCTGGAGCGTCTGACCGAAGTAGCCGCATTGGCAGCGGACTACAGCTGCCAGGCGGTCGTGTTCCCGGAGAAGTACACCACCGGCTACGCGATCGACCCCGAGCAGTGCCGGGAGCTGGCAGAGCACCGCGAGGGCCCCTCCATCGAGCGGGCCCGACTGGTTGCCAAGGAGCACGGCCTGGCCGTGGTCTTGCCTTACCCCGAGCGGGACGGGGACACGTTCTACGACTCGATCAGCGTGATCGGGCCCGACGGGCTGGTGGCCGCGAACTACCGCAAGACCCACCTGTACGGGGCTGCCGAGCGGCGCAACTACTCCTTCGGCCAGGACCTGCCGCCCGTCGTCCATCTCAATGGCATCGCGGTGGGCGTGCTGAACTGCTACGAGTGCGAGTTCCCGCCTCTCTACCAGTACCTCTCCGAACAGGGCGCCACGATCGTTCTCGGGCCCACAGCTGCGGATGGCCACTTCCGCCTGGCCGACGGCACCATGAGCCAGGTCCCCTACCAGGACGCCACCCGCCACATCATCCCGGCCATGGCCAGCATCTGGCGCCTGTTCATCGCCTACGCCAACCGCCGCGGCTGGGAACAGGTCCCCGCCGGCTCCTGGCAGTACCAGGGCAACTCCGGAATCTGGGCCCCCGACGGCGAACCACTGATCGTCGCAACCGCCGAAGACCGCCAGCACGACACCCTGCTCATCGCCGACTGCCTCCCCGCGGCAGTACCCCCTTTCAGCCCCGAAGGCCACCACCCCACCGACAGCCGACTCACCCTCAACCCGGCCCTGCGCCCCGCCCACTGAGAAACTCCTCGATGCCGGTACGGGCGCACTGACGGACGACAGAAGCTCTCATCGGCTCCGATCGCACACGCGGCACTACCCCTGGCGGCCGGTCGGCTCTCCACTCGCTGTCCACCAGCGGGGAGATCCAACTGGCCGCGCTATCAGGAATCCGATCCGAACTCTGACGGGCCACACCAGGGTTCCTCCGAGAATCTTCAGGCCCGCGTCCCCGAACTGCCGGGAGGGACCGGCACATCGTTCTTCTGGGCCGCTACCTGTTCAACAGCACGGCCAGCGGACGGGGCCGGGGGCCTGCGCCCCTTCCCGGATCCCGATGCCGCCGAGGGCGGGGAGGCCGAGGACGGCTGAGGACCCAGGTCCCGTCCGACGTGCCGGCCGGGACCTGGGGGTGGCTCAGTCGGCCTGATTGTCGGCCTGCTTGGGCAGGCAGAACATCAGGGCCCACATCAGGGCAAGGAGGCCGCAGACCCACCACAGCACGGTGACGAACGCGTCGCGGTTGACCGCGCCGTCGGGAGAGCCGCCGGTGATGGCGAAGAACACCACGGCGGTGAGCGCGGTGCCCAGCGCGATGCCCAGGTGAATGGCGGTGTTGAACAAGCCCGAGGCCGAGCCTGCGTCCTCGTGCGGGACCCTGGCCAGCGACAAATCGGCGAGCGGGCCGGAGACCATGCCCAGACCGAAGCCGATCAGCACCACCGGAGGGGTCATCGCCAGCAGGGTCAGGTCGGCCCGGTCGCTGCCGATCTGGAGCCCGTAGGTGACCATCGCAGCGGTCGCGATGAGGGCTCCGGCCTGCGGCAGACGGCGGGCGAAACGTCCGGCGGTCTTCGCCGCGGCGGTCGCGCCGCCCAGTTCTCCCACGGAGAGGAGCACGAAGGCCACGGCCGCCTCAAGCGGGCTCATGCCGAGTCCGCGCTGCAGGTACAGCGTCCAGGTCATGAAGAACAGGCCGCACAGCAGGCCGTGCATCAGGTCCGCGGCCATGCCCCCGGAGAACTGCCTGACCCGGAAGAGGGACAGGGTCACCAGCGGGGCGTTGCCCTGCCTGCGCCGCTGGTGGCGCAGGAAGACACCGAGGACCAGGACTCCGACGGCGAGCATGGCGAAGCACCACAGCGGCCACCCGTGGGCGTGGCCCTCGGTGAGCGGGAAGAGGATCAGGATGATGGCCAGGCCGGACAGCAGCATGCCGGCCAGATCGAGGCGGTCGGCCTTGCGGACGGTCGACTCGGGGATGAATCTGCGTCCGAGGAGGAGTACAGCCAGCCCGACGGGCACGTTGACCAGGAAGATCGGCCGCCAGGACAGCCCGAACAGGTCGGCCTGGGTGAGTACGCCGCCCAGGACCGGTCCCAGGACGTTGGCGATCGCCAGGACGGCCCCGTACAGGCCGAATGCCTTGCTGCGGTTCTGACCTTCGAAGGTGACGTGCATGGTCGCCAGGACCTGCGGGATCATCACGGCCACGCCGACACCCTGGAGCAGACGGGCACCGATCAGCACGCCCGGGCCGGTGGCCAGTCCGCACAGCAGCGAGGCGGCGGTGAACACGACGGTGCCGATGAGCAGGATCCTGCGGCGGCCATAGATGTCACCAAGCCGTCCGCCGGTGATCAGCCCGACGGCGACGGGCAGGGAATAGGCGCTGGTCAGCCACTGCACCGCGACCGGTCCGGCACCGGTCGACTCCTGGATGGCCGGCAGCGCGGTCAGGACGACCGACTGGTCGAGCATGTTCATCAGCTCGGCGGTCAGCAGCACCAGGAGGGCGATCCAGGCCCCCATGGCCATCTTCGAGGGTCCAGGTGATGGGTGGGTCGGGGTCTGGGTGGTGGTGTGCTCTGGCTCGTTGTCGAGCGCGGAGGAAGACAAAACGGAAACTCCTGATCCAAAGGAATCGGGGAGCCCTGCCGAGAGCCGCACCGGGGCCGGAAAACACGGAACCCGGGGCAGACGGCAGAGCTGCACCCGGGAAGGAAAACTGCGGGGAGGGGTGACGCAACTCAGGCCAGCGCGACGTCCGCCCCCGGACACGTGCGACAACACAGCACGCAGGGAACACGGACGACTACATGGCCTGGTTAATAAGACGTCACCCCAAGATCGACACAGAAGGAACAGGAAGTCCGGTCACTGCCACCGAAACCTTGGCGCAGGAACTCGAACACGCTACAGCACCCCCACGCCACTCCGCACAGCAGAATGGACCCGCCCCTTGCTCGGTCGCAAGGCTCAGCGGCCAGGCGATGCAGCCCGGCCAGGCGATGCAGCCCGGCCGGGCTCCACGCGTCCGGCGGCTACTGGAGGCAGTCCTCGCCGTCTTCGGCTCGGCACGCGCCTTCCTCACCCCACCCATCCACATTCCGGGGATGCTGGCCCCGGCAGCTGCTGTCGGCGCCCGGCCTCCCGTCAGCACGGTGCGGATCGGACTGAGGGGCTGCGGGCAGGACGAGCCGAAGCCCGAGCCCGCGCTTCTCGGCCTCGGCGGCTGCCCGCGCCAAGACCACGTACCAGTTCTCCGAAGGGTCGATGCGTACGAGGATCTCACCGACTTCACTCGTCATCATGACGCCTCACTCCTGCTTTCGTCGCCGTGGCGGGGGATGAGTTCGACGGGGCAGTGCGCATGGTGCACGAGGCTGTGCGTCACGCGCCCCAGGGTTCGGCCGACATATCCGGGCTTCCGGCGCCCGCCGATGACCAGCAGATCCGCGTGACGGGACGCCTCCACCAGCACCCCGGCCACGGACACGCTCTCCTCGGAGTCGGCCTGTACGGTCAGAGAGGGGAATTCGTCCCGGATCTGCTCCGCGACGAACGCCAGACTCGACTGCTCGTGATGGCCGACGCCCTCGTTCAGGCCCTTGAGTTCTCTCACCGCCGAGCCGACGGACTGCAGGATGCTCCGGACATGCAGCAGTCGCAGTGAGGCCTTGCGTAGTTCGGCCGCCCGCGCGGCATGACGCACGCAATCGAGGTCGCGCTCGTCGCGGACGCCGGCCAGCACGACGTCGTGCCCGGCCGCCTCCTCGCTCCCCCGGACGACGACCACGGGCGTGCGGGCCTCCGCCACGACCTTGAGCCCGACCGAGCCCAGGGTCAATGAGCTGAATCCGCCCGGACCCCGATGACCAACGACGAGGGTGCCGCAGCTGCTTGCGGCCCGGCGCAGGCTCATGGCAGGTCCGCTGCGGCTGAGCTCCGTCGTCACGGAGAGCGCGGGATGGCGGCCCTGCGCAGCCTGCGCGGTACCTTCAAGCAGGTCACGACCTTCGGTACTGACCCGTTCCAGGTCCTCGTCCGAGAGATCGAGGACGCGGCCGTCGATGTCGGACCCGAACACGATGTGCAGAGGGCGCCTGCGGCGGGCGGCCTCGTCCGAGGCCCAGAGCGCCGCCCACCGGGCCGGCCCGGACCCGTCGACGCCGACGATGACCGATCCGAGTGCCGGACCGCCACGGTTGCTTTCCATGGTTCCTCCACGCTGACTGCTCCTTGGGGACAGCTCCACGCTGTCACCGCGGCGACCGACAGCAGAGGGTCCCTCAGGACCTCATCTGGGCCGAAGGTCCCGGCCGATGGCTCGCAGACGACAGTCCCTGCTGCTCAATCACGACTGCACCGATGATCACGCGCTGCCGCTGCCTATCCGGTCTCGGCGACATCTCCGCACCGGGTGAATGCCCAGTCCCACCTGGACCTGCGCAGCTTCGCTACGGTCTTGCTTCTTGTCGTCCCCCGCCACTCGCGTGGCGACCGGTGCTCGGCGCTGGCGCATACCCGCACCCTCGTTGCCGGTCGTCGCGGGCCTCGTCGTGGCGCTGCTGCCCGGCGCCCCGCAGATACACGTCACCCCAGAGCTCATCGGCCTCGTAGCCCTGCCGCCCCTGCTGTACGCCGGCGCCGAGGAGATGTCCTGGCGCGAGCTGCGCGCGGTGTGGAAGCCGGTGTCCCCCAGCTCCAGTACGCACTGACCAGCCGCATCATCCTCGAACGGGCCAAGGGGATCCTCGCGGAGCGCTGACAGTGCTCCCTCGACGACGCGTTCGTCGCCCTCCGCTCCTACGCACGCGCCCACAACCTCCGACTCACCCAGCTAGCGGCCGAGATCGCCGACGTCACCTTCGACACCACTCTCATCCCGCTGGGAGATGAGCCGCCCAGGTAGTGCCACCCACAGGACCGACAGGGCGCGGGCGGCCCAGAGCGGAGCCCTCCTGCTGAGCCGACCTCATCTTGTCGCGGCCGGCGGAACGGTCGTTCTTCCCCTCCTTTAGCCCTGGTCCTACTCTCCCAGTGGGAAGTGGTCCCGGCGCGGTGCAGCCCCCGCGAGGTGCCGCCCTTCCCGGGCTCCCAGTCCCCGAGCCGGAACGGATTACCGAGGCCGGGCCGGAGCCCTATCGCAGAACGCCGACGCGCAGAGCTCCGACCTCCGTCCTGCGCGCGTTCGAGACGGAGTGCCGGTCACCGGCTCCGTAGACGCGGAGGACACCTGCGGGGACGCGACAGCGGCGCTATCGCGTCCCCCTGCGCACGGCCACCGCCTTGGGGGGCGGCGGCCGTGCGGCCAGGCACTCCCCGGCCGTGCCGCGTGGCCTCACATCACTTCACCTCACAGGGTGCGGAGCTCGGTGGTGAAGACCTGGCCTGCGACGTTGCCCCCGAGGATCAGGCCGTCAGTGGCGTCCCACGGGTAGCGGACCCCGAGCCAGATGCGACTGTCGACATCCTCCTTGGCCGCGGCGCTGAAGCTGGTGAAGTGGCGCTGCTTGACCGGTGCGTTGGGTTCGTCGGTGTGAGGTCGAAGGCGATGGTGTCGCTGCCGAAGTAGCGCTTCATGATTCCCGCCCAGGCGGCACCGAAGGAGGCATGGCCGGACACGTAAGCGGGGAAGCACGGGCTGACGTTGACACCGGCGTTGTTCTTCAGGAGGGGCTTCCACTCCGGGTCCAGGCCGCCCTCGCGAATCGCGGAGACCGGGCCGCACCAAGATCCGGACCATATCCGGACCAGGCGCCGCCAGAGGACGGCGCCAACTGCCGTTTCCCCTGGTCGGCATGGGTGTAGCTGCCGTACCACCAGGAGACGAAGAATCTGCCGGTATCCAGAGTCCGAGTCCAGCGGGAATCCGGGCGTCGCTGTGTCCCGGCCCACTGCCTACAGCATGCCGGGGTGCGTCATGCACTCGAATCCGGTCGCCGCGGCGTGCCGGCCAACGCCCAGTGCGAAACGAGCCCGAGAGGCGGAACCCAGCCTGATTCTCCGCGCTTCCGCTTTGCCCGCATCGGCCCAAATCAGGTCGCGCTCAACGCAGCGTAACCTGCACCGAACCAGCACGGGACGGGTCGCGAGGGGTGCTGACGTGGGGTTTCGGGTCAGCACCAAACCAGCACGGGAGTCAGCACCGCCTACCCAAAAGAGCCCTGACTCTCCAATTCCGACAGGGCTTCACGACCCTGTTCCGGAGGGGATGCGGGGCAGGAGTTCCGGTCATATGGTGCGCGGGCACATCAGGTGTAGCCCGATTGTGATGGCGGGCCACATATGCGGTTGACCTGGGGACTTCTACGTTGTGGCCACACCCGACGTCCCCGCAGACACCCTGGAAGTGGTGCACATGGTCTCCCCCGGAACCGTCCCGCAGGCTCCATCCGGAATCCGGCGGATCGTCGCCGCCAGTCTCATCGGGACCACCATCGAGTGGCCGCTGCCTTCCCGACCGCCACCCGCCAACTGGCCCACCATCATCACCATGAGGCCGACGACCAGAATCGCGCCTCCGGTCAGGGTGCCCCAGTGCCGGGTCCCGGAATCGCTGATCACCAGCCCGAAGAGCACCTGCCAGCACAGTGCCAGGGCCGCCACCAACTGACCCCATCCGTAGACGCGAGGGCTGTGGACGTGGCGCCGGTTCATGGGAAGTACCCAGCCACGGGCGACCGCGGCCACCCCGGAGACGGCGATGAGCAGTGCGATGAGCACCAGAGGTACGGCGAGGTACGGCTTCATGTTCTCTCCTGTGCGCCGGACCCGTGCCGCACGCAAGCGCGATCATCACACTCACCGCGCCCCGCGTACGAGGCATCGCACGGGTTCAGGAACAGCAGTCGCAGCCGGGGCCGCAGCCCGCACGCGTCCGTCGCGGAGTCGGCGGACGGCGCGACCGCCGCAGTGGCGGGTGTCGCGCAGCAGCCCTTGCCCTGCCAGGCGTCGCGGCCTTCCTTCACCGCGATGGCGGCGATGACGAGGGCCGCGATCGGGTCGGCCCAGCTCCAGCCGAGGGTGGCGTTGAGGACCAGGCCCACGAGGAGGAAGGCGGAGAGGTAGGTGCAGAGGAGGGTCTGCTTGGAGTCGGCGACCGCGCTGGCGGAGCCGCCCCGAGGGCGAGTACGGTCCTGCGGATGCTGCGGTCGGGGCGCCAGAAAGTGGGCACAGAAGTGAGAATCCCGCCGGATCCTCGTCCAAGCGAGGGTCCGGCGGGATTCCTGTCGGCTTCTTGACGTCGGCGTCGGACGTCAGCCGGCGTGGACGTGCGGGCGGCGGGCGCGGTCCGGTTCGGCCTCGCGGATGACCTCGCGGGTGACGGGGGCGACTTCGCCCTGGCCGAAGAGGAAGAAGCGCAGGAAGTTGGCCATCGGGTTCCCCTCGGTCCACTCGAAGTAGATGTGGGGGCGCTGGCCGGTCTCGTCCCGGACGTACAGGAGGAGGGCGGCCAGGGCGTTGGGAATGCTGGAGCTCTCCAGGGTCAGGACGCGGTAGCGGTCGTGGAGGACCTCGCCCCGTACCCGCATGCCGGATTCGAACTCGGAGGCGTCCAGGACGGTGACCTCGACGAACATGACGTCGTCCTCGGACGGGATGTCGTTGTCCGCGCGGATCTGCTGCTTCTTCTGCCGGTACTCGTCCAGGTCACGGCTGTCCGGCTCGTTGGCGATGAACCGGATCGTGCGGTTGGCGGTGTCGCGGATGAACCGCTGGGCCATGTCGTCCAGCTCGATGTCCGTGACACGGAGTTCGAAGACGCGGGCGAGCCGGGAGAGCAGGGAGAGGGCCATGATGCCGGCGATGAAGCAGGCGCCGATCTTCACGCCGTCGGGGCGCTCCACGACGTTCACGGCGGTGGTGTAGACGAGGACCGCGGAGATCACGCCGAAGGCGATGGTCCAGCCGCGCTCGCCGGCCCGCCGGGCCGCGATGGTCACGGCGACCGCAGCCGAGGTGATCAGGACCAGGACACCGGTGGCGTAGGCGCCGCCCTGCGCGTCCACATCGGCGTTGAACAGCCAGGTCACCAGGAAGGCGATGAGGGTGAAGACGATGACCATCGGGCGCAGGGCACGCGCCCAATGCGGGGCCATGCCGTAGCGGGGCAGGTAGCGCGGCATCAGGTTCAGCAGGCCAGCCATCGCGGAGGAGCCCGCGAACCACAGGATCAGGATCGTGGAGATGTCGTAGACGGTGCCGAAGGCCGAGCCCAAGTACTCGTGGGCCAGGAAGGCGAGGGCACGGCCGTTGGCCTCGCCGCCCGGCTGGAACGCGTCGGCGGGGATCAGCAGGGTGGTGATGAAGCTGGACACGATCAGGAAGACGCTCATGATCACGGCGGCGGTGGTGAGGAGCTTCTTCGTGCCGCGGATCCGGCCCGCCGGCTTCTCCGGGGTGTCATCCGGATCGCCTTCGACGTGCGGCATGACCGCGACGCCCGTCTCAAATCCGGACATGCCCAGCGCCAGCTTGGGGAAGACGACCAGCGCGATGGCGATCATCATGAACGGACTGCCGTGCTCGGTGGTCAGCGCCTGCGACCAGTCGGTGATGACGTGCGGTTCGCTCAGTACCTTCCACACGCCGACGGCCATGACGATCACGTTGAGGCCGAGGTAGGTGGCCACCAGGACCACGGCGACGCCAATGGCCTCGCTGAACCCCTTGAGGAACACGGCTCCGAGCAGCGCGACCATGATCAGCGTGATCAGAACCTCGTGCCCGTGCAGGGTGGAGGTCAGGTGCGGGTTCTCCACCAGGTGCGCGGTGGCGTCGGCGGCCGAAAGGGTGATGGTGATGAGGAAGTCGGTCGCCGCGAACCCCAGGAGGGTCAGGACGAACAGCTTGCCCTTCCAGAACGTCAGCAGCCGCTCCAGCATGGCGATCGAGCCCTCGCCGTGCGGGCTCTCCTCCGCCACCCGGCGGTACACCGGCAGCGCGCCGAAGAGGGTGAGTATGACGAGCACGATGGTCGCCAGCGGGGACAGCAGTCCGGCGGCCAGCGCTGCGATACCCGGCTGGTAGCCGAGGGTGGAGAAGTAGTCGAGACCCGTCAGACACATGACCCGCCACCATGGCCGGCCGTGGGGCTGGGCAGCCGACTCTTTGGCGGCGGGCGAACTGGTGTCGGCGGTCAGGCCTTCCAGCATCCACGCGCGCAGGCGCGAGGAGCGGGCAGGGGTGGCCATCGTGGGGGGCTCCTGTCGTACGGCAAAGAATCAGCCATCGACATCGACGGCGGAGCAAGCGTACGCAGGCTGATCACTTATGCACGCAGCTGAGCGAATCCTGACGCGTCCTTAACACGGACAGACCCACCGGCGGCGTAGCGGCCGCATCGCGCCCACGTCGAAGGTCGAGAGCAGCTCCGTACGAGGCGCGGGGGCGGCCCGGACGGGGGCCGCCCCCGCAGGGGAACCAGCGGAGTGTGGATCAACGCTGGCCGGCCTGGTGCGGCCTTGGTCTGTGGTCTGTGGTGAACGAGGTCTTGGACGGCCCTCAGCCGAGGCCGGGGACGGTGGACACCAGCAGGTCGATGAGCTTGATGCCGACGAACGGCAGGATCAGGCCGCCAAGGCCGTAGACGCCAAGGTTGCGGCGCAGCAGGTCGTGCGCGGAGGCGGGGCGGTAGCGGACGCCGCGCAGGGCGAGCGGGATGAGGGCGACGATGATCAGGGCGTTGAAGATGATCGCCGAGGTGATCGCTGAGGTGGGGCTGCTCAGGCCCATGATGTTGAGCGCGCCGAGTCCCGGGTAGGCCGCGGTGAACATGGCCGGGATGATCGCGAAGTACTTGGCCACGTCGTTCGTGATGGAGAAGGTGGTCAGGGCGCCTCGGGTGATGAGGAGTTGTTTGCCGATCTCCACGATTTCGATGAGCTTGGTGGGGTTGGAGTCGAGGTCCACCATGTTCCCGGCCTCCTTGGCGGCCGAGGTGCCCGTGTTCATCGCCACGCCCACGTCGGCCTGCGCTAGGGCGGGCGCGTCGTTCGTGCCGTCGCCCGTCATCGCGACGAGCTTGCCGCCCGCCTGCTCCCGCTTGATCAGCGCGAGCTTGTCCTCGGGGGTGGCTTCGGCGAGGTATTCATCGACTCCCGCCTCGGCGGCGATGGCGCGGGCCGTCAGCTCGTTGTCGCCGGTCACCATGACCGTACGGATCCCCATGGCGCGCAGCTCCGCGAAGCGCTCCCGGATCCCGTCCTTGACCACGTCCTTGAGGTGGATGATGCCGAGGACCCGCGGGCCGTCCCAGTCGTGGACCGCCACCAGGAGAGGGGTGCCGCCGGACTCGGAGACAGCGGCCGACCAGTCGGCGGCCTCGGACGGTACGGTCCCGCCGCGTGCCACCACCCAGTCGCAGACCTGCTTCACCGCACCCTTGCGGATCGCGCAGCCGGCGCCGTTGTCCCAGCTCAGGTTGACGCCACTCATTCGGGTGCGGGCACTGAACTCGGTGAAGCGCGGGTTGCTCAGATCCTCGGCGACAGCCGGCTGGAGCCCGTACTGCTGGGCCAGGGCCACGACGGAGCGGCCTTCGGGGGTCTCGTCGGCGAGGGAGGACAACTGGGCGGCGTCCGCGAGCTTGACGTGCTCGACGCCGGGCAGCGGGATGAAGGCCGCGGCCTCGCGGTTGCCGAGGGTGATCGTGCCGGTCTTGTCGAGGAGCAGGGTGTTGATGTCGCCGGCCGCCTCTACTGCACGGCCGCTCATCGCGATGACGTTCCGCTGGACCAGGCGGTCCATACCGGCGATGCCGATCGCGGAGAGCAGGGCGCCAATGGTGGTGGGGATGAGGGTGACGAGGAGGGCGACCAGGACGGTCGTGGACTGGGCGGCGCCCGCGTAGGCGGCCATCGGCTGGATGGTGACCACGATCAGGATGAAGATGACGGTCAGGGCGGCCAGCAGGATGTTGAGCGCGATCTCGTTCGGGGTCTTCTGCCGGGTGGCGCCCTCGACCAGGGCGATCATCCGGTCGATGAAGCTGTTCCCGGGGCGCGAGGTGACCCGTACGACGATCGAGTCCGACAGGACGGTCGTGCCGCCCGTGACACCGGTCCGGTCGCCGCCCGACTCCCGTAGTACGGGGGCCGATTCGCCGGTGACGGCCGACTCGTCCACCATCGCGGCGCCGTCGACCACGTCCCCGTCGGCCGGGATCAGCTCGCCGGCCTCGACGAGGACGAAGTCAAAGGGCTGGAGCTCGGCCGGGGTCACCGCCTCGGTCTCGGCGCGCCGCAGGTTGGCCCCGTACGTCCAGTGGTTCAGCCGGAGCGCGACCGTGTCCGTACGCGCCTTGCGCAGCGACTCGGCCTGAGCCCGGCCGCGGCCTTCTGCAACGGCCTCGGCGAGGTTGGCGAACAGGACCGTCAGCCACAGCCAGACGCTGATCACCCAGGTGAAGACGGACGGGTGGACGAGCGCCGAGAGCGTCGTCAGGACCGATCCCACCGCGACGACGAACAGCACCGGCTTCTTCACCAGTTCACGCGGGTGTAGCTTTCCGACGGCCTCACGCGCGGAGGCTGCGAGGAGCTCGGGCTCCAGCATGTTCACCTGGCCGGAACGCTTCCGGGACGGGCGGTTGACCGGGGTCCGCGGAGGGGTTCCGAGACCCGGGGGAACGTGCTGCGCGGTGGCGGGAGCCATGAAAGGACCTTCTGGTGAGTTCGACTTCGGCAAGACACCCCTGCCCGCGAGCCGGGCAGGGGTGCTTGAGAGAGGGGTGTCGCCGCCGGGGGACTACTCCATGGACCCCCTCGGCCGTCATGTGAGTGATCGAGGCCCCCCGGCAGCGCAACAAGCAGGAAACTACCGCCCGATGTAGAGCTGTCCCCCATCAACGCGGAGGAATTGGCGCCGTCTTGACGGCGGCGCACTAGATGCGTCAAGCATCCGTCAGAGGTGCGTCAACGCAGGTCAGCGCACGTCGTCGGTGATGCGGAAACGCAGCCGGCAGATGACGGCGTCGGTGTCGCGGCGGACCGCGTGCGCGACGACGGATCCGCGCTGGTTCTGGAGCATCCGCTGCCACAGGTGGGCGGGTTCGGTCTCCGGGATGAGGACGGTCACCTGGGTGCCCGGATGCGTCTCCGTCAGCTCGCGGACGTATGCCGACACCGGACGGCCGAGCGAGCGGGTGCTGGAGGGCACCTCGACCAACTCGACCCCGGGCTTCCACAACTCCCAGTCCCGTCTCAGGGCTTCCGCAGCCTGCTGGTCCTCCGGAACCGGGTGGGTCACGGTCACGGCGAGGACCTCGTCGCCGAGCGAACGTGCGGCGGTCAGGGCCTGGCAGGTCAGTTGGGACAGTCCGGAGACCGGTACGACGACCAGCGAGCGGGAGCGCAGGGGCGCCTGCGGGATGCGGCCGAGCTCCAGGCGTTCACCGATCTGAGCGTAGGCACGGTGGATCTTCTCGAACGCGAGGACGATGAGCGGCAGGGCGAGGACGATCAGCCAGGCGCCCTCGGTGAACTTCGTGGCGGTCACGACCACCGCCGAGACCCCGGTGAGCAGCGCGCCGAAGCCGTTGAGAGCCGCTTTGGCCCGCCAGCCCCGGGGGCGCTCGCCGCGCCAGTGCCGGACCATGCCGATCTGGCAGACGGTGAAGCCGACGAAGACGCCGATCGCGAAGAGCGGGACGAGGGTGTTGGTGTCGCCGCCGGAGAAGACGAGCAGGGCCGCCGAGACGAGTGCCAGCCAGACAACACCGTGGCGGTGCACCTGGCGGTCGGCCTTGAGGGCGAAGACGTGCGGCAGGAAGTTGTCGCGGGCCAGCAGGCTCATGAGCACCGGCAGCCCGCCGAAGGAGGTGTTCGCGGCGAGCGCGAGGAGCACCATGGTGGCGAACTGGACCACGTAGAAAGCAGCGTTGTGGCCGAAAGACGCGTCCGCGAGCTGAGCGAGGACGGTGACCCCCTCGACCGGCTGGAGGTGGAAGCGGCCGATCAGGACCGAGAGCCCGATCAGCATCACACCCAGCAGGGCTCCGAGCGCCACCTCGGTGCGTTGGGCACGGCGAGCGGCCGGGGCACGGAAGGACGGCACCGCGTTGGCCACGGCTTCGACGCCGGTCAGTGCCGAGCAGCCGGCCGCGAAGGCCTTCAGCAGCAGGAGCGCACCGACCGTGGTGGCCCCTTCGCCCAGCACGGAGGCGTGCCCGGCGGCCGAGGCGGTGCTCACCGGCCCGTCACGGAACAGGCCGACCACGACCATCGCCAGGATCGACCCCACGAACACGGCGGTGGGGACGAGGAAAGCCTTGGCCGAGTCCACGACCCCCCGCAGGTTCACCGCCGTGACCAGGACCAGCACCGCGAGGCAGATCCACACCCGCTCCGGGTAGAGCTCCGGAAAGGCCGAGGTCAGGGCGGCCACGCCGGCCGTGACGGAGACGGCCACGTTCAGCACGTAGTCGAGGATCAGCGAGGCCGCGGCGACGAGGCTCGTACGTCGCCCCAGGTGTCTTTTGGCTACGGCGTACGAGCCGCCGCCGTCCGGGAACGCTGCGATCACCTGCCGGTACGAGGCCACCAGGACGGCCAGCAGCGCCGCGATGGCCAGGGTGACGGGGAGCGTGAATCCGAGGCCGTAGGCTCCCGCCGCCGCGAGGACCAGCACGATCGACTCCGGCCCGTAGGCGACGGAGGCCATCGCGTCGAGCGACAGCGCGGCGAGGCCCTGGAGCGCGGTCAGCCGGTGCGGGTCCTCCACCACCTGCGTCCGTGCGCCGATATCAGGAGGTTCCTCCGTGCCCGGCGCCTGTCCGGCCGTCGTCGACTTTTCCATGTGCATGGACATCTCGCTCGTTCCTCCGTTGGACAAAGTGAGGACAGCGTCCGGACGGCGCGGCCGGATGACCAGTGCTCTTGGCGCGATCCATACGGCTGCCGCCCCACTCTTCACGCACCCCTTACGCCCTGGACGGAGATCCGTATGAAGGGCGTCAAGACCTCGCCAGGGTGAGTGACTCCTCCTTCAGCGGGGGCACGCTTGATGAGGGCAGGCCGTGTCAGGCCACCCCGATTGGACCCGAGCGGTTCCGATCAAGACCTGCGTCTCCGGACAGGAGGCATCACGTGTCCGGGTACCGACACCGACTCCACGACCGCGCCGTGCTGCTCGCGGCGCTCGTGGCCCCCTTCCTCGTAGCGCTGGCGCTCGTGCCGTTCCGCGGAGACCTCTCGGCGACCAACGAGGCTCTGATCATGGTCGTCGCCGTGGTCGCCGTCGCCGCACTCGGCACCCGGGCCGCCGGCGCCCTGGCCGCGCTGTCGGCGGCGGGCTGGTTCGACTTCTTCCTCACCAGGCCCTACCAGCGGTTCGCCATCGCCGACGGCGACGAGATCCAGACGGCCGTCCTGCTGCTCGTCGTCGGCCTGATCGTCTCCCAGCTGGCCGTACGCGTGCGCCGGCTCCAGACGGTCGTGGTCACCGACGCCGCACACCTGTCGAGCCTCCAAGGCGCCGCGCGGCTGGCCGAGGACGGCGGCTCGCCGGAAGCCGTGGTCGAGTACGTGCGCCGAGAGCTCGTCGGCCTGTTGGGGCTGCGCGGCTGCCGCTTCGAGTACGGAAGCCTCATGGGCCGGCTGCCCCGGCTGGAGCGCGACGGCAGCCTGTGGCTGCGCCGCGGCGGCCGCATCACCCAGTACGCGGACTGGCCGGACGGAGAGACCGAACTGCGGGCCGTCGGCGGAGGCCACTACTACGGCCGCTTCCTCCTCGATCCACTGCCGGACCGGCCCCTGCCCCCGGAGGAAGCCCGCCTGGTGGCGGTCGCACTGGCCGCGCAGGTAGGCGCCGCCCTGGACACGGCCGGCCTCTCCCACCAGGGCTGACCGGCGATTCACGACCCCTGGCGTAAGTGTGGCGTTAAGAGTTCCCCGGCGGCCGTATGGACACCGTCAAGGCCTCTTAACGCCGGGATGAAGACACGGTTATCTCGTCATCGGCATCGGCCGTCTGGCCGATTCTTTTCTTCCCTCTTCATCCAGGAGCTCACGGTGGCCGATCTGGCCTTCGTCGTCACCACGGTCGCGGTCTTCGCGCTGGTGGCCCTCATCGCCCGGGGGGTGACCAAGCTGTGAACGCCGAAAACATCGTCGGCCTCGTCGTGGCCGTCTCCCTGCTGGGATACCTCATCCTCGCCCTCGTGTACCCGGAGAGGTTCTAGCCACCGATGAGTCCCGTTCTCGCTGGTGTGCTCCAGCTCCTCGCACTGATCGCCGCGCTCGCACTGGCCTACCGCCCGCTGGGCGACTACATGGCCAAGGTCTACTCCTCGGAAAGGCACTACAAGCCGGAGAAGTGGATCTACAAGGCCATCGGTGCCAACCCGTCGGCCGAGATGCGCTGGCCCGCCTACCTCCGCGGCGTCCTCGCCTTCTCCGCGGTCTCCGTCCTCTTCCTCTACGGCCTCCAGCGGGCCCAGGGGATCCTGCCCGGCTCGCTCGGCTTCTCCGCGATCGACCCGGACCAGGCCTTCAACACCGCCGCGTCCTTCGTCGCGAACACCAACTGGCAGTCGTACTACGGCGAGCAGGCCATGGGCCACGTCGTACAGACCAGCGGCCTGGCAGTACAGAACTTCGTTTCGGCGGCGGTCGGCATGGCCGTCGCAGTGGCCCTCGTGCGAGGCTTCGCCCGCTCCCGCACCGGTGAACTCGGCAACTTCTGGGCCGACCTGGTCCGCGGCGTCGTCCGAATCCTGCTGCCCATCTCGGTGATCGGCGCGATCGTCCTGGTGGCGTGTGGCGCGATCCAGAACTTCGCCGGCATCCACGAGGTCGGCCAGTTCATGGGCGGCTCCCAGCAGTGGAATGGCGGCGCGGTCGCGTCGCAGGAGGTCATCAAGGAGCTGGGTACGAACGGTGGCGGTTACTTCAACGCCAACTCCGCCCACCCCTTCGAGAACCCGAGCCCCCTCTCGAACCTCTTCGAGATCTTCCTGATCCTGCTCATCCCCTTCGCGCTCACCCGCACCTTCGGCCGCATGGTCGGAAACCTGCGCCAGGGCTACGCGATCCTCGCGACGATGGCGACCATCTGGCTCGGGTTCACCGCGCTGATGATGTGGACCGAGTTCGCGCACCACGGCCCGGCGTTCGACGTCGCCGGCGGTGCGATGGAAGGCAAGGAGACCCGGTACGGCATCGCCGCATCGTCGATCTTCTCGGTCGCGACCACGCTCACCTCCACCGGCGCGGTCAACTCCTTCCACTCCTCCTACACCGGCCTCGGCGGCGGCATCCAGCTGCTGGGCATGCAGCTCGGGGAGATCGCGCCCGGCGGCGTCGGCTCGGGCCTCTACGGCATGCTGGTCATGGCGATCATCGCGGTGTTCATCGCCGGCCTGATGGTCGGTCGCACGCCCGAGTACCTGGGCAAGAAGATCGGCACCCGCGAGATCAAGTTCGCGGCGCTCTACATCCTCATCACCCCGGCCCTGGTGCTGTGCTTCACGGCTGCGGCGATGGCCCTGCCCACGCCGGCCAACTCGATGACCAACAGCGGGGCGCACGGCTTCTCCGAGATCCTCTACGCCTACACCTCCGGCGCGAACAACAACGGCTCCGCCTTCGCGGGTCTGAACGCCGACACCCAGTGGTTCAACTCGACGATCGGCATCGCGATGCTGCTCGGCCGTTTCCTGCCGATGGTGTTCGTCCTGGCGCTGGCCGGCTCGCTCGCCGAGCAGAAGCCCGTCCCCGAGACGGCGGGCACCCTGCGGACCGACAAGCCGCTCTACACCGGCCTGCTCGTCGGAACCATCCTCATCGTCACCGGTCTGACCTACTTCCCGGCCCTGGCGCTGGGTCCGCTCGCCGAAGGGCTCGCATCATGAGCACCGCCACACCTACAAGGGCTCCGCACCAGGACGTGCCCACCGGCCACAAGCCGGACAGCGGACGCGTGGGCGGCGGCCTCTTCGACCCCAAACAGCTGCTGAAGTCCTTCCCCGACGCGGTGAAGAAGCTCGACCCGCGCGTCATGATCAAGTCCCCGGTCATGTTCGTCGTCCTGATCGGCTCGGTCGTCACCACCGCCCTCGCGATCAAGGACCCGACCGACTGGTTCGGCTGGGCAATCGCCGCCTGGCTGTGGCTGACCACCATCTTCGCCAACCTCGCGGAGGCCGTCGCCGAAGGCCGGGGCAAGGCCCAGGCCGACACCCTGCGCAAGGCCAAGACCGACACCATCGCCCGCCGTCTGACCAAGGACGGCAAGGGTGAGGAGCAGGTTCCCGGCACGGAGCTGCGCATCGGCGACCTGGTCGTGTGCCAGGCCGGAGACATCATCCCGGGCGACGGTGACGTCGTCGAAGGCGTCGCGTCCGTCGACGAGTCGGCCATCACGGGTGAGTCCGCGCCGGTGATCCGCGAGTCGGGCGGCGACCGCTCGGCCGTCACCGGCGGCACCAAGGTGCTCTCCGACCGGATCGTCATCAAGATCACGACGAAGCCCGGCGAGACCTTCATCGACCGGATGATCGCGCTGGTCGAGGGCGCGGCTCGGCAGAAGACGCCCAACGAGATCGCGCTCAACATCCTGCTGGCCTCGCTGACGATCGTCTTCCTCCTCGCGGTCGTCACTCTCCAGCCGTTCGCCATCTACGCGGGCGCCGAGCAGTCGATGATCGTGCTGACCGCACTGCTGGTCTGCCTCATCCCGACCACCATCGGCGCCCTCCTCTCGGCCATCGGCATCGCGGGCATGGACCGGCTCGTGCAGCGCAACGTCCTCGCGATGAGCGGGCGCGCGGTCGAAGCCGCCGGTGACGTCTCCACCCTCCTCCTGGACAAGACGGGCACCATCACCCTCGGCAACCGCCAGGCCTCGGAGTTCGTCCCGGTCAAGGGCACGACGGAAGCCGAACTGGCCGACGCCGCCCAGCTCTCGTCGCTCGCCGACGAGACCCCCGAGGGCCGCTCGATCGTGGTCCTCGCGAAGGAGAAGTACGGCCTGCGCGAACGCCACCAGGGCGAGCTGTCCCACGCCACCTGGATCGAGTTCACCGCCCAGACCCGCATGTCCGGCGTGGACGTGGACGGCAAGCAGACCCGCAAGGGCGCGGCCGGCTCGGTCATCACCTGGGTCAAGGAGCAGGGCGGCCACGTCTCCGAGGACGCCGACCTCCTCGCCAACCGGATCTCCGAGGCCGGCGGCACCCCGCTGCTCGTCGCCGTCAAGGACGAGAAGGGCGCCCGGATCCTGGGTGTCATCCACCTCAAGGACGTGGTCAAGGAGGGCATGCGCGAACGCTTCGACGAGCTGCGGCGCATGGGCATCAAGACCATCATGATCACGGGTGACAACCCGCTGACCGCAAAGGCCATCGCCGAAGAGGCGGGTGTCGACGACTTCCTCGCGGAAGCAACGCCCGAGGACAAGATGGCCCTCATCAAGCGGGAGCAGGCCGGCGGCAAGCTCGTCGCCATGACGGGCGACGGTACGAACGACGCCCCGGCCCTCGCGCAGGCCGACGTAGGCGTGGCGATGAACACCGGAACCTCGGCCGCCAAGGAGGCCGGGAACATGGTGGACCTGGACTCCAACCCCACCAAGCTCATCGAAATCGTAGAGATCGGCAAGCAGTTGCTGATCACCCGAGGGGCCCTGACCACCTTCTCGATCGCCAACGACGTCGCGAAGTACTTCGCGATCATCCCGGCCATGTTCGCCGTGGTCTACCCCGGCCTCGACAAGCTCAACATCATGGGCCTCCACTCCCCGGAGTCGGCGATCCTCTCCGCGGTCATCTTCAACGCTCTGATCATCATCGCCCTGGTGCCGCTCGCCCTCAAGGGCGTCCAGTACAAGCCGACCAGCGCCGACAAGATGCTCCGCCGCAACATCGGCCTCTACGGACTCGGCGGCCTCATCGCCCCGTTCGTCGGCATCAAGATCATCGACATGATCATCTCCCTCATCCCCGGCCTCTCCTGATTAGGAACGTGCTGATCCCGCCATGAACAGTTCCGTATCCAGCACCTTCCGCCTGATCGGCGCGGGCCTGCGCGCCCTCCTCGTCCTGACCGTGATCTGCGGGGTCATCTACCCGCTCGCCGTCACCGGCATCGCCCAGGCCGCCTTCAACAACAAGGCCAACGGCTCGGAGATCAAGGACAAGAGCGGCCAGGTCGTCGGCTCCTCCCTCATCGGCCAGACCTACAACCTGCCGAAGAAGGACCCCAACGACGCGGAGGAAGCGTCCAAGCCGGACCTCAAGTGGTTCCAGCCCCGCCCCTCCAACGGCCTCGGCGCCAACAGCGTCAACACCCAGTACGCACTGATCCTCTCCGGCGCCACCAACCGCTCCGCCGACAACGGCGCGGTCAACGGCAAGTGCACCGACCAGGCGGAGGAAGGCACCCTCTGCGCCCAAGTCGTCGCCGCCAAGGACGCCGTGGTCGCGGACAACTCCACCGCCTCCTACCAGGTCAAGCCCGAGGACGTACCGGCCGACGCCGTCACCTCGTCCGGTTCGGGCCTGGACCCGGAGATCTCTCCCGAGTACGCCAAGCTCCAGATCCACCGGGTCGCCGAGCAGAACAAGCTCGACGTCAAGCAGGTCGAGAAGCTCGTCGCCGACCACACCGAGGGCCGGACGCTCGGCTTCATGGGCGAACCCCGCGTCAACGTCCTCGAGCTCAACATCGCCCTGAAGGCGCTGTCCAAGAGCTGATGTTCCACATCGCACGGTAACGAAGCCGGCGGGGCGCCGAAGCTCCCCCAGCTACCGCTGGGAGGAGCCCCCGGTGCCCCGTCGGCTTCTTGCCGTGCCCGCAACGAAGGAAAGGCTGCACACCGATGACTCGGGTGCTGGTAGTGGAAGACGACCCGCAGCTCGTCCGCGCACTGAAGATCAACCTCCAGGCGCGCAAGTTCGAGGTCGAGGAAGCAGCCGACGGCAGCACGGCCCTGCGGCTCGCCGCCGCCCACAAGCCGGACGTCATAGTGCTCGACCTCGGACTGCCCGACATGGACGGCATTGAAGTCATCAAGGGTGTCCGCGGCTGGAGCAAGGTCCCCATCCTGGTCCTCTCCGCCCGACACACCTCGGAGGACAAGATCCGCGCCCTGGACGCCGGCGCGGACGACTACGTCACGAAGCCGTTCAGCATGGACGAGCTGCTGGCCCGTCTGCGGGCAGCCACTCGCAGGCAGGAGGGTCCCGAGGCCTCCCAGTCGGCCGAGGTCTCCGTCGTCACGACCGACGAGTTCAGCATCGATCTGATCGCGAAGAAGGTGCACCGGGGCGAGCGCACCGTGCGGCTGACCCCGACCGAATGGCACCTGCTGGAGATCCTCATCACCCACCCGGGTCGGCTGATCAGCCAGGGGCAGCTGCTGCTGGAAGTCTGGGGACCGACCTACGGGGAGAACACCAACTACCTGCGGGTCTACATGGCCCAGCTACGGCGCAAACTGGAGGCGGATCCCTCACACCCGCGCTATCTGATCACCGAGCCGGGCATGGGATACCGCTTCGAACCCTGATCACCCGCACGAAGATCCACAACAGAGCCCCCATCACCAGCAGAGAAGAAGAGTCGGAACATGGGACGCGGCAAGCTCCGCATCTACCTCGGCGCGGCACCGGGCGTCGGCAAGACGTACGCGATGCTCTCCGAGGCGCACCGCCGGACCGAGCGGGGCACCGACTGCGTCGTCGGCTTCGTCGAGCACCACCACCGCCCGCGCACCGAAGTCATGCTGCACGGCCTCGAACTCGTCCCGCGGCGCGAGATCGCGTACCGCGGCTCCACCTTCACCGAGATGGACGTCGACGCGATCCTCGCGCGCCGCCCCGCCGTCGCGCTGGTGGACGAGCTCGCGCACACCAACGTACCGGGCTCGCGCAACGCCAAGCGCTGGCAGGACGTCGAGGAACTGCTCCAGGCCGGCATCGACGTCGTCTCCACCGTCAACATCCAGCACCTCGAATCGCTGGGCGACGTGGTCGAGACGATCACCGGGGTCCGTCAGCGCGAGACGGTCCCCGACGAAGTCGCCCGGCGGGCCGATCAGATCGAGCTGGTCGACATGTCCCCGCAGGCCCTGCGCCGGCGCATGGCCCACGGCAACGTCTACAAGCCCGACAAGGTCGACGCGGCCCTCTCCAACTACTTCCGCCCGGGGAACCTCACCGCCCTGCGCGAGCTCGCCCTGCTCTGGGTGGCCGACCGGGTCGACGAGTACCTCCAGGAGTACCGCGGCGAGCACAACATCCGCTCCACCTGGCAGGCCCGCGAACGCATCGTCGTCGGCCTCACCGGCGGCCCGGAAGGCCGTACGCTCATCCGCCGCGCCGCCCGCCTCGCCGAGAAGGGCTCCGGCGGCGAGGTCCTCGCCGTCTACATCGCCGCCAGTGACGGCCTGACCTCCGCCTCCCCCAAGGAACTCGCCGTCCAGCGGACCCTGGTGGAAGACCTCGGCGGCACCTTCCACCACGTCATAGGCGACAGCGTCCCCGACGCACTCCTGGAGTTCGCCCGCGGGTGCAACGCCACCCAGATCGTGCTCGGCGTCAGCCGCCGCCGCTCCTGGCAGTCCGTCTTCCGCCCCGGCGTCAGCGCCACCGTGGCCCGCGAATCGGGACCCGACCTCGACGTCCACATCGTCACCCACGACGAGGCCGCCAAGGGCCGGGGTCTCCCGGTCGCCCGAGGGGCGCGGCTGGGGCGCTCGCGCATCATCTGGGGCTGGGTGGCCGGTATCGCCGGCCCCGCGCTGTTGACCGTCCTGCTCAACCAGATCGTCCCCGACATCGGGCTCGCGAACGACATGCTGCTCTTCCTCACCTTCACGGTGGCGGCGGCACTGTTCGGTGGACTGCTCCCCGCACTTGCCTCGGCGGCCTTCGGCTCCCTGCTCCTGAACTACTACTTCACCCCGCCGCTGCACGAGTTCACCATCTCGGACCCGAAGAACATCGTCGCCATCGCGATCTTCGTGGGCGTGGCCGTGTCGGTGGCATCCGTGGTCGACCTGGCCGCCCGGCGCACCCACCAGGCCGCCAGGCTGCGCGCCGAATCCGAGATCCTGTCCTTCCTCGCGGGCAGCGTCCTGCGCGGCGAGGACTCCCTCGACGCCCTCCTGGAGCGCCTCCGCGAAACCTTCGCCATGCAGTCGGTCGTCCTCCTGGAACGCACCAGCGAGGTCGACCCGTGGACCACGGCCGCATCCGTCGGCACCGGCGCCGTCAGCCGCCCCGAGGACGCGGACGTGGACCTGCCCATCGGCGACAACATGGCCCTCGCCCTCACCGGCCGGGTGCTCCCGGCCGAGGACCGCCGGGTCCTCGGCGCCTTCGCCGCCCAGGCAGCCGTCGTACTCGACCGCCAGCGCCTCGTGGACCAGGCCGAGAAGTCCCGCGGGCTCGCCGAGGCCAACCGCATCCGCACCGCCCTGCTCGCCGCCGTCAGCCACGACCTGCGCACCCCGCTCGCCGGCATCAAGGCCTCCGTCAGCTCCCTGCGCTCCGCCGACGTCGAATGGTCCGAAGAGGACAAGGCCGAGCTCCTGGAGGGCATCGAGGACGGCGCCGACCGCCTCGCCGCCCTGATCGGGAACCTCCTCGACATGTCCCGCCTCAACACCGGCACCGTCGTCCCGCTGATCCGCGAGACCGACCTCGACGAGGTCGTCCCGATGGCGCTGGGCGGCGTACCAGAGGACAGCGTCCTCCTGGACATCCCCGAAACCCTGCCGATGATCGCCGTCGACCGCGGCCTGCTGGAACGGGCCGTCGCCAACATCGTCGAGAACGCCGTCAAGTACAGCCCAGCCGGCCAACCGGTCAACGTCTCGGCCAGCGCCCTCGCCAGCCGCGTCGAACTGCGCGTCGTCGACCGGGGCCCCGGGGTCCCCGACGAAGCCAAGGACCGCATCTTCGAACCCTTCCAACGCCACGGCGATGCCCCACGCGGAGCCGGAGTCGGCCTCGGCCTCGCCGTCGCCCGCGGCTTCACCGAGGCCATCGGCGGCACACTCACCGCCGAAGACACCCCCGGCGGCGGCCTCACCATGGTCATCACCCTCCCCATCGCGGGCAGCGCCCCGCCGGTCACCGCGGAACTCCCGACCTCGGCGGTCACCTGACATCACGGCGACCGCCGACCAGGCTCGGTCCCGGCGATCGCCGGTCACTTCCCGTGGCCGGCGATCGTCGCTCGTCTCAGTGCAGTGGGCCCGCGATCGCCGTCAGCGCGGCGAGGTGGCGCCGATAGGTGGCCAGTCCCTCCCCGGTCAGACACAGCCAGGTCCGGGGCCGGCGCCCGACCTGCCCCTTCTCTACCGTCACCCAGCCCGCTTCTTCCAGGCGCGAGACCTGTTTCGACAAGGTGGAGTCGGTGATCTCAACGAGATCCCGGACATAGGCGAACTCGGCCTTCTCCACGGCAGCGAGCGCCGCGATGATCGACAGGCGGACCGACGACTCCAGAAGGGGCGCGAGTCCGTGTCGCGGATGGGGTCCCTGACCGGCACCCGTCGAAGCTTTCGGCGTCATACGGCGCGCGCCTCCCGCCAGGCTGCCGCGGCGGCCGGCAGCGCGCACGCGACGGCGGCCACGGCCGCGAAAGCGATGCTGTCCAGGAAGACGGTGAGGCCGAGCACGAGGGCCAGGACGTAGGCGACCGCCCAGACGCCGATCACTCTGAGGTGACGGCCTCCGTACCCGCGCGGGACCACGGGCTGCCGAGTCGCGAACAGGGACAGCCCCATGACCACAAGGGCGTTGGCCAGCGTGCTGACGATGGTCCCCGTCGGCCCGTGCCACATCAGTACCGTCGGCACGAGGACGAGCTGCCACACGGCGAACAACCAGAGGTACCCGGCGTACCAGCCGCTCCGCCCCCTCGCGGCCGACTCGATCCGCGCGATCCCCTTCAACGATGCGACCGCATCGGCCTGTTCAGGCATGGCCCACCCCTCCCGTCGCCGCCGGGCAACCTTGAGCTGCCACCCCGGCATCTACTTTCCATACTAGCAAGTACTTGCCGATGAGGAAGCTCGGTGCACGCAGGGGCCTGGAAACACGCGAGCCGTCCGGCTCCGGTATCCCCCACCGGAAGCCGGACGGCTCATGTGTTGTACGACGTTGACCGGTCCGCGGTCGCATCGACCCCTACCCCCACGGTCGGGCCATGCGCCTCCTGTCGGTGTTCAGGTCACCGACCTCCAGCCGCGTACCGCCGGGCCGTCACCCGGCTCCGTCGCTCCGCCAGTCTGCTTCCGGCCGACGGCCTCGACAACACCTCTTGACGCGTTCCTTCCGCGCGACCGGCGATCTTTGATGCGGCCCTGATGACCTGCAGGAAGACCGGACTCACCCCTTCACCCGACGGCCATCAGGAGGCCGTCAAAGTCCCGTTCAGGAGCTTGCCGCCACATCCCCCGTACGCTGGGATGGACTCATGAACAGCGGTCCGCGCTACGACGATCGGCCACCGAATCCGGTGCAGCCGACGGCGCCCGCTGTCCGCCCGGCCGACTGATAGCGGCCGCGCGTCCTCCGCGTATCTGCCGACTGTCCCCGAGGGGTGCCGGTCTTGGCCTCGTACGCATCCTCACCTCCACCGCATGACCTGAGCCCACGCCCCTGCTTCAAGCCGGGGTGCCGGGGGCGTCAGCCATGCCTGCTTCCAGGAATCGACATGTCCTCATCCCTGCCCGCATCCCTGTCCGGACGTACCGTCCTCGTCACCGGAGCCACCTCCGGCATCGGCTACGAGAGCGCCCGCCAACTCGCTGAACTCGGCGCCACCGTCCTCGTCCACGGCCGCACCCCCGAAGAGGCGCAGGCCGCGACCGACCGGCTGATCGCCTCCGCAGGCATCTCCGCCGCTCTACTGCGTCCGCTCGCCGCCGACTTCGCCCGCCTGGACGAGGTCGAGAACCTCGCTCACGCCGTCGTACGGGACCACCCGCGCTTGGACGCGCTCGTCAACAACGCTGCCATCGCCGCGCCCGAGCGCCACACGCTCACCGCAGACGGCAACGAGATCTCCTTCCAGGTCAACTTCCTCGCCCACTACCTCCTCACGAACCTCCTGGAGCCCGCCCTCACCACCGACCCCGGCGGGCGCGTCGTCAACGTCTCCTCCGCACTGCACCGTTCAGGGGCCATCCAGTGGAACGACCCGCAGCGGGTCCGGCGTTACTCCCGCCTCGCCGCGTACGCCCAGTCGCAGCTGGCCCTGACCGTCTTCGCCGCCGACCCGCGCGTCACCGCCGTCTCCGTCAACCCCGGCATCTGCGACACCGGCCTGCTCCCCCTCTACGGACACGAGGGCGCGCCGGCCGCCGAAGGTGCCGAGCACGTCGTACGGCTCTGCGACCCGGCCACCGAGATCGTCAACGGCGCCTACTACGACCGCTCCGAGCGCGTCGCCCCGGCCGCCGCCGCCACCGAGGACCGCACCATCAAGCGCCTCAACAAGCTCGCCGACCTCCTCGTCGGCCACACCGCCTGAAGGGATCCACAGCCATGTCCAAGCGCGCCCGTAAGAAGAGATCCCGCCGCAAGAAGGGGTCCAACCACGGCAGCAAACCCTGCTGCTAGCCACCAGCCCGTTCCGCGGGGCGGCCTCTGACCAAGGCCGCCCCGCCGCCATGTACCGACAAGGAACCTCATGATCAACCTGCCGTCCCACCGACTCCCGGACCTCCTCCGCTGGTACCCCACGGGGGCTCCGGGCTCAGCCGCCCTCACCGAGCACGTCCTGACCACCGAGGCCGGCCGCTGGTGGGTGGACCGCGTCATCCAACCGCGCGTCATCGCCGCCGAATGCGGGGACCACGTACTCCTGCGCGGAGACCCCCAGGCCCTGACACCGCAGGATCTCGCGGTCTTCGCCGACCGCTCCATCGAGGCTCCGGGCCGCTTCCTTCCCCTCATCGGGGCCGCCTTCGACCGGGTCGTGCCGTGGCAGCGCATGGTGTACGTCAAGAGCTCCCCCGTACCGGCCACCCGGGCGCCCAGGGGCGCGACCATACGCAGGCTGAACGCCCGGGACACGCGCGCGCTCACTACCCTCCCGACCGCGATGGGCTGGATACATCGCACCTGGGGCGGACCGGACGCCCTAGCCCGCTCCGGCTACGCCTGGGCCGCCTTCCACAATGACCGCATCGTGGCCCTGGCCTGCACCTACTTCCTCGGCACTGCCTACGAGGACGTCGCCTGTGTCACCGTGCCGGACCCGCGCCTGCAGTACCTGGCCCTCGACTGCGTCAACGCCCTGTGCTCGGACATAGCGGCCCGCGGCCACACGCCCAGCTGGACCTGCTCCGCGAGCAACCGCCCGGGACGCCTGCTCGCCTGGACCGCCGATTTCCGTCCGGAGCGGGAGTACGCCCACTACGCCGTCGGCACACCTGCGGCAACCGGAAGGGAAGCGGCAGGATGAGAAGCGATACTCACCGGGTGGACTCCATCTACCGCAGCACGGCGGGCCGCGAGCACATCCGCCGCTGGTGCACCGACCGGCTCGACGCATGGCCGGTGCCGCACGAGCGGGCGACCTTGACGGCCGGTGGAGCACAGACCCACCTGGTGAGCGCCGGTTCCGGCCCGACCACGGTGGTCTTCGTGCCGGGTACGAACTTCAACGCCGCCGCATCTCTTCCCCTGGCAACCGCCCTGGTCGCGGCCGGCCATCGGCTCGTCCTGCCGGACGTACCCGGACAGCCCGGTCTCAGCTCCGGGGAACGCGGGATCTCCGGCGGCCGCCTCTCGTGGTACGGCACCTGGCTGAGCGAGGTCCTCGACGCGGCCGCCGCGACGGGTCCCGTGGTGGTGGTCGGGCACTCCTTCGGCGCCGCCATCGCGCTGTCCAGCCCGTCGCCGCGCATCGACCGTCTCGTGCTCGTCTCCCCCGGCGGACTGGGCAGGCTGCGCCTCACTCCCGGGCTGCTCGCCGTCTCCGCCGCCTGGTTCGTCCGACCGACTCAGGCGCGCAGCACCCGGCTCCTGCGGGCCATGCTCGCGCCCGGCCACCAGCCGCGCGAGGAGCTGGTGGAGTGGATGACTCTGGTCGCACGCCACTCCCGCTCGAGTGGAGCTCCTGGCATGGCAGACCTTCCGGCGTATGCCGTTCCCCGGCTGGTCGCCACGGGAACGCACGACATCTTCCTGCCACCGCGACGGCTCGCCCCGGCCGTCCGGACCCTGCTCGGCACCGACCTGCACGTCATCCCGGACGCCGGCCACCTCGTGACCGAGGAACACCCCGGCCGGCTGGCGGACCTTGTATGAGCGGGATCATCGAGCACGATGATCGTCCACGCGGCTGTAACACTCACCGGAACTCGGCCAGTCGGCGCCGCAGCCCCAGCACCGTCAACCCGGCCGCGAGCAGCAGCGACGCGCCGGCCAGCGGGCCCCGCGTGTTCAGCGCCCCGCGGCCTTCCTGGACGGCTAGGTCGAAGTGCCGCTGGTTGACGGCGGTGACCTCGTCCAGAGCCTTCATCCATCCGCCGAAGTGGGCGTTGGAAGTGTCCGACGCCCAGCCGATGCAGAAGACCGTGGCCTCTCGCTGCTTCCCTTCGGCCACCAGTCGCCGCATCGTCCGGTCGTCGCGCTGGTAGACGGCGTACGCCTCGATGGTCTTCTCGGCGGCCTCCCGCTCCCCCGCAAAGGTGATGTTGTCCAGCTCGCGCCGGTACTCACCGGTGAACCGCTTGTCCTCGCGGTCCTTCCGGTACGCCGCCCAGAGCTCGTCGAGCTTCCGGTCGTACGTGTCGAGTCCGGCGCCCGGGATCCCGTACAACTGCTGCGACTTGTCGAGGAAGGACAGCTCGTACGCGGCGCGTCGGTCCGGGTCCAGGAGGTAGCGGCTCTCGTCCGCGTTGGCGTCGTAGCCGATCGCCTTGGACCGCGACAGTGCGATGACGGAGTCGAAGGAGTCCCGGCGGGCCACCTTCATACGGTCGTTGGTGATCGTGAGCAACTGCGCTCCGGACACCACCGCGACCACGCCACAGAGGGTGGCAGCAATCAGGCCCGGGTTGAAGACCCGGTGGAAGCGGCGGGCCAGGCGGACCTGGAGCAGCACGAGCGCGGCGATCAGCAGGACCCCGATGACGGCTTCGGCGATCCGCTGCACGGCGAGGTCGCTCCGCGCCGTGGCGTACCGCCGTTCGTACACCGCGTTGTTCGCGTCGACGAGCTTGCGGGCCTGCGGCAGCAGCCGCGCGGCGAGGAGATCGGTCGCGGTCCGGTAGTCCTCGCGCGCGGCGTCCTTGCCTCCGGCATGGCTGTCGTTCTCCAGGGCCCGCCCGAGCAGCTCCTGGTAGTGCGCGAAGTCGTCGGTGAGCGTAACGACGACGACCTCGGTGGCCGGGTCACCTTCCGAGGAGGCGGCGAGCGTCCGCAGGGAGCGGCTGATGGTCTCCTGGGCCTCCCGGTAGAAGCCGTTGGCCTTCGTGTACGACTCCTCGAAGCGTCCCTCACCGGTGCCCGAATCTCCGCTGGAGAGCAGTATGTTCGCCGTTTGGGCGTCCATGTCGTTCAGAGCGAGGTTGAGTTGGGTCGCGGAGATCGTACGGGGCGCGTCGCGCTGGGCCGTCTCCCCCCAACTGGTGTCCGCCCCCGTCGCCGCGACCACGAGCAGGATCAGCAGCCCGGCGGCAGGGAGAACGCAGGCTGCGCGTGCGAGGCGCAGTCGGCCGAGCAGGGTGGCCCGGTAGCGGTCGGCGATCAGCCGGGCCGCCCGGACGATCGCGGCAGGAGGCCGCAGTCCCGACGATCCTCCCCCGCGTTCCTCTCCAGTGAGCGGTCGCAGTGGCCCAGGTTCGCCAGCTTCGGGTGCGGGGCTCTCGGTGAGAGCTCCCGGGGCCCCGGCTACCTCGGCCTGTTCGGTACCGGCGGTGATCGTCACGCACTCTCCAGCCCACACCCGGGCCGTTCGTACGGCCCCGCGTGCACGCCAGCATCTGGCTCAACTGTTCTACTCACCAGGCGCGTTGATGGACACCATATGCGGAGGGAATCCAAATTGATGGGGCCTTGACGTGGTACTTACGGGTCCTTGTCAGCGCCCCCGCCGCCTTCACCCCGCTCACGCGTCGAAGCGGTACCCCATACCGGGGGCGGTGATCAGATGGCGCGGGTGCGATGGGTCCGCCTCAAGCTTCCGCCTGAGGTGCGCCATATACACCCGGAGGTAGTTGGTCTGGGTTCCGTACGAGGATCCCCACACCTCCTGGAGCAGCCGGCGCTGGCTGACGAGCTTGCCCCGGTTGCGGATCAGGACCTCCAGGAGGTGCCATTCCGTCGGTGTGAGCCTGATGTTCGCCCCTCCGCGTCTGGCCTTCTTCGCGAGGAGATCGACGGTGAACTCCTCGGTCTCCACGACCGATTCGTCCACGGCGTCCGTGCCCCGTGCCGGTGTGCGACGGACGACGGCTCCCAGCCTGGCCATCAGCTCGTCCATGCTGAAGGGCTTGGTGATGTAGTCGTCGGCGCCCGCGTCCAGGGCCTGGATCTTCTCCTCGGAACCGTGGCGGGCGGAGACCACCAGGACGGGCACCTGTGACCATATGCGAAGCCGCGTAAGCACCTCGATCCCGTCCATGTCGGGCAGCCCGAGGTCCAGCAGGACGGCGTCCGGGCGTCGCGCCGCCACGGCGTCCAGAGCCGCGCGCCCGTCGTGCGCGCAGTCCACCTCGTACGTGCGCGCCTTCAGATTGATGACCAGCAACCGTGCGAGCCGCGGCTCGTCGTCCACCACCAGCACCCGGGTCATCGGCGTGCCACCTTCCCGTCGTTACGTCCCCCATGGACATGCGATCACCAGAGAACAGCGGATTCGGTCCGCCTCGGCAGGCGTTGACGACCTCCATACGCCGACGGCCGTGACCTTGACGCCCCCCTGATGGCGATCAGCCCCTTCTTGACGCACAGCTGATGCCACCCCGGAGCACACATGGCCCGGGAGGCCGGAACCCTCCCGGTCCGCCCGTATCAGAGCCGTGTCAGAGCGGTGTCAAGGTCGGGGCGGCCTCCTTGAGTCCGGCCTCGCAAGGCAGTTGGATGAATGACGTGAACAGCGCTCTGCGCCACGACGACCGGCCACCGCATACGGTGCGCCCGGCCTCGCGCGCTGCTCACCTGCCGGTGCGTTGACGCACCGCCCCGTTCGCGGCCGCCCGCCCCTCCGCCCGTAAGTCGGGCTGCCGCTCACGCCCCGTGCCCGCCCCCATCCCTGGCGGGCACGGGGCCGCACTCTTCGCACGCCCCGGTTCCGTCCGCCCGGTCGGCAGTCGGATGCCGCGCCGCGCCCACATTCCCGCGTACCACTGGAGACAGTTCATGATCGAAATCGCCCCGCAGCAGCTGCCCGCCCTGAGCCGCTGGTTCCCCACGGGCTCACCCGGCCCCGGGGCCCTCGCCGAGCACGTGCTGACCACGGGTTCCGGCGTCTGGTGGGCCGACCGCCCCGACCGGCCCCGCGTCCTCGCCGTCACCTGCGCGGACCACGTGCTGCTGCGCGGCGACCCGAGCGCGCTCGCCCCGGGTACCCTGAGCCGGTTCGCCAACCAGTACGTGGAAGCACCCGCACGGTTCTGGCCCTCGCTCGGCGCCTCCTTCGAGCGTGTCGACCCCTGGGAACGCATGGTCTACGTCCACCAGGCACGGGCGCTGCTCCCCCGGCCACTGCGTGGCGTCACGGTACGGCGCCTGGTGCCCGGGGACGCTCCAGCGCTCGCCCAGCTGCACTCCGAGAACGCCTGGATCCACGCCAGTTGGGGCGGGCCCGCCGGCCTCGCCGCCTCCGGCCACGGCTGGGCCGCATTCGCGAAGGACCGGATCCTCTCCGTCGCCTGCACCTACTTCCTCGGCAGCGCCTACGAGGACATCGCGGTGGTCACCGTGCCCGACCGGCGGCGCGAGCACCTCGCACTCGCCTGCGTCGCAGGCCTGACCGCGGACATCCGGGGCCGTGGACGCGCCGCGAGCTGGTGCTGCTCTCGCGACAACCGGCCCAGCCGGCTCCTTGCCTGGTCGGCGGGGTTCCGGCTGAGCCGCGAGTACGTCCACCACGTCACGGGCCGCGCCAGGGCGCGTACGGTCCGGGCGAGCCCGGTACCCGCGTGAACGGCGTACTCACCTGTGCATCTCAGGTCGCCAGGTCGAGGCGCGCCTCCTCCAGGTCCAGGGAGCGCTGGAGCCGTCGGCGGGTGGTGTCGCTGATGCGGTGGTCGTCGTAGAGGCGTTGGAGTTCTACGGCCTCCACCCGGATCAGGTCGCGGCGCAGCAGCCGGTAGACGTGCTCCGCCGATCCGGCCGGGTCGGCTTCCTCCAGGCGGTCGCGGGCGTGCTCCAGGCGGGCCTGCAGGCTGCGCCGGAGCCGGTCGGCCACCACGTCCGGTACGGCTTCGAGGTCGGACATCTCATCCAGCCGCCGGATGCCCGCGGCGGCGAGGCTGCACCGGGCGGAGGCCTCCTCGCGCTCGGTGTGGTCGGGTTCGAGGGCGATTCCGGAGCGGCGGACCACGTCGGCGAGGGTGAAGCCCTGGGCAACCAGGGTGACCACCACCACCGAGGTGGTCAGTACGAGCACCAGCGGGCGCTGACCGAGCAGGCTGCCGTCGTCCGCCGCGACGGGGATGGAGAGGGCCGCGGCCAGGGGGACGACGCCCCGCGTGCCCGCCCAGGTCAGCACGACCGGGATCCGCCAGGAGGCACGCGCACCCGCGCTCCGCTGGACGACGGCCGACAGCGGCAGCACCCACAGCAGGCGTACTGCGATCAGCGTCACGGCGACCACCAGCGCGTACAGGGGCCAGAGCCGGTCGGCAGCGCCGAGCGCGGCGACCTGCCCCGGCAGGGTGAGGCCGATCAGACTGAAGACCACGCTCTCCAGCAGGAAGACCACGGTGCCGTTCACCGCGTGCAGCTGGATCCGTATGGGGGCGTTGGTGAACCGGTCGGCCCGGCCGCCGAGCACCACGCCCGCCACCACGACGGAGGTCACGCCGGACGCGTGCACCGCCTCCGCCAGCACGTAGGCGGCGTACGGCGTCACCAGGGCGATGACGGTCTCCAGCACGGGGTCCTCGGTCCTGCGCCGGATCAACGCCACGACCCCCGCGACCGCTCCGCCGATCAGGATGCCTCCGCCGGCGAGCAGCGCGAACTCGGTGCCCGCCGCCCGCCAGGAGAACCCCGCCGAGGCCGCTGCGACGACGACCGCGACCCGGAAGAGCAGGAGCGACGTGGCGTCGTTGAAGAGGCTCTCGGCCTGTACGAGGACCTGGACGCGGGGCGGCAGGGCGAGTCGGCGGCCGAGTGCGGTGACGGCCACCGGGTCCGTACTCGCGAGGATGGCCCCCAGGACCAGCGCCATCGGCCAGGTCAGTGGGGTGAGCAGCGATGCCACCGCCCCGACCGCGGCCGCCGAGGCCAGCACCAGACCGACCGCGAGGACGCTTACCGGCTTCCACACCAGGCGCAGTTCGCGCCAGGACAGTTCCTCGGCGCTCGCGTACAGCAGGGGCGGCAGGACGACGAGACCGATCAGTTCGGGACTGACCCGGATCTCCGGAGTGCCCGGGATCAGCGCGACCACGAGGCCCGCGACAACGAGCAGTGAGGGGGCGGGAATTCGCCACCGACGGGCCCCCGTGGCCACGACCGTGGCCAGCACCACGAGGAACAAGACCGTACCGACGCTGCGCATGTGAAGCCCCCACCGATTCGACGCGGGCCACGCGGCCCGCGACGCCGACCAGACTTCCCGGCACACCGCCTTCACCCTATCGGCGCACCGGCCGTCAATACACCGTCAAAGTCCCGGCCGAGGGCCGTCAGGAGCGCGTCAGGGAGGTTCTGTTCACGGTATCGCTGGTGTTCGCTGGTCAGGTTGAGGGCGCACAGAGGAGTCGGGTACGCGTGAGTACGGAAACCATCGTAGGAATCGTCGTCGCGGTCTGTCTGGGGGGCTATCTGATCCTGGCCGTGTTCTTCCCGGAGAAGTTCTGACGATGGCGACCACCCAGGCGTCCAGCCCGGAGGCGGAGCCGGGGACCCAGGACCGACAGACCGTCGCGCGCCCCGGAAGACTCAAGGTCTTCCTCGGGGCCGCCCCCGGCGTCGGCAAGACCTACCGGATGCTCGACGAGGCCCACCGCCGGGCGGCCCGGGGGTCGGACGTGGTGGCCGGCTTCGTCGAGTGCCACCGGCGCCGGCACACCGAAGCGAAGCTCGACGGTCTGGAGAGCCTCCCCCGCGCCGGACACGAGTGCCGCGGCGGCCGGTATGCCGAACTGGACAGGGAGGCACTCCTGTCCAGACGGCCCCAGATGGTGCTGATCGACGAGCTCGCCCACACCAACGTCCCGGGGGCGGGCCGGCACCCGAAGCGGTGGCAGGACGTCGAGGAGATCCTCGCCGCCGGGATCGACGTTGTGACGACCCTCAACATCCAGCACCTGGAGTCCCTCAGCGACGTCGTCGAGAAGATCACCGGTGTTCCGCAACGCGAGACCGTGCCCGACGAGTTCGTACGTCGCGCCCACGAGATCGAGCTGGTCGACATACCTCCCGAGGGACTCCGCCGCCGGATGGCGCACGGCAACATCTATCCCCCGGAACGGATCGACGCCTCCCTCGCCAACTACTTCCGCCCCGGCAACCTCATCGCGCTACGGGAGTTGGCGCTCCTCTGGCTGGCCGACCGGGTGGACGAGGCCCTGCACAAATACCGCACCGAGCACGGCATCGGGGATGTCTGGGAGACCCGGGAACGGGTCGTGGTGGCCCTCACCGGCGGACCCGAGGGCGAGACCCTCATCCGGCGGGCGGCACGCATCGCGGGCCGCTCCGCCGGCGGTGAACTGCTGGCCGTGCACGTCGCGCGCAGCGACGGGCTCGCCGCAGGCGTCTCCCACGCGGCCCTGGCCGGACAACGGGCCCTCGTCGAGGACCTCGGCGGCAGCTACCACTCCGTCGTCGGTGACGAAGTACCCACCGCACTGGTGGACTTCGCCATGGCAGAGAACGCCACCCAGCTGGTCCTCGGTACAAGCCGCCGCCGTCGGCTGGAACGATTCCTCACCGGCCGGGGCATCGGCGAGACCGTGGTGGCGCTGTCCGAGGACATCGACGTCCACATGGTCACGCACGAACGGGCCGGCCACGGCCGCCTCCTGCCCTCCCGGCGCCGTACGCTCCCCACATCCCGGCTCATCGCCGGGCCGGTGGCCGCCCTGCTGCTCCCCTTACTGCTCACGCTCGCCCTCGACCGCATGCGCGGCACGCTGAACCTCACCAGCGAGGCACTGCTGTTCTTGGTGGCCATCGTCGGCGTGGCCTGCATCGGCGGAGTGGTCTCGGCCCTGATCGCGGCGCTCACCGCCGCACTGCTGCTGAACTACTGGTTCATGCCGCCGATCGGCGAGTTCACCATGAGCGACCCGGACAGTGTGCTGGCGCTGGTGGTGTTCGCCGTCGTCGCCGCTACGGTGGCCGCCGCGGCGGACCGGTCCCTGAGGCTCTCCCGCCGCTCGGCGCGGGCGACGGCCGAGGCGGAGACCATGTCGTCGCTCGCCGGCAGCATCGTCCGCGGCGACCAGACGATCCCGGCCCTGCTGGAACGCACTCGGGAGACCTTCGGCATGGACACCGTCGAGCTGACCGCCGAAGCCCCTGACCCGGGCACGGACCGCGGCCGCCGCCCCCACAGCGCGGCGGACTCCGCCCTCGTGGTGGCAGCAGGCCCCGAGGCCTTCCTCGTCCTGCGCGGCCGTGCGCTGCCGTACTCCGAACGCCGTGTCCTGGCCGCCTTCGCCGCGCACGTCGGCGCCGCGGTCGAGCGGGCCCGTCTGACCGAGGCCGCAGCCGAGGTGGCGGCCGAAGTCGAACCGATCAAGGCGGCCGACCGCCTGCGCACCGCCCTGCTCCGCGCCGTCAGCCACGACCTGCGGACCCCCTTGGCCGGGGCACTGGCCGCAGTCGGCTCCCTGCGCAATCAGGAGGTGGAGTTCTCCGCCCAGGACCGGGACGAACTGCTGGAATCCGCCGAGGTGTCACTGCACCGGCTGAACCGCCTGGTGGAGAACCTGCTCGATCTCAGCCGGCTGCAAGCCGGCGCCCTCACCCTCGACCTGCGGGCCACCACACTCGAGGAGGTCCTTCCCGTCGCGCTCGACTCGCTGGGCCTCAGCCCCGGACACCGGCCCGCCATCGACGTACAAACCCTGGAAGCGGTACCGGCCCTGCTGGCCGATCCGCCCCTCCTCGAACGGGTACTGGCCAACCTCGTCGGCAACGCCGTCCGCCACGCGCCCGCTGACCGTCCGGTACTGGTGACGGCCAGCGCCCTGGCAGGGCAGGTCGAAGTCCGGATCGCCGACCACGGCCCTGGCATCGCCGCCGACGACCGTGAGCGCGCCTTCGAGCCGTTCCAGCGCCTCGGCGACCGCGACAACACGGCCGGACTCGGCCTGGGCCTCGCCCTGGCCAGGGGACTCACCGAGGCCATGGACGGCACGCTCACCCCCGAGGACACCCCTGGCGGAGGTCTCACCATGGTCCTTTCCCTGCCCGTCGCCGCCCAGGTGACAGCGGGACGGCCCTGACCGCATGACCTCGACCCTCCACCTGCGAGCCGAACCCGGGCAGCGCTCCCAGCACATGATCATCTGCGGCGACGACGGACTCGCGCACCGCCTGGCACAGGAGCTCGACGCCGTCTGCGGCGAGGCCGTCACGGTCGTACTGCCTTCGCGGCGCGAGGGGCACGGCAGCGAGGTCGCCGCCCTGCACCGCGATCCGCGCTCCCCCGTAGAGCTGCTCGTCTCCGCCCGCCCCGATGAACAGGCCCTTCGGCAGGCCGGCGTGGAGCGTGCCGCGGCGCTCGCGCTGACCTACGGCGACGACCAGGTGAACACGACCGCGGCCCTGCTCGCCCGCAGCATCAACCCGCACGTACGCCTCGTCATCCGCATGTTCAACCGGGAGCGCGGCCGCCACCTCGAACTTCTCCTCGACCGGGCGGCGGCCGCGCGTTCCCCGTATGACGACGGCTTCATCGACGCGTCCACGAAGATCCTCTCCGACGCCGACACAGCCGTCCCTGAACTGGTCGCCGCGGCCGCGGTCGGACACGGGCCCACCCTCCAGGTCGAGGGCAAGGTGTTCCGCGGTGTCGTACGCCCCGCCGGGACCCCGCCGCATGCAACGGACCTGGCCACGCTCGCCGTCCTCTCCGGCACCCACATGGACGACCCGCAGGGCGGGGACAGCGCGGAGACCCCCGGCGCGAACGGCACCCAGCTGCTCCCCGATACGGCGACCGCCTACCACCGCCAGTTCACACACGGCCGCCTCATGCTCGAAGAGGTCACCCAGCACCACGCGCCGGAGTCCCCCTCCCGACGCCGACGGGACTACCGAGGCTGGCTGCGGGACCGGTTCGGGCACCTGCCGTGGAGGATCTTCGTCTCCCGCGAAGTGACCGCCGTCTTCGGGATCCTCGGCGTGGCCGTGGTCCTCCTCGCCACGGTGACGGCCCTCGTGGAGGACGGTCCCCTCTGGAAGTCGGTGTACCTGCCCCTCCTGGACATCTTCACCATGGGCGACCCGGCGACCGAGGAGTCCACGGCTCGCCAAGTCCTCCAGCTCATCGCCGGTTTCGTCGGCCTGGCCGTGCTCCCCCTCGTCGTGGCCGCCGCGATGAACGCCACGCTGGCCTTTCGCGCCGCATCGGCCAACCACGTACCGGACGCGGCCCTGCGCGACCACATCGTCCTGGTGGGCCTCGGCAAGATCGGCACGCGCGCCCTGGCACAGCTGTGCACGACTGACCACACGGTGGTGGTCATCGAGCGGGACCCGCAGGCCCGAGGAGTCGCGCTGGCACGCGAGCTCGGCGTGCACCTGCTGCTCGAGGACGCCGCCGCTCCCGGGGTGCTCGACCTCGCCCGCATAGGCACCAGCAGATCCTTGCTCGTCCTCACCCATGACGACGGCGAGAACCTCGACATCGTCATGGCCGCCCGCGAGAGCAACCCCCGCGTGCGCGCGGTGATGCGCCTGTACGACGACGACTTCGCCGCCACCGTCTCCCGCACCCTGCGCGCCGGACACCCGGAGGCACTCACCCGCAGCCGCAGTGTCTCGGCGTTGGCCGCGCCGTCCTTCGCCGCCGCGATGATGGGCCGCCACGTTCTGGGCGTCATGCCGGTGGAACGCGGCTCCCTCCTGTTCACCGTCGTGGATGTGGCCGGCCATCCCGAACTCGAAGGCCGCTCGATACACGCGGCCTTCAAGGAGCATGAGTGGCGGGTACTCGCCGTCGGCCCCACCGCCACCGGCCGGCAGTCGGCATCCTCGACCGACACCCTCGGCGGATTCCGCACGGACCGGCCCGCCTTCAACTGGCGCCCACCCCACGGACGGGTGCTGCGCCACGACGACCGCGTCCGACCCAGTGATCTACCCTCGACCGGAATCGACATCGGATGGATCACCAAGAAGCTTCGACTGGGAGACAGCCTGTGCACCACGACGACGAACCGGTCTTCAAGCGGAGCCAGTGGGGAACGAACCGCTATTACTACAACGCCCGCAATCCCGTCGGGCTCGCCCTCATCGTCATCACCGTGCTCGCCGTCGGAACGATGCTGATCCTCATGGCCAACCGGGCCGGCCCCTTCGCACCACCATCTGCCCCCGCACCCTGGAATTCCCCCTCAGCCGCCCCCGGCTCATCAGGCCACTGACCCGACAGGGGGCCACCGCGAAACGGCTACCGTCAAAAGGCCGTAGCAATCACATCAGCACTGCGTCAGGGTCCGGCACCCGGGCTCTGACCGGCCCTAACGTCACCTCCATGGAACGACGTTTCACACAGTCCGAGACCGGTGCAGACACCGCCGCCTCGGAGCCCTCAGGACCTCTCGCACGCGACATCCACTGGGCCGGCGAGCGGCGCTCGGCCGTCGGTATCGCGTCGCTCCTGTGCTCGGCCCTGTTCGTCTTGGACGCGGGCGTCGGCCGGCTCGACGCGACCCGCGGCGCCCTCTGGACCGGCCTGGCCGTCCTCGTCTTCGTGATCCTGCTGCCCGCCAGGGTCTCCGTAGGCCCCGGACTTCTGAGCGCCCGAGGAATGCTGGTGGAACACACCGTCCGCACCGACTCCCTCGTCTCGGTCCGGTGGTCCGACGGGGTGGCACAGCGGATGGTCCTCCGCGACACGGAGGGGAACCAGGTCGAGATCGATCCGACCGTCCTGGTCCGTAACCCGGCGATGTGGCACCGCTTCGACACGGACGCCCGCGCGTCGATCCGGCACGGCACTCTGCGGTACGGGGTGATCGCCCTGTGCGAGTTGACGGAGCGCATCAACCGCGAGACGGCCCTCACCGTCTTCAGGGCCTCCGGCCTGCAGTGATCGGCCGCCGGGGAGCCGCCGCCGGAAGCGTGAGCGTCACGGAGAAGCCGGAGCCGGCGCCCGTGGTTCCAAGGGTTCCCCCATGCTCTCCATGAGGTCACGGCACATCCGCAGGGTCAGACTGTCCGGCCTGCGACTCGGATGCGTCCCGCATTCCGCGCCCCGGACCGTCTCGTCGGCACCGTCTTCCACGTGGATCTGCACCTGCCCGCCACGGATCTCGGCCGTCAGCCGCGGGGGCCGGTCCGGCGGGCTGTGTCGCTGTGCCTCGGCCGCCGACGCGGTCAGTACGCGCGTGAGCACGGCCGCGTCGGCGATCACATCGGGCAGCTGCTCCGGCAGCCTGCACTGGATCGTGTGACCGCCGGGTCCCAGTGCATCGAGCACGGCGGTCAACACCTCGTCGAGGGCGACCGGCCGCAGGTACAGGTCGAGTGCCCCGGCGTGCAAGCGGCTCAGCTCGTCGAGATCCGAGACGAGCTGGACGGCGCGGCCCACCGACGACCGGGCTGCGGCGAGGAGCCGGGTCTCCTCCGGATCCGTACCGGCGCCCAGGCTGCTCAGTGCGTCGTCTGCCGTACTCAGCGGGCCCCTCAGGTCGCGGCTCGCGGTGAGGAGGAGTGAGGCCCTGGTGTGCTCGACTGTGGCACGCAGGCCCGATTCGGCATCGTGGGCGGCGAGCCGCCCGTGGGAGTAGGCCATACCCAACTGGGCCTCGCACGCCCCCAGTACGCGCTGGTCGTCGCCGCTCAGTGGGCGCCCCCGGGCGGCCAGTGTGAGGTCGTCGCCGACAGGGCTCTCCACATCGGCGTCGTACGGGCGCTCGGGCGGATGCTCCCCGGTGCTGGCGACGACGTACCAGCGCGGCTCGGCAGCATGCCCCGTGTCGCGTGCCAGCAGGCTCACCGCCTCCAGGCCGAAGTCCTCCCGCACCTGTTCGAGCGGGGTCGGGAGGTCCTGCCCGTGCATCATGGCGGTGGCCAGTCGGCTCAGCGCCCGTGCCTCGGCGCTCGCACGGACGGCCTGGTACGTGCGGCGCGCGGCCGTGCCCGCTGCTATGCCGACGATGACCGCTGTGACGACGTACACCACCAGCGCGAGGACGTCGGAGAGGCGCTCGACGCGCAGCGAGTGGACCGGTGGGGTGAAGTAGTAATCGGCGAGCAGTCCCGCGGAGAGAGCGGCCAGCAGCGCGGGAACGAGGCCCCCGACCAGGGCGATCACGACGACGGTCAGCAGGTAGAGCACCAGGGCGAAGGCGAGGTCCACGTGCTCGGCCAGGAGGACCAGGACGGCGGTCAGGCCCGGCAGTGTGATCGCCGCGAGCAGCATCGCCGTCCAGAACCGGCGTGGGCCGGTGGCACGACTCGGGTGCGGCAGCCGCAGGGACGAGGTCGCCCCGGCGGCGTGCTCGTGAGTGATCACCAGGACATCGATGGGGCCGGACCGCTGGATCGTCCGGTGCCCCACACCGGCGCGGAGGAAGGTGGAGAGCCTTCCGCTGCGGCTCGCGCCCAGCACGATCTGCGTGACGTTCTCGGCCTCCGCGAACTGGAGCAGCGCTTCGGGGATGTCGTCGCCGGTGGTCTGGTGGTAGCTGCCACCCAGCGACTCCACCAGCGGCCATGAACAGGAAAGCGATCCGTACGGCCACCAGGGCGAGGAAGACCACGAGGACGATGACGAGCGCCGTGGTGAGGTCGGTGCTGGACAGGTCGCGGACCGCGGAGGGGATCTCCAGGCCGACCAGGAGGAACAGCGTCGCGTTCAGCAGGTAGGTGGCCATGGAGAAGAACGGGACGCCGACGGTGCGGGCCGCGGCGTCGCTGGCCCTGGGCGCGGCACGGCTGACGATCAAGCCGCAGACGACCACGGCGAGGACCCCGGACGCCTCGACGGATTCGGCCAGGAGGTACGCGGCGAACGGGGTGAGCAGTGCCAGGACGTTGCTGAGCATCGGGTCGTTCAGGCGGCGCAGGATGTACAGGGCGGGCAAGGCGATGAGCGCGCCGGCCGCCGCGCCACCGACGTAGGCGACCAGGAACAGCCGGCCGACGTGGGCCGCACCGAGGTGCTCGCCGCCGGTGGTGACCCCGACCGCGACGCCGTAGAGGACCAGGGCGGTGCCGTCGTTGACCAGGCTCTCCGCCTTGAGCATGTCCAGGCTGCGCTGCGGCAGGAGCCGCCCGAGGGCGGCCACGGCGGTCGCATCGGTGGGGGCGACGGCGGCACCGAGCACCCAGGCGGGACCCCACGGCAGCCCGAAGGCGTGGGCTGCGGCGGCGACCGCCGCGGCGGTCGCGATGACCAGCAGGGTGCTGACCAGGACGACACCGCGCAGTCCCCGGCGGATCGAGCGGAGCGAGGCCGTCAGGCTCTCCCAGTAGAGCAGGACGGGCAGGAACAGCATCAGGATGACGTCCGGCTCCAGTCGGACCTCACTCAGGGCGGGTACGAGGCCTGCGAGCACGCCGCAGGTCAGCAGGAGGACCGGGCGGCTGATCCGCAGCCGCGGGGCGAGTACACCGCACAGCAGGACGGCCGCCCCCAGCACGACGACGAGTTCCAGGCCGAGCATGCTGTCCCCTTGTCTCCTGATGGGTGGCCGGTTTCGCCTGCCCACAGGCTCATGCTCATGGTGGACAGGCCGCGGACGGGACGTATCCCGGCACCGGCCGGGGGGTCCGGTCGGCACAGTCACGTGTCCGGTGTCATCGCATCCCGCACGAGGCCGGTGTCGACGAACTGCTCGAAGCGGACGATCCGGCCGCCGCGCACGATGAAGTGATGGGCGACGCGGACGTCGATGGTCTTGCCGGTGGCCTTGTAGGCGGCGGTGTAGCGGGCCAGGACGACGACGTTCTCGCCGTCGACGACGTAGGTGTCGTCGTGGGCGGTCCAGCCTTCCCATGCCTGGCCGAGCTTCTCCATCACCGCGGTGGTGACGCCCTCGGGGGTGCGGTAGGTGCCGGCCAGCGGGAAGCCGGCCATCTCGGTCCATTCCACGTCGGGGGCGAGGGTGGCGCGCAGGGCATCCAGGTCTCCGGCGGCGGAGGCCAGGTACTGGCGGCGTACGACGTCTGCGGGGTTGGTGGAGGTGCTGAAGCCGGTGGTTTCGTTCATGGTGGTCAGCCCCACTGCATTTCGCCCTTGGCGACCTTCGCGCCGAGCTGCGCGGCGATCAGCATGCCGTGGTCGGGGTACCGCTTGACGAGCGCGTCGGTCAGTTCGGCGCCGTCGGCGGCCTTGGCCAGCTCTTCCTCGAAGGCCACGAGGTACTCACGGGTGTGGGCGATGGCCGACGCGTCGGTGGCAGTGTCCGGGAGGCGGTGGCCGGGGACGACCAGCTGCGGATCCAGGGCGGCCATCTCGTCCAGGAGCTTGATCCAGGCGGTACGGGACGCGGGGGTGGCGGTGTCGGCGACCCAGACGTGCTCCTGCTGGAAGAGCAGCACGCCGCCGAGGAGCGCGCGGTGCTCGGGCTGCCACAGGTAGTGGCGGTCGGGTAGGGCTGCCGGGCCGCCCTTGAGTTCGAAGCGGTGGCCTTCGAGGGTGAGGCCGTCGGTGAGCGGGGTGAGTTCGACCAGGCGGGTGGGCAGGTTCGGGCCGAGGGCCTCCCACGCCTTGAGCTTGCCCTCGTAGGACTCCTTGATGTGCTCGATGACGATCGGGGTGGCGACGAAGGCCGCGTCGGGGAACGCGTCGGCGAGCACTTCGGCGCCGAAGTAGAAGTCGGGGTCGGCGTGGCTGACGAACACGGTGGTCAGCGTTTTGCCGGAGTCCAGGACAGCGGCGGCCAGGCGGTGGCCGTCGGCGCGGGTGAAGGCGGCGTCGACGAGCAGTGCCTCGCTCTCGCCGGTGACCAGGGTGGCGGTCTTGTTCTTGGCCCCGGCCGGGAAGTCGAGGTCGAGGACGGTGAAGTCGAGCGTGCTCATGGAGGACTCCTTGGCGTACGTCGGGGACGGCGACGAGAAGAGAACTCCGGGGCCGGCTGATCCAGACCGGGAAAGGCGGGCCGGAGGGCGTCTCAGCAGCCACTATCACTTCCCCGCCCGGCGTGGGCGAGTCGAGTGGGGGGCCTTGCTGCTCCCCCGTTTGCCGCTGTCGCCGGGACGCCGGCCGGGGGTTCGGCTCCGTCAGCGGGGGCGAGCTGGAGGGTGGACTCGCGCGACTGCGCGGTCAGGACGTGGTCGACGATGCCGGGGTAGCGGTCGCCGTACTTGGCGCGGTAGGCGGCGTCGACCGCCTCCTGGACGGACGGGTCGGCGTCCTGGAACGTCACGTCCTTGGTGATGCCGGCCGACCGGACACGGCCCTGGTGGCGGGTCTGGGCGCCGCGGAACCAGGAGCCTTCGCGTCCCTTGACGGAGCGGACGTAGATGAAGTCGCCGGTGCGGACCATCCACATGGTGACCGGGTCGCGCAGGGATCCGTCGGCGCGCTCCGATGCGAGGTCGATCTCGTCGGCCGCTGCGATGCGGTCCAGTTCGGTGTCGGTCCAGGACGTCATGACGTGCCTCCGTACGGCTGGGGAGTTACTTCCGGGCGGCCGGGCGGAGCAGCAGCACGCTGGTCACGGCGGTCGCCACCAGCAGCACCACGCCGGACATCAGGCTGATGCGCATGCCGTGCAGGAAGGTGTCCGGCTGGGCGATGAGGGCGCCGAAGACGGCGACGGCGAGGGCGCCGCCGAACTGGCGGAAGGTGTTGAGGACACCACTGGCCAGGCCCGCCTGCTCCGGCTCTACGCTCTGCAGCAGCAGACCGGTCATCGCGGGCACCGCGAGGGCGCCGCCGAGGGAGACCGGCATCATCAGGACGGCTACCAGCCAGACTGGGGTGGTGCCGGGCAGGAAGAACAGGAGCAGCAGGCCCGCCGCCATGATCCACATGCCGGCGATCATGACGGTCCTGGCGCCGAACCTCCGTACCAGGCGGGCGGTCTGAAGGGCCACGACGCCGGTCAGCACGGTCATCGGCAGGAACGCGATGCCGGTGACGAGCGCGGACAGGCCGCGCAGCTGCTGGAAGTAGAGGCTGAGCAGGAACGTCAGACCGTAGAAGCCGACATTGAAGGCGAAACCGGCGATCAGGGTGACGGACACCGCGCGGGAGCGGAAGAAGGAGAGCGGCAGCATCGGGTGGCGGCCCCGCGTCTGGGCGAGCAGGAACACCGCGAACGCCACCGCGGCCACCCCGAACGCGACGACGACCGGGGCGTGGCCGAAGCCGTACTCGCCGCCCTCGATCAGCGCGTATGTCAGGCCGCCCATGGCCAGGACCGCGCTGATCTGCCCGGTCCAGTCGAACGGCACCGGCCGCCTCGGGGAGCGTGCCGCGCGGGTGAGCAGCAGCAGGGCGACGATGCCCACCGGCAGGTTGATGAAGAAGATCCACCGCCAGTTCACCGCGGTGAGCGCGCCGCCGAGCAGAGGACCCGCGGCCGACCCGACCGAGCCGCCCAGCGCCCAGAACCCGAGGGCGCGGGTGCGCTGGTTCGCGTCCGGGTACGCCTCGCGGATCAGGGCGAGGGTGGCGGGCATCATGATCGCCGCGCCCGCGCCCTGCACCAGGCGGGCCGCGACCAGGACGGGGAGGGTCGGCGCGAGGCCGCAGGCCGCAGGCCGCCGAGGCGATCAGGAACAGCGCCATGCCCATGCCGAACGCCTGGCGGGCGCCTATCCGGTCGGAGATTGAGCCCGCGGACAGCAGCAGGGCGGCGAGCACCAGGGTGTAGCCGTCGACGACCCACTGCAGGCCGGTGATGCCGCCCCCGAGGTCGGCGCCGATGGTGGGCAGGGCGACGCTGACGATCAGCGCGTCCAGGGTGATGACGAAGAAGCCGAGCAGCGCGGCGCCCAGTGCGAAGGCGGGACTGCTGGTCCGGGGGCCGGCCGGGGCGGTCGCCCTGCCGGGGGCGGGCACCTGCGTGCTGGTCATGGCGGTTCTCCTGGTCTTCCTGGGATCCCCGGATGACGGCCGGGAACACCGGAACGGAAGTGATCCTTCAAGCTCATTCAGCGTGCGGCCTGACGGTGGGGGGTGCCGGGGCTCTGCCATGAGTCGTCAGGGGCCCCACACACGGCCCAGCCCGAGGTGTTGGAGGTGTGCTCGGTCAGCTGTCCAGGCGCCGAGCGCTCAGCCACTGGACCATCGCCGGGTCGTGGTGGTCGAAGAACAGCGATGCCCCGGTGTCCAGGGTGGCGATGGCCGCCATCTGGTCGTCCGTGAGCTCGAAGTCGAAGACGTCGATGTTCTCCGCCATGCGCTCGGCGCGCACCGACTTCGGGATCGAGGCGACGCCTAGCTGGACCGCCCAGCGCAGCACGACCTGCCCGACGGACTTCCCGTGGCTCTGGGCGATCCCACTCAGGACCGGGTTGGTGAACAGGCCGTTCTTGCCTTGGGCGAAGCCGCCCCAGGCCTGGATCTGGACCCCGTGCTCCCGCATGAGCTCCTGGTCGGCGGTGCGCTGGAAGAACGGGTGGGTCTCGATCTGGTTGACCGCGGGCGTGATGTCGTTGTTGAGGACGAGGTCGAGCAGCCGGTCGGGGTAGAAGTTCGCGACACCGATCGCCTTGGCACGGCCCTCGCGGTTCAGGTCCTCCATGGCCCGCCACTGGCCGTACACGTCGCCGTAGGGCTGGTGCATCAGGTACAGGTCGAGGTAATCGAGGCCGAGCTTCTTCAGCGACGTCTCGAAGGCCCGCTTGGTGTTCTCCTCACCGGGCGCGTCCTGGACCCACAGCTTGGTGGTGACGAACAGCTCCTCGCGCGGCACGCCGCTGTTCTTGATCGCGCGGCCGACGGCCTCCTCGTTCTGGTACGCGGCAGCGGTGTCCAGCAGTCGGTAGCCGGCCGCGAGAGCCTCGGTGACCGTCTGCTCGGTCTGCTCCGGCGGGATCTGGTAGACGCCGAAGCCGAGGATCGGCATCGCGATGCCGTTGTTCAGGGTGACGTGCTGCATGAGGGTTTCCTTCCGCGCGGGACGGGGGGTGCGGAGCACGGCCGCAGGCCGGTCAGTGCTCCGGCACGGCGGGATCTCCGTACTCGGACGGTGCGAAGCCCGCCGGTATTCACCTTCGCGCCCTTTCGTCTCCGGTGGCAGGCCGAACCGTGCCGGGGGGTGACGATCGGGGGGAGTGACAGGGCCTCCCACACCCCTGCCACGCAGGTCGGCGCGGTGTGACACTCAAGACTGTGACACTGAAGGACGTGGCATCCGAGCAGAGCAGCGGCGGTGGGGCCGAGCTGGGCCGGTTCCTGCGCGCCCGCCGTACGCAGACCACGCCCGAGCAGGTCGGCCTCGCGGTCGGCGCCGGCCTGCGCCGTACCCCCGGCCTGCGACGCGAAGAGCTGGCCACCCTCACCGGCATCAGCATCGACTACTACGTACGCCTCGAACGCGGCAAGGAGACCCGGCCCAGCCCGTCCGTCATCGACGCCCTCGCCCGCGCCCTGCAGCTGGACGATGCCGAACACCAGCACCTGCTCGAGCTGGCCGCCCGAGCCGCCCGCTACGCCCCCGAACCGCCTCCCGCCCCGAGCCGAACCGTGCGCCCGCACCTGAAATTGCTCCTGGAGACGATGCGCCCGAACCCGGCCTACATCGTCAGCCGCAGCATGGACCTGCTCGCCTGGAACCCCGGGGGGCTGGCCCTGTACGCGGGCCTGGACGACTGGCCCGCCACCCAGCGCAACCTCGCCCGCTACCTCTTCCTCCACCCCGCCGCCCGTGAGCTGTTCCCCGACTGGACGGTTCAGGTCCGCGCCTGCGTCGCCCGTCTGCGCGCCCTGGCCGGCACCGCCCCCGACGCACCCGACCTGACCGCCCTGGTCGGCGAGCTGCTCCTCAAGAGCCCCGACTTCGCCAGGCTCTGGGAGCGGTACGACGTCACCGGCCGCAAGCCCGCCCGCAAGACCTTCCACCACCCGCACGTCGGGACCTTCTCGCTCACCCCCCAGTCCATGCACCTGGAAGGCACGCCGGGCCAACGCCTCGGCGTCTACACCGCCGAGCCCGGAACCCCCGACCACGACGCCGTGCTCCTGCTCGACATGACCGCCCCCGGCCCGGGACCGGGCGGAAGCCCGGCCACGAACGATGAGCCGCAACCCCAGCCGCACACCCCGTCCTGACCCGAGGCAGAACCGGTACGCACCGCGAGGCGCCTCTCAGGGACGCCACCGGCCGAATATGGGCAAAATACATGTATGGACAGTGCGGCGGAGAACACCAGGGCCCAGGCGGCGGACACCGTGAGTGACCTCGGCGCCTACCTGCGGGCCCGCCGCGCACAGGTCACCCCCGAACAAGCCGGACTGCCCACCACCCCCGGCCTGCGCCGCACCCCCGGCCTGCGCAGGGAGGAGCTGGCCACTCTGGCCGGGATCAGCATCGACTACTACGTACGCCTGGAACGCGGCAAGGAGACCCGCCCCAGCCCCTCCGTGATCGACACCCTCGCCCGTGCCCTGCTCCTCGACGCGTACGAGCATCGGCATCTGCGCGAGCTCGCCGCCCACGCTGCCCACGTCGCCGAGCCTGCGCCTGCGCCTGCGCCCGGCCACGCCGTACGACCGCAGCTGATGCTGCTGCTCGAGTCCGTGCGCCCGAACGCGGCCTACGTCGTCAGCCGCACCCTGGACCTGCTCGCCTTCAACCCCGGCGCGCTCCGGCTCTTCGCCGGCCTGGACGAATGGCCCGCGCAGCAGCGGAACTTCGCCCGGTACGCCTTCCTCCATCCGCTCGCCCGTACCGTACTCGACGACTGGGACGAGCAGGCCCGCGCCTGCGTCGGCAGGCTCCGCGCGCTGGCCGGCACCGAGCCGGAAGCACCGGACCTGGCCGACCTGGTCGACGAACTCCTGACCAGGAGCCGGGACTTCGCCGACCTGTGGGACCGCTTCGACGTCAAACCGCACGCCCCGGACCCCAAGACCTTCCACCACCCCGACGTCGGCGACCTCCACCTCGGCTACGAGTCGATGCCACTGGAGCACAGCATGAAACAACGCTTCGTCGTATTCTTCGCCGAGCCGGGCAGCCCCGACCACGAAAAACTGACCCTCCTCGACCGGGGACGCCACGCACTGGGCCCTCGGCCGGACGGCCTCACGGTCACGACAGCCGCCCCCGGTGGCAAGCCCCCTGTCGCCGCACCCCTGCCCTCGACACCCTAACCTCGCCATTTCACTTGGTGTGGTATCGATTTCCTGGTCACGCCGGGGCACGGTTGCTGGTGGATCTTGCCGATGCCACCGGGCTGACCACCGCGTACTCCACCGCGCTCAGACCGCCTCGGCCACGCGGCACTGGGCCGGATCGCCGTCGATCTCGCGGCGATGCTCGCCGACGGCGGCGATACGCTCACGGAACTGGTCGTTCTGCGGAACCAGCACGAGGTGTTCGGCCCGGTCGCCCCCACGGCGACGGCGTTCGCGGATGCCTCCCACGAACTGCGCAGTCCGATCGCCGGCCTCCGGATGCAGCTCGAGGTCGCCTCCGCACACCCGCAACTGCTCGACCTGCCAGGCGCCGTGGACGAGACCGTACGACTCAGGTTGCCAAAGCCCTGGAAATCGAGGGATCACCGTGGCGACTGGCCCGGCTGCTCGCCAACCTCCGCAACAACGCGCAGCGGCATGCGCGGGTCTCGGCCTGGCCATCGCCCGGAACGTGGCCTGTCGCCGTGGCGACACCCTGACCGTGCACGAAGCACCCCACGGCGGCGCCGCCTTCCGGTTCCGGCTGCCGATCAGCGCTCCGGGTGGCACGGGGCTGCCGGTGTGAAGAAGCCGACGGCGGGTCTCACAGCCGTGCCACAGGCACAGGACAGTCCGCGCCTGGGGATGCCGCCTAGCGTGCCGGACATGGGTGAAAAGAGCATTGACAGGCGAAGAGTACTGATCCTCGGCGGCGCGGCCGTCGGGGCGGCGGGAGCGGCGATGGTCGGCTGCGGGAGTTCCGGCGGCAGCGCTGCGGCTCCCTCCTCCGCGTCCTCGTCGGGTGCGGTGTCCACGGGGACGGGGCAGTGCGTGCTCATGTCCAATGCGACCCAGGGGCCGTATTACCTCGATGGCGCCCTGGTACGCAAGAACATCGCGGAGGGCAAGAAGGGCGTTCCGCTCACCGTGCGACTTACGGTGCAGGACACCACGGAGTCGTGCGCCCCGGTTCCGGGCGCGGCTGTGGAGATCTGGCACTGCGATGCCTGGGGCTACTACTCCGGGTGGACCACCGCCAATCCGGGCGGCAAGGCGCCGGCGGAGAGTGAGGACAAGAGCGGCGCCGACGACAAGACCTATCTGCGCGGCTACCAGATCGCCGACGAGGACGGAGTCGTCGAGTTCACCACCATATTCCCCGGCTGGTACACCCCGCGCGTCACACATATCCACCTCAAGGTCCACACCGGAGGCCAGACGGCCGACGGCTCCTACGAGGGCGGCAAGGTCAACTACACCGGCCAACTCTTCTTCGACGACAAGTACGGGGAAGCCGTATACGCGCTGTCCCCGTACGCACAGCACACCGGCACCCCCACCAAACTCGCCGACGACATGGTCTACCCCGGAGGCGGCGCCCGGGACGGGCTGATGACCGTCACCGGCGACACCACTCAGGGGTACACCGGAACCCTCACCCTCGGCATCGACCCCGACGCCGAGAGCGGGGGCGGCGGAGCGCCGGGAGGAGTAGGCCAACCGCCGAGCGGAGCTCCCGGCGAAGGGCACGCCCCGTAGCGGCGACGCCGTGCACTACACCCGTGGTGCGCCGAGCATGTGACATGGCCAGGGAGCGGAACCATCCGCTCCCTGGCCATACGCAATTTCCGCTACGGCAACAGCCGCGGCCTCTTCTTCGACGCCACGTCCTCGACCCAGCCGCACAGCAGGACGGCCACCGCGAGCAGGAGCCACCCGATGCCGAACAGGAACCACTGGCTCTCCAGCGGCAGGTGGGCCTCCAGGGCGGGAACGTCCCAGAGACGGTCGATCAGGGGGACCGCGAGTATCAGCGCGATCTCGTGCCATAGGTAGACGGTCACGGCACGGCGATTGAAGACCGTCACGATCCGGTCGAGTCGCCTGAAACGCGCGAGGCCCGCGAAGTCGACCTTGTAGTACGCCTTGAAGTACATCAGCAGCGTCACGAAGCCGGCGCAGTAGAAGGTCTGGGCGAGGGGGATGTCGTCGAGGTCGTAACTACCCGTCTCCACCTGGTGTGTGAGCGCATACCAGGCGCCGAACGCCAGCGCCGCGAGCGACCCGGTGGCCACGGGGCCCGGCTTCATCCTCCGCAGGACCTCGTCGTGGTGCGCGAAGCCGAGGAGCCAGCAGAAGAGAAAGGTGGCGAGGTCGATGAGGCCGCCGCCGAAGCGGCTGTCGGGTGGCTCCCAAAGGAACTGGAAGACCAGGATCGGAGCCAGGGAAAGCAGCAGCACCGGGATCGGCGCCTTGCGGAACACTCGGAGCAGGAGCGGAGAGAGAAGCACGAACCACAGGTACGCACGCAGGTACCACAGGACCTCCCAGGCCTGGATACCCCACTCGTCGCCCCGGGGGTCACCGAGGGGCAGCACCCAGTACAGAGCGTCCGGGCCCGGCACCCAGCCGTGGACCACCATCGCGGCCACGACGACGAAGCCCCAGAACCAGAACGGCAGGAGCAGCCTGCGCATCCGCCCCTTGATCACCTGTAGCGCTGGGCGCTCAAGGGACTTCGCCATGAGCGTGCCTGCGAGTGCGAACATCACCCCCATGGACGGGAAGACCATGCCCGCCCAGGCCCATCCGAAGGCGTGATAGGTCACCACGCGTACGAGAGCAACGGCGCGCAGCACGTCGAAGTATCGGTCACGTCCTGCGGCAGGCCGCCGGCTCTGCGCTTCCAGCGGTTCGGGGTCCGGCGCGGACGGCGCCGCCGGCACCCGGGCCAGCCGGAGTGTGTGCACGTCCGTTCCGGGCTCCGCCGGGGCGTCCTGCCGGAGTTGCTGTCGGTACGGGCTTTGAGGGTCGTTCGGCGCAGCCGGCCACCCGGCCCCGTACCCCTGCCGCTCGGCCTCCCAGCTCATCGGCCGGCCCCCGCAGGGGTGCCGACTTCGCCCGTGCGCTTGAGTTTCTGCCAGCGCAGGCGGCCGCCGGTGAGTGCGGTGACGCAGGAGTGGATGAGGACGAGGTACATCATCTGGCGGTACGCGAGTTGCTGCAGCGGCATCATCAGGAGGTACCGGTAGCGCTCGCGGTCGAGCCGGAAGGCGTAGGCCGCACAGACGAGTTGAACGGCAAGCACCGCCAGCCAGGCGATCAGAGCGGACTTGAAGTCGACGAAGATCATCGAGTAGGCGGTGAACACGTCGATGAGCGGGGCGAACACGGGCGTGATGATCTGGAAGATCACGACCAGCGGCATGCCGACCCGGCCGAAGCGCCCCGATGGGCCCTTGTCCGTAAGGGACTTGCGGTGCTTCCAGAGCGCCTGCATGGTGCCGTAGCTCCAGCGGTAGCGCTGGCTCCACAGCTGCTTCAGCGAACCGGGCGCCTCCGTCCAGGCCTTGGCGTGCTCCTGGTAAACGACCTTCCAGCCCGCGCGGTGCATGGCGATGGTGATGTCCGTGTCCTCGGCGAGGGTGTCTTCGCTCATGCCGCCGACCTCCAGCACCGCCTCGCGGCGGAACGCGCCGATCGCGCCCGGAATCGTGGGCATGCAGCGCAGCAGGTCGTACATGCGGCGGTCGAGGTTGAAGCCCATGACGTACTCGATGTGCTGCCAGGCACCGATGACCGTGTCGCGGTTGCCGACCTTGGCGTTGCCCGCGACCGCGCCGATCTTCGGGTCGGCGAAGGGCTGCACCAGCTGCTCCACGGTGTCCGCTTCGAAGACCGTGTCGCCGTCCATCATCACGACGATGTCGTAACGGGCATGGCGCACCCCGTTGTTGAGTGCGGCCGGCTTCCCCGCGTTCTCCTGGCGGATGACACGGACGTTCGCCATGCCGAGCGACTCGGCGATCTCGCTCGTGTTGTCGGTCGATCCGTCGTCCACGACGATGATCTCGATCGGATGGGTGCTCTGCGCCAGCGACTTGAGGGTGTTGGCGATGCATTCCTTCTCGTTGTACGCGGGCACGATCACGCTCACCGGCCCGGTGACCGCCGGCCCCCAGCTGAACCGGCGCCTGTTACGGAGTCTGTAGTGGCGCCGAGCGAGGATCAGCATCATTCCGAATCGGCCGATGACGGCGACGCCGACGACCGCCAGCCCGATCGCGAGCCCCGGCACGGTCCACTCGGCCACTGCTACGGCCGCGACGAGGGCCTTGCCCTCGTACAGGGTCGCGCCCGTGGCGGTGCGGTGGGCGGCCTGGAGGCTGTTCGCCGCCCCGGGGCGCACGGCCCCCGAGGGCCGGCTTCCCGTCTGCTCGCCGCCGGGCTGCGAGCCGTTCGCCTGCTGCTCCGTCCCCGCAGCCCCGACGTCCACCGCCTGGGTGCCGCTCCTCGCCTCCTGGGTCGCACCGCTGACGGTGGTGAACGTGTAGCCCAGCGCCTTCATCTTCTTGATGTACTCGGGAAGCGCTTTGATCGTCTGACTGCGGTCACCGCCCGCGTCGTGGAAGAGGACGGAAGCGCCCTTGCCCGACGCCGGCGTGGCCGATTCGATGATCTTCGTAACACCCGGGGTCTTCCAGTCGTCGCTGTCGGTGTCCACGAAGACGCTGGTGTAGCCCTGCTCGCCGAGCTGCTTGTAGACGGGCCAGCTGTAGTCGTCGATGGCGTCCGGCTGAGAGGAATACGGAGCACGGAACAGTGTCGTCGTGATACCCGCCGCGCCCGCCAGCGCGAGCTGGGTCTGCTCCACCTCGCGGGTGACCCGGGCACTGCTCTGATACGAGAGATCGACGTGCGTGAAGGTGTGGATGCCCACCTCGCTGCCCTGATCCACCAAGTCCTTCACGATGCTCGGATTCCGGGCGACCATCGAGCCCACCAGGAAGAAGGTGCCCGGGACGCCGTTCTCCTCGAGGACCTTGAGGACCTGGGGGGTCCACGTAGGGTCCGGACCGTCATCGAAGGTCAGGACGATGGTCTTGTCCGGCACGGACGCGGACCGTGCCTGGCCGTCCCGGAAGGTCAGGATCGGCCCACCACCGAGGACCTCCTCGGAGACGTCGTCGGAGCCGGCCCCGGTACGGATACGCTCGTCGCCCCCCACCTCGGCGCGGAGATAGCCGTCGAGCAACATCACGCTGGTGAGCACGCCGAGGAGCAGCAGAGCAAGGATCACCCGCGGTTTCTGCAGGTTCGCCGCCTTGCCGGCGGCCCGCGTCATGCGGGAGGGGGCGCGCCTGCGGCCGCGCGATGATGTGGTGGTCGTCATGGGTTTCTTCGAGCTCCGGTCAGTTGGCGCTTGGGGAGGCAGGGGAAGCCGGGGCGGGAGCGGTTGCCTGCGGGGCGCCGGCAGGCTTCGCGGGCGGCGTGCCCATGCCGCCCTGCGGCCCGCCGTAACCGAGTCCCGGATCCTGGGCGCCGGGAGCCCGACCACCGCCTCCGAAGGGCAGGAGCGATGACGGGGCGAGGGATGTACCCCAGCCCATGAAGGCCATGCCGAGGACGACGGTGTAGCCGACGCAGACGGCACCGACGGCGAGACCGATCCGGCGCAGCCATCTCGCCCTGCGCCCGGAGTTGTCGACGAATACAGGTCCCTCCGCCTGTTCGTTGTGGGACTTGCGTCGACCGTGGGATGCGGAACGTCTTTCAGAGCGAGACTCAGAATGCATTACTGCAGATTAAGGCTGCTTCTTGAGACAAAACCAAGAGACTCCTATGAGGTACCTATGAGAAACGGCTCAACCTGTGAATTCCCTGAGTGAATCCACACTCGTCTGCGCAGGTCAAGACGGCAGAAAGGGCTAGATTGTCCGAATATCCACCTTCGGAAACCTGACTTTCGCCAGGCTTCATGCATCACCTGCACACCTGCTGCCGCGATGAGGGCCAGCCGCGCATGAGACATTTGCACTCCGAAAACACGGCTAGTTTTCGACCTGAGGCGGAAATTACGAGAGCAGGAGCGTGTGCAATGCGGAATTTTCTGGGGCCGTTCGCCGGGCTCGTCTGCCTGGTGGCTTTGACTTGTACCGGATGTTCCTCGGACAGGACCGCGTCAACTGACGCAGCCGCTGCGTCGAGCCCGTCCCCGGCGGATGCGTCGCCCTACACGGCCGCCGCACCCGGCACGTCCTACGCCCCCTACGTCAGCGCCACCACGGCCTCCGCCAACGACACCGCCGGCTCCCCGTCCGCGTACAACCTGGCCTTCGCCATCTCGGACCGCAGCAGCTGCGCACCGAAATGGGACGGGAGCCATGCCATCGACGACCCCGCAGTGAAGTCCCGTATCTCGGCACTGACATCGTCCGGCAGCAGCGTGCGCGTATCGTTCGGTGGCGCCTCCGGCACGGAGCTCGCATCGGTCTGCGCCGACGCGTCCGCGCTTGCCGGTGCCTACGCAGCAGCGCTCGACGCCGCCGGGTCGACACAGGCCGACTTCGACATCGAGGGCGACGACCTCACCGACTCCGACGCGGTCGCGATGCGCTCCGAGGCCATCGCACTGCTCCAGCAGGAGCGCACCGACTTGGCGGTCTCCTTCACCCTGCCCGTCATGCCCTCCGGGCTCGACGACGACAGCCTGGCGCTACTGCGGTCCGCCAACGACAACGGCGTGAAAGTGGCCACCGTCAACATCATGACGATGAACTACGGCTCCACGTACACCGGGGATATGGGCGACTATGCAATTGCCTCCGCCCAGGCCGCCCACAACCAACTGCAGGAGGTCTTCGGCCTCTCCTCCGACGGCGCCTGGCACGGCCTCGCCCTCACCTCGATGATCGGCGACAACGACATCACCGGCGAGACGTTCACCCTTGCCGACGCGGCCCGGGTCCGCTCCTTCGCCGAAGACAAGGGCATCGCCTGGGTGTCGATGTGGTCAACCTTCCGCGACCAGCAGTGCGAAGACGGTGACACCTCGTCGGACGACGCGGCAACGAACTGCAGTGGGGTACCGCAGAGCGCCGGGGCCTTCTCGGAGGCATTCTCCGGCTGAGGCCCTGCAGTGGGCCTGGCCGGCCGGACGGTCAATAGTGATGTTGCGACGACCAATTGAATCCGCCGTCTACATAACGGGGTGAAGCCCGCACCTACCGAAACGGCAGGAGCGTCCATTTCCACGGCGAGGACTACCTCCATCGGCTTCTGGCTCTCTTTGGGCCCATCCAGCACCGTCTTCGCCCTCGCAGTCCTGCTCTCCCCGGGCACCAAGGCACTCGCCGGAATCCAGAACTGGCCGTGTCCGCTCTCAACGGGTCGGCAAGGGTCCCGGTCAGTCTCAGCTGGCCAACGGGCGCGCCGTGACCCCGTGGGCCGGATCCTGACCGGCGCCGGTTGCCAGAACGCGCACTTCCGACCGGTCGCTGATCTCCGCCTGAACAATGCCAGTGGCGTCCTCGTAGATGGGGTGGCCTCCTGGTCCCGTCCGGCCGGTGACGGTCACCTCGACGGTGTCCTGGCCGCCTTCAAGGCCGCCGGGGAACACCAGCTCGTACCTTCGCGGCATCCGGTCTCCCGTGTTGGCTCTGCGTACGCGCTCCTGGTCGATCGGCGGCGCCGTCGAGCCCGTGCCCACCCTGGAGGCCGCTCCTGGAGCCCTCCCGTGATCATCAACGGTGCCACCCTGGTGCTGCAGAGGAGGAGCCTGCGCGGGACCGTCAGGATCAGGGCGATTGCCTTCAGCCTTGCCACTCAAGCGCCTCTCCTGTCTCTGTCAACGATCTCTCCCACCTGGCCCCGACATCACCCAGTCGCCAGAGGGTGCAAGGGCGGCTGCTAGAGGTCCCGCCTCGCGGACTCTGAGTAAAGGAGTGATCGCTCAACGCAATTCTCTCAGCCTCTGCCCCGCAGCGCCTCTCGCCGGCGGCTCCTTGTCTGGGCCAAGCCGAGAGGCCGCGCAGACACCGCAGGAGCGCCCGTCACCGGTGTCCTCGCGCCGTAGCCGGATCCAGAGGAAGAGATCTCGGCACGGTCCGCTTCGTCGATCTCGACCCGTCGCCGTCGCGGTGCCGAGCGGAAATCTTCGGCTGATCAAAGCGGAATTCGGCCATCTGGACTCGGACCCCGCGGTGCCCGGTGTGCGCCTTCTCCGACATGACGCTCGCGGGGCGCAATCCGGGCCGGATCATCCCCGGGGTCCCCCTGTCCTTTGCCGACGCCCACCCGTCCGGGCACGTCCGCATCATCGGCGAACCCATCCGGCCGGGGCGCACCCCGCGGGAGTACCCGGCGTGCGTCCAGCACGAAGCCCTGATCAACGCCGCCTTCCACGGTCGTGGCGTGACCGCCCTGTGCCCGTACGACGCGGAACGCCTGCCCCCGAGGTACTCGCCGACGCGTGCGCCACCCAGCCGCGCCCTCGCACAGAGCAACGATCCGCTGACCCACCCCGGCGACGCCGCGGCCTTCGAGTTCGACGAAGGGCATCTGCACGGCGCACGCTTCTTCGCCACCCGGATCGCGTCGCGACTCGGCATGGCCGAGGAGGCCCGTGCGGCGCCATCGCTGACCGTGGCCGAGCTGACTACGAACAGCGTGGTGCACGGCAGCGGCAACGAGACCCTGCGGCTCTGGGCCGAGAGAGATCAACTGGTGTACGAAGTACGGGACCCCGGGCTGCTGCGCGATCCCCTCGCCGGCCGCCGCCTCCCCCGGTCGAGCGGCCGAGAGGACGCGGACTGCTCCTAGTCAACGAGTGCGCCACGCTGGTGCGCATCCACACCGGTCCCCCGGGAACTACGGTCCAGGCCTATCTCGACCTGCGGCCCACAGCCCTGCCGTGCCGTGACTCCCGGCGACCACCGAACACATATCGGAGGGTTCAGGTACGGGGATCCCGGTCCCGGGCGGCCGCTCCCTGTCGATCCACTACTGGATCCGCCCCTGCGGACCCACTGCTTCCAGAGGCTGATGGTGCCCGGTACGGCCATACCTTGGGAGCACCAACTGCCTTCGCCGCCCTTTGCACCGCATCGCAGGGCGCGCACGTGAAAATCCGGCGGCCAGGTGACTTCGAAGCGTCGGCCGCCGGACTCTGAAGTTCAGTTGTTATTGTTGTTATTATCCGCCCCGCCGCCGCCATTGTTGTTATTGTTGTTGCTCTTATTATTCTTGCGTGGTTGGAAGCGTCGTCACTTCCAACCAGCACAACGAGCGACCCGGCGAAGGTTCCCGGTCGCAGCACTAGCGTCAGCCTGGCCACGCCGTCGTACTCGCCATCCTCGACGCGCTCCTCGTGCACAGGCCCGAACTCCCCCGCCCTGTCGCGGAGTTTCACCTCAGCGCCTCGCTCGTACCAGCGCCGGGCCAGAGCGAGCAGCCGTTCTCGTTCGGCGTCGGGGAGCCGCTGGAGCGGATCGTCCCCCGGCAGGGCTCTAGTCATCGCCGGCGAGCCGCCGTCGACCGCCCGCAGGAGGGGTCGTCGCGCCCGGCAGTCCACGGTCCGGGTCCGCGCCGCCCCCGACCAGCGCACCCGCGACAACGGCGTCATAGGCGGCGACCGCCAGCACAATACGGGCGGACCGTCGCCCGTGACCGTGTCCGGATCCGCGCCCGCCTCCAGCAGTACGGTCACCGCCTCCGCATCCCCCCGCCACGAGGTCCGATCCGGACTCCATCGCACAACCACCCCGCCTTTACCGACGTTCAGCACCCGATGCTGCCGCCGCATCATCAACACCAGTCCTGAGATCGGGAAGACCCACATCGACGATCGGGGCCTGGCCCGACTCAAGGTGGCCCGGCCGACCGCCAGCGTTCGGACTGCCAACAGGGGTTGAGCGGGTAGCAGCCGGTCCCTTCGTATGGCTCCTCCGGGCCCAGGCGGATCATCCGCTCCCGCGCCGGCAGTTCGGTGCGGGCGAGGGCTACCGGGACGCCCCACCCGTGGACGGGTCGGCGACCAGGCGGAAGATGTCGCGCGTCGGGTGCACGTCGACCGGGATCCCCGTACCGACTTCGATGATCTCCTCCCCGGCGACGAGGTGGCTCGTGGCGAACGGCGGCCGGCCCGGCACGGTGACCAGCATCCGGACCCTGGTGCAACGTTCATCCTCGCCGCACCACACGCGCTGTGCGGACGTGACCCTGCCCGTGACGCGCACGCCGCCCGTGTCCAGGTCGCGCCACACGCGCTGCTCGCGCACGGTGCCGACGATGGCCAGGACCAGGACGACCACGGTGAAAGGGGTCCACACGAGGCCGGTCACAACGACTCCCAGCCTGTCGTCGTCGGGGACGTACCCGCCGATGCCAGCCAGCAGGATCACGGGACCGGCACACACGACCAGGAGCCCTAGCCCCGTCCAGACCGGCTGCTCGAAATAGCTCGGCGGACGATTCACCGGTCCTTCGGCCTCGGCTATTCCACCGCTCGTCACAGCGTGGCCCGCCCACCGCCGGGAGGGGAATCCGAAGTATCTCGCAAGCGTCCTGACACAGGCGGAGTCTAACGGACTTGATCCTGTCGACGCGGGGAAACCGGGAGCAGTGCGGGCCGATCGCGGCGGTGACTGAATCGAAGACAGTCGGGTGCAGCGCACTGATCGGGCGACTGGGTTTGGACGCCAACGGGTCAACGGGTGCGGCTCGTCTCGAGTGAGGTAGGTGTGCTGTCTCGTGAGGTTGGTGCCGCTAGGTCGTCTCTTTCGGATCTTGTCGGTCAGGTCCGCGTCCTCCGGTGCCGTGCCTCGCCGTGCTGCCGGGGCTCCCGCGTACTGGACGTACTCGGGTGCCCCGGCAGTGCGGCGAGGTGCGGCACCGGGCGGCGCGGACCCGACAAGATCCGAAAGAGACGGCCTAGGCGGAACCGGTGGCGCTGGTCGGGAGAGCCTGCTGATAGAGCGCCACCAACACGCCGTGCACGGGCTCGTCCTCTGCATCTTCCTCGGCCTCGTCGACCAGTTGGGCGAGGGCCTCACCGAGTTCTCTCGCCCTCGCGGGGCTGAGACGCAGGTGGCGTAGTGTCAGGTGAGTTTCGGCGGGAGAGCGGTCCAGCTCCTGGGCGACCGCGGCGAGCATCGCGGCGGTGCCTGCCGCTTGGGGTTCGGCGACGACCATGTGGCGTGCCGTGCGCCGGTAGTACTGCTCGGTGCCGCCGCGGACCTGGCGGGTCTCGGCGACGTGGACCAGCCCGGCTTCGCGGAGCACTTTGAGATGGTGGGCCACGTTGCCCTTCTTCTCGTCGAGCTGCGCCGCAAGCCGGCTGGCAGTGGCAGGCTGGTGTCCCAGGGCGAAGAGCAACCGCTGACGCAACGGGTGGGCGAGTGCCGCGAACTGCTCGGGCGCACCGATCTCCAGGACGTCCTCAGGAGACGGTGGACAGGGCGGCTGATCGCGCATGCCTGAAGTGTCTAAATTCGTTGACGCTTTCGCAAGGGCGGTGCTCTACTCCCGCCATGACGACTTCGACGAACCTTCAGCCTGCCCCTGTCATCGACGAGACGGCCCGGCTCCTGACAGAGCACTACGTCTTCCCCGAGATAGCCGAGCAACTCGCCGACCTGCTGCAACGACGCCTCGCTGAGGGCGCCTACGACGTCGACGGCGCCGAGGAGCTCGCCCGGCTGGTCACCGCGGACCTGCAGTCCGCCAACGGTGACCGACACCTGAGACTGAAGCACCACGCCGACCCGGTGCCCCCCAAGGAGGGAGCGGCCACCCTGGAGGCCATGCGCCGGGATTTCGACACCTCACTGGGCGGTGCACCCCGGGTGGAGTTGCTCGACGGAGGGGTCGCCGTACTGGAGCTGGCACCGATGCTGTTTCCGCTGGAGTGGGCCGCCGAGCCGCTGACCGCCGCGCTCACCCTGGCCTCCCGCGCCCAGGCGCTGATCGTGGACCTTCGCGCCAACCGGGGCGGCGACCCGGACGCGGTCGCATTCGTCTGCAGCTACCTGCTCGACGAGCGCACCCACCTCAACACCATGTACTGGCGCGGTGGCGAGCGCACCGAGCAGTCCTGGAGCCTGCCGTACGTTCCCGGCGCACGCTTCGGCGGCAGCAAGCCGCTGTACGTGCTGTCCAGCGAGAGCACCTTCTCTGCCGCCGAGGAGCTGGCGTACAACCTCCAGCAGCTCGGCCGCGCCATAGTCGTCGGCGAGCCCACCCGCGGCGGCGCGCACCCGTGCCAGGGGTGGACCGTGCACCCCCACCTGGAAGCCACCGTCCCCGTCGGCCGAGCCATCAACCCCGTCTCCGGCACGAACTGGGAGGGCGTCGGTGTGCAGCCGGACGTCCCTTGCGCTGCTGCCGACTCACTCGCCCACGCGCACGCACTGGCCCTCGCCCGACTGGCAGGCTGACCCAGCCCAGCACGGCCGATAGACAGCACTCCGCGCAACGCCTGCCCCGGCACAGCTCCTTCGGCTCGATCACCGTACCCATGGGAAACTCCGCCGACTGGAGCAGCCGCCCGCCCTTCCAACGCCCGACCACAATCCCAGGCGGCTACCCGGACCGCCCTGACCCGGGCGAGCGGCACGTCCCGGTCAGCGGTCCCAGGGAACGGCGGCAAACACCGGGCCGTCGACGGCCCGTTCCAGGCGGTATCGCCTGAGGGCCCGATCGAAGCGGGCCGGCTGCCCGGCGGGGCTCCGCGGAGGTCGGCGATCACCGCACCGTCCGGCACCCGCTCGGCGAGGCCGGCAACCACCGGGTCCGTGCCGGGGCCGCCCCGGAGTTCGGCCGCGGGGTGCAGCGGCAACTCCGGGCCGGACAGCTGCAGAAGGGACCAGAAATCCTCGGCGTACGCTTCTACGCCCTCCTCGAAACCCGTATCGTTGACCAGTTCCTCCGCCGTCCCGATCAGCCGGGCGAGCCAGTGCGGCAGCGAGTCGGCCTCGACGAAGAGTCCGCCCTCGCGGTACTGCATCAGCACCTGGCCCCATGACCCGTCGTCCTCGATGTCGACTCCACCGGCGGTACTGCGAAGCCGCCGAGTCGGCCCAGCAGTTCGCGCGTCGCCGTCGGCACCGGAACGTTCCACCGATCGAAGTCCGACGCCGTCGCCCCGGGTTGTATCGCGAGGTCGAACGGGACTCGTGCGGCTCCCGGCCGTACACATCATCCGCCCCCACTGCAACGCGGGACCCCCTCAACAGCGACGACCCTGCGGAGCGGTTCAACGCCGACACCTCGACGACCCCGAGGCCTCCCTGGCCAGCCACGACACCCCGTGCAGACAGGGACGGGCCGCGGAGTTCTCCAGCTCCTACACGGCCGTGGACCAACGGCTCCGCCCAGGCTCTTCTCGGGCCCCGTCCCGGACGGTCAGACTGCGGGCATGCGTATTCGGGGGGGATGCACAGCCGCGTCTGGGAGCGTTCGCGGTCGGGCCGGTCGGGGGAATCGCGGCCGCTGCCGCGGTGTTGCTGATCGCATTGTCGGGCCGATACGGCTTCCACCGCGATGAGCTGTACTTTCTCCTCGCGGGTCGCCACCTGGCCTGGGGCTATCCCGACCAGCCGCCGCTCACCCCGCTGCTGGCCCGGCTCGGCTCGGAGCTCTTCGGCGCCACCCCGACCGGGGTACGGATCCTTCCCGCGCTGCTCGCAGCGGCCTCGATCGTACTGACGGCGCTGATCGCCCGCGAGCTGGGAGCCGGGCACGGCGGCCAGGTGATCGCGGCAGCGGCGACGGCCTGCTCGGGCTATCTGCTGGGCAATGGCCACCTGCTCTCCACCGCGACGTTCGACCTGGCCTCCTGGCTGACGGTCATTCTGCTGACGCTCCGCCTGCTGCGCACCGGCGAGATCCGCTGGTGGCCACTGCTCGGCGTGGCGGTAGGAATCGCGCTCCTGAACAAGCTGCTGATAGTCGGGCTCCTCGCGGCGCTGGCGGCCGGCATCCTGACAGCAGGACCGCGCGGCCTTCTCATACCCCGGCCACGCACCCTTCTCGGCCCGCTGACCGCACTGCTCACCGCGCTCCCCTTCGCGCTGCCCGTCCTGTGGTGGCAAGCCGCACACGGCTGGCCCGAGCTGACGGTCGCCCAGGGAATCAGCTCCGACGGCGGAGCGGGCGGGCGGCTGCTCGTCATCCCCATGCAGGTACTCCTGCTCTCCCCACTGCTGGCCCCCCTCTGGCTGACCGGGCTGAGCCGGCTGCTGCGCCGCCCTGAGCTGCGCTGGGCCCGACCCGTCGCGGTCGCCTGGGTGGCGCTCTGCCTCCTGGTGATGGCGGGCGGCGGCAAAGCCTATTACCCGATCCCGCTGCTGTACGCCCTCACCGCGGCCGGCTGCGAACCGTACGCCCACTGGCTGCGCGAGCACCGCGCCAAACTGGCCTGCGCACTGCTCGCAGCCCTGCTCACCAGTGCTCTGGCCGCCCTGCCGGTGCTACCGGCCTCGGCACTGGCCGTGCCGATGACCGTCGATCCCGACATCGGAGAAGAAGTCGGCTGGCCGGAGCTCGCACGCGCCACCGCCACCGGCTGGGCGGCAATCCCCGCCGACCAGCGGGCCACGGCCGTCCTACTGACCGCGAACTACGGCGAGGCCGGAGCTCTCGCACAGTACGGGCCCGCCCTCGGCCTGCCATCCCCGTACTCCGGCCACATGGCATTGCACGCCTGGGGCCCTCCCCCGACGACCTCCAACGGGCCAGTACTCCTCATCCACCCAGCGCAATACCCCGACCTGCAAGACCACTTCACGGACTGCCACACCGTCGCCCACGTCGACAACGGCCACGGCACGGCAAACCAGGAACAGCACGCAGCCGTAGTCCTCTGCGCGGGACCGGACCGGGCATGGGCGGAGCTCTGGCCCCTACTACGCCGGAACTGAACAGCTCGCCGAAATCCTCAGATGGACTCCGAAGGGACGACCATCGATATGCCGGAGGGACCGTCGCTCAACGTCGAAGACCCCACCCCGGCGGACAAGCGCGGGAAGATCAGCACGGGTCCGTCCGCCGAACCGGACGCCCCTATCCACGGATACGGGCGCGTTCAGCCACTGACCGGTCATCACACCGGTTCGCCACGAAGTCGGCGCACCCGGCCTACGGCCAGAGGTCGGCGACCGTCTACGCGACGTACGCCGGCCTACTCGGCTACTGCCGCCTGCCATGTCCATGAGGTGCGGCGGGGCTGGTCGCCCAGGTCACCCCTTCCCGGACACCAGAGGAGGACCTGCGCGAGGTCACCGGGCGGAGCATCGGGAAAGAGGCGGCGGAGCACCGCCTCGCAGAGAGGGCCGTCCTGCCCGGCGGAACCGTCCAGGGGAACTCGTGCGGCGGTGGCAGACCGAGGCCGGGGAATGGATCTACGTCATCGCCCTTGGTGAGGAACCCCGCGCGGATCTGGAGTTGGCTCTTACCCTCGTTCTGCGTGCCTTCCGTGGCGTACTCGTACTGCTGGAGGAACTCGGTGACCTGCATCTCCGCGCGCGATGACATCCGCGCGGCTGCAGCGGGTACCGCTTGTTGGCTGTGCGCCTGCGCGGGAAGCGTGAACAGGCCGGCGCCGACGACCAGGGCGGTGGTGCAGGCTCCGATTACGGCGCCGCGCAGCTTCGTACGGTGGGGCATGCGGGACTCCCGAGGTGGGCTGGGTGAAGGGGACACCGAACTGAAGCAGCACGTCAGAGCCCTGAGTAGTAGCCATTCGGGTGCGACCTGGCGGCGGGACCGCGCATACAGACGGACTTCTCCGTCCGGCCCAAGGGAAGAACGGTTTCCGCGGGTCCCAGGCTGAGATGCCGTCAGAACCACCTGGGCGGCCGGTGGTACGGGCCTGAAAGCGCGCATGCCGGGTGCGGGTGCGGGGTGGCCGGGGTTCAGACACCCCATGTCGTTTGAGGTCAAGCGGCGGGTGTGTGGGCCTGGTGTGATCAGGCGGTCGCTTCGCTGTAGGTGGTACGGGTTTTGAGGCAGCCATGGAGGATGCCGACGAGGTGGTTGCCGACCGGGCGGAATGACTTCCGCATCCTCGGAGTCTCTTCACCGACACGCCTCGCAGTGGACCGTAACCAAGCTCCCCCGCCAGCTCACCGTCGACCCAAAGCAATGGCCTGGAGCAGGACGCGGCCGACCGGATCGGGGTGGGAGGGCCAGGCCGCTTCGAGGGCGATACACGGGCGGGTGGCTTGGGCGAACCAGCGGTGGATCGCTTGTTCGTTGCGGTTGATGACCTCTTCGGTGCCCCACTGGGCGGCTTCCCGGTCGGGGCGGTTCGGGTGAGCATGGGTTCCCCAGTTCGGTGAGTCTGATCAGGTGGGGTCGAAGTGCCAGATCATCGCGACTTCGGTGTCGTTGACCGCAATCAGACCGGCGTCCCAGCCGTAACGGCTGAACGGATCCGTCAGGCGGACGGGCTGCTCGTAGAAGTCCGGGTTCGTGCCCTTCCAGCCGACATTGGAGTAGAAGCGCGTGCCTTCGGGGAAGCGCGAAAGGATCAGGCGAGCCCGGCGTTCCATCTCCGGCCGATGGTGGTCGAACTCTGCGGCATTGGTCACGTCCAGGCCGGGAGTGCCGAGCAGAACCGACAATGACCGGACCGACTTCCGGGGCAGCTCGGTCACTCGCGGTCGGAAGCGCACCGCGTCTGCCGGCGTCGTAGGGGCTTCCACGAAGGGGAACAGTGGGTCGTCCAGACGTTCGAACTCGCCCTCGTCCGGATCGAGCGACAGCCATCCGCGAGGGTCGGACGTCTGACCATGCATGATCGCGGCAACGTCTGTCCACCACTCATCGTGCTCGCGCCGGGCGGCCGAGACGGCGGTATAGCTGTACTGGTACAGCTCAAGTGCGTCCGACCATGCCTCCGCAGTGAGTTCAGTCATTGGCGGTATCCCGGTCGGATAGGTAGCGGTTCGGGTGAGCAAGGACTTCCCCCGTCAGGTCGGAAGGTCAGAAGGTCAGAAGGATTCGAAAGTCCAGATCAGAGCTACTTCTGTGTCGTTGACCGCGATCAGGCCTGCGTCCCAACGGCTTTGACTGAACGGACTGGTCCCGTTGACCGGCTGTTCGTAGAAGTTCGGATGCTCGCCCTTCCAATCGATGTTGGAGTAGAAGCAGGTGCCATCGGGGAAGCGCGAAAGCAACACCCGGGCACGGCACTCCATTTCCGGCCGACGATCCTCGAAGTCACGGGATTTCGACACATTCATGCCGACGACTGCGAGAAGGACCATGAGTGATTGGACCGAGGACCGGGGCAGTTCTTCGACGGAGGAATTGAAGCGTTCCACGTCCGCTGCACTGGTGGGGGGCTCGATCCAGGCGAACGTCTCGGCCTCGCGGTCGACATCCTCCTCGTACGGGTCGAGTGAAGCCCACCCTCGCGGATCAGCGGTCTCACCGCGCATGACCGCCGCGACGTCGAACCACCACTCCACGTGGTCACGTGGGGCCACAGCTGTGAATGCCCAGCGGTCCTCGTACAGTGCGAGTCCGTCTGCCCAGGCGTCCGCCGTGAGATCGTCCATTGTTCGCTCCCCTATTCAGGCATCGACGTGAGGACGACGAAGGGCGGGTTGAGGTTCGGATCGTACTTGAGGCGAGTGCTCACCCCATGGGCTTCATGGACAGGTCCGGCCTGGGACGGGCCCACTCTCTCCGAGGTCCGGCCTGTCACCGCATTCTTTTGGAGTGGGCCCTCCAACGGAACCGTCGCCACCTGAAAGGATCTGGAAGCGGGATTGGGTGGCGGACTCTTCAGCCAGTCCTGGATCTCGGCAGTGTTGTGGCGGATGTAGTACTGGGTGTGTTTCTGCGCCGATTCGACATCGGGGAAACTGGACGTCGACATGAGCTGGAGCTTGCCCGATCCCTTGGCTTCGTCACGGTGCCGCTGCAACAGCTGTTCGTCGGTCTTGCCGACGTGCTTGTCCAGGGTATGCGCGCCCCCGAGGTCCTCGCGAGTCGCCAGGTCGAACGAGTACATGAACAGGCTGGGACTCCCGCCACCGCGCTGCCAGCTGTGCTCCTGCTTGAACTCGTTGAGCGACCGCGCACCGAACCCCTGGGCGCGCGCGATCTCGGAGCGGCTTGGTCCATATGAGACCGGAATGAGCGCATGGCTTCGCCGACGTTCGCACCGACCCCGAGCTTGGTGACGTCCCTCAGGTCCAGGCCGGTCGTCAAATCCTTGGCCGTGGCCCTGGCGGCCTCTTTGTCGCAACGCTCGGTCGTCGCCCTGGTGGTGTCCATGGCCTCGGCCAGGTGGTCGAGGGTCTCCTGAAACGCGCCCGCCGTCTTCTTCAGCACGTCGACGATGGGACGCCGGCCGGTGGGCGGCAGATCCCGATTGGTCCGCCAGCTACGGCCGGTCTCCGCCTTGTTGCGGTTCTCGTCGAGGGCCCCTGCCCCACTCGGCACCACCTCACGATCGCCGGGCGAGAGGACACCTTGCTCTCCGACGACGCCGGCGGCCTGAGCTTGGCATTTAACCTCTGGCGTCGGCCGCTGAACTGGACTGGGCAGACCCCCGTTGGGATCCGTCCCCCCGAGCTCGTATCAGCCGTCCTGCGCCTCCTGCTCGGCGGCTTCGGCTCTTGAGAGTCGCCATCGCATGGTCTCCGCCTCGCTATGGGCCCTCTCCCGAAGCTCCGGCGTCAGGTCGGAGCGATCTGCGGCAGCCTCGGAGGCTTCGGTCCAGGCACGCAGGACTTCGATGGGCCGCTGATGCCCGCAGTCGACCTCGTTGCCCGAATGGTCGTAGACGGTCGCCTCGTAGCCGGTGTTCACCCACACGCTGGCGCCTTGGTCGTGGAAGACGACATCGAATGGTTCTTCGTCGGGGTCGGTGTCCTTGGGAGTGTCCGTGACAATCGCGTCGTAGCGGGTGGCGGGCTGTCGGTTCTTCGAGCCGGCCGGGCGTCCGGGGCCGGGGCGGGTGGCGGCCGTGACGCGGGTGGCGGCTTCGGCGGAGGCGGTGTCGGCTTCCTCGAGGGGAGCGGACTCTGGGCCGGGGAGCGCCGTGCGCGCTCCTGTACGTCATCGCGTGCCGCTTCCCCCGGCGGGTTGACGCTGCGGGCGGTGCCGGCCCGAGTCGGCCGGATGCTGTGCGACCAGGGAGTCGAAGAGCTCCTGCGCCCCGGTCATGGCCCTGCGGTTGTCCTCCGTGCTGCCACGGCCGTGGGCGGCTCGGTGGAGGGCCCGATAGCCGTCGACGTGCTGCGCGTGGCGGACGGAGAGCGCGGCCAGCCGCTCCTCGAACGGCCCGTCGGCCGGAAAGCCCCGGTCCGACGCCAACCGTGCCAACAGTGCGTCGGCCTCGGCGACCGCCTCCTGCGGGGAGTCGACGAACCGCTTGCGAATCCCGGCCCATTGGGCCGCGTACTGCTCCCGGGAAGCCGGCGAGAGCGGCCGTTCCCTGACGGAACCGTGCTGTTTCATGCGTTCGCCGAGTTCTCGGTCCGCGGCCTTGGTGTCACCCTCGTGGCGGGTCACGAGGCGTTCGTACTCGGGGCCGAAGCGCCGTTTCAGACCGTGTCCGATCCGGCGGTGGCCGAGCGTGGCCAAGAGGACGGCCGTCACGGCGACGAGGGTTGCCGCGACGAGGGCCGCGATGATGATCACGGACCTGGACATGGAGGTCCCCCGCTGTTGCCGGCTCGTACGTCGTTCTGCTGCATACCCGTCGACTCTCCTCGCTCGATGGCGCGTTGATGCCGGCAGGAGGAGAAGAATCCGGAAGGACATGGCCGGGACCTGCACAGCGGTCACAGAGGGGCTACCTGCGTTCCGCGGGGTCCGGGCGAAGCGGAGGGTGGCGGGCTTGACTCCGGAGCTTTCCCGGGTGGTACGGCCCGACACCTTCTGCGTCAGTCAACGCCGGGCAGTAGCGGCTGTCAATGGGTCCGACTGCTGTCGCCGGGCTCCACGCGGGGCTAGGCTGCTGGATGAGGCCCCGGTCCCCGGCAGCGATGACCTGTTCCGCTGTGGAAGGGACTGCTCGTGTCCGTCGTGCTTCTCGTTCTCCTGGTGGCCCTGATCCTCTTCGGCTACCTCAACCACCTGCTGTGGGTGGCCGCCGCGGTACTGCTCTTCGCCCTCGTGCACCGCGGACGGCCTGGCCGTTCGGGTCATCAGAGCGACCACCGCGGCTACGACGACCACCAGGACTACGCCGATTACCGGGACCACCGTGACCAGCAGCACCGCTGGGACCGCCGCTACGCCCGGCAGCATCGCGGCCGCCGGAGCCGTGAGAACCGCCGTGACCGCGACCGTCAAGAACCGCGTTGACGGTCAGGTGACCAGGCCTGCGAGGGGCTCACTTCCGTCGACGAAGGCGCCGGCCAGGTCGGACAGACGCCGGTTGTGCGCGCGGGCGTAGCAGCGCAGCGCGCTGAAGGCCTCTTCCATGCCGATGCCCTGACGTTCGGCGAGCTTGCCCTTGGCCTGCTCGATCAACACACGGCTGTTCAACGCCGTCTGCAACTGCTCGTTGAGCACCGTGCTCTCCCGGGAAGAGCGCTGTTGCAGGAGGCTGATCGTGGCGACGTCGGCCAAGGCCTGGGCGATGGGCGTGGCGGCCGGATCGAAGGGCCCCGGGAGGGCACGGAACAGGTTCAGCGCGCCCACGACCTCGTCCCGCAGACGCATCGGCAGGGCCTGGACCGCCGAGTACCCGCTGTGGCGGGCTTGCGCGGTGAAGCGCGGCCAGCGGGCGGCTTCCGTGCTCAGGTCCGGGATGGTGACGGGTACGCCGGTGTGGAAGCACTCCAGACACGGGCCTTCGTCGTTCTGGAGCTGGAACAGTTCGAGCAGGCGCACCCGCTCGTCGGAGGCGGCCATCACGCGGAGTTCACCATTGTGGTCCGCGAGGAGTACGCCGGCCGCGTTCACATCGAGCATGCCGACACATCTGTCGGTCAGCATGCAGAGGAAGTCGATCAGGTCGAAGTCCGCGACCAAGTTGTCCGCAAGTTCGACGAATGCCTTGGCAAGGAACTGCTCGTTCATGTGCACACCTTCTGTCTTCAGGCATCGTCGGGGGCGCTCCGGTCCTCGTCCGGATCCGGCTTGTCGATCCGGGCACCGCGATCCGTTCGCCGCGCCGGGCCGCCTGCTCGGCCACGAGCAGGCGGATCCTGGCCGTCCGCCCACCCGTCACCGCTCCGGTCGCCGGGTGCCGGCAGGGAGCCCCTGGTCGGACACGGCTCCCGGCACCCTCCCGAGGGGCAGTACCAGCGCCCGGTGCAGCGCCGTGCCGGGCGGCCTGTGGACCTCGCCGACCTCGCGCCACCCCCAGGACCGGAAGGTCGCCAGGCTCCGGGCATCGGACTCGGGCACCAGGGTGGCGCCGAGCGACGCACGATGGTCGTCCAGCAGCCGCTCCTGCAGCCGCCGGCCGAGGATGAGGGTCTGTTCGTGCGGGGCGACCACGACTTCGGTGACGGCGAAGACGTGGCCGGAGGCTGTGAGTTGTTCGATGTCCCGGGGAAGGGGTCCGAGGAACCCCCTCCACCAGGAGCCGTCGCGTCTCAGGGGGAAACCGAAGACGCATCCGAGCAAGGTGGCCCGCTCGGCGACCAGCATGGCGAATCCGGGCTGCCGGACATCGCCCGTGAAGCGTTGCAGGAAGGCTTCCCGGCTGCTGTGGGCAGCACCTGCCGCCGGGTGGGAGGACTCCACGTACAGGTCCGCCACGTCTTCCCGCAGTCCCTCGGCCTGCCATCGGTTCAGCCGCCGCAGGCGGATCGCGATCATCTCGTCGGGACCGTACGGAGCCCCGCGGCGGACCTTCTGAGAACGCCCCAGTGGCGACGTGTCCGTCACAGCACACCCCCCAGGGCGACGGGGAGGGCGAGAGCGGGACGGTCGCCGAGCAAGAAACCGGAACGGGTGATGCCGATGATGCGGACCAGTACGGGCGGCGGGTGGTGCAGCCTCAGGGTTCCTCCGGCCGCCGTGATGCGCCACCACGCGGAGAGGAGGACGCCCAGCCCACTGCAGTCGCAGAAGGTGACGGCGGACAGGTCGATGTCGATGGTGCGGACGTCGTCGTGCAGGCATCGCGCCAGTGCCGCGCGCAGCAAGTGGACGGTGGAGACGTCGAGCTCGCCGGCCGGAGCGATCAGCACCCGGCCGTTCTCGTCGTACCTGTGGGCGATCGGATCGGGGACACGCATGATGAAGTGCCTCGGTTCGGGACCAGCCGGGCAACACCGGTCGGCGCCGGACTCCCCGGCTCCTCCCGTCACTTCCCGGCGCGGATGTGCACACGGAGGGCAAGGCCGGTCCGGCAGCCTGCGTTCCAGGATGGGGACGAACCACGCCCTCGGATGCGTCGGGGCCGGCGGATCGTGAGTTCGGGCCGCGACGCGGAGATTTGTGGCGGGCAACGCGCCGTCAGGGTCTGGAACGGGGGACGTTCTGTTCGCAGCATAGCCCGGTGCCGGTATCGGCGGAGGGGCGCAAGCAGGCCTCTTCTGGCTGGTTGCCGACCGGCGCGCGGGCGCACCGACGTGCGCCCCAGCTGCGAGGCGCAGGCGCAGAAACGATCGCACCTGCGACTTTGGTGTATCCGAGCAGTGCCGACCACCATCGGTCGTTCGTGTGAGCCCGTACGCGATACGTCTTGACGAGGGAGATCTCCGCGAAGGCGGCGGGTCTAGTCCACGGGAAGCCGGAACCAATGCTCCTCCCCTCCCGCCACCACGACGGCCTGTTCCCCCGGCAGCATGAGGGCCAGAGGACCTTGGCGGGATTCCGGCACGGTGATGCCGAACCTGCCCTGGAGCAGCCGGACACGGACACCGCGGTGTCCCCGGTGGCAGAGCGTGAAGGAGACGGGCTCCATCTCCCGTAGGGGGACGGGATCGACGTACAGGCCTTCGGGGCCGGTCTCCAGACCCGTGATGCCGCGCTCCGCGAGGTCGAGGGTGCCGGCCATGGCGCCCAGGTGGATGCCCTCGCCGGTGGTCCCGCCCTGGATGTCCGCGACGTCGCCGAGGAGTGCCTCCTGGCAGTACTTCCAGGCGTCCGGGTCCTTCTGGCGGGCCAGTACCCAGCCGTGGACGAGGCTGCTGAGCGTCGATCCGTGGCTGGTGCGCCGCAGGTAGTACGAGACGGTCTCCCGCCACACCGTCTCGTCGAGCCGATAGCCGAGCCGGGCGAAGAGGCCGTACAGCTCGGCGGGCCGGAAGAGGTGGCCGAGCATGATCGCATCGGCCTGTTTCGACGCCTGGTAGCGGTTGACCGTATCCCCTTCGGCTTCCAGGATCCGGTCGAGCCGGCGCACGTCGCCGTACCGGGCACGGTAGGCCGCCCAGTCCAGCTCGGCCAGGTCTCCGTATCCCTCGAACTGGCTGATGACGCCCCGATGGAACGGGACGTACAAGCGGTGGGAGACCTCTTCCCAGTACTCCAGAGCGCCGCGGTCCAGGGCGAGCCGCTCGGTCAGCTCCGTCCGGCGCGCGGGGGGCAGCGCATCGAGCAGTTCGAGCCCCTGCTGGATCACCCAGGCCGCCATCACGTTGGTGTAGGCGTTGTCGTCGATTCCGGCTTCCGAGGCCCCCGGATAGGCGTCGTGGTACTCGTCCGGGCCCAGCACACCACGGATGCGGTAGCGCCCCCGTTCCGTGTCGTAGACGACGGCGCCGGCCCAGAAGCGGGTGATCTCCAGCAGGAGTTCCGCTCCGGGGCCGTGCAGGAAGCCGGTGTCCCCGGTGGCCCGCCCGTACCGGCAGACGTTCAGGGCTATCGCGGAGCCGACGTGGCGCTGCAGGTGCGAGTGGTCTGGCAGCCAGCGGCCCGAGCGGGGGTTGAGGTGCAGGGCCTGGCTCTCCTCCTGCCCCGAACTTCCGCTCTGCCAGGGGAACATCGCCCCGCTCTGACCGGCTTGCCGAGCAGCATCGCGGGCGGCCGGGAGACGTCGGTGGCGGTACATGAGCAGGGCCCGCGCGACTTCGGGGAAGTGCAGGGTGATGTAGGGCAGGACGAAGAGTTCGTCCCAGAAGACATGGCCCCGGTAGGCCTCACCGTGCAGCCCCCGTGCGGGGACGCCGACGTCCAGCTCTGCGGTGTGCGGGGAGAGCGTCTGCAGCACGTGGAAGGCATGGAGTCGCAGGATCTTGCCCGTCTCCCCCGCGACGGTCAACTCGCCTTGTTCCCATAGCCGTTCCCAGGCCGAATGCTGCGCCGTGAGCAGGTCCGGGAATCCGGGGGCCCGCGAAGCGTGTTCGATCGCGCGAGGCAGGAGGTCTCCGGTCGGCCTGTCGAGGGAGGTGTACAGGGCCGCGGTCTTCACCACCGTCGCGGACTGCCTGGGGACCACGGGCAGTCTGAACGTCTGCACCGTCCCGGCTGCGGCTTGGCTCCTCATGGTGGGCGTGCGGGGTCGGGTGACCGTCCTTACGGCAAGGGCGATTTCGGTGTGGGAGGAGGTGGTGCGGCAGGCGATCCATGCGACGCCGTGCGGTGCGAAGCCCGTCCGATGATCCGTGAGGTGGTGGCCGTCGAGCCCGCTGTAGCGTTCCACTCCCGTGTTGGCCACGTCTCCATCGAGCCCTGATTCCACTTCGATCAGGCCGCTCCAGCCGTACGCGCGGAAGGTGGTCCGCTGGGCCGCCAGGTAGGGGTCCCCCATGTGCACGACGCGGACGTGGGTGACGCCGAGGCGGCGGCCGTGGCCGTCCTGAAAGAGCATGTGCCGGGTGAGCGTCCCTCGGCGCAGGTCGAGCACCACCTTGTAGTGCAGCATGCCGGGGTCGTCGGGAGTCAGCCAGTCGCCCGGTAGACCGTCGGCGGCGATGCAGCGGTAACGCAGTGCCGTCCAGTTGGGCAGGTTGACCATGTCCTCGTTGTCGACCTGCTGTCCGGCGACGTGCGAGGTGAGCCGGTTGTAGCAGCCGGCGGCGTAGGTGGCGGGACAGTGAACGGGGCCCGCCGGGGTTTCGGGGGCCGCACCGCGGGTGGCGAACCTGCCGTTGCCCAGTGTGCACAGGGCTTCGACTAGTCGCTCCGTCTTGGGATCGTAATGGTCGTACTCCCAGGTCCACGAGGCGGTCACGGTCCTGCCCCGCAGACGAGGTCGGCGACCGTGAGGAGTTCGGCGGCGACCAGGTCCGCCCCGCGTTCCCGTAGTGCCCCCGCGGTGGCGGGGCTCGTCGCCCGGTCGAGGCCGATGACGAGGCCGAAGTGGCCGCGCCGGCCTGCTTCGACACCCGCGAGGGCGTCTTCCACCACCGCGCAGCGGGCGGGGTCCATCCCGAGCCGTACGGACGCTTCGAGGAACAGAGCGGGGTCCGGCTTGCCCGCCAGTCCCAGTTCGGCAGCGTCCGTGCCGTCCACCACCGTGTCGAAGTAGCTCAGAAGAGAAGCTGATCCAAGAAGCGGCCGGGCATGCCGGGAGGCCGATACGGCCGCGCAGTACACGCCGTGCGCCCTCAGCCGGGCGAGCGCCGGAGCGACGTCGGTGAAGGCCTCGACAGCCCCGGACTCCAGCGTGCGTACGAACGCCGCCTCCTTGCACGCGGCGACCGCCCAGACCGTGTCGTCGCCCGGTGCGTCGTCGGGACTGCCGGTCGGCAGGTCGATGCCACGGGAGTTCAGGAAGGAGTTCGCCCCGTCCAGCCGGGGCTTGCCGTCGACCCACTGGCGGTACTCACGTTCCGCGTCGAAGGGCGGCTGTCTCCCGTTCCCGGACGCGGCCCAGGCGTCCAGACAGCTGTCGAAGGCGGTCTTCCAGGCCGCTGCGTGCAGCAGGGCCGAGTCGAGGAGCACCCCGTCGGTGTCGAACACAACGGCATGCGGGGCGCTCACCCGGAACCCACACGGCGGCCGCTGATCCGGGTGGGAGCTATGGACATCCAGTGCGTACGGGGTCCGCCGGCCCAGGGCAGCGAGCGGGCGACGGAATACAGGTGGCTGACGCGTGCCCCGTCCGTGACACCGGACACCTCGCCGACAGCCATGACGCTCCAGCCCTCCCGCATCGCGTCGTCGATGTGGTCCACCTCGAAGGCGACCTCGGTCCCGGCTGCCTCGGCGAGCCGCGAGTCGGCCGCCGTACGGAACGCGATCTCGTCTCCTACAACGACATAGTTGACGGGAAAGACGGCAAGTCCTTCCATGCCGGAGAACCCGACCCGGCCGATGCCGTGGGTGGAGAGCAGGCGGAGGCACTCGGCTCCGCTCAGCACCGTCGACTCGGAATCCCGCATCGCGGTCCCCATGCCGGGGGGACTGTCGGTCGTTCTCCCGGTCAGCTCGGCAACGGTGGTCCCCAGCCCGTCCGCGAGACCGACGAGCATGCCCATGCTGGGCGCCGCCGCCCGCTCCTCCACATAGGCGATGTACGACTCGGCGGCCCCGCAACGCTCCCCGAGTTCTTCACGCGTGAGCCCCAGCTCTTCTCGGCGGGCGGTCACACGTCGTCCGAGGTCGCCACGGGCAGCCGGAACCTTGATCGGGGACGTATCTGCCGTGGTTTCTCCCATGATCGTCACACCCTTGCGGTTCGTAGCCGGTACAGGAACTTGGCGACGCATTGGGCGCCAACCTCAGGCTGTACCCGCTACGGGTGCACGGGACAGGGCCGGACGGTCCCCTACCGGGGCCTGTCGGGCCCATGCGGCCCCCCTCTCGGGGTGTGACGGTGGGCTCCGCATGGGTCCGCCTCACCCTCGATGACGGTCCAGGGGGAGTTCGCCGCCGTCCTCACGCGCACCTTCGCCCGTGGCGGCACGGTCGTCATCGTCTCCTCGGCCGGTACGGCAACCGGAGGCCGCGTCCTGCACCACCTCCGCCTTGTCCTGCCCGACCCGCGCAACGCGGTCGCCCACGCCGACGCCGGCCAGATCCTCGACTGACTGCGCAACGCACCCGCCCCGCACACCACGTCCGCTGACCGGGCCTGCTCGTCGTCAGCCGGGGCGGCGTGACCCGGCAACGACTCGACCGCCCAACCTCCACCCCCCACCGGTGGCGCAGAAGGGGCCGACCGGCCCCATGTGGGGGCCGGTCCTGCCCTTCCCGCCTCCGGCCCCGTAGGAGCACGGTTCACGCATCGGCTCAACCGGCGCATGCTTCGGCCTGCGGTTTGAAGGAGCGCTCATGACCACCACGTACCGGATCGCCGAGCTGGACGCGCACTGGCGCGCCGCGAACTACCTGGCCGTCGGCCAGATCTACCTCCTGGACAACCCGCTGCTCGCCGAGCCGCTGCGGCCCGAGCACATCAAGCCGCGGCTGCTCGGCCACTGGGGCACCGCCCCCGGCCTGAACCTCGTCCACACCCACCTGAACCGGGTGATCAAGGAGCGTTCACTGGAGGCCCTGTGCGTCTGGGGACCCGGCCACGGAGGGGCAGCCGTACTCGCCAACTCCTGGCTGGAGGGCACGTACACCGAGACCTACCCGGACATCGGCCGGGACGCGGACGGGATGCGCAGGCTGTTCCGCCAGTTCTCCTTCCCCGGCGGCGTACCGAGTCACGTAGCGCCGGAAACGCCGGGCTCCGTCCACGAGGGCGGCGAGCTCGGCTACTCGCTGGCCCACGCGTACGGGGCCGCCTTCGACCATCCCGGTCTGCTGGTGGCCTGCGTCATCGGCGACGGCGAGGCGGAGACGGGGCCGCTGGCCGCCTCCTGGCACTCGAACAAGTTCCTGGACCCGGTCCACGACGGCGCCGTCCTGCCGATCCTGCACCTCAACGGATACAAGATCGCCAATCCGACCGTGCTGTCGCGGATCCCGGAGCAGGAGCTCGACGCACTGCTGCGCGGCTACGGGCACGAGCCCCTCTACGTCTCCGGCAGCGACCCCGCCCTCGTCCACCCGGCCATGGCCGGAGCCATGGACCGGGCCCTCGACCGCATCCACGCCATCCAGCGGGAAGCGCGGGGCGCAGGCACGGATCCGGGCGCTGAGCGTGCGCGCTGGCCGATGATCGTCCTGCGGACCCCCAAGGGGTGGACGGGTCCCGCGACCGTCGACGGCCAACCCGTCGAGGGCACCTGGCGGGCGCACCAGGTGCCGCTCGCCGAGGTCCGCGAGAACCCCGATCATCTGCGGCAGCTGGAGACCTGGATGCGTTCCTACCGGCCGGAGGAGCTCTTCGACGCCGAGGGCCGTCCGGTGTCCTCCGCGCTGACCTGCGTACCGGAGGGGGAGCGCCGCCTGGGCGCGAGCCCGTACGCCAACGGCGGCCGACTACTGCGCTCGCTCCCGCTGCCCGGGCTCGACGCGTGGGCCGTCACCGTGGAGAAGCCCGGGAGCACCCTGCACGAGCCGACCCGCGTCCTGGGCCGCTACCTCGCGCAGGTCATGAGGGACACCGCCGGACGGCGGGACTTCCGGGTCGTCGGACCGGACGAGACGGCGAGCAACCACCTCGACGACCTGTACGACGTCACCGGCAAGGCCTGGCAGGGCAGCACGGAGCCCACCGACCAGAACCTGTCCCGGGACGGCCGGGTCATGGAGATCCTTTCCGAGCACGTGTGCCAGGGCTGGCTGGAGGGGTACCTCCTCACCGGCCGCCACGGCCTGTTCTCCACGTACGAGGCCTTCGCCCACATCGTCGACTCCATGGTCGGCCAGCACATCAAATGGCTGAAGAACGCCTGCACGCTGAGCTGGCGCGCGCCCGTCGCGTCCCTCAACTACCTGCTCACCTCGCACGTCTGGCGCCAGGACAGCAACGGCTTCTCCCACCAGGACCCCGGATTCGTCGACCACGTCCTCAACAAGAGCCCGGACGTCGTACGGGTCTACCTGCCGCCGGACGCCAACACCCTCCTTGCGGTGGCCGATCACGCCCTGCGCAGCCGTGACCGGGTGAACGTGATCGTCGCGGGCAAGCAGCCCTGCTTCGACTGGCTGCCCATCGGGGAGGCCCGCGCGCACGTGGCTCGCGGCGCCGGAGTCTGGGACTGGGCGGGGACCGACCACGGCTCCCGCGAGCCGGACGTCGTGCTCGCCTGCGCCGGCGACGTACCCACCATGGAGGTCCTGGCCGCCTCGGCCCTGCTCCGCGAGCACCTCCCCTCGCTGGCCGTCCGGGTCGTCAACGTCGTGGACATCGCCCGGCTGATGCCCCACGAGGAGCACCCGCACGGCATGACCGACACCGAGTACAACGCCCTCTTCACCATCGACAAGCCGGTGGTCTTCGCCTACCACGGCTATCCGTGGCTCATCCACCGCCTCGCCTACCGCCGGACCGGCCACGCCCAGCTGCACGTCCGCGGCTACAAGGAGTCCGGGACCACCACCACCCCCTTCGACATGGTCGTCCGCAACGACCTCGACCGGTACCGGCTCGTCATGGACGTCATCGACCGCGTCCCCGGACTCGCCGGCCGCGCAGCGGCCCTGCGCCAGAGCATGTGCGACCAGCGGATCCGCCACCACGATTGGATCCGCGCCCACGGAACCGACCTGCCGGAGGTCGCCGACTGGTCCTGGCCCTACTGATCGCCCGCCCGGGCCGATACGGGTGGGCCGTCCGGGTCGGGGAAGGTACCGAACGGCCCTTCCTGGGCCGGCCGCCATGGGCGGAGGCTGGTAGGCGCACCCGAACGGAGAACCGCCATGAGCACCTCTTCCTTCCACAGGCTCAGCTCCTCCCCCGATGTCTTCTCCCGCGCCCTGTCCCCGGAGCACCGCGCCAGCCTGTTGGCCCTGGCCCACGAGGCGGATTTCCCCGCCGGCACGCGACTGTTCAACCAGGGCGGGCACGCCGGCCGGTTCTGGGTCCTCCGGTCGGGCAACGTGGGCATGGACGTGCACGTACCCGGCAGGCAGGCCGCGGTGGTCGAAACGGTCGGCCCCGGCGAGCTCGTCGGCTGGTCCTGGCTGTTCCGTCCCTACACCTGGCACTTCGGCGCCGAGGCCATGACGCCGGTGCGCACCGACGAGTTCGATGCCGCCGCCGTGCGGGCGCTGATGGATGCCGATCCCGCGCTCACCTCCGCAATCTGGCACTGGGTGGGGCAGGTGCTCGCCCACCGGCTGATCTCCGCCGAGATCCGGCTGCTCGACCTGTACGCACCCCACGGCAGCGGAAGCCGCATCTGAGACAATTGTTCCCAGACGTATCCGACCCGAGGGTGTGGCGTGGATGTCCGATGCACCAGCTGCCTCCCCGGCCCCCATCCGGGTGTTCCTCCTCGACGACCACGAGGTCGTCCGGCGCGGACTGCACGACCTGCTGGACTCCGAGCCGGACATCGAGGTGGTGGGTGAGGCGGCGACGGCCGCACAGGCCCTGGCCCGGGGGCCGGCGCTGCGGCCCGACGTCGCTGTGCTCGACGTACGGCTGCCCGACAGCGACGGCATCACCGTCTGCCGTGAGCTGCGCTCGCGCATGCCGGATCTCGCCTGTCTCATGCTGACGTCCTTCGACGACGAGGACGCCCTGCTCGACGCCATCATGGCGGGCGCCGCCGGGTACGTACTGAAGCAGATCAAGGGCTCCGACCTGGTCGCCGCCGTCCGCACGGTGGCGACGGGCCAGTCGATGCTCGACCCCGCGACGACGGCCCGTCTGATGAGCTCGCTCCGGGACCCGACCGCCGGGAAGCCGCCCGGGGACGAGCGACTGACGGTGCTCTCCGAGCGCGAGCGAGCCGTACTCGAGCTGATCGGCGAGGGCCTCACCAACCGTCAGATCGGCAAACGCCTCTTCCTCTCCGAGAAGACGGTCAAGAACCACATCTCACGGCTGCTCGCCAAGCTGGGCGTCGAACGCCGCGTGCAGGCCGCTGTCATCGCCGCCGAGGTGCGCGAGCACGACGAGACCGGCCGCTAGGTCGTCTCTTTCGGATCTTGCCGGGCAGGTCCGATCGGGATCCGCCAGTCCAGACGCGTTCCGGCACCGTCCGGGCGCGGTGAGACGGACAGCCCGCCCCCGCGGGCCTCGGCGCGCTCCGCGAGGTTGCGCAGACCGCTGCGACGGCCACCGTCCGCGACACCCACGCCGTCGTCACTCACCGTTACTTCCAGCACGCCGTCCGCCAGGACGATCGCGACCTCCACCCGCGCCGCCCGCGCGTGCCGGGCCACGTTGGTCAGGGCCTCTCCGAGCACGGCTACCACGTCGTCGGCGGCCGGGGCCGGCACATCGGTGTCGATCAGCCCCTCCATGCGCAGGGCGGGCGCGAACCCGAGCAGCGCCGCCGCCTCACCCACGGCCCGAACCGCGCGGACCCGGAGTCTCGGGGTACTGCCTGCCGCCTCGTGGTCGCGGAGTCCGAAGATCGTCGACCGGATGATCTTGATCGTCTCGTCCAGGTCGTCGATCGACCGGCTCAGCCGCTCGGACGCCTCGGGGTGCTCCACGAAGCGCTGCGCGCTCTGCAAGGTCATTCCCGTGGCGAAGAGCCGCTGGATCGCCAGATCGTGCAGGTCGCGGGCGATCCGGTCACGGTCCGCCAGGAGGCTCACCTTCTCGGTGTCCCGGCGCCGGTCGGCCAGCTCCAGCGCCAGGGCCGCCTGCCCCGCGAAGCCCGGCAGGGGCGCGACCTCGGCCCCCGCGAACGCCGGCCGCCCCGTACACCGTGCCAGCATCAGCACGCCCCGCAGCTTCGCCCTCGTGCCCACCGTGACCGCCACGGCCGGCCCGAAGCCCGTCCACGTGTCCGGCTGCGCCGCGGCCCGGGCGTCGGTGGCCACATCTGCCAAGGTGATCAGTCCGTCCCGCGCCAGGACGACGGCGGCCAGGATGCCCTCGCTGCCGGGCAGCACGATCCCGCGGTGTGCTTCGGCGCCCTCCCCCAGGGCCAGCGAGCCGCGCAGCTCGCCGCCGGGCCCCACCTGGTAGAAAACGCACATGTCGGCCGAGATGATGTCCCGGGCCCGCTCCAGCATGCCCTCCAGCACCTCGATCTCGGAGGAGCCGGACAGCAGCGCGCTCGTGAAATCGGAGCTGGCCGCCAGCCAGCGCTCCCGGAGCCGGACCTCCTCGTACAGGCGGGCGTTGTCCACGGCGACGCCGGCGGCAACCGCGAGGGTGGACAAGACGCCCTCGTCCTCCGCGTCGAAGCCCTTCCCGCCCCGCTTCTCCGTCAGGTAGAGGTTGCCGAACACTTCGTCCCGGACCCGGATCGGTACGCCGAGGAAGGAGCGCATCGGCGGGTGGTGCTCCGGAAACCCGGCGGAGGCCGCATGCTCCGAGAGATCTCCCAGGCGCAGCGGCCGCGGGTGCCTGATCAGCTCGCCCAGCAGTCCGTGTCCGGTGGGCAGGGCCCCGATCTGCGCCCGGAGCTGGTCGCTGATGCCCACCGGGAGGAACTCGGCGAGTTTCTCGTCGTCCCCCACCACGCCCAGCGCACCGTACTCCGCGTCCACGAGGACCACTGCGGCCTCCACGATGCCGCGCAGCACCTGGGCCAGGTCCAGCTCCTGCCCCAGCGACATGACCGCCTTGAGCAGGCCCGTCAACCGGTCACGGGTATCCCGCGCGTCGGTGATCTGTTCCTGGAGCGCGTCCAGCCCCGGCTGCGGAATCCGGCTCGCCGAAGCATCCCGATCGTCCCCGACCATGAACACCTCCGGCGGCGAGGGGCTCTGCGCACCGCCCGGTCTTCAGCGTAGCCCTCCGCCGACCGGCCGGTCCCGGTCGGAACCACGGGTGACGGTCACGCGAGGCCCGGACCGCAGCGAATCCGGTCAGCCGATGCCCAAAGGCAGGGGCACGATGTCCGTTCACCCGCCCGGGACGGTGATCATAGGGCAGCGGGCACGGTGCCGTCCTCCCATGACGAGCAGGTCCGCATGGCGCGATGCCTCGACCAGGACCGAAGCCGCCGACACGCTCGTCGTCGACGGCACGCCGCTGAGGACCGATCAGTCCCCGTACAGGCCCGTTCGGCCCTCGCACCACGGGCGGACTCGGCGGATGGTGGCTGGTGAAGGCGCTCCGCAAGGTGCGCTCGCTGGCCGAAGCCGACAGGAGGGCCACAGATGAAGCACGCCAAGGTCGGCTTCCTGATGACCGACGAGGTCGTCTCGGTCCTCGGGAGGACTCCGTCCGCGGACGTGGCCGCGCTGCTCGTCGAGCACGAGATCAGCGGCGTACCGGTTCTGGACGCGGACGAGCGCGTCCTCGGAGTCATTTCGCGGACCGATCTGCTCGTCCAAGACCACCTCACCGCTGAAGACTTGATGACCGCGCCGGCCGTCACGGTCCACGCCGAACAGACCGTCACCGAGGCCGCCCGCCTCATTACCCGACGCGGGGTGACGCGGCTGCCGGTCGTCGACGAGGAGGACCGCCTGGTCGGCATCGTGACCCGCCGGGACCTGCTCCGCGTGTTTCTGCGCCCGGACCACGAGATACACCGGGTGCTGGTCGAGGACGTGCTGGCGGAAACGATGGGTATCGGTGCCGATGCCGTGAGCGTGCGTGTCGTGGACGGGGTCGTCACCTTGGACGGCCGACTGCCCAGGAGCAGCCAGATTCCCGTCGCGCTCCGGCTCGCGGGACAGTTGGACGGTGTGGTCGCGGTCATCGACCAGCTCACGGCTTACTCCAACGACACCCGCACCCGCACCGCTGCGCCGGATCATCCCCGCTGACGCGGGATGTGGACCGTTCGGCCCCTGCCCGCCCCACCCGCACCGCGCAACCATGGAAGCGAGGCAGGCTCGCCGCCCCCGTCACACCGGTGCCGAGAGCCCTGCAGACGGACCCGGGTCATCCCCTTGCTCCGCCACCGCACTTCGTGAGGAGCATCTTCATGGAAGTCCTGATCTTCGCGCTGATCGCCATGGCCGTGGTTGCCCTGATAGGGCTGCCGATGGCCCTGAAGATCGTCAAGCAGTACGAGCAGGGCGTGCTGTTCCGCTTCGGCCGGCTCACCGGGACCCGCGCGCCGGGCCTGCGGGTCATCGTGCCGTTCGCGGACGTCCTGCACCGGGTGTCCTTGCGGATCGTCACCATGCCCATCCAGTCCCAGGGCATCATCACCCGGGACAACGTCAGCGTCGACGTCTCCGCCGTCGCCTACTTCCGCGTCGTCGACGCCGTGAAATCGGTCATCGCCATCGAGAACGTGGGCGCGGCCATCAATCAGATCGCCCAGACCACCCTGCGCAAGGTCGTCGGGCAGCACACCCTCGACGAAACCCTGTCGGAGACCGACCGCATCAATCTCGGCATCCGCGAGATCCTCGATGTCACCACCGCCGAATGGGGCGTCGAGGTCACCCTGGTCGAACTGAAGGACATCCAGCTGCCCGACAGCATGAAGCGCGCGATGGCCCGCCAGGCCGAGGCCGAACGGGAGAAGAGGGCCAAGATCATCAACGCGGAGGGCGAGTCGCTGGCCGCCGCCGCGCTCGGCGACGCCTCCGACACCATGATGGCCCACCCCCTCGCCCTGCAACTGCGCAACCTGCAGAGCCTCGTGGAGATCGGCGTGGACAAGAACACCACCGTGGTCTTCCCCGCCCCGCTCATGAGCACCATCGGCGAACTCGGCGCCTTCCTCGCCCGCGAGACCGCGGCCGCGACACTCCAGACACCGCGTGCGACGGAGATCACCACTCCGCTCCCCAGCCCGTCCCCGCCGAACGGAGCGCGAGCGGTCAAGACCATGTGACCGAAAGTTGGCGCCGCCGTGCGGAGGATGATCTCCGTACGGCGGCGTCAACTGCTGTGGGGGCGTTCAGTACCTGCTCTCTCAGTACGGCAGGACGCGCCCCGACGGTGTGCGCAGGTCGAGGGGCAGGGGGCGGTGCGGCCGTGGCCGGGGTGCCGAGATCTGGATCCGAGGCATGGTGGATCACCTCTTCGAGAGCGGAACCGGGTCGGGTCCGCACTCCAGAATCACCCGGCGGGACGTTCGTTCGGCAGGGCCGACGGGGACAGACGTGGGGGCCGACCGGCCCCACTTCAGCACTGGCGCCGTGGCGCACCAGGGCTGTCATGCCTTCTGGACGCGCGTCGGGTTCGATACGGCCGGGTCGTCGTGGCGCGGCCCGCCCAGCACGACCTTCAGCGCGCCCGTCTCACCGGCACGGGAGAACACCTCGTACGCCTCTTCCATCTGTCCCAGCTCGAAACGATGGGTGATCAGCGACGAGGTCGGCAGCCGGCCGGCCGCCAGCATGCGCAGCAGCATCGGCGTGGAGCAGGTGTCCACGAGCCCGGTGGTGATGGTGACGTCTTTGATCCACAGGTCTTCGAGGTGCAGGGTCGCGGGCTTGCCGTGGACACCGATGTTCGCGACCCGGCCGCCCGGGCGGACCATGCGGGTGCACATCTCGAAGGTCTCGGGCGCTCCGACGGCCTCCATGACGACGTCCGCGCCGAGACCGTCGGTCAGGTCGCCCACGAGCATTCCCGGTTCCTCGGCCGCGCTCACGACCGCGTCCGCTCCCAGCTCACGGGCCTTCGCCAGCCGGGACGGTGCGAGGTCCACGGCGATGACACGGGCCGGCGAGTACAACCGGGCCGTAGCGATGGCCGCGAGTCCTACGGGGCCGGCGCCGACAATGACGACGGTGTCCCCGGGCCGCACGTTCCCGTTCAGCACTCCCACCTCGTAGGCAGTGGGGAAGATGTCCGCGAGCAGGACGGCGTCGGCGCTGTCGACCGTGCTCGGCAGTGGGTACACGGAGAGGTCGGCGAACGGCACGCGGACGTACTCGGCCTGGGTTCCGTCGATGGTGTGGCCGAGTACCCAGCCACCGCCCCCGCGGCACTGCCCGTAGCGGCTCTCACGGCAGAACCGACACCGGCCGCACGAGGAGATGCAGGAGACCAGCACCCGGTCGCCGGGCCGCACCGTGCGGACGTCACCGCCGCACTCCACCACCGTGCCCACGGCCTCGTGCCCGAGTACCCGGCCGGGAGTCACCTCCGGCAGGTCACCCTTGACGATGTGCAGGTCCGTACCGCAGATCGTCACCGCGTCGACCCGCACGATCACGTCGGCGGGATCCTTGATGCCCGGCTCCGGCACCTCCTGCCACGCGGTGCGCCCCGGTCCCTGGAAGACGAGTGCCTTCATGACGCCAACTCTCCATGTATCCCGTGCTCCGGCAAAGGTCACTTCAGGCTGTCCCCGCCGCTCGGTTCGCGGACAAGGCCGGACGGTCCCGCACCGGGGACCGACAGGCCCGTCCGGCCCGTGCCGTGGACGTGTGATGGTGGATGGCGGGGTCTCCTTCACCGGAGGACGGCCGTCGATCTCCGGGGCTGATGACGGCTCCCGCCCGTCACCGCTCGGACGGAAATACCTGATCAGAACCCCTTTTGATCTCCGCACCGGAGTAGGCTGGAGATACCGGGAGTATTTCGCGCATCGGATGCAACTCAGGTGTCATTTCCGGCGATCAATACGCCGGACCGTCGAACTGCGGGCGGCCCGGAGACAGGTCTCCACCATGACCGTCGCCCTGGAACGCACCACGCCTGCCACGCCATCCTCACCCTCGCCACTCGCTACGGCGCCGCCTCGCCCCGCTCGCCTCGTGCTCACGCCGAAGACCACCCTCTCCGGGCAGCTGGACGGTGCCTGGTGGCCCCGCTCCCGTGACCTCGCAGCCGAACTCCCCGTTCTCGTCGCCGCCTTGGCCGAGCCCTGGGGGCGCATCACCCGCGTCACCGTGAACCCCACCCGCTGGCCCGTCATCCCGCACAAGGTCCTCGCCGCAGGACACACCCTGCACGTGGGCTGGTTCACCGAACAGGACCCCGACAAGCTGATCCTGCTCTCCTACACCGTCGGCCGCTGGGACCTCCTCGTCGTCCCGCCCCAGACCGCACCCGCCGCCGCGGCCCGGCTGATGGCCGCCGCCGCCGTCCCCGGCAGCGTCCTGACCGCCCGCGCACTGATCGCCGCCGAAGCCGTCATCGGCCGAAGGCCCGACCTCCGGAACCGGGAAGACGCCTGGGAGAGCGAAGGCGGGGCACGCGTATCCGACATCGGCTCCCTCGCCAGGCTGCCGGTCGGCCCGCTGTCCGCCGGCGCTTGGTGGTGAGCCTCGTCCGCAGGATGTCGCCGTCGCAGCAGGAGAACGACCATCGAGTACTGAGGCCGGGCGTCGCCGTGCCGACCTCAGGCCGGTGCAGCGGCAACATCGGCGCTCTGCTCGGGTCCTCCCCGCTAACGGAGGTTTTCAGGACTAGCCTTCGCATCATGCTGCGCATTGCCGACACCCGGACCGGCCGCTTCGTGGAGGTTCCTTCCGGACACCGCCACCTGCTGCGCATCTGTGTCCACCTGCCGGCCATCAGCGCCCGGGTCGACGCGGTGGACCTGCGGGCGCCCCTGGTCGGTGACGTACTGGCGCGTACCGCGGAGCTGCGTGGTCTGCAGGCCCTCACGGTCCTCATCACACCGGACCTGGCGCATGAGCAAGGCCAGGCGCTCGATCGCGCCATGGCCGTTCTCGGCATCCACCCGCCCGCCACCGTCGGTGCACACCAACTCACCGGGACGCTGTGCGCCGCTGCCGACGTGCACCTTCTCGCGTCCGGCGCTGCCGCTCAAGACGGGGTCGGCGGGATCCTGGTCGACGTGGGCCAGGTCAGCCCGGCACCCCCGGACGGGGACATCCCGGACGGAGCCCCTCTCCTCGCCTCGGGTCTTCTGGACGAGTTCGCCCCGGCGGGGACCGATCCGTTGGCTGTGAGGATGCTGTTGCTCGGGCACGCCCACCACACGCCGGTCACGGTCACCGGCGCAGGGCTCACCGAGGCCCGGCGGACGCTGCGGCGCTGGCGACAGCAGGTGGCCGACTGGGCGCAGGAGCCCTCCAGGCCGATCCCCGCCGACCTGCTGCAACAGGCACAGGCCGCCCTCGCCGACGATCTCGGCGTCCCTGCCGTCCTGGACATGCTGCGCAGTGTGGCCGGGCGCGCCGATGTGCCGGCCGGCGCCAAATTCGAGACGTTCGCCTTTCTCGACCGGATCCTCGGGCTGGACCTCGCGCGCGAGGTGGGGCACCAGCACCCGGCGACGCCATGACGTCAGGCGGCTCCCGGCACCTGGACGTCCTGCGGCACGCCAAGCCTGCCTGGCCGCTGCCGGCCGACCACGAACGGCCGCTCGCCCCGCCTCGAGATGGCCGTACCCAGCGGCCCGCACCCCTGACGGGACAGCACCGGCCGGCATGCCGGTCCGTCCCCGACCGGTGGAACGGGTGATCTTCCTCGGCAGTTCGACCGTCACGGCCCGCTTCCCGTCTTTGCGGGGCCGCAGGGTGTGGGCACCGGGCTGCCAATCGTTGAAGTCGCCCACCACGCTGACCGGGCCGGGTGGGGTGTCGGTGGCCAGGACGAAGGTGACCTCCGTGCGGTTCTTGCGCAGCGTGCGCTCCAGCATGGTGCGGGCTCCTGACAGCAGGTGGGGTGGGGATCGTGCCCACCCTCGGACTGAAGGGATGGCCCGCCTTCCGACGCCGCCACATCGAGGGACGGGCGTCACCCGTGTGCCTCGCTTCGTAGTCGACATGATGCAGACCGTCACCCTGCGTGTCAGCGTGATCCGAGAGGAATCCGTACCCCACGCATCAAGAGGAGTCGCCGTCATGGGCAGTACGCAGGACAAGCATCAGGAGCCGGGCAAGGGCCGCGAGGCGCAGGAGCACCGTCGCCCCGGAGACCCTGCGCACCCCCAGCCGGGCAAGCCGTCCCGCGAGCAGGGCCAGAAGTCGGGCCAGAAGCCGGGCGAGGAAGAGGCTTCACGTCGTCGCGAGGACGACCTGCTGCACGAAGAGGACCTGCACGACGAGAACTTCTGACCAGAGCACCACTCGTCCCAGTACGCAGAGCCCGGCCGGTCAACAGTCACCCCGGCCGGGATCTGTCACGCCGCGCCCGATGCCGGCCTTGAGGCCCGCAGCTGCACATGCCGTCGACGCCACGGCAGGACTGCGCTGTCCGGGAAGAAACCAGCGGAGGGCGGATCTATCCTGGAAAGAGGGGCCCTGCCTCATTCCGTGAGATCGAAGGACATCATGATCGTCCTCGGCATCATCCTGCTGGTCATCGGCTACGTGGTCGGCTTCGCCATCCTGTCCACCATCGGAATCATCTTGGTCGTCGTCGGCATCATCCTGTGGATCCTGGGATCCGTCGGACACAAGGTCGGCGGACGCCGACACTATTGGTAGCCACCCCTGACCTTGCACGGCAAACAGCCCGTCCCACACGGCCCGACGCCGCGGCCGCGTAACAAGACGGCCGTCTCGCCTCATCCTGCCGCGCCTCCGAACGCGCACAACACCGGCCAGTGTCTCCCCCACGTCCAGGAGATCGCGTGGGCAGCCAGCGGCCGATGCAAGTACAGGGCCGTCCCCATCTCGACGCGCCGATGCCGCCCTCCCTCGGCCACTACCAGAACGAGCACACCCGGCGCTGGGCCGCAACCTTTGCCGCGTACGACGGATTCGTCATCGTCACCCCCGAGTACAACCACGGCATCCCCGGTGTGCTCAAGAACGCCCTGGACTACCTCTACGCCGAGTGGAACATCAAGGCCCTCGGCCTGGTCTCCTACGGGGCCGCGGGCGGCGCACGCTCCGCCGAACAACTGCGCCTTCTCGCCGCCGGACTCCAGATGGCCGACGTACGCCAGCAAGTCGTGCTCTCCCTGCACACCGACTTCGAGAACCTCAGCGTCTTCACACCCGGCGACCACAACCTGCATGCGCTGAACACCATGCTCGACCAAGTCATCGCCTGAACCAGGGCCCTCGCCCCGCTACGGACCGCCACCGCCGTCGCGACCTGACCGGCTCGGCCGCGTCGGCCGCAGTGGCCCTCCGCCCCACCAACCGACCAGCCCACACGAACGGACTCACCATGACCAGATCCCCCGCCGATCTGATGCGGTCAACCTTCTCGAGGTGTTCAACGAGCCCGACCCGGACCGCCGGGCCGCGGTCATCGCCGAGAACTGCGCCGAAGACGTCGTGTGGCACGAACCGGACCGCATCAATCGTGGGCGCACGGACTTCGTGAGCCGCGCCGCAGAGTTGCTCGCCGAGAAACCGGACTGGGTCTTCCGACCCGCGGGCACCCCGTCGGAGCTCGACGACATCGGCCACCTCGGCTTCCAGTACGGCCCTGCCGACGGTCAACCAACGGCGGTCAACGGCATGGACATCGCCCGCACCACAGACGGCGTCATCGTCGAGCTCTACACGATCGTCACGGAGATCCGTCAGCCACTCGACCGGAGCCGAAGCCCTGAGCGGAGGCCCCTCGGTCAGCAGGGCCGGTAGGACGAGATGGGCTGCCCGCTGTCTGTGACAGCTCCCTCAAGCCTCCTCGATGACCGAGCAGAAAGTGAAGGGCTCCGCAGACGCGGATGCCCCCTCACGACAGGAGCCTGCCCAAACCACGCAAACCTCGCAGGTCGGTACTCTGGGTACCCCAGTTTCTGCCCGGTCACGGACGCAGCGATGAGTTTTCCCGGCCCGGCAAGTCTCACCATCGTTGTCGACAACAGGAGGAGCACGTGGCTCAGCTGCTGAGAGTCCAGAACTTCAACGTCTCGAGTGACGGGATCGGTGCCGGTGCGGACCAGACCCTCGAGAGGCCATTCGGTCATGTCGATCCCGAGAGGCTGTTCTCCTGGGCCGGCGCCACCGCGAGCTGGCCCATGCGCAGCGACCCCGGCGGGAGCCGGGGCCTCGACGACTACCTCACGCGAGACTACGCACGTAACATCGGCGCCGAGATCATGGGCCGCAACAAATTCGGGCCCCAGCGCGGGCCCTGGAAAGACCACGACTGGCACGGCTGGTGGGGTGCCGAGCCCCCGTTCCACACCCCGGTGTTCGTGATGACCCACCACAAGCGTCCTTCGTTCACGCTCTCCGACACCACGTTCCACTTCGTCGACGGCGACCCGGCCGCGGTCCTCGAACTGGCACGGGAAGCGGCGCAGGGCAAGGACGTCCGGCTCGGCGGCGGGGCCACCACCATCCGGGAGTTCCTTGACGCCGACCTCGTCGACACCATGCACGTGGCGGTCTCACCGGTGAAGCTCGGGTCCGGAGTACGTCTCTGGGAGTCACCCGATGAGCTGCTCGACCGGTTCCACCTCGATGTCGTGCCCAGCCCCAGCGGTGTGACGCACCACCTGTTCTGGCGAAAATGACCGGTCCTCAGGGCTGGCCCCGGCAGGGTGTTCTGCCTGCCGGGGCCAGCCCTGAGACGGGCCGTCGAGCACCCCGATGCTGCCCTGGCAAGTACCCCAGGGCTGTCAAAACTCGGGCTCTGGCTCACGTTCTGTGGAGTGTCACTGCCCGTGGCGCAAGACCCTTGACGGCCGGTCGGCTGGGAGTCGTTCTCATGACTGGCCGGGCCCGTCGAGGCGTTCCGTGGGACCGGCGAAGGAGAGGAAGAGAGTCCGGGTGGTGAGGAGCCAGGTGTCGTCCCGCTTGCAGAACGTGTCTTCGTAGTGCCCCACCTGAACCGGGGGCCGCGGCGGTACGAGGCCCTCGCTGTAGCCGTCGACACGGTACGTGGTGAAGTAGGTGGTGGCGGTGGCGGTGTCCGCAGAGGTCACGGTAACCAGGATGTTGGTGCATATACGGCGCGACAGTCGGTCTGCGGGCCGGTTGCCGAAGTAGATGCGCAGGGCGTCGTGACCCGCAATGCGGCGGTCGCCGGCGGGCCATTCCCAGGTGCCGTCCTGCGTGAAGAGGTCGGCCACCGAGCCCGGGTCCCCGAGGTCGAGCCGGTGGACGAACTCGACGACCAGCCGCTCACAAGCCCGCTCTGCGAGCAGGCGCTCGATCGGGTCAAGAGTTTCAGCATTCATGATCAACTCATATCAGGTCGCCCCTGACTGAGGCAGCCTCACCCGAGCTGGACCCCGGTTCCGGGCGCATGTTCTCCAGAGCCGTGCCCGTCCGTGGCCGCCCCCCACCTGCCGAATCCGTGACTGAGTCCGTGACCAGGCGGGCCGGCTCCTCTCCGGTCCGACAACTCCCCCAGCACTTCCTGCGCCCGCCGGCTTCCGACAAGGAAGGCCGCTCAGCACCGCGTTCCCCACTGCGCGCGCACTCACGAACGGGTGACGCTTCCCCCGCCGCCGGCGCGGGTCAGCCAGCCTGGCCAGCCTCTCCGAGCAGATACCCGAGCACGCGGTGCTGACGCGAAGGCGACTTGGCCGGACAGACGCCGGCGGACTGGCGGCACATCGGAACTCCAGCGGTTCAGGGCTACTTGGGAAGGTCGCCCCGTCCAAGTGGAGTTTCGCTGCGTTCGTGACGGATCAGCTCCGACCCGCCGCACAGCTGCGGCCTGCGGACTCACATGAGCACCGGACCTTTGAAACGCTCCTGCGCCACCGGCACTTAGGTCTATCAGGATCAGACTTAAGTCGTACTGCATTGGATGCGCAACCACGCCTAGATTTGTAGCAGGCAGGCCGATGCTGGATAGGCATGGCCAGCCTTCCAATTTCAGCGTTACGAGACAGAAATCACGATGGGGAGTTCCCGTGAGCAATGCCTTTAATCTTGACGCCCGCGTATCGTCCACTGGCGGTCAGGACCCGCAGGTGCAGCAGGCCACCCCGACGGTGGCTATCAGCATTGCCAGCCGAGTCGGATGCAAGAAGGCGATCAACTGGACCATCAAGCGGACCATCGCGATGACGACCGCTTGCGCCTCGCAGCGCACCAAGGGGAAGTGCTGAGGGTCCTCCTCGGCTTTCCCTTGACCCTTCTTGGTTAGACCCCGGGTCTGAGCCTGAGCTGCTCAGGCCCGGGGTCTCACCCTGTTGCATATGGCGACCATGAGATGTATACGCGAGAAAACCACCGCTCCGAAGTATTTCTGCCGAGCCACTTGGCCGGTCGGTGCCGCACACTGGCTGCTGCGGTGCGCATGTCCCTGATGACTCCGGAGCAGGTGGCCGAGTCCGTCCGCTCGGCCGCAAGTCAATCTCCTGGTGCAATTCTGTGGACTGGTCCGTCACTGAGTGGCGGCTATGCGGGGCTGGCCCTGATGCATCTGCAGGCCGCAGGCGAAGGAGCCGACGAAGCGGACCCCGAGACGGCCTTTCAGTTCCTTCGGGCGGCTTTCCGTGCCACCCGTGATGAACCGCTGAATTATCCGGGGCTGTTTGACGGAACCACCGGATTGGCCTTGGCCATGAGCGAGTGTGTCCAGCTGGAGCCCCGGTTTCAGTCGAGCCTGGACTCCCTCCATGAACAGTTGGCCGATCAGGTGCTGCGGATGGAGTGGCCAAAGGCTGAAGGCGGTGTTTCGGACCACCACTACGACTTGATCTCTGGTGCGGCTGGAATTCTCCCATATCTCAGCCGGATACCGAATCCCAGTCCGCGTATCTCTGCGGCGACCGAATACGCACTCGACTATCTTGTCTGGCTGGCCAGTGCACCCTCGCGCAAGGGGATGTCGAACCGATGGTTCATCGCACCCGCGCACTACTTCTCCGCTGATGACCTGATCGGCTATCCATACGGATATCTCGACACCGGCATGGCGCACGGGATAGCCGGCGTGGTTACGGCTCTGGCCGCGGCGTGGAGCGCTGGGGTCCGGCGCCCCGGTCACCGCGAGGCCCTCGAGCTCGCCGCTGCCTGGCTCATCGCACTGGGTGAGACCCGTTCGGGCCGCCCGCAGACGCCCCGTCGGGTGGCCGTATCGGTGGAGGGAGCCGAGCGGCCGGACTTCGCCGAGCCGGACGCGACAGCTTGGTGCTACGGGTCTCCGGGGATGGCGACGGCACTGCTGATCGCCGCCGAAGCCCTCCGGGACCAAGGTATGCGCGTGCAGGCATGTGCGGTGTTCGAGCGGGCGCTCACCAGTGGCTTGGACCCACAGGTGGCCTCTTCGCCGACGATGTGCCACGGCCTGGGGGGAATCGTCGCGATGTGCCAGGAGTTCGCGACAGCAGGCAGTCGGACCGCCGCGGCAGCGCTTCCCCGTCTGGTCGAAGACCTACTGGCCTTGAGTGAACCAGAGACGCCATCGGTCTTTCGGGACCGTCCGAAATCAGGCGGCGCAGTGGGCGACCCGGGCCTGCTCACCGGAGCGGCGGGCGTGGCCATGACCTTGCAGAGCGTCAGCGGGGGCGTCAGATCTTCCTGGTCGCAGACGTTGTTCTCGCGATGACCGAAAGCAGAAACGGAACGATGACAGTGTCTACAGCTCCCAGGCGTGCTCAGCGGAACGGCTCGGCTCCGGGTTATGAGCATGCGGGGTTCTTCATGCTCCGTGCCCCTGCTCTGCCGGTGGACCAGTGGACCGCTCTCACCCGTCCCTCACCGACCGAGCTCTGCGGCGTTGAAGATTCCTCGGTGGACCCCCTGGTCGCCCACACCCGGACCCAACTGCGGGCTCTCGTTGGTACCGACCAGGTCCAGCATGCTCTGACGGCCGCCGGGAGCAGCCTCGTTGACGGGCTGAGCAGGCTCAGCGAAACGGTCCAGCCCGCAAGTGGTTCAGCGGGCAAGGAGGCGGAGAAGAAGATCGGTCGGATTTACGGTGGGGCCCTGCGCTACATCACCCGGATGAGCACCCGCCCTACCCCCTTCGGGGTCTTCTCCGGAATCGGACTCGGAGAGTTCGCCGGCCGGACCACCGCCCGTTTGGGGGCTGAGGCCCTGGCTGAGCAGCGTGTTCGACCGGATATGGGATGGCTGCTGGCCCTGATCAAGCAAGTGGAGGAGGACTCGACGCTCCTGCCGGAGCTTCGGGTCGTGGTCAATGCCTTGGCCTACCCGGCTGGCGAGCGGTTGGTCTTGCCCTGTTCCGATGTCTATGGACAGGAGGACCGGCGTGCGGCCCGCGTACGCGCCTCAACTGCGGTGTCCGCGGTTCTGGAACTGGCCGCCACCCCGCTCCCGTACCGATCCCTCATGGCGGGACTCAACGAGCGGTTCCCTGAGGTGGGGCTTTCGCAGGTGGAAGCCTTCCTGCGGGAACTGGTCGGCCTCAACTTCCTCATCAGTGACCTGCGACCTCCGGTGACCCTGGCACGCCCTGAGGAGCATGTTCTCGACCGCCTCGCCGAGGTGCCTGCGGCCTCGACGTTGGCGATGCGGCTGCGGGAGGTGTCCATGCTCGGGAAGAAAATGACGCGTGGGGACACTGCGACGCTGCGAGAACTGCGAGCCAAGCAACGGGAACTGGTCGCCGGCCGGGATCGGCAGCCATTCCAGCTGGACGCTCGGCTCGACCTCCCCGAGAAGTGTCTCAACGAGCGCGTGGCCATTGAGGTGGCCGATGCCGTGGGTTGCCTGTCCATGCTCAGCCAGGCGGCGGGCGGAGATTACCACCACCTGGCGCAATACCACTCGGCCTTCCTGGAGCGCTACGGCACCGACGTCATGGTTCCCGTCCTGGAGGTACTCAGCCCGGAAGGTGGGCTGGACGCCCCGGAGGGATACACCCGACCGCCACGCGCTTTCCCCCTGCCCGATGTCCCCCAGCCCGACGGATCAGCTCGCAGCCGGGTTCTGATGGCACTGGCGGCCCGAGCCTGGCGCAACGGTGACAGCGAAGTCGAGCTTACGGACGATCTGCTCGCCGAACTGACAGCCGATGCTGCGGACACCGGGAGGACACTGCCGGCGGCGCCGGCGATAGACGCCTATGTGCAGCTGCAGGCAGCCGATCCTTCCAGCCTTGACGCAGGCCGTTGGCGGGCGGTCCTCAACACGGACGGCCTGGCCATGGGAGGCCGGACCTTCGGTCGGTTCTTCGACCTGCTGGGTGCGGACGGCGTCACTAAGCTGCGTGAGTACGCGCTGGCCCGGGAGGCACTGGAGCCCGACGTCGTCCATGCAGAGGTGGCATACCTCCCGCCGGATGGACGGAGCGGCAACGTCACTGTCCGACCCGGACTGCACCAGTACGAGATACCGGTGAACGTGACGCCTTCAGTCGAGGCCGACGACGTCATCAACCTCTCGGATGTCTTCGTCTACGCCACGGACGAGGGCCTGCGTCTGTACTCTGCCCGGCTCGGCAGGGAACTAGTGGCTGTGCAGAACCACATGCTCGCCCCGTTCGCCGCCCCGAATGTCTGCCGATTCATGCTGGAGGTCTCGCAGTCCCGGTGGTCCAGCCCGGCGGGATTCGACTGGGGGCCGGTCGAGGGTGCCCCGTTCCTGCCACGAGTGACACGGGGCAAGGTGGTCCTGCGTCCTGCGGAATGGACGCTCCCCCCTGCCGCGCCGGATCGGGCGAACCCCCGCTCCCTGCACACCACCCAGGACGTGGCACGGTGGCGCGCGGACTGGGCGGTGCCGCGCCATGTCTACCTCGCCGACCATGACAACAGGCTGCTTCTCGATCTGGACCACCCTCTCTGCGTGAAGGAACTGCTGAGCGAGCTCCGAAGTGCCACCGGCACGGTGTCGATTCAGGAGATGCTGCCCGGGCTGGAGGAGCTGTGGCTTCGGGACGAGGACGGGCGTGGCTACCTCTCAGAGGTGGTCATCCCCTTGATCACTCGTGCCGCCGCCGTGCGGCCTGCGCCGGAGCAGGTGCCCGCACGGCTGATGGTGAGTACCGAGCCCGCTACTGATCGGCATCTTCCGGGATCACGATGGTCCTTCCTGAAGTTGTACGCGGCAAAGGATGTCCACGACGAGATCGTCGTGAACCATCTGCGCAAGTTCGTTACGGAGCTGCGCACGACGGGTGAAGCGGACCGGTGGTTCTACATCCGCTATGCCGACCCCATGCCGCATCTGCGGATACGGATCCGGGCCGGAAGCGACCAGGGTGCGGGCCGGGTTCTGACCCGTCTGATGGAATGGGGCAGGGATCTGGTGGAGCGGGGTATTGCCTCCGATCTCCAGGTCGCGGCCTACCATCCGGAAATCGGGCGATACGGAGGCCCGGCGGCATTCGATCCCATCGAGCGGCTGTTTGAAGCCGGGAGCGACCTGAGCTCCGAGCTGCTCTCCATGCTCTGGCACAAGAGCATCGACGCAGACCCTGACCTCGTGACCATCGCCGCGGTAGACGCTCTCTACGCGCAGTGGGGTCTCGATGTCCCCCAACGACTGGCCGCCACCCACACCCCGCTGGAGGACCTGGCGGCCCGCGACCGCTACCGTGCCCAACGGGACTACCTGTGCACGCTGCTGCAGCCCGAGAGCCGCCGTCCGCATGCGCGTGGGCGGGCCCACCACGGCCTGCTCGCTCCGGTCTTCGCCAGACACGCCGCTGCCGCGGCACGAGCGGCATCGGCGGTCGCTGAGGCCGAGGCAGCAGGCGTCCTGCGCGGCAGTCGCGACAGCATCTTGTCGAGCCTGGCGCACATGCAGGTCAACCGGCTCATGCCCATCGACCGCGCCGCGGAGGAACGCTGCTACCTGGTCTGGCGCCAGACCCTGCGCTGTCTGCGGGGCAGGCCGGCATGAGCGCACCGATACCCTCTCCCACCGCCGCGCAACAGATGGCACAGAACCGCAACACCTCGCGTGGTGGGGCGTACTGGCTGTCCGTGGTGAGGGAGTTCTGGCGCCTCAGCCCGCTGCGCGTCACCGGTATGACCGGGCTCACGTGGCTGTCCGCCCTGTTCCCCGCGGTCCAGATCGCCCTGACGGCAAGCGCGGTGCAAGGCGTGGCCGACGTCGCCGGCGGCACGCCGGACGCGATGAATTCCGTGATCTTCGCCGCCACTGCCATGGTCGTCCTCGCCGTCACCAGCCATCTGATCGGCGCAGCGGTGCAGTATCTCGGCACCCTGCTGGAGCTGGAGTTCACCACCAAGATCGGTGAACAGGTCATGCTCAAAGGTACCCAGATGGACCTGCAGACATATGAGGATGCCCATTCCTACGACCGGCTCCAACGGGCCCTCAGAGAGAGCGGCGGGGGCACGGCTTTCCAGATCTTCGATGAAATGGTCCGCACGGTCACCTCTGCCATCTCACTGGTGTCCGTCAGTGCGGTCCTGTTGGCCTGGAACCCATGGATAGCACTGGTGATCATCATCTCGCCGGTGCCCGCACTGATCGCCCACATCGTCTTCAGCAAGCGTGGATACGAGATCGAGTACGACCGGACACAGGACAGGAGACGCACGAACTACTATCAGTCCCTGACCACCACGGACTCGTCCTTCAAGGAAGTCAAGCTCTACCAGCTGGGACCGTATTTCGTTGAGCGGTACCGGATCCTGGTCAATCAGTTCTTCCGGGTGGATCGCGCACTCGCGCGGCGCCAGCAGGGCTGGGCGGCCGGGATGGGCTTGCTGAGCGTCCTCATCTCATCGAGCGCGCTGGTCTTCGCGCTCTTCGACACCGCGGACACCGGCCGCATGGGCGAACTCGCCGGATACCTGGCGGCGATCGGCGCAGTCCAGGCCGCGGCATCCGGCTTGCTGATGGGATTCGCCACCCTGTACCAGAGCACGCTGTTCGTCGGGGACCTCTTCGACTACCTACGCCTTCCGGACAACGGAATCAGTGGCGGATCCCGCGCATTCCCCGAGAAGCTGAAAAAGGGAATCGAATTCCGGAATGTATCGTTCCGATACCCGGGCACCGACGTGACCGCACTGGAAGACTTCAGCTGCTTCATCCCGGCCGGTACGTGCTGCGCCCTGGTGGGGCAGAACGGCGCAGGGAAGAGCACCGTCGTCAAGCTCCTGTCCCGGCTCTACGCTCCGACCAGTGGCCAGATCCTCATCGACGACATACCGATCGAAGAATACGACACGGACGATCTTCAGCGGAACATAGGGGTTGTCTTCCAGGACTTCATCCGATACGAGATGACCGCCCGGGAAAACATCGGTTTCGGCCGAGTGGAAGATATGACCAACGCGGGCCGGGTGCGAACCGCAGCCGCCGCCAGTGGCGCGGATGCCGTGATCTCGCGGCTGCCGGACGGGTACGACACGATCCTTGGGCGTCATTTCGAGGACGGCAGGCAGCTGTCCGGCGGTCAGTGGCAGAAGATGGCGATCTCCCGGGCCTTCATGCGAAGTGCTCCGATCGCGATCCTGGACGAGCCTACTGCCTCCATCGACGCGGAAGCCGAGTCCGAGATATTTGCGGGACTTCGGGATCTTTACGGGAAGGCCACGTCGCTAGTGATCTCGCACCGGTTCTCCACCGTGCGCATAGCGGACAAAATCATGGTCCTGGACGGCGGGAAACTCATCGAGGACGGATCGCACGACGAACTGATGAAGGCCGGCGGAACATATGCCTACCTGTTCAGCCTCCAGGCCGAGGCATACCTGGCAGATGGCTGACAATGCCTGGCGCCGCCTGCCTTCCTCCCTCTCTTGCCCGACCTCTTATTGCCCTGTCCCGAAAGTGAGGTAAATCGTGCTCGCGACACCACAAGCACGAGCAGCCCAGCCGAGAGTCTCCGTCCTCTATCCCCTGATGGCTTACGATCTCGACGACCTCGCCCGGTTCGCCCGGGCCGTCCAGGACTTCGGCCTGGATCGGCTCTACCTGGGCCAGTCCACCCTCGTGGAGAGTCACCAGGCAGTCGCATACCTGGCAGGGATGGGCCTGCGCGTACCCGTTGGACTCAGCGTGGCGCTGACCCCGCTACGGCACCCGATGGACGCCGCGGTCCAGGCGCGCTCCCTGGCCGTCCTCACCGGCAGCGAGGTCGTCGCGGGATATGGGATAGGGGATCCTGACTTCGTCGCCTCGCTGCGGGGGGAACGGTACGCAAGCCCGCGAACCGCCATCGCCGAGTATCTGTCCATCATGCGGGGGCTGCTGGACGGCGATGCCGTGGAGTTTCGCGGCGAGTACTTCTCCATGGATGACGGCCTCCACCAGATACCGAATCCCGGCGTCTCCCTCGGAGCGGGACTGCTGCGTCCGAAGATGGCGCATACGGTCGGTCAGACCGCAGACGTCGCCATCACCCTCCTCACTCCGCCGGCTTACCTCTCGAAGACCCTGCGGCCCGCTCTGCGAGAAGGCGCGGAATCCGTCGGACGTGCGGTGCCACGAGTCGCCACGATCGTCTCAGCCGCGTTGGAGCGACCGTCCCGGGATCCTCGAAAGCTGGCCTACGCGGCCCATGAGTCCCACCTTTCCGGCCCTCACTATGCGGCCATGCTGCGCGCCGCCGGCCTCAGGGTGGATCCAGGCGATCCCTGGGCTGGGGCCAAGTCGTTGGTGGAAGGCGGAGTATTTGCCTATGGCACACCCGAGAGCCTCTCTGCACAGGTCGCCGAGTACCAGCTCCACGGGGAGGATGAGATAGTCCTCAATGTCCTCGGCGTTCTTCTCACCGAAGGAGTCGATGCCGCGCTGGCCGACCTCGCAACCATGGTGCACTCCATCAGGGGAGACAGCAGCATTGATTCCGGCGTGACCCAAACCCTCCACCGAGTTCACTAGGGACCATGATTCAGCTCTTCATCGAAGCCACGTTCTGGCTGTGTTTCGACAGCATCCTCTGGATCACCAGGAGACGCATCACCAAACGTCGTACTGCCCGATTGGTCGCCGCTTTCCATCGCGGTGAAACCATTCGCATTCCCTGCATGGCAGGCTTCCTGGGCGAGGGCCTTGAGAAAAGGTCTCGCGTGCTGATCGTGAGCCACGGGGAGGTCCGGATTGCGGATCGGTGGCGAACGGGATCCGGCGACGTCATCAGTCCGTCGGCGGTCACGGTGGATCAATGCTCCGAGCGCTCCGCAATCATGACGTGCGATGTGGGGAACAGCAGGCTCGAGATAGTGCTCCCCACCCAGGAGCAGACATTGGTGGAGATCATCACCCGGTCGGTCCGCGGCCAAGGCTGACGAGACGATCCGGCAGTGCTCGATCACGTTTGGGCCCGAGTGCGCCGCTGTTCTGCGCCACCGTCAGCCGAAACCGGGCCACCAGTGGCATCTGCTCGAGGCCTTCGCCCGGCCTGCCACTTCGCAGATGGGTCCGATATATCCTAGGTTCAGCCTGCTGATCCCATACGGTGGTATTTAGCGGAAAGCGAGAGTATGGGGTGCAGGTGCGGCTGAGCAGGGCGGATGTGGGACTGAGTGCGGGCACCGTCGTACTCGGTGTAGCGGACGCCGTCACCGCACGCCATGTCTCCGATTTCGGTCTCCTCGCCGACGACCTCTGGGTCGAAGTCGCGATCGCCGGCGTTCTCGGCCTTCTCCTGCTGTTCCGCCGCTTCTGGCCCCTTCCTGTGGCAGCGGCGGTGATCGTCGGGGACTTGCTCGCGTACGCACCGGCCGCCCTCGCCCTGGCCATGTTCACCGTTGCCAGGCAGGTCCGCCCCCCTGCCTGGCTGTGGGGCACCGTCGGCACAGCCTTGGTGCTGCACGCGCTCGCCATGGGCTGCCCGTGCGCAGGCGTGGCCAGCCGTACGGTCTCCCAACTGCTCGGATTCGTGGCAGTGCCGGCACTCGCGGGGCTGTACCTGCGAACCCGCCACGAACTGGCTGGGCTGATCGCTGAGGAGAACCGCGAGCGGGCCATTGTGCAGGAGCGCTCCCGGATCGCCAAGGAGATGCACGACGTCGTTGCCCACCGGGTCAGCCATATGGTGCTGCGGGCCGGCGCGATCGAAGTGGCCGCCGACCGGGGCACCGCCTGGGTGGCCCAAGAAGCCTGCGCCATCGCCGACACTGGACGCGAGGCCGTCGAGGAGCTCCACACCATCCTCGGCGTGCTCTCCACCGGCTCCACAGCCCCAGCGCCCCGGGCCCCCCAGCCCACACTGGAGAACCTCCCGGACCTCGTCACCGACGCCCAGGCGATCGGCCTGCCTACCACCCTGACCATGCAGGGCACGGCTCCCGACGAACTCCCGCCAGACACACAGCGCACTGTGTACCGGCTGGTCCAAGAGGCGCTCACCAACGCCGCGAAATACGCACCCGGCGCCCGCACCCGCGTCAGTCTCGAACGCCTCCCGGGCGCCGTGCGGCTGGACATCGTCAACGAACGGCCCCCGCAGCGCGGCACGTCCCCCCTCCCCAGCGGCGGGTTCGGCCTCATCGGCATGCGGGAACGCGTTGACTTGCTCGGCGGCACCTTCCACTCCGGCGCCACTCCCGAAGGCGGCTTTCGGGTACAGGCATACATCCCGGTCACCGGACCGGCACACGCACCCCACAAGGAGTCGGCCCCTTGATCACCATCCTGATCTCCGACGACGACGCCGTGGTCCGCGCCGGACTGCGCACCATCCTGGAGTCAGCCGACGACATCACTGTCATCGGCGAGGCCGCCGACGGCGAGGACGCCCTCACCCAGGCCCGGGCCCTCACCCCCGAAGTCGTACTCATGGACATCCGCATGCCCCGCCTCGACGGCCTGACCGCCACGCGACGTCTGACCACCATGCCCGATCCGCCCAAGGTGATCATCCTGACCACCTTCACCCTCGACGAATACGTCGACGAGGCCGTACAGGCCGGCGCCTCGGGCTATCTCCGCAAGGACACCCAGCCCAGAGACCTCATCCACGCCGTACGCAGCGTCGCTGCCGGAGACGCAGTGCTGTCCCCCTCCGTCACCCGGCGAGTCCTCTCCACCGCTCATACCGCCAGACCAGCCGTCGACCCCGCCCTGCGCGCACGCCTCGGCACCCTGACCCCGCGCGAACGGGAAGTCCTCGTCCTGGTCGGCCAAGGACTGTCCAACGCCTCTATCTCCGCCACCTTGTTCATGTCGGAATCCACTGTGAAAGCCCACGTCAGCAACGTGCTGTCCAAACTCGGTGCCGACAACCGCGTCCAGGCCGCGATCCTCTCCCACCAAGCGGGACTCACCAACGAGTGAACCGCCCCGGACCGGCCAGAGATCCCGGGCACCCCGTCCTCTTCACCGACTGGCTCGCCAGTCCTGTTTCGGGTCGCGAAGCGGCTCGAGAGCGCCGCGACCTCGTCCTCGTCCTCGCCGCGCGGGGAGTCGTTCACGCGCGCGTCCAGGTCGCCCGCGCTGTGAGCGACCCAGAAGGTTTGTATCGCGTCACTGCTCACGGCAGTGGCCCATGGGATCGGCTTCTACCGCCGTGACCGCCGAACCGGCCCCCCGACTGTTACGCGCAAAGGGCAGGAGGGGGTCAGGGCGCCTCCCTGGGCCTCGTGGCACCGCCGCTCAGCCCGCGTCGTGGGCCTTTGATCAATAGCCCTCCGACCAATGCAGCGATCAGCAGGGCTCCGGCCGACATGTACAGAACTCCGAGGCCGGCGCCTTCCAGCGTATGCAGGCCAGCCGACCCACCGACCAGGGCGGCAGCGGCTGAATCGCCCAGCTCCTGGCCCGTGATGGCGAGGGCCGCCCGACCGCCGGAGTCCTGCGGGGCGATGCCTTCGGTGACGGTCGAGTAGAGCACCGTGCCGGCCATCCCCAGCCCGAAGCCAAGGCAGATCATGCCGGGGAGGGCCCCGTAGAGGGAGGCCATGCCCAGACTGATGAGCAGTACACCTACCGCGGCGAGTAGCAGACCCGGCACCAGCAAAACGCGGGGCGCGATACGGGGCAACCAGGCGGAGACCAGCAGGGAGCCGATGACGAAGGAGCCGGCCATCACCAAGAACGCCACGAGGCCGAGCCAGGGCCCGACGGACCACAGGAATTCGCCGAGCATCGGGACCGCGAAGGCGAGGGCGAGTCCGTTCAGGAACAGGGTGATCAGTGCGCCGAGACGCTCTCGGGCCCCCGTGTCGTACGACGGCAGGATCGCGCCGCCCTCGGTCCTCGTCTGCCGCCAGAAGAAGGCCGCCATCAGGAGGACGCCACTGGTGAGGCAGAGGGGGATCAAAGGAGTCCCCCAGCCGAGTATCGTCGACCGGTCGATGGAGAAGATGACGGCCGCGACTGCGAGTGTGCCCAGGAGCGCGCCGGGTGCGTCGAATCCAGCCTGGGTGCGGTCCGGTAGGTCACGGACCAGGGTGGCTGTGCCGACGAGGGCGATGACGGCCAGGAGGACAGTGACGAACAGCAACACCCGCCACGGCAGGACCTGGGCGAGCGGCACCGCCAGGAAGAGGCTCAGCGCTGCACCCCCCAGACCTACCAGGGAGTAGACCCCGAAAGCCTTCGCACGCGCGCTCGGCTCGGTGAAGAGGGCGGCGACCAGTGCGAACGAGGCCGGGGTGATCAGGGCCGCGAAGACTCCCTGGGCGATGTACCCCCAGAGCATCATGTCGGGGTTGGCGGCCGAGGCTTGGACCGCGGTGGCCATGGCGAAGCCGGTCAGGCCGATGAGGAGCGTCGTCTTGCGCCCGATGAGGTCCGCAAGGTGTCCTCCGACGAAGAGCAGCGCACCGAAGGCCGCAAAATGGGCAGTGACCATCCACTCCCGGGACGAAGCGTCCGATCCGAGGTCTCTCAGGGCGTCATACAGCAGCACGGTGGTCGCCGACGTTGCGAGCACCACGGCCAGTTGCGCGATCGTTGCCATCGCCAGGCCCCACCCGCGCCGCAGGTGTGAGCCGTTACTGTCTCCAGCCGGGACGAAGGGTCGGCCGGGCGGGCCCGCGGGTGCCGGTGGCGCCTGCGGTCCGTATCCCGGCGCGGCACCGAAGTGCGCCGGGCCCGTGGGAGAGTACGCGGACGGGGCATGGAGGGGCGGCGTCAGGGGGTAGGCGGTCGGCTGGGGCCCAGCCACTCCAGGAAAGGCCTGCAACCGCGGGTCCGGCTGCGGACCCCGGATCTCGGGGGTGAAGTCCAGCAACTGTGCTGCCTTGCGGCCAAGTTGCGCCAGCACCGGCCCCGGCAGCCACTCCTCGGCCCGGTGCGTCACCGTGCGCTCGACCACCTGGGCGGGTGTGGGCCGCAACGCCGGATCCTTGGCCAGGCACTCGCTTACGAGATCGACGAGCGAGTCCGGTACGCCGGTCAGGTCCGCCTCCTCCTCGGCGATCCGGAAGAGGTGGGCATTGAGACCGGTGTCCGTGGCGCCGAAGAGGAGGCGGCCGGTGGCGGCGTAGACGAGGACCGCACCGAGGCAGAACATGTCGTTGGCGGCGGTGAGTTCATGCCCCCTGACCTGCTCCGGGGACATGAAGCCGGGCGAGCCGATCAGCATGCCGGTGCGGGTGAGAAGGCTGTCCCCGCCGATACTGTCGAGTGCCCGCGCGATACCGAAGTCGATGACACGGGGCCCGTCCACGGTGACGAGGACATTGGACGGCTTGAGGTCGCGGTGGATCAGCCCCGCCTCGTGCACGGCCTGCAGGGCGAGGGCGAGGCGGTTGGCGAGGATGTGGACCGAGTGCTCGGGCAGCGGCCCGAAGTCCTTGCCGACCACGGTGGTCAAGTCGGGGCCCGGGATGTACTGGGTGGCGACCCAGGGCACGGCCGCCTCGGTATCAGCATCCAGGACGGCGGCAGTCCAGTTGCCGCCCACCCGCCGGGCAGCGGCAACCTCGCGGGTGAACCGCCTGCGGAATTCGGGATGCTGGGCATGCTCCGCCTGCACGACCTTCACCGCGACCGTGCGGCCGAGATCGGACCGCCCCAGATAGACGAGGCCCATGCCGCCCTCCCCCAGGCGGGCGATCAGACGGTAGGGGCCGATGTGTGTGGGGTCCTGCCCCGTCAGCTGTTCCACGGCGGCCAGGTCAGCCCTTCACGTAGGGGCTCAGGTGGTGGCACAGCTTCACGAAGAGGTCGAGGTTGGGGATGACGAACGAACTCGCGGACTCCGGGGCCGTCGACCGCTTCTGGTGGCCGTTGAACATGAAGGAGCCGAGAGTGAAGCCGATCTCATTGATCTCGGTCCAGGCGATCGAGTACTTCTTGTCGGAGACGCCGTGCCGGTCGAGCGTGTAGGGACCGAACTTCACCTGCTCGCCCTGCTGGATGCGCGCGATCGTCCCGGGCAGCTGCGCGGTGGTGACTTGCGCCTGGATGTGGTCACCCCAGAGGTGCGGGTAGAGGAACCCGGCGCCGCCCGTCCACGAGGTGATGCCGAGCGCCATCTTGTCCCCCTTGAACAGAGGGGGCTTGCCGTACCCGATGTTGAGGGCGTTGCCCTCCGGATCGACCAGGACCGAACAGGCTTCCACAGCAGCGCCGTTGACGGTGCGGCGGTACTGAAGGACCCGCACGGTTCCGTAGTCGTACGCGGCCAAGAAGCCTTCCGGCGACGTCACGGCCAGGCCGCCCGAGAAGAAGTAGAGCCTCCAGTCTCGCGACTTCTTCCACCGGCGGCCCTGCCCCGGCGCGAACGTCTTGATCCAGTCGCCCAGTCCGCGTTGGGCAGCGAGGGCGGCTGCCGGCGCGGACGGCCGCTCGGCGTAGAGGTGTTCTATCTCGTCAGTGGCCACGCGGCGATCCCCCTGGATGAATCTACGGAAACCCAAAGGTAACTCAACTGCCTTAGAACGAGAGGCGATTCAGTGTTGCAGAGGCACCACGTGTACAGCCCCTCGCCCCCTACGACGAAGCCCTCAACCAGCGGGAGTTGATCGCATACTCCCTTCGCACCGATGCCTTCGCTCTTGAACGTGATCGGCACTCCGATCAGCCCGGTCTTCAGGGTCGCTTTGAGGCCGACGACCTTCAGCGGCAGCTTCTGGAGTTGGGCCGGGGCGGCGGTCAGCGTGGTCGCGCCGGTGGGGGCCTGGGAGTAGACCTGATCGGGCCAGTCACAGACCGGGGCGGGCCGGGCCTTCTCGTTGAACACGAGCCCGTAGGGGCATGTGTGGCGGGTGGGCCTGTAGGCGTTGTCGCAGATCCAGAACGTCGACGGGTCGCTGAGGTGCTGGAAGCCCGGATCGCCCGGTCGATCTCCGCGCCAGTACGCGTCACGACGACGGGCCGCTCGCCCCTGAGGGAGGCGGGCAGAATCTCACGGTCCTCGTTCCGCAGGATCATGGTCGGCCCGCCCGGGACGACGAGCACGGCATCCAACCGTCGGAGCAGGACAGCCAGGAGGTCCATGATCCCGTCCCCTCCGAAGCGGTTGAAGGTGATGTTGGTCGGGCTGCTGAAGTACACACCCGCCTCCTCCCGGTCGATCGGCAGCAGGGTGCCGTCCAGGATCACGAAGGCCTTCGCCCGTACGGTCTTCATCGCCTCGGTCTAGGCAGGGCCTGACGGCCGGCAGGCAGCCGTCGCCACCGGGTCCCGATCTCTCGCTGCCGGGCACGGAGCCGCGTGGTCAGGTAATACAGGGTGCCGCTGGACAGGTCGATCGACGAGGGGTGGACAAGCACGCGAAGCTCCTGGCGGACACGGGTGATCTTGGTTGAGGATCCGTCTACCAGGAGCTCCGTCGTTCCGTACAGCTGACAACCTCCAACACCTCACCGCCGCAGCCAGGTTGGAAAAGGCTCAGTTCTGGCGGAAGCGGTGGATGGACGGGTCGTAGTGGGGGGCGGGGAAGCGGTCGCCGGTGATCGTGTCGGGGACGGGGGTGCCGGGGGTGGTGGTCAGCGGAATCCAGCCCGCCCAGGATTCGACCTGGTCGTCCTTGGGTTCGTCACGGGCGAAACCCTCGCGGACCTTCATCGAGAACTCCGTGATCGGCATGGTCAGGCAGGCGGTGTACCGGGCTTCCTCGACGTTGGGCCGGCGGGCGGCATACGGGCCGGACAACCGGCCGGGAATGACGCTCTCCACGACGTCGGCGAGGGCGTCCGCGCGTTCCTGCTCGTCCTCGATCGCCGTGGCGGTCCCGAAGATCATGGCGGAGCGGTAGGCGGCCGAGTGGTGGGAGGAGGCCCGGCCCAGGATCACGCCGTCGATCAGGGTCGCGGTCACGCACAGCGGCGCGCCGGACGCGGCGGTGGTGATGAAGCGGCCGAACGCGGAGCCGTGCAGGAGGAGTTGATCACCCACCCGCATGTGGAGGGTGGGGATGACCACCGGGCCGAGATCGGTGTTGAAGCCGACATGGACGGCGAGGGCCTCGTCGAGGATCGCGTAGACCGCGTCCCTGTCGTAGGTGACCCGCTCGGGATACCGATTCGCAGTAGTACGCTCTGTGGCCGACATCTACGTAAATGTACGGTCTTGGCCATAATGGCTCGGGTTGAGACGCCACTGAATACCTCCATTGGCCCCAACGCTGCCGACGACAAGGGCCTGGTTCAGCGGCCTGCCGAACGATCCGCGACCAGCGGAGGAACTCCGCCAACCTGCCTGGCGCGAGGTGGGTCAGCGCGGGCTGCGCACTCGGCGGAGCCGATGTTCTCGCAGCCGCGCGGCTCTTCGGCGCAGCTCCGCGGACAGGTCTCGGGCCATCTCCTGGGTCGCCGCTGGCGTGCCGTGGTGGCCCGTGGCAGCCAGGCTGGTGAGGCGGGTGATCGTGGCGTCCGCGTAGGCGATGGTTCCGACGAGCGAGTCCAGGCGGCCGGCCAGGCGGGCCGTGGTACTGCCCGGGCGGGGTGGGAAGAGGCGGCGGATGATCACGGTGTCGTAGGCGGCGTCCATGGCCTCGGTCACCTGGTGACGGCGCTCGGTCCAGGCGTCCCCGGCAGCTTCGAGCAGGTCGGCGACGCTGCGCACCGCCCCTGCGACGGCCCGCCGTTCCGCTCTCCCGGGACGGCGCAGCGCGTCGGTCAGGGAGAGCAGCATCAGCGGGCACACTGGGCAGAGGGCTGGCTCCATCTGCGCACAGGACGCGGGCCGCGCCCGGTGCCGGAGGAAGACCTCCAGGGCGTGGCCATCATGCTCGGGAAACATCCTGGCCGACTGGTCACAGAGCGCCGCCGGGGCTGTCGCGCAGGATCGGGAGGCAGGCCACCGTCCGCCCACCACCTCCGAGAGCACCCGCAGTCCGACCCAGGCGGTGACCTCCTTCCGCGACGAGAACGTGATCGGCCCGATCTCGAAGTACGCCCGCGCCTCCCGCGAACTGCGGGTACCGCTAGTTCCGGACGGCTAGGGCCGGTTCGGCCGACTGGACGTCGTGATCTGGCTGTCTCCTCCCTGAGGAGGAGGCCGGACCGGGCCGCAGGTCCCGGACCAGGGGTGGACGGGACCGGGGTCCTCGTGCCCTTGGGCGATGTGCCGTACCAGGGCGGGTTCCTAGCCTCGGGGCATGCGATCACACGAAGCGGACGATGCTCAAGGAGACCCCGTGACCACTGTCAGCCCCGCCGCTCGCCGCGCCTTGGCCGTGGGCCTCACTCTCGCCGCCTGCCTCACGTCCTCCCCCGTCCTGGCCACGGCCGCCGAGACCCCCGCCCAGGACAGCTCCGGGGCCGGACTGGACCGCTACTACCGCCAGCACCTCGGCTGGGGCAGCTGCATCGAGGGCCCCGACGACACCACGGGCCGCGATCTGGACCAGGCAGGCGTGCAGTGCGCGGACGTGACCGTGCCCCTGGACTACGCCGACCCCCGGGGGCGCACGATCACCGTGGCGATCTCCCGGCTCAAGGCCACCGACACCCGCCACCGCATCGGCGCGATCCTCCTCAACAACGGCGGTCCGGGCGGTCCCGCGCTCCAGTCCCCGCCGCAGGCCCGTGCGTCGATGAAGGAGGTCGGCGCGCGCTACGACATCGTCGGCTTCGACCCGCGCTTCATCGGGCGCAGCACCGCGCTGGACTGCGGCTTGCCCGTCGGCATGACCTGGCTGTCCGCCGGCACCGGCCGGGCGGGCTTCGACCGCCAGGTCGCCCTGCAGAAGAGCCTGGCCGACAAGTGCCGGGCCACCGACGCCGCCGTGCTCCCGCACATCACCACCCGCAACACGGCCCGCGACATGGACGTCATCCGCGGCACGCTCGGCGAGCGGAAGATCTCCTTCCTGGGCTACTCGTACGGCACCTACCTGGGCACGGTCTACACGCAGATGTTCCCCGGCCGCCACGACCGGATGGTGCTGGACGGTGCGATCAACCCGAGCGACTACCACCCCCGGCTGCTGAAGGGCACCGAGCGCGAGAACGAGAAGGCGCTGTCCGACTGGGCCGCCTGGGCCGCGGAGCACCACGACACCTACGGCCTCGGCCGCAGCCGCCCCGAGGTGCTCGCCGCCGTCGACCGCATCGTCGCGGCGGCCGCGCGCGGTCCGCTGACCATCGGCGCCGGCGCCGATGCCTTCCGGATCGACGACAGCCAGGTGCCCCTCCTCCTCTTCTCGGGCATCGCGGACGACACCGCCCCGGCGCGGGCGTCGTTCGGCGAGCTGGTTTCCGTACTGGCCAAAGCCGCGGAGGGCCGGCCGACGACGGTGCCGCCGATGCTCGTCCCGGAGCTCCGGTACGTGCTGCGCGGTGAGGGCGAGCCCACCGGCGCGCAGTCCGCCGTCATCTGCGGGGACGTGGCCGCCGCGCGCGATCCCGAGATCTACTGGCGGGACATCGAGCGCAACCGCATCGCGCACCCGCTGTTCGGCCCTCTGACCAACAACATCAACCCGTGCGCCTTCTGGGACTCGCCGCGCGAAGAGCCCACCCGGGTGCGGCGCGATGCCCCTGCACTGATCGTCGCCGCCACCGGTGACCCGCGTACGACGTACAAGGGAAGCGTCGAGCTGCACAAGCAGCTGCCGAGCTCCAGGCTGGTCACCCTCGAAGGCGCCAACCGGCACGCTCTCTTCGGGCGCTACGGCAACGCGTGCGTGGACGACCAGGTCAACCGGTACCTGGCCACCGGCAAGCTGCCGGCGAGGGACCGGACCTGCGTCAAGCAGGCGGGGTAGCGGCCCGCGGTTCACGTTCCGAGTGCGCGGGCCAGCAGCATTCTGCGGTTCTTCGTCGCGGTCTTGGCGAACACCGACTTGAGGTGGTCCTGCCCGGTGTGCTCGGAGACGAACATCTGGCGGGCCACCGTGCGGCTGTCCCGCCCTTCACCAGATGGCTGTCACCGCGCCTGCGCGGCATGTGCGGCCCGTGCCCGGTGTTGGACGACTCTCTGCGTGGCGATGAAGCGGGGTGGGGGCGAGGACGGCGGCGACGGACTGGTCGACGCCGCTACGAGAAGGCCGTCGGCTCCTACGAATCTGTGGTCACCCTCGCATCGCTCCTGCTCTGGGCCAGATCAATTTGAAGACGGACCCGCACCACCAGTACGACGAAGGGCCCTCCCGGCTCACCACGGGGAGGCCCTTCCGGCGCCCGTCACTCACGGTGCCGCAGCCGCCTTACGGTCACCCGGCAGGGGTGGACGTGCACTGGGGGTGGTTGATGCAGTTGAGATTGGCGCCTTCGAGGTTGGCGCCGGTGAGGTCGGCTTCGGCGAGGTCGGCCTCGGCGAGATTGGCGCGCCTGAGATCAGCGCTGGCGAAGACCGTGTGACGGGCCTTGGCGCTGGAGAGGTTGGCGCCCTCAAGGTTGGCGCTCTGGGCGTTGGCGTTGTCGAGGTTGGCACTGAAGAGGAGGGCGCCCGTTGCCTTCACGCCGGTGAGCTTGGCTTCGGTGAGGTTCGCCTCGGTGAGGTTCGTGTCGGTGAGGGTGGCGTCGGTGAGGTCCGCGGCGGAGAGGTTGGCCCCAAGGAGGTTCGCCCCGGCGAGGTCAGCCTCGGTGAGGTCGGGCTTGACACTGGGGTTGTCTGTACGCCACTGGTTCCACTCCGCCACGCTCCTTTTGAGCAGAGCGACTTGGTCGGCATCGGCTCGCTGAGAGGCGACGGCCACGCTGAGGGTGGGGGTGGCGTAGGCCGGGGGGACGGTCAGCGCGTAACCGGAGAGGATGAGCGCGGCGATTACGTTACGGCGGATGGTGGTGTTCGTTCGCATCCTGAATTCCTTTCGATTGGGCGAGGTTCCCGTTGGATGACGTGAACAACTCCAAGCCTGCCCCCCCGTAATAGTCCCTCTCACCTTTGAGGGATGGGAGCCACTCTTTTGGTCGCGACCACGGTCCTGCGAATGTGTGATAAATGGCTCGCACCCCGCGGGCGGTAAAGGGTGGGCGGAGGAGCCGGCCCGCTGAGACTACTGCTGCGCATTTTAAAAGGGAATGCGCCACAGTGGAATTGCTTGACGAAATTCAATTTAAGGCCACCACCCTTATTTCCAAATAGCGAGAGGGCTAAGGGTTATCCCGTTACTACTCGTCGGGCGTGCTGCTGAACACGTGGGCGGGCTGCCGCAAAGGTGCCCCGCTTCACTCGGCTGCGGACTGGCCGGGTTGTCAGTGGCTCGGGATACGGTGCGGTGTGCTGGGCCGGACGGAGATCGTAAGGGACTCGCGGCTATGGGGGGTGGGTCGCACAGGCCCCGGCAGCCAGCTCGGGACTGGAGGTATCTCGCCGTGTCACCACCCCCCAACTCCGCGCTGGTTCAGGTCCTGTCGCGAGAAGCGGTGTCGGCCGGCCGGCCAACGAGCGCGCAAGACCGCCGATGACATGATCTTGACGTGGCTGGTGTGATCACGGCGCCAGAGCCGTCTTGGATAGGTCCGTTCACGGGGCTGAGCCCGCGCTGCTTCGGTAAGTTGGTGACCGCGGTTCGGCGGGAGCACGCGGCCGATATGCACCGAGGACGGCCGTGGAGCCTGTCCCTGGAGGACCGCATCCTGCTGGTCGCGGCGTACTGGCGGACGAACTTGACGATGCGCCAGATTCCACGACTGCTGGCTGCAGGTCGAGTGGCCCGAGCTGGTCCGTCTGGCCAAGGTCCGCTGGCGCATCGAGCACGACTACAGGGAACTCAAGCACGGCCTGGGCCCGGACCACTTGGAGGGACGGTCCTGGCCCGGCTGGCACCACCACGTCACCCTCGTGACCGCGGCCCAGGCCTTCCTCACCGAACAGCGACTGACCCCAAGAGTCCCAGGACCGGCCTCACCCTCTACCAGACCCCCGACGCTCTCCAAGACATCCTGAGGTGCTGGGTCGGCATCTGCACCACCTGCCACCGCCCTCTCCCCAACAGATCGCACACCACCTCAAGATCAAAAACGGCTTGAGGGAGTCCTCTTAGGTGAAGTCGACGCTGGACAGGCGAGCCCTGTAGAACTGGCCGTCGTATCCATAGCCCCTGAGATTGCGATGTTCAACTGAAGTGCCGACGCGGTCAAAGAACTGGATGAAGTAGTTCTGGTGGTCCCTCGGGCCCGGGCCCGGACCCGAAGCCTGCTGCCAGAAGGACTCCCCTGAGGCGATCCGGGCGAACGACTTCACGCCGACGCCCGACGGAGTCACCGTTGTGAACACCTTCGTGGACTTGTTGAACCGCAGGACGCTGCCACCGCCAGTGAGCAGGAGGAAGTTCGGATCAGTATGGTCGGCGTCGAGGCTGTGCCCGTTGAAGGGGTGGTCCTTGTCGGGCCACGTGTACCCCCAGACCTTGACGAGCCGGGTGTCGCGGTGACTGCCAGTGACCTGGTACTGAGTGAGCGTCCACGTGCCCAACGCCCAGAGGTAGTTGCCGTCGTACCAGAGGCCGTGCGCACCCTGGTAGGCAATCGTCTGGACCTTGGCGAGCGTGCTGGGGTCGTCCGAGTTGGTGGGCCCGTAGACGGTCAGATACCCCGGGTAGTGGTCGGGAGATTGCGGATCCGCGTCTGCATCGAGCGGCGCGGATGACGCGGTCACGACGGCGCCGATGTCGGGTATGCGCTCAATGGAGTGCGGGTTGCCCTTGGGCTCCGCCTGCCAGAGCAGCCCGTCGCCGTCACCCATGTTCACGATGCCGACCTTGCCACCGGAGGCGGTGACCAGAGCGACCCAGCCGAACGCTGTGGTGTTGCGGAACTTGACGTCGGAGAGCATGCCCCAGGCGCTCTGGGCGGGCGCCGACCAGCTCCACAACCGAGTGGCCGGGGTCCAGTCCACTCCCGGGGCGAAGGGGTGAATAAGTATCTGGTTCTTCAACTGTTCGCAGACGGCCACGTGGTAGACGCTGGCCGCTTGTGCGCTGGTCGGCATCGCCAACGATGCGAGCGGCGCGCCTGCGGCTGTCGCTACGACCGCGCTCAAGAGCGTTCTGCGGTCCATGAGTTCTCCCCTGATGGTCCTGCAACTTGGTCAGTCGAAGAACCTACACCCGCCCGCTGACGAGCTCGTGCATTGTTGACGGTGAGACGTCGCAGCCCCGGTGTCCTGGGTTTCAGCTTGTCCATTTCGAGCACCGCATGCGCCTCACCGAATTCGGGCAGCAGGTCCTGGCCGGCGCTCAACCGATCGCTGTTCTCCTCGACGAACTCGTCGCCGAGGTCAGCCGCCGGGTCGCCAACATCCCCTCTCCCTGCGCCTCGTGGCCCCTTTCGCACTTCGGCACCCGAGCAAGGGGCCACCGTCAAAGCGCATTACAATCATGATCTTCTGATGAAGCATGTGACGGGGGATTGTCGTGCAGTTGACGCAACGGGCGCTGGTTCTCGCAGCGGCAGCGCTCGCGCTGCCGCTGCTGGCGGGCTGCGCCGGCAGCGACACGACAGGGACGGCAGGGGCAGCCGGGACCGTGCCGCCGAGCAGCGGGGCACCGGCAGGCCAGAACGCGGCCGGCGGGAGCACCGGCGACTCGACGTTCCGTGGCAAGGATCTGGTGATCAGCGCCGGCTGCACCGTGCCCGCCTCCCGGCCCGCCACGGTGTGGGTCCAGGGCTTCGACCCGTCCACCTGGAAGAAGACGGCGTCGGTCGAATTCACCCTGCCGGCGCAGGTGGTGATCGACAAGCGGGACCACGAGGAGCTGAGCGCCCTCTACTCGCTGTGCGCGGAGAGCCTCCCACACGAGGAACCGGCCGGCGGAACCGCCACCTCGGACGCGGCGTTCGGCCCGCGGGTCCGGCAGCTGTTCGACCGCGACTTCACCAAGCTCGCGGTCGTCACCGCCGACGACCGGACCGGAGCGCGCCACGTCGGATACGTCGACCGCACGGGCAAGTTCACCGATCTCACCGGGGACGGCAAGGGCTTCGCCACCACCCCGAAGGAACAGGACGCCCTGTTCGCCCCCGATGGCGGGAGCGTCTGGTTCACGCACCTCGACGCCGCCCGGCAGCAGCACATCGCCAGCCGCTCGACCTCCGGCAGCCACGACATCACCGAGCAGTGGGCCGGCGAACCGCCCGGCACCCGCGACAACATCCTGCTGCTCGGCGGCTCTCCGCTCCGCGGCCTCCTCGGCCCGAGCCCGCGGTTCAGCCCCGACGGCACCCGTGTCTCCGACTTCGTCTCCGCACGCGGCCTCAGCGTCACCTCCGTCACCGCGAGCGGCCCGCTGGCGACCAAGGGCGCCCTCCCCCTCCCCGACTACGAATGCGAGCCGTCCGGCTGGGTCGACAACCACACCCTGCTCTGCGCGCACCGCGAGTCGGGCTCGACTCCCAAGCACCTCAACAACATCTGGACCATCGACGTCGCCCGGCTGCGCCCCGAAGCGTCGAGCCAGACCACGGACGGCGCCGGTCCCGACCTGCTGCCGATGACCGACCGTGCGAACCTCCCCGTCGCCGTCTCACCGGACGGCAAGCGCCTGCTCTTCCGCTCCGTCCAGGGCAAGGTCGAGCAGCCGTACGTCAGCGCCCTCACCCCGGGGGCCCAACCTCAGCTGATCAGCGCCCAGGACGCTGCCACCGCACTCGGCTACGGCAACGTCGTCCTCGAGTGGCGCTGAGAGGGCCTTTTGACCCGTTGATCCATCCCGGTCTGCGTTGGCTCGCGCTCCTCGCCAGGTTGGTGTGGATCCGTGGGTGAGTCGGCGGGTCATGAGGGCGATCACTGCGATGTAGATCATGGCGGTGGAGCGGTGGGCAGGGCCCCGTAGCCGCGGTCGGCCGAGCCCTTGCGGAGGCTGGGGTGATCGGCGGCGAGCCGGTTGAGGAGGCGTTCTCCGGCGACAGAGTCCTGGATGCCGACGGTGGTGACCAGCACGGTCAGCATCAGGCCGGTCGTGTCGATGCGCCGGGACAGCGCACGCGGCCGCTAGCCTGCACTGGCTCAAAAGACCTGCGGCCGTACACCGGAGCCGCCGCCGTACTGCTCGCCGGCGTACGGGCCTTCCGATGCGTCATGCACCGCCGCAAGCTCCGCGGCCTTGACGCCGCAGCGGAGCCCTACGTGCAGGACCGGGACCTCTCGGAAGGTCCCCGAACCCTTCTCGCCCGTGCGCAGCGGGCCCAGCGGGCGATCCTCGCCTCGCAGGTCCACCGGTTCGACCTGATCGGCCGCCAGCGCAACGGCCACCGTCCTCCGCGGCGACATGGCCCCGAGCCGGGCCGCCGAGATCCTGGGCAACGGCCTGCAGATCCGCGCGAGCGACACGGTCCCCTTCGCCCTGTGGTCCCCCGCCCCCGCCTCCTGGCACACCCGCCGCGAACCACTCCCGCCCTGGCTGCCGACCACGTAAGACCCGGTAAGACCCGCCGGAAACGGAGACTCTCGTCATGGCGGCGTACCCCGGCGTCGCCCGCTGCGGGTCTTACCCTGGCCGCATGATCACTGGTGGGCACGTCGTCATCTACAGCCGTGACGCGGAAGCGGACCGGGCCTTCTTCAGGGATGTGCTGGAGTATCCGCACGTCGACGCGGGAGGCGGCTGGCTGATCTTCAAGCTTCCGCCGACCGAGGTCGCCGTACATCCGACGGACGGCCCGGAGTCGCACGAGCTCTACCTGATGTGTGACGACATCGATGCGACGGTGACGACCCTGGCCGCCAAGGGAGTGGAGTTCTCACAGCCGGTGACCGATGCGCGCTGGGGCCGGCTGACCAGGTTCCGGCTGCCCGGTGGCGGTGAGGTGGGCATGTACGAGCCCCGCCACGAACGGGCTACCGACCTGTGAGCATCCCGGCGCCGGGGATCCCTGGCTGGTGACGGATCTCGCCGGTCGGTCAAGCGGACCACTGCGAATGCACAGGGCGGGTGGGCGTGGTGGGATCGGCCGGGTGAAGGATCCCTTCGGTTGTGACGAGCCGGCCCTCCTGGCGTGTTCCGGGACCACGGACCGTGCGGCAGCGCGGCGCTTTGTCGCCTCACGGGCCGCCGACGAGAGAGAGCTGGCGATGCTGTTGGACATGCTCGGGCTACTGCCTGACACCGACCGTCCCGCAGACACCTGACGGCCCCGCCGGAAGGCGCCGGCCACGGGAAGGCACCGGCCGCCGCCACGACGCGGGCGGACATGTTGATCTCCAGGTCAGGCACCGCGCGGCCAGGCTGCACCCCACCCACCCGAGACCGGCACACTTCCGCCGGTCCGCATGCTCATGCCCGATGACACCGTGAACGGGCGGCTGGTGCGCTGATGGCAGACCGACACCGGAGAGTGGATCTACGTCGTGGCCCTGTGGGCCTGGGCCAGCCGCAGCGCCAGCACCGGCGCCGATCCGGGGTTCTGGCACAGATCTTGGTGGGGCATCGCAGAGCGCGCTACCTCGATGTTCGACTGCCACTCCTCGGACGCCGTGGCCATCGCAGCTCCTGACGCCATGCGGGTGCTGGCGTACACAGCATCGGCCGTCGCGCGGGTGACGTTGACAACCACACCGCTCCGACCCGGTGTACGCGCTCGGATGGGGTCCGAAGTGCGCCTCGTTGGGGTTGGCCCAGGAGGCGCAGATCGGGGTGAAGCACAGCTCGACCTTGCTCCGGGCCGCCCACCTGCGGATTCTCCAGTTCGAGGGAGGCAGTCGTCCCGTGACAACGCCCCCAGTGGACAGGTCAGTCTGAGCGACTTGAAGCGGAGTGGAGGTCGGCGCCGAAGCATCCTCTCTGTCCTCCGGTCATATGGAGGTCCTTGCCCTGGAGGAAGATGTCACAGGCCAACGCCCGCCTCGCGAAACCCAACCCCGTACGGTCTCCAAGACCGCGACAGACGCGCCCCCGGTGCTGTCGGCGACGGGTGAAGGCGGACCGTTTGCGAATCCACCGATCACACGGTTCTCGCACGACCTGCGACACCTCAGCTCAGCGAGCCACCAATACCGCAACGGCCCTCCCCCTCAGCGACAGCGGGCATGCCCCCGCTCACGTCGGGTTCACGCCATGCGGGCACTCACGGTGCGTACCACCTCGGTCAGGACCTTCTGACGCCAGTTCTCCTCGGCCTGCGGGTATTTGCCGACGCCGTCCGCAGTCGACGAGCCGCTCACCTCGAACTCGTACGGGCCTTGATGGCAGACCATCGTGGCGGTCGTACCCTTGGTGTAGCACCCCGCCGCACCCAGCGAGTCCTTGAGGTCACGGAACTTCGTGGTGTCCTGGCCGGCCCGCTTCGCCTCGTCGTCGCGGTCCTCCGCGTAGGACGCCGCCACGAGAGCGGGATCGGCGACGGCCTTGAAGACGATGCGGATGTCGCTGTTGCGCTTGCTCTTGTACTTGGCCGGCAGCCCGAACCCGGTCTTGCACCCACCTGTCGGCACGTCGCCCGTAGTCCCCGGATCCGAGGTTTCGAGCGGGTTGAAGTTGATGACGGTCACCTTGACCGGCTCACGCTGGAAGTCCTTCGCCTGCGGCAGGATCGCGCGGATCTCCTCATCTCCCAGCACCTCGCACGCGTTGGGCCACTGAGCGAGGGGCAGCGACCCTCCACGTGCGGGCCGTGCCTCGAGCCGCGCACCGGACGGCTTCGCCGACCCGAACGTGAGCGAAGGCGGCTCGCTGCTACAGCCGGACAGCACGACCGCGGCGGACACGACGGCCGCGGCGGCCAGGACGGGATTCATTTTCGGCACGTCCAACTCCCCAATGCAGACACGGGGCATTCCCCCTCTTGGGGCCCAGTCTGGTCGGGTGCGCCGCTCCGTCCCTCCCGATCCCGTCAGCTTCCCTGTGATCTTCCCGACAGCGGGTCGCGTCGTACGGGGCCTGGCCGCACCGGTTGAGAAGCGGACGCTGGGCAAGCCCCTCTCGGCTGGCTTGCCTGGGGACTCCTGCCGCCGACTCCAGGCGGCGATCGTCATCGCCCTGGCGCCCACACCTCCTGCACTTCCTGCACCGCCTGCAGCACGTCGGACTCACCGGCTCGAAGCCCGACCAGGATGTCCCGCTGGTCGAGGGGATCCAGGGTGTGCTTCGGCCCGGCGATGTGGTCCTGGCGTCGACGAGGTCCGCGAGACAGTCCAGCTGCCCCGGACGTCGCGTCGCTTCTCCGGTCCGCCCGACAGGGATCAGGCCGTCGAGGACGTCGACGACGAACTGGGACGCGGGGCATCGCTTCGAACTCGTCTCGTGAGTCGTCGTTCAGCACCGTGCGCGTATCAGGTGACGGATGCTCAGCGATGGCTGGGCCCGCCTGTCAGTCGATGCCGTCGATGATGCGGAAGTCACGCTCGACGCCGTCGGGGAGGGCCGCCAGCGCCTTCTGGTATGCCTCGCTCTCGTATGCCGCGACGGCCTGTTCAAAGCTGTCGAACTCGATCAGAACGACGCGCTCCGTGATTCCGGCCTCGTGGGCGACGACTCGACCGCCACGGGACGGGATCCGGGACAGGACGCGCCCGCCCCCAGCCTGGACGGCCGGACCGGCCAGCTTGTCGTAGGCAGTCAGCCCCTCAGGGTCGGAAATGGCGGGGTAGACACTGACCCAGTAGCCCTTAGCCATGGAAACCTCCCGTGTTCGGCCGGACACGTCCGACTTCGAATTGACACTCAGATCGATCGATCCCGGCGACCGGTACTTCGGCCAGTTGAATCGTCATATGCGCAGGCTAGGGCTTGATGTGCCGTCGAGGGAAAGACCGGTACGGGATAGGCTCAGAACGGATCGTTATCAATCGGCAGGGAGGGCACGTGGCGCCGGATACGGTGAGCCTGCGGTACTTCCTGGTGCTGGCACAGGAGTTGAACTTCACCCGCGCGGCCGCACGGATCGGTATCGCACAGCCCGCACTCAGCGCCCGGATGCGCCGATTGGAGGCGGAACTCGGTACGGCCCTGCTGGTCCGCAACACGCGTAGCGTCGTATTGACCACGGCCGGTGCGGCTTTGGCGGAGTCCGCGCCGCCCGCCCTGGCGGCGCTGGACCGGGCATGGGACACCGCCCGGAGCGCGGCGGCCGGTGAACTGGGCACGCTGCGCATCGGATACAGCCTCAGCGCCGGGGCCGAGACGGCACCGGCCCTGGTGGACAGGCTGATTCGCGGCAACAGCGGACTCGAGGTCGGCGCGGTCCCGATGGCTACACCGGAGATCTCCCCCGCGGTCGCCGACGGCCGCATCGATGCCGGGATCACCCGCGGTGAACAGCCGGGCCGTGGCGTGCGCCGGTTCCTGCTGCGGCGTATGCGCGTCGGGGTCCAGCTGGCTCAGCACCATCCGCTGGCCGAACACCCGGAGATCGAGATCGCCGACGCGGCCGCGTATCCGCTGCGACTCCCGGACCGTGCGGCCAACCCCGTGATCCACGATCAGCTGTCCGCAGTGTTCCGAGACACCCGACCACACCCCCGATTCCACACGCCCGCAGTCTCTTTCGACATGTCTCAGCGCGACCTGCGCGACGGGATCACCCTCGCCCCGGCCGGAGAAGCCGCGGCCACGGTACAACCGGCCGGTCTCACCTGGCGACCGCTGCGGGGCGCGCCCAGCCTGACGATCCACCTGGTCCTCCCACGCGAGCAGTCGCCGCTGCACCGCCGCATCCGTGCCGTCGCCAAAACCCTGGCGCACGAGCTGCACTGGCTGCCGGACTGACGCGCAAGAGGTCAAGCGAGACGGACGCCTGCGGTGGCGAGGCCGAAGACCTCGCGCCCGGCGGACTTCGCGATGATGACGACGGCGATCTTGCTGAATGTCCGGCACGACCTCGTTACGCCGGCGGATCAGCATCCGATATTGCTCCCCGAGGCCGGAAATGGCCACGCTCCTGAGACAGAAGCATGGCAATCGGTGTGAGAATGAGCAGAGAGCAGCAGGCCACAGCGTCGGCATGTGACGCGCGTTCTGAGATCCCACACCACCGTCTCACCGGCAAACGTCTCGGTGTGACTTAGAGGCCACGCAGATGGGCGCGGTGGTGGTATCCCGACAGCAGAACAGGCACAGGTCTTGGCGATCATGGAGTTGCGACGCTCTGTGATCACCGGGGAGACCTGTGCCCGTACTTCCGTCATGGCTGACTGAACCACTCTGGGGTCAATTCGCCGCCCTGCTGCCCGAGCGACCGACCTACGCGGCGACTCATCCGCTGGGCTGCCACCGCCCACGCATCACCGACCGGGTCGTCTTCGACAAGATGCTGCAGCTCCTGCGATTCGGCTGCTCCTACCAGGCGATCGCCGACACGACCTGCTCGGCCACCACGATCCGCAACCGCCGCGACGAGTGGATCCGGCTCGGCGTCTTCGCCAAACTCAAGCAGATCGCACTGGAGTCCTACGACCGGATCGTCGGCCTCGTACTCGACCAGATCGCCGTCGACGGCTCGATCACCAAAGCCCCCGGCGGCGGCGAGGTCGCAGGACGGTCGCCGGTCGATCGCGGTAAAAAGGGCCTGAAGCGCTCGGGCATGACGGACGGCTATGGAATCCCGCTGGGTCGCGTGCTGGCCGGAGCGAACGTCACGACTCCCCGCTGCTCGCCCCGACCCTGGACGATCTGGGACCGCTGCCCGACGACATCACCGTGCACCTGGACGCTGGCTACGACTCGGACAAGACCCGTACCCTACTCGACGAACGCGGCCTACACGGCCGCATCGCGAGCAAGGGCGAGAAGGCGCCGATCCAGGCAAGTCAGAGGTGGCACGTCGAACGCACCCACGCCTGGCAGAACGCCTTCCACCGCCTCGCTCGCTGCTACGAGCGCCGCGCCTCCGCCATCGATGCCTTCTTCGACCTCACCGACACCATCATCACGGTACGTAGCCTGATCCGTCGGGCATGGACGACCCACCGATGGGACGAACGCCCGAACCGCCGCCCGTGACCAGACGCCACCTCTTGGGCGAAACCGACCCACGGCCGGCCCGATGCGATCGCGGCATCGCTCCGACTCGGCGGTTCCCGGCCCTGACATCGGGCCGGCTTGTGTCCTTTCCCGGGGTGATTCCACCCTGGCAAACCTTGCCAGGACCGTTCACTGGTTCAGGAGTTCAGCGAAGCGGTCCAGCGCACGATCGGTGCGGTGGCGGTCGCCGGTGGTTGTGAGATCGAACAGCAAACCCCGGACAACGGCCATGATCAACGTGGGCGTGACGGTGTCGTCAGGACTGGTGGAGACGTTGCGGAAGGTGGCGCCGAGAGTGTCGAACCAGCCCGTGATCGCCTGGCCCTGGTCGGGGTAGGTCTCGGGGTGGACCAGTCCGTCGGCGTGCACCTCGAAGAACAGCCGGACGAACGGCGCGCGTTCGTCTGCGCTGATCCACGCCCAGATGCCACGCAGTCGCTCCTGCACGGAGTCCGACTCCGTCGGACGGTGGTCGAACAGGCGCACCGCACCTCGGCGCCGGGCCTCGGCGAGGACCGCAGCGACCAACTCCTGTTTGCTGCCGAAGTCGTAGAGCAGCATCCGTGGGCTGGTGTCGAGGGCCGCGGCCAGTGGTCGCAGGCTCAGTCCGGCCAGACCGTGCGCCAGCACGTAGTCGGTCGCCCGGGCGAGTGTGCGCTCGCGACGGGCGGGATCTGCGGGTCGCCCCACGGTGGATCTCCTCTCGGGAACTCGGAGCCGAACAGCGTTGGCGAGTATATGGTACGACTGTTTCAATAACGAGGGGAGACCACCTTGCACACCTTCGACCGAGCGCTCGTCCTGGGTCCCGGGGGTCACGTCGGCACAGCCTGGATGGCCGGGCTGGCCTACGGGTTGCGCCGCGATGGCGTGGATCTGGGCGAGGCCGACCTGATCGTCGGGACGTCGGCAGGCGCGATCGTCGGAGCGCTACTCGCCACTGGGCAGAACCCGGGGCGGATCGCGACTTCGGCTCGCCCGGACGCTCACCGGCTCAAGGCGGACCCTGCGCGGATGGGCGCGGTGTTTGCCGTACTGGGCGACCGCAGCCTGGAACCCGGCGAGGCCAGGCGTCGCGTCGGCCGGCTCGCGCTCGACAGCACCGACCCCCAGGCCGAGGAGGCGCTGATCGCGGGGCGCGCCGCCTTGATCGGTGCGGACGCGTGGCCGGAGCGGCGACTGCTGATCGCCGCCGTGGACGCAACCACCGGTGAGCCCGTGGTGTGGGACCGCGACAGCGGCGTGCCGTTGGTGCACGCGGTGGCAGCGAGTAGCGCCTTCCCCGGGGCCGCGCCGCCCGTTGCCATCGACGGCCGACGGTACATGGACGGTGCGCTGCGATCGGGCCCCAACGCCGATCTCGCGGCCGGAGCCCGCACGCTGGTCGTGGTCGAGCCGATGGCCCACCTGTTTCCCCGCGAGCCACTCAACCAGCAGCTGGCGGCCGTGGGGGCAGACACCGTGGTGACCATCAGCCCCGATCCGGCCTCAGTGCGCGCTTTCGGCTCGGACATGGGCGACCTGGCAGTCTGGGAACCAGCCTACCAAGCGGGTCTTCGCCAGGCCGGCGACATCGACGCGCAACTCCGCTCCATGTGGAGTGCAGAAGCCGACGCGGGCTGACCGCCGATCAGGTCGGTGATGCGTGAGCGGTGGCAGCCCAGCGGATGACTCTCCCCGTAGGCCGACCCTCCGGCAGCACAGGCGCAGGTCCCCGGTGATCACAGAGCGTCGCAACTCGATGATCACCAAGACCTGTGCCTGTCTTACTTCCGGGGTAGCCCCACCACGCCTATCTGCGCTACCTCTTAGCGCTGTACTTGGCCCGTATGGCCAAATAGCGCGCTCAAACGCGGGGCCACCGGACGGGATGGCCACCGGGCGCACCGGTGAGCCAGGAGCCGTCGCCGAGTGGCACCAGCTCGTACGGATTGCTCACCTCGACGGTGACTTCGCCGCTGGTCGTGCCTGTGCGCACGTCGACCAGGTGGTAGCGGAACCACTCCTCCTCGTCCTGGCTCTCGCCGCCCAGAGTGACGATGGCCGTGTCCTCGGTCAGGTAGCCGCCGCTCCATTCCACGAAGGCCTCCTGCGGGTCATGCCCGAAGGCCTCGATGGGGAGCGTGAAGAGCACGTCTCCGCTGGGGTGGTCGTGAAAGGCGACGTCAGACTGCCCGTGGTCGACGGTCATGAACTGCTGCCCGGACGGCGCCAGGTCGATCAGGCAGCGGTCCGCCCACGGGTACGTCACGAACTCCGACTCGCTGTCCGCCCCGGCCGTACCCCGGACAATGACGGAGCCGTCCTGGCCCTCACCGATGTCGAGGTAAACGCTGCCGTCCACGGGATGCACGTGGTGGAAGGCGCCGTGCCCGACCGTCTCCAGTTCCCGGCGGGCGCGAACCACACCGCTATCGGCGTCGTGCACGACCCACTGGTCCCCGCCCCCGCGTCCCGCCATCGCGTCCGGCCGGTAGACCCACACCGTCCGGCCGTCCAGAGACAGTGCACAGCCAGGCCGGTGGCCATGGCGTACGTCGGAGTACGGTTCGAAGTCCGAAGCCCACATAAGGTCGCCGGCGCGAGTGAGGCAGACGACACCGTTCAGCGTCGTGTACACGACCCGCTCCAGATCCTGCCGGACCACCGACGCCACTACCTCGTCGCCATCCCGCGGCTGGAACACCGCTGCGGGCTCCAGCGTCCCGTAGACGCCGGCGCCCACGACGTATCCGTGGATCAGCCCGTCGAGGTGACGCGTGATGACCTTCGGTGACGGCTCAGCAATCATCCGCTGAGGCTAACGCCCCGGTCAGGCCGCTCAAGTTCCGGGGCGGTGCTCCTGTGCCATCGAAGATTGATCTTGTGCCATCGAAGATTAAGCGGCCTGTGTCACTCTGCTGTAGGGGCTGCTGTAGGGGCTGCTGTAGGTTCTCGAAAACCGCGCCGTATCCTCAGCGCTAACCGCATATCGGCGCCATTATGGCGTTGCGCTGAGACGAGCAGATCAAGATGCCCGCCTTTACGGTGTCCCGTGGATGGGCCCCGCTTCACGGGTCGATCAGCAGCTGGTCTTGGTGCCGCCCGTGTCGGCGGTGCAGGTGTCGTTGCCCAGGCCGCCGTTGGCGGTGTCGCCGCCGGCGCCGTCCTGGCTGTTTCGTCTGGGCGCTCAGCGCCTCGTCTCGTATCTGGTCAGGATCACGCCGCAGGCAAGCGTCCGCGTCTCCACCAGGTTCAGGTTCACCCAGTTGTCCAGCGCGGTGAAGAACGGCGTGCCGCCGCCCACCAGGACCGGAGCGGTGGCCAGCACGTACTCGTCGATCAGCCCGGCCCGCATGGCCGCCCCGGCGAGCGTCGCGCCGCCGATGTCCATCGAGCCGCCGTCCTCGGCCTTGAGCCGGGTGATCTCGGCGACCGCGTCGCCCGTGACCAGGCGGGTGTTCCAGTCGACCTTGTCGATCGTCGAGGAGAACACCACCTTCGACATGTCCCGCCAGCGGCGCGCGAACTCGACCTCCGCCGGTGTGGCGCCCGGCTGCTGGTCGCCGGTCGGCCAGTAGGAGCTCATCGTCTGCCACAGCTTGCGTCCGTACAGCGTCAGGTCGGTCGCCTGCAACTGGTCGGACCAGAACTGGAACAGCTCGTCGCTCGGCACGCTCCAGCCGATGTCGTCGCCGGGCGCGGCGATGTAGCCGTCCAGGGTCACGTTCATGCCGTAGATCAGTTTCCGCATGACGCCAGCCTTCCGTGAGTCGGTCTCACGCGTACAGACCGACGCGGCGCGGAAAAATTCATCGGGGGCATCCACTGTGCTGACGCCCCCTGGCATCCGTGGCGTGATGTGTCCGGATCGGCGAGCCGTCGGCCACCGGGGCGCGCTACTCACACGACGCCGGTGAACCTGTCTTGCACATAGACCTTCCTCGCCTCGTCGTCGCGTTCGGAAGCCAGGTACCTTGACCAGGCTTGCGCTTCGTGCCAGACGGCACCCATTTCCCACACGCAGAACGTGCCCCGGTGGTTGCCCGGCCAGGTATGCAGCTGGAAGGGGCCGTCGTTCTTGGCGAACACCGTCTCCCAGAGCTCGTTCTCTCCACGCCAGGTTTGCACCAGCAGGAACGAGAACGTCGGGGTGCACTTGTGGAGGATCACGAAGCCCAGCTCGTCATCGAATGACAGTTCTGTGGAGACGAGGAAGTCGCGGGCCTGCTGGCGTTCCTCCTCGGAAAGTTCCAGATCGGCCCGGCGCAGGTCGTACCACTTCAGATAGGCGCCGGGCAGACGCAAGTCGTCCGCAGGAGTCACCAGTTTCGAGACGTGGCGATAGGTATCGGCGACACTGCCGCCGCCAGGAAGAGGAGTCATGCCGGAAACCTAGCCTGGACAGCGCTCCGGCCACCCTCCAGGCCCGGCACGGCACCTCGCCGCGTTTGTCGGACCCCGCAAGTACGTCCATGACATGACGGTGCCCCAGCAGCCTGGCTGCCGGGGCGCCGTCATGTGTCAGCGGTCCCTGCGGGCCATCTTCCCGTCCACGAGTTCCACGACCGATGGCCGTTGGTCGACGGAGATCTGGCCGAGTGGGCGCAACCCGTACTGCTTCTACACCTTGTTGCACGAGAACAAGTGACCGGTCACGACCTGACCCACCTCGTAGTGGTCATCGCCATCGATGTACACGACGTCGATGAACCCCACATGCGACAGTCCCAGATCCACCGTTGACCATACAAACCTTCTCCGAACGTGCACGGAATGCCCAGGCCACCGATCCCATCCGCGTCTCCCGGAAGTCGTGCGACGCTGAATGATGCGGGCGCGCCGGCCCTCGGCCGGGCTGACGTAGCAGACTTCGAATAGGGCCGACGGAGTCCGCTACGGCGAGGACACGGACATCACGAAGGACCCTTGCGGAACCGCTTGGCGAGCGCTGGGTCCGTCTCCCACCACAGACCGGTCCCGCTTTGCTCCTCCTCCACACCCGGGACGTCCTGGGTGCTCCGGAGCTCGGCGCCTCCGAAAACCCGCACCCGGAACAGCAGGCCGGGGACGGCGTAGAACAGTGCGCCGGTCAGCAAAATTGTGGCGACTACATAAAACGCGGGCACTGAGATGCCGGCCAGAAGCGGAAGCAGAATGGCAGCCTTCAGCCCAGTCCCTTGTGCCGCAACCAGGACATCCTGCCCCTCCGCCACGTCCACGGTTACAGTGTTGGAGCGGGTGCGATCCCTCCCGGTGACCCGAACCTCGTGCGTGCCGACCGCCACAAAGAACCGTGCGGTGGTCCCCTGGTCGACCCGGCCAACCGTCATCTTGTCGACGACCACACTGAACGCCCCTGCCCGGCCGAGCCCTGGCTGTTCCGCACGCACCACGACCGTCCCGGTCATGAGTCCCCCCTCATTTGGCTGATCACTTGAGAATTCCCGGCAATGACAGGGCGGTATCCGAGGCCCCGGATGAGCCGTTCTGCAGAGGCATTTCACCGATCGGCCCCATTCGGAGAGATCGGGGCCGCCGACCTGCTACGCCGACCGCAATCCGGCCTGTACGGCGCCTACGACCCTGCGGCCACCGACGGCCGCCAGGCCCTCGCGGGCCTGGTCTACGCGGAGGCAGCGTTCACCCCGGGCACTGTGAAGGTCCCGGCTGCCCTGGCCGAAGGGGCCGACCCCACCGCTACCGGGAACGTCGTAAGTTACCTACAGCGGCACACCCTTAAAGAGCGTTCTATCCCGTAGGTGGTGTTTGGTGAGGCGGCTGCTCGGGGTTGTGGTGTGGCTCGGATCGACTGAGGGGTTCAATGCGGGTATGGAGAACACCTTGTGGGACAGACTCTCGGTCGATGTCCGGGTGGAGGTGGACCGCCTCATTGCCGCCGAGCGGGACGTGCAGGCCATTACGTTGATGCGCGAGCGCGCTGAGCTGCCTCGACCAGGGTTGCGTGATTGCGTGGATGTGCTGAATCAGCGGTTCGCGGTGCTGCGGGAGCGGTCGGTGAGCCCCGGGTGATGTCGGGTATCGCGTTCAGGCATCGCGCCGGTCGGGGTGGATTCACGCGTGAGCCGGCGGCTGATGAGGTCGATCATCGCTGTGCGGATCATGGCTTCGGAGCGGTGGGGGTGGGTTTCGGAGTCGCGGGTGGCCGGTATCGGCCCGGCCGTCGGGATGTGGCCGTCAGGCCGTTGACCAGGTGCCGCTTCGACGGAGGATGGGGGAAGGTAGCGGGTCTGCGTGGTGAAGTGTGGGCCTCTGACAACTCCGACAGCAGGGAGCGTTTCTTCCGATGACCGCACAGCCCGCACGCCCTGAGCGCAGGGGTCCCAAGACCGCCTCGGTCATGGATGTCTCGCCGTTCAAGCCATCTCTCGTCAAAGCGGTTTTCAGGGACGTGACCCCGATGCACGTATCTCGGTCGGCCGCGTGGGCCGCCGCGTCGGTGACGCGGACAGTGCTGACGGAGATCATCGACGGCGCGCGGAGAGCGGCGGAGGAGGAAGCCCGGAAGAAGCTGTTTCCCGGGGACCTTGTCTCGGCGATCGGCCGGAACGTCGAGATCGAGGTGGGGTGCGGATGGTACGACCACAGCCCGACGTTCAAAGGCCTGACCGGTGTCCTGTACGACGCCGAGGGTGTCATCGTGCCTTCTCGTAAGCGCAGCAGGTCGCGCAAACCGAGTGCTGTGGTCGGCGCCCACAGGTTCGAGGTCGGGGTCAAGAAGCTGCTGCGGAGCCAGGGAGCGACGGCCGTCCCAGCGATGGTCCGCGACCTGGACGGAATCGCGAGCGTGTTCCTCACGGACCTCGCCCGGGATGCGGCCATGGTCGTCCGCGAGGGCGGGGTCAAGCATTTCGGTACGGTCACCCTAGTGATGGCGGGCGAACCGGCCCCACCCCCATTCCTCAAGGATTCCCTCCGGGCCCTGTCCACCCGCAGGGGGGACGGGCGGACCATCGGCAGGGATGACATCCTGGCCGCCACCACGATTCAGTTGTTCGGCGGCAACCTGAGGCAGCGAGCGCTCACTGAGGCACGCGAGGCGACACAGAACGCTTTGGCCGACTGAGCGCGTGCGACCAACATCGCCGCCTGCACCCTCATCTGCTACCGCAACAGCTCGCCGAAGTGTGCGCGGGAGACACCGGACAGAGCAGGATGGGAGCAGGCCGCACGGGCCCAGGTCAGCTTCACAACTCACCCGACTCGTGCGGCCCGTCTCATGTCACGGTCCCCAGGCCCGCATGACCGACCCGCTGTGACAGTGTCGGCCCTGTCAGCTGTCTACCGGCAGCAGCTTCTTGATCGCCGCGACGGCGGCCTGAGGTTCGTCGACGTGGCAGCGGACCGTATGAACCTCCGCGCGCTGCCCCAACAGACTTACGGTGGTGACTGGTTGGGTCAGCTCGATAGTGATCGAGGTCTGCGACGCGATGGCCACGTCCAGCACGCCGCCCTCGGACTTGTTCGCGTCCGGGAAGCGGAGGTCATAACGGGCGGACGCGATCCGTTCCAAGGGAATCCGCAGATCGAGCCGTGCACCGCGCCGCACCCGCAGCCCACCCGGCCCCACGACGTGTGGGCGTGTGACTGCGGCGGCGTGCAGCCCCAAGACCAGAAGCACCGTGTAGAGGTCGAGAAGCAGCATGACCAGGTGGGCGACCGGATGCGCGGCGAGCATGAAGGACACCCCGACCGTCTCGACCACGAACACGAATCTCCGTGCTCCAGCCGTCCATGAAGATCACCATCATGCGTGCTCCGTGCGTGCAAGCCGTCCTACGACTCGTCGTTGGCGCATGCTCAGTGGGCGGTGATCGAGCCCGCCGCTTCGCCGACAACCTCAAGAACGAGTGATCACCCGATTACCCAACACCTTCTTGCCCGCGTGCTCGGCCAATCACGGGGTCGGCCTCGCAGTTCCCCGAGCCCCTGATGGTGAGACCGCGTAGACCTTCCCGTAGGCCCGGAGGGTTTCGGCCGGGTCGCCGGGGTGGCCTCGCAGGACGGCGTCCAGGAAGGCGAGGGTGGCTCCGGCGACGACGCGCGGGCTCTCGGTGCGGCCCAGGGTGCCGACGATCGAGGGCACCGGCGGCAGGTAGAGCGGGCCGTCCATGAAGGTGAGGTGCCCGGCGCCGGGGACGGCGAGCCGGTAGCTCGTCGCGGTGCCGTGCTCGAGGGCGTCGGTGAGGCGGGGCAGGTAGCGCGGGTCGGTGCCGGTGGTGATCTCCTGGGTGAGCGCGAGCGCCGGCTGCTCGAGCGCGGGCGCGGTGGGGCCGTGGGGGTAGCCGTCCAGGTCGACGACTGCGCCGAACCGGCGGTCCTGCCGGGCCGCCTGCAGGGCGGCGGCACCGCCCAGGGAGTGGCCGGCGACCGCAGCGCGGCCGGTGTCCAGGCGTCCGGTCAGCGGGTCGGCGGTCTTGCCCCGGTCCAGCCGTTCCAACTGGGTGAGGACGAAGCCGAGGTCGGCGGCCCGGACGGCGGTCCAGCCCGCCGCCAGTTCCTCGTCCCGGTCCCGGTCCCCGCTGGAAGCGGTCGTGGCGCGGATCGTGCGGCCGTCCGCGAGGACGACGACGGCGGAGTCGTACGGGTGGTCGAGGGCGGCGACCAGGTAGCCGTGGCTGGCCAGCTCCTCCGCCCAGGCGGTGTTCTGGGCCCGCACCCCGCCCGACCCCGGGGAGAACACGACGACCGGGAACCGTTCTCCCCCACCGGCCACCGGGGCGTCGACGACCGCACGGCTGCGAGCCCGCGGGACGCCGTCGATCAGGAAGCCGGGCAGGCCGACCCCGCCGGCGAGGGCCTCGGCGACGGTGCGCGCCTCCTGCTCCGTGCGTCCCAGGTACTGGGCCCGCTGGGTGCCGGCGGGGCTCTTCTGCGCGGGGTACCAGAGCTGGGCCACGACCGTGCGCCGGTCGTCCGGATCGGCGGTGAAGCTCTCGGGGCGGAGCGGGTCGGTCCACTGCACCACCCGGGTGCCGACCGCGAAGCCGCCCGACGGCTCGGGGAACTCTGGGACGGGGAAGGCCCAGGCCGCGACCGGGCCCATGGCGATCAGGCCGGCGCAGGCCAGCGATCCCGGCAGGGCCAGCCACCAGCGGGCCCGCCACGCCGGTCGGCCGGTACGGCGTCGCAGCAGGGGCGGGAGGGCAAACGCCGACGCCAGGGCGGCGCCGGCCAGGACCGGCAGCAGCTGCCAGCGGGTCCCCACCACGCCCAGCACGGTCGCGGACGCCACGAGCACCGCCCCCGCCCCGATCGTGACGGGCCGGCGGGCGGCCGGGGGGAGCCAGCGCGCCGCCACCAGCGCGAGGGCACCCAGCAGGGCGAGGACTTCCGGAAGGGACATCGACAGCCCCGTGATGGTTTCGGTCACCCGGCCATGCTCGACGCCCGGTCCGCGCCGCCGCATCGGTCCCGGGTCGCCGCCGGTTGCCACTCCGGTCGCAACCCGGGCGGGCCGCGGTGCGACCGGAGTGGCAACCGGTCACGCCCGTCCGGCGGCCGATCTGCGACCGCGGGAGGTGGTGGGCCTCCTCCTCAGGTCGTACCCCGGCAGGGTGCGGTCGGACGGTGGGCTCATGCGCGCCGCCGCCCCCGCGGCCTAGGCTCCGGCCGTACGCGCTGACGGTCCCGGTCGGGCCGCCACGACGACCGGTCGACGGGGAGGTGTGACGGTGCGCCACCGGGACCGTGTACCGCCCCTGGTGTGGGACGCGGCGCTGCCGATCCTTCTCGTCCTCAACGTCGTGACCGCCTACCCGGCGCGGGAGCTGCCGGTGGCCGCGGCGCTCACTGCCGCCCTGGCGCTCCCCCTGCTGTGGCGGCGCCGGGCCCCGCTCGCGGTGTTCGGCGCCGTGGCGGCAGCGGCCTTCGTCCAGTGGCTGATGGACGTCCAACTGCTCGCGGACGTAGCCCTGCTGGTGGCCCTCTACACGGCGGCCGCGCACACAGGCCGGCGCGGCACGCTCCTCGCCGGTGCCGTCGTGGAGGGCGGAGCGGTGCTGGCCTGCTTGCGCTGGGTACCGGACGGCGCGTTCCTGACCCCCTTCGTCGCGCTCTCCGCGACGGTCGTCGCCGCCGCCGTCCTCGGGGTGAACGTGCGGACCAGCCGGGCCTACGTCGCCGCCGTGCAGGAACGGGCCGAACGGCTGGCGCTGCACCAGGAGCAGCAGGCACGGCTGGCCGTCGCCGAGGAGCGGGCCCGGATCACCCGAGAGATGCACGACATCGTCACCCACAACCTGTCCGTCATGGTCGCGCTCACCGACGCCGCCGTCTACGCCCAGCACAGGTCCCCGGACCGGGCCACCGCCGCGATGCTGCAGATCTCCGAGACGGGCCGGCAGGCGCTGACCGACATGCGGCGCTCGCTGGGCGTCCTGCGGACCGGCGAGCGGGACGCGGAGCGCCACCCGCCGCCCGGCATCGCCCAGCTGAAGGCTCTCACCGACCAGATGGGCGCCGCGGGGCTACCGACCCGCATGGAGCTCCGCGGCGGCCACAACCACGTCCCCGCCACCGCACAACTCACCGTCTACCGTCTGGTGCAGGAAGCCTTGACCAACACCCTCAAGCACACACCCGCCGGCACCCGCGCGACGGTCCTGGTCGAGTGCTCGGCCCAGGCCGTCGGCGTGGAAGTCACCGACAGCGGCCCCCGCCCGGCGCGGCCCGCCGCCGCACCGCCCGGCCACGGCATCCCCGGCATGCGCGAGCGCGCGGCCGCCTACGGGGGCACGCTGCAGGCCGGACCGCTTCCGGGCGGCGGCTGGGGCGTCCGTACCCGACTCCTCCTCAACGGCGGCGGGACGGCCTCCGCATGACGATCCGCATCCTGATCGCCGACGACGAGGCGCTGCTCCGGATGGCCTTCGGCACGGTCCTGGAGGCCCAGCCCGACATGACACCGGTCGGCGAGGCCGCGGACGGCGCCCAGGCCGTCCGCCTCGCCCGGGAGCTGCGGCCCGATGTCGTCCTCATGGACGTCCGGATGCCCGGGACGGACGGGATCGAGGCGACCCGACAGGTCGTCGAGGTCTCCCCGCAGAGCAGAGTGCTGATCCTGACCACCTTCGACCTGGACGCGTACGCCTTCGACGGCCTCGCCGCCGGAGCCTCGGGCTTCCTTCTGAAGAACACCAGGCCGGAGGAGCTGCTCACCGCGATCCGCAACGTCGCGGCGGGCGACGCGGTGCTCTCCCCGCGGATCACCCGGCGCCTGCTGGAGGACTTCCGTCTGCACCTGCCCGACGGCGGCGCCGCCGTCCTCGACGAGCGGCTGGACCGGCTGAGCGCCCGTGAGCGCGAGGTGCTCGTCGAGGTCGGCCGCGGCCTGTCCAACGCCGAGATCGCGGCCGCGCTGTACCTCGCGGAGGCGACCGTGAAGTCCCATCTGGGGCGAATCCTGCACAAGCTCGAACTCCGCGACCGGATCCAGGCCGTGGTCTTCGCCCATGACAACCGCCTGGTCCGACCGGCCTGAGATCCGCTCCACGACTGAATCCACGGCGGACGTGGCCGGGGCGGCGGGCGTGGCGTCGGGATTCGTACGGGTTGTCAGGTCATGATGGCGCAGTGCGACTTGATCACGTGTCCTATGCGGTGGCCCGCGACAGCTTCGTCTCGACCGTTCAGTGGATCGGATCGGCCCTCGGCGCCGGGTTCGTCGACGGGGGTGTGCACCCGCGATTCGGCACCCGCAATTTCATTCTCCCGCTGAGCGGCGGCACCTACGTCGAGGTCGTCACCACACTCGACCACCCCGCCGCCGACCGCGCACCCTTCGGCCAGGCGGTCGCGCGCCGCGCCGCCGAGGGCGGCGGCTGGCTCGGTTGGGTGGTCTCCGTCGACGACATCACCCCGGTCGAGGCCCGCCTCGGCCGCACCTCGGCCGAGGGCCACCGTGTCCGCCCCGACGGGTTCGACCTGAGGTGGAAGCAGATCGGCCTGCTGGAACTGCTGGAGGACCCACAACTGCCCTACTTCCTCCAGTGGTCGGTCCCCATCGAGGAGCGCCCGAGCGCCGACCCGCGCACCCCCACCACCATCCACGGGGTCTCCATCGCCGGCGACGCCGCCTCCATCGCCGAATTCCTCGGCGAACCGGCCGACCACCCTCTCGACCAGATCGACGTCACCTGGGTCGAGGACGAGGAACCGGGTCTGGTCTCGGTCGAGTTCGCCACCGCCCACGGCCCCGTCACGATCTGACCAGAGCCCGACTGCCCCGCGGGAACAGCCGGCTGCCACTCGCGGTAGCGGTGCAAGTGCGATCCCCGAATGGGCGACACCTCCTCCACCGCTGGGACGTGCCACAACGCTGGCGGGGACAGGGGCCTTGCGACGTTAGGGTGTCCACATATCCAAGTAGATCTCAGAGCCTTCGGGGTGAGGTGGCACCGCCATCTCTCGTTCGAGTTTCAGCCAGCGATCGACTTTCTCGTCATACGTCCACCAAGGGATCTCAGGCCGAGGGGCGTCACCGTAGGGCAAGAGCTCCATCTCTCTGGCCATCCTCAGCAGCTCGTAAGCCGTTGCGGTCCCTACCTTGAGTAGCTTCTCGGCCTGCCGGATACCGTCGGAGACCGGAAGCCCGGCGTACTGTGCGGTCCGGACCGAACGGGCGACGATTTCGATGCGAGGCAAGTAGTAGTTGTGCCATCGAGGGTGCATCCGCTTCTTGAGGTCCTCCCGGAGCCTCAATACCTGATACGCAACTGGATAGCGTTGCCGTTCCTGGGTGACCTGCCGGACGTAGTCCTGGGGGACGGGACCGGCAGGACCAGGGCTCCAGCCGCTTGGCTTCCAACGCCACGTTCCGTCACTGGTAATGGCGACGAGGTGCGGCACCATGGCGAGCGCACGGATGAGCGGTTCGATGAGATCGGCGAGCACCCTGGGGTGGTCCGCAGCGCACGGCACTCCGAGAAGGGGCATCCCGTTCGATGCGACGAAGGTTCCGTTCTCCACCTCGAAGGCTGTGCACGCGTCGATCTCTGACCCGTACTCCGGGGTGAGGTTCAACCGGAACCGCCGAGGAAAGAAAGCTCCGGCAACGGGGACGAGATTGTCCCGACACCACACCTCCTCCTCTCCTTCATGAAAAGTCGTACTGACGAAGATCCCTGACCAGAGGTTCTCCAGATAGTCGGGCTGATTCCTCAGAGAGACATCCATGGCGGCAAGGTACCGATGCCTGGGACGGTGAGGTTGGAAATGAGCCGGATGGCTCTTGATCGCTGTCCGGGGCATGGCTCTGGGCGGATATGCATCGAGGAGGAAGACATTGAGCGAGGTTCAACCGGTGGCGCCAGCTGGTCAGACCGGCGGGCTTCCCAGTGCACGGGAGGCGGTGATGCTGACGCTCGGCTGCGAGTTGTTCGGGGCGGCCGGCGTCATGGGCATCATGTCGGGGGTCAGCGGATGGCCTGCCTGGCCGACCTTGACGGCGCTCTCGGGGGTAGCGGGCACGGCGTGCTCCACCATCTGGCTGACATTCCGGAAGGAACGCTGGGCCCAGGCTGCGCGTTGACAGCGTCCTGCGGTGCTGCGGGCCGAAGGCGCAGGGGTGGACCAGCACCGCGGTCAGGACGTCGCGGCCCACCCAGCGGTGGACTGGGAACGCAGGGGCCGGCCGCTCACCCGGCGGCTGCGGGCGGCCCCGTCCCGAACCGCGGCACGTCCTCCACCGTCACGTCCAGGCGCAGCCGTTGAAAGCGCAGCGGGTGCTGGAAGACGCCGCCGCGGTCCACGGCCGGTCGGCGCTGATCTCCGCTACCAGGTCGGGGCGGACCAGGACCGTGTCGAGGACTTCACGGGATCCCCAAGCGGCGGCGAACCGCACCCTCGTCCACGGGTGATCGGGGTCTGCGGCCGTCAGGTGCTCGGCGATCGGGCGGGCTTGCTCGGGGCGCAGTGGGACGGTCCGGCCGACCGCGCGCAGACGGCCTGCCGCGTCGTGGCGGCCCAGGACGAGGAGCTGCGGGCGCGCGAGGGTGCCCGTGATGGCCCCGATAACGGCCTCCGTGGTGTCTCGTCTTCTGATCTTGGTCCATCCGCGGTATCCGGCGAGGTACTTCTTGGCCATGCCGTTGCAGACCAGACCGTGGTCGGTGAACAGCTCCTCCAGAAGAGCGCGCCGGTCCTTGTACGGGCACGCCGCGGCCGCGGGCAGCGGCCCGGCGCTGCAACGCCTCGAACGACGGCCGGCCCGGCTCGGGATCCCAGACGAGGAGTTCGTGTCGTACGGTCTGACGTCGCGGTCGCCCACCGTCCGCAACGGATCTCACCGAACCCGGCGGCGCCGCCGGTACGGCCGAGAGATCTGAACCGATACCGGGAATCAGGCGGCGACGAGCTCCTGCTCGCGGTCCGGCGTTTTGACCTTGGGCTTCTTGTTCGGCAGCGAGAGCCGGAAGACCTTGTGCCAGGCGGAGAACACCTGCTTGGGCAGCGGGCCGGTGACGTACTCCAGCTCGTACTTCTCGAACAGCGCGCGCACCTTCACCGCGACCTCGGCGTAGCGGTTGCTCGGCAGGTCCGGGAACAGGTGGTGCTCGATCTGGTGCGACAGATTGCCGGTCATGAAGTGCATGGCCTTGCTGCCGCTGATGTTCGCCGAGCCCATCATCTGGCGCAGGTACCACTGGCCTCGCGTCTCGCCCTTGATCGACCGGCGTTCGAAGACCTGTACGCCCTCGGGGAAGTGCCCGCACATGATCACCGAGTGGGTCCAGATGTTGCGGACCAGGTTCGCGGTGAACGTGGCGGCGAGCGTGGGGAGGAACGACGGGCCCGACAGCAGCGGGTGGATCACGTAGTCCTTGAGCACCTGCTTGCGGATCTTGCGGCCCACGGCCTTGGCCCGCGCGCGGAACTCCGGGTTCTTGCGGCGGCGCTTGCGCAGGTTCTTGCCGAGCTCCAGGTCGTACGCTGCGATGCCGTATTCGAAGAAGCAGGCGTTGAGGAAGTTCCACAGCGGCTGGCCGAGGTGGAACGGGTGCCACCTCTGGTCCTCGTCGACGCGCATGATGCCGTAGCCGAGGTCGTTGTCCTTGCCGATCACGTTGGTGTAGGTGTGGTGCAGCTCGTTGTGCGAGTGCTTCCACTGCTCGGACGGGGAGACGTGATCCCACTCCCAGGTGGTGGAGTGGATCTTCGGGTCCCGCATCCAGTCCCACTGGCCGTGCAGGATGTTGTGGCCGATCTCCATGTTGTCCATGATCTTCGCCACGGACAGCCCGGCGGTGCCGATCAGCCACGCGGGCGGGAAGATCGAGAACAGCAGCACGCCCCTGCTGACCAGCTCGAGCTTGCGCTGCGCCGAGATGACCTTGCGGATGTAGGCGGCGTCCTTCTCGCCGCGGTCGGCGATCACCTCGTCGCGGATCGCGTCCAGCTCGCGGCCCAGCTCCTCGATCTGCTCCGCGGTCAGGTGGGCGGTGGGGTCGATGGCGGTCAAGGTGCTCCTACCGTTCGATGTCGCAGGGGCCCGCCGCGGCGGACACGCAGGTCTGGATGAGGACGCCCGGCTCGGCCTCGGTGATCTCGCCGGTGCGCAGGTCGCGGACGGCGCCAGCCTTGAGCGGCGTGACGCAGCCGAAGCAGATGCCCATGCGGCACCCGGAGGGCATGAGCACGCCGGCCTCCTCGCCGACGTCCAGCAACGGCGTGGCGCCGTCCGCGTCGACGGTCTTGCCGGTGGCGCTGAACGTGACCTCGCCGCCGTCGCCGGCCACGACGATGCCGGGTCGGAAGCGTTCGGTGTGCAGGCGCTCTTGAACGCCGTGCTCGCTCCAGTGCTTTTCGGCGGCGTCGAGCAGGCCCGCGGGTCCGCAGGCCCAGGTCTCGCGCTCGGCCCAGTCGGGCACGAGTTCGGCGAGACGGGTGATGTCGAGCACTCCGTCCGTGTCGGTGTGCAGCTCGGTGAGACGCAGCTTCTTGTCCGCGACCAGGTCGTGCAGCTCGTTGCGGAAGATCACGTCTTGCGCCTGTGGCGCGGAGTGGACCATGACGACGTCGTCGAACTCGGTGTCGCGCAGCATGCCCATCACGGGCGTGATGCCGCTGCCGGCCGTCAGGTAGAGCACCTTGGCGGGCTTGGCCTGCGGCAGTACGAAGTCACCGGTCGGCTGGTCGAGCTGGATCAGCGTGCCCGGTTTGGCCCTGCGGACCAGGTGGTTGCTGACCTTGCCGTCCGGGATCGCCTTCACGGTGATCGTGACGCGGCCGTCCTGGCGGTTCGTCGGCGAGGTGAGGGAGTAGGCACGCCACAGGCGCACCCCGTCGACGTCGACCCCGATCCGCACGTACTGACCGGCCGTGTGGCCGCGCCAGCCCCGTCCCGGCCTGATCACGATGGTCGCGGCGTCGCCCGTCTCGGGATGCACGGCCTCGATGCGCCCACGCAGGTCAGCGCCCGCACGCAGCGGGCTGACCAGGTCGAGGTAGTCCGACGGCAGCAGCGGCGTCGTGACCATCTCCAGCAGTTTCCACGCCCTACTGCGGAGGGCTGCACTCGTCATGACCCCAGCTTGATGCGCCTCAGGGCGTAAAGTCCTGTCCGCAGGACGTAAATCTGATCGGCCCAATTGTTCGCAAGGAACAAAAATATGAGCCATGCAACCCGGAGGGCCACCGAGCTGGCCCTGGATGAGACGACGGTCACAGCACTTCGGGCGGCGCTGAAGACCACCGCCGACGAGGTCGTCCAGGCGATCATCGACGAGGTCCCGTCCTACGCCAACGCCCTTTCGGGCCGCATGGGTGGCACCATCCGCCGAGCCGTCCACACCGCCCTGGGGCACTACCTGGACCTCGCGAGCGGGAACGCCACGGGCGGCGACGGCGATGACGCAGCCTACGAGCTGGGCCGCGGCGAAGTGCGCGACGGCCGTTCGATGGACGCCCTGCTCAGCGCCTACCGCGTCGGCGCCCGTGTGGCCTGGCGATGCCTGGCGGCGGGTGCCGTACCCGCAGGTCTGCCCGCCGCCGAGGTCGCCAAGTTCGCCGAGCTGACCTTCGCCTACATCGACGAGCTCTCGGCCGCGAGCGCCGCGGGCCACGCCGACGCACTGGCCGCCCGGGGCAGGGCCCACGAGCGCCACCTGGAACACCTGGCCCGCGACCTCCTCGCCGGCGCGAGCCCGGACGTGCTGCTGGGCTCTGTTCAACGGGCCGGGTGGCAGCCTCCGGTTTCGCTGACCGCGGTCCTGTTGCCCGCCGACCAGGTACGGCCCGCCTACCGCGCACTCGACCCGAGCACCCTCGTCCTCGACGATCTGCCGGATGACACCGGTGTGCTGCTCGTCCCCGATGCCGACCGATCACATCTCTTGCGGCAGCTGACCGACCGCACCGCCGTGGTCGGCCCGGCCCGGCCGTGGACTCGTGCGTCCGCCTCGTACGCACGAGCCGTACGCGCGCGCTCCCTCTCCTCCGATATTCGCGACACCGAGGAACACCTGCCCGAGCTGGTGCTGAGCGCCGACGTGGACGCGTTCGCAGACCTGCGTGCCCGAGCCCTCGCACCGTTGCTGACCTTGCCCGTCGCGACCGCACGGCGGCTGGAGGAGACGTTGCGGGCATGGCTGCTGCACCAGGGAAGGCGGGACGAGGTGGCGGCGGCGTTGTTCGTCCATCCCCAGACAGTCCGGTACCGGATGTCGCAGCTGCGGGAGCTGTTCCCGGATCTCGCATCGCCACACCGGGTCCTTGAACTGACGCTGGCGGTTGGTCTTCGGGTCAGCTGACGCGTACTTCGACCGTCCGCGCCCGCGTCCGCGAGCGGCCCCGGAACTCCGGGAGGACCGCCCGGCCTGACTCGTTGGCCGTCTCCGGCCCGTTGGCGTTCAGAAGGCGCTCAGCGCGTCGCGGGTGTTGGTGCGGTACAGGCCGACCTTCGGGTTGGCGACGCTACCCGGCTTGGCCAGCTGGAGGCTGGCGCCGTCCGCGTTCGGCATGTGCTCCTTGTCGGCCAGGACGTTGACCTCGTCGGCCACGGGGCCGTTGCCACCCGACGGGTTGAGGTCCACGGCCGCGTACGCGGTGGCGCCGGGGTGCACCGGGTACGCCGGGGCGCCGCCCAGACCACCGGGAGCAGTGGCCTGGAGACCGAGCGCGCTGCCCTTGGCGCTGAAGCCGACGGTGGGGAAGTAGTCCAGACCGCAGGAGGTGGAACCGTTGTTGGTCACGGTGATGACGCGAACGGTGCCCGGAGTGCCCGTCGGGGAAGTGACCTTGACGGTCAGGTTCCGCGCCGAGCAGGGGTGGGTGTAGGCGTAGGAGTCACCGGTGGTGTCCCCCGTGTCCTTGCCGCCCGAACCGGTCTTCGCCGGGGTGGCGGCGGCCGTGCCGGTTCCGGTGACCTTGCCGGCGGACGGGGCGGCGGACGGGGCGGCGGAGGCGCCCTTCCCGGACGGCGTCACGGTGCCGATCGAGACCGGCTTGTCCACGCTCTTGCTCGCGGCGGGGTTCGCGGTCGGCCCGCCGGCGCTGTCCGAGCCACCGCAGGCGGTCAGGGCCAGAGCGAGGCCGGCGGTGGCGGCGGCCAGGGCGGTGGTGCGGAGTGGGTAGGTGCGCATGGGGAACTCTCCGTTTTTTCGGTGCGGTTGTCGGACGGAGGCTTCCGCTTCCCGTCCGACGAGACGTTGGGTGGCTGCTGTTCCGGTCGGCTGCTGCCGCGGGCGGCCGAGGGCGGTCGGTGGGGCGGGTGGGGCCCTCCCGTTGCGACCGCCGAATCCGACCGCCGATCCGATCGGCGGACCGACCGGCGGACCGACCGGCTGATGACGCAACTGTGGGGCCGGATTCGTCCCAGCGGCGTCTGGACCGGGATAGTTGGAACCCTGGAACGCTCCCGACCCCTCTCACCTGGGGCAATCGGGCGAGCCTGGAACGTGATTCCGGGATGAGGGGGAGGGTGGAATGGCCACGGAGACGGAGACGGAGCGGTTCGCGGAGCTGATGCGCGGACTCAAAGAGCGCTCGGGGCGCAGCTACGGCACGCTCGCGAAGCGTCTGCACTCCAGCAACTCGACGCTGCACCGCTATTGCAGCGGTGCGGCGGTGCCCACGGATTACGCCCCGGTGGAGCGGTTCGCCCGAGTCTGCGGTGCCTCGGCCGACGAACTGCTCGCGCTGCACCAGCAGTGGCTGCTGGCGCTGGTGGAGCGGCGACGGGGGCTGACGGAGGGGCAGGCCTCGGGCTCGGGGGCGGCGAACTCCGCGGCGCCGCGGGGCGGTGACGCCGCGTCGGAGGTGCCGCCCGCATCGGCGGTGGTGGCTGGGGAGGCTTCGGAGGTCCGGCCGCAGGCAGAGACCGGCCCCGCGCCGGCACCGGCGGAGGCCCCCTCCCCTGCACCGGCAACGGAGCCACCCGCACACGCCCCCGTCGCGCTTGTCCAGACGGGCCCCGCCCGGGCCTCCGTACCGCGGGCCCGGCGTTCTCGGCTGCTGCTCGCCGTTGCGGCCGCCGTGGCCACCGCCGCGGTGGCGGGGACCGCCGCCGCCGTCTCCGCCATGGGAGATACGGGTCACGGGGACACGCGCCACGGCGCCGCCCAGCCGTCCTCGCGCGAGCGGGCGGCGGGCCCGGCCCTGCCGTCCGGCGGGTCGTCGTCACCCACGCCCACAGCCGGTTCCACACCCCCGTCCAGCCCCGGACCGTTGTCGCCCTCGGCAACGTCCACGTCCACCTCGCCGGCCACCGCCAAGGAGGGGGCCTCCCCCACCGCCCCCTTCACGGTCAACGTCCTGCCCGACAACTGGGACAGCCCCTGCGACCAGTGGTTCGCCCTGGACAAGGCACCCGGCACGGTCCCCCCGCCCCCCGCCGGGCAGGCGACCGAAGGGTGGGCCCGGGCCCTGGACGCCGTCCCGGCGGGGCACCTGCGCATGCAGCTGACCGTCCAGGGCACCGAGGGCAAGGCCGCGGTCCTGCACGCGCTGTACGTCCATGTCGTGAGCGGCCGCAAGGCTCCCGGCTGGAACGCGTACACCATGGGCGCCGGTTGCGGCGGCGCGCTGGTGCCGGCGTCCTTCGCCGTGGACCTGGACGAGGCCTCCCCGCGGGCCAGGCCCGTACCTGGCAAGGAGGGCGAGCGGCCAACGGCCTCGACCGACTTCCCGTACAAGGTCTCTGCCACCGACCCCCAGGTGCTGAACATCGACGCCGCCACACTCGGTCAGGACGTCAGCTGGTACCTGGAGCTGGCCTGGAGCAGTGGCGACCGCCAGGGCACCACCCGCATCGACGACCACGGCCGCCCGTTCCGGACGGTCGCCCTGAACGCCGGCCACAGCTACTGGTACAACGCGAACCACAACGCCTGGCTACCGGACACGGAATGAAAGAGTGCGCGCTCGCACACGCGGGCCTCCGGGTCTGGTTCCGAAAGGGCAGCGAACCCAGCCGGGCCTGGCTGACCAAGCACAACATCGAGGAGCAGAACGACGGCAGCTTTCGGGTGTACTGCGCCGACCACGTTCCCTTCGTGCCCGCTGAATACCTGCACGATGCGTTCCGTACCTTCGCCGGACCGCTGTACGACGACCCAGACCACGCGCCTGATCCGGTGTAGCCAGGCCTGATGCGGCACGTCCCTCACAGCGCGACAGACGGCTTCGGCACACCCGTCCGCATCACCACACTCACCACACCTCAAAGAGCCGGCCGGGCGTGTGGAACGCGGCTAGAAGCAGCGCCGTGACCGGCTCGATCCCGGGCGGTGCTGTGCGTCTCCCGGCCTCTTCATGTCAGTCGGTCGATGAGGATCATCGCCACGTCGTCCGTCAAGCGGCCCTCTGTGTGGCGGATGAGCGCCTTGTGCAGTTCGTCCAGGAACTCCTGTGGGGAGGTGCCGGCGGGTATCTCCTCCATGGTCTCTGGCAGGGGGAAGAAGTCCTGGTCACGGTTGCGGGCTTCGATCACGCCGTCTGTGTAGAACAGCAGCCGGTCGCCGGGCAGGAACGGGTAACTCTCGGGCTTGGCAGGAAGGCCGTGGACGAGGTCTTCGAGACCGAGCGGTGGCATGGGTGAGGCGGGCATCAGGGCCTGGACCTGGCCCTCGCGCAGCACCAGCGGAGGCGGATGGCCGCGGTTGACCAGGTGCACCACTGGTTCGTCCGGCACCTGGGCGATGAGCGCGGTGGTGAATCCCTCCATGAGGACTTCGGGAAGTTCTGCCTGAGAGTAGGTACCCGGCACGGCGGCTTCTCGCCGTAGGGCGGCCGCGCAATGGTTCATGACCTCCTGCACCTCGTCCTCGTAGTGAACGGCCTCCCGGAACGCGCCCAATGCCACCGCGACCGCGCGTATGGCCGACAGCCCTTTCCCCCGGACGTCCCCCACGATCAGGCGGACGCCGTAGCGCGTCTGCACTGCCTCGTACAGATCGCCGCCCACCAGCGCCCCGGTCCCGGCCGCGAGGCACAGACTGGCCGCCCGTACCGGCCCCAGGAGCTCGGGGACGGGCCGCAGGACGACCTCCTGGGCCGCCACTGCGATCCGGCGGACCTGGTCGAGCTCGCCCTGCCTGCGCGTGCGCACCGCGTTACTCAGGATGACACTGGCCACGGACACCACGATCAGCCCCAGGAAGTTGCCGATGATCAGCTGGGTCTGGGTTCCCCACGACTGGTTGTAGGTCGCGGAGGTCACGTTCACACCCGCCGCGACGGCTGCTGCGGACAGAATGCCCTTCGGGCCCATCGTCAGCGCGGCCAGTGCCGGCGTCGTGGTGAGGACGGGGCCAGTGACCAGATAGTGGGCGGGTGAGAGCTCGATCCCCAGCACGCCCAGCGCGATCACGAAGGGCGCGCACCGCTCCAACGTGAACAGGACCGCGCCGTGACCGCCCGCTCCCGGCCGGGAGGACGCTCCCGGCCGAACGGGCGATCGAGGATGTGACCTCATGGAAACAGCCTGCCTCGCGAAAGCTGACAGGGCCTCCCGGAAGCCCATGACCAGCGGCAGCCCTGTGCTCCCGTGCCCGCCGTACCGGCGGGGCGCCCGGACTGCGCCTGCCACGGCGCGGACCTACGCTGATGAGGTGACGGCCGTGTCGGAGACCATGGCAATTGCGGAGGCGGCCGGAGGACGGTGAGGCCGGAGGACGGTGAGGCCGGAGGACGGTGAGGCCGGAGGACGGTGAGGCCGGAGGACGGTGAGGCCGGATGTCCGCACCCCGGGCAGCAGCGGCCCGACAAGAGCGCCCGGGGCCTGGCAGCCACCCAGTTCCTGGCGCCGACACGGCGACGGGCCCTGACGTCGTGCACCCGGGCGGGCTCGGCCTTGCGCCGGGCCCGCCCCGCCGGCTCCGCTCCGGAGCCGGACCGGTGTCACGTCGTCAGCGCTGCAGTGTCAGCAGGCCCGGTCGGTAGGGCCACAGGCCGTAGTCACCCCCGACGTTGGGGTCGCGTCCCTGGTAGAGGAACCGCAGGTTGCAGGGATCGACGGTGAAGGTCTGATCGGCGCTGGTGCGGATCAGTTCGCCGTGGCTGATGTCGTTGGTCCAGGTGGCGCCGCTGTTGGCCTTGCCGGCGAAGGGGTTGCTCTCGCTCGCGGCCTGGGGCGTCCACGAGCCGTTCAGACTGGTGGCCGTGAACGAGCGGAAGTAGCGGCCCTGCGAGCCGTCCGCCTCGACGATCATGAGGTAGCGGTCCTGGCCCTGGAGCTTGTAGACCTGAACGGCTTCGAACAGGTTGTTCGTCGTATCGCTCATGATCACGGTCGAGTTCGAGCCGAAACTGCCCGGGAAGTTCCCGATCGGCATGCTGGCCCGGTAGATCTTGCCGTTGTCACCGGCGAAGAACAGGTACATGTTCGTGCTGTCACCGATGAGGGTCTGGTCGATCGGTCCTGTTCCGGAGCCGGCGATGCTTCCGGAGAAGAGCACCTGTTGCGACGACCAGCCGTTGGGGTTGGTGGGGTCGCTCGACGTCCGGTAGGAGAAGGCGCTTCCGCCACCCCACTGGTAGGTGAGCACCCAGATGTTCTTCGGCGCGAAGTAGAAGAGCGTGGGCGCGACGGTGGACGTCGACATCGCGTTCTGACCGGCCGAGGCCATCTCCGACCAGTTGGTGAACGGGCTGAAGTTCATCGAGCCCCAGTTCTTCCCCGTGTCGTGGGTCGTCGCGTAGACGAGCTGCTTGCCGTTGTAGGGGGCGACGGTGAAATCCTTGAGCGAGGCCCATCCGGGCTTGGGCTGCGCCAGCGGGCCCGTGGACGTCCAGCGGTACGCCGACGGAAGATCGCACGGGCCGCCGGGGTTGCCGGCGCCGACCCGGACGAGCTGCCACTGCTGGTTGGTGCCGCCCCAGTCGTCGTACTGGACGATGTTCGCGTTGTCGGCGGTGGAGCCGCCTTGTACTTCCAGGGCCTTGTTGCTGTGTCGCGCGATCAACCTCACGTAGCCGTCCGAGCTGTCGGCCAGCCGCCACTGCTGATTCGTGCCGTTCGCGTCGGCCCACTGGACGATCGAGGCGCCGTTGGCCGTGGACTTGTTCTGGACGTCCAGCACCTTGCCGGAGTGTCGGGACTTGATGCGGTAGTAGCCGTCGCCCGAGTCGATGAACTGCCACTGCTGCTGATTCTGATCGTTCCGGGTCCACTGGGTGATGCGGGCGCCGTCATTCGTCGCCAGGTTGTAGACGTCCAGGGCCTTGCCGCTATTGCGGTTGACCAGCACGTACGAGGCGTTGGGGTCGACGGCCGTCGCCGCGCCAGCGGGCTGCACGCCGAGGAAGGTGACCAGGAGCAGCAAGGGCGTGAGGACGGCGAGCAGGCGTCGTCTCAGGTGGACCGGGGATGGATGGCGGGACCACATCAGAAGGGCTCCTTCGGGGGGTGGGGGCGGGGTGACCCCGACGGACCGCGGGGCGGACGCGTCGAGGGGTCGGGGACGGGATAGGTGTGGAGTCGGCCGCACATGCCGAAGCGTTGGTGCTCCGGGCACTCCAGCCGTGACACTTCGCCGTGGTCGAGGTGGGAGAGGTCTCCGGCCTTCAGCCGTTCCAGCTGACGGCCGGTCGTGACGGCCGCGGCGAGGGCGCCGTCACGCCAGCGGATCCGCCAGGCGTCCAGGAGCTCGCTCTTCAGGCGGTGGGCCGCGATGTGGAACTCCCGCAGCCCGCCTTCGCGCAAGGCCAGGAAACCCTCCAGCGCCAGGTCGCGGCGGCGGCGCGCTGCCGCGGAACGGTCGCCGCTCAGGCCGGCCGCCCTGCGGTAGGCGTGGGGATCGGCCAGCACGGGAGCGGGGAAGGTGAAGACGGCGTCGCCCGCCTCGGGGAGTCCGCCGTTCTGCATGAGCACCACGAGGCGCAGGCCGCCGTCGTTGACGAGGCGGTGGATCGTGCCGGGGGTGAACCAGACGACGTCGCCGGGGTGCAGCGGGGTCTCGTCGAAACCGGAGGTGGTGAGGGTCTGAACGCTGCCCGCGCCGTCGATGACGACGTAGGCCTCGGAGCAGACGAGGTGCATGTGGGGCGTGCCGCCGCACAGCCCGTCGGCGGCCTCCCAGTCGTAGACGGTCAATCCGGATATCCCCACGCCCCCGGGGAGCGGGGTCACCACGGGTGTTCCGCGATGTGGCGGGACAGGCGCCCGGGGGTCCATGCGCCGTCGGCCACGACGATCCGGTAGCGGCGCGACAGGGTGTCGCCGGGGGCCAGTGGCAGTTCCTTGTCGAAGGCCAGGGACGGGTTGACGGCGGGGATGGGCTCACTGCGGACGAACCAGTGGCCGGGGGCGTCGGGATCGTCCAGGAACAGCAGCGTGGAGGAGCGGTCGACCTCGTCGTGCGCGCCCATGAAGGCCAGCCAGTCGCCCTGCTCGCCCATCGCGGGGCCGATCACTTTGCCGCCGGTGAACTCGCGCGGGCCGCGCCAGAACAGGCCGGAGTATCCGGCGAGCTCTCTGCCCTGGGTGCCGGGGCTGCCGAACATCAGACCGCTGTCGCGGACGTTGGTCAGCGAGGTGGTGACGTCCAGGGTCCAGAAGTCGGCCCCGACGTCGTGTGCGGTCAGCGTGCGGCGCTCGTCGATCCAGTGCTCCCCCGCCATCGTGTGCCAGGCCAGGGCTTCGGTGATCACGGCGCGGCCGTGGCCCGTTTCGGCGGACACGGTGAGGCTGCGCATCGTGCCGAGGTTCGGCAGGTCCACGTAGCCCTGGCCGCGCAGGTAGGTGCCGCCGCCCCAGAAGTTCTGTCCCGACAGCCACGACGCCGTGATCTGGATGCCCTTGTGCCACCGGTGGTCGTGCGGCCGGTACCCGGTGACCACGTCGCCGGCGAGCGTGCGCACCGGATGCAGGTAGGGCTTCGGGGCCTCGAAGGGGTCCATGACCGGCCGGTGCACGTACCGGAAGAGGTCGATGTCGCGAGCCCGGACGGTCAGCGAGTCCTCGTTCTCGAGGAATTCGAACGTCACCGGAACACCCCCGGGCGCCCTCCGTTGAGCGAGCCGTAGAACGGGTCGGCCGCGTCGATCTCTCCGCGCCGGACCGGCCGGCCGGTGATCGCGGCCTTGTACAAGGCGGTGACCAGTTCCATGGTGGGCCTGCCGAGGTCGGGCCGGGTCCCCGCCTCGTAGTCGTCCAGGAAGGCCGCGAGTTGGGCGGTGTGCGAGCTGGGCACGTCGTCCGGCGGCTCCCACTTCACGTCCGGCGACCTCGTGGTGAAGGTCCAGTCCGCGTTGGAGTAGCCGTACAGGTGCCGCAGCTCTACCGTGGCGTCGGTGAGGTCGAAGCGCAGGTAACTCTCCTCGCGTGGGGAAAGGACGCTGTTGAGAGCCGTCGCGATGGCTCCGTTGTCGAACCGGACCAGGGCCGCGGACACGTCCTCGGTCTGGACTTCGCGCGCGAGGCGGCCGGCCATCGCGCGTACCTCGCTCCATTCGCCCAGCACTGCGAGCATCAGGTCCATCTGGTGGATGCCGTGCCCCAGGGTCGGGCCACCGCCCTCCTTCTCCCAGGTGCCGCGCCAGGGCACGTCGTAGTAGGCGTCGTCGCGGTGCCACGCCGTGACGCACTGCGCGACGAGCGGACGGCCCAGGGTCCCGGCCGCGATCCGCTCGCGCAGGTACCGGGCCCCCGAGCCGAACCTGTGCTGGAACACCGCGCCCGCGCGGGCGGGCCCTTCGGCGCGGCGGATCCGGTCGAGCTCGGCCAGCGACAGGGCCACCGGCTTCTCGCACCACACCCACGCCTGCGACTCCAGGCAGGCCACGGCCTGTTCGGCGTGCAGGAACGGAGGCGTGCACAGGTGCACCACGTCCGGACTCTGCTCCTCGAGCATCGTGTGCAGGTCGGTGTAGACCGCGGGGATGCCGTGTTCGGCCGCGAACTCCTCGGCGCGCGCGGCGTCCACGTCGACGGCTGCCACGATCCGGGCCCGGTGCGCCTGCGCGCGGAGGGCCGGAACGTGGCAGATGCCCGCGATCCCGCCGGTTCCGACGATCGCCGTCCTGATCATCCGCCCAGCACCTCCTTGATCGAGTGGTAGGCGGGCTTGGGAAGCAGGTTCTCGTCGTACGGCAGCGCTGCGCCCTCGCCGGGGAAGACGGAGGGGATCCACGAGTACTTGTCCGTGTAGTCCCAGATGGTGACGCCGACGCACTTCTTGACCGCCAGGCAGGCCTTGACGTAGTCGGCGTACCAGGTGGCCTGGGTGGCGAGCTTTTCCGGGGTCGCGGGGAGGGCCATCCGGATGTCGAGCTCGGTGACCGCGACGTCGACCCCGAGGTCGGCGAAGCGCTGCATGTTCTGCTGGACGTCGCCGGGGAAGCCGTACTGGAGCGCCAGGTGGCCCTGGATGCCGAAGCCCTCCACCGGGACCCCGTCGGCCTTCAACTGCTTGATCAGGGTGTAGTAGGCGTCGCTCTTGGGGCCTATGCCGTCGACGTTGTAGTCGTTGAGGTACAGCTTGGCGTGCCGGTCGGCCTCGTGGGCCCAGCGCAGGGCGTCGGCGATGTAGCCGGGGCCGAGCGTCTTGTAGAAGAGCGATTCGCGGTAGGTGCCGTCATCGTTGAAGGCCTCGTTGACCACGTCCCACTGGATCACCTGGCCCTTGAAGTGCCGGACCTCCGTCTGGATGTGGTTCTTGAGGATGGCGCGCAGCTCGTCGGCGCTCCAGGTGCCCTCGGTGAGCCAGGCGGGGAGCTGGTTGTGCCAGATGAGGGTGTGGCCGCGGACCTTCTGGTGGTGGGCCTTGGCGAACGAGACGACCTTGTCGGCGTCGGTGAAGTCGAAGACTCCGCGCTCGGGCTCGGTGGCGTACCACTTCATGGCGTTGCCGGGGGTGGTCTGGCCGAATTCGCTGCCGAGGAGCTTCAGGTAGGCGGCGTCGGTGAACTCGGGGTTGTCGGTGGCGGAGCCGAAGTACTTGTGGTGCTTCGCGGCCAGTTCGCCGAGCGTCCTGGGACGGGGCTCGGCGGCCGCCGGCGCAGCGGCGAGGCCGGCCGAAAGGCAGACGGCGGCGGACAGGGCGGTGAGGATCCGGGACACGGGAGCGGACAGGTGAAGGGACATGGCGGGTTACTCCTCGGGGTGCGGGCGGTTCAGTCGAGGACGATCGTGGTCAGCGCGCGCGGGGCGAGCGTCGCCGTGAGGGCCGTGCCGTGTGTGGACACGATGTCGGCCGGGGTGATCGAACGGGTCCCGTCGGTGACGTAGCCGTCGGGGTGCCGGTCGTGGCCGCCGCGAAGGGAGAACTCGGCGGAGCTTTCGGTGGTCGCGGTGTTGAGGATTTCGATCACGCGGCTGCCGTCGGTGTTGCGGAAGGCCGTGATCTGCAGTGCCGGGTCGGCGTTCGTGACCGGCACGCGGACGGCGCCGGGGCGGATGAAGCGGCTGAAGGCGGCCAGGGCCCAGTACCGCTTGGACACCCGGTAGTCGTCACCGGGGTTGGCGAGCTGGATGAGTCCCCGGGTCGCGCCGAGGGACGCGCCGGTCCAGTAGACGTAGGCGCTGGCGTTGCCGACGGTCAGGGTGTTCTGGATGTCGGCGGCGACAGCGAGACCGTCGTAGCCGGTGCCGTCGTCCCAGTTCTCGTTCCAGGTGGCGCCGTCCGGAGACCATTCCGACATCCACACGGGCTTGTCGGTCGGCTGCGGGACCCCGGTGGGACCGCTGTAGCGGTGGCCGGTGACGGTCCGCACGGACTTGGCGGCGGCGGGGTCCGCCTCGATGGCCTCGGTGTAGGCGACCTGACGGTCCCAGCCCGCGGCGTCGCAGCAGACCAGCCCGGTCTTCAGTCCGGATGCGCGGACGGTCGGCCCGAGCACCTTGAGGAAGTCGACGGCCTGCTGCGGGGTGAACCGCATCGAGGCGTAGGTCGCCGTCCAGTCGGGTTCGTTGGTGAATCCCAGGTCGGTGATCCCGATGCCTTCCTGGCGGTAGAACTTCGCGTACTGCACGAGGTAGTTCGCGTAGGCCTGACGCCATTCGGGCCGCAGCTCGCCGCCGTTGTTCTCGCTCCCGTTGGTCTTCATGAAGGCCGGGGCGCTCCAGGCGTCGGCGTAGAACCGTTTGACGCCGTAGGACTTGGCCTCCTTGGCGAGCCAGACCTGGCCGCCGTCCCAGCCGTCCCAGACGTACTTCGGCGTGGCGTCCGGCCCGCCGGGATCGGCCGGCAGGATCGTCGGCATGTGGTCGTAGACCTTGTCGGTCGACGACCCGATGCCCAGGCGCAGGATCGAAAGGCCCGCGCCCTTGTCCTTGCTGAGCAGCAGGTCGAGCACTTCGCGCTGCTTGGCCGGGCTGAGGCCGCGCGCGCCGTGGAGCAGGTCGGCCCGCTGGAAGGCCATCGAAAAGCCGAATCCGTCTATGGGCTGGAGCGCCGTGCGGAAGTCGATGGCGCTGCCGCTTCGCTCGGGGGCGGGGGCGGGGGCGGCCACGGCCTGTGATGTTAACGCTAACAAAAGTGGGACTGCCAGTGCGATCAGACGCTTCACAATGTCTCCTCGGGGGTGGAGGTCGCGCGGGACGGGTCAGCCCTTGGTGGCGCCCGCCGTGAGGCCGCCGATCAACTGCCGCTCGGCGACGGCGTAGAACGCGAGGGCGGGGACCATGGCGAGCACGATGTAGGCGAGGACGAGCGCGTAGTCGGTCGAGTACTGGCCCTGGAACTGCTGGACTCCGACCGGGATCGTCTGCCATTTCGGGTCGTTGAACACCAGCAGCGGCAGGAAGAAGTTGTTCCAGCTCGCGACGATCGCCAGCACCGACACCGTGCCGAGCGCCGGACGCGCCATCGGCAGCAGGATCTTCCAGAAGAACCGGAACTTGCCGCAGCCGTCCATGATCGCCGCCTCCTCGACCTCCGCCGGGATGGTCCGGAAGAAGCCGCGCAGGATGATGATCGTCATGGGGAGCCCGAAGGCCGCCTGCGGGAGGATCACTCCCAGCGGGTTGTCGAGCAGGTCGAAGTTGCGCAGCAGCAGGAACAAGGGCAGGACGGCCACTGCGAACGGGAACATGAGCCCGATCGTGAACAGCGTGTAGAAGAGCTCCCTGCCCCGGAAGGCGTAGCGGGCCAGTACGAACGCCGCCATCGCGGAAGCCGCCACCGTGCAGCACGTCGTGCCGATCGCGATGCCCGCGCTGTTGGCGATCTGCCGCCAGAACATTCCGTCACCGAGGATGCCGGTGTAGTTGCCGGTCTTCCAGTGTTCGGGCAGCCCGAACGGGTTGGTCGTCAGCTCGCCGGTGCTCTTGAACCCGGAGATCACCGCGTAGACCAGCGGCACGACGACGAACGCGCCGATCAGCCAGACCACGGCGTGCAGCGACAGGCCGCGTGCCGTCCTGCGTGCGTTCATCGGCCACCTCCCGAGGTGACGGCCCCGCTCAGGTCACGGCGGAGCACGTAGCGCTGGTAGAAGAGGGAGAAGACCAGGCTGATCATGAACATCACCACGCTGATCGCACTGGCATAGCCGACCTGGTAGCGCTTGAACCCGAACTGGAACATCGAGATCGCCATCGTCTCGGAGGAGTGGTTGGGCCCGCCCGCGGTCATGACCCAGACCAGGTCGAAGAGCTGGATGGCCCCGATGATCGAAAGGAAGGCGCTGATCCGGATCGTCGGGCCGAGCAGCGGCAGCGTCACGTGCCGGAAGCGCTGCCATGCGCCCGCGCCGTCGATGGAGGCGGCTTCGAGGACCTCGCCCGGAATGCTCTGCAGTCCGGCGAGGAAGAGCATCATGTGGAAGCCGAAGTACTTCCAGGTCATGACCACGAACAGGGTCGACATTACCGTCGAGGGATCGGCGAGCCACTTCCCCTGCAGCCCCTCCAGGCCGAGGGCGCCGGCGAGATGGTCCGCCATGCCGGCACCGGGAAGGAAGATCATCGTGAAGAGGACCGCCGTGACCACCTCGGACAGGATGTACGGCGCGAAGAACAGCATCCGGTAGACGGCCCGGCCGCGCAGCCGCTGGTTGAGCAGGACCGCGGTGAACAGCGCGAAGGGCAACTGCACCGTGATCGACAGGGCGATCAGGTACAGCCCGCGCTTCAGATCGCCGAGGAAGACCTGATCGCGGAAGAGCGCGGCGTAGTTCCCGAAGCCGATGAAGTCGTCCAGGGGGCCGATCCCGCCCCACTTGAAGAAGCCGGTGTAGACGGCGACGACGATCGGGGCGAGGACGAAGACGAGGAAGAGGACCAGAGCCGGGACGAGGAACCAGGCGACCGACGCCCAGCTTCCCAACCCGCGCAGGAGCGACCGTGCCGGGGCTGGCGGGAGCGCCGGCACGGCGTCCTTCGTCCGCTCCTCGGTCAGGGTGGACACGGAGCTAGGCACCCTTCGCAGCCTCGGTGATCGACTTGGTGACCTGCTCGGGCGTCTTCTTGCCCGCGATGAGGTCGGCGACGCTGTCGTTGACCTCCTGGCCGACCGCGGGCGGGTAGGCCTGGTCGAGGAAGAGCTGGAAGCCCGTCGCCTTGACCAGGCTGTCGGCCACCACCTTTCTGTTGGGCTCGGTGAGCTGGCTCTCCGCGCCCTTGACCACCGGCAGGTAGCCGTTGGAGGCCAGCAGCTTGGACTCGTTCTCCAGCACGAAGAACTTCAGGAAGTCCAGCGCCTCCTTCGGGGCGCCCTTGCGCAGCGCGAAGCCGCCGCCACCGCCGAACACCTCGGTGGCCTGGCCGACACCGCCGTCGACCGTCGGGAAGGGGAAGAAGCCCAGGTCCGCTCCGAGGTCCGCGCCCGCGTCCTTCTGCACCGACGGCGCCCACTGCCCCATCAGCTCCATGGCGGCCTTGCCGTTGCCCATGGTCGCGGCCTGGCCGCCGGGGGCGGAGTAGCCGGCGCCGAGGAAGCCCGTCTGGAACGGCTGGAGGTCGACCAGCTCCTTGAGGTGGGTGCCCGCCTGGACGAAGCCGGCGCCAGTGAAGTCCTTGGTGGTCGCGGCCTGCTGCAGCGCGGGGAGGCCAGCGACGCGCATCGCGAGGTAGGCCCAGTAGTAGTGGCCCGGCCATTTCTCCTTTCCCGCGAGGGCGATCGGAGTGACGCCCGCCGCCTTGAGCTTCTTGACGTCTTCGAGGAACTCGGCCCAGGTGGCCGGCGGAGCGGTGATCCCGGCCTGGGCGAAGAGCTTTTTGTTGTACCAGAAACCGACCATGCCGACGTCGTAGGGCACCCCGTAGGTCCGGCCCTCGAACTGATAGGCCTGCAGCGAGACCGGGGTGAGGTCGGACGACCACCCGAACTCCTCGGTGAGGTCCTCGACCAGCCCCGCGTCGATCTGCTGCCGCAGAACGCCGCCGCCCCAGGTCTGGAAGACGTCGGGGAGCTTGCCCGACGAAGTGTTGGCCGTCAGCTTGGACTTGAAGGCCTCGTTCTCCAACGAGGTCGTGTTGATCGTGATGTTCGGGTGAGCGGTCGTGAACGCCGAGGAGATCTGCGGGAACAGGGACTTGCCCGGTTCCGTCGTGGCGATGTTCCACCACGCGAAGGTCACCTTGCCGTCGGCCGCCGACCCCGAGCCGGAGCCCCCGCCGCCGCAGGCCGCGGTGAGCGAGACGGACAGTGCGGTCAGGCCCGAGAGCGCGAGGAAGCTTCGTCGACTCGGGGGTGTGCTGGCCATGGGACCTCCGGGGTGGTGAATGCCGGTTCAGTTCGAAAATGTTTCGTAACATTCTCGAATTCGTGCTGCCACAAACTAGGAACGTGAAGCCCCCCGGTCAAGCCTTCTCACCGAATTTCCGTCCGCAGTAGCCCACTTATGGCTTGACAACCAGGTCACGCCGACCGGAAACTCTTCGAAAGTTTGCGATACCTGTCGCTAACTCAAGGCGTCCTCAAGGCGTCCGCGCGGAGGAGAGAAGTTGAGCGAGCAGCGCCCGACCCTGGCCGTCATCGCCGCTGAGGCGGGGGTCTCACAGGCCACCGTGTCCAAGGTGGTCAACGGCCGCTCCGACGTCGCACCCGCGACACGCGAACGGATCGAGGGCCTGCTGCGCTCCCACAACTACCTCCACCCCGGCGCGCAGGCCAGGGCCCGCAGGTCCGGCCTGGTCGACCTGATCATCGGCGGGCTGGACAGCGCCTGGGCAGTGGAAATACTGCGCGGCGTCGAAGCCGAGTGCGCCCAGCGGAGCGTCGGCACCGTCGTGTCGCTCGTCCCGCCGGGCGAGGCCACGCCTTCGAGCTGGGCGGCGCTGCCGGTCCTGCACCACAGCGACGGCGTCATCCTCGTCACCGCCTCGGTCACCCAGGCCCAGCGCGCCCAGGTCGAACAGGCTGGGGTGGCACTCGTCGTCATCGACCCGATCGACCTGCCGGGCAACGGTGTGCCGAGCATCGGCGCGACCAACTGGGCGGGCGGCCTCGCCGCCACGGAACACCTGCTGGAGCTGGGGCACCGCCGGATCGCCGCGATCGGCGGGCGCAAGGAGATGCTCTGCAGCCAGGCCCGCATCGACGGGTACCGCGCCGCGCTGGAGCGGGCCGGGATCGAGGTCGACCGCGGCCTGATCCGGTTCGGCGACTTCCAGCACGAGGGCGGGTTCCAGCGCGCCCGGGAACTGCTCGCCCTCCCCGAGCCGCCGACCGCCATCTTCGCCGGCAGCGACCAGCAGGCGATGGGCGTCTACGAAGCCGCCCGCCAGAGCGGACTGAGCATCCCGCAGGACCTCAGCGTGGTCGGCTTCGACGACCTGCCGATGTGCGACTGGCTGTCCCCGCCGCTGACGACGGTGCGCCAGCCGCTGGAGGAGATGGGCCGGCTCGCCGCCCGCACGCTCTTCCAGCTCCTGGACGGCCAGCCCCTGGTCAGCCCCCGGATGGAGCTCTCGACCGAGCTCAAGGTCCGCCTCTCCACCGCCCCGCCCCGTTCCTAGCGCCGTAACCGGAAAGGTCCACCGGGTCGCGGCGCCCGGCACGGCACCTTTCCATCGCACCGAACACCGCGCCCCGGCAAACCTTCCCGGCCACAGCACTAGGAGTCTTCCTTGACCGAGCCCTGGCGTGACCCCCTCCTGCCCGTGCCCCTACGAGTCGCCGATCTGCTGAAACGGATGACGCTGGAGGAGAAGGCGGGTCAGCTCGCCGGCTTCTGGGCGCTGCCCTCGGATCCGGGCGCACCCGTCGCGCCGATGGAGGACGATTCCGGGGAGTCCGCGCCCGGCCTCGACGACATCGTCGCCCACGGCCTCGGCCAGCTCACCCGGGTGTACGGCACCGCGCCCATCACCGCGGAGGCCGGGATGGAACGGCTCGCCTCGCTCCAGCGGCAGGTGACCGGATCCGGCCGGTTCGGGATACCGGCGGTCGCTCACGAAGAGTGCCTGACCGGGTTCATGACGTTCGGGGCGACGGTCTTCCCCGGGCCGCTGGCCTGGGGCGCCTCCTTCGATCCCGGGCTAGTGCGCCAGATGGCCGCCGCCATCGGCGCGGGGATGCGGCGGGTCGGCGTCCACCAGGGGCTGGCCCCGGTGCTCGACGTGGTCCGCGACTACCGGTGGGGCAGGACCGAGGAGTGCATCGGTGAGGACCCCTATCTCGTCGGAGCGATCGGCACCGCCTATGTGCAGGGCCTGGAGGGCGCCGGGATCGTGGCGACCCTCAAGCACTTCGCCGGGTACTCGGCCTCGCGCGGCGGCCGGAACATGGCCCCCGTCGCCTCGGGACCGCGCGAGTTCGCCGACGTACTGGTCGAGCCCTTCGTACGGGCACTGCGCGAGGGGGGAGCCCGGTCGGTGATGAACAGTTACACCGACGTGGACGGCGTCCCGGTGGCCGCCGACGAGCGGCTGCTGACCGAGCTGCTCAGGGGTGAGCTGGGTTTCAGCGGTGTGGTCGTCGCCGACTACTACGCCGTCTCCTTCCTGGAGACCCGGCACGGGGTCACCGGATCGCGGGGCGCGGCCGGCGCGCTGGCGCTGACCGCCGGGATCGACGTCGAACTGCCCACGGCCCGGTGCTACGGCGAGCCGCTGACCGAGCTCGTGCGGGCGGGAACCGTGTCCGAGGAGCTCATCGACCGGGCCGCGGAACGGGTCCTGCTCCAGAAGGCCGAGCTCGGCCTGCTCGACCCCGGCTGGGAGCCCGTCAAGCCCGAGCCGGTCGACCTCGACCCGCCGGAGAACCGGGCACTGGCCAGGCTCCTGGCCGAAAGGTCCACCGTGCTGCTCGCCAACGACGGCATCCTGCCGCTGCGGCCGTGCCGGGTCGCGATCAGCGGGCCTTACGCCGACGACCCCCAGTCCTTCCTCGGCTGCTACTCCTTCCCCAACCACGTCGCGCTGCCAGGCGACCTCGGGCTGGAGATCCCGACGCTCGGCGAGGCGCTCACCGCCGCCGGGTTCACGGTCACCGCGGACGATCCGGACGTGAACCTGCTGGTGCTCGGGGACCGGGCCGGCATGTTCGGCCGGGGCACCTCCGGAGAGGGCTGCGACGCCGAAACCCTCGACCTGCCCGGCGACCAGGCCGCACTCGCCTCCACCGTTCTGGACTCCGGGGTGCCGACCGTCCTGGTCCTCGTCTCCGGACGGCCCTACGCGCTCGGCACGCTGGCCGAGCACGCATCGGCCGTGGTGCAGGCCTTCTTCCCCGGCGAGGAGGGCGGGACGGCGCTGGCCCGGATCATCAGCGGCGCCGCGGAACCGTCCGGGCGGCTGCCCGTCTCCATCCCCCGCCAGGTCGGCGGCCAGCCCGGCACCTACCTGCACGGCAGGCTCGGCGGGCACACCGACTGGAGCTCGGTGGACCCCACCCCGCTGTTCCCGTTCGGACACGGGCTGAGCTGGACCACCTTCACCTGCTCGGAGCTCTCCGTGGATCCGGTCGCCGCGACGGACGGCGCCGTCGCCGTGTCGGTCACCGTACGCAACGTCGGCGAGGTGGCCGGGACCGAGGTGGTCCAGCTGTACCTCTCCGACCCCGTGGCCTCCGTCGTCCGGCCGCAGCGGTGGCTCGCCGGATTCGCCAGGGTCGAACTGGGGCCGGGCGCGGCCGCCCGGATCACCTTCTCCGTCCATGCCGACCGGACCTCCTTCACCGGGCTCGACCTGCGCAGAAGAGTGGAGCCCGGGGAGATCGGCGTGGCCGTCGGACGGTCCAGCGGCGATCTTCCGCTCCAGGGCTCCTTCACCCTGGAGGGTCCCGTACGTCACCCGGCGGCCGACCGGGTGCTGTCCGTGCCGGTCGAGATCGTGCCGGTTTCATGACCGCGTTCTTCGATGATCCCGTCTTCGGTGAGCCCGTGCTGCCCGGGTTCCGGCCCGATCCGTCCGTCTGCCGGGTGGGAACGGACTACTACCTGGTGACGTCCAGCTTCGAATGGTTCCCGGGCCTTCCCGTCTTCCACAGCCGCGACCTCATGAACTGGCGGCGCATCGGCTCCGCGCTCGACCGGCCGTCCCAGCTCGACCTCGACGGGTGCGAGCCCTCCCGGGGCCTGTTCGCGCCGACGATCCGGCACCATGACGGGGTCTTCCACCTCGTCTGCACGCTGATGGACGGCCCCGGCCATTTCGTCGTCACCGCGACCGACCCGGCGGGGCCGTGGTCGGAGCCGCACTGGCTGGAGGGCGAGGGCTTCGACCCGTCGCTGTTCTTCGACGACGGGCCGGACGACGACGATGGGCACGGGGACGGCAACGGCAACGGCAACGGCAACGGCAACGGCAACGGCAACGCCAACGGCGACGGCCGGGCCTGGTTCACCGCCGCACGAGTCGTGGACGTAGCCGCGGGCCGCACCGAGATCTGGATGCGCGAATACCTTCCCCGGGAACGACGGCTGACCGGCCCCGAGTACGTCCTGTGGTCGGGAACCCACCCCGGCGCCCGATGGTCGGAAGCCCCGCACCTGTACAAGACCGGCGGCACCTATCTACTGGTCACCGCCGAGGGCGGCACCGATGTGGACCACAGCGTGGTGGCCGCCCGCGCCGACCGCGTGACCGGCCCCTACGAGGGCGCCCCCGGCAATCCGGTGCTCCCGCCCGCCAAGGGCCCGGTCACCTGCACCGGGCACGCCGACCTCGTACAGACCCCGAACCGCGACTGGCGGGCCGTCCTCCTGGGCGTCCGCCGCGGCTCCGCCCTCGGCCGCGAGACCTTCCTCAGCCGGATCACCTGGGACGCGGGCTGGCCGGTCTTCTCCCCCGTCGCCCACACCGACCCACGCCGCCCCGTCCACGACGACTTCGCCACGCTCTCCCCGGACTGGAGCAGCCTGCGCACACCGCCCGAGCGGTTCTGGACCACCGGCGACGGGCTCCGCCTCCAGCTCCGACCCGAACGCCTCGGCGACCGCACCACCCCGTCCCTCCTGGCCCGACCCCAGGAACAGCCCGACTGCGACGTCTCCACCGAACTGCACTTCGCCCCCGCCGCGCCGGGCGAAGAGGCGGGCCTCGCCGTAGTCCTCGACGACGACACCCATCTCCTCTTCCTCCGCACCGCGGAAGGACTCAGCCTCCGCCGCGGAGCCGAGGTCCTGGCCGACGTGCCCGTCCCCCCGGGCCCCGTTCGCCTTGGGGTCCGCATCCGCGGCTTCAGCCACACCTTCGCCCACTCGGCACCGGACGGCGCCTGGCAGGACCTGACCACCGTCGAAGCCACCTTCCTCACTCCGCTGTTCACCAGCATCCAGCTCGGCCTCTATGCCACCTCCAACGGCCGCCCCTCCACCAACCAAGCCCACTTCGCGTGGTTCGACATCACGTACCCGAGCCCGATCCCGAGCCCGCAGGAACCGCCGGGCAGGCCCTGACGTCGCTGCTGCCGCGGCCAGGTGGCGGTCCGCGTCCGCCACCTGCCGGCTCGCACCTCACCTCCCGCCCAGCCGACCGCATTTGACCGCGGTGTAGGTGGCGCGTTGCACGCCACCGGAGCGGATCGGTCGCCCGGAGCAGCTGCGCGCGGTGCGCGGTGCGCGGGCCGGCCTTGTCGGCGCCGCCCGTCGAAAGTATTGACACGTCAATTGTGAGCGCTAACACTCATGCGCAGCAGGCGGCCGCCCCCACCGACCTCGCAGCCGCCGGTTGAAGCCCAACAGCCCTTGTGAGCGGCGTCCTTATCTCTCACGGACCATGGAGTTCGCCATGCCGGTTCCCCCCTTCAGCCGCCGCGCCATGATCAAGGCGACCGGCGTCGCGGCCGTAGCCGCGGCTGTCGGCCCCGTACTGAACACCGTCTCCGCCACGGCGCAGACGCCCCCGGTCGGATCCGACGTCGGAGTGTCGGCGTTCCCGTTCGACCTGGGTCAGGTCCAGCTCACCAGCAGCCGCTGGCTCGACAATCAGAACCGCACCCTGGCCTATCTCCGCTTCATCGACGTCGACCGCCTGCTGTACAACTTCCGCGCCAACCACCGGCTCTCCACCAACGCCGCGACCCCGACCGGAGGATGGGACGACCCGGCGTTCCCCTTCCGCACCCACGTGCAGGGCCACTTCCTCACGGCATGGGCACAGGCCTACGCCGCGGTCGGGGACACCACCTGCCGCGACAAGGCCGACCGCATGGTGGCCGAACTCGCCAAGTGCCAGGCCAACAACTCCACCGCGGGCTTCTCCGCCGGCTACCTGTCGGGCTTCCCCGAGGCCGACTTCACCAGCCTCGAAGCAGGCACGCTGACCAACGGCAACGTCCCGTACTACTGCGTCCACAAGACCATGGCCGGCCTGCTCGACGTATGGCGCCTCATCGGCAACACGCAGGCCCGCGACGTGCTCCTCGCGCTCGCCGGCTGGGTCGACCGGCGCACCGCCGCGCTCAGCCAGAGCAAGATGCAGTCGTTGTTGGGCGTCGAGTTCGGCGGCATGAACGAGGTGCTGGCCGACCTCCACCAACAGACCGGCGACGCACGCTGGCTGACCACCGCCCAGCGCTTCGACCATGCGGCGGTCTTCGACCCCCTCGCCGCGAACCTGGACCAACTGAACGGTCTGCACGCCAACACACAGGTACCCAAGTGGATCGGGGCCGTCCGCGAGTACAAGGCCACCGGGACGACCCGTTACCGCGACATCGCCGCCAACGCGTGGACGATCTGCACCACCTCGCACACCTACGCCATCGGCGGTAACAGCCAGGCGGAACACTTCCGGGCCCCGAACGCCATCTCCGGCTTCCTCGTCCCCGACACCTGCGAGCTCTGCAACTCCTACAACATGCTCAAGCTGACCCGAGAACTGTGGCAGCTGGACCCCGGCCGGGCGTCGTACTTCGACTTCTACGAGAAGGCGCTGCTCAACCACGTCATCGGCGCCCAGAACCCGGCCGACCCGCACGGGCACGTCACCTACTTCACCCCCCTCAACCCGGGCGGCCGCCGCGGCAAGGGCCCGGCGTGGGGCGGCGGCACCTGGAGCACCGACTACGACACGTTCTGGTGCTGCCAGGGAACGGGCGTCGAGTCCAACACCAAGCTGATGGACTCCGTCTACTTCCACGACGGCAGCACCACCCTCACCGTGAACCTGTTCCTCCCCTCCGTCCTGAACTGGACCCAGCGAGGCATCACCGTCACCCAGACCACCTCCTATCCGGCAGACGACACCACGACGCTCAAGGTCACCGGCGGCGCCGGCGGGACCTGGTCGATGCGCATCCGCATCCCCGGATGGACCTCGGGCGCCACCGTCAGCGTCAACGGCGTCGCCCAGAGCGTCACGGCCAGTCCGGGCACCTACGCCACGCTCACCCGGGCCTGGGCCTCCGGCGACACCGTCACCGTGAAACTCCCCATGCGCGTGGCCCTCCAGGCCTCCAACGACAACCCCGGTGTCGCGGCGATCACCTACGGCCCCGCCGTCCTCGCCGGCAACTACGGCAGCACCACCCTGTCCTCCCTCCCGGCCCTGGACCCCTCCTCGATCACCCGGACCAGCAGCACCGCCCTCGCGTTCGCGGCCACCGCCAACGGAACGAAGGTCGAACTCGGCCCGTTCCACGACGCCCAGGGCTTCAACTACACCGTCTACTGGCGGACCGACAGCCCCGGCTTCCGTCTCGTGAACGCGGCCAGCGGACTCGTCCTCGGCATCCGGGACATGTCCACCGCCGACGGGGGCCCCGCCCTGCAGTGGACCGACTCCGGCACCGCCGACCACGACTGGCTCCTCCTCGTCGACGGCACCGCACTGCGGCTGCGCAACCTCAACAGCGGAAAGGTCCTCGGCGTGAAGGACATGTCCACCGCCGACAACGCCCCGGTCCTCCAGTGGTCCGACACCGGCACCGCCGACCACCGGTGGACCGTCGTAGACGCCGGCAACGGCTACCACAAGCTTCGCAACGTCCACACCGGCAAGCTGCTCGGCATCGAAGGCGGCTCCACCGCCAACGGCGCCGCGGCCGTACAGGTGCCCGACACCGGCGCCCCCGCCGGCCAGTGGCAGTTCGTCCCCGACGGCGCCAGGCGCATCCAGAACGTCGCCAGCGGGCGGGTCCTCGGTGTGCAGGACATGTCCACCGCCGACGGCGGCCTCGCCATCCAGTGGGACGACAACGGCACCGCCGACCATCTCTGGACGGCCGTCGTCGACACCGGCGGTCACCTGCGCCTGCGCAACTCCCACAGCGGCAAGGTCCTCGCCGTGGAGAACGGCGGCACGGCCAACGGCGCCCGGATCGTCCAGTGGGCGGACAACGGCGCCGCGGACCACCGGTGGCGCCTGCGCCACGGCGGCGGCGACACCTTCAGGATCCAGTGCGCCAACAGCGGCCGCGTCCTCGGCGTCTCCGGCGCCTCCACCGCCCAGGGAGCACAGACCGTCCTCTGGGACGACAACGGCACCAACGACCACCTGTGGCGATTCATCTGACCCTGCCGCAAGCGCCCGCCGGTCAGGCGGGTGCGGGCAGATCGGGGGCCGATTCGCGCACGGTCAGGCGGGTCGGGAGGATCAACGGGCTGGGGCGGTGTCCTTCGATGGCACTGACCAGCATCCTGGCCATCTCCTGCCCCAGTGCCCGTACCGGCTGATGGACGGTGGTCAGCGGCGGGCTGGTGTGCCGGGCGCTCGCCAGGTCGTTGAAGCCGATCACCGCGACGTCCTCGGGCACCCGCAGCCCCCGTTCCCGCAAGGTGCGCAGAGCGCCGATGGCCATCGCGTCGGAGGCCGCGAACACCGCGTCGGGATCGGGGTGTTCGCGGAGCAGTCGCTCCATCGCCTCGGCGCCGCCCTCCTCGGTGAACTGCCCGGGCTCGACCCCGAGCAGCGGCAGGCCGGACAGGGTCAGACCGTCGGTGAACCCCTGTTCCCGCGCGACCGCGGCCCTGGCGTCCACCTGGCCGGTGATCATGACGGGCCGTCGGCGGCCCGTGCGCGCGAAGTGCTCGGCGGCCAGGCGGGCACCGCCCCGGTTGTCGGCGTCCACGTACCACGTGGGTTCCCCGATGAGCGGGAGTCCGCCGAAGACGACGGGGAGATCGACCTCCTCGCCCAGGCGGCCCAGCGGATCGTCGCCCCGAAGCGCCATCAGCATGACGCCGTCGGCCCGGCGGGAGCGCAGCAGCCGCTCGAACCTCTCCCGGCCGCGCGGGGTGTTGGCCAGCAGCAGGATCAGTTCCAGCTCGGTCTGCTCCAGCGCCTCGCTGACGCCGACGATGACCTCCGCGAAGAACGGGTCCGCGAACAGCCCCGGTTCATCGCTGGAGACCGCCAGCACCACCGCTCCGACCCTGCGGGTCGCGAGGGCCTGCGCGGACGGATTGGGCACGAAATCCAGCTCGCGCACCGCCCGTTGGACCGCCTCCCGCTTCGCACGGCTGACGTGCGGGGCGTTGTTGATCACCCGGGAGGCCGCCGTGCGCGACACGCCGGCGCGTGCGGCCACCTCGTCGAGAGTCGGCATGCGCTTGGGTGACGGCTCCATGGAAGAACTGCTCCTCGGGCTCACGCGGACGGCGAACATCGAACGCCGACATCGAACGAGCGACATCGGACAGCGGCCATGATTCCATCACCGCCCCAACTTCGGACCTGCACACGGATGCCGCCCGGGTCTCGATCTGGTAGCGCTTCCAACTAATGACGCCATACCAGCCATGACGATGCTTCCGTGTTCAACCACTTGACACACCCCGGCGACGGCCCCAATCATCCCATCAGCGCGATCCGACCCCACACCAAAACTGGAAGCGCTTCCACTTCCCCATCCCCCACCGGAGGAAGAACCATGCGCATGTCCGTCCGAGCCGCGTCCGCCCTGCTGGCCGGCGCCCTGACCGCCGGTCTCGCCCTGATCAACGCCGGCCCGGCGTACGCCGCCGACCCGACCACCATGACCAGCGGCTTCTACACCGACCCCGACAACTCCGCTCTGCGGTGGACCAACGCGAACCCGGGCGACGGGCGGGCGGCGGCGATCCGTACGTCCATCGCCAACACCCCGGCGGCCCGCTGGTTCGGCAACTGGAGCGGCGACATCGGCAGCGCCACCGGCGCCTACGTCGGCCGCGCGGACTCCTACGACAAGTTGCCGGTCCTGGTCGCGTACAACATCCCCAACCGGGACATCTGCGCCGGTCAGTCCGGCGGCGGCGCCGGGAGCCGCGCCGCGTACGACGCCTGGATCGCCGCCTTCGCCAGTGGCATCGGCAACCGCCCGGCCGTCGTCGTCCTCGAACCCGACGCGCTCGGCCACGAGAGCTGCATGACGGCTGCTCAGATCGCCGAGCGCAACGCCATGCTGAAGAACGCGATCGCCCAGTTCAATGCCAAGGCACCCAACACCTGGGTCTACCTCGACGCCGGGAACCCCGGCTGGATCGGCGCCTCGACCATGGCGCAGCAGCTCGCCGCCGCCGGGGTCAGCGGGGCACGCGGCTTCGTACTGAACGTCTCCAACTACTTCGCCACCGACCAGAACACCTCCTACGGCAACGCGGTCAACTCCGCACTGAGCTCCTACGGCTACACCAAGCCGTTCGTCGTCGACACCAGCCGCAACGGCAACGGTTCCAACGGCCAGTGGTGCAACCCCGCCGGCCGCCGGATCGGCACTCCCACCCAGCGCGGCGGCGGTGCCGAGATGCTGCTGTGGATCAAGATCCCCGGCGAGTCCGACGGCAACTGCGGCGTGGGGGCCGGCTCCTCGGCCGGACAGTTCCTGCCGGAGGTCGCCTACAAGATGATCTACGGCTACTGATCCGGCCCCGCCTCCCTCCCTCACCGAAGGAACCCCGTGCGCATCCCCCTGCACCGATTAGTCCTGGCAGCGAGCGCGCTCACGCTGCTCTTCGGCGCCGTCGCCCCCGCCTCTGCCGAGGCGAGCTCCGCACCGGCATCCCACACGCTTCCCGCGAACACCCGCTTCTACGTCGATCCCGACAGCGACGCGGCCCACCAGGCCGTCACCGACCTCCTCCACCGGGACTTCGAGGGCGCCAAGTCCATGGCGAAGCTGGCCAGTTGGCCGGAGGCCGCCTGGTTCACCGACGGCACTCCGGAGCAGGTCGAATCCCGCGTACGGGACCTGGTGCGCCGGGCCGAGCGAACCCGGACGGTTCCCGTCCTGGTGGCCTACGACATCCCGCTGCGCGATTGCTCCCAGTACTCCTCCGGCGGTGCGCAGTCGGACGCCGAGTACCAGGCCTGGATCAGCGCCTTCGCCCGGGGGATCGGCCGCAGCAAGGCCGTCGTCATCCTCGAACCGGACGGGCTGGCCAACCTCCCCTCCGACTGCGGGCCCGGAAGCGACCCCACCGGCGCGATCACAGCCGGACGCTTCGCCGACCTCAACCACGCGATCGACGCCCTGGAGCGGCAGCCGAACAGCGTCGTCTACCTGGACGCCGGCAACAGCCACTGGCGCAGCGTCGGCGACGCCGCGGGGCGCCTCCTCCAGGCAGGTGTCACCCGCACCCAGGGCTTCTCGCTGAACGTCTCCAACTACCTGGCCACCGATCTGTCCACCCACTACGGCACCTGGGTCTCCCAGTGCCTGTGGTTCGCCACCAAGGGCCCGGACTGGGCCAAGGGGCACCCCGACTGGTGCGCGAGCCAGTACTACTCCCCCGCGGCACCGAACGACGGGCAGCCGGGAAGCTCCGTGAACGTGGACGACCCGTCCACCTGGCACTGGACCGACCTGTGGTTCCAGCAGAACGTGGGCACCCCGCCCGCACAGGAGCTCACCCACCTCGTCGTGGACACCAGCCGCGACGGCCGGGGCGCCTGGACCCCGCCCGCGGGCAAGTACACCGGCGATCCGCAGACCTGGTGCAACGCTCCCGGTCGCGGCATCGGCGCCCGGCCGGCCGCGAACACCCGCGTCCCGCTCGTGGACGCCTACCTGTGGATCAAGACCGTCGGCCAGTCCGACGGCCAGTGCAACCGCAGCGTCCCGGGCGGCACCATCGACCCGGAGTACGGCGTCGTCGATCCCGCGGCCGGCGTGTGGTGGCCGGAGCAGGCCAAGTCCCTCGTCCGCAACGCCGACCCGGCACTGGAGTTCAACACGGCCCTGCGCTGACCGGAGATCCGAACTGTAGGAAATACCCGCTGTAGAGCGATCCTCATCGAAACATTTTCGATGAGGATCGCTCTATGAAAAGCGGCTATTGGGCTATTCAGAGGCACGGGATTCTCGAAACCCTTTCGAAAGTATTGACATGTTTCCGCGGTGTTTCCAGACTGGGGCCCGAGGCGATACCCCCCGTCTATGTCCGAGTGCCGGGTGTCGGCCTTGAATCGTTACGCCCTGACTGGTGAGCGTCCTTTTGTCAATGGACGCGGGCGTCGTTCACGCGGATTCACTCTGCCCCGCTCCAATCCTTCCGTGATTTCTTTCCTGGAGGCTCTTTCATGGGCTCAAATGCCATTCCCCCATCCACCGTCCGCCGGAAGATCGGAATTCTCCGTACGGCGCTGGTCGCCGGCGTCCTCGGCTCGGCCGCCCTACTGGTGGCTCCGCTGGCCTCACAGGCCGCCGAGAGCACTCTCGGCGGCGCGGCGGCGCAGAGCGGCCGCTACTTCGGCACCGCCGTCGCCTCGGGCAGGCTGGGCGACTCGGCGTACACGACGATCGCGGGCCGCGAGTTCAACATGGTGACGCCCGAGAACGAGATGAAGATCGACGCCACCGAACCCCAGCAGGGCCAGTTCAACTTCGCCGCCGGTGACCGCGTCTACAACTGGGCGGTACAGAACGGCAAGCAGGTACGCGGTCACACCCTGGCCTGGTACTCCCAGCAGCCCGGCTGGATGCAAAACCTCAGCGGCAGCGCGCTGCGCCAGGCGATGACCAACCACATCAACGGCGTGATGGCCCACTACAAGGGCAAGATCGTCCAGTGGGACGTCGTGAACGAGGCCTTCGCCGACGGCAGTTCGGGGGCCCGGCGCGACTCCAACCTGCAGCGCACCGGCAACGACTGGATCGAGGTCGCCTTCCGCACCGCGCGCGCCGCCGACCCGGCCGCCAAGCTCTGCTACAACGACTACAACGTCGAGAACTGGACCTGGGCCAAGACCCAGGCCATGTACAACATGGTCCGGGACTTCAAGCAGCGCGGCGTGCCGATCGACTGCGTCGGCTTCCAGTCCCACTTCAACAACGACAGCCCGTACAACAGCAACTTCCGCACCACCCTGCAGAGCTTCGCCGCCCTAGGCGTCGACGTGGCCGTCACCGAACTCGACATCCAGGGCGCCTCGGCCACGACCTACGCCAACGTGACCAACGACTGCCTGGCCGTCCCGCGCTGCCTCGGCATCACCGTCTGGGGTGTGCGCGACACCGACTCCTGGCGGTCGGAGCAATCGCCGCTGCTGTTCGACGGCAACGGCAACAAGAAGCCGGCCTACACCTCGGTGCTCAACGCACTCAACGCCGGTTCCTCCAACCCCACTCCGACCCCCACGCCCGGTTCCGGACAGGTCAAGGGCGTCGGTTCGGGCCGCTGCCTGGACGTGCCCGGTGCCAGCACGAGCGACGGCACCCAGCTCAACCTGTGGGACTGCAACAACCGCACCAACCAGCAGTGGTCGTACACCGCTTCAGGCGAGCTCAAGGTCTACGGCGACAAGTGCCTGGACGCCGCCGGCACCGCCAACGGCACCAAGGTCCAGATCTACAGCTGCTGGGGCGGCGACAACCAGAAGTGGCGCCTGAACTCCGACGGTTCCATCGTCGGAGTCCAGTCCGGCCTCTGCCTGGACGCGGCCGGAACCGGCACCGCCAACGGCACCCTGATCCAGCTCTACTCCTGCTCGGGCGGCAGCAACCAGCGCTGGACCCGCACCTGACGACCTGGCACGGCGAAAGGGTGAACCGATGAAGACCTACGGTGCGGCTTCCCCCGCCCCTCCACGAAGGCACCGCTGGTGGTCCCGGTTGGCCGCCGTGGTGGCGGCGACGCTCGCGATCGGCACGCTCTTCGCGGTGAAGCCGGCGCCCGCGGAGGCGGCGACGGTGGACGGCAATGCCTGGTACGTCCTGGTCAATCGCAACAGCGGCAAGGCGCTGGACGTCTATGGCGCGTCCACCGCCGACGGCGCGCGGGTCAGTCAGTGGACGCGCAACGACGGAGCCAACCAGCAGTGGCAGTTCGTGGACTCCGGCAGCGGCTTCTACCGGCTCAAGGCCCGGCATTCGGGCAAGGTTCTCGACGTGGCCGGCTCCTCGACCGCCGACGGCGCCGCGATCGCGCAGCGGACCGACGGCAACGGGGCCAACCAGCAGTTCCGGCTGGCCGACTCCGACGCGGGCCACGTCCGGCTGATCAACCGCAACAGCGACAAGGCCGTCGAGGTACAGGGCGCCTCCACCGCCGACGGCGGCAACGTCGTCCAGTACAGCGACTGGGGCGGCGCCAACCAGCAATGGCAGATGGTCAAGCTGTCGTCCGGCGGCGGCGGATGCGGCAGCGCCCCGACGCTGGCGAGCGGTACGCACACGATCCAGAGCAGCGGCAAGAGCCGCAGCTTCATCCTCAGGGTTCCCGACAACTACTCCAACAGCCAGCCCTACCGGCTGATCTTCGCGTTCCACTGGCGGGGCGGAACCGCCGGCGACGTCGCCTCGGGCGGAACGAGCGGGAAGGCCTGGTCCTACTACGGCCAACAGGAACAATCCAACAACAGCGCGATCCTCGTCGCCCCCCAGGGCCTCGACAACGGCTGGGCCAATCCGGGCGGTGAGGACGTCACCTTCGTCGACGACATGATCCGGCGGATCGAGGGCGGCCTCTGCGTCAACACGGCGCAGCGTTTCGCCACCGGTTTCAGCTGGGGCGGCGGGATGAGCTACGCACTCGCATGCACCCGGGCCAACGTCTTCAGGGCTGTCGCGGTCATCTCCGGCGGCGAGATCAGCGGGTGCAGCGGCGGCGCCCAGCCCATCGCCTACTTCGGAATCCACGGCGTCAGCGACTCCGTCCTCAACATCGCGCAAGGACGGTCCCTGCGCGACAGGTTCGTCAGCAACAACGGCTGCACCTCCCAGAACCCGCGCGAGCCCGCGCCGGGCAGCCGGACGCACATCACCACCACCTACTCGGGCTGCCGTGCCGGGTACCCGGTCCAATGGGCCGCCTTCGACGGAGGCCACTTGCCCGGTCCGGTCGACGGCTCCTCCAACGAGAGCGGCGTCACGACCTGGACCAAGGGAGAGATCTGGAGGTTCTTCGCACAGTTCTAGTGACACGCCCGCGCCATGGAGTGGAGCCAGGATCATCCTGGCTCCACTCCGTCGTCGTCCCTCGATGGCAGCGCTTCCCGCAAACGCACCTGCCCTGCGCCCGGGTCTGGCTGGGCGTCACCTACGGCAGCCGCCTGCCGGCCGAGTTCGACGTGACCGGGCGGTTGCGGCCCGGCCGCAACGTGCTGGTGGTGCGGGTGCACGAGGTACTGGACCTTGCCCATCTGCGGTTCACCTGGTCGCTGGCCCGCGACGGGGTCGAGCTGGCCCGGGGCGCGCTGCCCACACCGCAGCTCGCGGCCGGGGAGCACGGCCGGCTGCCGCTGCCGCGACCGGACCTACCGGACGGGGAGGACGGCGGGGGCGAGCGCTGGCTCACCGTCCAGGCGGAGCCGAGCCCACCGAGAGCGGCCCGCCGCACCAGGGCTTCCCGGTGCGGCGGGCGGGCAGGGCATGGTGATCGTTCAGGAGCAGAGTGCGCCGTTGAGCGTGTATCGCGCCGGGATCGCGTTGGTACCCGAATACGTGGCCTGGAAGCCGAAGCCCACGCTGCCGCCGGGCTCCAGCGTGCCGTTCCACCCGGAGTCCCGGGCGGCGACCGTGCTGCCCGACTGGCTCACCGTGGCGTTCCAGCCGTTGCTGATCCGCTGATCACCCGCGAAGCTCCAGCCGAGGGTCCAGCCGGAGATCGTCGAGGTTCCGGTGTTCCTCAGGGTCACCGTCGCGGTGAAGCCGTTGCCCCAGGCGTTGTCGATCCGGTACGCCACCGTGCAGGAGGCCGCCGACGCATCGTCGTCCGCCTCCGTCGCCGTGAACGTCGCCGACTGCACGCCGGGACCACCTACCGTGAAGGTCGCGCTGCCCGAAGACGTGTCAGCATCCTGCGCGGCGACGACCGAAACCTGCTGCGGCGTCGCCCAGTTGGCCGGGGTGAACACCAGGGTCGCGGCTGCCGACAGGTCCTCGTCGCCGGAGTTCCGGGCCACCGTCACCGTCACGTTCTGCGCGGGCGCTGCCGAGAGCCGCACGCCCACCGGCGCCGAGCCGCCCTCCGGGACCGTTACGGCCGCCGGTGCCACCTGGACCACGGGCGCCGCCGGGGCGCCCCGCCGCTCGGCCGCGAAGGCCGCCAGCCAGGCCAGGGAGGCGTTCCAGTTGATGGCCACCTCGTTGGTGGAGTACGAGCCGATGTCGTCCACGTAGCAGGCCGCCGGTGCGCAGCCCGTGAGCTTCTCCTTGGCCACCGGGTCCTCCAGCCCGGCGTTCGGCCCGCCCGCGAAGGAACCGGCCGGCGGGTGCGGGAGCGAGGCGTCGTTCTGATGCGCCCAGAACCGGTGGTGCTGGTTCTCGGAAGTGCGGTCGCCGTAGCCGGTGACGTAGGAGAGGTCGAGCGCGTTGCGGCCGAGCAGGTAGTCCAGGGACTCCAACGCTCCGGCCCGGTAGCGCTGTTGCCCGGTGATCTCGTACGCGACGGCCAGCACCATCGCGTTGTTGGTGACGGAGCTGTTGGAGCCCCACACGTACCCGGTGGCGGGGAGCGGCACCGCGTAGCCCTGGCCGGACATCGTGGACAGGTGGCCATCGGCGGCCGTGGTCAGCAGGCCGCGCAGCCGGGTCACGTCGTCGGCGGGCAGGGTCACGCCGGGGACGGTGGCGAGGGTGATGCGGCCGAGCGTCGCGGTACCGCCCCACCAGAACGCGTCGACGGGCTTGGTGTGGTGCGGGGAGGAGGTGACGGCGTCCCGGTACTGGGACTCGCCGGTGGTGGCGAGGAGTTCCGCCGCCGCCCAGTAGAACTCGTCGGAGACGTCGGCGTCCTCGTAGGCGCCGCCGCCGGTGCTGTCGCTCGCCAGGGCGAGCACGTTCGGGTTGGCCTTGGCGGCCGTCCAGGCCCGGCGGGCCGCGTCCAGGCAGCGCGCGGAGAACGCGGCGTCGTACGACGCGTACACCCGGGCACATTGCGCGGCCGAGGCCGCCAGGTTCAGCGTCGCGGCGGTCGACGGCTTGTGCAACTCGCGTTGTTCGGAATCGAGTTCGGGCCGGGTCGGCAGGGCGGTCCACTTGGCGTCGTGCATCTTGTGGAAGGCCATCCCGGCCATCGGCTTCCCGGCCGGGACCTGCATCCGTAGCAGGAACTCCAGCTCCCAACGGGCCTCGTCCAGCACGTCCGGCGTCCCGTTGCCGCGCTCCGGCACCCGCAGCGTCGCATCGCCGAGCGCCGCTTCACCACCCGAACGGCGGGCCCGCTCGAAGGAGTTCACCATCTCCCAGACGGAGATGCCGCCGTTGACCACGTACTTGCCCTGGTCGCCCGCGTCGTACCAGCCGCCCCGCACGTCCAGTTGGTAGTCGCACACCCCGGACTGGCAGGGGACGCCGGTGTCGCCCTTGTTCGGGGCGACGCCGAGGTGCCCGGCGGGGCGGGCGTACGCGCTGCCTCCCGCCAGGGCGGCATCGATCGCGATGCCACTGCGCTGCTGGTAGAAGAACGACATGCTGTCGGCGCGCAGTCCGTCGTAGAGCGAGGCGGATATGTCGAAGGGGTGGCTGCTCTGGCCGCCGACGACCAGGGTGAAGCCGGTGCCGGTGCCGGTGTACGCGCCGAAGTCCACCAGGTGCGTGGACTGGCCGGACGCCTGGTCGGCGCCGCGCACCGTGGTGGCGCCCGAAGCGGTCACCGCACCGGAGGCGTCGCGCAGTTGCCAGGCGAGCGGGGCCGTCGCGGAGCTGGCCACGGTGGCCCGCTTGGGGCCGTCGGGCAGGTAGCCGAGCTGGTTGACCCGGACGGGCGTGTCGGCAGCGGCGGCCACGGTGGCGGCAGCCGCGACCGGAACGGTCAGGGCGGTCGCGGACAGACCGCCGACCGCCAGCGCGAAGCCGGCGAGCACGGCGGCCGCGCGACGTGGCACGCCGCGGGCGGAGGTGACAGGAGGCACGGTGAAGCCTTCCTCGGTGGATGAGGGGCAGAGTGGGAGCGCTCCCAATCAAGCCAGGCGCCTCACGGACCCGTCAAGGCAACGGTACGAACCGGTGGTTGAGCGAACCGCGTCCGCGAACAGGCCGACCGCCACCACGGCTTCGGCGCTTGTGAACCGGTGGCCCGAAATCGACGATCAGGGGCGGCGCCGGCCCCGCCGAGGGGGCTCACACGCCCCAACCCCCACCGCCCGACCCTCACTCACCGGCGGCCAGCGCATCGGCCGGTTGCGCGGGAGCGGGCATCGACGGACAGCCGGCCCCGTCACGCTCCGCGCGGACGCGGTGTCCGTCCGGAAAGGTACCGGTCCCGGCGGTGACGGACGCGAGCCGGTCGCGCCAGCCGCTGTGGGGCGTCGGCGCAAGCCACGCGGCTCCAGCCACTCAGCGACCGCCGGTCGGCGACCGCCACTCAGTGACTGCCACTCGTCCAGCGACCGGCAAGGTCGAGCCCCGTCACAGGGCCGACTCAGACGATCCGGCCCGCGCCGCCGCGGCTGGCCACGAGGGCAGGAGGGCGGGCCGACGACCGGAGTGGCAGGTGGTCGGACCCGGCCGGAACCGTGGCATTCGGCGACCCGTGAGGCGTCAGCCCGGCGGGGCGAGGTCGCGCGCCGCCGGCGACAGCACCTCGCGGCCGCCGACGCCCCCTCCCCCGCCGCAGATTCTCCGGAAACCTGCCGCGCGTCGCCGCGCTGCGAGGCGGTGCGCGACCTCAGACGCCCGGGGCGTGCGGGGCACTGGGGTCGGGCGGGGCGCCCGGGGTGTGCTGGGCGCCGGAAGCCTGGGGGGCGCTCGCCGCGTCGTGACGAGGCGCGGAGTTTCAGGCGCCCGAGGCATGCGAGGCGCCCAAGGCATGCCGGGCCGCTCACCGCGTCCTGACGAGGCGCGCGGCCTCAGACGCCCGAGGTGTGCGGGGCGCCCGGGGTGTGCGGGGCGCCCGGGGTTCGCGGGGCCGCTCGCCGCGCCGTGACGAAGCGCAGGCCTCAGACGCCCGAGGTCTGCGGGGCACCCGAGGTGCGCGGGGCCGCTCGCCGCACCGTGGCGAAGCGCAGGGCCTCGCACGCCCGGGGCCTGCGAAGCGCCCAAGGCATGCGGCGCCACTCGCCGCGCCGCGACCAAGCGCAGAGCCTCAGGCGCTCGGGGCCTGAAGGGCGTTGCCGTAGTAGGCGTCCGGTCCGTGCTTGCGGGTGAAGTGCCGCTCCAGCAGATGCCTCGGCGGTTCGGAGGTGTCTCCGAGGCGGGAGCCCAGCGCCAGCGTGTGCAGCGCCATCTCCGCCACGGCCTCGCAGACGATGGCGTTCTCCAGCGCAGCCTTCGCGGTGGCGCCCCAGGTGAAGGGGCCGTGCCGTGAGACGAGCGCGCCGGGGACCTCGTCGGCCCGGCGGGGGTCTCCGTCGAGCCGGGCAACGATCACCTGCCCGGTGTTGTACTCGTAGTCCTGCGCGCACTGCTCGGCGGTGAGGTCCGCCGTCACGGGGACGGGCCCGTTGAAGGTGTCGGCGTGTGTCGTACCGAGCACGGGGATCGGGCGGCGGGCCTGGGCGAAGGCGACGGCGTGCGTCGAGTGCGTGTGGGTGACGCCGCCGATGGAGGGGAAGGCCCGGTAGAGGCACCGATGGGTTTCGGTGTCGGTGGACGGCCTGAGGTGTCCGTCGACGACCCGCCCGTCCTCCAGCGCCACCACCACCAGGTCGTCCTCGGTGAGGTCGGCGTAGGAGACTCCGGACGGCTTGATGACGAAGACGCCGGCGTCTCGATCCACTCCACTGACGTTTCCCCAGGTGAGGGTGGCCAGACCGGCCTCCGGGATGCGCAGGTTGGCCGCGAGGACCTCGCGACGGAGGTCCTTGAGAATGGTCTCGCTCACTACGCTCTCACCGTCTGTCTGACATGCGCGGCGGTTTCTCCGGACCGGCGTCCCGCCGGCCCCGCAGTCGCGCATGAGCGGGCTGGACTGATCGGGGGCCGCACCGGGCATCGCGGCTGCGCTGCCGCAGCTACCCCACCCACTTGGCTACCCCGATCGAATTGTTAACGCTAACAAGCAGTAATCTCAAGAGGTAGGAGAAGATTCATGCCCACACCATGCGAACAACGCTGCATAATGTGAACGCCCACATCGATCCTGATCGACGGACTCCCGGCCGGTCCGGGATATGTGCGGGCCGCGGCTGGTTCGGTACCTTGAGGGAAGGCCGCTCGATGAGGAAAGGAAGAGAGTTGACCCAGCTCCCAGACGTCTCGCGAGCGCCCACCATGACGGACGTCGCACGTGTCGCCGGCGTGTCCCACCAGACCGTTTCGCGGGTGCTCAGCGACCACCCGAACGTCAGCGCCAAGACCCGGGCCGCCGTGACACAGGTCATCGAGCAGCTCGGGTACCGCCGCAACTCGGCAGCCCGGGCCCTGGCCACTCGCCGGACCCACACGCTGGGCGTCATCGCGGTGAACACCACACTGCACGGGCCCGCCAGCACCGTGGCGGGAGTCCAGGAGGCGGCTCGGGACCGCGGCTATCTGACGTCCGCCGTCACGCTTCGGACCGCCACGCAGACGGCCCTCGCCGAAGCCATGCAGCACCTCGCCGGGTGGGGCGTGGAGGGGATCGTGGCCGTCACTCCCCAACGCGCCGCGGTGCGGGCCCTGGCGGCACTGGAAGCACCGTGCCCGGTGGTCACCGTGGAAGGCGGCCACACCCTCGACCTGCCGGGGGTGTCGCTGGACCAGAGCCTCGGGGCTCGCATGATCACGGAACATCTCCTCGCCTCGGGCCACGCCACCGTGTGGCATGTCGCGGGCCCTCCCGACTGGCTGGAGAGCGAGGCCCGCACCCAGGGATGGGAGGACGCGCTCCGCGATGCCGGCGCCGAGGTGCCGCCCCTGCTGCGCGGCGACTGGAGTCCGCTGTCGGGATACCAGGCCGGCCAGCAGCTCGCGGGTCGATTCCGGTCGTCACAAGGGCGGGGAGCGGCCCTCACCGCGGTGTTCGTCGCCAACGACCAGATGGCCCTCGGTGTCCTACGGGCCTTGCGGGAGGCCGGCCTGCGCACGCCGGAGGACGTGGCGGTCGCCGGATTCGACGACATCCCCGAGGCCGAGTTCTTCCCGCCCCCGCTGACGACGATCCGTCAGGACTTCGCCTCGATCGGCCGCGCCAGCATCGGGCTGCTCCTGGACCACATCGAGGGCCGGACCGACGAGTCGACGCACCTGGTGGTGGCGCCCGAGCTCATCGTGCGCGCCAGCACGGCCCGCAGGGTCACTCCCCCCGGCGAATGACCCCCCGATGCCCCCCAGGCGCCCGGCCGTTGACCCCTCCCAGGGAGAGCCGGGCCCCGGGGGCGCCTCGTACGGGAAGCCGGGCCCTTGGGACACCTCGTACGGGGATTGACGCCACAGGCACGAAAGCCGCTGTCCGGTGCCCCCTGCGGCACCGGACAGCGGCGACGGCCGACGCCGCCCCTCTCAGGCGGTGACCGTGGTGAAACTGTGGATCGTGGTGGACCGGTACAGCTCGCCCGGGCGCAGCAGGACCGTCGGGTAGTCGGGGCGGTTCGGGGAGTCAGGGAAGTGCTGGGTTTCCAGCGCGACCCCCGCGTAGGCCTGGTAGGGCCTGCCTCCCTTGCCCGTGATGTCACCCGTCAGGCCTTGGGCGGTGTAGACCTGGATGCCCGGTTCCGTGGTGAGCACGTCCATGCGGCGGCCGGACGCGGGGGCGTACAACACGGCGGCCTGGCGGGGACGGGCCCGCCGGTCGCCGTCGAGGACCCAGTTGTGGTCGAAGCCGCCACCCGCGAGGGCCAGTTGCGCATCCGTATAGGTCAGTACGTCGGAGAGCCGCCGGGGCCGACGAAGGTCGAACGGGGTACCGCTGACCGAGCGGTGGGGGCCGTCGGGGATCAACTCGCTGTCGACGGGGGTGTAGAGCGGGGCCGCGACCTGGAGATGGTGGGCCAGGACGTTGCCGCGCCCCTCCCCTTCGAGGTTCCAGTAGGCGTGGTTGGTGAGGTTCACGATCGTCGGCGCGTCGGCGACCGCCTGGTACGACAGGGTCAGGTTGTCGTCCCGGTCCAGCGTGTAGGTGACGCGGACGTTGAGGGCGCCGGGGAATCCCTGGTCGCCGTCGGGACTGTGCAAGAACAGACGGACACCGGTGCGGTGTGCGGAGTGGAAGGGTTCGCACCGCCACACGCGCTGGTCGAACCCGTCGGGACCGCCGTGCAGCGTGTGCCCGGTCTCCTGGGTGGCGAGCCGGTGGGTGACGCCGTCGACGACGAGCCGGCCGCCGGCGATCCGGTTGGCGTAACGGCCCACCGTCGCGCCGAAGTAGCGTGCGGAGCCCTCGAAGGCGCCGGGGTCGCCGGCGGCGAGCACCACGTCGGCGGTGTGGCCCCAGCGGTCCGGCAGGATCAGGGAATGGAGGCGGGCGCCGCGCGTGTGGACCTCCGCGCAGGCCCGGCCGGGGAAGCCGAACCGCCACCTCTCCCCCGGCCCTTCATCGTCCAGGCGCAGGGGGCGGACCGCCCGCGGACCGGCGGCAGTCTGCCCGCGCTCGGCGGCCTGATCGACAGTTTCGTATGCGTGTTCCATGGCGGTATTCCCTGGAAGTCGGTCCACCGGGGGGGCGCGCCGGGAAGCTCTGTGATCGCGGCGCGCGAACGCGGTGGCACGGGCAGATGGGCTGCGGAGCCGGGCCGGAGTCAGTCGGTGGCGGGGCGGCGGCCGCTCATCAGACGTTGCAGCACGATGAACACGAGCAGCAGGGCGCCGATGACGATCCGGGTCCACCAGGAGCTGAGCGTGCCCTGGAAGTTGACGACCGTCTGGATCATGCCGAGGACGAGCACGCCGAGGGCGGTGCCCAGGACGAAGCCGGAACCGCCGGTCAGCAGCGTGCCGCCGATCACGGTGGCTGCGATCGCGTCGAGTTCCATGCCCATGGCGTGGAGTGCGTAGCCGGAGAGCATGTAGAAGGTCAGCAGCAGGCCGCCGAGTGCGGAGCACAGGCCGCTGACGGCGTATACGGCGATCTTGGTGGAGCCCGCCGGAAGACCCATCAGGCGTGCGGAGGACTCGTTGCCGCCCAGCGCGTACACGTTGCGGCCGAAGCGCGTGTGGTGCAGTACGACGAAGGCGATCACCAGCACGGCCAGGGCGATGACGACCGGGATCGAGACGAACAGGCCCCCCGGGCCGTACAGCCGGGTCTGCGCGATCGCGGCCGTGGTGGGGTCGCTGATCGTGATGGATTCGGTGCTGATCGTGTAGCAGAGCCCGCGGGCGAGGAACATGCCGGCCAGGGTGACGATGAACGGCTGGATCTCGAAGGTGTGGATGATCCAGCCCATGAGGGTCCCGCTCGCGGCGCCGACCAGCAGGACGAGGGGGATGACGGCGGCCAGGGGCCAGCCGTGCGACTCGACCAGCCAGGCGGTGATCATGGTCGACAGGGCCACCATGGAGCCGACGGACAGATCGATGCCGCCGGTGAGGATGACGAAGGTCGCCCCGACCGCGACGACCAGGAGGAATCCGTTGTCGATCAGCAGGTTCAGTACGACTTGCGTGGAGAGGAAGCCCTCGTAGCGCACCGATCCGACGCTGAACATGACGACCAGCAGGACGGCCGTGACGATCAGTGGGATACGGGTGCGGGTGCGCGGCGACACGGTCGCGAAGGGGCGGGTGAGGTGCGCGGCGGCGCTCGCGATGCCGGTGCTCATGCGCCTGCCTCCTGCTGCTGCGGGGCGGCGCCCGCTGCGGTGTGGGATCGGGGAGTGGTCGTCCTGCGGCGGCGCAGTACCTTGGCCCGGAAGACCGGGGACTGCACGAGGCAGACGACGATGACGACGAATGCCTTGAAGACGAGGGTGGTCTCGGGCGGGACGCCGAGGGTGTAGACGGTGGTGGACAGGGTCTGGATGATCAGGGCGCCCAGGACGGTGCCGCCGAGGGAGAAGCGCCCTCCGGTCAGGGCGGTACCACCGACGACCACGGCGAGGATCGCGTCGAGTTCGATCCACAGGCCGGCGTTGTTGCCGTCGGCGCTGGAGACGTTGGAGCTGATCATCAGCCCGGCGACGGCGGCGCACAGCGCGCTGAAGACGTAGACCAGGGCGAGCAGACCGCCGGCCCGGATGCCGACCAGGCGGCTGGCGGCGGGGTTGCCGCCGACGGACTCGATCAGCATGCCGAGTGCGCTGCGACGGGTGACGAAGGCGGTGAGCGCGACGAGGGCGGCCGCCAGGAGTACGGCGAAGGGGAAGGTGAGCCAGTAGCCGCCTCCGATCATCTTGTAGGGGGCGCTGGTCACCGTGATGATCTGGCCGTCGGTGATCAGCTGGGCGACACCGCGTCCCGCGACCATGAGGATCAAGGTGGCCACGATGGGCTGCACCCCCAGCCCGGACACCAGGAAGCCGTTGGCCAGGCCCAGTACGAGGGCGACGCCGAGGGCTAGGCCGACGGCCGTGAGCGTGGTGGCGACGCTGCCGGGGTGTGCGGCGGTGGAGATGTGCCCGCAGGCGAGGGCGCCGGCGATGGCGACGGTGGAGCCCACCGAGAGGTCGATGCCGCGGGTGGCGATGACCAGGGTCATGCCGAGCGCCACCAGGATGAGGGGCGCACCGAACTGCAGGATGTCGATGAGGCTGCCGTAGAGGTGTCCGTCGCGTATGCGGACGGAGAAGAAGTCGTGGTGGAACGCGAGGTTGCCGAGGAGCAGGGCGAGCAGGATGAGCGCGGGCCACAGCAGGCGGTGGCCGGCCAGTCGTCTCCCGATTCCGCCGGCCGCCTCGGACTTGGCGGGCTGGGTGGTCATGAGTCCGTTCCGGTGGCGATGGTCGTGAGGAGGCGTTCGGGCGTGACGGTGTCGTCGTTCGCGAGGGTGGCCACCATGCGGTGGTCGCGGAGCACGGCGATGCGGTGGCTCAGGCGCAGGACCTCTTCGAGTTCCGCCGAGATGAACAGCACGGAGGTGCCTTCGCCCGCCAGGCGGGCCACGAGTTTCTGGATCTCCGCCTTGGCCCCGATGTCGATGCCCCGGGTGGGTTCGTCGAGGATCAGGAGCCGGGGGTCGGTCAGCAGCCAACGCGCGAGCAGGACCTTCTGCTGGTTGCCTCCGCTGAGGTGGCGCACCTGCGCTTCGGGGTCGCCGGGGCGGATGTCCAGGGCTTCGATCCAGTGCCGCGCCAGTTCGTCCTGTTTCGCACGAGCCAGCGGCCTGGTCCAGCCGCGGGCGGCCTGCAGGGCGAGGATGATGTTCTCGCGGACCGTGAGCTCGCCCACCAGCCCCTCGGACTTGCGGTTCTCGGAGCAGAACGCGATGCCCCGGGCGATGGCGTGGCGGGGGGTGCGCAGGACCACCTTCTCGCCCTCGATGCTCACATCTCCGGCGTCCGCGCTGTCCGCGCCGAACAGGAGGCGCGCCACCTCGGTGCGGCCCGAACCCAGCAGGCCCGCCAGTCCGATGACCTCGCCGGCGTGGATGTCGAGGTCGTACGGTTCGATCGAGCCCGTGCGGGTCAGCTGCCGTGCCCGGAGGAACGGCTCGCCGGCCGCCCGTACGGCCGCTTCCTCGTGGGCACGGCCGGACAGCTGGTCGAGGGTGGCCAGTTCTCCGCCGATCATGCGCTGTACCAGCGTCACCGGCGTGAGTTCCCCGATGGGGTACTCGCCTTCCAGTTGGCCGTTGCGCAGGATGGTGACGCGGTCGCAGAGGTCGAATACCTGGTCGAGGAAGTGCGTGACGAACAGGATGGCCACACCGCGGTCCCGCAGGCGCCGCACCAGGGTGAAGAGCTGGGCGACCTCCTCGCGGTCCAGGCTGGAGGTGGGTTCGTCCAGCACGAGCACCTTCGCCGAGACGTCCACCGCCCTGACGATGGCGACCAGTTGCTGTACCGCCAGGGAATGCGCATCGAGCAGACTGGTGACGTCCAGGTCGAGGTCCAGTTCCGTCAGCAGCTCGGCCGCCCGCTGACGCATCGCGGACCAGTGGATGAGACCGAACCTGCGCGGTTCGCGCCCGATGAGGATGTTCTCGGCGACCGAGATGTTCGGGCAGAGGTTCACCTCCTGGTAGACGGTGCTGATTCCGGCCTGCTGCGCCTGGAGGGGGTCCGCGAACGCGTGGGGCCGGCCGTCGACCACGAGGGTGCCGCCGTCGGCGGGGTGGACACCGGTGAGCACCTTGATCAAGGTGGACTTCCCGGCGCCGTTCTCGCCCATCAGGGCGTGCACCTCACCGGGGAAGAGCCGCAGGCCGACTCCGTCGAGGGCGAGCACGCCCGGGAACTGCTTGCGGATGCCCTGGGCTTCCAGGACCGGACGCGGGCCGCCCGCGTCCGTGGGCCGCGGGGTGGTGGACGGGGATGCCATCCGCCCTCCTCTCATGGGTGGGGTGGTGGAGCGGGCTGCCGACTGTGGAGGAGGCGCCGAAACCGGGCCTCCTCCCGCACCGGAACCCTGCTGCGTCAGTAGCTCCGGGACGGCAGCGCGGCCGCGGCCTTGTCCTGCGGGAAGACACCCTCCTGGGTCTCGATGCGAGGCGGCACGCTCTCACCCGCCGCGACCTTCTTGGTCAGCTCCATCAGCTGGTCACCGAGCATCGGGTTGCACTCCACCACGACGTTGATCTTGCCCTCGGTCATCGCGACGAAGGCGTCCTTGATCCCGTCCACCGAGATCACCTTGATGTCCGTACCGGGCTTCTTGCCGGACTCCTCGATGGCCTGGATGGCACCGAGGGCCATGTCGTCGTTGTGGGCGTAGAGGACGTCGATGTCCTTCTGGGACTTCAGGAACGCCTGCATGACCTCCTTGCCCTTGGCGCGGGTGAAGTCGCCCGTCTGCGAGGCGACGATCTTGAACTTGCCGTCGGCGTGAATGGCGTCGGCGAAGCCGGCCTTGCGGTCGTTGGCGGGTGCGGAGCCCGTGGTGCCCTGGAGCTCGACGATGTTGACCGGGCCCTGCTCGTTCGCATAAGCGGCGGTCAGCCACTCGCCCGCGGACTTGCCCTCCTTGACGAAGTCCGAGCCCAGGAAGGTCTTGTAGAGGGAGGTGTCCTTGGTGTCCACGGCGCGGTCGGTGAGGATGACCGGGATGCCCGCGTCCTTGGCCTCCTTCAGCACCGTGTCCCAGCCGGACTCCACGACCGGCGAGAAGGCGATGACGTCGACCTTCTGCTGGATGAAGTTGCGGATCGCCTTGATCTGGTTCTCCTGCTTCTGCTGCGCGTCGGAGAACTTGAGGGTGATCCCGGCCTTCTTCGCCGCCTCCTGGACGGACTTGGTGTTGGCGGTGCGCCAACCGCTCTCGGCGCCGACTTGGGCGAAGCCGAGCGTGATCGTCTTGCCGGCTCCCGCCTTGGCCTCCGAGGGGGAGCTGGAGGCGGGGCTGCTGGTCGAGCAGGCGGTCAACGAGGAGGAGAGAAGGGCGGCGGTGAGGACGAGAACTGCTCTGCGAGCCATGTCGGGGTCCTTTCAGGGTGTACGGGAAGAGGCGCCGCACGGCCGGGGCCGGGCTTTGCCCGCCAGGAGTCCCAGCAGTGCCGCGGTGCACGACGGCCGTGACGACCGGCGTCCGGGTAGGCAGGAGAGGGACCCCCTTGAGAGGGGGGCACCGTGGCATTGTGAGCGCTAACAAGCCAGGTTCTCAACCCCCTTGCGCACGTTACCTCCCCGTTACCGCCTCGGACGCGGCGACGAGGCGGGCCTCAATCCGTTCCCGAGGCCATCGGCCCCACCACCCGGATCGAAGGCGCAACCCGCCTCACATCGACGGCAGATCGACCCGGGCCGCCGTATACGGAGGCCACGGCGCCGGTGGAGCTCAAACCTGATCCGTGCAGACCCCTTGCCTATCGACATTGTTAGCGCTCACAATGCATTGCATTGGACCACCCGGCCGACCGCCACTCTCGCGGGCGGCAAAGCCGCCCGCCGGGCCGCCCGCCGCCTGCCGCCCACGGCTCCTTCGAAAGGCACTCCGTTGACCTCACCCCGTCCCCTCGCGCCCACCCCGTATTCCGAGGAATCGGAGCAGTACACGGTCGGCGTCGACTTCGGCACGCTGTCGGGCCGCGCCGTGGTGGTGCGGGTTCGCGACGGTCAGGAGCTGGCCGCGGCGGTCCACGTCTACCGGCACGGCGTCATCGACCGCTATCTGCCGCACGGCGGTGCTCCGCTGCCTCCGGACTGGGCCCTGCAACACCCCCAGGACTGGCGGGACGTACTGCTTCACGCCGTCCCGCAGGCCGTGGCGGCGGCCGGGATCGATCCCGCCGCGGTGATCGGCATCGCCACCGACTTCACCGCCTGCACCGTCCTGCCCACGCTGGCCGACGGGACCCCCCTCGCCGAGACGGAGCTCGCCGGACGGCCGCACGCGTGGCCCAAGCTGTGGAAGCACCACTCCGCCCAGTCGCATGCCGACCGCATCAACGAACTCGCCCACGCCCGCGGGGAGAAGTGGATCGCCCGCTACGGCGGCAAGATCTCCGCCGAGTGGCAGTTCGCGAAGGCCCTCCAGGTCCTGGAGGAGGATCCGCTCGTCTACGACACCTGCGCGCGGTGGATCGAGGCCGCCGACTGGATCGTGTGGCAGCTCACCGGAACCGAGTCCCGCAACGCCTGCACGGCCGGGTACAAGGGCATCCACCAGGACGGCGCCTACCCGAGCGAGGAGTACCTCGCCGAGCTGAACCCCCGGTTCGCCGACTTCGCGCGCACCCGCCTCGAATTCCCCCTCTCCGCGCTGGGCTCACGAGTGGGCTCGCTCAGTACCGAGGCGGCAGCGTGGACGGGGCTGCGTCCCGGCATAGCCGTGGCCGCGGGCAACGTCGACGCCCATGTGACCGCGGCGGCGGCCCAGGCCGTCGAGGACGGCCAGCTGCTCGCCATCATGGGCACCTCCACCTGCCACGTCGTGAACGCCCCCGTCCTCGCCGACGTCCCCGGCATCTGCGGTGTCGTCGCCGGCGGGATCGTCGAGGGGACCTACGGCTACGAGGCCGGCCAGAGCGCGGTCGGCGACATCTTCGCCTGGGTACTGGACCAAGGCGTCCCCTCGGACTACCTCACCGAGGCCGCCGACCGCGGCGAGGACCTGCACACCCTGCTGACCCGCAAGGCCGCAGGCCAGCCGGTCGGCGGACACGGACTGGTCGCCCTCGACTGGCTGAACGGCAACCGTTCGGTCCTCGTCGACCACCACCTCTCCGGAGTCATCGTGGGCCTCACCCTCGCGACCCGCCCCGAGGACGTCTACCGCGCGCTGCTCGAAGCCACCGCGTTCGGCACCCGCGTCATCGTCGAGGCCCTGGAGACCGGCGGCGTACCGGTGTACGAGTTCATCGTCGCCGGCGGACTGGCCAAGAACGAACTGCTGATGCAGATCTACTCCGACGTGCTGCGCCGCCCCGTCTCGCTCGCCGCGTCCGACCAGGGCCCCGCCCTCGGGTCGGCCATCCACGCCGCCGTGGCCGCCGGCGCGCACGCGGACGTGCGCACGGCCACCGCCGCCATGGGCCGCCGACTGCCCGCCTTCTACACGCCCGACGCCTCCCGGGCCGACGCCTACGACGCCCTCTTCGCCGAATACCGGCTCCTGCACGACCACTTCGCCGTCGGCGGCCTGCTGCACCGGCTGAGGAGCATCCGCGACACGACCCACACCGGGGGCTGACCCCGCCCCGCTGTCCGCAACCACTTCCCCACCCGCCCGCCGCCCTCACCCTCGTAGCGGGACGTCACCTTCAGGAGTCCATGTGCCCAGCCCTACATCTCCCGCCCAGGAAATCTGGTTCCTCACGGGCAGCCAAGGCCTGTACGGGGAGGAGACCCTGAAGCAGGTCGCCGAACAGTCGCAGCAGATCGCCACCACCCTGGCCGAAGCCTCCGGCATTCCCGCACGTGTCGTGTGGAAGCCGGTACTGACCGACGCCGACGCCATCCGCCGGACATGCCTCGACGCGAACGCCGACGACCGGTGCATCGGGCTCATCGCCTGGATGCACACCTTCTCGCCGGCCAAGATGTGGATCGCCGGACTGGACGCGCTGCGCAAGCCGTTGCTGCACCTGCACACCCAGTCGAACGTGGCCCTGCCCTGGGACACCATCGACATGGACTTCATGAACCTCAACCAAGCCGCCCACGGGGACCGCGAGTTCGGGCACATCCAGGCCCGTCTCGGCGTCCCGCGCAAGACCGTGGCCGGCCACGTCAGCGATCCGGTCACGACCGCACGCGTCGCGATCTGGGCGCGGGCGGCCGCCGCGCGGTCCGAACTGGCCACCCTCAAGGTCGCCCGCTTCGGCGACAACATGCGCGACGTGGCCGTCACCGAGGGCGACAAGGTCGAGGCCCAGCTGCGCTTCGGCGTCTCCGTCAACACCTACGGCGTCAACGACCTGGTGGAGGTCGTCGACAGCGCGGACGAGAGCGAGGTGGCCTCCCTCGTCGAGGAGTACGCGGACCTGTACCACCTGGCGCCGGAACTGCGACCGGGCGGCGAACGGCACGACTCGCTGCGTTACGCGGCCCGCATCGAAGCCGGCCTGCGCACCTTCCTCGAAACGGGCGGCTTCGGGGCCTTCACCACCAACTTCGAGGACCTGGGCGGACTGCGCCAGCTGCCCGGCCTCGCGGTCCAGCGGCTCATGGCCCAGGGCTACGGCTTCGGCGGAGAGGGCGACTGGAAGACCTCCACCCTGCTGCGCGCCCTCAAGGTGGCCGCCACCGGTCTCCCGGGCGGCACCTCCTTCATGGAGGACTACACCTATGACATGACTCCCGGCAACGAGCTCATCCTCGGCGCGCACATGCTGGAAGTCTGCCCCACCATCGCGACCGCCAGGCCCAGCGTTGAGATCCACCCCCTCGGCATCGGCGGGCGGGAGGACCCGGTGCGCCTGGTGTTCGACGCGGCCCCCGGCCCGGCCGTGGTGGTCGGGCTCGCCGACCTCGGCGACCGCTTCCGCCTGATCGCCAATGACATCGACGTGGTGGCACCCCCTCACCCGCTGCCCGCCCTGCCCGTCGCCCGCGCGGTCTGGCGGCCCCGCCCCGACCTGCGGACCTCCACCGAATCCTGGCTGACGGCCGGAGGACCGCACCACACCGTCCTCAGCACCGCCCTCACCTCCGACCACCTCGACGACCTGGCCGAGATGCTCCGCGTGGAACTCGCGCTCATCGACGAGACCACCACACCGAAGCAGTTCCGGCGCGATCTCCGCTGGAACCAGGCGTACCACCGGCTCGCCCTGGGCCTGTGACCCGCTCGAAGCCCGGCGCGTCCCCCCGTCACGGACATCGACGCGGCCCGGGCTTCCGGGAGAGCGTGTGACGGGTGGACGCGTAGAGGCCGGGCAGGCCCTGAGGGCCTGCCCGGCCTCGTCGTACGCGGAGCCGTCTCCGGGCGGGGCGCTCTGTTATTCGAGCAGCTGCGCGTACGAGCCCATGGCCAGGGCGATGTCCGCCTGGGCCCAGAACCGGTGGTAGGTGAAGACGGGCGCGGCGCCGCCCGCGAGGTAGGCCTCGACCTTCGGCCAGGCCGGGTCGTTCTTGTAGAAGCCGCGGATCGAGGCGAAGGTGGACGAGGAATTCACCGAGTCGCCGTTCGGCATCTTTCCGGTCCACGTGCTGGGCACGTACACCGGATCGTTGAAGCGCTTGTAGTCGGTCCGGGTCTCCTGGACGGAGAGGCCCAGCGGGTCCTGGTGGTGGGCCCACATGCCGTCGAGCAGGGCCTTGGCCACCCGCTTGGCCTCGGCGTTCCCGGACTTGGCGGCGTAGTAGGTCAGGGTCTTGGCGTACGCGGCGGCCACACCCACGTCGTCGGTGTAGTCGGCGACGGTGACGTGCAGGCCCGCGTTGGCGCCGGGAGCCGACGCGTTCCAGGTGTCGGGGGCGCCGGACCACTTGAGGGTGGAGGGGATCCGGTAGGTTCCGTCGGGGTTGATCGTGGTCTTCGACAGGGCCCAGCCGACCCACTTGTCGAGCACGGCCTTGGCGCCCGCGTCGCCCGTCTGCTCGTAGAGCTCGGCGACCCGCTCCATGGACCAGGCCTGGAAGCCGAACCACTGGTTTGACGGCGGGTCCTGGTAGACCGGCTTCTCGTCGTAGAACAGGCCGTGGAAGGTGGGGGTCCCGGCCGGGGGCTGTGCGTAGCGCCCCTGCCAGCTGTTGGTCGCGCCGCCCGCGATGGCGCCCTCGTCGGACTGGAGCCAGCGGTAGAACTCCAGCTGCCGGTCGAGGCTGGTCGCCCAGTCCGTGGCGCCGGTCGGTGACTTGGGCTTCAACGGGGCGTACTCGCTGAGCGCGTAGGCGGCGAGGGGGTTCTGGTATCCGCTGTGTGCGTGGCTGGAGCCGATCCGCCAGGACCAGCCGGCTGCGGTGTCGGTGGCGCCGCCCCAGGCGTAGTACCAGGACATCAGGTAGTGCGCGCTGTCCTTGCCGGTGCCGGCGGGGCAGACGGTCGGGCCGACGCAGTTCCCGGCCTTCTTGAAGTACTTGTCGAACATGGAGTACCGCAGGTAGTCGCCCATCTTGGCCGCCTTGGAGACGGTCGCGGTGACCTGCGTTCCCTTGCCTTGTTCCTTCGCCCAGACATCGGCCCAGTAGGCGGCCTGGATGGCGCGCGCGTCGGCGTCCGGTGCATCGGTGAACTTCCACTGCTTGGCGTAGGAGGCGTCCCCGGTGAAGAGGTCGAGGTAGCCGTTCTTGCCGCCGTAGGTGAAGTTGTCGCAGGTGGGGTGCGGAACGGTCTCCCAGACCGATTCCTCGGGTCCGCGCTGGAAGGTGTTGATGTACGAGGGCCCGGTCGCGGTCGGTCCGGCGGAGCACTTTCCGGGCTCGTTGCCGTAGCCGTAGACGTTGTTGACGTCCTGGAGCCAGTGCATGCCGTAGATGTCGTCCGTGCCGTACGCGCTCTTCAGCTCACCGGCGATCGGGTCCGCGCCGGCGGCGACTCCCCCGTCGAGCTTGGCCGGGTACTGCGAGGGGAGGTCCTGCTCGGGTGCGTAGGTGGCCGGCTTGGAGGCGTTGTAGGAGCCGGTCGTCGGCTGGTCGGCGTGGGTGGGGATCATGAACTTCTCCATGGTCTCCCACGCACCGTTGAACTTGGTCCAGTCCCCGGTGATCTTCCCGTACATCGCCTGCAGCCAGATCAGATAGCTGTACGCCTCCGAGGTCGTCTCGTGCCCCTGGTCCGGGGCCTCCACGATCAGCGTCTCGACGGAGTGGTACGGGACTCCCTCGGGCGAGAAGTAGCCGTTGGCCGGGTTGGTGATCTTCCCGTAGAGGTCGAGGAAGCGGGCGTCGTACGTGGAGTCGGCGGCCAGCTCGGCGACCGTCACGTCGGCCTTCGCGTGGCCGGGGGCGGTCACGGTGAAGACGGCGGATCCGCTGCCGGTGGTTCCTGCGGTGACCGTCACCTTCTGGGCGGTGTTCCAGTTCGCCGGGGTGAACGTGAGCGTGGCGGGTGCCGCCGAGAGGTCCGTGTTGCCCGAGGTGCGGGCCACGGCCACCGTGACGTTCGCGGCCGGCTGCTTGGAGAGCTTCAGGTCGAAGGTGCCCGTCTCCCCGCGGCGTACGGAGAGCTGCGCGGGGGTGGCGACGAGCGCGGGGCCCGCGGCGACGGATATGCCGACGGGGGCGGACTCGGCGGAGGCCCCGAGGCTGTCGTAGGCCTTGGCGTAGAGGGAGTGGGAACCGGCTGCGAGGCCGGTGGCATCCAGGGTGAAGGGCGCCGTGGTGTCCGTGCCCAGGAGCGTGGTGTCGCTGTAGAACTCGACCTTGCCCACGGTGGCGCCGTCGGCCGCGGCGGCGGTGGCGGCCAGCGGGACGGGAGTTCCCGCCGTGTAGACGGCACCCGCGGTGGGGCTGGTCAGGACGGCGACCGGGGGCTGATGGGCTCCGGTGCACGGGGTGCCGTTGACGGCGAAGGAGGTGGGGGCGGCGTTGGTCCCGCTGTAGCTGAACTGGGCGCCGGCGGTGACGGCCGCGCCGGCGGCGACGGTCTTGCTCCAGTCCGGGGCCGCGACGCGGACGCTCTTCCCGGACTGGGTCCAGGTGCCGTTCCAGCCGTTGGTCAGCTGCTGGTTTCCGGAGTAGTCGTAGGTGAGGGTCCAGCCGTCGAGTGCGGTCGCGGACCGGTTGGTGAGGGTGAGTTCGGTGGTGAAGCCCGAACCCCAGTCGTTGTTGATCTTGTAGTCGACGCTGCACTGCACCGCTGCTGCCGCGGCGGTGGTGGCGCCGACGGCCGTGAGGCCCAGGGGGAGGGAGAGGGCCACGGCCGTGGCGGACGCGGTCAGCAGTTTGCGTCGTCCGTGGAATCCGGGTGGGGGATGTGACGACATGCGGATGGTTCTCCTCGCGGCTCGGGGAGACGGGATGGGAGGAGCGGGCTGCGCACAAGCTCTGAACCAGTGGGAGCGCTCCCACTGTGCAGACGCGCCGCGACGGCGTCAAGCCGTGTGAAGAGTCGAAAGCAATCTGCGAGGAATTTACTCAACTCCTCTTTTGCTTGGCGGTACTTGGCGCTACGGTCTGGCCCCAACCAGTGGGAGCGGTTCCATCAGTCGGTGCGCCGTCAGGGCGCACCTCGCTGCAAGGACGACGCCCTCGGAGACCGGGTGAAGCACTGGATCACCCTCAACGAGCCCTGGTGCAGCGCGTTCCTCGGCTACGCCTCCGGCGTCCACGCCCCCGGCCGTACGAACCCGGTCGCCGCCCTGCGCGCCGCCCATCACCTCAACCTCGGCCACGGCCTCGCCGTCCAGGCCCTGCGGGCGGTGCTGCCCGGGGACGGCCAGGTCGCCGTCTCCCTCAACCTCCACGAGGTGCGGCCCCTGACCCCCTCGGCCGACGACCGGGAGACGGCCCGGCGCATCGACGCCGTCGGCAACCGGATCTGGCTCGGACCGATGCTGGAAGGCGCCTACCCCGAGGACCTCCTCGCTGACACCGCGCACCTGACCGACTGGTCCTTCGTCCGGGACGGCGACACCGCCACGGCGCACCAGCCCCTGGACCTGCTCGCCGTGAACTACTACACGCCGACGGTCGTCTCACACGCGGCGGAGGGCGGAGCGGTGCCGCAGGACGACGGGCACGGCAACAGCGAGCACTCGCCCTGGCCGGGAGCGCAGGGCGTGGCCTTCCACCGGGCGCCGGGCGAACTACGGCGATGGACTGGCCGGTCGACGCCGGCGCCCTGTACGACCTGCTGACCCGGACCGCCGCCCGGTATCCCGGGCTGCCCCTCGTGGTCAGCGAGAACGGGGCGGCGTACGAGGACGAGATCGGCCCCGACGGCACGGTCCACGACCCGGAGCGCGCCGCCCACGTCCACGCCCACCTCGACGCGGTGCACCGGGCGATCACGGACGGGGCGGACGTGCGCGGCTACTTCCTCTGGTCCCTGCTCGACAACTTCGAGTGGTCCTACGGCTACGCCAAACGGTTCGGCGCCATCCACGTCGACTACGACACCCTGGAGCGCACACCCGAATCGAGCGCTCACCGGTACTCCCGCGTGGCCCGGACAGGTGAGCTGCGCGCTCCCGGCGAGGCGTAGCCCACGGCCGCCGCGGCCCGCCCCACCGGCAACTCTGGTGCGGCGGGCCGCTCGGTGGGCTCAGCTCCGCCCGGACGGTGACCTGCTGTTCCGCATCCGATGCGGAACGCGACCAGACGGCACGCCGGCCGGAGCGGACCTAGGCTGGAAGCAGCCGCTGGAGACTGGTCCTGGCGAGCACCGCTGTCCGGACGGAGGCGTGGCGCGTGGAGATGGCTGCCGAGCAGGATGCCCCGACCGCCACCGTCGTGGTCGACCCGGACGGCATGGTGAGCGGCTGGAGCGAGGGCGGGCGGCTGCTACTGGGCTGGACGGCGGAGGAGACCGTGGGGCGGCCCGTGACCGATCTGATCGCCGGTCGCCCACCCGGCTTCCCCGAGCACCACGGCATCGGCTCCGGCCTCACCGGAGTCGTCCCGCTGCGCCACAGGGACGGTTCCACGGTGGACGCCGTGCTGACGGCCCATCCGCTGCGCGGCGCGGACGGCCGTGCGCTGGGCCACGTGGTGACCGCCCAGCCTTGGGGACGCCGCCCGGTGATCGCCGACCGGGCCTTCGAGCAGTGCCCCTTCGCTCTGGGCGTCTACGACCCCGAGCTGAGGTTCTTGTGGGTCAACGCCTCCGCGTGCCGGGTGATGGCGCACTCCGAGGAGCAGGTGCTCGGTGAGAAGTACCGCGAGCTGTTCCCCGAACTGGACGACATGGCCTACACCGACCGGCTCTCCGAGGTGGCGAGGACGGGCGAGCCCGCACGTCTCATCACCGTCTTCCGTCCGCTCGGCAGCAACTACGCCAACGCCTGGGCCACCAGCATGTGGCCCGTCCGAGATGCCGAGGGCAGGGTCCGCGCGGTCGCCAATTGGGGATTCGACATGAGCGCCGAGTACTGGGCCCGGCAACGCCTGCTCCTCCTCAACAAGGCCAGCGGCGGCATCGGCCGGACACTCGACGTGATCGGCACCGCCAGGGAACTGGCCAGGACCCCGGTGCCGGGATTCGCCGACCTCGTCAGCGTCGATCTCTTCGACGAGGTGCTGCGCGGAGAGGAACCGCCTTCCGCGTCCGCGTTCGCCCCCGGTGAGAGCATCGCGCTCAGCCGTGCCGCCCATCACGGCGCGAAGCGGGACACCGCCGGGGAGCCCGGGCCCACGACTCGGGTCAGCCACGCCCCCGGTTCCGTCGCCGCCCGCTGCATGGCCACCGGCAGGTCCACGGTCGAGCTCGCTGCCGAGCCGGGCCAGGGCGGCGAATGGGCCTTCGGCCCCGGGCTCGCCGCCGACCCGGCCCACTGGCCACCGGGCAACCCGGTGATCGACGGGTCCATCGCCGGGGACGGGTTGACCGGCCGGATCACCGTGCCGCTGCGGGCGCGCGGCGCGCTGCTCGGCGTCGTCGCGTTCTCCCGCCGTGACCGGCCCGAGGCCTTCACCGCCGACGACCTGATCCTCGCCGAGGAGCTGACCGCCAAGGCGGCGGTCGCCGTCGACAACGCCCGCCGGTACTCGCGCGAGCGCACCACGGCGCTGACCCTGCAGCGCAGCCTGCTGCCGCAGCGACTGCCGAGCCAGGAGGCGATCGAGGTGGCGTCCCGCTACCTGCCCGCCGGGACCGGCGCGGACGTGGGCGGTGACTGGTTCGACGTCATTCCGCTGTCCGGCGCCCGCGTCGCCCTGGTCGTAGGCGATGTCGTCGGCCACGGCCTGCACGCCTCGGCCAGCATGGGCCGGCTGCGTACGGCGGTCCGCACCCTCGCCGACGTCGACCTGCCGCCGGACGAGTTGCTGACCCACCTGGACGACCTGGTCCTCCACCTGTCCAGCGACCTTCAGCCGGCCGGCCAATCCGAGGCGACCGGCGAGTTCGGGGCAACCTGCCTGTACTCGGTCTACGACCCGGTCTCCCGCCGCTTCACAATGGCGAGCGCCGGCCATCCACTGCCGCTGATCATCTCTCCGGACGGCACCAGGCCCCCGGTACACGCACAGCCGGGACCGCCGCTCGGCATCGGTGGGCTGCCTTTCGAGGCCACCGAGCTCGAACTGGCCGAGGGCAGCCTGCTCGCCCTCTACACCGACGGGCTGGTGGCGAGCCGCGAGCGGGACGTCGACCAGGGGATCGCCGAGCTGCAGCGGGTCCTCGACCACAGGGCCACCTCAATGGAGGCCCTGTGCGACACGGTGATGGACGCCATGCTCCCCGAACGCCGCACCGACGACACCGCCCTGCTGCTCGCCCGCACTCACGCGCTGGACCCCCACCACGTCGCCGACTGGGACGTCGAGCCCGACCCCTCGCAGGTGCCGCGCGTCAGGAAGTTCGCCGTCGAGCAGGTGGACGCCTGGGGTCTGGAGGAGGCCTCATTCGTCACCGAACTGGTCGTCAGCGAGCTGGTCACCAACGCCATCAGATACGGCGAGCCGCCGATCAGGCTGCGGCTGATTCGCGATGCTTCGCTGATCTGCGAGGTCTCCGACGCGAGCAACACCGCTCCGCACCTCCGCCGGGCCCGCACCTTCGACGAGGGTGGCCGGGGCCTGCTGCTCGTCGCCCAGCTCACCCAGGGCTGGGGCACCCGGCAGACCACCAGCGGCAAGACGATCTGGTGCGCGCAGGCCCTCCACTGAGGAGGGCCTGCGGATCAGGCCGGGCTCGCAGGTATTCGTGGTGCTCTTCGCCGGTCGGCGCCGTCACCAGCCTGTCGGGAGTCCGGCGATGAACGAGGTGAGCCGGTCGGCGATGAGCCGGTCGTCGTGGGCCGAGTAGTGCCAGTCGCAGCCGAGGAAGTCCAGGCCCGAGTCGTCCAGGGCCCAGTAGCGGACCCCACTGTCGCCGGCGTCGTTGCGCGCCTTGACCACCTGCTGGACATGGCCGGCGTACTGGCCGGCGCCGACTGCCACGATGGTCGTCCCGGTCCCGTAGCCCGTACGCAGCTTCTGGAGGAAGGCTCCGTAGGCGCTGCGATAGCCGGCCGCGAGGCTCTCGGGCGTCCACGGCTCACCGGGGTTGACGGCGGTCGAGAAGTCGTTGGTGCCGAGGTTGACCACCACGAGCTGAGGGCGCCAGGTGCCCGGGTTCTGCCAGACGTCGCCGGACACACTCAACAGGGCGCGGTCGTAGAAGGTCCGGTACGTGACGTCCGAGCGGCCGCCGTTGGAGTTGCGCACCATGCCGAGGCCCGAATAGCCGTTGATCTGGTAGTCGGCATTCAGTTGCCGGGCGGTGAGGGCGCCGTAGCTCACATCGGAGTTGGTGCTCCGCCTGACCTGGTCCCAGGTGCAGGTGCGGGAGGTCGAGAGGTTGCCGTAGCCCACCGTGAGGGAGTCTCCGATGAACTCGATCTGACGGCCGCGGGCCGCAGGTTTGCTCAGTACGGCGCCGCCGGGCGCGGCCAGGAAGCCCCCGAAGGTACTGGTGTTCCCCGGGCTGTCGTTGCGCTTGACCAGCCGGACGCCGTGCTCACGGTCCTGCAGCCCGTTGATCCAGTGCGTGGTGTTGCCGGGCGCAACGAGCGTGGCGACGGTGGCTCCGTCGACCTGGACGTCGTAATCGGCCGCCGAGTCGCCCAGCACGATCCCCACGCCGGTGCCCCTGACGCGGCCCTCGAAGTACACACCGGGCCAGCCGTACTGCACCGTGTTCCCGGCGTCCTTGACCCGCCCGGCGGTGTGCACCTGCGCCAGCACTCCCGACGCGCGGACCAGTTGCCACTGCTGGTTGGCTCCGCCCCAGTCGGTGAACTGCACGACTTTCGCGCCGTCCGCGGTGGAGGCGTTCTGGACCTCTACGGCCTTGCCGCTGTTGCGGTTGATCAACCGGGTGTAACCGTCCAGGGAATCCGCCAGTCGGAACTGCTGGTTGACGCCGCCCGCATCGCTCCACTGCACGATGTCCGCATGGTCGTCGGTGGAGAAGCCGTAGACGTCCAGCACCTTGCCCGAGTGCTGCGCCTTCAGCCGGTAGTAGCCTCCACCCGAGTCGACGAACTGGAACAGCTGATTGGCCCCGTCATGACGGGCCCACTGCGACAAGGCCGCCCCGTCGGCGGTACTCCCTCCCGACACGTCGAGCGCCTTGCCGCTGCCACGGTTGACCAGCACGTACCACGCGCTCGTATCCACGCTCGCCGCCTGCGCCGTCCCGACAGCAGCGAGTCCGGTGAAAAGCCCCGCCATTAAGCCGGTCACCACGGCGAGCACCCCCGCACGCCTCCCGCGTCCCTGCCATGGGGCCTTCCACGGAGCCCTCCATGCCGTGAGCATGCCCTTCATCGGTCTCTCCTCTTCCTCCGGGTGCGGCTGTCGTCCGCCGGGGCCATTGCCCCGAGACAGGGGCAGCCGCGCTGAAGTGGATTCCGGGCGGATGCCGGACGTCCGTCCACCGGGCAGGCCCGTCTCACGGCCCGCCGTCGCGCCTGCACTGTTTTCTGAACCGCGTCATGTCCCGGTACGTGGAACCGGAGACGGGCGGGGGGGAAGCCACCCTGCCAGGCGGTGTCGCCTGGGCCGGCGCACCGCCACCCTGGCGGGCAGAAGCGCCGACGCCAGGGAGCTGTCGCAGGACAGTAGGCATGCGGAATACCTCCGTCAATAGTTCCCCCAAGATTGCCGCCAACGGATCGGCTCGCCGCCCGGCTGAGGTTGTTACCCGGCGCGTGTCGTACGGCTCAGGGCGCAGAACGAAATGCGATCGAAGCGCTTCGACGTCCTCACCAGCTCGGACGGGCCGCCAACGGGCCAGTAGAAGCCACTCTTGAGCCCGAGGCCCTTGTTTCCTACGAAACTTGTCCGTTACTTTTTGTCGCCTGAGGTGAAGCGCTTCGACAGCGCCGCCACAGGAAGGCCGTCGCCGAGCGCTGCCCCCACATCGACTCTGATGCTCCGTCAGAGCGCGACTCGACTTCTCCGTACCCGAGGAACCGTCATGACGACTCGCAGCATCACCGATCGCCTGGGTGGCCTGGCCTTCGGCGGGGACTACAACCCCGAGCAGTGGGACGAGCCGGTCTGGAAGGAGGACGACGAACTCATGAGCCGGGCCAGGGTCAACCTGGCCACGGTGGGCGTCTTCTCGTGGGCCCTGCTCGAACCGGAGGAAGGGCGCTACGACTTCACCTGGCTCGACGCCCACATCGACCGCCTGCACGCGAACGGCGTGGCCGTCGACCTGGCCACCCCGACCGCCTCCCCGCCCCCGTGGTTCACCCTGGCCCACCCCGACGCGCTGCCGGTCCGGGCCGACGGCACCCGCCTCGTCCACGGCAGCCGCGACACCTATTGCCTCGCCTCCCCCGCCTACCGCAGCGCGGCCCGCCGGATCGCCTCCGCGCTCGCCGAGCGGTACGGCGACCACCCCGCCCTCGCGCTGTGGCACGTGCACAACGAGTACGGCACGCTCTGCTGGTGCGACCACGCGGCCGCCGCGTTCCGGGTGTGGCTGCGAGCCCGCCACGGCTCGCTGGACGCCCTCAACGAAGCCTGGGGAACGGCCTTTTGGAGCCAGCGCTACACCTCCTGGGAGCAGGTGCTGCCGCCGCGCGCGACCCAGTACCACAAGAACCCCGGCCAGACGCTGGACTTCCACCGCTTCTGGGGCGACGAGATCATCTCCGCGTACCGCGAACAGCGCGACGCGATCCGCGCGCACAGCGACCGCCCGGTGACGACGAACCTGATGCTGCCCTACTACCTGAGGCTCAACCTGTGGGCCTTCGCCCGTGAACTCGACGTCGTCACCTCCGACCAGTACCCGTCCGAGCCGGGCCTGGACGCCTGCGCCCACGTCGCCTTCTACGCCGACCGCTCCCGCTCCTTGGCCGGAGGCCGTCCGTGGCTGCTGATGGAACAGGGCACCAGCACCCTCTACGACGGCGACCAGGTGCTCGGCAAGGAGCCCGGCGAGATCCTGCGCCACAGCCTCGGCCACATCGCGCGCGGTTCGGAGGGGGCCCTCTTCTTCCAGTGGCGCCAGTCCCGGGCCGGTGCCGAGACCTGGCACTCGGCGATGCTTCCGCACGCGGGGCCCGACAGCCGCATCTTCCGCGAGGTCACCCGCACCGGCGAGGCGGTCGCGCGGCTCGGGGAGCTGGCGGGATCCACGGTCACCGCGCAGGTCGCCGTACTCGACGACCCGGACGCCATGTGGGCACTGGAGGTGGACGGCCTGCCCTCCGCCCGGCTCGACTACCACGCGCCGCTCGCCGGGGCACACCGGGCGCTGTGGGACGCGGGCGTCACGGCCGACTTCGCCCATCCGGAGCACGAATTGAGCGGCTACCGGCTGGTCATCGCCCCGTCCTTGTTCCTGCTGTCCGACAAGGGCGCCGAGAACCTGCGCCGTTACGTCGAGGGCGGCGGCACGCTCCTCGTCCAGCACGCGAGCGGATTCGTCGACGACCGCATGCACGCCCGGCTGGGCGGCTATCCGGCGGGCCCGCTGCGCGAGGCACTGGGCATCCGCGTCGAGGAGCACCGGCCGCTGCGGACGGATGAACGCATCGCCCTGTCGGACGGGTCGCACGGCACGCTCTGGAGCGAGTCCCTGCGCACGGAGGGCGCGGAGGCGCTCGCCGCCTACACCCACGGCATGCTCACGGGCAGCCCGGCCCTGACCCGGCACCGCTCCGGCAGCGGACAGGGCTGGTACCTCTCCACCCGCCTGGACGACGCGGACTACGCGGCCCTGGTCGGCCGCCTGCTGAAGGAGGCCGGTGTCGAGCCGGAGGCGCCGGGCCTGCCGGCCGGTGTCGAAGCCGTCACCCGGCACGCACCCGACGGCCGCCGCTGGCAGGTCCTGCTCAACCACACCTCCGAAACCGTGCCCCTGCCGGAACCGGCGCACGACCTGCTCACCGATGCCCTCGTGCACGAGCTGCCGCCCGGCGGTTGCGCGGTTCTGCGCGGGCACTGACCTCGATGGGGGCCACGATGACCAAGGAACCAGAGACCTTCCACTGGGGGCACGAGGCCCTCCACCTCGAGATCGCCCTCGATGAGCACGGCAGCCCGCGCCTGACGCACCTCGGACCACCCGGCGAAGCGCGGGACATCCCCGGTGCATCGCTGCCCCTGGTGGAGGTGACGGCCACGGGTCACGGCCGCGGCTGGTCGGGCGACCGCCTGATCGGGACCGATCTCGGCGGCCGTCTGCGCCACCGGAGCCACCGCGCGACCCGCGACGGGGACTGGCACACACTGACCGTGCACCTGCACGATCCGGAAACCGGGCTGGCCGCGGAGGTGACCTACCGGTCACCGGACGGCATCCCCGTGCTCCGCAGCGAGATGACCCTGCGCAACGAAGGGCGGGCCGCGCTGCACCTGGAGTCGGTCAGCTCGCTCGCGGTGGGCTGCCTGACCCCGCAGGATCCGGCGGCCGTCGATGACGCGGACCTGCTGTGGGCGGAGAACGACTGGCTCGCCGAATGCCGCTGGCGGCGACAGCCGATGCGCCTGACCACGCCGGCCCACGGCGGACGGGTGACCAACGGGCACGGCAGAGCCGGCTTCGCCCTCAACGGACAGGGCACCTGGTCCAGTTGCGGCCGCCTGCCCATGGGCGGCCTGACGGACCGGCGTACCGGCCGCACGTGGGTGTGGCAGATCGAGCACAACGGCGGGGGCTGGCGCTGGGAGTGCGCGGAGCACGACCGGGCGGCCTACGCGGCCCTGTTCGGACCCACCGACACCCAGCACGGCTGGCGGCACTCCCTCGAACCCGGCACCGCCTTCCGCACCGTCCCCGCCGCCCTGTCCTTCAGCGCCGACGGAGGACCCGACGCCGCGTTCGCCGCGCTGACCCGCTACCGCCGCGCCCAACGCCGCCCACACGCCGACCACCAGCGCCTGCCCGTCATCTTCAACGACTACATGAACTGCCTGATGGGCGACCCCACGACCGGGAAGCTGCTGCCGCTCGTCGACGCGGCGGCCGACGCGGGCGCGGAGTACTTCGTGATCGACGCCGGCTGGTACGACGACGACAACGGCGGCTGGTGGACCACCGTCGGCGCCTGGGAGCCCGCCGCCTCCCGGTTCCCCGGGACGCGCGGGATCCACGAGGTGCTGGACCGCATCCGGGAGCGCGGCATGGTTCCCGGGCTGTGGCTGGAGCCGGAGGTGATCGGCGTACGCAGCCCCGTGGCCAAGTCCCTGCCCGACGGGGCGTTCTTCCGCCGCGACGGCGCCCGAGTCACGGAGGCCGGCCGGCACCACCTGGACCTGCGCCATCCGGACGCCCGCGCCCACCTGGACCAGGTCGTGGACCGCCTCGTCGGCGAGTGGGGCGTCGGATACCTCAAACTCGACCACAACATCGACCCCGGCTCCGGCACCAGCGCCCACCCCGGCGAGACCCCGGGCGCCGGCCTGCTCGGCCACAACCGGGCGCACCTCGACTGGCTCGACGGCGTCCTCGACCGGTACCCGCACCTGGTACTGGAGAACTGTGCCTCCGGCGGCATGCGCTGGGACGACGCCATGCTCTCCCGGATGCAGCTGCAGTCCACCAGCGACCAGCAGAACCTCGCCCGCTACGCGCCCATCGCGGCTTCCGCGCCCACCGCCGTCACCCCCGAACAGGGTGCCGTCTGGGCGTACCCCCAGCCGGAGGACTCCCCCGACGAGGTGGCCTTCACCATGGCCAGCGCACTCCTCGGCCGGATCCACCTCTCCGGCCGCCTGACCGAACTCGAACCGGAAGCCCGCGCCCTGGTCCATGAGGCGGTGGCGGTGTACAAGGCCATCCGCGCCGACCTGCCGCACGCCGTGCCGTCCTGGCCACTGGGCCTTCCCGCCTGGGACGACCCCTGGATCGCCCTGGCCCTGCACACTCCCGCCGCCACCTACCTCACCGCCTGGCGCCGCCCCGGAACCGACGCCACGGCGATGCTGCGCCTGCCGCACCTGCGGAACACCGCCGCCCACGTCGACCTGCTCTACCCCTCGGCGAGCCGGGCCGTTTCCGACTGGATGCCCGACACGGCCGAGCTGAGGCTGACCCTGCCCACCGCGCCCTCCGCCGTCCTGCTGCGCATCACCCCCGCGGACCGCGGCAGTTCCTGAACCACCCCACGCCCGCATCACGCATCACGCATCACGCATCACGCATCGACGAGAGGACCCATCGGGTGCCCCCACCGCACCGGCCGGACGGACGCTCCGCCAACCCCGTGATCCCCGGCTTCCACCCCGATCCCAGCATCTGCCGGGTCGGTGACGACTACTACCTGGCCTGCTCCAGCTTCGAGTACTTCCCCGGCGTTCCCCTCTTCCACAGCCGTGACCTGGTGCACTGGACGCAGATCGGCAACGCCCTGGACCGGCCGGAGCAATTGCGTCTGTCGGACGCGTGGTCCTCCGGCGGGATCTACGCCCCCACCCTGCGCCACCACAACGACCGCTTCTGGTTGATCGTCACCAACTGCAGCGAGGGCGGCGGCAACCTGATCGTCACGGCCACCGACCCCGCCGGACCGTGGTCGGACCCCATCCGGGCGCCGGGTGTCCCCGGCATCGATCCCGACCTGGTCTGGGACGAGGACGGCACCTGCTGGTGCACGGTCGCCGGGGGCTCGCAGGTCCGTCTCGACCCGTCCACCGGGCGGACGTACGGTATCCCGCGCCAGCTCTGGTCCGGCGGGCCCGGCGCCAAGGCCCCGGAGGCGCCGCACCTGTACCGGATCGGCGACTACTGGTACCTGCTCATCGCCGAGGGCGGCACCGAACGCGGCCACGCCGTGTCGATCGCCCGCGGTCGTACGCCCGCCGGCCCGTTCGAGCCGTGCCCGGCCAACCCGGTCCTCACCCACCGCGGCACCGACCACCCCGTCCAGAACACCGGGCACGCCGATCTGGTCCAAGGCCCCGACGGATCCTGGTGGATGGTGCTGCTCGGCGTACGGCCCGGTGGCGGAACTCCGGGCTGGCACGTACTCGGCCGGGAGACCTTCCTGACCCCCGTGACCTGGGTGGACGACTGGCCGGTCGTCGGCGAGGTCTCCCTGGAGCTGCCGGAGCTCCCGTGGCCGCTCTTCCCCGGCCCCGTCGAGGAGCAGCGGGACGACTTCGACCTCGCCGAGCTGCGCCCCTCCTGGATCTCCCTGCGCGACCGGTCCGCCGAACACTGCACCACCAAGGAGCGCCCCGGCTGGCTGACGCTGCGCGCGCGGGGCGGCTCCCTGGACGAACCCGACGCGGTGTTCACCGGCCGGCGCCAGCAGCACCTCGCGTGCCGGGCACGGACCCTGACCGACCCCTCGCAAGGGCGCGGCGGCCTCGCCGTCCGCCTCGACGAGCAGCACCATTACGCGATCGAGGCGTCCGGCTCGGAGGTACGGGTCGTCGCGCGCGTCGGCCCCCTGAGCACGGTCGTGGCCGCACGCTCCGTGCCCGCCGGGCCGGTGGTCCTCGCCGTCACGATCGCACAGCCGGCGCCGCACGGACCGTGCACCGGCCCCGACCTCGTCCGACTCGGCGTCGAGCAGCCCGACGGCACGTTCACCGAGCTCGCGGCCCTCGACGGCCGCTACCTGTCGACCGAGGTCGCCGGCGGCTTCACCGGCCGCGTCATCGGCATGTACGCCGCTCAAGGCAGCGTCCACTTCGACTGGTTCGAGTACGAGCCCCTCGACGGCTGAACCAGGCCCCCACCCGTACGACCGACCGAAAGGCACGAGACATGAAGGACATACGGCGCCGCGCGCAGCACCGCGGCCGCGGCCCGGGCCGCCTGGCCGCCCTGCTGCTGACGCTGGTCGTCATGCTGGGGCTGAGCGCCGGCACCGCGCTGGCCGGGCCCGACGACCATCGCAAGCCGTCGCGGCCGGTGGTCCGGGTTCCGGACAACCCCATGGACGCCGTCGCGCGGATGCAGCCCAGCTGGAACCTGGGCAACACCCTGGACGCCATCCCGGACGAGGGGTCCTGGGGCAACGGACAGACCACCAAGGCGACGTTCGACACCATAGCCGGCCAGGGGTTTCGCAGCGTCCGCATCCCGGTGACCTGGACCGACCACCAATCCGCCACCGCGCCGTACACGATCGACGCCGCCTACATGGCCCGGGTCAAGCAGATCGTCGACTGGGCGCTGGCCGACGGCCTGTACGTGGTGCTCAACGTCCACCACGACTCGTGGATGTGGGTCGAGAAGATCACGAGCGACCACGACAAGGTGATGGCCCGGTTCAACTCCACCTGGTCCCAGATCTCCACGACCTTCCGTGACGCGCCGCGCACCCTGATCTTCGAGGGCATCAACGAGCCGAGCTTCGCCAACGCCACGGACGCGCAGAAGGCCTCCTACCTGAAGGAGCTGCAGACCTCGTTCCACTCCGTGGTCCGCGCTTCGGGCGGCGCGAACGCGAACCGCATGTTGTCGCTGACCACGCCGGGCGGCAGCGGTGACCAGGTCCACCTGGACAACCTGTACACCACGATCACCTCACTGAAGGACCGTCAGCTCATCGCGCAGGTGCACTTCTACAGCTGGTACCCGTTCAGCGTGAACGTGGCGGGCGGCACCCTGTACGACGACGTCGCGCAGAAGCACCTGGAGGATTCCTTCGCCGCCATGCACCGCACCTTCGTCGCCAGGGGCATCCCGCTCTATCTCGGCGAGTACGGTCTGCTGGGCTATCCCGATCAGTTCCACCCCTCCCGCATCGAGCGGGGCGAGGCGCTGAAGTACTACGAGCACGTGGGCTACGGGGCCCGCAAGTACGGCTTCACCACCGCCCTGTGGGACGCGTTCGGCTACCTGAACCGCGACACCCTCCAGTGGCGTGACCCGGCCCTGTTCGCCGCGATCAAGTCGAGCTGGACCACCCGCTCGGGCACGGCATCCTTCGACAAGGTCTTCGTCCCGAAGTCCGGCCCGGTCACGGACAAGTCGCTCACCCTGAACCTCAACGGCACCTTCTTCCGGGGACTGTGGCAGGGCGACACCAGGCTGGTCGCCGGACGGGATTACACCGTCACCGGCAACCAGCTGACCTTCACCGCCAAGGCGCTCACCCGCCTGGTCGGCAACCGCGCCTACGGCGTCAACTCGACGCTCCAGGCCCGGTTCACCAGTGGGCTGCCCTGGAACATCGACATCGTCACCAACGACGCTCCGTCGGTGGCGGCCGCCACCGGCACCACGGACTCGTTCGCCGTCCCCACCCAGTACCGGGGCAACGACCTGGCGACCATGCACGCCACCTACGCCGACGGCACCAACGCCGGCCCGATCGACTGGAACCCCTACCAGGAGTTCAACAAGGCGTTCTCGCCCGACTACCCGAACGGCACGATCATCCTGACCCCCGAGTTCCTGAGCGCGCTCCACGACGGACAGCCGGCGACGCTGGTCTTCCACTTCTACAGCGGCGCCACCGCCACCTACCACGTCACCAAGTCCGCAAGCGCGGTCACCGGCACGGTCTCCTGACGCGCCACGCCCCCGCCCGCGCCCCGGCCGCCCGCGCCCCCGGGCGGCCGGGGCACCCCCACCCGGATCGTCGAAGCGCTTCGACTCAGGGTTGGACACGCGTCCATGCTGGAGCTAGGGTCGGCGTGCGGAACACCACGTATATGGTATGACGCGGACTGTCGAAGCGTTTCACAAGGCTGGGAGAGCTAGATGGTAACCCTCGTCGAGGTCGCCCAGCACGCCGGAGTGTCGGCGAGCACGGTGAGCTATGTCCTCAGCGGCAAGCGGTCCATCTCCGCGACCACCCGACTGCGGGTCGAACAGAGCATCCGCGAGCTGGGGTACCACCCGAACGCCGGTGCGCGTGCCCTGGCCAGCAGCAGGTCGAACATCATCGCGCTGATGGTTCCGCTGCGCACCGACATGTACGTGCCGGTGATGATGGAGATCGCCATCGCGGTCGCCACGACGGCCCGGACCCACGGGTACGACGTGCTGCTGCTGACCGGCGAGGAGGGGCCCGACGCCGTCCGCCGCGTCACCGGCAGTGGGCTCGCCGACGCGATGATCCTGATGGACGTCGAACTCGACGACGAGCGGCTGCCGCTGCTGCGCGGCACCGACCTGCCGTCCGTACTGATCGGGCTGCCCGCCGACACCTCGGGGCTGACCTGCGTCGACCTCGACTTCAAGGCCACCGGCGCGTTGTGCGTCGAGCACCTGGCGACGCTCGGCCACCGCGACATCGCCGTCATCGGCGAGGCCCCCGCGGTCTACGAACGGCACACCGGCTTCGCCGAGCGCACTCTCGACGGACTCCGCTCCCAGGCCCGGGAGTTGGGCATGAGGATGTTGCACCGGCCGTGCGGGGGCGGCTACGACGCGATGGCCGTCACCCTCGCCCGCATCCTCGACGAGCGCCCGGGCACCTCCGGGTTCGTCGTACAGAACGAGCAGGCGGTCGAGCCGCTGCTCGCCCTGCTGCGCCGCCAGGGCCGCGCCGTGCCCGAGGACGTGTCGGTGGTCGCGATCTGCCCGGACCAGGTGGCCGTCCAGGCCTCGGTGCGGCTGACGTCGGTCTCCATCCCCGCACAGGAGATGGGCCGGCACGCGGTCGACCGTCTGGTCGCCAAGCTCGACGGCCGCGGAACCGATGAAGTCGTGCTCATCGCCCCCGAGTTGACGGTACGGGAGAGTACCGGAGCCGCGCCCTCCCCCGCCTCCTGACCCGACACGCCTGCGGGGCCGAAACGCCTGCGGGCCGAGGCCGGTCCGCGCCCGGGAAGGCGCGGACCGGCCTCGGCCCTGAAGTCTCGGGTCAGCCTCCGCTGACGGTCAGGTTGTTGGTGGTGAAGTTGAGGCCACCGGACGACGAGGTGATCTCATAGCCGAACTGGACGTCGCCGATGGTCTCGCTGCCGGGCATCCAGCCCTTGGTGTGCGCGATCCAGTTGAGGATCGGCTTGACGTCCACGGTTCCGGAGTTGGAGTCGGACGTCCGCAGGAACGAGAACACCTGGTTCGACCCGTTGGTGCCCTTGTAGACGTTCCAGTTGTGTCCGCCGAGCGAGACGGTGGCCTGCCAGGTGCCGATCGGGCCGACGGCCCCGTTGTAGTTGACCCAGAGCATGATCTCGTACCGGTGGCCGGTGTCCCAGATGTCGTACGAGGTGTTGTAGGCGCCGGACGACGGGACGCTGACGTTGTAGCTGCTGGTGAGCCAGCCGAGGGAGTCGATCGTCTTGTTGATCGCCTTCGTCGAGTTGGGGTAGGACTTGATGCCGCCGGTATTGGGGTGGTTCGCCCAGACACCCCAGCCGGTCCCGGAGTTGGCCCAGATGCACTGGCTTCCGGTACCGGAGCCCCAGACGTTGTTGTAGAGCTTGTAGCCGTTCAGGCTGGTGCTGCCCCATTGGTCGCAGGAGTTCCACACTGCTGCCGAAGCGGGGGCGGAGGCCAGCCCGACGGTGGCTCCGAGAGCCATCGCCGGCGCCAGCACCGTCATGGCGATCTTGCGCATCGCATTTTTGACCATGGTGTCCCTTCCATGGGTGGGGGGAAATTGCGGGAGTGCTACTGCGCCCCCTGGCGGGGGACGCGATCCTCTCCGGCGACGCGATCGATCGGGTGGGCGCCACCGGAAGAAGTCATGGCTTCGACGACCGGAGCACCGCCACGCCGCGGCGGCCGAGGGTCACCCGGTCGGTCACGGCCGTCCCGGTCAGGAGGTCGTGGTGGGTGCCGGGCACCTCGACGGTCACCGGCTCGCGGCCGTGGTTGAGCACGAACAGCGCCTCGCCCCGGCGGACGGCCTCGACCTGCTCGGGGAGGCCTTCGAGCACCGGCCGGACGCCCGCGGCGGAGGCGATCCCGGCCAGCAGGTCGCGCAGCGCCTCCGGCTCCGGGAGCGTGGAGAGGTACCAGGCCCGGCCCTTGCGCAGGACCGCGGGCAGTCCGTCCAGTTCACCGCCCTTGTACGCCGCGGTCTCCTCGGCGGTGCCGTCGGCCTCCAGCTCCTCGGACCACAGGGACGCCCTGAAGCCCTCGCAGGTGACGCTCTCCCCCGCGTCCAGCGGCCACCACTCGTGCAGGGTGCGGATGCCGAACAGCTCGCGCAGCCGGTAATCCATGCCGCCGGCGCGGACCCGGTCGTCCTGGTCGGCGACGCCGGTCTGGAAGCCGCAGACGAGGGTGCCACCCCGGCGGACGTGGGCGAGGAGATTGTCGATCGCCGCGTCGGTGAGCGCGTACAGCTGCGGCACGACGACCACGGCGTACGGCGTCAGGTCGTGCTCGGGGTGGGCGAAGTCCGTGGTGAAGTGCGCCTGCCACAGCGCCCGGTGCCAGGCGCGCAGGATGTCCGGGTAGTCCACCAGCTTGGACGGTCGGCCGTCCTGGGCTCCGGCCCACCAGGCGTTCCAGTCGTGCAGGACCGCGATGTCCGCGGTGACGTTCCGGCCGCTCACCCCGGAGGCGATCCGCTCCAGATCCGCTCCGAGCTGCTTGACCTCCTGGAAGGTACGGCCATGTTCCCCGGCATGGCTGACCATGCCGGAGTGGAACTTCTCCGCGCCCTGGCGGGACTGGCGCCACTGGAAGTAGCAGACGGCGTCGGCGCCCCGGGCCACGGCCTGGAGGGACCAGAGCCGGCCCAGTCCCCGGGGCTTGGGGTGGTTCACGCCCCGCCAGTTGACGGGCCCGGCGGCCTGCTCCATGAGCATCCACGGCCCGCGCGCCTGGGAGCGGGTCATGTCCTGGACGAGGGCGCCGCTCTGGGCACCCAGCGGGTCGCGCGGATCCGGGTAGATGTCGACGGAGACCACGTCCTCCTCCTGCGCCCAGCGCCAGGCGTCCTGGCCCACCCACAGCGGCATGAAGTTGCTGGTCACCGGCAGGTGCGGGGTGTGGCTGCGGACGATGTCCCGCTCGGCGGCGTAGCACTCCAGGAGCATGTCGGAGGTGAAGCGCCGGAAGTCCAGCACTTGGGTGGGGTTGCGCATGTAGTGGGGCAGGCGGGGCGGCAGGATGCCGTCCCAGGTGTCGTAGCCCTGACTCCAGAAGGCGGTGCCCCAGGTCTCGTTGAGGGCTTCGAGGGTTCCGTGCTTCTCGCGGAGCCAGCGGCGGAAGGCCGCCGCGGCCTCGTCGCCGTAGTCGAAGGTGCAGTACTCGTTGTTGATGTGCCACATCGTCAGCGCCGGGTGGCCGCCGTAGCGGGCGGCGAGGTCCTCGGTGATGGCGGCGGCGTAGCGCCGGTAGGTGGCACTGGAGTGCGAGAAGTGCTGGCGGCCGCCCCACCACTCGGTGCGGCCGTCCTCGGTGACGGGCAGGGTGTCCGGGTGGAGCCGGCCCAGCCAGGGCGGTGGCGAGGAGGTCGGGGTGGCGAGGACGACGCCGATGCCGTTCTCGTGCATCAGGTCCATCAGCGTGTCCAGTCGGCCGAACTCCCGGGCGCCGGGCGCCGGTTCCAGCGTCGACCAGGAGAAGACGCCGAGGGTGACGGAGTTGACCCCGGCCGCCTTCATCAGCCGCACGTCCTCGTGCCAGGTCTCCTCGGGCCACTGCTCCGGGTTGTAGTCGCCGCCGAAGAGCAGACGGCCTCGTGTCGCATCGCTCAGGTCGGGCATCGGAGGGGCTCCTCGTAGTGCGGGCGGCAGCGGTCGGTGGCGAGGCGGACCGGAGGGGGCGGCTTCAGCCCTTGACTGCGCCGGTGAGCATGCCCTTCTTGAAGTGCCGCTGGACGAAGGGGGAGGCGATCGCGACGGGGATCAGCGCGAGGACCATGACGGCCATCTGCAGTCCCAGCGAGGAGAGTTGTCCGGTGCGGACCGCCTGCTGGAGGCCGGTCGGCGCTTCGGTGTGCTTCTGGACCAGTTGGATGAGCACGTTCTGCAGCGGCATCATCTCCTGGTCGGAGAGGTAGATGGAGGCGTTGAACCAGGAACTCCAGTAGCCGACCGCGTAGAACAGCGAGATGACGGCCAGCACGGCGCGCGACAGCGGCATGATGATGGTCAGCAGGATGCGCAGGTCGCCGGCCCCGTCGATGCGGGCAGACTCGGTGAGTTCGGGTGAGATCCCCATGAAGAAGGCCCGCAGGACCAGGATGTTGAAGACACTGACCGCGCTCGGCAGGACCAGCGACAGATAGGTGTCGGTGAGCCCCAGCGACTGCACCAGGAGATACGTCGGGATGAGGCCGGCCCCGAAGAACATGGTCGCCATCATGGTCATCAGGAAGAACCGATGGCCCAGACTCCCCGGCCGCGACAGGCCGTAGGCCGCCAGCACCGACACCGTCATCGAGAACAGCGTGCCGAAGAGCGTGACACCGGCCGAGACCATGATCGCCCGGCTGACCTGGCCACCGCCGAGCAGTTCGGTGTAGTTGACGAAGGTGATGCCCCGGGGGATCACGACGAGGCCGCCGACCCGGTCGATCACGGGTTTGGGAGAGAGGCTGGTGACGATCACGATCCACAGCGGAGCGAGCACCCCCAGGCAGCAGAGAAGGAGGAAGCCGCTCTTGGCGGCGAGTCCCGCCTTGCTCGGCGACTCCTCCCACACGGGGCGGGCGGGGGCCTTGAGGCTGCGGACGAGCTGTGTGTTGAGGCTCATTTCTTGTACACCCCCTGCTCGCCCAGCAGGTGCGCGAACTTGTTCGCGCCCAGGACGAGGCAGATTCCGATGAGCCCCTTGGCCAGGCCGACCGCGGCCGCGTAGCTGAAGTCGCCGTTCTGGATGCCCATGTTCCACACGTACGTGTCGAGAACCTCGCTGGCCCCCGCGCCGACCGCGTCCCGCTGGAGCAGGAACTGCTCGAATCCGACGCTCAGCGCGTCGCCCACCCTGAGGACGAGCAGCAGCGCGATCACCGGGCGCAGCGCTGGCAGCGTCACGTGCCACATGCGGCGCCAGCGCCCCGCGCCGTCCATGGCGGCGGCCTCGTACAGGTCGGTGCTGACGGCGGACAGGGCCGCGAGGAAGACGATGATCCCCCAGCCGGCGTCCTTCCACACGGACTGCGCGGTGACCAGGTACTTGAAGAGGTCCGCGTTGGTCATCAGGTCGAAGCCGCTCCACCCGTGCTGCTCCAGGGTCTGGGCGATGACGCCCGCGCCGCCGAAGAGCTGCTGGAACACGGTGACGACGAGGACCCACGAGAAGAAGTGCGGCAGATACATGATCGCCTGCGCCACGGCCCGCACCCGGGGCCGGATCACGCTGTTGATGAGCAGCGCGAGGGCGATGGGGACCGGGAAGAACAGCACCAGTTGGAGCGCGAACAGGAGGAGGGTGTTCTTGGTGGCGCTCCAGAACAGCGGGTCCTCGAACATCCGCGAGAACTGCTCGAAGCCGACCCAGGGACTGTGGAAGATCGCCGTGATGCCGTTGCTGGAGACGTACGGGTCGTAGTCCTGGAAGGCGACGATGTTGCCGAGCAGCGGGAGGTAGTTGAAGAGCAACAGCAGCAGGATGACGGGCACCGTCATCAGGATGAGCGCACGGTCACGGCGCAGCCGGATCCGGAACGCGACCGTGCCGCCCTTGCTCTTCCCGCCCGGCGCCCGCACCTTCGTCCCCGCGGTGGCGGCCCCGGCCTTCGTCCCCGCGGTGGCGAGCGCGACCGGCGTCGGCTTCTCGACGGCCGCGGGGGAACAAGTCCCGTCGGGCCTGCTCCCGGCCGTGAGGGACATCAGTTGCCGCTGCCGTTCTCGTCGAGGAGCTTCTTGTACCAGTCGCGCAGCTCGTCGCCGCCGGAGGACCTCCAGGTGGAGATGGCGGCCTGCACGTCGGAGAGCTTCTTGTTGCCCCGCACGTAGTCGATCTGCAGTTGCTCGTGCTGGCTGGCGAGGTTGGCGTAGCGGGTCGGCTCGACGATGGTCATGCCGTATATGGACGTTTTTTTCATGAAGGCCCCCATCCGCTGCTGCCACTCGACCTGCTTGCGGGCGACCTCGGGGAAGTCGGGGTGGGCGTAGTAGGGAGCCGGGGCCGCCAGCATCGTCCAGGCGTTGATCAGCTCGGAGTTACCCTGGTCGGTCTTGACGGGGACGCCGTCCCTGACCGTGTAGTGGGTGCCCTCGACGCCGTAGTCGACGAGCATCCGCTCCTTGGTGCCGTAGGGAGCGGCCGAGAAGTTGGCCGCGGCCAGCGCGTTCTCCACGGTCTCCTTCGAGGCGTCCTTGCTGATCAGCGACCAGATGATGGCGGGCGAGGACGCCCACAGCGTCGGGTTGCCGCCGGCGGCGCCGAAGATGTCCATGGCGTCGATCTGGAAGCCCGGGTTGGCCTGGGCCTGTTCGGCCGTCTTCTGGTACCAGGCGGACATGTCGCCGTTGAAGACCAGGATCTCTCCGGCGGTGAAGCGCTGTCCCGAGTCGCCGGAGCGCGCGATGTCATCGGGATGGACCACACCGGCGTCGAACAGCTTGCGGGTCCACTCCAGGGCCTCGAGGTATTCGGGCCGCTCGATGGCGTACCTCAGCTTGCCGTCGTCGTCGATGTTCCATTTGGGACAGGCGCCGAAGATGCTCCCCGAGAGCCAGCTCATGTCACCGCAGGCCCACACCTTGGCCTTGGCGCTGGTGGCGTCCTTGGCCCAGCTGAGGAACTCGTCGGCCGACTTGGGTACGGACCAGCCCTTCTTGTCGAAGAGGTCCTTGCGGTAGAACGGCACGATGAAGTTCGCGGAGGCGGCGGGCATCGGGATACCGCGCAGCGCGCCGCCGAAGATGCCCATGCGCCAGGCGTCGGACGGAATCGCGGCCAGGTTCGGGTACTTCTTGACCTTGTCGCCCGCCAGGTGGGGGCCGAGGTCCATGAACTTCGCGGTGACCGCGTTCGCGATCTTGCCGACCAGGTGCCAGTTGGCCACGACCACCATGTCGGGTACGGAGCTGGAGGCGAGGACGGCGCCGAGCTTCTCGCCGTAGGTGTTGCCGTCCTGATTCTGCCAGGTGACCTTGGTGCCAGCCGCCGCGTCGACCGCCTCGTAGTACGCGCACCCGGCCTTCGGCGGGGTGCCCCAGAGCGGGGACATGATCTTGAGGGGAACGCCGGTGCCGAGCTTGGCCGGGACCGAGGCGGCGAGGGCCGCGAGGTCGACCTTGGCGATGTAACCGTCCGACGAACCGTTCTTCGAAGGAAGGTCCGGCTTGGCGACCGTGCTGGCGACGTACGTCGGGAGCAGCTTGTCGGCGCCCTTGCCCGCCGTGGTCCCGTTGGGCGTCCCGCTGCCCGAGCCGCCGCAGGCGGTGAGCAGCGGCATTCCCCCGGCCACCGCCGCGGTGGCGACCGCCGTGGAGGCGAGGAAGCTTCTCCGGCTCGGTCCGGAGGAGGCGGCATTCGGCGTCATTGCGTCAACCCTTCATGGCGCACCTGGTCACCCGGCGGTGGGGCCGTCGGCTGCGGTGTCGTGACTGGAACTGACTCAGCTGAAGCGGACATCCGACCACTGCGACGCGCATTACAGTCGAAGCGCTTCGATGTTGCAGTGAGGTTAAGTGAACACCCAGGGGCGCACAAGGGTGGCTTCCAAGATTCCCCCGCGGCCGGAAAGAGACTCTTCGCATGCGCTGCTTGAGGCAAGGGCATGGATCCCTTGACGCCCACCCTGATGCCTGACGAGCATCGAAGCGCTTCGAAAGCACCTGCCGCTCCACCTCAAGGGGATCCCGCGTGTCCGCACATACGCCACACACACCACCACCTTTCCGCGACCCGACGCTTCCTTTCGCGAAGCGCATCGACGACCTCCTGTCGCGGCTCGCGCTCGACGAGAAGATCGGATTCCTGCACCAGTTCGCGCCCGCCGTGGAGCGGCTCGGCGTCGCCGCGTTCCGCACCGGTCAGGAGGCCCTGCACGGCGTCGCCTGGATGGGCCCGGCCACCGTCTTCCCGCAGGCGGTGGGCCTGGGCACGACCTGGAACACGGATCTCGTACGACGGGTCGGCGAGGCGGTCTCCAAGGAGGTCCGCGCGATGCGCACCCGCGACGACCGCGTGGGGCTGAACGTCTGGGCCCCGACCGTGAACCTGCTGCGCCACCCCCTGTGGGGCCGTAACGAGGAGGGCTACTCGGAGGACCCGAAGCTCACCTCGGCCATCGCCACCGCCTACACGCGCGGGCTGCGCGGCGAGCACCCGGCGTACTGGCGCACCGCGCCCGTCCTCAAGCACTGGCTGGCCCACAACAACGAGACGGGCCGCGACGTCACCTCCTCCTCGGTCCGCCCGCGCGTCCTGCACGAATACGACCTGCGCGCCTTCCGCGAGACGGTCGAGGCGGGCGCCGTGGCCGGAGTGATGCCGGCGTACAACCTGGTCAACGGCCGCCCGAACCACGTGTCGCCGTATCTGCGCGAGCATCTGCGCACCTGGACAGACGAGGAGCTGCTGGTCTGCTCGGACGCGGGCGCGCCCTCCAACCTGGTCGACTCCGAGCACTACTTCGACACCCACGAGGAAGCGACGGCCGCCGCGCTGCTGGCCGGCGTCGACAGCTTCACCGACCACGGCACCGACAGTTCGCAGATCACCGCACGGATCCGCGGCGCACTCGCGCAGGGCCTGCTGACCGAGCCGGACATCGACGTGGCGGTCCGCCGCCAGCTCTCGGTCCGCTTCCGCCTCGGCGAGTTCGACCCGGAACACGACCCCCACGCGCTCACCGCGGACTTCGACACCCCGGCCCACCGGGCCCTCGCCCAGGAGGCGGCCGAGCAGGCCGTCGTGCTGCTCAAGAACAGCGGTGGCCTGCTGCCGCTCGCGTCCGGCACCCGGATCGCGGTGGTCGGCCCGCTCGCCGACGAGTGCAAGCTCGACTGGTACAGCGGCACGCTCCTGCACCGCTCCACGCCGCTGGCAGGCCTGTACGAGCGGTTCGGCCCGGAAGAGGTGCGGTTCGCGGAGGGCGCGGACCGGATCCTGCTGAAGACCTCGGCCGGAACCTTCCTGCACGTACCCGAGGCGGTCGCCGACGACGAGGTGCGCGGCGCCGCGGGCGCCCTCGACCCGGCCCTGCTCGCGGGCCGGACGGACCTGCCCCCGCTCACCACCGGCGCGACCGGCACCGAGCTCTCCCTCGTCGACTGGGGCGAGGGCGCGGCGACCCTGCGCGCCCCCGACGGCCGCTACCTCTCCGTCGCCGAGGACGGCCGTGTCCGGGCCTCCGCCGACCAGCCCGGAGGGTGGGTCGTCCAGGAGACGTTCCGCCTGGAACCGCACGGGAACGGGCACCTCCTCCGGCACGTCGCTACGGGCCTCCCCGTCTCTGTCGCCGCCGACGGCCTGAAGGTTGCCGCCGGGAGCGGGGAGATCTTCGAGGTCGTCTTCGTCGAGAGGGGCGAGGACGCGGTGCACCGGGCCGCTTCGCAGGCGGACGTGGTCCTGGTGGTCGCGGGCAACGATCCGCACATCAACGGACGCGAGACCGAAGACCGTACGACCCTGGCCCTGCCCGCCCACCAGGAGCGACTCCTGCGCGCGGCCCGCGCGGCCAACCCGAACACGGTGCTGGCTCTGGTGTCGGCGTACCCGTACGCGGTCGATCACGCCGAGGTGCCGGCGCTGCTGTGGACGGCCCACGGCGGCCAGGCGGCCGGCAGCGCCCTGGCCCGGATCCTGGCCGGCGACGTCTCCCCCGCCGGCCGCCTCCCGCAGACCTGGTACGCCGACGACCGCGACCTGCCCGACCTCCTCGAATACGACGTGATCGGCGGCCGTCAGACGTACCTCTACTTCGAGGGCACGCCCCTCTTCCCCTTCGGCCACGGCCTGTCGTACGCGTCCTTCTCCTACGAAGGCCTCACGACCCGCGTCGAGGACGGGACGATGCACGTGTCCTTCACGGTCGCCAACACCGGTGACGTCACCGCGGACGAGGTCGCCCAGCTCTACACCCGGGCCGTGGACCCCTCGCTGCCACGGCCCCGCAGGGAACTGGCCGCGCACCGGCGGGTGACGCTCGCGCCCGGCGAGGTAACGGAGGTCGCCTTCAGCCTGCCGATGTCGGCCTTCGCGTTCTGGGACGTGGCGCAGGGGCGTCAGCGGGTGGCACCGGGTCCCTACGAGATCCTCGTAGGGGCGTCCAGCGAGGACATCCGCCTCACCCGGACCGTCGAGCTCGACGGCGAGCCGTCCCTCCCCCGGCCGGTCATGGCGGCCGGCCTGGACGCGGTGGACTTCGACGACCAGAGCGGCACCGAGATCGTGGACCGTACGAAGACCTCGGGTGACTCCGTCGCCCCTGTGGCCGGCCGGAGTGCGGGCGAGCTGGTGTTCCGTGACTGTGATTTCACGAAGGGGGCTGCCGGGATCACGGTGGAGGCCGCGGGTGAGGGCACGGTCGAACTCTCACTGGGTGACGGTCCGGTGCTGGCCGTGCTCGCGCTGTCCCCGGGCACGGCCGGTCCGTACGACTACGCCACCGTGAGCGCCCCCGTCGGCGTGGCGGCCGGTGTGCACGAAGTGCGCCTCGGACTGCGCGGCACGGTGCGGCTCGCGCGCGTCACCTTCTCCGTCTGAGGCGGGGTGTGAGGCAGGGTGGCGTGCCCTCGGCACGCCACCCCGGGCGCGCTTTCAGCCGATCTTGGTCAGGTTCCAGTTCTGCGCGGGGCCGCCGTTGGAGGACCACTGGATGACCGGGATTGCGTCCCCGCTCGCGTAGCCGTTGTCCAGGACCTTTCCGCTGTGCCGGTTGGTGAGCCGGAACGCACCCCCGCCCAGCGCGGCGACCGCCCACTGCTGGCCCTGACCGCCGCCGTCGGTGCGCTGGACCAGCACCGTGCCGTCGGAGGTGCTGCCGTTGTCGTCGAGGGCCTTTCCGCTGCGGACACAGACCAGCTTGTAGTAGCCGTGGCCCAGGTCGGTGACCGTCCACTGCTGGGGAGTGCCGCCGTTGGGGGCCCACTGGGCGACCTGGCCGCCCTCGGTGGTGGTGTTGGCGTTGTCGAGGGCCTTGCCGTTCTGCGCGCTGACCAGCCGGTAGACGCCGCCCGCGAGGACCGCCGGCATGCCGCTGACCTCCACGCAGACCACGGAGTCGTTCGCGTTGGGCGCCGTGGCCGGCACGCTGACGTTGATCTGGCCGCCGCTGACCGTGTAGGCGAGCGAAACCGAGGGATTGCTCATCAAGTAGACGCGGCTGATGGTGTTCTGGACCGCCGGGACCTGCAGGGTGCCGCCCGTCGGCCATGTGAAGACGTGGGCGAAGAGCTTGCCGTCCTTCTTGGTGATCCTGCCCCACGACGGCTCGACGGCGAAGGGGCTGCCGCTGGTCCCGTGGATGCTGTCGGCGTGGGTGGCCATCCAGGAAGCCAGCCCGGTCAGTACCGTCGTCGCTCCGGCGGTCACGGTGCCGTCGCCCTTGGGGCCGATGTTGAGCAGGTAGTTGCCGTCCCGGGAGACGACCGTGACCATCTCCTGGACGATGTCCTTCACCGGCCTGTAGTTGTTCTCGGCCCAGTCGGTGTAGCCCCACTGGCCGTTCATCGTGGCACAGGTCTCCCACGGCCGGTCCAGCGGCGTGACGGGCACGGTCTGCTCCGGGCAGGCGAAGTCCCCCAGGCCGAGGTCGCGCTTGACGCGTTCGTTCACGACGAGTCCGGGCTTGCGGGCCATCAGCCACCTGTAGAGGTCCTCGCCGTCGGCCTTGGTCCACCAGTCGGTGAGCGTGGGGGCGGCCGGGTTGGCGCACCAGTCGCCGTCGAACCACAGGACCGCCGGGTCGTAGCGGTCGAGCAGTTCCTGCAGCTGGGCCTTCATGTCGTTGATATAGGCGGTGCGGGCGGCCTGCGAGGACATGTCGGAGAAGAGGGTGCTCCGGTTGATGGTCTGGGAGGGGTGGCTCCAGTCCAGGATCGAGTAGTAGAGCCCGAACTTGACGCCCCGCTTCTCGCACTCGGTCTTCAGCTGGGCCAGCAGGTCGGGCTGGAAGCCCTTGTAGTCGTGCAGGTTGTACTGCTTGGTGCCGGTGGTGTCGGTGAAGCCCGCGACGTTGGAGTCCCACATCGCATAGCCCTCGTGGTGCTTGGCGGTGATCACGAGGTACTTCATGCCGGCGTTCTTGGCCAGTTCGGCGATGTTCGCGGCGTTGAAGCTCGCCGGGTTGAACGGGGTGGTCACCTGGGCCTGGTAGTCGGCCTTGTTCCAGTTCTCGCTGGAGAACGCCCACTCGCCGTGGCCGCGGTAGGAGTAGGACCCGAAGTGGATGAACATGCCGAACCTGGCCTGGTACCACCAGTCCAGCTTCGAGGGGACGCCGTACGCCTGGGCGGTGGCGGGCCACACGACCTGTGGGAGACCGAACGCCACGGCGCCGCCGGCGAGGGCGGCGGCCTTGATCAGGGAGCGTCGGCTGAGGGGGGAGGAGGACATCTTCGACTCCTGGAGAGTGAATGGGCAGGGGGAAGCGGTCTGTTCGGTGAGCGGGTGAGGGGGAGGGGGGGAGGGGGCAGCGCACCGGGCGCTATGCGTCCACGACCAGGACGATGTCCAGCGTCCTGGGCCCGTGCACGCCCTCGACACGGTCCAGCTCGATGTCGCTGGTGGCCGAGGGGCCCGAGATGAGCGTGAGCGGCCGGCAGGGGTCGAGCCGGCTCAGCGCGTCGGGGACGTCGGGCACGATCTGGTCCGCCCGGACCACGCAGACGTGCTGGTCCGGCAGCAAGGTGAGGACCCTGCGCCCCTGGCCGGGTCCGTGGTCGAGGGTCACGGTGCCGGTGACGGCGATCGCGACGGCGACGGTGGTGACCACGGCGTCCGCCCCGTCGAGTTGCCCCACGGTCAGCGGCGGAGCGTCTTCCAGCCGCGTCCAGGGCCCTTCCGGGAGCAGGTCCTCGGGAAACCCGGGCGGCACCACCAGGGACCGGGCCCCGGTGCGGGCCAGCGCGCGCCCGACGGCCGCCGCCACACCGGCAGCGGGAACCCGGACCACCGTGGCGCGGTATTCGGCGGCGCGTTCGGCGAAGAGCCCGATGACGTCCGGTCCCGCGTGGTCGGCGCGCGGGTTGTCCGGGAGCGGTATGTCGTCGGGGTCCTCCGATCCGGGCACCCCGGCCAGGGCTGCCCGCACCGCGCTCAGTACGCTCTCGCGGTCGTTCATCCTCGTCCCTTCCCTTCCACCGTCGCGGAGCTGTCCGCATGCGCGGGTCTTCTCGTCCGGCGCCACCAGGCGCGGAACGTTTCCCTGGGCGGCACGGGTGTGTCACGGCTGGCGGACCAGCCGGCGAACGGACCCGGCAGGGCGCCGATCCGGCCGTCGCGGGCCACCAGCCGGGCCCCGAGGCCGGCGAGCTTCTGGGCCGCGGCCAATCGGCGCGGGGAGGACATGACGGCGCCCGCGGCCTTCATGGCGAGCGCCTCGACGGTGGGCAGGCGGCGGCCGCGCCGCCCTGCCTCCACGGCCTTCGCGCGCAGGTGGACCAGCACCTCCGGGATGTCGATCTTCACGGGGCAGGCGTCGTAGCAGGCGCCGCAGAGGGTCGAGGCGAAGGGCAGGGAGGCCGCCCCGCTTTTGATGTCACTGCCGATGCCGACGAGCTGCGGGGTCAGTACGGCGCCGATCGGGCCGGGGTAGACGGACCCGTAGGCGTGGCCGCCCGTGCGCTCGTACACCGGGCAGACGTTCAGGCACGCCGAGCAGCGGATGCAGGCGAGGGCCTGGCGGCCCACTTCGTCGGCCAGCGTCGCGGTGCGGCCGTTGTCGAGGAGGACCAGGTGGAAGTTCTGCGGGCCGTCGCCCTCGGTGACGCCGGTCCACAGGGAGGTGTACGGGTTCATGCGCTCGCCCGTCGACGAGCGGGGCAGGAGCTGGAGGAAGACGTCCAGGTCGGCGAAGGACGGCAGGACCTTCTCGATGCCCATCACGGTGATCAGCGTCTCGGGCAGGGTCAGGCACATCCGCCCGTTGCCCTCCGATTCCACCACCACGACCGTTCCGGTGTCGGCGGCGGCGAAGTTGGCGCCCGAGACGGCCACCTTGGCCCGCAGGAACTTCTCCCGCAGGTGGAGCCTGGCAGCCTCGGCGAGATCGCGGGGATCGTCGGAGAGCCCTTCGGGAGCCGGCCTTCCCCACTCCCCCATCTCGCGGCGGAAGATCTCCCGGATCTCGGAGCGGTTGCGGTGGATGGCCGGCACCAGGATGTGGGAGGGGCGGTCGCGGCCCAACTGGACGATGAGTTCTGCGAGATCGGTCTCGTAGGCGCGGATGCCGGCCTCGGCGAGCGCCTCGTTGAGGCCGATCTCCTGGGTCGCCATCGACTTGACCTTGACGACTTCGCTCTCGGCCGTATCGCGCACCAGGTCGGTGACGATGCGGTTGGCCTCCGCGGCGTCCGCCGCCCAGTGGACCACTCCGCCCGCGGCGGTCACGCTCTTCTCCAGGCGAAGAAGATGGTGGTCGAGGTGGCGCAGGGTGTGACGCTTGACGGCTGCCGCCGTCTCCCGCAGTTCCTCCCAGTCCTCCAGCTCCGCGGCGACCGCCAGCCGCTTGTCCCGGATGGTGCCGGTGGCCCGGCGCAGGTTCGCCCGCAGTTGGGTGTCCGCGAGCGCGGTACGCGCCGCCTGGGGAAAGGCCGGCGTGCCCAGCCATACGACGTTGTCGGCGCCGCTCACCGCGGGTCCCCTTCCGTGGAGGCCAGGATCTCGGCCAGGTGCATCGTTCCGACGCCGGTACGGAGGCGGGACAGGCCGCCGCCGATGTGCGTGAGACAGGAGTTGTCGCCCGCGGACAGGAACTCGGCCCCGGTGCCGAGGACATGGCGCATCTTGTCGGCGAGCATGGCGTTGGACACGTCCGCGTTCTTCAGCGCGAAGGTGCCGCCGAAGCCGCAGCAGGACTCGGCGTCGGGCAGTTCGACGAGGTCGATGCCCTTCACGGCGCGCAGCAGTGCGAGCGGCCGGTCGCCGACGCGGAGCATGCGCAGCGAGTGGCAGGTCGGGTGGTAGGTGACGCGGTGCGGGAAGTACGCGCCGACGTCGGTGACGCCGAGGACGTCGACGAGGAGTTCCGACAGCTCGTACACCGTCGGCGCCACTCGCTCGACCGCCTCGGTGAGGGCGGCGTCCCCGTACTGGGCGGCCACCACCCGGTGGTGGTCGCGCACCATGCCCGCGCAGGACCCGGAGGGGACGACGACGGCGTCGTAGCCCTCGAAGACCTCGGTGAAGCGGCCCACCATGGGCAGGGTCTCGGGCCGGTAGCCGGTGTTGAAGTGCATCTGGCCGCAGCACGTCTGGCCCTGCGGGAACTCGACGGTGTGACCGAGGCGTTCCAGCAGTGCGGTCACCGCCTGGCCGGTGCGGGGGAACATCGTGTCGTTGAAGCACGTGATGAAGAGGGCTATGCGCATGGGGTGTCCTGGGGCGGGGGGTCCTGTGGCGGGTCCGGGGGTTCCGTGATGGTCAGGCCGTAGGTCCGCACGGCCGTGCCGGTGAAGACCTCGTGGCGCTCGGCCGGGCTGAGTCCGTCCGTCATCTCTCCGGCGGCGGCGACGACTTGGGCGTAGGTGGCGGCGAGCCGGCAGACGGGCCAGTCGGAGCCGAACATCAGCCGCCCGGGGCCGAAGGCGTCCAGGACGGTGTCGGCGTACGGCCTCAGGTCATCGACCGTCCAGGAGTCCCAGTCGGCCTCGGTGACCATGCCCGAGAGTTTGCAGACGGTGTTGGGGAGCGCGGCGAGGCGCCCGATCCGCTCCGCCCAGGGTGCGAGTTCGCCGGACGCGATGGGCGGCTTGCCGAGGTGGTCGAGGACGAAGGTGAGGCCGGGAAGACGCTGCGCGGCGTCGATGGCGGCCTCGAGTTGGTGCGGCTGCACCACGAGGTCGTAGACGAGTCCGGCCTCGGCGACCGCGCTCAGGCCGCGCAGTGCCTCCGGGCGCACGAGCCAGCGGGGGTCCGGCTCGCCCTGCACCTGGTGGCGCATCCCCACCAGGTGCTCCCCACCGGAGCCGGCACGCAGCCCGGCGAGAGCGTCGGCGACGTCGGGTGCGGTCAGGTCGGTCCAGCCGACGACCCCGGCGACCAGGTCGCTGCGTGCGGCCATGGCCAGGAACTCGGGGGTCTCTTCCGCCGCGGTGACCGTCTGCACCAGCACGGTGGCGGTGACGCCGGCCGCGCGGGCCTGCGGTGTCAGGTCGGCGAGGGAGAAGTTCCGTCGCAGCGGGGCGAGTTCGGGCCCGGTGATCCAGTCCTGGTCGCGGACGGACAGGTCCCACACGTGGTGGTGGGCGTCCACGATTCCCGGCCCGTGGTCCACCCCGGTCACAGCTCCCACACCACCGGCAGCGTGGTGTCCGCGCCCTGCTCGGAGTAGTCGTGGACGACGTCCAGCAGCTCGGCCATCCGCGCCTGCCAGGCAATGTTGACCGGCAGCTTCTCCAGTGCGGCGATCATCGCCTGGTAGTCCTGGACCTCCAGTACGTGGAACAGGTCGGTGCCGCTGCGCCAGATGGTCCACTCGCTCACCCCCGCGGCGCGGATGGCGGCGGTCAGTTCCTCGGGCACCTGCCGGTGCGCGGCGTCGTACTCCTCGATGCGGTCGGCGCGGACCTTGGTGTGCAGGGCGACCTTCATGACGGCTCCTTCGGCGACGGGGTTTCCCCGATGGGTGCCGGGACGGGGACGGGGGTGTCCGGGTCCAGCAGGCCCTCGGCGCGCAGCTCGTCCCACAAGGCGTCCGGGATCGGGCGCCGCAGCTGCTCCACGGTGTCGCGCACCTCCTCGGGGGAACGGGCGCCGGTCAGGACGCTCGCCACGGACGGGTGACCGAACGGGAAGCGCAGCGCGGCGGCCCGCAACGGCACGCCGTGGCGCTCGGTGACCGCCAGCAGCCGCAGCGCCCGCTCGAGGACCGGCTGCGGAGCCGGCGCGTAGTCGTAGGTGGCTCCCGGCCGGGGGGCGGTCAGCAGCCCGGAGTTGAAGACTCCGCCGATGATGACGCTGCGGCCGCGGGCGGCCGCCTCCGGGAGCAGTTCGGCGAGCCCGTCCTGTTCCAGGAGGGTGTAGCGGCCGGCCAGGAGCACCACGTCGATGTCGGTCTCGCGCACGAAGCGGGCGGGCAGGGCGCACTGGTTCATACCGATGCCGATCGCCCCGACCACGCCTTCGCCGCGCAGCCGCTCCAGGGCCGGGTACGCCTCGCGCAGCGCCTGCTCGGCGTGGTCGTCGGGGTCGTGCAGCAGGGCGATGTCGACGCGGTCGAGGCCGAGGCGTTCCAGGCTCGCCTCGAGGGAGCGCAGCACTCCGTCGGCGGTGAAGTCCCAGACCCGGCGGTGGGTGGACGGGACGGCGAAGCCGTGGCCGAGGTCGTTTCCGGGGATGCCCCGCGGGTCCGGCTCGAGGAGCCGGCCCACCTTCGTGGAGAGGGTGTAGCTGTCGCGGGGGCGGCCCTGCAGGGCGGCCCCGAGCCGTCGTTCCGACAGGCCCAGTCCGTAGTGGGGGGCGGTGTCGAAGGTACGGACCCCGGCGTCCCAGGCCGCGTCCACCGTGGCGTGGGCGGCCTCGTCGGTGACCGGGCGGTAGAGGTTGCCGAGGGCCGCGCAGCCCAGGGCCAGCTCCGAGACCGTCACCGCGCCGCCGCCCAGCCCGGTGGTCCTCACGACTGGGCCGCCGGGCGCAGCCGCAGTCCCTGCATGCCGCCGTCCACGGCGAGCGCGGTGCCGGTGACGGACGCCGCGGCCGGACCGGCCAGGTAGACGATGGCGGCCGCCACCTCGTCGGCGGTCACCAGACGGCCCATGGGCTGGCGGGCGTTGAGCGCGGCCCGTTCGGCCTCGGGGTCGTCGGCGGCGTCGAGCAGCCGGGCGACCCACGGGGTGTCGGCGGTGCCGGGGTTGACGCAGTTGACGCGGATGCCCTCACGGACGTGATCGGCGGCCATGGCCAGGGTGAGGGACAGCACGGCGCCCTTGCTGGCGGAGTACAGGGCGCGCTGCGGCAGTCCGGCGGTGGCCGCGATGGAGCAGGTGTTGACCACGGACGCGTGTGCGGACCGGCGCAGGTGGGGCAGGGCGGCCCGGGTGGTGCGGACCATGCCGAGGACGTTGACGTCCAGGACGCGGTGCCACTGTTCGTCGGGGTTGTCCTCGACGTTGCCGGCGGCGCCGATGCCCGCGTTGTTGACGAGGATGTCGATGCCGCCGAGCCGCGTGGCCGCCTCCTCCACGGCGGCGCGTACGGAGGCGTCGTCGCTGACGTCGGCCTTGAGGCCGAGCAGCGGTTCGCTCACGCCTTCCGGATCGAGGTCGAGTACGGCGACGGCCGCGCCCCGCGCCGCCAGTGCGCGGGCCGTGGCGAGCCCGATACCGGACGCGCCGCCCGTGACGAGCGCCCTGAGGCCGGTCAGTTCGCTCATGCCAGTTCCTCCTGCGCGGCGCGGTCGGCCACCCAGAACGTGCCGTCCGGGTAGAGGTACTCGGCGATGGACTGCGCACGCATGGTGGCGGAGAAGCCGGGGGCGAGCGGGGCGGTGTAGTGGCCGTCCCGGATCACCACCGGATCGACGAAGTGCTGGTGGAGGTGGTCGACGTACTCGATGGCGCGGTCCTCGGTGCTTCCGGAGAGGGCCAGGTAGTCGAACATCGACAGGTGCTGCACCAGCTCGCACAGCCCCACTCCGCCGGCGTGCGGGCACACCGGGACACCGAACTTCGCGGCGAGCAGCAGGATCGCGAGGTTCTCGTTGACCCCGCCGACCCGCGCCGCATCGATCTGGAGGACATCGATCGCGCCGGCCTGGAGGAGCTGCTTGAAGACGATCCGGTTCTGCACGTGCTCGCCGGTGGCCACCTTCACGGGGCCGACGGCCCGCCGTACGGTCGCGTGGCCGAGTACGTCGTCGGGGCTGGTCGGCTCCTCGATCCAGTACGGGTCGAACTCGGCGAGCGCCTGGGTCCACCTGATCGCCTCGGGCACGTTCCACCGCTGATTGGCGTCGATGGCGATGCGGATGCCGTCACCTACGGCGCCGCGGGCGGCGCGCAGCCGCCGGATGTCGTCGCTCAGGTCGGCGCCGACCTTGAGTTTGATCTGTGTGAAGCCGTCGGCGACGGCCTGCTTGGCCAGCCGGGTGAGCTTTTCGTCGGTGTAGCCGAGCCAGCCCGGGGAGGTGGTGTAGCCGGGGTATCCGCGCTCCAGCAGGGTCGCCTCGCGTTCCGCGAGCCCCGTGCGGCCCTCGTGGAGGAGCGTGAGGGCGTCCTCGGGGGTGAGGGCGTCGGAGATGTAGCGGAAGTCGACCTGGGAGACCAGCCACTGCGGCGAGGCGTCGGCGAGCAGCCGCCACAGCGGCTTGCCCTCCCGCTTGGCCGCCAGGTCCCACACGGCGTTGACCACGGCGCCGATCGCCATGTGCATCACGCCCTTTTCGGGGCCGAGCCAGCGCAGCTGGCTGTCGCCGATCAGGTCGCGGCTGACCGATCCCGGATCGGCGCACAGCTCGTGGACGGAGCGGCCGATGACATGGGGTCGCAGTGCGTCGATCGCGGCGACCTGGACGTCGTTGCCGCGTCCGATGGTGAAGGTGAAGCCGTGTCCTTCGTGCCCGTCGCCGGCGTCGGTGCGCAGCACGACGTAGGCGGCGGAGTAGTCGGGGTCCGGGTTCATCGCGTCGGATCCGTCCAGTTCCCGTGAGGTGGGGAAGCGGATGTCGTAGGTGTCGACGGCGGTGATCCGGGCGGTGGTTGCAGTCAAGGTGGTGCTGCCTTTCACGCTTGGGCGAAGATCTGGCGCTGGCTGCCGAGGCCGTCGACGGAGAGCTCGACCGTGTCGCCGGGGCGGAGGTAGGGGGTGCCGGGAAGCCCCAGGGCCACGCCCGCGGGCGTACCGGTGTTGATCACGTCGCCCGGCTCCAGGACCATGTACTGGCTCAGGTACCACACGATGTGGTCGACGGTGAAGATCATGTTGCTGGTGTGACCGTCCTGCCGCTTCACGCCGTTGACGTTCAGGTGCAGGCCGAGGTCCTGCGGGTCGCCGGCCTCGTCGGCGGTGACCAGCCACGGGCCGAGCGGGTTGAAGGTTTCGCAGGATTTGCCCAGGTCCCACTGCGGTGAGTACTCCAGTTGGAATTCCCGCTCCGATACGTCGTTGCTGATCGCGTACCCGGCGATCACGGCCCGCGCGGCATCCGGTCCGTCCAGGTAGCGCGCCCGGCGGCCGATGACGACTGCGAGTTCGACCTCCCAGTCGGTCTTCACCGATCCACGGGGGATCAGTACCTCGTCGTTCGGGCCGACGACCGTGCCCGGGTCCTTCATGAACACCACCGGACGCGCGGGAAGCGCCGCGCCTGTCTCGGCGGCGTGATCGCGGTAGTTCAGGCCGACGCAGACGACCTTGCCTGGGCGGGTGACGGGCGGCCCGATGCGCAGGCCGTCCCGGTCCAGTTCGGGCAGCTCCCCCGCCGAGACCGCCGCGCGGGCCCGGTCGATCCCTCCGGAGGCCAGGAAGGCACCGTCGATGTCCCGGGTCACGGAGGAGAGGTCCAGCAGCCGACCGTCGTCGACGCGTACCGCCGGCCGCTCTTCACCTGGGGATCCGACTCGTAGCAGTTTCACCGGGCAGCTCCCTTGCCGGACAGGTTTCGGTTTCGTCTTGGGGATCGGCCGTACGGGCGGGCTACCTGAGGTGCGCCGGTACGGGCCGTTCGCCAGGGCTCCGGCCATCCGCACGGTCATTCATCGGATGTATCGCGGGCCACAGCGAACATAGACGCGGAGATCGCACCTGACAATGGATTCCTCGGATGTATTTCCTCGCCGTTGTCGACGGACACCCCCTTGGGGCGACTCTTCCGAAGCCGTCCGCACACGTCTCCCGAAACACCATCGCCTCGCGAGTAGTCGGACATAACACGGGGTCAGATGGGATCCGGCGCTACCGCAACGCCCCGCGGGACGAGGGCCCGTCCCATCAAGCCAGGCGCGCACTCTTGTCAACCTCGGCAACGTCGTCGTAACGTCCCGTCCGAGATACATCGGAGGAATGGCCGGATCATTCGGTGCGCCGTCCGGCGCCCCCCACCGCCTTCCACACGGCGCGTACGTCCCCCCGACCGTCGCCGCGCCCCCCGGACAAGGAGAGAAACACGGCAATGAAGCACACTCTCACCCGCTCCACCGCCGCAGCCGCCACCGCCGTCCTCGCGCTGCTGGGTCTCACCACCGCGTGCAACCGCGAGAGCCCCTCCTCGGCCGCCTCGGGAGGCGACAGGACTGCCATCGGCATCGACCTGCCCCGCTCCGACTCCGACTTCTGGAACTCCTACGCGCAGTACGTGAAGAACGGCATCAAGACCGACGGCATCAACGCGCTGCCGCTGAGCAACTCGCAGAACGACGTCACCAAGCTGGTCGCCAACGTGCAGGTGTTCCAGAACACGGGCGCCAAGGCCGTCGTCATGGCACCTCAGGACACCGGTGCCATCGCCTCGACCCTGGAGACCCTCGCGTCGAAGAAGATCCCGGTGGTCAGCGTCGACACCAGACCCGACAAGGGCGATGTCTACATGGTCGTCCGAGCCGACAACAAGGCATACGGCACCAAGGCGTGCGAGTTCCTCGGCAAGCAGCTGGGCGGCCAGGGCAAGGTCGCCGAGCTCCAGGGCGCCCTTGACTCCATCAACGGCCGCGACCGGTCCGAGGCGTTCGCGGAGTGCATGAAGACGAAGTTCCCGCAGATCAAGGTCTTCGAGCTGCCCACCGACTGGAAGGGCGACGTGGCCTCCGCCAAACTGCAGAGCCTGCTCGCGCAGCACCCGGACCTGAACGGCATCTACATGCAGGCGGGCGGTGTCTTCCTGCAGCCCACTCTCGCCCTGCTGGAGCAGAAGGGCCTGCTCCAGCCCGCCGGGCAGAAGGGCCACATCAGCATCGTCTCCAACGACGGCATCCCGCAGGAGTTCGACGCCATCCGCAAGGGCCGGATCGACGCCACCATCTCCCAGCCCGCCGACCTCTACGCCAAGTACGCGCTGTACTACGCCAAGGCCGCCGCCGAGGGCAAGACCTTCCAGCCGGGCACGACCGACCACGACTCCACCATCATCAAGCTGCCCAACGGCCTGGAGGACCAGCTCCCCGCTCCGCTGGTCACCAAGGACAACGTCGACGACAAGACCCTGTGGGGCAACAACGTCGGCTGATGGCCTACCGGCCCCGTCCCCGCGCGCGGTCGGGAACGGACGCCCCCCGTCCCCCGACCGCGGCCTCTCTCCGTAGCCCTGCAGCCCCGGGCGCACACACCCCCCCAGCCTCCTTACACGAAGGACGGTATGCACCATGGCGGACACCGCGACCGCCCCGGCGACCGGCCCCGGCACTCCGGCCCCGGTGGCCGAGGCGACCGGCATCAGCAAACGATTCGGCGCGACCGTCGCGCTGCGCGACGCCCGCATCACCATCGCCCCGGGCGAGTCGCACGCCCTCGTCGGACGCAACGGCGCCGGCAAGTCGACGCTCGTGTCCATCCTCACCGGCCTCCAGCAGCCCGACACCGGAGCCCTGCGCTTCTCGGGCGAACCGGCCCCCGCCTTCGGCGACATCGACGCCTGGCGCTCCCGCGTCGCCTGCGTCTACCAGCGCTCCACGATCATCGGTGAGCTGACCGTCGCCGAGAACCTCTTCCTGAACCGGCAGAGCGGCGCCCCGCTGCGGCCCATCCGCTGGAAGCGGCTGCGCCACCGCGCCGAGGAGCTCCTCGGCGAGTACGGCGTCGACGTCGACGTCGACGCCCGGGCTAGGGACCTCACCGTCGAGCAGCGGCAGTTCGTGGAGATCGCCCGGGCCCTGTCGTTCGGCGCCCGCTTCATCATCCTCGACGAGCCGACCGCGAAGCTCGACGGCCGCGGCATCGGCCGCCTCTTCGACAAGCTCCGCGACCTCCAGCGCCAGGGTGTCGCCTTCCTCTTCATCTCCCACCACCTGCAAGAGGTGTACGACCTCTGCGCCACGGTCACGGTCTACCGCGACGCGGCCCACATCCTCACCGCACCCGTCACCGAGCTCGGACAGACGGCCCTGGTCGAGGCCATGACCGGCGAGTCCTCCTCCACGGTCACCGCCACCGCGGGCCGCCCCCCGGGCACGCGGGCCGACGCGACGGAACTGCTGGCGATCGACGGTCTGACGCTGCCCGGTGCCTGCGAGGACATCTCCCTCTCCGTACGCTCCGGCGAGGTCGTCGGGCTCGCCGGCGCCACCGCCAGCGGCAACGTGCAGGTGGGTGAGGCGGTCGCCGGTCTGCACCGTGCCAAGGGCGGCCGGATCTCTGTCGGCGGCCAGGCCGTGCGCACCGGCAGTGTGCCGTCCGCGCTCACCGCCGGCGTCGGTCTGGTACCCGAGGACCGCCACCACCAGGGGCTGGTCGGCAATCGCAGCGTGGCGGAGAACGCGACGCTCACCGTCACCGACCAGCTCGGTCCGTTCGGCATCGTGCTGCCCGCCCGCACCAGGGCCTTCGCGCAGCGCGTGATCCGGGACCTCGACATCAAGACTCCCGGCGTCGCCACCCCGGTCTCCGCCCTCTCCGGCGGCAACCAGCAGAAGGTCGTCGTCGCCCGCGCCCTGGCCACCGATCCGCACGTGCTCGTGGCCATCCGCCCCACGAACGGTGTGGACGTCAAGTCCAAGGAGTTCCTGCTCGGCAGGATCCGGCAGGTCGCGGACGGCGGCAGAGCCGCGCTGATCGTCTCCGACGAACTGGACGACCTCAAGGTCTGCGACCGGGTCGTCGTCATGTTCCACGGGCGCGTGGTGGCCGAGTTCGACCACGGATGGAGGGACGAGGACCTCGTCGCCGCCATCGAGGGCGTCGCCGGCGATCCGGCTCCTGCCACCACGACTCCCACATTCGCCCTACCCACCTCATCCGCCTCATCCGGCGCAGACGAGCACGGAAGGTAGTCATGTCCGCCACCACAGATCTCACCGAGCCCGCACCGAGCACGGCGGTGCCGGCCGCGGCGGACGCCGCCCGCCACCGGGGCGGCCTCGGGCGCTTCCGTGAACTGTCCCTGGTCCCGGCGATCATCGTCCTGGGCCTGATCGGGTTCATCGTCTCGCCGGCCTTCCTCACCGCCGACAACCTGATCGGTGTGGCCCAGCAGTCCACCGAGCTGAGCCTGCTGGTGCTCGCCACGACCTTCGTCCTGATCGCCGGCCGGATGGACCTGTCCCTGGAGTCCACCATCGGCGTGGCTCCCGTCATCGCCGTGTGGCTGGTCCTGCCCACCAGTGGGGGCCGGTTCACCGGACTCGGCCTCTTCCCCGAGTGGATGGCGATCCCGCTCTGCCTGCTGGTCGGGGCGCTGATCGGTGCCGTCAACGGCTTCCTCATCCTCAAGCTGCGCCTCAACGGCTTCATCGTCACCCTCGGCGCCCTGACGATGCTCCGCGGACTGCAAGTCGCCCTCTCCGAAGGCCAGTCCATCGTCGAGCTGCCTTCGTCCTTCACCTACCTGGGCAGGGCGTCCTGGCTGGGCGTGCCCGCCGCGATCTGGGTGTGCGCGCTGCTCTTCGCGATCGGCGGCAGTGCGCTGGCCTGGCTCCGGCACGGCCGGGCACTGTACGCGATCGGCGGCAACGCCGAGGCCGCCCGCACTGCGGGGATCCGCGTCGACCGCACCGTGTGGGTCGTCCTCATCCTCGGCAGCGTTCTCGCAGCGTTCGCCGGTGTCCTCTACAGCGGGCACTACGGCTCCATCTCCGCCACACAGGGCAGCGGCTGGATCTTCCAGGTCTTCGCCGCGACCGTCATCGGCGGAGTCAGTCTCAACGGCGGCAAGGGTTCCGTTTTCGGCGCCCTCACCGGCGTCCTCACCCTCCAGCTCGTCGTCAACGTCATGACGCTGGCGGGCGTGCCGCCCCTGTGGAACCAGTTCCTCAATGGCGCCATCATCATTGTCGCCCTGGTCATCTCCCGGTTCGCGTCCGGTGAGAAGCAGGAATAGCCTCGTCCCGCAAGCGGCTCCGCAGGCCCCGGTCCGGGTCCGGCGGAGCCACCGCCCTGTACACACCCCGCACTGAGAGGCACGTTAGTGGCACTGACGGACGAGGCGATCGACAAGATCAAGGCGATGATCCTCGACGGCGAACTCGCTCCCGGCTCCCGTCTGCCCAAGGAGGAGATCCTCGCCGCGCAACTCGGCCTGTCCCGCAATTCGCTGCGCGAGGCCGTCCGGGCGCTGACGGCCATGCGGATCCTGATCACCCGTCAGGGCGACGGCACGTACGTTTCCAGCCTGGAACCCCATCTCCTGCTGGAGAGCCTTTCCTTCGCCGCCGACGTCTCCCAGGGCCACACGGCACTGCAACTGATCCAGGTGCGCCGACTGCTGGAACCGCAGGCGACCGGGCTGGCCGCTGCCCTGCTGACGCCGGAGGACCTCCAGGAACTGCGCGAGATCCTCGACAGGTCCCGGGCCGCCACCACCGTGGAAGAGTTCGTCGCCCACGACATCGCCTTCCACCTCAGGATCGTCGAAGCCGTCGGCAACCCCGTGCTGTCGATGCTTCTGCAGGTGCTCTCCACCCGCACCCAGCGCGTCCGCATCGTCCGCGGCAGCCGGACCCGTCACGCACTGGACAACGCCCACCAGGACCACGAGCAGATCCTCGGCGCGCTCCAGGCACGCGACGCCCTGCTGGCCACCGCCGCCACGACCGTCCACATCACGGCCGTGGAGCAGTGGCTTGCCGCCAGCCTGAGCGACGACCCGCTGCGAGCCATCGACGACTGACCCGGTCGCCCTTCTGCGAACCTAGTGCTGTGGCAGGCGGGCGGGATCGGCGATGATCTGCCGGACGGTCGACCACGCCGCGCCCAGCACCGGTCCGCGGCGCCCCAGGGCGGAGGGGCGCACCGCCTCCGGGTTCCAGGGCCGGACGGTGACCCGGGCGGCCAGCTCGGTGCGTACCGACGGGAGGAGCCAGTCGGCGAGTTCGGCGTAGGCGCCGCCCAGAACAAGGCCGTCCGGGTCGATCAGGTCCACCGCCGAGGTCAGGGCGAGGCCGAGGGCCCGGCCCGCGCGGTCCAGGGCTCGCAGGGCCGCCGCGTCCCCGGCGGCCGCCCGCTCGGCCAGGAGGGCCACCGGGTCGCCGACGTGCGCGAGCCCGGCCTCGCGCAGCACGGCCGCTTCGCCCGCGTACTGCTCCAGGCAGCCGCGTGCCCCGCAGGCGCAAGGGGCGCCCTCCGGATGGACGGGCAGGTGGCCGAGTTCGCCCGCGAAGCCGCGGGCGCCCCGGAACAGCTGCCCGCCGATGATCAGTGCGGCACCGATTCCGGCCTCGGCGGAGACGTGTACGAAGGTCTCGGCGGGGTTGCCCCGGTGCCACTGCTCGGCCAGCGCCCCGAGGTTGGCTTCGTTCTCCGGCTCGGGCGCGGTGTCGGGGTCGGGCCAGTGGTCGGCGGGGCGGACGGCTTGCCAGCCGAGGTTGGGGGCGTTCGCGATCAGTCCGCCCGGCTCGTTCGGCACCACCCCCGGCACGGCCAGGACGCGGCCCTCGACGCGCAGTCCCAGGGCCGCGGCCTCGGACTCCGCCTCGGCGCCCAGCGCGGCGGCCTCCGCCAGCACCTCTCCGGCCGGCCGGCCCGCGTTGGCCCGCTCCACCCGACGCCACACCCGGGGTTCACCGCGCAGGTCCACGACGCACGCGGCGAGATGGGTGACGCCGATCTCCAGGCCGAGGCCCGCGGGACCCCGGTCGTTCAGGAGCAGTGCCCGTCCGGGGCGGCCGACGCGTCCGCTGGGCGCGGTCTCCGTCTCGGTCAGCGCGCCACGGCCGATGAGCTCGTCGACCAGGGAGGAGACGGCCGGCCTGGTCAGGCCCGTGTGGCCGGCGACGTCCGCCCGGGAGAGCGGACCGTGCGCGGCGACCGCACCGATCACCACCGCAAGGTTCTGCCGGCGCATGCCCTGCTGCGAGGCGGGCACGGCCTCCGCGCCCCCGCTCGCCCTGCCGATCCCCGCCATTGGGCCGACCCTCCTATCGTTCTGCCGGCGGGAGCTCCTGCAAGGCCCGCGCCCGCCGCAGCGTACTGGTGATCCGTTCGAGCGTGTCGTCGTCACGGCGTACGGGGTCCAGTACCCGGCCCTCGGCGGTCCGCCAGCGCCGGGCGACGGCGTCGGCGGGCTCACCGGTGAGCAGTGCGGCGGCCTGGGCGGCGGCCCCGAGCGCGACCAGTTCCTGTGCCGCGGGTACCTGGACCGCTCGGCCGGACAACCGCAGGACGGTCCGCTGCCAGGCCCTGCCGCGGGCTCCGCCGCCGATCAGCAGCAGCGGTTCTTCGGGGGCGGGGTTCTCGCCTCCGGCACGCAGTACGTCGTCCAGGGCCACGAGCAGGGCGTGGGCGGCGCCGTCGTAGGCGGCCTGGAGCACCTGTCCGGGCGTGGTGTCGTGGCGCAGGCCGTGGACCAGGCCGGAAGCGCCCGGGAGGTCCGGCGTGCGCTCGCCGTCCAGATAGGGAAGGACCACCACCGTGCCACCCGCCTCGACGTCCTCGCGGTCGCGTCCGACCAGGGCTGCGAAGCGGTCGACGGCGAGGGTGCAGTTGAGCGTGCAGGCGAGCGGCAGCCAGCCGCCGAGGGCATCGGCGAAGCCGGCGACGGTTCCGCTCGGGTCGGTGGGCCGGGTCCGGCCGACGGCGTAGACGGTGCCGGAGGTACCGAGGCTCAGCACCGGGCGTCCGGGGGTCAGGCCCAGCCCGAGGGCGGCGGCCATGTTGTCACCGGTCCCGGTGGCCACCAACGCGCCCTCGCGCAGTGGCGTCCCGGCCCGGACGGTGCCCGCGAGGGCGCCCGGCGGGAGGACCTGTGGCAGCAGCCCGTGGTCGAGGCCGATCCGGTCGAGGACGTCCTGGTCGTAGCCGTCCGGGCCCCACCAGCCGGTCCCCGAGGCGTCACCGCGGTCCGTCACCGCCTCACCGGTCAGCCGCTCCGTCAGGAAGTCGTGGGGAAGCCGGACGGCCGCGACGCGGTCGGCGGCGGCAGGCTCGTTCGCGCGCAGCCAGGCCCACTTGGCGGCCGTGAAGGCGGCCGTCGGGACGCTGCCGGTACGGCGGGCGAGCTCGGCCGGGCCGAACGCGGCTCCGAGTCCGGCGGCCTGCGGGGCGGAGCGGACGTCGTTCCACAGCAGCGCCGGGCGCACCGGCCCGCCTGCCCCGTCGAGGGTGACCAGGCCGTGCTGCTGGCCGGCGATCGAGCAGGCCGCTGCGCGATCCGCCCAGCCGGTGGCCGCCACGGCCTCGCCGAGCGCCCCCCACCACTGTTCGGGGTCGCTCTCGCGTCCGGCGCCGGCGCTGACGGCGTGCGAGGCGCGGCCCTCGCCCAGGACGGCGCCGGTTTCCAGGTCGACGGCGAGGGCCTTGGTGGACTGGGTCGAGCTGTCGACACCGATCACGACACGCTGAGCAGACATGCGTTCCTCCGGTGGGGTTCCTTCTGGCGTCCCGGCATACTAATTTGTTTTTCGTCATTACAAATAGCCCTCGGCCTGATCCGGAGCGCCCCATGACCAGCGACCCGCTCGTTCCCACCCCCGCGCACAGGTTCACCTTCGGCCTGTGGACCGTCGGCTGGCAGGGGCGGGACCCCTTCGGCGACGCCACCCGGCCCGCCCTCGACCCCGTCGAGAGTGTGGAGCGGCTGGCCGAGCTCGGCGCCTACGGCGTCACGTTCCACGACGACGACCTGATCCCCTTCGGCTCCGGCGACGCCGCCCGCGAGCAGGCGGTCAAGCGGTTCCGTACCGCCCTCGACACGGCCGGGCTGAAGGTGCCGATGGCCACGACGAACCTCTTCACCCACCCGGTGTTCAAGGACGGCGCCTTCACCGCCAACGACCGGGACGTGCGCCGGTACGCGCTGCGCAAGACCATCCGCAACATCGACCTGGCCGTGGAACTCGGCGCCGAGGTCTACGTCGCCTGGGGCGGCCGCGAGGGCGCGGAGTCGGGCGGGGCCAAGGACGTGCGCACCGCCCTCGACCGGCTGAAGGAGGCCTTCAACCTGCTGGGCGAGTACGTCGAGAACCAGGGCTACGACCTGCGCTTCGCGATCGAACCCAAGCCCAACGAGCCGCGCGGCGACATCCTGCTGCCCACCATCGGCCACGCCCTGGCGTTCATCAACGAGCTGGACCGGCCCGACCGGGTCGGCCTCAACCCGGAGGTCGGCCACGAGCAGATGGCCGGGCTGAACTTCCCGCACGGCATCGCCCAGGCCCTGTGGCACGGCAAGCTGTTCCACATCGACCTCAACGGCCAGACCGGCATCAAGTACGACCAGGACCTGCGCTTCGGCGCGGGCGACCTGCGCCAGGCCTTCTGGCTGGTGGACCTGCTGGAGTCGGCCGGCTACGACGGCCCCCGCCACTTCGACTTCAAGCCGCCGCGCACCGAGGACTCCGCCGGCGTCTGGGCCTCGGCGGCCGCCTGCATGCGCAACTACCTGCTCCTGGCTGAGCGTTCCCGCGCCTTCCGGTCCGATCCGCAGGTCCGGGCCGCGCTCGCCGCCTCCCGACTGCCCGAACTGGCCCTGCCCACCGCCGAGGACGGCCTGGCCGGGTTGCTGGCCGACCGGTCCGCCTTCGACGAGTTCGACGTGGATGCCGCCGCCCGCCGCGGCATGGCCTTCGAGCAGCTGGACCAGCTCGCCCTCGAACACCTCCTCGGGGCCCGCTGAGCCGACGCCCGCTGAGCCGGTGCGCGCAGGAGCCGGGCCGTGGGGTTCCACGGCCCGGCTCCGCCACGCCTTAAGAGGCCGGCGCCTTCGCGCCGGCCGCCCGCCTCAGGCCGGGTGGGCGAAGTCGGCCTCCAGAGTGCCGGCGGGCCGGGCGTGGACGGTCCCGTCCGGCCCGCCGAACCGGAGCTGCCAGGGATGCGGGCTGTCGGTGGTCACGTGGAGCCGGTCACCACGGCGGCTCAGGTGGAAGCGGGCCGCCTCGCCGGGGCCGTCGGAGCGCGGGATCACCACGGTGCGCTCGGCGCCGTCGGCAAAGGCGTGCACCCGCAGCTCTACGCCGTCCGCCCAGGCGGAGACCGGGCGCTGGTCCTCGGCGCCGAGCGGGATGACGGAGTCGGGGCGGGCCAGCAGCGGCAGGGTGTGGAAGCCGTGCTGTTCGCGGACCCAGCGGGGACCCTTGATCCGGGCGCCGGTCAGAACGTTAGTCCACGTCCCTTCCGGCACGTAGTACTCGACCGTGCCGTCGTCGGTGAAGACCGGAGCGACGAGCAGGTCGTCGCCGAGCATGTACTGCCGCTCCAGCGCGGCCGTGGCGGGGTCGTCGGGGAATTCCAGCACCATGGCGCGCATGACGGGGATGCCGGTGGCGTGGGCCTGTTGGGCGGCGCGCTGGAGGTACGGGGCGAGGCGGTGCTTCAGCAGGGTGAACTCCCTGGTGACCTCGACGGCCTCCTCCCCGTAGTCCCACGGGACGCGGTAGGACTTGCTGCCGTGCAGCCGGCTGTGCGAGGAGAGGAGGCCGAACTGCACCCAGCGCTTGAAGACGGTGGGGGTCGGGGTGCCCTCGAAGCCGCCGATGTCGTGGCTCCAGAAGCCGAAGCCTGACATGCCCAGGGAGAGCCCGCCGCGCAGCGACTCGGCCATGGCGTTGAAGTGGGATTCGCAGTCGCCGCCCCAGTGCACCGGGTACTGCTGGCCGCCGACCGTGGCGGAGCGGGCGAAGAGCAGTGCCTCGCCCTCGCCGCGCTCCGCCCGCAGCAGGTCGAAGACGGCCTCGTTGTAGAGGTGGGTGTAGTAGTTGTGCATCCGCTCGGGGTCGGAGCCGTCGTGCCAGACGACGTCCGTGGGGATGCGCTCGCCGAAGTCGGTCTTGAAGCAGTCCACGCCCTGGTCCAGCAGCGTCTTCAGCTTGCCGGTGTACCAGTCGCGGGCGGCCGGGTTGGTGAAGTCCACCAGGGCCATGCCGGGCTGCCACAGGTCCCACTGCCACACGCTGCCGTCCGGGCGCCGCACCAGGTAGCCCTCGCGCACGCCTTCCTCGAACATCACCGACTGCTGCGCGATGTACGGGTTGATCCAGGCGGAGATCCGCAGTCCCTGCTGCCCGAGTCGGGCGAGCATGCCGACCGGGTCGGGGAAGGTGTCGGAGTCCCATTCGAAGTCGCACCACTGGTAGGCGCGCATCCAGAAGCAGTCGAAGTGGAAGACGCTCAGCGGGATGCCGCGCTCGGCCATGCCCGCGACGAAGCGGTTGACGGTGGCCTCGTCGTAGTCGGTGGTGAACGAGGTGGTCAGCCACAGGCCCAGCGCCCAGGCCGGGGGCAGGGCCGGACGGCCGGTGAGCGCGGTGTAGCGCTCCAGGATCTGCTTCGGGGTCGGGCCGTGGACGACGAAGAACTCCAGCGACTGGTCCTCGACGCTGAACTGCACGTGGCCGACCGACTCGGAGCCGACCTCGTAGCTGACCTTGCCGGGGTGGTTGACGAAGACGCCGTAGCCCCGGTTGGTCAGGTGGAAGGGGATGTTCTTGTACGCCTGTTCGCTGCTGGTGCCGCCGTCGGCCTGCCAGATGTCCACGACCTGCCCGTTCTTGACGAACGGCGTGAACCGCTCCCCCAGGCCGTAGACCAGCTCTCCTACGCCCAGCGAGAGTTGGCCGAGCATGAAGTGCCGCCCGGTGTCGTCGGTGACGAAGCCGGTACCGCGTTCGCCGACGGAGGTCAGCACCTGCCCGCCGGCGGTGAACTCCAGGCGCCACGGCTGTGAGGTGTCCACCCGCAGCGACAGCTCACCCGCACTGAGCTCGACCACCGGGCCGTCCCGGTGCACCTTCCCGCTCCCCTCCTGCGCGCCGGGCAGTGCGAAATCCGGGCCGCGCCGCACCGAACCGGCGTGGTGGGTGACGCGCACCCCGATGACACCCTCGGCCGGCGACCAGCAATCGACCGTCAGGAGCGCGCTGTTGAGCATGCCACCGCGGCTGCGCACGTGCTTCACCGGCGCGTGGAGGGTCATCCGGTGCTCGTCGGCCCGGACGTCCGCGACCTCGGCGGCGTAACGCGCGGTGACGCCCGGGCGCATCAGCCAGTAGCCATCGGTGAACTTCATCGGGTGGTTTCCTCCGTCCGCGCTCGGTGCGCGGTGATCAGGGCCCGGAACCAGTGGTAACTGTCCTTGGGCGTTCGGGTCAGCGTGTCGTAGTCGACGTGGACCAGGCCGAAGCGCTGGCCGTAGCCGCGCGCCCACTCGAAGTTGTCCAGCAGCGACCAGACGTAGTAGCCGCGCACGTCCACGCCCGCCGAGACCGCCTCCGCGACGGCGGCGAGGTGGTCCGCCAGGTAGTCGGTCCGCGCGGTGTCATGGACCCGGCCGTCGGGACCGACGGCATCGGCCTCGGCGGAGCCGTTCTCGGTGATCCAGACCGGCGGAAGCCTCGGGTAGCGGGCGTGGAGTGCGCGCAGCAGTTCGGTCAGCGCCTCCGGGACGACGGGCCAGCCCATGGTGGTGAGCCGCGTACCGTACGGGTCCAGCTCTCTGACGCCGATGTCCGTGGCAGTGCGCAGTTCGAGGTCGTCCGTGCGGTGGGGGGCTGCGGCGACGGTGATCGGGCGGTAGAAGTTGACTCCGAGGAAATCGAGCGGCGCGCCGATCAGCTCCAGGTCGCCCGGCAGTCGCCAGGGGCCGTCGGCGAGGCCGGCCCAGGTCCCGGCCTCGTGCGCCGGGTAGCGTCCGGCGAGCAGCGGCTCGGTCCAGACCTCGTTGTGGAGGACTTCGGCGCGGCGCAGGGCGGCGCGGTCCCCGGGAAGGGCGGAGGCGGTGTGGATGCGGTCGAGGTTGAGTGCGATCCCGACCTCCCGGGCGCCCGCCGCACGCAGCTCCCGGACCGCGAGGCCGTGGGCGACCAGCAGGTGGTGGGCGGCGGCGAGCGCGCCCCGGCCCTTCTGGGCGCCGGGTGCGTGGCGCCCCTCGGCGTACCCGGCGAAGGCGGAACAGTAGGGCCCGTTGAGGGTGATCCACCGCTCCACCCGGTCCCCGTAGCGCTCGACCGCGAGGGCCGCGTACTGCGCGAAGGCCTCGGCGGTCTCCCGGACCCGCCAGCCGCCCCGGTCCTCCAGGGTCTGGGGCAGGTCCCAGTGGTAGAGGGTGACGGCGGGGGCGACTCCGGCGGCCGGCAGATCGTCGATCAGGCGGTCGTAGAAGTCGAGCCCCTTGGGGTTGGCCGGTCCGGTGCCCCGGGGCAGCAGGCGGGGCCACGCGATCGAGAAGCGGTAACTGTCCACGCCGAGCCCGCGCATCAGGGCGACGTCCTGCGGGTGGCGGTGGTAATGGTCGCACGCCGTGTCGCCGGTGGCTCCGTCGAGCGTACGGCCGGGCGTGTGGCTGAAGGTGTCCCAGATGGACGGGCCGCGGCCGTCCTGGTCGTGGGCGCCCTCGATCTGGTAGGCGGCGGTCGCGGCACCGAAACGGAACCCGGCGGGCAGTTCCGGGAAGTCCGGGGTGGTCATGGGCGGTATCTCACGGGTCGGTCGGGCTCCTCGGTCTCGGGGGTGCGGGGCTCGGTGCGCGGGGCGCGGGGCGCGGGCGGCCAAGCGGGCTGCTCGGCCCGCGGGGCGCCCTCGCGCGCTCTGCCGGTCCGGTGGTGCGGGGCGGGTCAGAGCTCCGGCGCCAGGCCGCGCTCGCGCAGCCAGGCCAGCTGGACGGGCGGGTTGGAGCCGAGGCCGCCGCCATGGTCGCCGAACGGCCACACGGTCATGGTGCGGTCCACGCCCGCGTAGTGGTTGAAGGCGGCGTAGACCGTGGAGGGCGGGCAGATCGGATCCATCAGGGCCACGCTGAACAGCGTCGGCGCGGTGGCCCGCCGGGCGAAGTGGACGCCGTCGAAGTGGTCGAGGGTGGCGAAGGCCGGCTCCACGCGGTGACGGCTGTGCCAGCGCAGGTACTTGGCGATCTCCTGGTACGGGCCTTCGCCGCAGATCGCGGTGGCGCGGCGGAAGTGGCACAGGAACGGGACGTCCGGCATCGCGGCCGCCACGCGGTCCCCGGCGAGACCGGCGACGGCGAGCGCCAGACCGCCCCCCTGGCTGCCTCCGGCCACCACGATCCGACGGCTGTCGAGTCCGGGCAGCTCGGCGACCACGTCCACGGCTCGCACGCAGTCGGTGATCAACCGCCGGTAGTAGTAGTCGTCGGGAGAGTCGATGCCGCGGGTCATGAACCCCTCGACCCACTGCGTGCCGTCGCCCGCGCCCCGGTCCGGGGTGTCGTGGCCCTGACCCCGGCTGTCGACGACGAGTTGGGCGTAGCCGGCGGCGGACCAGAACAGGTGGTCGGTGGGCAGTCCGCGACCGCCGCTGTAGCCGATGTAGGTGATGACGACCGGAAGCGGTCCGGCCGCGTCGCGCGGGCGCAGCAGCCAGGCGGCCACCGGTTCGCCGTTCCAGCCGGGGAAGCGCACGTCGTCGACCTCGACGGTGTGCAGCATGTGCTGGGCGGTGACCCGCTCCACCTTGATCGCCCCGTCGTGTGACCGGGCTTCGGCGAGGGTACGCCGCCAGAAGTCGTCGAAATCTGTCGGATCGGACAACTCGGGGCGGTAGTCGATGAGTTCGTCCGCGCCGAGGTCTGTGAGCGGCATGGGGGCTTCCTCCGGTCGGAGAGGTGACGGGGTGACGGGGTGACGCGGTGACGCGGTGACGGAGCTCGGCGGCAACCTCAGGGGGCCTCGCCTGCCTCGCCGGTCAGGGCGGTGGTACGGGAAGGGGTGGTACGGGAAGGGGTGGCGGCCCGCCCCCTGTGGCGGGCCGCCGGTCTCGCGGGGGTGCGGGACTCAGCCGGTCCCGCCGGCCTCAGCCGTTCTCACTGGACGCGGTGAAGCCGAAGGCGGCCAGACGGAAGCCGCCGTGCAGGGTCAGCCGCAGGTCGTGGACACCGTCCAGGGGAGCGGCGAGTTCGGCCGCGACGGTCGTCCACGTGTAGCGGTTGCCGGTTGCGGGAACCGCGATCTCGGCCAACAGTCGCTCACCGGCCCGGAATTCCAACCGCGCCTGCCCGGACCCCGCGTTCTCGAGGGCGGTCTCGGCCTCCACCCGGACCGCCCCGGAGAGATCGGCGTCGCGGAAGAGGAGCGTCGCGGGCCGCGCCGGATCGGCCGGAGTCACCGCGTCACCGCCGGCGCGGGCGGCGTCCACGATGGTGATGTCCGCGTGGTCGTCGAAGTCGACGGTCAGGGTTCGCCGGCCGACGACCACGCGGGGCTCGGGGGCCGGTCCGGTCACCGTGAGCCGTGCGGTGAGGACCGGGTTCTCGGCGGAGCGGCCGGCGGTGATCTCGTATACGCCGGGGTCGACGGTGAAGGCGCCGGTCGCGGTGGACCAGTGGGCGAGCCGGTCGGCCGGGAACGAGAACCTCAACTCCCGTCCCTCGCCCGGCTCCAGGCGGACCTTGCTGAAGTCGGCGAGGCGCTGCCGGGGGGCCTCGTAGCGGGCGTCCAGCGCGCGGACGTAGAGCTGGACCACCTCGCTGCCCGCCCGCCGGCCGGTGTTGGCCAGGCTCACCGTGACGTCGAGCGAACCGTCCGGGCCGATCGACGGATGCGACAGGCCGAGGCCGCCGTAGGCGAAGTCGGTGTAGGACAGCCCGTGGCCGAAGGGATAGAGGGGCGCGGCCCCGTGGTACTGGTAGGTCCAGCCGGCCTTGATCACGTCGTAGTCGAGCGGATCCGGCAACGGGTACCCGCCCCGGTACCAGGTCTGCGGCAGGCGGCCGGCGGGCTCGGCCTCCCCGAGCAGCACCGCGGCCAGTGCATGGCCCGTCTCCTGCCCGCCGTGGGAGGTCCACACCACGGCGGGCAGGTGCTCCTGGGCCCAGTCGACGGCGTACGGGTAGCTGCTCATCACCACCAGCACCGTCTCGGGGCAGACGGCCGCGACCGTGCGCAGCAGCGCGTCCTGAGTCCCGGGCAGGTCGATGCCCGCGCGGTCCTCGGTCTCGCGGCCGCCCACCATCGGGTGGTTGCCGAGGACGACGACCACCACGTCGGCCGTCTCGGCGGCCGCCCGCGCCTCGGCCGCGCCGTCGCGCAGCAGCTCCCGCTGCCAGCGCTCGGCGACGTCCGCGGTCAAGGCGGTGACGCTCACCCGGCCGTCGGCCGGGTCCACGGCGGCGTAGCGTCCGGTGAGGACGGAGCGCAGCACCACGTCTGCGCCCTCGGCCGGTTCGAGCCGGAAGGTCTCGTGGATCTCCCAGCTCTTGAGCACCTCCTGGTCGGCCGCCAGCGAGTCGTCGCCCTTGAGGCTCAGGTAGCGGCCGGTGTCGGCGGCGCGCAGGGTCAGTACGCCGCTGCCCCAGTCGGCCACGTCGAAGGCGGTCTTGCCGAGCGGTTCCCCGGTGGTGCGGGAGCGCAGCGCGATCCGGTCGGCGCCCTCCTCGCAGACCACCTCGCCGCCGTGGACGCCGAGCGCCTCGGAGAGTCCCGCGGCGACGCCGACCTCGTAGGGCGGGGTGCCGCTGTACCAGTCCTCGCACAGCGTGTCGGCGAGCGGGCCGATGACGGCGATCCGCGGTGTCCGCACCGCGTCGAGCGGCAGCAGGCCGTCGTTCTTGAGCAGCACCACCGACTCGGTCGCGGCGCGCCGCGCCAGCTCGCGGTGCTCGGCGCAGTCGATGACCTCGGGCCCGATACCGGCATAGGGGTCCAGTTCCGGGTCGAACTCACCGAGCCGGAAGCGGAGCTCCAGCTGACGCCGGACGGCGCGGTTCACGTCGGCCCCGTCGATCAGGCCGCGCTCCAGGGCCTCGCGCAGTCGGCCGACCGGCGTCGCGCCGTCCTCGCCATGGTCGGTGAAACTGTCGATGCCCGCCTTGAGCGCCGCCGCGTGGGACTCGGCGTGGTCGTCGAAGTACTCCTCGAGGTCGACCAGATTGGACGGGGCTTCGGCGTCACTGACCACGAACAGCTCGTGGCCGGTCGGCTCCGCCCAACGGCGCAGCTCCGACTCGATGAGCGGGCTCACGTGGCAGGGACGGCCGTTGACGAGGTTGTAGGCGGCCATCGCGCCGGTCGCGGCGCCGGATGCCACGACGGGGCGGAAGGCGGCCAGGTCGTACTCGTGCAGCACGCGCGGTCGCAGCCCGGAGGAGGTGGTGCACCGGTCGTCCTCGTTGTTGTAGGCGAGGAAGTGCTTGAGCACCGGGGCCACCCGCAGGTAGGTCGGGTGGTCGCCGGACAGCCCCCGGCAGAACGCCTCCCCGAGGCGGCTGGTGTGCACCGGGTCCTCGGAGTACCCCTCCTCGTTGCGCCCCCAGCGCGGGTCGCGCAGCAGGTTCAGCACGGGCGCCCAGGCCTGGAGGCTGTGGGGAGCGCTGCCGACGACGGGCGGGCGGTGGCGGTGGAAGGCGCGCAGTTCGATCGAGACCGCCTCGGCGACCCGGCGCACCAGGCCCTCGTCCCAGGTGGCCCCGAGACCGACGGCCTGCGGGAAGACGGTCGCCACCCCCATCCAGGAGACCCCGTGCAGGGCCTCGCTGCCGGTTCGGAAGGAACCGACGCCGAGGCGCGGGACGGCCGGTACGCACTGGTGCAGCATCGCGAGCCGCTCGTCGAGCGTGAGCCGTTCGAGCAGGTCGTCGACACGCTTGCGCAGCGGTAGCTCCGGATTACGGAAAGGAGGCGCACCGGCTGCGGGCGCGGACAGGGAACTCACGTGAACAACCCCTAGGCAGGTTGGGCGTTACGATCATTTGTCGAAGCGCTTCGACGCTGACATGAACCACTCCCACTGTCAACCGTCCCTGGTGAAACCAGTTTTGAATCGGTTCGCGTTCCTACTGAACTCGGAACGCGTCGTTCGCGCGCTGGACGGCGTCCAAGCGCTTCGACAGCCGCCCTGGGGCCCCGCCTCCCCGAGAACTCGCGGCTCGACCGGCCGACGGCGTAGACCCGGTCCGGTGGGCACCTCGCGCCCGGCCCTCGCACCGACCCACGCCCACCCGGTCGCGGGGCCCGGCGCGCCACGAGCCGTGCCGCGCGCGCCTCCTGGCGAGCGCAGGGATGCCCTAGGACGAGGTCGGGGACCCGTCCGGCGAACCTCCCACTCCGCGCGACGCCCCGGCGGTCTGCTGACGTTCTCCGGCGACCCGACCGCGCCCGGCGGCTGGACGGCCTCACCGCTGTCGGGCAACGGTGGCCGCGCACGACCACCGGTACGTCCGCCGCTCGGACCCGCCCCCAGCTCCCAGCGGCACGGCGTCGAGACGCACACGGATCCACCGACGTACGGGGCTTCGTCACGCGCAGGAGGACGAACGCACATCCCCCGGCCGGTCGGCGGTGAGCCTGGTTCGAGCGCAGCACCTTGGCGAACCGGCGGATGGCAGTGTCGGTGTCGGTCACCAGGAGTTCCGGGGAGCGGGCAGTAGACGTCGGCGTGCGCGGGGGCACCGGAGGAGAGGAAGGCGCATGGTCGCCTTCGACGACGTCCCCATCAAGGTCCATGGGGACCATGTCCTGAGGCGCGAGCCCGTCGTGAGAGGTCCCACTCGGCCTGATGGCCAACAGGTCCTCACCGCGAAGGCGGGGAGGAGACATTGCCCTCCGTCCGGACCACCAGGCCATGGCGGACGAGTCCCTGGTGGAGGTCGTCGACTCGGCGACGGACGAACTCGATGGTCGCGTTCAACGTGCCTCGCGCGGGTCGGACAGAGCCACGGTCGGCCTGGCCCCCTGGGCCGGGCGGCGTACCCCCGGCTCGGGGCAGGCGCGAGAGCTAGTGCTGTGACCGGAAAAGTTCACCGGGTCGCGGCGCCCGGCACGGCACCTCGCCGCGTTGTCGGCCCACGCAAGTACGTCCAGTACGAGACGTGGCCCTCCGCCTTGCGATGCACCGCACCGGACACCGCGCCCCGGCAAACCTTTCCGGCCACAGCACTAGGTCGCCTCTTTCGGATCTTGCGGTCGAGCCCGCGTCGGCGAGGTGCGGTGCCGGGCGGCACGCGCTCTCGCCGCACCGGCCGAAAGCCCGAGTACGTCCAGTACGCAGGCTTCCGGCCGGCACACCGAGAGCACGCACCGGACGCCGCTCCTTCCCCACGGAGATCCATCAGACACCCCCTAGCGGCCCACCCGGCGGTCTCGGCGAGCGGGGTACCCCTCGGCGACCACCGGCAGGACCCTTCGCTTGGTGAGGTCTGCGGCGATGCCGATGAACCGGAGGCGGAGGCGGGATCAACGCCGACGGCGGCGATTACGACGGGAAGGACGGTGCGCGACGCGTCTCGCCGGCCCTCGGGATGCCGCAGGGCCCAGCCCAGACGGCGCCAGCCGCCGGGCATCGGCCGACTCGCGCTCGATGACGGCGTGCGGGGTATCTCGTGCACGCCGGTCGCGAGCTGCCGCCCGGCATGCACGTGGACCAGCACGACCGGTGAGGATGCCGGAGTCGATGCCGACGACACACCTGCCCGGTCCCCGGACGGCAGGGATCAGGGCACTCCCTCATCCCTCGCACGGGAAACCGGCATTGGTTCCTGCGGAGTTGAAGCGTCACCTCTCTCCATGAGGGCAAATTGTTAGCGCTCACAATCTTCCTGTCAAGGAACCCATGGAGGCCTCGTCAAAGTGCGACCGGCTCGGCGCAGAGCCTCGGCCGACGCGGCGGCCGGCCCCCCGGCCCGATGGCGCCAGCTCAAGGCCGACGCCCGGGCCCGCGCTGCCATCTCGGGCAAGATCGGCAGGCGGGGATGCGGGTGTGCACGCCGCCCCCCGACCCCTCGACGAGCGGTTTCCAGGGCCCGGCGGCCGAGCTCGCCGAACCCCTGCCGCACAGCGGCCACGGGCGGAGTGAGGCAGGTGGGCTCAACAATGTCGCCGAATCCGGCGAGCCGACGCCTCCCGGAATCGAGCGGGCCGGACTCGCGCAGGGCGCGCCCCCGGCAGACCGAGCACCGTGTCATCGTCGGCACAGAAGACGGCGGGACGTCCCCCGGTCCGGCGATCCGCAATCCCGCCCGGCACCCGGCCCCGTACGCCAGTCGCCGCACTCGGCAAAGCCGCAGAAACCGCGGAAGCCGCCCGTGGTCGACCTGCCCGGACGTCCCGCTGTGGAGCCGCTCCGGCGAGGAGGCTGCCCGCCTGCGGCGATGTTGCCCAATGGTGATCTGAACAGACCCTTGACGACACACTTGTGAGCGTTAACACTCAGGTATCGCCAGGCCGGAGCCACTGCAAACCTGAACTTCGCAACAGCGCGGGGAACGACTCCCGGCCGGCCCCGCTCGACCGCTTCCGGTTCTCCCAGCCGGGTCGCACTGTGCCGGTCGCGGAACATCACTGGAGGAACTGTGCGGAAGCTTTCAGCGGGCCTTGTCACCCTGGGCCTGACGCTGTCGCTGGCAGCCTGCGGCCAGAGCGCCAACGGAACGGGCGACGCCGGGGCCGGCGGGACCGGCGGGGACGCCAAGGGCGGCCTCATCGGCATCGCGATGCCGACCAAGTCGTCGGAGCGCTGGATCAACGACGGCAACAACATGGTCAAGGAGTTCCAGGCCAAGGGTTACAAGACCGACCTCCAGTACGGCGACAACGTCGTGGAGAACCAGGTCTCCCAGGTGGAGAACATGATCACCAAGGGGGCCAAGCTGCTGGTGATCGCCGCCATCGACGGTTCCTCGCTCACGAACGTGCTGCAGAAGGCCGCCGACGCCCACGTCCCCGTCATCTCCTACGACCGACTGATCCGCGGCACGAAGAACGTCGACTACTACGCGACCTTCGACAACTACAAGGTCGGCGTCCTCCAGGGCAGTTACATCGTCGACAAGCTCGGCGTCAAGGACGGCAAGGGCCCCTTCAACGTCGAGCTGTTCGCCGGCTCGCCGGACGACAACAACGCCGCGTTCTTCTACAACGGCGCGATGAGCGTCCTCAAGCCGTACATCGACGACAAGAAGCTGGTCGTGCAGAGCGGCCAGACCTCCCTCAACCAGATCGCCACACTGCGCTGGGACGGCGGTCTCGCCCAGTCCCGGATGGACAACCTGCTGAGCAAGTCGTACACCGCCGCCCGCGTCGACGCCGTCCTCTCGCCGTACGACGGCATCTCGATCGGCATCATCTCCTCGCTCAAGGGCGTCGGCTACGGAGCCGGCCAGCCGCTGCCCGTCGTCACGGGCCAGGACGGCGAGCTGGCGTCGGTGAAGTCGATCATCGCGGGTGAGCAGACCCAGACCGTCTACAAGGACACCCGCCAACTGGCCAAGGCCGCCGTCCAGATGGGCGACGCGCTGCTGACCGGCGGCAAGCCCGAGGTCAACGACACCAGCCAGTACGACAACGGCGTCAAGATCGTGCCGGCGCAGCTGCTCCAGCCGGTCAGCGTCGACAAGGAGAACTACCAGAAGGTCCTGGTGGACAGCGGCCAGTACACCGCGGACCAGCTGAAGTAGCCCGCGGAGCCCGACCGACGGGTCCGGCGACGACGAAACGGCGGTGCGACGCCGGGGAGACCGCCCGGCGCCGCACCGCCCCGACGATACGGATGCACAACCATGGCCCGACCCGTTCTCGAGATGCGGTCGATCAGCAAGACGTTTCCCGGTGTCAAGGCCCTCTCCGAGGTCAACCTGACCGTCGCCGCCGGTGAGGTGCACGCCATCTGCGGCGAGAACGGCGCCGGCAAGTCCACGCTGATGAAGGTGCTCAGCGGGGTCTATCCCCACGGCGGCTACGAGGGCGAGATCTACTTCGAGGGCGAGCCCTGCCGGTTCCGGGACATCCGGGCCAGCGAGCAGCGCGGCATCGTGATCATCCACCAGGAACTCGCGCTGGTGCCCTACCTGTCCATCGCCGAGAACATCTTCCTCGGCAACGAGCACGCCACCCGGGGCGTCATCAGCTGGCACAAGACGCTGACCCACGCCGCCGCGCTGATCCGGCAGGTCGGGCTCGACGAGAGCCCGCACACCAGGATCGCCGATCTCGGCGTGGGCAAGCAGCAGTTGGTCGAGATCGCCAAGGCGCTCGCCAAGAAGGTCAAGCTGCTCATCCTGGACGAGCCGACGGCCGCCCTGAACGACGAGGACAGCCGCAAGCTGCTCGACCTGATCCTCGAACTCAGGGCCCAGGGGATCTCCTGCATCCTCATCTCGCACAAGCTGAACGAGATCGCCCGGGTCGCCGACTCCGTCACCATCCTGCGCGACGGGCGGACCATCGAGACCATCGCGATCGGTCCCGAGGGCATCTCCGAGGAGCGGATCATCCGTGGCATGGTCGGCCGCGACCTGGAACACCGCTACCCCGAGCGCGCCCCCGAGATCGGCGAGGTCGCCTTCGAGATCGAGGACTGGAGCGTCCAGCACCCGATCGACCACCGGCGCAAGGTGGTCGACGGCGTCTCGCTCAACGTCCGTCGGGGCGAGATCGTCGGCATCGCCGGCCTCATGGGCGCTGGCCGCACCGAACTGGCCATGAGCGTCTTCGGCCGCTCGTACGGGCGGTGGACCGGCGGCCGGGTGCGGCTGGACGGCCGGGAGATCCGTACCCGGACGGTGCCGGAGGCGATCGGGCACGGCATCGCGTACGTGACCGAGGACCGCAAGCAGCTCGGCCTCAACCTGGGCGACGACATCAGCCGGAACATCTCGCTGAGCGCCCTCGGCAAGGTCGCCCGGCGGGGCTGGGTCGATCGGCACGAGGAGGCCCGGATCGCCGAATCGTTCCGGCGGACCATGAACATCAAGGCCCCCTCGGTGTTCGCGGAGACCGGCAAGCTCAGCGGCGGCAACCAGCAGAAGGTCGTCCTCAGCAAGTGGATCTTCGCCGGGCCGGAGGTGCTGATCCTCGACGAGCCCACCCGGGGCATCGACATCGGCGCCAAGGCGGAGATCTACACCGTCATCGCCGAACTCGCCGCCCAGGGCAAGACGGTACTCGTCATCTCCTCCGAACTCCCCGAACTCCTGGGCCTGTGCGACCGGATCTACACCATGGCCGAAGGCCGGATCACCGGTGAGGTCGACCGCGCGGAAGCCACCCAGGAATCCCTCATGCGGCTCATGACCATGAGCGCGGCATACCCCGACAAGCAGGTGTGAGGCATGGCCCAGACCAAGACCACCCCAGAGACCACGCCCAGCACACCGCAGACCGCCCGGCGCGCGTCGGCCGGTGCCGTACTGGCCCGAGCGCTGCGCGGCAACCTGCGCCAGTACGGGATGCTGCTCGCGCTGGCGCTGATCGTGCTGCTGTTCCAGTTCTGGACGGACGGCATCCTGCTCCAGCCGCTCAACATCACCAACCTGATCCAGCAGAACAGCTACATCCTCATCCTGGCCATCGGCATGATGATCGTCATCATCGCCGGCCACATCGACCTGTCGGTCGGGTCGCTCGCCGCCTTCGTCGGGGCCGCCGCCGCGGTGATGATGGTCAAACACCACGCGCCGTGGCCCGTGGCGCTGGTGGCCGCGCTGCTGATCGGGGCGCTCGCGGGAGCCTGGCAGGGCTTCTGGATCGCCTATCTCGGGATCCCCTCGTTCATCGTGACGCTGGCCGGCATGCTGCTGTTCCGCGGTGGGACCCAGATCCTCCTCCAGGGCCAGTCGGTGGCGCCGTTCCCCAAGGGCTTCCAGAACATCAGCAGCGGCTTCCTCCCCGCCGTCGGCCCCCACACCAACTACCACAACCTCACCCTCCTGCTGGGCCTCGTGGTGCTGGCCGTCGCGATACTCCAGGAGGTGCGCGGACGGCGGCGGGCCGCCTCGTACGGGCTGGAACCGCTCCCCGCCGGACTGTTCATGGTGAAGCTCGGCGCGATCACCGCGGCCGTGGTGGCCTTCACGCTGCTGCTGGCCAGCTACCACGGCGTGCCGATCGTCCTGCTGATCCTCGGCGTCCTGCTGGTCGGCTTCGGGTACGTGATGCGCAACTCGATCCTCGGCCGGCACACCTACGCCATCGGCGGCAACGAGGCCGCGGCGCGACTGTCCGGCGTGAAGAGCAAGCGGGTCGTCTTCCTGGCCTTCGTGAACATGGGCGTCCTCGCGGCCCTGGCCGGGATGGTCTTCGCCGCGCGGCTCAACGCCGGTACTCCGCAGGCCGGCATCAACTTCGAGTTGGAGGCGATCGCCGCGGCCTTCATCGGCGGCGCCTCCGCGAGCGGCGGTGTGGGTACCGTCCTCGGTGCGCTCACCGGAGGCCTGGTCCTGGGCGTGCTGAACAACGGCATGTCGCTGGTCGGCGTGGGCACCGACTACCAGCAGGTGATCAAGGGCCTGGTACTGATGGCGGCCGTCGGCTTCGACGTCTACAACAAGCGCAAGGCCGGAGGCTGACCTCCCTCCTTCCTCTGCCGCCACCCCACCCCTGCCCCTCCTCGGCTCGGCGCCGCCGCCGCTCGCACGAGGAGGGGTGCCTCGTCTACTGGGGCCCCGGCTCCCGCGGCTCCGCCCGCACGTCGACGATCCGCTCGAAGAAGAACTCGTGCTTGAGGAAGGAGACGTCGTACTCATGACCCGGGTAGGGCGGGATCAGCTGAGCGGCCTGGATCAGCCGCCAGCCCGCCCGGAGCGCCGCCACCCCCGACTCGTACGGCGGCTCGTCGCTGTCGCCCGTGGTCGGCGAGGTGCGGCCCGTGCCGTCGTACAGCGACCAGCCCACGACCTGGGAGTCCAGCGCCGAGGTGGCCAAGTACAGGACCAGCACCTGCTGCCGCAGCACCGGCGCGGCGCCTTCCGCCGCCCGCTCGGGGAGGATTGCTTCGGTCGTCATTCCTGTACCTCCGCGGGGCGGTTGGAGACCCTGGTCACCCAGTGGTCGAGGTCGAAGTGGTCGTCGCCGGTCAGCACCCGCCACAGCAGGATGCGGTTGTACCGCTCCAGCCGGCCCGTCGCCCCCTCGTACCACGGGAACATGGTGTCCAACTCGGCTGCCACCTGCGGGTCTTCGAGATCCGAGGTGTTCCACAGGCGCTGTTGGCGCACCCTGGGATTGAAGCGGATCTTGAACATGTAGCGCATCACGTCGCTGTCGTTGCGCCGGCCCCCGTGCCAGAGGCCGTGGTGCAGAAACACCACGGTCCCGGCCGGGCAGACCAGCCGGTCCTGGCCGCGCAGGTTCTGGTAGCGGCCGGTGTCGGACTCGTTGATCCGCCGGAGGTGGCTGCCCGGCACGGTGAGCGTTCCACCCATCTCCAGCGTCACCGCCTGCGGAAAGTACATCAGCTGCACGTCGAAGGCGTCCGGCCGGACGTCTATGACGGCGTCCCCGTGCAGCGGCTGCGCCTCGCCGCCGTGGGGCTCGCGGGTGTGCACGAAGTCGTGGTCCACCCACGGCTCCGGGCCCACGAGGCTGTGCAGGGCACCTGCCACCTGCGGAAGTTCCAGCAGCCGGCGGACGAAGGATCCCTTCGCGTAGGCCTCGGACAGCGGGGTCCCGTACGGCACCGGCGGCACCCCGTCGGCCAGTACCGCCAGGCCCTCGGTGTTCATCTCCGCCGGGACCACCGCGTCCAGTCGCAGCGACCCGCGTGCCACGAACCGCGCCATCCGCACCGAATCGAGTAGTTCTCGCGTGTTCTCCACGGCGGCCACGCTAGGCCCGGCGGCCGCGCGCCGGATGGGCCGCGTTCACCCTCCACTGGTCGATTCTCACCACCGTGCCCGGCAGGCGGGGTGGGAGGCTGGTGGTCCTGGAGCGGCTCACCGACGCACTGACAGGAGAGGCGACCATGCACACGACACTCGCCCACCTTGACGAGCCGCCCACTCTCGCCGCCGTCGGCATCAGCGTGCACGGCCCGGCCGGTCATATGGACGTGTTCTCCCTGCCGGACCTCTGGCAGCTCCATCTGTACGACTACGAGGCCGACTTGACGGTTGACGGCACGGAGTACGGGATCCGCCCCGGCCGGGTCAGCCTCGTACCGCCCGGCGCCGAGGTCCGCTACCGCTACCGGGGCCGGTCCTCACACCTCTACGTCCACCTCCACCTGGGCTCGGGCTGAACTCCCCGCAGCATTCCGGTGATCCAGCACGCCGGTCCCGAACTCACTTGGCTGAACGCCCAGTTGCGGCAGGCGCTGGCAGCCTGGCCGAACACCCCGGCACGGGCCGCGGCCGAGGTGTGGGTCGCCCTGTGGCGGGTCGCCCAGCTCGCGCCCGCGAGGGAGCGGAACACACAGGCCGCGCATCCGGCGGTCACGGCCGCCGTGGCCCTGATCGAGGCGCGGCTGGGACAGCCTCTGACGGTGCCGGACATCGCTGCGGCGGCCGGTGTCTCCCACAACCACCTGACGCGGCTCTTCCGCGCCGCGACGGGGGAGACGGTCGTGGGCTACATCCGGGCCCGGCGGATGGAACGGGCGCGCCACTTCCTGCAGGCCACCACCCTCTCCGTCCCCGCCGTCGCCGCATCGGTCGGCATTCCCGACCTCCAGGCGTTCAACAAGGCTTGTCGCCGCGCGCTCGGAGCTTCTCCGCGCGGCATCCGTGCCGCCCAGCCCGTTTCCCCGCACTCCCCCGCTCAGTGAGCGGACCGGTGCGGGACACCGCTGCCCGGCCGCCCCGAAGGACCCACCGCACGCCCTTTCCAAAACGGCGGCAACCTTTTCGCGTCCTGCGGCGACCAGGCAGTGCACCTCGACCCGAATCTTGGAACGGACGGACATGCAGACTGCACGGCAGGCCTCGCGGCAGCGCAGGCGCAGAAACAGGCTGATGCTGGGGACGGCAGTGATACTGACCGCCGCGGGCGTCCTCTTCTGCCTGGTGACGGCCATGCTCCCCGGCCCCAAGGCCCGGGCCGGGGACCCGGCCGACGTGGCCGCCCCCGCCGCCACCCTGGCGGGAGCCACCTCCTCGGCTCCGACGAGCCCGTCCCCGGCGGACAGCCCGCCCGCATCGGCGACCCCGAGCGTGGCCGGCGCGACGGCCACCGCTCAGACACCGCAGCCTTCGGCGAAGGAAACCCCACCGGCGGCGTCCACCCCGGCGCCGTCGGCAGGACGCATCCAGCCCGGGGCCAGCTACAAGGGCGTCGCCACCTCCTACGCCGCCGGCGACGGCAATGGCGCCTGCCTGTTCGGCCCGAGCGACGACCTCATGGTCGCGGCGATGAACACCACCGACTACGAGTCGTCCAGGGCGTGCGGCGCGTACGTGCGCGTCCGCGCGGCGAACGGCGCTTCGATCACGGTCCGGATCACCAACGAATGTCCGCTGCCCTGCGCGCCCGGACAACTGGACCTCAGCCAAGAGGCCTTCGCGAAACTGGCCGACCCCAAGCTCGGCCGCATCCCGATCACCTGGAGCCTGCTGAGCCCCCAGAGCTCCGGGGCGCTCTCCATCCGGTACAAGACCGGGTCCAGCCGCTACTGGTGCGCCATCCAGGTGATCGGCCACCGCAATCCGGTCGCTAGGCTGGAGGTACGCACCGCCGCGGGCTGGCGCAAGCTGCCCCGTACCGATTACAACTACTTCCTCTCCGCCGACGGCAGCGGGTGCGGCGGCGCGATGAGGATCACCGACATCTACGGGGAACAGCTGACGGTCGAGGGCACCGCGCTGCTCCCGGACGTCGCACAACCGACCCGGGTCCAGTTCGCCCCGCACTGAAACCACACGGCGGCGGGTGGCCGCTCCGGTTCGGGGGATCGGAGCGTCCTGGGCCGTACCGGGCGCTGATACGCTGCCGCCCGGATGTTAGCGCACACATTTGCGAAAGGGGCGACCGTCGGACATGGTCCTCGATGACGCGTCCGCGGAGTTCCACGACTTCTTCGAACGCCACTACGCGGAACTCGCCCGGTTCGCCCATCTCCTGACGGGCGAGACGGACGGCGCGGACGATCTGGCCGCGGACGCCCTGACCGCACTGTGGCAGCGCTGGGACCGGCTGCGCCAGGCCGAGCACCCACTCGCCTACGCCCGTGGCGTGGTCGCCAACCTGGCACGGTCACGGATCCGCAGCACGGTGCGCGAGCGCCGCCGGATCGCCCTGTTCTGGTCCCGTGGCGCGGAGCCGTTGGACGGTCCGGACGTGGCCACCGTGGTGGACGTGCGGACGGCTCTCGCCCGGTTGCCGTTCCGCAAGCGGACGTGTGTGGTCCTGCGGCACGCCTTCGACCTGTCGGAGAAGGACACCGCGCTGGCGCTCGGTATATCGGTCGGTACGGTAAAGAGCCAGACCTCGAAGGGTATGGCCGAACTGGAACGGATGCTGGACAGCACGGGATCAGCCGGGGAACTTCTGGCGGGGAGGAGGAGTCGTTGAACGAGGAGCTCGCCGAGCGGCTGCGCGCAGCCGCCGAGGCCCACCAGCCCGACCGCGCCCGGATCCTGGCACGCGTGGAACGCGGCATGTCCGGCGCCCCCGCCCGCCACCGCGAGCGGTCCGGCGCGAGGCCCTGGCCCAGGGTCGCGCTCGCCTCCCTCACCGCGGTCGGCACCCTGGCTGTCGGTGGTTTCGCCGTCGCCGCCATGGTCCAGTCGCCGCCGGCCCGGCCGGAGGTCTCGGCCACCCCCGCCGCGCCGTCGACGCCGTCCGGGAAGCCCCGGCCGACACCGTCGACGCCGTCGGCGCCCGCCACCGGCCGCCCAACCACGCCGGAGCGTTCGTCCCCGACGGGCCCCAGCCCTTCGGCGTCGAGGCCCGCGGGCTCGACCCCGCCCGGCAGCGCGCACCTCGAGGACGGGCCTCTGTCGTCGGCCGGCGCCCTGGGCTCGAACAACAACAGCTTCTGGGCGCAGAGCAACGTCACCCTCAAGTCCACGCAGCCGCTCACCGCACTCACCGTGGAACTGCGCATCGCGCAGACCGGAGCGGTGCAGAGCACCGGCAGCTGGCGGACGATGCCGGCCGAGGATTTCACCGTCACCGTGCAGAACGAGGGCGGAGCGGTGGTCTACCGCTGGATCCTCAAGCCGGGCCGTACGGTGCCGGCCGGACAGCATGTCTTCGCCGGCCAGTACAACCACGCCGCCGGTGACCGTGAGTCCAACCACGACGGCTACCGCGTCGACGCCAACGGTCCCCGCGGCGCCCTCGCGGTCTGGGGCGACTTCACCACGCCACGGCCGTAGCCGCCCGGGCAGACCCCCGGTGGAGACGAAGCACGTTCCGTCAGCCATGGCGGGGCCGCAGGCCGTAGTGCCTGCGGCCCCGCTAGGGCGTCGGGATCAGGAAGGGTCGCCGTACTGGAGACCGCGTCCGTTGGTGCCGATGTAGACGCGGCCGTAGGTGTCGGGATCGCCGGTGACGATGCCGAGGCCTGCGAAGTTGCCCCACTGGTGGGCGTCGTCGTTGATGCGGAGCCAGGTGGCGCCCTTGTCGGTGGAGCGGAAGACTCCGGTGACGTCCTTGACGGTACCGATCAGGTACAGGGCCTGGTAGGCGGCGCCGGGCGCGGCCTTGCCGAAGCCGAGGGCGGAGGCGGACTGCACCGTGGTGAGCGTGGTGAAGGTACGGCCGCCGTCGGTCGAGTGCAGCAGCCCCTTGGCGCCACCTGCGATCCACAGGTCCCCGGCGATGCCGGGGACGGCCGTGAGCCGGCCGGAGGGCAGGCTGGTGGCGCGGGCGGTGAAGGCCGTGCCGCCGTCAGTGCTGGCGTAGAGCGTGCCGCCCGCCAGTGAGTAGAAGGTACTGGCCGAGGAGCGGTCCGCGACGACCACGGCGTCGGTGCCCAGGCCGACGACCTTCGACCAGGTCGTCCCCTTGTCGGTCGATCGGTACGGGGCCTGGCCGGCCTCGGTCCAGACGATGGTGGAGCCGTCCGCCGCGAGCGCGATGTGGCCGCTGTCGGCGCTGCCCACCGGCTCCGCCTTGAAGCCGTTCCAGCTGCGGCCGCCGTCGGCGGAGTAGGCGCCGTCCTGCGCGCCGGCCTTTCCGACCCGGACCATCATCGAGGGGTTGGACTGGGCGAAATCGATGTCGGTGCTGTGGAACATCGCCGGGTTCTCCATCCGCCCGGCGGGCACCTCGGTCAGGGAGTCGTGGCGGAAACCGCCCTGGTCGCCCATGGAGGTGATGACGGCGGCGCCGCCGGGAGGGGCGATCGCGTCCGCCAGGGCGGTCTCCTCCAGCCCTCGGGCCCCCACGGTCCAGTGGCTGGTAGCGCCGCTGTCGCTGGCGGTGGCGTCCTTGCTGCGCCAGATGCCGTTGCCGGTGCCGTACAGCACGTGCCCGGAGTTGAAGGGGTCGATGGCCAGGGCGGTCATCCAGTGCCCGGTGGCGGTACCGACGTACGGGGCGGCGGAGGCATCCCGCACCGACTTGCCGGCCAGCGCCTTCCAGGTCGTACCGCCGTCGGTGGTCCGGTAGATCTCGTCCTCGGGCCACCAGCGGTCGAGGGTGGTGACCATCACCGTGGACGGCTTCTGCGGGTCGACGGCAAGCCCGGAGAACCCGTAACCGCCCTGCGACGGAGAGACGTTCTTCCACGCCCCGCCGGTCGGCGTGTACTTCCACACCGAGCCCGCCGTCACGTCGTTGGGTCCGACGGTGTTCGTGTACGTCAGGTACAGCGAGCCGTCACCGGAGAGGACGCCGTGCTGCGGCAGCTGGCCGGTGGGCTGTCCGGAGACGGCCTGCCAGGTGCTGCCGCCGTCGGTGGAGCGGTACAGGGAGGTGGACTTGTCGGCAACGCCGACGTAGACCGTCTTGCTGCCGGCCGGGCCGTACGTCACGAAGGAGATGCCCGCGCCGCTGCTAGCCCCGTCCTTGACCGGGAACGAGGAGACCTGACTCCATGTCGCGCCGTGGTCGGTGCTGCGCCACAGGCCGTTCTTGCGGGTGCCCAGCAACAGGGTGCCGTTGTCCGCGGGGTCGATCACCAGCCGTTCGCCCGCGCCGCGACCGGGCTCGTTGGCGCCCAGCTTGAAGGGCAGTTCGGTGCGCTTGAAGGTGCGGCCCCGGTCGGTGGAGCGCAGGATCGCGCCGTTGCCGGCCCACTCGTTGGTGTAGGTGCCCGCCCCGAGGTAGAGCCGGTCGGGGTCGACGGGGTCGGTGGCCACCGAGTCGATGCCCAGCAGGTTCCAGTCCTTCTCGCCGACCCAGTCGGTCAGCGGGATCCACTGCTCGGCCGCGGTGTCCCAGCGGTAGGCACCGCCCATGTCGGTGCGCGCGTACAGCAGACCCTTCTCCTTGGGGTTGAACACCAGCCCGGTGACGTAACCACCGCCCACCGCCTGGGCGTTGTTCCACCGATACGGTCCTGCCGCCTGGGTCTCGGCTGCTTTCACCAGCTTCCACTGCTGGTTGGTGCTGCCCTTGTCGGGATACTGGATGACTGCGGCGCTCTCGGCGGTGGAGCCTCCGGAGACGTCCAGGACCTGGCCGCTCCTGCGGGAGGTGAAGGTGACGGCGTCGGAACCGCCCACACCGTCGATCCGCCACTCCTGGGACACGGAGGAGCTGTCGGTCTGCTGCTCGGCGACAGCCGCCTGTGCGCTCGAATCGCCCGCTATGCCCAGTACTTTGCCGCTGTTGCGGTTGACCAGCTCGTAGTAGCCGTCCCCGGTGGACCTCAGCCTCCACTGCTGGTTGGCGGTGCCCTGGTCGGTCCACTGCTGGATGCGGGTGCCGTCGGCGGTGGAGAAGCCGTTGACGTCCATCACCTTGCCGCTGCGTACCGAGACCAGCCTGTAGTAGGCACCGCCGTCGACCGTCGCGGCCTGGGAGTCCTCGACTACGAACACGAAGTACGACACGGCGCCCAGCGGCATGCCGAGCAGCAGAGCGGTGGCGCTCAGGCGACGGCGGTGACGCCCGCGGCGGCCGCCGTTCGGGGTGTTGCTCATGGGTAGACGTTCTCCTTGCGAACTGTTCACGAGAGAAAGGCGGATCCGGGCAGCGGAACGGCCGGATCTACTTCCTTGTGGTCACAGGCCCCGCAAAGGGTTGCCTCGAGCCGGAGAATCGTTCAGGTCACCTCGTGGCGAGGTAGTCGAACCCACGCCCACCCGCCACGATCGGTACGACAATCGTCTTCTCGGCCCGCAGAGCATGCTCCGCGAGTGGGCGACGAAAAGCCGGCCGGGCTCACGGACACCAGGAGCCGCCGCTCCGGCTCGCCCGGGCCTCCACCGTGTAGCCCTTCTCCCCCTCGAATGCCCAGGACACGGCGAGATGGGAGGTGGCGCCGTCGATCTGTTTGGTGAAGCAGAGGCCGATCCGTTCGCCGGACGGGTCGCTGCGCCAGGCGGGCTCGTCCGGCTCGGGCGGTGCCGACAGCCAGCCGTTGCGGGCGGCGGCCGCCTGGTAGTAGGCGACGACGTCCGCTCGGCGGGCGGGCTCGGCGTACCCGAGGCCGAAGTACGCGAAGCGGTCGTCGTCGTCGCAGCCGGAGTAGGAGTCGTCGGCCTGTGCTCCTTGCGGAGTGCCGAGCGTCCGGAGCTGGGCGGCCACCGGGTCCTGCAGTGCCGCATCCGCGGCGGTGCAGCCGTAGATCCCGCCGTTGAGGGCCCACCAGCCACCGATGGCTATGAGTGTGCCGAAGACCAGTCCGCCCGCAACTACGGACGCTCCCACCCGAAGATCGTTCACGGCCGGGAGCGTACCGGTCGCCAGCGGCGGCGAGAACCCTGGGTCAGCGGGAGAGGGAGACGGCGAAGGGCCTGAAGCCGTGTCGGCGCAGGATGTGGGGCACGACCAGGATCATGGCTTCGGTGGCGCGTGCTGTGGTGATGTCGCCCAGGTCCTCGATCAGTTCGGGCTGCCAGCCCAGGTCGCCGAGCAAACCGGTGACGGTCTTCTTCGCGTGTTCGTCATCGCCCGAGAGATAGGCGGTCGGTGGGGTGGCCAGGGTTTCGGGAGCGGTCATGACCATGAAGAGCATGGTGTTGAGCGTCTTGACCACGTGGGTGTCGGGGAGCGCGGCCTGGAGCTTCTCGGCGAGGCTGCTGCCGGGATAGCACAGCTCGCCGGGTAGGCCGTCGCTGTCGTCGCGGGTGGCGTTGGAGACGTCGATGAGTATTTTGCCGGCGAGTTCGGTGCGCAGCTCGGTGAGGCGGTCCAGGGAGCTGTCGCCGGGCGTCGCGTTGATCACGATGTCTGCGGTGCGGGCAGTGGTGCGCTGGTCGGCGAAGGCCACCGGCGGGGCGAGTCCCGCGGGGCGGGCGGCGGTGCCTTCGGGGCTCCGGGCTCCGAGGGTGACGTGGTGTCCGGCTGAGGAGAGCTTGGCGGCGAGGTTGGTGCCGACGCGGCCGGTGCCCAGGATGCCGATGCTGGCCATGGGGTGATGCTCCTTGCGGTATCGGGGTGGGGAAGAGCGGAGGGTTCCGGTCAGGCGATCGGTGAGAGGACCTTGAGGGCGGCGGCGTGGAGGCCGGGGGCGGCGGCCAGGAAGTCGCGGCTGCCGGTGTTCCAGGGTTCGCCCGCCAGGTCGGTGACGGTGCCTCCGGCTTCGGAGACCAGCAGGGCGCCGGCGACCAGGCCCGAGCGGACGTCGGAGAACTGCCAGAAAGCGTCCATGCGTCCGGCGGCGACGTGGATGAGCTGCATCGTGGCGGGAACGGACACGCGCACGACCAGGCCGTTGATGAGCATGGCGGTGACGGAGTCACCGATCCGCCGGAAGGTGCGCTCGTCCTCTCCGGGCTTGGCCTGGCCGGTGCCGATGAGCGCGGCACCCAGGTCGGTCTTGGCGGACACCTTCAGGGGCCGGTCGTTGAGGTGGGCACCGCCGCCGGCGACCGCGGTGTAGGTGTCGCCGGTCAGCGGCAGGTGGACGACGGTGAGTACCGGCTGGTTGTCGCTGACCAGGGTGGCGGTGACGGCCCAGTCGTCCATGCCGTGGACGTGGTTGATGTTGCCCTCGGCGGGGTCGACGACCCACCACTCCCCGGGCGGGAGCGCGCCGCCGGCCAGCTCGTCCTCGGCCCACTGCGACCCCGGCCGGGCCCGCAGCAGCGGTTCCCGCAGCACGTCCAGCACCGCGTCGTCGTTGGCGTGGATCTCCTCCACGACCTCGTCCAGGCTTACGCCCCGGGCGTGGGAGGTGTAGCGGTCGCGCAGCGTGCCCCCGGCGGCCTTCACCGCGGCCGTCACGTCGGAGAGGAGGGTCGTACCGGCGGCGAAGGGCATGGCTGTGCTCATGGCGGGCTCCCTGGGATCGATCGAAGCGGGGTGGTTGTTCCGCCCCCGCACTTCGAAGGTAGGCCGCCTGGCAATTAACAACAAGTGCATGCTTGTCACTTGTAGAGTTACTGTCATGCAACTGGATTTGAACCTGCTCACGGCCCTGGACGCCCTGCTGGAAGAGGGCAGCGTCGCCGGCGCGGCAGCACGCCTCCACGTCACCTCACCGGCGATGAGCCGCTCCCTGGGTCGCATCCGCAAGGCCACCGGTGACCAGATCCTGGTCCGCACCGGCCGCAGTATGGTCCCCACCACCCGCGCGCTGGCCATGCGCGCCCAGGTCCACGCCCTGGTGCAGCAGGCCCACCAGCTTCTCTCCGCGCAGCAGGAACTCGACCTGGCGGCTCTGGACCGGGTGTTCACCGTGCGCTGGCACGACGCCCTGACCGCAGCCTCCGGCACCGCCCTGATCACCGCCGTCCACCGCCAGGCCCCCGGCGTCCGGCTGCGCCTGTCCGCCGAACCCGGGACGGACGACGCCGAGCTGCGCCGGGGTGAGGTCGACCTCGAATCGAGTTCCGGCACTCCGACGCTCCCCGACATCCGCCACCGCCTCGTCGGCAGCGACCGGCTGGTCGTCGCCGTCCGACCCGGCCACCCGCTCACCGAGGGCACGCTGAGCCTCGAGCGTTACGCAGCCGCCGAACACCTCACCGTTTCGCGGCGCGGAAGCCTGCAGGACCCGATCGACGAAGCCCTGACCGCACACGGCCTCGAACGACGCGTCGTCGCCGCCGGGCCCACCGCCGCCTTCGCACTGCAACTCGTCCTCGACACCGACCTGGTCGTCACCCTCCCCGACGCGGTCACCCGCACGGCCCGGGAACAACTCGGCCTGGTCACACTGCCGCCGCCACTCCCGCTGCCCGACGTACCCCTGTACCTGCTGTGGCACCAGCGCTACGACAACGACCGCGCCCACACCTGGCTGCGAGAGCTGGCCACCGAAACCGTCCGGGCACTCTTCACGCCCGTCCCCCGCCCGGCCGCCGCGTCCGGAGAGGCGGGGTGTACTGTGCCGAATGTTTGAACGTGTTCAACGACAAGATCGCCCGGCATCCCGGAGCGAGCGGGGGAATGAGCAGTGGCACGGAAGATGACGGGCAGGCGGACCCTGTGCATCACGGGGTACGCGACAACAGCCCAATACGCGGCCATCGGCATCGTCCTGATCGCGCTGTCCCTGGTGACCGAGGGGCTGCCCATCGAGCGCAGCGACTGGCTGTACTCGCTGGTGTGGCTCGGCTTCCTCAGCGCCGTCCTGGGACTGGTCCAGGCCGTATTGTTCGCCACTCCCACTGCCTTGATCGGCGAGGCCCTGGCCCGGCGGCTGCCCGGCGGCCGGATTCTGTGGCACCTGGTGCCCGTCCCCATCCTGCCGCTCGCCCCGGCCACTGTCGCCTATGCCTTCGACGGCGCGGCCTGGCAGTGGTGGGCCTACCTGACCCTGCTGGGCTGCGTCCCCGCCTTGGCCGTGGGGCGGTTTCGAGTCCAGGACGCCCTGTTCGCCGCCTGGACCTAGGGCGCGCACCGCGCCCCGACGGCCGAGCTCAGGTGGGCTTGCGCCACACGGAGATGTGCTTCGCGGAGTCCTGGGTGAACGGCGCTCCGTCCCAGTCCGCGACGCGACGTTCCAGCTCGAGCCCGGCGATCCGTGCCATCAGGTCGAGCTCTGCCGGCCAGGCGTAGCGGTGCCGGGAGTTTTCGCGGCGGTAGCGGCCGTCGTCGCTGTCGCTGTCGCCGTCGCGGGTGAAGTGGTGCGAGACGAGGATCTGCTCGACGAGGTCGAAGGTGTCGAAGCCGAGGTGCTGCTCGGAGACGTCGAACGGCACCGCGATCTGGCCGGGCGGCAGGAACCGCAGCGGCGGCACACCCAGCTCGATGACGAACCGGCCGCCGGGCTCCAGATGGCGTGCGGCGTTGCGGAAGCACTCGACCTGCTCGTCCTGCGTGAGCAGGTTCGTGATGGTGTTGTAGACGAGATAGACCAGGGTGAACCCGCCGGGAACGACGGTGGTGGCCATGTCCCCGATGACCACCGGGAGCGTGTCCTCGTCGGTCTTGCGCCGCAGCACCGCCGCCATGTGCTCGGACATTTCGATGCCCGTCACCGGCACACCGCGCTCCCGGAGGGGGACGCCCACGCGTCCGGTCCCGATGGCGAACTCCAGTGCCCGGCCGTCTCCGGCGAGCTCGGCGAGGAAGTCGAGGGTCGGTCCGAGGACGGCGGCCGAGGACATCTCGGTCTCCTCGGCGTCGTAGCGGTCGGCGGTCGCTCGGGTCCACAGCTCACTGCTCGTCACGGGCGGCCACTTTGCCGGGTACCGCGGAGCGCTGTCGACCCATTTACCTTCCACCGGCTCCGATCACACGGTTCGGGGCCGGTCGGGAGAGATCTTTCCGGGCACCGCCCGCTGGGTGGCTCTTACCGGGCGTCGACCAGGTCGAGGACCTCGGTCAGCGCGGCGGTGAGGGCCTGGCGGCACGGCCGGTCCGTGCCTCGGTGTACCCGGATGTAGAGCGGTCGCAGGGTTCGGACGGTGTTGGAGTACCAGGCGGGGACCGGACCGCGCGGCAGCGTGCGGAACGCCTGCGCCACGGGCTCCAGCCAGGCCGTCACCGTTTGTTCGGTCAGATCCTCGCGAGCCAGGACGATGTCGAGGGCTCTGGCCAGCCGGTCGTCCTCTTGCTGCTCCAGTACGTGGTCCGTGGGCGTCAGCAGGCGGGTCGCAGCCAGGCGCAGCAGCAGCCGAGGGTCGGCCTCGGGCCGCAGCCCGAAGGCCCCCAGCAGGTCGGCGCCGTGGGCCACCGCATGCAGCCAGCCGATCGTGTCGTCGTAGCCGCGCAGGTCGGTCTCGGTGACGAACCAGTCGGCGAAGGCGTCCAGCCAGCCCGGCCGGAACTCTCCTGCCCGCACCAGATAGGTCAGCACGAGCGGAGCGAACGTACGGGCCTGTATCTCCTGGTCGGTGAAGCGGACCGCCATCGCGTCACCCAGCGCCGACCGCCTCGGGCCGTCGATCACCCCACGCGCGATCCATTCCCTGAGCACCATGAGCGGGGCACCGTCACGGATCTCGGGGTCCGGGTCGGCCAGTGCCTGCGAAAGATCGGCCACGAGGTCGTCGAAGGACTGCGTGGCGGGAACGGCGTAGTCGTGGTCCTCGATGACACTGTCCCAATTGATCATGGAGGCATCGTAGGCAGGCCCTGGTTCCCCTGCACAACAGGATTTCCCGCCCGGGCCGGGGCGACCGTACCGACGCAGCGGTGATCAGGACCATGCGGCCGGCGCGATCACGCCCCGGCGTTCCCGCTGCCGCCCCGCTCGACCGGGATCCACAGCTGGGAGCCGGTCTCGGCGCCGATCTCCACCGGCTGCGTCAGCAGGAGCTCCGGACCTGGCCGGCTCGCGTACGGGTTCGAAGGGAACCACTGCGTGAACACATCCCGCCACAGCTCCTGGATGGCGCTCGGATAGGGCCCGTGGTTGTCGAAGACCGCCCAGGTACCGGCTGGCACGTCGAGGGCGTCGAGCTCCTCGGCAGTCGCCTCGGGACCGGTCACCACACCGATCCAGTAATCCACCTCGGCACCCTCCTCCCGGCTGTCGGTCAGGTGCACCACCGCCGACAGGACCCCCTCCGGCTCCCGGTGGACCAGCGCCTTCATCCGTACGATCGCCTGCCGGTCCAGGCCCGCCAAGTGCGCCGTGGCAGCCGCGTTGACCCCCTCGTGCACGAGGGGGACCCGGGCCTTCCTTCCGACAACCCGAAACGCCTCCTTCTCCACGATCCGGTACCGCATGGTGGTGCCCCCTTCGACGACGACACGGAAGGACATGCGCGGCTGTGCTGTGAGCACGGCACCAGTGCGCCGGGCCTCGCCCGGCCCGATGCCGTGCACCGACCGGAACGCCCGGGCGAACGCCTCGCCCGAGCCGTACCCGTACCGCACCGCGACATCGAGCAGCGTCAGCTCCCCGGCCAGTACCTCGGCCCCGGCGAGCGTCATCCGCCGACGCCGCACGTAGACCGGGAGCGGCATCCCAGCGAGCGCGGAGAACAGCCGCCGGAAGTGGTACTCCGACACCGCGGCGATCCGGGCGACCTCGGCCATGTCGACCTCCCGGTCGAGGCAGGTCTCCAGGTGGTCCAGCGCCTGATTCAGCCGCTCCAGCACGTGTATCCGTCCTTCTTCCTTGTGTCTCCGCTGCAGGAACTGCCCTTGCGGGGTCAGGCCGTCTTGATGGAGTTGAGCGCATTCGATCGCGCCCCGCCCGACAAATCCAGTGCAGGAATTGTCGGGCAGGATGACCTGGCGCGGCCTGAGGCTTACGGCCATGACTGATATTGATGGAGTATGCGAGCCGCGGTTTGCCGCGGTCCGTGAGGCGCTTGCGGCTTCGCTCGGCAGCCACGACGTGGGTGCCTCGGCGGCCGTCTACGTCGACGGCGAGCCGGTGGTCGACATCTGGGGTGGGTACGCCGATGCGGACCGTTCCGTCAGGTGGGAGCGCGACACCCTCACCAACGTGAACTCAACGACCAAGAACATGACCGCCCTGTGTGCGCTGATCCTCGCCGACCGAGGCCAGCTCGATCTGTCCGCGCCGGTCGCCGCCTATTGGCCCGAGTTCGCCGTGGCCGGCAAGGAGGGCGTGCTGGTCCGGCACGCCCTGTCACACACCGCGGGGCTGCCGGACCTGTCCGGGCTGAAGGCGGTCGAGGAGCTCTACGACTGGGAGGGCGTGACGGCGGGGCTGGCCGCGCAGGCTCCCGAATGGGAACCCGGAACGGCGGCCGGCTATCACGCGCTCACCTTCGGGTTCCTCGTCGGTGAGATCGTCAGCCGCATCACCGGACGCAGTCTCGGCGAGTTCTTCGCCGAAGAGGTGGCGGGGCCGCTGGGCGCGGACTTCCACATCGGGCTTCCTTCGGAGGACGACCACCGCGTCGTGCCGCTGATCCCCCCGCAGTCGCTGACCGACGAGTACGCCTCCAGCGCGCCGCCCGGGCCGGACGGCGCACGCCGGGAGTACACCGGTGCCGCGATCCGCGTCAGGGACGTCAACTCCGTGGCGTGGCGTCGTGCGCAGATCCCGGCGGTGAACGGCTTCGGCAACGCCCGGTCTGTCGCCCTCGCCCAGTCGGTACTGGCAAACCAGGGATCGGCCGGCGGGGTGCGACTGCTGTCCCCCCGGGGCTGTGAGCCCGCGTGGCAGGAGGTGTTCCGCGGCGACGACCTGGTCCTGCGGACGCCGATGTCCTGGACCGTGGGCTTCGGCAAGTTCGGCAACACCTTCGGCTGGGGCGGCTGGGGCGGCTCGCTGGTCGTGAGCGATCCCGACTCGCGCATGACGGTGGCCTACGTCATGAACCAGATGATCGACCGGGACCGGCAGGAGGACAACCGCGGCATGGAGATCGTCATGGCCGCCTACGGCGGACTGCGCTGACGGCACAGGGGAAGTCCGTGGTCGGTACCCGGACGGGCTGCCCTCTCCCGCTGTGCGACGCCGGACCGGGCCGGATACACCGCAGGGGGTAGGCCGGCTACCCCGGTGGTGGGCCCGAAGATCAACCCCTGGTGGGTCGAGAAGGCTCCGCCGCCCGGGCTACATTCTCCGCCGTCCCGTGCAACGTGGACCAGACGACGGAGGAACGATGAAGCTCACGACGAAGACCGCCCTGACTCTTGCCGCGGTCCCGGCCGCGCTACTGCTGCTCGCGGGGCCGGCCTCTGCCGGCTCCGGTTTCGAAGTCACCGGCACCGGCGGCGACATCGGCGGCGCCTGGGCGCACGGATACTACGGAAAGGCGGCCGACGGCCGGGTCCACCTGAGCGGCGAACTCAAGGACACGGCGAGCGACGGCAAGGGCGCGGCGCTCAAGATCCACGCGGTGTACTCGGACGGCGGCACCCGCGACGTGCAGGTTTGGAACACACGTGGCAACCAGGCGATCGTGAGCATCGGCGAGTACAGCTTCGCTGGGAACGTGAGTCGTATCGAGCTCAAAGAGTGCCTGTTGTACCGCGGAGGCGACGGCAACATCTACGTGGGTGCCTGCGCCGCGGGCGCCGAAGTCCTGTCCTTCTGACGCTCGTCCGAACGCCCAGGGTGACGAAGAGGACCAACGGATCTGGAGCTACGGCCGCCGGGCGCCGCTGAACGCGGAGGCGTCCGCAATCAGTCCTTGATGGGGCTCTCGCACACGGCAGGCTGCCCGGCCGCGGGCGAGGTGCCCCGCGCGAGCACCTTGCGGCCGTCCAGGAGGATCGCGCAGGTGGCCACCGCTCCCTTGGCGGGGATGACGCTCACCTTGGCGTTCTTCCCGTCGACGATCACCACTTCCTTCCGCCAGGCTCCGGTCGTATCGGCCTCGCTGTGCCGGCGCACGTCCGTGTCCTCCCACGGATAGCGGCCTTTGGTGTCCTGGTAGGTGACGCCGTACGTGCCGGATTTGGAGGTCTTCGCCGTATAGGTGATCGCCCAGGCCTTGCCGAAGTCGCCGCTGAACTGGACCGCCGCGAAGACCGCGAGAAGCCCGATCACACCCACGACCAGGGGTGTCACACAGCAAGCCGTACGCCGAGCACTCATCACACCGCTCCGTCCGGACGCCCACCGTGGGCCTCCTCAGCCTCCCATCCAATCGGAGCGAAAGGAGCGGATCGTCACCTTTCAGGTGGAACCGCGCATACATCGTAGGTCGCACTCCCATGGCAGAAAGGCCCACCCTGCAACCCCGGCTCCGGCCCGGTCTCGTAGCCCTTGACGCTCATTGATACGCCTGCGCACATCGCCTGATACATCCCTGACGGCCAGGGTGCATACCTTCGAGACGTCGCCTCGGCGCCCACCGGCCCGAGTGGCCGTCCCCGTCTGAGAAGCGCGCCCCGAAAGGCCCCCTTGCCGATGCGTATGCCCCCTCGCTCCCTGCGCCGCTGCCTCCTCCCCGTGACGGCCGTCGCCTCGGTCATCCTGGGGACCGCTTCCTGCGGCAACGCCCAGCCCGAGGTCGTCGGCTCGGCCAAGGTCTCCGCGCAGGACGCAACGGCCGGTTCGGCCCGGCTCACCTACGACTTCGGTGACAGCGCCTACGCGCCGCCGGGCCTGGACGGCAAGCGTACGGAGCTGAAGGCCGCCGTCACCTACCCGCGCAAGCTGGAAGGGGGCAAGCATCCCCTGGTGATGATGCTGCACGGCTGGGGCGACACCTGCGCCGCGGGTGACGAGCCGGTCCGCGGCCAGGGCTGGCCGTGCGCCAAGGGCGCCGAGCCGGTCGGCAACTACCTGGGCTACTCCTACCTCGCCGAGGCACTGGCCGACAAGGGATACATCGTGGTGTCGGTGGCGGCCAACGGCATCCAGGCCCAGGAGAAGAACCAGGGCCAGGTCGCGCGGGCGGCCCTGCTGGACAAGCATCTGGAGATGTGGGAGCAGCTGTCCACCGGGGAAGGCCCGCTGCGGGAGCTCAAGCAGTTCACGGACCACGTGGACCTCGACCGGGTCGGCACGCTCGGACACTCCCGCGGCGGCGGCGGTGTCCTCGCCCAGGCCCTGGACAGCCACAAGCTCCCGCCCGGCGTGCACCTCCGCGCCACCCTCGCACTCGCGCCCGCCATGAACGGCATCAACGCGGACAAGGAACACATCACCCGCGTTCCCCTCTCCCTGGTCGCCGGAACCTGCGACGCCATGTGGGAGGACAGCAAAGTCCCCGTCGCGATGGCCGCCGGGAACCCGCACGTCGAACACCACGACGTACCCGGCGGCAACCACAACTTCTTCAACACGGTCTGGACCCCCGGCACCGGACCGGCCTTCGCAACCGACGACGTCACCGTCGACCACCGCAATCGCCCCGGCGGCCGGTGCGAGAGCACGAACGCAACCGGCACCCCCCAGCAGCTGGAGCCCACCGAGCAACGCGAGATCGCGATCCGCTACGCCACCGCGTTCTTCGACAAGTACCTGAAATAGCAACCCTTCTCCCGCCGGGCTCGCCACCCAACTCAAGGAGCGCCGGCCTGGACGCCTGGGCCGCCGTGCGGTTACGGGTTCCACACCTCGAACTCCGAGAACTGGCCGGCGGGCCAGCCGGTGTTCGCGGAGACGGTGACCCGGATATAGCGCTGTGCGGTGGCGGGGAAGGTGAGGGTGACGGTGTTGTTGGCGGCGGGGTCGAAGGTGTAGGAGGCGGAGGACTTCAGTGTGGTGAAGGCCGCGCCGTCGGTGGAGCCCTGGACGGTCAGGGTCTGGTTGCGGGCGCCCCAGGTGGCGGGAAGCCGCAGAACGACCTTGCCGGCGATCTGTGCGGAACCGAGGTCGACCTGGATCCACTGCGGGAAGGCGTTGTTGGCGCTCTCCCAGTAGCTGTTCTGGTTGCCGTCCGTGGCATTTGACGACGAGTAGACACCGGTGTGGCTGGTCTCGGTGGTGGGTCTGCCCGCGGCCAGGTCGGTCGGCGTGGGGTTCCCGCCCGGAACGGCGAAGGTGAGCTGGTTGAGGTTCCACCCGCCGTGGTCCTGGTCGACCGTCAGGGTCTGCTTGCCGGCCGGAAGTGCGACGGTGGCGGTGACCGTGGTCCAGGACTGCCAACCTCCGGTCGCGGGGATGCTGATGGCGCCGCTGAGGTTCGTGCCCGAGGCGTCGGACAGGTGCAGAGCGCCGGTGACGGCGGAGGGGGCCGCCAGTCGCAGGCCGACGGTGTACGTGCCCGCGGAGGCGACGTTCACGGTGTAGCGGAACCATTGGCCACCGCTGGTCCAGCCCAGGTTCTGGCCCCCGCCGGTGTCCGAGGTGCTCTCCAGGTCCACGCCGTCGGAGCGGTAGGCGGAACCGTTGCCGTTGATGGAGGTGACGTTGTACGCCGCGCCCTGGCCGCCGGTGTCATAGTTCTCCGCCTGTACGGTGCCGGGTACGGCCGCGGGCGTGCCGCCGTAGGGGCCTTGCGGGGTGGTGGTGCCCTGCCAGCTGTTGCCGCTGACCGACGCCGTAAAGCCGCTCGAGTTGTTGACGAAGGCGGTCATGCCGGATTTCAGCCCGGTGAGGGTGTTGCCCGTGATGGTGGCGGATCCGGTGGGCGCCGGGTAGAAGGGAGGTGCGATCGCCACACCGCCTCGGCCCGGGTTGGTGATCGTGTTCTCCTTCAGCAGGGTGTCGGTCGAGGTGGAGAAGCCGATTCCGTCGTAGAGGGAGTCGCCGACGGTGTTTCCGGTGACGTTGACCTTGTCGACGATCCCGGTGTTCTGGCCGTCGCCGCCGTTGCCGACGTGCAGGGCCGGCTGCCCCTGGCCGTACGCGTTGCCTCCGGAGCGGAGCACGGTGTTACCCGTGACGGTCGCGGAGAGCAGGTCGTCGCCGTTGACGCCGAAGCGGCCGGCTCCCAGGCCGATGTAGCGCGCGGTGTCGCTGACCTGGTTGTTGGTGACCTGGTGACCACTGCCCCCATAGATCGCGACGCCCTTGCCGCCCCACGGCGCTATCGAGGTGTTGTTGCTGACCGTGACGTTGGCCATCGGGTGGTAGTAGGTCCTGGAACCGTCGCCGTTGGTGTTGTAGTTGACCGAGTTGACGGCGATCGCGTCGTCTCCCGTGCCTCGCACGAAGTTGTTGGTGACGGTCAGGGTGTCTCCGGTGTCTGCTCCGAGCGAGACGTTGTTGACATTGATGCCGTCCGCCCAGATCGAGGTCAGGCGGCTGTTGCTCACCTTGCCTCCGGTGCCCGAGGCCCAGAAGCCGGACATGGTGTGCTGGGTCCAGATGCCGTCGGCCGACCAGTTGCTGCCGGTGGTGTCCATGGCGCCGCCGTCGCCGCCGATGGTGCTGCGGCTGACCGCGTTGGCGTCGATGTGGAAGTCGCGCACGGCGCAGGACGTGACGGAGAACAGGGCCGCCAGCGGCGTGGTGTTGGGTACCGGTACGTCGCGGTAGACGGTGCTGTACCACTGGCCTGCGCCGGCGATGGTGATGCCCTGTGCGTGCAGACCGGTGGTGCCCTTCACGTAGAAGGTGCCCTGAGGAATCCAGAGCGTCTTGCCCTGTGACTGGGCCTGGTTCATGCAGCTCTGGATGGCGGGGCCGCTGTCGGTGGCCTGACTGTCGGCGGAGCCGTTGGTCGGGCTGTTGTCGGCGACCGCTCCGCAGCTGGTGATGGAGATCGACCCGGCCGGCTGGGCGAGCGGTGGCGGCGGGTTCTCCACGTCGATCACGTCGATGTCGTAGAAGGACGCGGTGTTGGCGGAGTCCTGCCGGAGGGAGAACGTGGCACCGGCCGGGATGGGCGCGCCGGTGACGAAGGCGTGCACCTCGTCCCAGAACACGCGCGGGTTGCCGTCGGCCGGGTTCTGGTTGTCGCTGGTGTTGTAGTTGTTGTTGCCCTCGTACACCCAGCTCTGCTTGGAGTTGAGGTTCAGTGCCTGCCGGAACGTGCCGTTGACGTACAGGTTCAGCGTGGCGGTGATGCCACCGCCGGATGGCGAATCGGGGATGCTGGCCCGGACGTTGAGGAAGCTGATGGGCTGTCCGGTGGTGTTGGTCCACCCGACGGACTGCCCCGTGCCGCCGAGACGGACGTACGCATGGCCGGACGCCTCCAGCGCGGCGCTGGAGTACTGATCGGTCGGCGCCGCTGTCACCGAGGTGACGGCCGCGCCGCCTCCGAGGGCTCCGGACTCGCCCTCGTAGCTGCTGAACCCGGTCGTGGCGCCGGCCACCGTACTCGCGGCGGTCGTGGCTCGCGTCGATCCGGGGACGGCGCTTGCCGGGACCGCGGGCATCCACGCCATGCCTACGACGGCGACGACCGCCACCGCAAGGAGTCGTCTCATGCGTTCCGCGCGGCGGACAGGTAACGGAAACTCCAGCATCTGACGCTCCTTCAGGGACCGTGGTGCGCGCCGGGCTCCGACCGTACAAAGGACTCTGGAGCCGTGCAAGGTTTCTACAGGGACAAGAAAAGACCTCACAGTTCGATGGATGGACACCACAGCCTGCGCTTCGTCGGACGCAGGGTCCCCGGCCGGAAGGACGCTACGACGTCAACGGCCAGGGACGCCCGGACGCGGAGCGGGCGAAAGCGGCAGGAAGTGCGGATACCGAAGCGGTAAGCAAGGCTTTATTGCGGAGTCACGTCTGTTTCTTGCGCAGGTTCATAGACTTCCTGCATCCGGAGTCGTAGCCTCCCGCGTTGAGCCACTTCGCACACTCCGATCGAGCCGCAAGGACGTACGCGCCCGTGTCCCAGTCGCCGCAAAGTCATGCACCCACTCCCGAGCAGGTCCGCAGCCTGAGACGGCGCGGAACCGCCGTCTTCCTGTCCCTTTCGCTGGCCGCCACCGCGGCCTTGACCGCCCTCGCGGTCGGCAGCGCGCCGGCCGCCCACGCCGTCGGGGTGCCCGCACCCTCGCCCGTCGCCGTACCCGGGCGGGGCGCGACCGTGCCCTTCACCGAGTTGGAGGCCGAGTACGCGGCCACCAACGGCGCCCTCATCGGCCCCGACCGCCTCTACGGCCACCTCCCCTCCGAGGCGTCCGGCCGACAGGCCGTGACGCTCGGATCCGCCGGGCAGTACGTGGAGTTCACCCTCACCAAGCCCGCCAACGCGATGTCCCTGCGCTACAGCCTCCCGGACACCGGGGACGGCAAGGGCCGCGACGCCACGCTGGACGTGCAGGCGAACGGACAGTCCGTCAAAACGCTGGCCGTCACCTCCAAATACAGCTGGTACTACGGCGGCTATCCCTTCAACAACAACCCGGGCGACACCAACCCGCACCACTTCTACGACGAATCCCGCACCCTGCTGGGCGCCGACTACCCGGCCGGGACCAAGATCCGGGTGCAGGTGACCTCGACCGCGCAGTCGCCCTCCTTCACCATCGACCTCGCCGACTTCGAGCAGGTGGGCGCGGCTTCCGGCAAGCCCGCCGGAGCACTCGACGCCGTCGCGGACTTCGGGGCGGATCCGACCGGAGCCACCGACTCCACGGCCCGGATGCAGGCCGCCGTCGATGCGGGCCACGCCCAGGGCAAGACCGTCTTCGTGCCGCCGGGCAACTACACCCTCTACGACCACGTGGTCGTGGACGGGGTCACCGTCCAGGGCGCGGGCCCCTGGTACACGGTCTTCGGCGGCCGCGACCCGGTCAACCGCAACCGCGCGGCCGGCTTCTACGGCAAGTACGTGGCGGGCGGCGGCTACACCGGCCCGGTCCGGCCGCACGAGGCGAACGGGCCCAGCCAGAACGTCACCCTCAAGGACTTCGCGATCATCGGCGACGTCCGCGAGCGGATCGACGACGACCAGGTGAACGCGCTGGGCGGCGCCATGTCCAACTCGACGGTCGACAACCTCTGGATCCAGCACGTCAAGGTCGCGGCGTGGATGGACGGTCCGATGGACCGTTTCACCATCAAGAACAGCCGTTTCCTCGACATGACCGCCGACGGCGTGAACTTCCACACGGGTGTCACGAACTCTCGCGTCACCAATACGTTCCTGCGCAACACGGGTGACGACGGTCTGGCCTCCTGGCCCCAGGACAAGCCCAACACCGACATCAGCTTCGACCACAACACCGTCGTACTGCCGATCCTGGCGAACAACATCGTCACCTACGGCGGCAAGGACTTCACCATCTCGGACAACGTCATGTCCGACACCATCAGCAACGGCGGCGGGCTGCACATCGCCAACCGCTACCCGGGCGTCAGCTCCGGCAAGGGCACCGCGGTCGCCGGCACCATCACAGCCGCGCGCAACACCCTCATCCGGGCCGGGAACAACGACTTCAACTGGAACTTCGGGGTCGGCGCCATCTGGTTCTCCGGCCTGAACGAGGCCGTCCAGGGCGCGAGCATAAGGATCTCCGACACCGACATCCTCGACTCCTCCTACGCCGCGATCCACTCGATCGAGGGCCCCATCAGCGGGGTGGAGTTCACCAACATCAACATCGACGGCGCCGGGACGTACGCCATCCAGGCCCAGTCGAACATCTCGATGAAGCTCACCAACGTCACCGCGAAGAACATCGCCCAGGCCGCCACCCCGATCCACAACTGCATCGGCACCGGTCTGCAGATCACCGATGGCGGCGGCAACTCCGGCTGGAACACCGGACAGACCTGTTCCGGTGTCTGGCCCGAGCCGGTGTGGACCAACGGTGGCGTCCCCGGTGGCGGCACCACCACGCCGCCCACCACGCCGCCCACCACTCCCCCGACCACCCCGCCCACGACCCCGCCCACCACTCCCCCCACCACCCCTGCGAACGGCAACCTCGCCCAGGGCCGCCCCGCCACCGCGTCCTCGGCGGTGCAGTCCTACAGCGCCGCGAACACCGTGGACGGCAATGCCTCGACCTACTGGGAGAGCAACGGCAACGCCTTCCCCCAGACCTTGACGGTCGACCTCGGCGAGACCAAGCAGATCGGCAAGGTCACCCTGAAGCTGCCACCGTCCGCAGACTGGGCCACGCGGACCGAGAACCTCTCGGTGCTCGGCTCCACCGACAACTCTTCCTGGACCACGCTCAGCGGCCCCTCCGGTGTCACCTTCAACCCCGCCTCCGGCAACACGGCGACGCTCGCCCTCAACCCGGCCGGCGCCCGCTACGTCCGTCTGAACATCACCGGCAACACCGGCTGGGCGGCCGGGCAGATCTCAGAGTTCGAGGTGTACGCACCCGAAGGCAGCCCGACCACCCCGCCCACCACGCCTCCCGCGACGACTCCTCCTCCCGCTCCCCCGGCCGACTCCAACCTGGCGCAGGGCCGCCCCGCGGCCGACACCAGCCACACCCAGGGCTACGTGGCCGGCAATGTCACCGACGGCAACGCGGGCAGCTACTGGGAGAGCAACAACAACAACGCTTTCCCCCAGTCGCTCACCGTCGACCTCGGCGCCCAGCGCACCGTCGGCCGCCTCGTCCTGAAGCTCCCCTCCTCCTGGGGCACCCGGACACAGACGCTGTCCGTGCTCGGATCGGCCGACAACACGGCCTGGACGACACTGAAGAACTCCGCCTCGTACACGTTCACCGAGGGCACGAACACCGTCGCCATCACCCTTCCCTCCACAGGCGTTCGGTACCTGCGCCTGACCTTCACCGCGAACAACGGCTGGCCGGCCGGCCAGCTTTCGGAACTGGAGGCGTACACCTCGTAACGAGCGGCGCACCCTCCGGCGGACGGCCGGCCCGCACTCCGGGCCGGCCGTGCGGCGAAGGGCGAATACGAGGCCCTCGGGCGGCCGACCCGCGAGGCGATGGGGTTTGGTAAATCTCCTGCAAAACTAGGGAGTTGGGGCGTCGGGGAAGAACTCCCTCCGGGCCTACGGTGACCCGCATGACGAAGAGCGACGAGAACGACGAGCAGAAGACCGATGTCCGCGTGAGCATCATGGGTGGTCACCGCCTGGAGGGAAAGACCCTTCACGAGCGGACGGTGACGGCGTCCCTCATCGGAGGTGCCCACATCGACCTCACGGACGTCGACCTCCCCGACGGGGCCGAGGTCAAGATCACCAAACTCAGCCTCATCGGGGGCGTCACCCTGAAGGTCCGTCCGGACGTCACCGTGAAGGTCGGCGGCATCAGCCTCGGCGGGGTCACCGACGCGGGTCCCGCCTCGCCGGGCGGGCCGACGGTGCGGGTCGACGCCTGGGGGCTCCTGGGCGGCGTACGCGTGGAGCGCGGCTGAGGTCCGCCGGCGTCGGCACCTGAGCCCGCAAGGGCACGGGCGCCGACGCCGACGCCGACGGCGTACTGGGTCAGGCCGGCGGGGTCGCGCCGGCGGTCACAGCACTGGCTAGTGGTGCCAGGCACGCCCGCCCGTGTTGTGGATGAGTCGCTGCAGCACCTTGAGCGTGGTGAGGTATTCCTCGTCGGAGACGTCCGCGTGCCGTTCCGCCCACAGTTCGCTCTGGAGGGCCGCAGCCTTGTCGTAGAACGCCCGCCCCTCTGCCGTCATGCCCAGCCGCCCCTCCGCGTCCTCGGTGATCCAGCCCTGGGCAATGGTCCGATCCATCTCCGACTCCAGGGCTTCCCGGCCCTCGTCAAGGTAGTCACGCAGGAGGTGCGACACCTCTTCGCGGGTCTTGACGGTGTCGGCACGCGCGACTTGCGCGAGGACCCACCACTGCGGCTGGGTGGTACCGATCCCGTCGAGTGCGCCCCGGGTGCGGGTGACGACGGCCTTGTAGGCGGCCCAACTCCAGTAGCCGATGGGCTGCTTGATCAGTTCGGCGTCAGTGTGCGAATACTCCATGGCCGGCCCCTTCGTTCCTTGCTCGTGCTGGCTCGACGAGACCGACCCTAGGAGCTCAACCAGACTTGAGGTCAAGGCCGTCCGGCGAGAACTCCCCAGCCCCGGGAGAGGTCGCCGACGGCAGGGCGGATACGACCGGCCGGACGGAGTCATCCAGCCAATCACTTGGCATGGCCCTGACATTTCAAGGTCCTTGTGACACGTTCCGTCCGCGCCCCGATCCGCACAGGGCGCGCAGCCCTCCCCCGGCCGTACCCCGCGGATTCCGCCCCCGCCGACCGGGCGCACGCCGGCGCGGCCCACCCAGGCCCCGCTCACCCCACAAGGACGTGGCAAAGAGGAGCGAACATGATGAAGATCTCGACACTGTCGGCTGTCACCGCCCTGGCGGCCGTACTGGTCGTCGGCGCATCGACGGCGGCGTCGGCCCTGGGCCCCGCGGCCGACCAGCAAGTGGACGGCGTGATCGTGGTCTCGGGCAACACCTGTAGCTGGACCAACGCCCGTACGAGCGCCAACCCGCCGAGCGCCCTGACCGTCGACCGCACCAGCATCAACTCGCCCGGGGGCAACCTGGCCTGCAGCGGCGGCATCACCGCCGCCCTCAACAACAACCCGGCCTTCACCTTCGACGACGCCAACGGCACCGCGAAGACGGACGCCATCGACATCTCCGGCAAGCAGAGCTTCGTGTCCTGCCGCTTCAAGGCCACGAACATCGTGTGGAAGCGCGACGGATCGACCCGCAAGTACGTCAACCAGGCCTTCACGGCGACGAAGGTGTCGGGGAGCTTCCTGTGCCCCGGCTCCGTCACGACCGGCGCGGGCGAGGCCTCCATGCTGTTCCACTGATCCGCTGTTCCACTGATCCGCTGACCCACGTGCGCCGCAGCCCCGCACCGGACTGCGGCGCACCCGGCCCGGCCCCGCCGGGCCCGGCCCCGCCGTCGAATCGAAGAATCGATTATGCATACGGCGGGCCGAAAGGCGTCCCGCAGCGACAGGTGGCGGATGCATGTCCACCCGTTCGACTGACATCTCCCCACGTCCGGACGAACATCCACATGATCGAGCCGGCTCCCGGTGAAGCTCGTGGGCGTCTGGCAGCCGCCGCTGCCGCCCCGAGACGAAAGGCCGGCAACTCCATGTTGATCGTCCAGCTCGCCCTCGTATCAGAGACTCAAACCAATCAGATCAGCCCCTCGCAGCTCAACCGAGTGGCAGCCGCTCTCCAGAAACAAGCCACCCGCGACTTCGGCCCGCTCTGGCAGGTCGACGCGACCGTGGACGCCTTCGACCGGCTCGAAGACGTTCCGGTCGGGTACTGGCCGCTCATCGTGGTCGACGATGTCCCCAACGCGGCGGGCTTCCACACGGACGAGAACGGACAGCCGTACTCCCTGATCGAGTTCGGCGACAGCTGGTCGCTGACGGCGAGCCACGAAATGCTGGAGATGTGCGCCGACCCGTTCGGAAACCGTCTGATTGCCGGCAAGTCTCCCCACCCGGACCAAGGCGTCGTCGAGTTCCTGGTCGAGGTCTCGGATCCCTCGGAGGCAGCCGAGTTCGGCTACACCGTCAACGGCCTGCTCGTCTCGGACTTCTTCACCCCCAGGTTCTACGATCCGGTCACCACCGAAGGTGTCCGTTACAGCTTCGGCGGACACATCACGCAGCCCCGGCAGGTGCTGCGCGGCGGGTACATCAGCTGGCGCGAGCCGGTCTCGGACGAGTGGTGGCAGCAGACCTGGTTCAAGGGTTCGGAGCCGAAGTTCCGCAACCTGGGGCGCCTGACGGGCAGCGGCAGCCTCCGAGCGGCCATCGACGCCAAGACCAAGACCGTCAGTCGCCTCGCCGTCAGCGGTCCCGCCTCAAAGCCGTTCAGCGCCGCGCGGACCCTTACCGCCCTGGCCAAGGAGTCCACCAACGCGCGGGCCGAAGCGTGGCGTGCCGAGATCGGGCGCCTGAAGGTCGCGAATCCTGCGGCAAAGGCCTGGAAGGGGAAGGAGAGTTGACGGTTACCAGCTGCGAGCACGGCCTTCAGCCCGGATGTCAGAGAGGCCGTCGTGAGCGATGACGCCCAGCAGCGCAAGGATCGCGCGGAGAAGATGCGCCAGAGGATCCACCGGCCCGCGCCCGGTCCGGCGGGGCCGACCCCGGCCGAGGATGAGCCGCCGGAAGGGCAGAGTCTGAAGGACCGCATCGAACGACGCATGCGTGAACTGGACGAAGCCGACCGCAACGATCACCCTCCCTCCTCGGGTGATGACGGCGCGCCCTGATACCGGACGGCGCTTCTCCACCGGATGGCTCCGGCCCGGCATCTCGTGCCGGGCCGGGGCGTCCCTTCCGGATCCTGCCCGGCCCGCGACGCCCGGCAAGAGCCAGGCAAGGCATCACGGGTGCCTCCGGATGGTGCGGTCGGCCCATCCGGGGGGACCATGGAAGCCGAAGCGCCCACAGACGCGGGAGGCAGGCCAGGGCCAGTGTCAACGGACGGCCCGCGCGATGCCGGCAGGTGGAAGGAGAGCCTGCGATGAGCGCAAGTGAGGGGGGTCGGGCTGAGGCCGGCCAGCCGGAAGGAGGTGCGCCGCAGCCGAGCGGCCTGATGGACCTCCTCAGTGTCGCCGCGGTGCTGCTGGACGCGGATGGGCGGATCGTCCTGTGGAGCCCGCAGGCCGAGGAGCTGTACGGCTACACCGCCGAAGAGGCGCTGGGACAGTACGCGGCGCCGCTGCTCGTCCGAGAGCAGCACTGGGAACTGTTGATCGAATTGTTCGCCCACGTCATGGCGACCGGTGAGAGCTGGGCCGGAGCGTTCCCCATTCGGCACAAGGACGGCAGCACTCGCCTGGTGGAGTTCCGCAACATGCGGCTGCTGGACGACCGCGGCGACTTCTACGCCCTCGGGCTCGCCACGGACGAGCCGACCTTGCGCGAGCTGGAGCGGGATATCGCCCTGTCCACCCGGCTGGTTTCCCAGTCCCCCATCGGGCTGGCGATCCTCGACACCGATCTGCGGTACGTGGCCGTCAACCCCGCCCTGGAGCGGATGCACGGCATACCCGCGAAGGATCACCTCGGCCGCCACTACCGCGAGATCATGACCGCCGCGAAGTTCGGGGTGCCCGAGGCCGCGATGACGGAAGTCCTGAAGACCGGGATTCCCATGGTTGACCAGTCCACCATTGTCGGCCACACACCTGGCGACCCGGATCAGCACGCCTGGTCGATCTCGCTGTACAGGCTGGAGGATCCCCAGGGGCGGGTTCTCGGGGTGGCCGACCTGGTAGTGGACGTCACTGACCGGTACCAGGCGGCCATGGCGGCTGCAGAGGCCCGGCGGCGCCTGGCCCTGATCGCCGACGGCTCCGCTCGGATCGGCACCACCTTGGAGGTGGAACAGACCGCCCGTGAGCTGGCCGAGGTCATCGTTCCCGAGCTCGCCGACGTGGTCGCGGTCGATGTGCTCGACTCCGTCCTGGACGAGCACCGCCCTGGTCCTGCTCCCGGAGACGGCCCGGCGTTCTTCCGCGCGCTCGCTGTCAAAGCCGCCTATCCCACTGAAGCGGCCCAGGCCGCCGATCCGCCCGGCACGATCGCCGCCTACGCCGCCGACCGCGTGGCCACCGAGACCGTACGCACCGGCCGGCCACTGCTGATCGCCCACGCCGACGACAGCGATCTGGCGCGCATCGCCCGCGACAGCCACTCTGCCGGCCTGCTGGCCAGCGCCGGCGTGCATTCCTACATGTCGGTCCCGCTCATCGCACGCGGCCAGGTCCTCGGCTTCCTGGGGCTCACACGGGCCCGCAACCCGGTGCCCTTCTGCGAGGACGACCTCGCCCTCGCCGTTGAGCTGGCTTCCCGTGCCGCCGTGTGCATCGACAACGCCCGCACGCACCAGAGCGTGCGCAACGCCGCCGAGACCCTGCAGCGCAGCCTGCTCCCCAGCCACCCGGCACATCTTCCCGGTCTGCAGATCGCCTCCCGGTACCGGCCCGCGCAGGCCACGTACGAGATCGGCGGCGACTGGTACGACGTCCTCCCCCTCGATCACGACAAGACCGCACTCGTAGTGGGCGACGTCATGGGCAGCGGCATCGACGCCGCCGCCACCATGGGCCGCCTGCGCACCGCCACCAGCGCCTTTGCCGACCTCGACCTCAACCCCGACCAGGTCCTCCAGCACCTCGACAAGATCACCTCAGGGCTGGAGCACTACATCGCCACCTGCGTCTACGCCGTCTACGATCCCCACCGCGCCGAGTGCCGCATCGCCAACGCCGGCCACCTGCCGCCCGTCCTCGTACCCAGCGGCAAGCACCCCGAACTCCTCGGCCTGCCCACCGGTACCCCGCTCGGAGTCGGCGGCGTCCCCTTCGAGACCACCACCTTCGGCCTCGGCCCCGGCGACCAACTGGTCCTGTACACCGACGGGCTGGTCGAAACCCGCCACAACCCCATCGACGAGCGACTCGAAGCCCTCCTCGACCTGCTCGACGTGCCTGATCGTTCCCTGGAAGAGACCTGCGACCGGCTCCTGCGCGAACTCCGGCGTCCCGACGACCCGGATGACGTCGCCCTGCTCATCTGCCGCACGCAGCCCTTCGCACTCGGCACCGAGCCCCCTCAGCGGTGATCCTCAATGCCATCCCCAACGAGTACTGTCCGCCGTTCATGGCGTCCGCGTCGGTCAGTGGGTGCGGAGACTGCTGGTGTACACGTCCGTACGGTTCTGTGGTGCGTCGGAGTTGGCTTCGGTGAGCACCGCCCGCACTCCCTTGCCGTCCGCGACCAGGCCTTGGTAGTCGCCGAGGAAGTAGCCCCCGGCGAACGGCGCCTGCAGCCAGTCGAAGACCCGTGAGATCCGTCGTTCGGTCCGGAGCTCCGGGTTTCCGTCCGGCAGTGTGGCCAACTGATAGGCGGTGGGCAGGGTGGTGGTGTCGCCCGGCTTGAGGAAGCGCAGGTCGTAGTAGGTGAGAGCGACCGTGCCCCGCTCGTCGACCGCGATCGACGGGGAGAAGGCGGGCACGTCCTCGGGGCTGATCAGCTCGGGGGTCCCCCAGGTACGTCCGCCGTCGGTGGAGCGCACGAGCTGGACGGAGTCGAACCTGCCGCCGGAGAAGTCCGAGCCCTCGTAAGCCATGTACAGCGCGCCCGACTTGGGGTCGACGGCCGGGCTGGGCAGGGTGGCCGCGGCGCGCAGCGGTTTGGTGGGGTCGTTCGGGTCGACCTCCGGGACGGAGGTGTCGCGGGCCACCGTGGCCGGGGCGCTCCAGGTTTCTCCGGCGTCGGTGGAGGTGACCACCTCGTAGCGGGCTTCGGTGACGGTGCCCAGGTCGTCGGCGTAGGTGATCCGGTCGTAGAAGTCGTACAGGGTGCCGGTGCGCCGGTCGACGACGATCGCATGGCCGATGGTCTGGGTGTTGGGGACGGCGCCGGTGTCGACGAACCGCCGGGCCTCGCTCCAGGTGCGGCCGCCGTCGCGGGTGAGGGAGATGTAGCCGGGGCCGTCGAGGGAGCTGGGGCCGGGCGGGTCGTTGTAGAGGCGGTCCCAGACCTGGTAGGCGGTGCCTTCGCGGATCGGGTCGGCGGTGATCGAGGGCTTGTCGTTGAAGAACGGCTGCTCGTCGACGTGGGTGGTGGTCAGGTTCTGCCAGGTGCGGCCGCCGTCGTGGGACGTGGCGGCCAGGAGGGCGCTGCGCGTACTCCTGGTGAAGTCGACGCCTTCCCCGCTCGCGTACACGGTGCCGTCCGGGCCGGTGCTCACCCAGGGGTCGGAGGCCCGCTCGTAATCCGCGCCGCCGGGGGCGCACAAGCTGAACGGCAGCGTGCTCCGGTGGAAGGTGTGGCCGTCGGTGGCCCAGGAGGCCACCAGGCCGCGGGCGGCGCCATCGTTCCAGCGGTCCTGCTGGTACACGGTGACCACGCGTTTTGGGTCGCGCGGATCGACGGACAGGTACGGCTCGACCTCGGTGCCCGGGTAGACGGTGCTCTCGGGGGAGATCGCGCCGATGGTGCAGTGTGCGTACGGGTCGCCGTGCGACACCTTGACCAGTGGTGTGCCGTCGGGGTTCCGGTCTGCCGCGGCGGGGGTCGCGCCGGTGACCGTGACGAGCAGGAGCGCGGCGGTGGTGACGGCGGTCAGGGGCAGGAAGACGCGGCGCATGCGGGATCTCCTCCGGGCCTGTCGGCCGGGGTACGGGACCGCCGTCATCGGGGCGGCCTGGGGCGCGGAGGCGTACCGGAACGCGAGGGTGGGGCGACTCCTTTCGCTCCTTTTCGGCGTGGCAGCCGGTGGCCTTGATGGGCCGAACGACGGAGTCGTCCCCTTGGTCGTCCCCCGGGGCCGTCGAGGGGCACGGCGGAGCCGACCGGCGGGTGCACCGTGCCGGTCGGCTCCTTGGTCGTGCTGTTGCTGCGCGCGCTGTTACGGCGCCGTCTCGTAGGTCCCCGGAGAGGGCCGTGGGCGTGGGCCACGTGCCGGTTGGCGATGCCGGCGGGGTAGGCCCAGGAATACAGCCAGGAAATGCGAACGACCTCGTCGGTCACCGGATGACGACGTGGCCGACGCCGTCCAGGACGGCGGTGAGCTCGGTGTTCAGGACAGCGCCGACCGCCTCGAAGCGGTGATGGCCTTGACTTCGAGACGGTCGGCGCCCACCACAGCGCGTGCCGCAGTGTCGGGACGGGCGCGGGCGAGATCCACCAACGGTGACCGAGCGGTCAAGTGATCGCCGGCGTGGTCCCGTCAGGCAGCGCGCAGTAGTAGCTGGCGTAGGGGCGTGCAAGCACCTGTCCGCCGGCGGCCGTGCAGTCGTCTCTGGAGATGTTCGGAGACGAGGCGGCCCCGGCGCTGACAGCGCCGACGGCGCTCATGCCGGCAAGGGTCGCCGTGGCCAGGGCGAGGCCCAGGAATCTTCGTATGCGCATGACTTCCTCCTCCTCTCAGGCGCCTTCGTTCGGCCTTCGGGAAGGACAAGTCTCAAGACGACGGCGCCCTCTTACTCAGCATGGGCGCTCCGCATAAGGCCCGCGAGGCGAGGTCTGGGCGCCGCGCCCGGGCGGTGACTGCCCGGCTCCGGAGAGGCATGAGGTCACCGACTTCGACCGGCCGCATCGGTCCGCCGTGTGCGCGTGCGCGGCGGTAGAAGCCGGGCAGCGTCGATGTCTTTGGCGTCGAGACTGCCCACCGGGGCCGCGTTGTGTCCGGGCGGGCCGGGGGTTGAGGAGGAGACGATCCGTCTAACGCGGTTCGTAGGCCGCCGACCGGCAGGCACCGGTCGCGGCGCCGCCCGCCACTCCGGCCCCGGTCAGCCCCGTCACACAACTCTGCAGGTCTCCGACCACGCCACGGCCACAGGCCGCTGCGACGGAGTCGGAATCGGTGGCACCGGCCAGTTCGGCCATCTGCGTGCAGGCGGGGATGTCCGCCCGGGCCACGGGAGCGGCGAGTACCGCGCCGCCGAGGGTAAGGGTCAGGCCGGTGAGCGCACCGGCGATACGGGTCGACGTGCGCATGGGACGTACCTGCCTTCCGGGTTGGTCGCGCGGTCCTGGTCCCGGCGGGCCGGATCCACGCGGTGGGGCCGCCTGGCGACGCTCGGTGAGTGGTGCCATCGGCCGGCGGGCTCACAGACTGCCCGCACGCTTCTGCGTCGCTTCCGTGGATCCGCACCGGGACATGGTCGCCAGGCCGAAGGAGCGGGCGCGGACCGGAGGAGACGCACTCGGACCTCCAGTCGCGGACTCCTCACTCCAGCGTCGCATCCTCTCCCCCACCCGTCCTGGGCACCCGGGGAAGCGGCCGCGCTGAGTAACTGCGATGGTGCGGAGCGCGCTGGCCGGCCTTCGCTTCCCCGCCCCGCCCAAGGATCCGCACCGACCGCCGTTTTCGCCCTGCCACCCGAACGGCCCAACAGGACGTGCCCCCCACATGGGTGAGAAACTGGCTAGTGCCCCAACCGAGGCAATCCGTGAAAGGGGAACCACATGCGCATTCGACGAATTATCGCTGCCGTCATCGCCACGGTAGCCCTCGCCGGACTCGGCCTCACAGGTGCCGCCACCGCCACCGCCGCCGCACAGAGTGCCCCATCCGTCGTCACCCCTTCTGAGTGCAAGCAGGGCGGCGGAACGGCCGCGGTCAACGACGCGGGCAATTACTGCAAGGGCGGTATGTACGACGGGGAGCAAGTCGACTGAACCCCACAAGGCGCCCCACAGCCACGCGCCGCGGGGCGCTCCTGCGCGAGCGTAGCCGGGAGAGGCTGCGTGATCAGCGTCTGCGTCATCAGTGCTACTCGGGCACCCCAATGCGAACTGGGCCGTGATGCTGGCCCTGGCAGGGGTTGTTGTCCTCTCGCCCAAGACTCCCTGTGGTCCCCGTGATGGAAGCCTGGTGAACGGCGTCCAGGACGCCGTCCCTTCTGCCAGCAGGTGATCCCCCGGATCGCCGTTCCCGAGGGGATCGCCACATACGAGCCGGCCAGGGCGGCGGCGCTCGTCGACGAGGAGCGCGAACGCCTGCTCGTCGCCGTCGGCCGACCTCGCGGGCTGGCTGGGCCCACACTCCAGAACACCCGCCGACGGCCGGGCACACGGTGCTCCATGCGCTGCTCGGCGATACCACCGGGGCGTGGCGAGTCGCCGACCGGCTGGCGATCCCGTCGCACCGCGCGGTCGCGTTCACGGCCGTCGCGGGGTACCTGGCCCGGGTGCCGGTCCGCGTGACCGCCTTCAGGAACCCGGTGGATGCGGACCCGCTGATCCACACGATCCGCGCCCTCGCGCTCGCCGCCTCCCCACAGACCCCTGGCGACGACCGGGCCGCGGCCCGGTTCGTACGGCAGGCCCTGGAGGGCGACGGCTGGCACCATGCCCTGCCGGTCCTGGCCCGCATCGCGCCGGAGGCGGTCGTACGGGTGCGCGACATCTCCCTGACCCACCTGCGGAACGGAGCACGGCCTTCTACTCCTCCACCAGGAGCTTCTGGTTCAGCTCCGCCAGGAGTGGTTTGAGGGACTCGCGGAACTCGGCACTCTCCGACACCTCGTCCTCCGCCCCGAGCGTGTCCGCTGCCGAGGAGGCGTCATCGGTGTCCGGCGGCTCCAGACGCAGCGCGGGGTAGGCGTTCGCCGCGTCCAGGCCCTCAAGGACCTCTGCCTCCGAGATGCCGAGCTGCTCCGCCAGCTCGTGCACGGTGGGTGGGCGCCCGTGCTGCTGTGAGAGTTCCACCGTCGCCCTGGTCAGTGTCAGCCGCCGCTCCTGGAGCCGCCTCGGGACGCGTACCGCCCAGCTCTTGTCGCGGAGGTGGCGCTTTATCTCGCCTACGACGGTCGGGACGGCGTACGTCGAGAACTCGATGCCCCGCTCCGGGTCGAACCGGTCCACCGACTTGATCAGGCCCATCGTGGCGATCTCGGTGAGGTCGTCGAGCGGTTCGCCGCGGTTGCGGAAGCGCCGCGCCAGGTGATCGACCAGGGGCAGGTGCATCCGGACGAGCTGGTTGCGCAGTTCGGCCTTCTTCGGCGCACCGTCGGGCAGCCTGCGCAGCTCACCGAACATCGCCTGGGCCGTGCTGCTGCGGTCCTGCGGGTGCGGTGGGGTCAGCTGCTCGGGGATCCGGGAACGAAGTCGGTCGAGTCCTGCCTCCACGTCGAAGAAGGGCCCGATGGCCTGGTCGGCCTGGTCCACGGCTTCTTCGAGCAAGAGACGGAGCTCAGGGTCGGATTCGGGGTCGTGGGACAGAACAGCCGGATCGGCATCGGACGCCGTCCGTGCCGGGTCGGTGGGGTTGGTGGGGCCGGTGGGGCCGGTCATGGCCGCCCCTCTCCGTCGGTCTGGTGGAGGGAACGGCGGGCCTGGCTGACCAGATTGCGTACCGTGCTCACTGTCACCTCCATGATCTCTGCTGTCTCCTGAGTGGTGAATCCGGCCAGGAAACACAGTCCCAAGGCCTGACGCTGCCGATCGGGCAGAGCGGCGATCTGCTGCAGGGTGCCCTTGAACGACTGCCTGATCACCGCCCAGTCCTCGGACAGCAGTCCTGTCGCAGGCGGATCCACCCCTTCCAATGGGCTGCCCCTCTCGGCCTGACGGCACTCCTCGACCACGCGGCGGATGGCCGTCCGGCGCAGCCACCCGGCCCAGTTGTCCACCGGTGGCCCGCCAGGGCGCGACATACGTTTCCATGCCTCCTCGAAGGCATGCTGGGTCGCGTCGCCGGCGAACTCGAGCGAGACCGTCGCGGCGGAAGCCAGGACCTTGCGAGCGTGGGCGCGGTACAGATCCTCGAACCGCTCGACCGACGACTGCTGCTCAGGTGGGCTCACCACGCTCCCCGCAGGAATCGGATGAAGGGATCGCAGGAGCCTGGGACGGCGGGATCAACAGCTCCCACTCGGTAGCCGCCTGCCCTTGTCCATCCGCGGACCGGTACCGCACATGACCCCCAGTACCCAATTCGCGCACAACGGACACCACAGCTCTCACACGTACCCGCTCCCGGTGCCCGTAGGCGAACGCGCCCACGCACAGCGCACCGAGCCCGGTCGGCCCGGCAACTACGGCCCACCACAACCAGATTGACACGATGACACCCCTCATCCACCTGCGCCGGCAGTTCCTTCCTTCTTGAGTGCAGAGGCGCCGGAAACGTCTAGGCAGTGCTGCGCGATGGGGTCAGCCCCGCTGCCCCGACGGCGTGGTAATCCGCTTGAACCCCAGCCAGGCAGACATGCAGGCTTGCGCCGTGATTGTCGAGCTGGCACCCCTCTTTCTGACCTGGGCCGATGTGGATCCCGCCCGTCATACCTTCGACAGTGCTTCGGCGTCGCAGGTGGTGAGGTCCCTCGGGCCCGCCCAGCGGGTGCCCAGCCGCCCCGAGGGCCCCGAAGGCGACCCGGCGACGAACGACTGGAGCTGGAGCGAGGGCAAGCCCTGGGCGGACGCCATGTCGCAGGCCCTCGCCGAGCACTACGGTCGCTGGACCGTGGGCTGGCGCTGGGCCCACGACGAAGGCGACTTCGACGGAGGACCCGTCGGGAACTGGTGCTGCCCAAAGGACTCCATCACCACCCCGGAGGAGACCCTCGGCCGTGTCACTGCGGCGCTGTGCGAGTGGCGTGAGTGGCTGGAGAGTCTCGCCGGCTGGTTCGAGGAGTACCCGCTGGCACTCGCCGACGTAGCGGACCAGCGGACCCTGTGGGAGCACGCCGCCCGCAACCTGATCCTCCAGGTGACCGACCGCACCGGCTGCGGCAGCGGCTGGTACGGACACTGCCGTCAGGTGCTCACCTGGTTCCTCAGCCGCTGGGACGTCGCACCCGAGCTCGCCGAGGATCTGGTCGAGCGGGCGATCGGCGGCCGGTTCCACAGCTGGATCGCCCCCGAGCCGGAAACGGTCGACGACGTCGCTGAACGGCTCGCGCTGTCGCTCCGGCCGGCCGACGGCGGCACACCTTCCACCGGGCCCACACCGGACCACCTCGAGCGATGGCTCGAGGTGCGCGAGACCGTGTCCTGGCAGGAGGCCCCCGACGGCGGCGGCGACGGACCGGTGACCCCGGCGTGCGACGGCGCCGCGGAGGACATCCGCACCTTCGACGGCGCCCTGGACCCGGACCGCGCCAACGGTCTGCTCGCCGCCCTGGAACTGCTGCGAGCCGACGCGGCACGCGGAGCCTCCCTCGACTTCGAACTGCTCCAGCGCTGGCAGCACCACGTCCTCGGCACACCGCAGCCCCCGCCGTTCCGCGACCAGCCGGCCTTCGCCAAGGCAGGCCGGGAACGCTACGGCATCGGCCCGGACACCCGAGCCCGCCTCGACGCCTGCCTGGCCGAGAGCGCGAAGGACGCACCCAGGCCCCTGCCCCTCACCGCCCGCGCCGCCCGCGCCTATCTCGACGTCTGCTTCTTCCACCCCTTCGACGACGGCAACGCCAGGTCCGCTTTCCTCACCCTCGTCTTCGTCCTCGCCCGCGAGGGCGTGGCGCTCGACGGGGTCAGCCTGCTGCGCCGCGTCACCTTCCAGGCCGACGAGCCCGCAGACGCATTGATCCTCACCCGGTACATCGACAGCCACCTCGCGGAAACTCGACACGGCACAGCGACCCGGTGCCCGTAGACGACATAGGTGGCGAGTCACCACCCGCCCCGGGCAAATCCGATGGCACCGACGGCCTTCGGGCGACAAGACTGCGCCGGTGAACCCCCTGCCGCCGCCGCTGCCCGGCCCGCTCCCTGTGCCCGTACTGGACCCGCGTGCCCGCGACGTCGTTCCCGACTACGAGGGCATGCACGCCCTGGTCGCCGACCTGGTCCTGCCAGCCGGCGCGTCGATGTACGTCATGAGCACGATGGAAACCTCCCGCGAGCTCATCCGGCACTCCTACTACCGGTACGAGTTCGCCACCGTCGCCGTCACGCACTCCCTGTTCGCCCTGGAGCACGTCCTCACCGAGCGCCTTGCCCTCCGCAAGCCGCTCCAGGACCTGATCGAGCAAGCCACCGACACAGGGCTCATACCGGCCGAACTCACCGCCCGAATCGACCGCGGCCAACGGCTGCGCGAAGAGCTCGCACAGGGCGCCATCACCAGTGCTGCCTACAGCCCGCTCGAGGCCATCGAGATGGTGCGTGCCGTCTTCGACACCGTTTCCCTGCTCCTTCGCCCACCGCCTGCGGCAGAAGCGAAAGCCGGGACAGCCATCGACACGGGCGCTGCAGCTCAGCCCGAAGACCGACTCACCCGGCTCTGGGCGGAACACCGGCGCGCGCTGTATCCCGACAGCTTCCGCGGCGTGGACATCGAAGGCGTGGAACTGATCCTCCTGGACGCCGACGTCGCCGGCCTCGTCCACACCGAACTGAACGGCGGACTCGACGACAACGGCATTGCCCTCCTCTGGGCATGCATCGCCGACCTCGACAAGATCGCCCCCCTGATCAACTCGGAGTACTGCGCCTCCTACTTCGCGAAACTCCGGACGATGGCCCAGGTCGCAGCAACACGCCACATCCCCACCGCGATCTGACCCCCGGGCTGGTCACAGCACTGCGGATCACCTCAGTGACCGGCGTGCGGGAAGCGGCGTCCAAGGCGGCGGGATCAATTCAACCGTCAGGACCCGGTATCTCCTGGGTGGGAGCAGAGGCCGCCCTGGTAGTTGCTGTCGTACCAGGCGCCGGTGGCGTCGGAGTCCAGGTTGGTTCGGCCGGGTCCGACGCAGCGGTGGTAGTTGGACCGGGGCCACCGCTTGACCTGGATCCATACGTTTGTATCGGTGGCGCAGTGCTCGTAGTAGGCCCGCTCACTGCCCCTGCCCTCGTTCCAGCCGCAGCCCGCGAGGGAGGTCGTCCTACCGGCCTCGGAGATCGTCCGGGTGACCGGGGCTGGGGCCGTTCCCGCGCTGGCGGAGGTCGGCACCCATGCCAGGCCGCCGATGGCCAGCGCGGCTGCGACGGCGGCTGTTGTGCGGAGTCTTGCCCTCAGGAAGGTCATGTCGCCATGGATATCGGGCACCACGTGTTCTGGAAAAGGGATGTCAGACAAAGCCCCTCGAATAGACGAGCGTCTTTCGGCCGTGCCTTTCGGTACGGCCGAAAGGCCGAAGGCCAGCAGGCCACCTCAGGGGTGCTCGACAACCCGCCCGAAGGCTTGCTTCTGCCCGCTCCGATCACTGGTTGATCAGCGGCCGGCCGCGAGGCGAGCCGTTACTGAGGTTTTCGTCGTGATGTCGGTGGTGACAGGCGGCGACCCCTGCGGTTCGCCGGCGGTGAGCAGTACGAACGGAGTGGGGGGTCTGATTGCTGGGCGGCGGTCGTCCGGCCGTGTCATTGTTCTGGAGGTGGGCCGCGGGGGGGTCTGCCGTCCGTTTGGCGGGGGTACATGGTGGGATCGATCGGTGTCGTGTGCGTGGTGGTCGGGCTTGTCGGTGCGGGGCTGTTGCGGTGGTTGCCCCCCAGAGGGCGCGCGGGCGGCCTGACGGCGGTCGATGTCGCCGGAGTGCGGGGTGGTTCGAAGGCCGCGCTGACAGTGGCTGTCGTAGAGCTCCACCTTGCGGAAGCGATCGAAGTCGGCCGGTCCGGCCGGCTGCGGCGGGTGGTGCACACCACCCCCGGACGTAACGTGACGGTGCTGAACCGAGCCGCGTGGACGGTGTTGGGCCGGGAGATATCGCTGGCTGATGCCGCCGTCGCTCCGGCGGTATGGCGGGCTCGGGAGGAGGTGCGTGCCGAACTGGCCGAGCGTGGCCTGCGATGCGGCCGAGCCCGACTGGCAGCGGCTGGACTGCTGGCCCTTGCGACAGGCAGTACGGCTGTAGCCGTCGCGGTGCAGGAATCCCCCTGGGCGGGTCTGCCCCTGGCCGTGCTGTCGCTCGCCGTGCTGTCGCTCGCCGTCCTGTCCGCCCCGGTGCGGACACTGGCCGGGCACCGACTGCTGCGAGAGATGCGCCGCCTGCATCCCCTTCCCGGTGACACCCCGGCCGGGCCCGAGGAGATCGGACTCCTTGTCGCGCTTCACGGGCGCCGGGCACTGCGTCTGCTGGTGCCTGAGTTCGCCGTCTGCGCCGGTCTGCTCGGTGACCGTGCCGCCCGGGAAACCGTCGCACGAACCGAGGGCAACTCGTACGGCCACAGCGCCCTTTCTGGTGACGGCAGCCTCTGAGAGGGCGCTGCTGAAGCAAAGGCAGTGGGGTGCGTGAGAGGTCGGTGCCAGCCGGACATCCGTCGATGAGGACGGGTCGGAGTTGGATGTGTCTCAGGCCTCGGCGGTGGGTGCGGGTGCGGGTGCGGGTGGCCCACCGTGTTTCAACTGCCCTCATACCCGGCGAAGAAGGCCCAGATCAACCGGCGGGCGAGGAGACCCGACTCAGGTCGTCCTTGCCCCCGAGACCGCCCTCCTCGCAGTCGGCGGGCGTCGATTGGACGCCTCAATGATCGATCTATTTGTCGTGCCGCTTACACCGAGGTCCACGCGCATGGCCTCCCTCATGGACCTCAGGTGGGGCCACAGGTCCTTCATCTGACGCCTGGCCTGCTCGATGGTGTCGTCTGGCCGGGCGACGCCGCCATCGATACGTCGCAGCAACCCGTAGAGGACGCTGATCCTGTCGTTCATGGTGCGGGCCTAGACAAGGACCCTGTCCGAGACCAGCATCTGCGCCTCGTCGTACTGCACCCGATGAGCGTTCACAGCGGTAGCTGCTCTTTCGCGGATCTCGTCCTTAATGGGCGCCGTCATACGCCCTGAGTACGCGCGGGCGTGGCACCAAGCTCATGCGGCGGCACACCAAAAGCAACTGCATTGGGCTTCGCAGCCCCCGGGACCCCGCTTCCTCCCCCGGCACTCTCCGGCGCGAAACGGCATCGCAGTGGCTCACGCCCTTACATGCCGGGCTCGCCGAAGCCGCGTGGGCGAAGCCCGTCTCGGCCGGGGCCCTGCGCGAGGCCGGGCACCCTGGCCGCGTACCCGCACACCTCCCTGCCCGTCTTGCTGCGGGGGACCTCAGAACGCTTTCAGGTAGACCCGTGCACGGCCGTCGCCGACGTCTTGGACGAAGATGGTGACGGACTGGACCGTGGACCTGCGCTCGTCCTGGATGCAGGGCGGGCACACCGAGGCGGTGCGAACCTTCTGCTCGGTTTCCGGTTCCGGTAGTCCGAGGTGGGACCACGGGGTGACGGTCGTGTACGTCTTGGGGTCGCGCGGGGTGTTGGCCCGCAGGGGTTCTTCCGGGCGCAGGTCGGCGATGAACGCTTCGGCGTCGGCCGTGGGTGCGATGAAGGCGACCAGGTAGGTGGTGTCCTGGAAGCCATGTCGTAGGGCCCCCTTGACCTCGGTGGCGCCGGCCGGCGTCTGGACGCGCATGAACCCTGCTGCCTCGGTGGCACCTTGGCCCTCTACCCAGACCGGCCCTCCGCTACGGTCCTTCGGCGAGCCGCTGTTGCTGCCACCACAGGCGGTGGCCGACAGGGCCAGCAGGGACGTCGCCGCTGCGGAAGCGATGCGGATGACGCGGGAGCTCGTACCCTTCACCGGTTCTCCTCCCTCAACCCCGGGCGGGTCGGCCGTCGGCACCTCCGGGGTGAAGGGCAAGTCCGGCCCAGCGTTGATCATGCTCCCCGGCTCGTAGCCTACCGACCGATCCGAGCGTCAGGTACGGAGATCGGTGGCCATTTACTGGCGGCGCCGGTTGATGGTCAACGCTGGAAATACTCCGTCAGAGACCTGAAAAATGTGGCGGAGTTCCGGGGAGCAGCACGGGTACTTGCCTCCGGCCGCCCCGTGGCCTGGTCGGCTCGGCCCAGAGCAAGTGATCATGGCTCCGGACCCTTCACATCTGCCCTAGCCATAAACATGACTGCCAGGCTGGGTCCGGAGCGCCGCAGGGGGCACCCCGCCACCGAAAGCGCGCCGCCGCGTACCTCGCTGTCCGTCGGCCCCGCCACCGAAACCGACTCCCCGACTCCCCGAGAGGACCCAAAGATGATGTCCGTATGGCCTTCGATCGTTGCCGTACTCGGTACCCTCGCCGGTGCCCTGACCGCCGGACTCCTCCAGCACCGTTCGGCACGTTCCGCACGCGCCGAGGAGCGCGCCGACGGCCACCGCCAGGACCAGCTCGGCGCCGTGACCGACTTCGCGGCGGCCCTGGACGCGCACCGCTCGGCGATGTTCCACCGGGAACGGCTGGCCCTGACCGAGGCGGGCACCGAGCACCAGCTGGAGGCCCAGACGCGGTCCCACGACACCCGGGCGGCCATCACCGCGCCCCACATCCGCCTTCAGGTCCTGTTCCCCGAGCTGGCCGGCCCCGCCCAGCATGCCGCGGACGCCACGTACGAACTGCGCAAGGCCACCGACCGGACCGAGCTGGACGCCCGGAGGCACGAGGCCAAGGAAGCATCCGCCGCCTTCATCGCCGCGGCCGCCACGCGGCTGAGCCCCAACCACCGCTGATCGAGGGCGGCCGCCGTCCCCGAGCGGCGTCCCACCGTCCGGCGCGCAGCATCGTCCTCATAGACCCAAACCTGTGCCCGAACGCGAGCCGTACGCCGTCGCTCCAGCGGGCAGAGGCGACTACATCCTCGCCCGCGGGCCCCACAGGCAGCTGCACCCTGCTGCCGAGTCAGATGCGCGGGAGCGGAGGCAGCTCGGCCTTGGCGCGCAGGCTGCCTGGCGGGAGTCCAACCGTAGTCTCAGGGTTCGACGTCGGAGGCGAGAGCGGACATGAGGGTGTCGATCCGCAGGCGCAGCGCGCAGGACCAGGCGCCAGTGACGGCCACGGACAGCACGTCGCTGCCTACGGCATTCGCCAGCCGGACCTCCAGTGAGGCCGTGACGGGCGGTTCACGAGTACCGCTGGCCAGCAGGGCAACGACACCCCTACAAGATCCCTTCCCGGGGAGGATGTGATCGTTTCCCGGCGCATCTGCGGAACGGGTACGGTCCGCCGCATGGTGGGCGACTTCGATGCAGCTGAGGCAGTGCACGACGGCATATCGGACCGTTCGGAGGCATGGGACTTCATCCGGGCCTTCGCGGCTGGGTGGCACGCGCCCTTGACCGATGGTGACGGCGTCGGTGAGGACCAGCTCAAGCAGGTCGAGGGCCGGCTGGGCCTGTCGCTCCCTACCGCGCTGCGTGAGGCCTACCTGCTCTTCGGTCGACGTCCGGAGTTGTTCGAGCACCGTGATCCGATGCTGCTTCCCTCAGAGCTCTTCGTGCACGAGGACTTCGGGGGTGTGCTGTGCTTCCGCAGCGCCGGACCCCTCCTGTCGGAACGCGGGGACCGAGCCGGGCCGCCGCCGACGCCGACGGTCGGCCCGTGTTGGCGCGAGAAAGGGGCGAAGTCCGTCGCGCAGGCACCGAACGCGTCCGCCGAGCGGTCCATTGAGGCGACCGGGTATGAACCCGAAGCGCAGACGTACATGGCCACCGTCGCCATCTGCTCCCCGCGTGTGCGGGGATGCTGAGATGCCCCCATCCTCCGCACCATCCGTGAGGAGCACACCGGCGCTCACGGCGATCCCGGGACGGGAACAGGCCGATCCGGCCCCGGGTACTAGCCCGGAGCCGGTCGCCCGCACCGTCAGCAGTTGTCGTAGAGGATCTCGAAGCCGGTGATTCGGGAGGAGGTGGAGAGGCTGAAGTTCTTGGTGGTGCCCTTGGGGCCGACGCGCGGGCTGCCGGCGCTGTAGCCGCTGGTCGTGTTGAACCGGATCCAAGGACAGCGGCCGTCGGCCTTGTCGTCGGTGACCCAGCCCGTGACGCTGGACCCGTTGCCGGAGTCGCAGACCTGGGCCCAGCCGTGGCCCTCGGAGCGGCTGACCGAGGAGCTCCAGCAGCCGGAGGCACCAGTGGTAGCCGCGCTCGCGGCCGGGACCGCGAAGGCGGACGCCACGATCACGGACGAGGCGACGAAGGCAAATGCGCGCTTGTTCATGTACTCCCTTTCGTTGTGCTGTTGCGGCCCGTCGGCAGGCCGAAGGAACCCTTCGCCCGGCCTCTTCTGATGGCCGGACACAGGGTTCGACGTCCTACTGGGTGGTTGCAGGGACAGAACCTACGTCGGGGCACGGGCCCTGTAGGAGAGGAACGAGGAACGTTGTCCGGATCCGCGTCCGCCCCCGGGAACGGCCCATCGGCCGTCGGCCCGGTGGACCCGGCCCGGATGGCGGAGCTGCGCACAGCCGATCCGGAACCTCCCCGGAGGGACCTCGAGATGCCTCCTCGGCCGGGCCCTCCGAGACGGCAGCAGGTCCGGCCCGACCAGGTCACCGCACGCGCCAACGGCACGGTCGGTACGACGGTAGGCGGCCTGACCGGAACGGATCGGCGCGACGGCATGCGGCAACGGACGGAGCCCCTCCGGGCCATGCCGAAGCTCCGGTTCCGGCGGGGAACCCCCACGATCGGGATGGCCGGAAGAGGGGACGGCAAGCCTCCGCCGGGCCGCCCGCCCACACCACGGCGCGGACTTGACGTGCCAGACGGCTGCGGGATCCGACTGTCGCGCCACCCGCCGGGCCACAACGGGCTCTTGCGCCATGGGCGGAGCACTCCAGGGACGCGGTCATCGCCAACAAGGTTTGGACCTGCTGGAAATCGAGTACCCCCGGTCGGGCTTGTGGGGCGCTGCCCGTTTCGGATCGTGCGCCGCTTGCTGCGCATGTGGACCTCTTTGGGGCCCCGGCCGGCCGTACACCGGCCGGGGTGGTGGGATATTCGTCAGGCGGCGAGCTCGGCGTCGAGGTGGGCGAGGAGGTCGGACATCGTCCAGTCCCGCTCGGCCGGCTGCTCGGGTACGAATTCCGCGGGACTGCTGAGCTACTGAGCTGCTGTCAGCGGAGTTCGTCGTAGGCGGCGGAGACTATCCGGCCGTCGGGAAGGCGCCAGAAATCCCAGCCGGTGAACCCGGTCTCCGGCAGGGGGTATCCGGCCGCTTCTGCGATGGCGAGCCTGGTCCGGCCTGCCGACCAGTCCTGTCCGTCGTACTCCCAGCACAGCCACAGCCTCCTGTTGCCGCCGGGCCACGCTTCCTCCTCCGGAGGAAGGTTCACAGTCGCTCGAGTCGCACTGGGGTTGTTCCTCAGCCACACGATCACGGCAGTCCTCACGGGCTCTTCGTACCCCGCGGGCTCAAAGGTGAGCTGGAGGCCCTGCGTGAAGATCCCGGCCTTTTGAAGTAGCACGGGGCCGTCGGGCCGTCGGCGGTGCTTGGTTTCACTGGTCAACTTCATCTCCTTGCTCAGGCATGAGCGGTGGTCAGGCGCGTGTCGAAGTCGGCGAGCAGGTCGGAGAAGTCCCAGCGGTCGAGCTGGCAATCCGGGGCCGGCTGCGGGATTTCCCGGGCGGCGACGGGCTCGGTGAAGCTCACGGCGATCGTGGCCGCGCAGTCCTTCACGGGCGCTTCGAAGCCCTCGTGAGGCAGAAGTTCGGCGGCACGCGCTATGAGCTTACGAGCCGCCGCCTTACGGCCTCTGCTCCCCCGCGCACGAGGGATGGACCGCGGCAGTACCGCCGCCGCGACCGTCTACGCCGTCACCGGCCTGAGAGGCGAGCAGGTCGCCCTCGCCCGACCCGCCGTCCTCGTTGAGGATCACATGAAGACCGAGGCCTGCACCGCGTGCGAGACGCCGCCTTCGCCGAGGTACGCCTCCCACCCGTGGACCGGCAACGCGCCCCGCCCCAAGGCCGCCTGACGAAACCTCGCCATCGGCGACCTGAAGCCGGCGGGAGTCACCAACACCGCGGCGGGGCTCCGTCGCGACGCCCGGGCCCAGCCCCGACCCTCCAGCCCCTCAGGCCCCTCAGGCCCCTCAGGCCCCTCAGGCCCAGATGATCATGAAACGGATATCTGCGGACTTTTCGCGAAGCCCCGCGACCCCAGGGGATTTATCTCCACCTCTCCGATCTGTGGCACTATCAGCCCCTCTTCATGCGAAGCGAGGGCTGATGGCCCCGAGCGCGATAGCGCCCGCAGAATTGACTTTGCTAAATAATCAGACCAAGGGGGATACAACTTGTCGGCTGATCCATCGCGAATACCACGCTCCTACCGCGCCGCTGCCTACGGCTGCGCCATGGCGCTGGTGCTCGCACTCATACACGTCGTCGTGGCAGCACCACCGGCCAATGCGTCAGTAAACAACCTGAGATTCGGCACCTGGAACATGCAGGGCGCCGACGGCGGTAGAAAATGGACCGAGATGGTCCCCGGCCTGTTCAGGACGCCGGGAACGTTCAACGACCGCAATGCCGTGATGGCTCTCCAGGAAATCGGAAGCGCCCCCAGCGGGACATCCGTCTCCACGCAAGCAATCCGAGCAGACTATACGAACCGGCTCACCAATACCGTTGTCCATAACACGGTCGACGTCAATGAGAACCTCATCGAGATCGGCGGTGAATTCTACTCGCTCTTCTGGGCCATCACCGACAGCAACGGAGCCGCAGGGGTACCCGGACGCGTCAACGTCGGCATCATGGTGCGCAATTCGCGGCTCAACGGACAGACGCCGCAACCGGTCGTCATCCAGCCCGACACCACGAGCAACGGCTCCCTGCCCCGCCCCATGATCGGAGTGCGGATCGGGGCCGACGTCTACTACAGCATCCACGCCTGGTCGGGGGGCGGGAACGACCGGGACCTGGCAATCGCCGCGGTCAACGACAACACCCGTAACGGAACGGGGCCGGGCGGGGAGTGGGCGGTCGCCGGCGACTTCAACTTCGACCTCCAAACGGGCACCTGGATTCCCCAGTACGGGAACCTTCGCCGCAGCAACGAGATCACGCACCCGGGCCTCCGGGTGAACCAGCGCAACAGCGAACTCGACTACGCGGTCACCAGTTCCCAGCCGGCGGCCGGATTCGGCGCGACACGCATCGCCGTCCAGGGCTCCGACCACTATCCCGTGCAGTTCAACACTCCGTTCCAGGCCCAGGCCGAGCAAGGGTTCACCTACCGCTTCCGGGCCCCGTCCAACGACGAGTATCAGATAAGAACTCCGACGCTCGGAACGGCCGGCGGATCGCGCGACATCGACGCGGCCGTCGAGCAGTCCCAGTGGACGCACACCCTGGGGCAGGTCTGGCAGGCCATCCGGCTCTTCGACATGGACGGCCGGGTCTACTCCCAGCTGGTCAACGTCAACGCCAACAAGTGCCTGGACATCGGGGTCCTGGCCCTCACCCCGGCCTACCGCGTCGTACAGAAGGACTGCGCGGCCGCGCCCGCCAACAGCCAGCTCTGGAACTACAACCCCACCACCCACGCCCTGACCAACGCCGACGGGATGACCCTCACCAGCGGCGGCGTCACCACGCTGCTCGCGTACAACAACGCGCCTCCCGTCAACTGGGAACGGGAGCCCGTCGACCTGCGTTACTGGGAGACCAACGGGTTCCCGAACCTCAGCGACATCACCTTCACCGACACCGCGACCCAGCACTCCCTTGCCGAGGGCACCGACGGCAGCGGATCGATCAGTGAGGGCTCACTGCGGGACGACGCCCAGCCCCCTCCTGCCGAACACTGGCGAATCGAGCCTTCGGGCATCACCGGTGGATCCCACATCGTCGACAACAGCACCGGCGACTGCCTGACCCGCAGCGTCGCCCCGACGGGCGGCGGGCTCTACAAGGCGATCGCGAACGGTCAGCCGTGCGTCAACGGCAGCAAGACCCAGGCATGGGAGTACGACGACCTGCAGATACGGACCACGGACGGCTTCTTCCTGGCCAACACCGCGATCTCCTACGCAGGCGCCACCTACCTCGCTCTGGAAGCGGTCAACTCGCTCGCCACGAGGTGGCGCTACAACTCCTACGGCTTCCTCCCGATCATGGGACACGTGACCGTTCCCAACGGGGACAGCTCGGTCAGTCGCGCGGACTCCTTCCTGGGCCAGGCGGTGGACCGCTACGGCTCCAACGCGACCCTGCGGGTGCCGCAGAGCTACACGGGCGGGCACTTCTCCCCCGGGACCGAGTTCGGCCCCACCGGCTACCAGGCCTCGTTCACCTACGACAACGCCCTGGTCATCACCGCGTTCCTGCAACGCCGCTCCGGCGACGACATCAGCCGCGCCATCGCGCTGGGCGACACCCTGCTGTACGCGCAGGCCCACGACATCGTCCCGGACGGCCGCCTGCGCGCCTCCTACGAACCAGAACCGTTCGTGACCGCCACGGGCAACCCCTACGTGGGCGGGTTCTCCGTCTACACCGGCAACATGGCCTGGGCCGGAATGGCCTTCACCCGGCTGTACAAGGCCACTGGTGAGCACCGGTTCCTGGACGGCGCGACCAGGATCGCGGAGTGGATCCAGGCGAACGCCGCCGACGACCGCGGCGTCGGCGGCTACACCGGCGGCATGCGCAACGACGACCAGACCGGCGCCGAGATGATCCCCATCCGGTGGAAGGCCACCGAGCACAACATCGACACCGGCGCGTTCTTCGCCATGCTCGCCGCGGCCGGCGGCGACCAGACGTGGAAGAGCCGCTCGGACAACGCCTTCGCGTTCGTCGCGAGCATGCAGGCCGACGACGGCCGGCTGTGGACTGGCACCGGCCTGGACGGCGTCACACAGAACCGCGACACCGTGCCCGAGGACATCCAGACCTGGAGCTACCTGGCCACCCTCAACCCCGCCTACGCAACCTCCGTCGACTGGGCCGCCACGAACCTCGCCGCCACCGACGGACCGTTCACCGGCGTCAGCTTCAGCCGGACGGACACCTCCAAGGTGTGGTTCGAAGGCACCGCCCACCTCCTCGCCGCCTACCAGGCGCGCAAGGCCCCCGGCGACACCGCCAAGGCCACGACACTCCTGAACACCTTGCAACTGGCCCAGTCCCAGGCGCCCAACGCCGACGGCAGCGGACTGGTCGCCGCCTCCAACGACGGCCTCACCACCGGCGAGGGCGACATCTACTACTCCGCCCTGCACACGGGCGCCACCGCCTGGTACATCATCGCCGCCGAGGGAGGAAACCCCTTCCGCCTCTGAGCCCGCCCCTCCGCCTCGGGCCCGTGGTCAGCTCCCCACCGACCACGGGCCCGAGGCCCCCCTCACCGACAGCCAGCCATCCGGCACGCCTTCGACGCCGTCTACGGCGGCCCGCGCAGCCCCGACCTTGTCTGGACACCTGGCGACCGGCACACCTGGAGCGATCACCGCAGGGTGATCAACGGGGTTTTGTTCCGGGTCCGGCCCGCGGTCCCGTGGCGTGACCTGCCGGAACGTCACGGCTCCTGGAAGACCGTTTATGGACGGCATCACCGCTGGTCGCCGGACGGAACGCGGGAGCCAATCGTCAATGCCGAGGCAGCCGAGGCAGTAGACCAACACGCTTCGACCGTGATCACTACCGGCTTCGCAACGCGTCTTCCACGACTCGATGTGCTCCCGCCCGCGGGCGCTGAGCATGCTGTCCGCCTGCTCCGCCGCGAGCAGCAGCTTCCGCGCCGAAGCCCGAATCCAGTCACGCCGCTGAGACCGGAGCCCGGTTGGAGGCCGGCGAAGAGCCGAGAGCAACGCTCGTACGCGATCGGCCGCCCGCCTGGCCTGTTCGGCTGCTGCTCGGCCGCGATGATCTCCTCGTGCCGTTCCTGCGCATCGGCAGCGAGGTGTTCGCCCGCCTCAGTGATGGCGGTCTCCTCCTCGGTGCGGTCATGACTCGCGGTGGCGTTCGCGGTCACCAACAACGGGCGCACCTGCTCGATGTCCTGGATCTCCATGGCCTGCTGAAGCCGGGCGAACAGGTTCCGGCGGACCACAGCCTGCTCCTCCAACCAGATGTTGGCGCCGACGACGGCAGCACGGGCCTACTGGTCCGGGTCGGCGCCACGGGGCGCCCGGACACCGGGCGGGTGCTGTGGTTCCGGACGATCCGCTCGACCGCTGGCGTCGACAACCCGCGTTCGGTCATCTCGGCACTCGTCGAGTTCGAACCATTCGGTGGGCCGGGTGAAAGCCTCCGTCCCGTTCCGCTCCTGCCGTGCCGTACCCACGCTGCGCGGGTACGGCCGCCTGGCACGGGAGATGGGCGAGTCCGGCCCTCTCGCACCACAAGAACTCGGCCCGCCCCGATCCTGAACCTCGGCTGGCTGGCTATCGGGGGCCCGGGAAGGTGTGTCGTCCCCATGGGGACGACGGCGCAGCTCCGCCGTCCCCATGACCCCTTCCTTGACGCTGGAGGCGGGGAATGTCGGCGTCGTTCACACACTTTTCTTGGGCGCGAGACCCATCCTCTCTGACGGCCCACAACGGAGCGGCAGAGAAGTCGGAATGGTTCGATCCGACTCTGGCTCCGCCCGTGATCCTCCGAAGAGCTACTGGCCCGAGCCCGCAGCCAAGGGTGGTACTTCAAGGATGAAGAAGAGGAAGCAGGGTTTGGTCGAAAGGGTGTGGAAGTCGTCGGGGAACAGCTCACGGGCGGCTGGGTCTGGTTGCGGCTCGCTGATGACGGAAAGGCGGAAGCCGGCGGTGGTGAAGGCCTCGGTCATCGCGTGCAGTGGCTTGCGCCAGAACCTCATCGGGGCGGACTGCCCGTTGAATGTCCAGTCGAAGGTATAGCTGGTGGTAGTGAAGTAGTCGGGCCGGGGATCCTTGATCGTGTAGGCCACGAAAGGGTGGTCCACCGACGCAATCAGTCGGCCGCCGGGCCTGATCACGCGCCGCAACTCGGCCAGTGCCGGCCCCCAGTCCTCGAGGTAGTGCAGGACCAGCGACGCGACCACGTCGTCGAACGCATCATCGTCGAACGGCAGGGGGTCGTTCAGGTCGACCGCGTACAGGGCGACGTCATCGCCCAGCCGCCGTCTCGCCAACGCCAGCATCCTGGCGCTGGCGTCTATGCCGGTGACGACCGCGCCGCGGTCACGTAGCGCGGCGGACAGCGGGCCCGAGCCGCAACCGGCGTCCAGGACCTGACGGCCGGCCACGTCTCCTGCGAGGGCCAGCATCGCGGGCCGCTCGTAGTACGAGTTCACCAGACTGTTCTCGTTCTCCACCGAGTAGGCCTCGGCGAAACTGTCGTAGTCGTTCGCCAGAGCCGGGTCTGCGGGCTGGGCGAGAACTTCTGGCAGGTCGGTTAAGCGTTCCATCGTCGCAGCCTAGTAGTCACATGATCCGCCAACCGCCGCACGTCGTCTCGGCTCGGGCGTCAGCCGCGTGCTGATGCGCCGACACGATGGCGGCTCGGTCATGTGATCGGTTTGGGGAGGCTGGGCGCGATCAGGGGGTTACCACTGGGGTGGGCCGATGATGGACCGGCCGATCTGTTCCGCCAGCCAGGCAGCGTGGCGTTCCTCGGAGCCGTCGTGGTTCCTGCGGCGTACGTGGACGAGCACGGTGTGGTCGTCGGAGCGCTCTGCGAAGCCCTGGACGCGGCTGTTGAACAGCAGTGAGACCCGGGCGTTGTTGGCTTCGCCGGCGATTCCGTGGTCCGGTACGTCGGGCCAGAGCAGGCTCCGCCACTGGATCTCGCCGAAGTTCGGGCCCACCAGGGCGGTGAACTCGGCCTCGATGCTGCCGAGGGGCTGGTCCAGCATCGACGCCCAGAGCGGCAGGTGCGAGGAGAGGAAGTCCGGATCAGTGGAGAGCTCGGGCGCGTGGACACCAGCGTGCAGGCCCGTCGGGTCGGAAGGGTCCCGCGCCCAGTCCTCGACGTCCTCTTTGCAGAACCAGGCATCCGGCAGCGCCTCGCGTATCCGCAGCACTTCCGGGACGGTGCAGAGCTCGATGTCCACGGACACCTCCGCGTACTGCTCGTCACCCACTGCCGCAAGCTGACGCGCCACGCGCAGGGCCAGTACGGGGTCGGGGGTGCGGAAGACCGGGTACGCGATGGGGTTGGACATGCAAGCACCCTGTCACAGCCGGGATTGGACCGTGGCAGGCGCAGGGCCTGGACGAAGCCGGGGCCCCTCCCCTGCCCTCCCCTGCCCTCCGTATCCGGTCGATACGGAGGGCAGGGGCCGATGGCAACGCGGTGGTGGCCGGCCGCTGGGACGCGGATGTTCGGGTCAGCCGACGGCGATCTCGCCGAGTTGCATGTAGCGGTCGCCGAACTGGTCGGCGCTCAGTTTGGTGCCGGTGACCTTCACGTAGCGGGCCGTGGTCGGCGTGAATGGGAAGGTCTGGGCTCCTGCGCCGGGGCGCGGGTAGTCGTGCTTGTCGGCGACGGTGGTCCAGGTGGCGTTGTCGGACGACACCTGGACGGTGAAGTCGACCGGGAAGCCGAGCCCGGTGTTGGCGCCGTCGGCCCGGCCGAAGAGGTCCAGGCGGCTGATCCGGCGCGCGGCGCCGAGGCCCGCCGTCACGGACTCGGTGTGGTCGACGGACAGGTTGTCGATGCTGCTCCAGCCGTTGGTGCCGGTGGGCAGGGAGCGCCGGCCGTCGGTCAGGGCGTTCTTGCTCCAGCCGTCGTTCTCGTAGCTGCTGGAGGCGGTGACAGCGGCGCCCTCGACGGGGTTGGTGCCCGGGTTGAGGCGTACGTTGTCGAACCAGGCGCTCGCCGCGCCGGTGGCGAGACCGACGTTGCCGACCGGGTAGCTCGCGTCGGTGAGGGAGATCAGCTCCGTCGATCCGGCGTACACCTTGAGGGTGGAGCCGCGGGTGACGGCCCTCAGGATGACCGTCTGGCCGGCGGTGTACCCGGGCACCTTCGCCTTGGCGATGGTGGCGGCGCTGCGGTCGACGAAGACCTCGCCGTTGTTGCGCAGGCCCACCAGGTAGCCGGCCTGCCGGTCGGTGGGGTTCTGGGTGTGGACGGTCAGGCCCGCCCAGTTGGTTTCCCCGCCGTCTGCGTTGACCCCGGTGATGCTGACGTCCACGGAGGCGGCGACGTCCCCGTAGGCGCGGCCGGGCACCGCGGAGACCGTGTCCCAGTTGGCGGCGGTGTCGCTGTCGAGCTCCGCGCCCGAGGTGGTGGTCTCGGTGGTGTTCGTGATCACGGAGGAGGTCAGCGCCCGGGCCAGGACCGGCTTCGTCGCGGCGAGTTGGGTCAGCAGCTCGTAGTCCTGGATGCCTGCCAGCAGGGCCTCGCTGCGCATGCTGTCGTAGACGTCCAGGGCGGCCTTGTTCGGGCGCACCAGGAACGGGTCTCCGTTGGTCGAGCCGTTGAAGGTGTCGACGTGGTCGTAGCGCGTCACCGGGTTGCCCTCCGGCTGCGTCCAGATGTTCCAGCCCCAGTGCAGGAATCCGTTGCCGCCCACCGCCGAGACCATCCACGGCGTCAGACGGGAGTCCGACAGCGGGTAGCTGATGAACCGGTTGATGTGCCGGTCCCGCGGGACGGTGCAGTAGTAGAGCCAGAGGTCCTTGCCGGCGAGGCGCCTGCTCTGGTAGTAGCCGGCGTGCTCGTCGTAGTCGTAGTCGTAGTCGTAGTCGTTGTTGTATGTTCGGCGTGATCGTGCCGAGCGCGTCGTCCAGGGCGGAAACGACCTGGTGGTGGGCCTGGTTCGACTGCCCCTGGGGGAAGTACGCGTGGTAGCGCTCGTAGAGCCAGAGCGCGGCGTCGGTCTGGGCCTTGTCGGCGGCGTAGGGCTCGTCGACCGCGCTCATGTAGAACACGTCGCTCCACCGGCGGCCGGGCGTGCAGGCCGGTCCCGCGTCCAGGCACTTGGAGTCGAGGTGCGCCTTCAGCGCGGGGCCGTCCACGAGCTTGGTGTCGGGGATGGAGAGGGCAGTGAAGTCGGCGTAGATGACGTTGTTGCGGTGCTCGGCGTAGTTCTTCGCGAAGTTCCCCATGAGCGTCCACCACTCGGGCGAGTAGTCCGCGATCCCGTACTGGTCGGGTATGGACGAGGACGTCCAGTTGTAGTCCCAGCCGACCGAGGTGAACCAGTTGTTCATCCGGAACGTCGAGCGGTTCGCCGGGGGCACCTCGGCGTCGTACACCCGTACGGAGGACCTCGTTGCGCGCCGCGAACAGCGTCACCGCGTTGGTCGGCCGCTGGGGTGCCGACGAGGCACGGGGCGGGGCCGAGCCCGTCGTCACCCGTCATCACCGGCCAGTTGCACCCGGGCCAGGCCGTGCCACCAGTGACCGCATCCGCCGGAGCAGAAGCGTGCGCGGCGCCGTTCTGTTCCTGCGGGCCGTGTGTGTCGAACCAGTCGATGCCCTGCGACATCGGGCGCAGGCCCTGGGCGAGTTCGTTGAGGATGACGTCTCGTTCGGTCATGACGGCCGACGCTCACGATCCGGCGGAACTGGACCCCGTCGACCTCCCAGAAGCAGACGGGGCTCAGCGGAATCCTGCTCACCCAGGTCACGTGCCCCCGCCGGCGGATCGGCGGCGCTCATGAGCCGGGGCGTCGCCTCATAGCCAGGGGAACTGGTCGGCGGAGTACCGGTAGGCGCGGAAGACGGAGTTCTGGGCGCCGGCCGAGGATTCCAGGCCGACACCCTCCCCGAAGGACCGGAACTGCGGGACCACGAACTCCCAGACCACGTCACCGGCGGGGGTGACCTCGAAGAGCCGTCCGAAGGAGCCCTCGGCGATGAAGGTATTGCCGTTGGGGAGCCGTTGCGCGCTGGACATGTAGGGGCTGTAGAAGTTCTGTGGCGGGTTGTCCTCGTACGACCACACCTCCTTGCCCGTGCTCGGGTCGAGCTCCAGCACCCGCGAATACGGTACGGACGTGGTGTCGCGGTAGGTGCCGTTGTCGAAGACCAGGATGTTCCCGCCCGCCAGCTCGTGCGGATGGTGCTGCTGCGCCAGGACGTCGGGGCCGATGTGCCACACCACCGAACCGTCGGTGCGGTCGATGGCCACGGTGGAGGACGCGCTGCGGAAGCCCACGACGATCGAGCCGTCGGCGCGTTCGTTGACGGTGTTGGCCATCGGCCAGTGCTCACGCGCGAAGTGGGCGTTGAGCGGGAATTCCTCGGGGTCGAGGTGTTCGATCGCGGCCCAGCGCCACACCTGCTCGCCATCCCAGGTCAGCTCGTACACCACGTCCCCGTAGATCACCCCGCCCGGGGCCTCCGAGCCGGGGATGCCGCCCCGGATACGGGCCGCGTCGGCCGGGTCGAGCGGTTCGACGACGGTGACGATGAGGTTGCCGTTGCGCAGGAGGGAGGCGTCGTGGTGGTGGAAGGGGTGCCGGACCTCGCGCAGGACCGTGGAGTCCGGGGCCAGCTCCTGGAAGATGCCGCCGTGGTAGACGTCCCAGATGGGGAAGAGGGTCGGGCTGCTGGTGTCCTTGGCCGCGTAGAAGAGGTTGCCGCCGGGGAGGAGCTGCGCCTGACGGCCGGGCGGGTGCGGGGAGCTCCAGGTGTGGACCGGACGGCCCTCGATGTCGACGAGGTGGATCTCGCCTGAGCTGGTGATGGGTGTGTAGAGGGTGAGGCCGCCGTAACTGCGGACGGGGTCATGGGCGATCAGGCCGACGCCTCGGCGGCGCAGCGTGTTCTGGTCGACGGTCATGGGGATCTCCGTAAGGTGTTGGTCGTGCTCGGTGGGTGCGGTCGGTCTGATCGGTTCGTGAGGTCAGTGGACGGTGACGGCGGCGGGGTCGACGGCCGTGAGGGGCTCGGCCTGCAGGTACCGCAGCAGCGCGGCCCTGTCGAGGGCGCCCGGCAGGCTCTGGGTGGCCTTGGCCCAGGCGGCCTCCTGCTCCAACTGGCTCAGCAGCTCGGGCGAAAGGGTCGCGCCGTAGCCGTAGCGGGGCTGGAAGGCGTCCACGTGGTCGGCCTGGAGCGCGCCCTTGGACTGGGCCAGTACGGCCTTCCGCGCGGCCGTCGGGTCGGCCGCGATCTCGCGCTGCGCCTTCAGCAGCGCCCGCAGGACGGCCGTGGTGGTCGCCTCGGTTGCCTTCGGGCCGGCGACGAGCAGGGTCCGTGCCGTGTAGCCGGTGAAGCGGAGCTCGGCGTAGCGGTCACCGAGGGTCGTGCGGGCGGCGCCGTAGAAGCTGGGGAAGGTGACGCCGGCGTCCACGTCCCCCCGGGCTAGCGCCGAAGTCACTTGGTTCGGGGCGAGGTTGACCACGGTCACGTCTGCGGCCGTCAGCTGTGCGGAGGCGAGCATCCGCGACAGCGCGTACTCGACGTTCGTGCCTTGCGGGACGCCGACCTTGCGGCCCTTCAGCGCGGCGAAGTCGGTGATCTGCCGGTCGGTCCGGGTCAGCAGGCGCCAGTCGTCGAACCGGGACAGGTCGGCGACGATCCGTAGCTCGCGCCCGCCCAGCGCGGCCGTCACCGCAGGCAGGTCACCCACGACGCCGAGCTGTGCCTGACCGCCGAGTACGGCGTTCAGTGAGTCCCTGCCCGTGGGCTGGGTGGTCACGGTGGCTTCGATGCCCTCGGCGGACCACAGCCCGTGCTCCTGGGCGACGTAGACGGGCGCCCCGCCGAGGTAGTCGCTGGCCGCGAGGGAAACGGCTGGGCGAGCGCCGGCCGCGGAACCGGAGCCGGATCCGGCACTGCAGGCCGAGGTGAGTGCGCAGAGCAGGGCTGCCGTCAACAGTGCGGCCGCTGCACGGGGTCTGAGCATGTGAGGGGGGTCCTTCCAGGAAGGGAGAGGGGCATGGACATGGAGCTGTGGGCGGAGCTCGAGGTGAAGGAGGAGACGGGAGCGGGAGCGAGCCGAGGGCGCTCTTCAGCCCACGCCGAGGTGGCCTGCGATCAGTGAGCGCAGGGCGGGGTCGGGAGGCCCGGCGGGCACGGCGTGGTCGGCCAGGACGCGCCCCGGAGTTCCGCCGAGGACGACGACCCGTTCGGCGAGGGCCAGTGCCTCGTCGATGTCGTGCGTGACGAACAGGACGGTGGTGCCGCGGCGCTGCCACAGCTCCCGCAGCAGGATCTGCATCCGGGTCCGGGTCAGTGCGTCCAGCGCTCCGAACGGCTCGTCCATCAGCAGCACTTCGGGCTCCGCGGCCAGCGCCCGGGCCAGTGCCACGCGTTGCTGCATGCCTCCGGACAGCTGCGCCGGGTACTTCTCGGACCCGTCCGCGAGCCCCACCTCGGCCAGCGCCGCGAGGGCCCGCCTGCGACGCTCCGGGCGCGGCAGGCCGAGCCGCTTGAGGGCGAACTCGACGTTGCCGCGGGCGGTGCGCCAGGGGAAGAGCGCGTAGTGCTGGAAGACCACGCCCCGCTCCGGGCCGGGTCCGCGTACGGGTGCGGAACCCGCCGTCACCCGGCCTTCGGTGGGGCGCGCGAACCCGGCCACCAGGTTGAGGATCGTGGACTTGCCGCACCCGCTGGGCCCCAGCAGCGCCGTGAACGAGCCCGCGGGGAGCTCCAGGTCGGTGCGCTCCAGGACCGGGGCGGCCCCGTAGCGGACCGACAGCCCCTCCAGTCGTACACCGAGGCTCATGAGGTGCTCCAGTGCACGAACCGGCGGCCGACCGCGGCCAGTACGAGGTCGACGGCCACCCCGAGCAGGCCCAGCACGAGCAGCCCCGCGAACATCCTGTCCACCCGCAGGAACTGTCCGTCCACCTGAAGTCGGTACGCCAGCCCGCTGTCCGCGCCGCCCAGTTCCGCCGCCACCAGGGCGAGCAGCGCGACCGAAGCTCCGTACCGCAACGCGGCGAGCAGCGCGGGCGCGGCGGCGGGCAGCAGCACCTCGGTGAACCGCCGGTGCAGCGGCGCCCCCAGCGACCGGGCCGCCCTCAGGTGGGACACCGGTACCCGGGAGACCCCGTCGTGGACGTAAAGCCAGACGGCGAGCAGCACGGCGTACGCGATGAGCAGGCGCTTCGCGGTCTCCCCGATGCCGAACCAGGCGGTCGCGAGCGGCACCAGTGCGATGGCGGGGATCGGGCGCAGGAAGGAGACCACCGGGGTGACGGCGGCGGACAGCCTCGGCAAGTAGCCGGTGGCGAAGCCCAGCGCGCTGCCGGCGAGGGCGCCCAGCGCGAAACCCTGCCCGGCACGGACCAGGCTCGCGCCGAGATCGGCGGCCAGCATGCCACTGCGGGCGCTGACCACGAGCGCGGCCATGGTCTCGCCCGGGGTGGGCAGCAGCCCCGGTGCCACGGCACCGGACCGGGCGAGCAGGTGCCACAGTGCGAGCACGGCGCCTGCCGCGCCCAGGGCCGGTCCGAGCCCGCGCAGGGCCCGGCCGGGCGGTGAGGGGGTGGCGGGCACGGGGCGGCTCCTCTGTTTGGTTCCTCGACATCTATAAGCGAGGTCAATAATTGACCACGCTTATGACGGGAGTGTTGCGGCAGTACGAAACCTCACCGGGGCCTCCGGCCCCCGGGCGGTGATGAGGTACGTTCACCTGCGTGTCTCGACCCGAACCCACACCGGAGGCGATCGAGGTCGGACGGGTGATCCGGGCCTGCCGCAGAGAGCGCGGCGTCTCCATGGCCGTCCTCGCCACCCGTTCCGGGCTCTCCCAGCCGTTCCTCAGCCAGCTCGAACGCGGCCTCGCCACTCCCAGCCTGAGCTCGATCTACCGGATCGCGGAAGCCCTGGACGTCGCCCCGGGCACCTTCCTGCGACCACCCGCGCGACCGGGCGCGGTCAGCCACGAGAGCGACCCGCAGGTGATCCGCGTGAACGAGGCCGCAGGGCAGACCGCACAGGTCCTCATCCCCGGCGGCCGCAGCGCACTGATGGAGGCCTACGAGCACCGCTTCGAGCCCGGCCAGGGCGAGCGCGGCTGGTTCGAGCACCCTGGCGAGGACTTCCTCTACGTCCTGGAAGGCGAGATCGCCCTGGAGGTCGAGGGCGAGGAACCGCTGATCCTGCGCGCCGGACAGAGCGCCCACCACCCGGGCCAGGTCCGGCACCGGTGCCGCCTGACGGGGCCGGTCGCCGCCCGCACCTTGCTGGTCATCGCGAGCGCCTGAGCCACCCGGGGGCCGAAGAGCCGCCCCCTTCGGAGGCAGCCCGCACCGGACGGGACGCCCGCGCCTTGCCGGCCCGGCGGGGCTCCGATGGCTTGCCCGTGTGAGGTACCGGCACGGCAAAGGGGTGGTGAGCCGGGCTACACGGTCTTGAACTTCCAGACGCCGACGAGGACATGCTCGCCACCACCCTGCGTCTGCTACGTGAACACGACGAGCACACAACCGCGATGGAAACCACCGGCTGACCCGCGGCCCAGCCCTTGACGCTGATTCCGCGAGACGAGTGATCACCTTGTGCCCGTCTTGGCTTGTGCGCCCACCAACTACCAGTAGGGCCTGCGAGGATGGGCGCCGCGCCAGAGGCCAGTGATCGTCACGGCGGGGGTTGAAAACACCCCGGCAGGCTTCAGGCGGAGACGGCGCGGCATGGTTTCACCAGGGAATCGGCCCGTCCTCGGCCAGAAGGGCGCCCGTCGGGCCGTCCTCGCCCGCAGTCGCCAGGGCAACCGCCACGGCCGCGCCCTCCTCCGGCGTGCGTATCCCGGTGTGGCGGTTGAGGTCGGTCGCGCAGTAGCCGGGACTCACCGCGTTGACCAGGATCCCTTCGGCGCGCAGTTCATTGGCGTAGAGCACGGTGATCGCGTTCAGCGCGCTCTTCGAGGTGCAGTAGGGGAGGAGGATCGAGGTGTAGGCGGACCACGGGCTGCCCGGGTCGGCCTGGTGGGTGAGGGAGCCGAGTTCGCTGGACATGTTGACGATGCGTGCGGCGGCGGAGCGGCGTAGCAGGGGGAGCATGGCGTGGGTCACCGCGATGACGCCGAACACGTTGGTCTCGTAGACCTGCCGGAGGGTGGCGGCGGTGGTTTCACTCGGCTTTTGCGGTCCGGTGGCGATCGCGGCGTTGTTGACGAGGATGTCGAGGCGGCCGAACGTGGCGTCGATGTGCTTGGCGGCGGCCTGGACCGAGGTCTCGTCGGTGACGTCCAGCGGTACGAACCGTACGTCGGCGCCGCCCGAGCAAAGCTCCTCGGCCGCCGCCTCGCCACGCTCGGTGTTGCGGGCGCCGATCAGCACGGTGATGCCGAGGGCTGCGAGCCTGCGCGCCGTTTCCTTGCCGATTCCCTTGTTCGCGCCGGTGATCAGAGCAGTCTTCTGCGAAGTCGTCATGGCACCCAGCCTCCCCTCCCCCACGGGTGGCAGGGAAAGACCGGAAGACTCTGGATCTATAGTCCACAGATATGAGTGAGCTGGAGGTGCGCGAGCTGAGGTACTTCATCGCGGTCGCCGAGGAACTGAACTTCAGCCGGGCCGCGCAACGCCTGGCGATGGCGCAGCCCCCGCTGTCGAAGGCGATCGCTCAGATGGAGTCCCGGCTCGGGGTACGCCTGCTGGAGCGCACCACCCGGCAGGTGAGGCTGACCACCGCCGGTCAGGTGCTGCTCGACCAGGCCCGGATCGCGGTCGACGCAGTGCACGCGGCGGCCCGGCGTGCGCGCCGGGCGGGTCAGCCGACACCCCAGCTCGTCGTGGCGGTCAAGCCTGGAGGCGACGCCGGGCTGCTGCGGGAGATCCTCGCCGCCTACCGGGGAACGGGTTCGCATCTGCCGCCGCCTGAAGTCGTCGTCGGCGGCAGCGGAGAGCCGATCTCCATGCTGCGGGACGGCCGTGCCGACGTAGCGCTGCTGCGCAGCCCGTTCGACGGTCAAGGGCTGGATTCCCAGACGCTCGTGGTCGAGCCGCGACTGGCCGTTCTCCCCGCCGCGCACCGGCTGGCCGGACGCCGGCGACTGCGGCTGGCCGACCTCCAGGGCGAACCGATCCCGCGCTGGAAGGGGGCCGCCCCCTCCGCCACCGCCTACTACACAGGGTGCGACGGAGCAGAAGCAGGCGATGGCCACACAGGCTCGGCGCCGGCCGACACTCCTGAGGGGCCGCTCGTGGCCAGCGTCGAGCAGCTCCTGGAGGTGGTTGCGCTGGGCCAGGCGGTGGCGTTCCTGGCACGCTCCACCACCGAGCGGCACCAGCGCCCGGACATCGCATACCGGCCGGTCACCGGCCTCAGCCCCAGCGCGGTCATGGTCGCCTGGCCGGAGACCTCGCGATCCGCAGCCGTCGCCGCCTTCGTCCAAGCCGCCCACGACGTCGCCACCCACCACCCTGACCACATGGTTCAGTGAGGTGACCCTGCCCGTGCTCACGCTCTACGTCCACACGCTGGTCCGCGCCGACCAGATCCTCGAGGACGCGATGGCGCACCTGCCCGACGGCCCCAGGAGCGCACCGGCACGCACCCTGACCTTGCTGCCAGGTTCATCCCCGCCGGTGCGAGGCGGCCACCTCGTTGAGCGCCCCGAGATCCTCGTGGCATAGGCGGCCTCAAGCGATCCGCAGACGTCGACTGGGCCTCAGACATGCATGCGCCGTATGTGTAGGTGTCCATCGAGAGGGAAGGTGGGCGGCGCGGCGGGCAGGACTCTGTCGAACTCGTACCGGCTCTTCTGGGCAACGCGGCACGACGCGAGGTTGTCCTCCTGATGAAGGAGCTCAAGACGTTGCAGCCCGGCGGCCCCGAAGGTGTCGAAGGCCCAGCCGGTGAGAACCTCTAGAGCGCGGGGGGCCACGCCCCGACCGCGAGCGTGCGCCGCGGTCCAGTAGCCCACCTCCGCTGCAGGTTTGCCGGAGGTGACTTCCTTGAGGATCACGTTGCCCACCAACTGTTCGTGAACTGATCCGGGTTGTGCCTCGAAGACGGCGAAGCCGAACCGGTCCCCTGCTGCCCAGCCCCGCTGTTGGGCCTGCACCCACCGTGCCCCGTCGGCATCGTTGTCCACGACAGAGCTGGCCCACTGGCGCAATGCAGGATCCCGGCTCACCTCGACCAGTGCGGCAACGTCCTCCAGGCGCCAGGGTCGAAGGACAAGAGCGGGAGCAGACGGCGTCGCTTCCGCCTGCAGTATGACGGGGGCGTTGATCAACCGATCACGTGCGGCGGCGTTCTCACCCGACGCCAGCCGCGTCCGGCCCCGGCCGCCTTGCGACCGCCCCGTCATTGCTGTGTCCGGACGCGCAGAGCCTGGACCGACCATTCCAACGCTGGGGCCAAACTCTCCGGGGCCGGCCAGCCGTTGACCACTGCGAGCAGCTGGAGGTACCGCTCCCTGCGGGGGTCGTTCACGCTCTCCAGCCGAGTCGCCAGCCGGCGGCGAAGCTCATTGTCGTCGGGGACGCCGAGGAGGTGCGCGTAGTGATCTGCGAGCGCCGCGACGATTGGATCGGCCTGGGGCGACGCCGGGGCGGTGCCGGCGGTCAAGGCCGGGCCGGCCTGGTCACGGACGGTTGCGGCAATGTCGCGGCGCGGGCCCGTGGTGTCGCTTCGAGCCTGCTCGGCCGCCTGGCCCTCGGCCATCCGTCGCACGCTGGCCCGGAAATCCGCATCCTGGGACATCTCAGCCAATTCCACCCACGCCTGAATCTGCTCCGCCTCCGGGTTGTCAGGCAGCTCGGGCGTCATCGAGCGCATGACACCCGCGAATTCGGGCGCGGCGTCAAGACCGCCGAAGACAGCGTCGAGGAAATCGCCGATCAGACGTCGGCGTTCGTCCTCGGAGAGCTGAGCAAGCTTGTGCATAATGTCCGTCTCCTCGGGGGTGGACCCGCGTTTGGCCACCGCCGTCAGTACCGCGCGCCGCAGGCGCAGGGTACTGATCTGTACCGCCAGTGCTTCGGCGTGCGCCGCGGCGACCTCGGGAAATGGGAGCTCCCGGTCCATGACCTTCCGGATCGTGGGAAGGTCCAGTCCCAGTTCGCGCAGGGTTCGCACGAGGTCCAGGCGTGCAGCGGCATCTATGTTGTAAAGGCGGTAGCCGGCAGGGCTCCGGTCAGTCGGCGCCACGATTCCGCGATCGGAGTAGAACCGGATGGTCTTGACCGTGAGACCGGTCCGCTGGGCCAGCTCGCCGATCGAGTACAGCGTGTCGTCGTGCATGCCCCCACCTTCGTGTCTCCCCCTAGTGGAGACTCAAGCCCATCCGTCTGCCGACAGCCAACCACTCCTTCGCGTCCGAGGTTCGCGTGCGTCCAGAAGAGCGGGGACGGCACGCTGCGGCTGATCGTCTTCACGGGAGCGGGCGCCTGCGCCGCGCTCAGTCTCCATGGTGGTGGCGCCTGGCTCTCGGGCCTGCCGCAGTGGTACTGAGTGGCGCGATGCACATCTCTGGGAGTTCGGTGGTCGGAGGATGTCGAGAACGTGTCACCGGCTCCGTCCCGGGGACATCAGCGGCCGCTACCGGCCGCACGAGGAAGGAGAAGCCAGCATGGCGATTCAGCGGATGGACAACGTCGGCATCGTCGTCGAGGACCTGGACGCCGCCATCGCGTTCTTCGTGGAACTCGGAATGGAGCTGGAAGGCAAGGCGCAGGTCGAGGGCCTCGTCGCCGACCAGTGCACCGGGCTCGACGGCGTCCGCTGTGACATCGCGATGGTCCGCACCCCGGACGGTCACAGCCGGCTCGAGCTGGCGAAGTACCGTAGCCCCGCGGCGATCAGCGACGGGCCGCGCAACCGGCCGCACAACATTCTGGGCACGCACCGCGTCATGTTCGCCGTCGACGACCTCGAAGACACCGTTGCCCGCCTGCGCCCTCACGGCGCCGAACTCGTCGGCGAGATCGCCCGGTTCGAGGACAGCTATCTGCTCTGCTACGTCCGCGGCCCGGAGGGCATCATCGTCGGTCTGGCCGAGCAATTGCGCTGAGAAGGGGAAACCGCACGACCGGCTCGGACCCCGAATGGGACAGGGTCGGGCCTCCGCGCGATTTCATGGCCGGCGGATCGCTTCTCGGGGGTCAGCCCCGGAGGGTGGCGATGGCCTTCTCGATGCGTCGTTGGCGTGTGTCGGGTTTCTTTGCGCTTTCGATGGCGCGTACGTGCTCGCGTTTGTGGCTGTAGGCGAGGTTGTCGTAGGCCGCGCGAGCGGCGGGGTCCTCGTCCAGGGCCTGGGTGAAGTCCGCGGGCTCGACGACGACGCGCGGCTCGGTGTCGAGGTCGAGTTCGATCTCGACCTCGTCGCCGGTTGCGATGCCTGCGGCTTGCCGGTTGGCGTTGCTGAGGCCCAGCAGGTGGCGGCCGCGCAGGAGGGCGATCCGGCTCTTCCAGGAATGCCCGTTGATGGTGATCGTCACCGGTGGCCGTGCGCCCGCGCCGAGTGCTGCTACCACCTCGGGTGGAACTTCCAGGCCTCGCATGGGCTCGGGTGGCTCGACGTGGGCCCGGAACTTCATGGTCTTCTCCTTGTTCGGCGTGCTCGTTGGGTGCGGATCCTGCCGGCCGTCCGGGACGGCTGTGAGGCTGGGGTTCGTGGCTATTCGGCGTAGGGCTGGTCGGTTCCCTGGGTGCTGTGGCCGAGGCTCCAGATGTAGCCGTCGGGGTCGGCGAAGGTGCCGCCGTATCCGCCCCAGGGCAGGGCGCCGGCGGGGTTGAGGATCTTGGCGCCGGCGTTCTGGGCTTCCGTCATGATCTCGTCGACCCGTGTCCGGCTGCGGACGACGTAGGTCAGAACCAGTCCGCTGAAGCCGCTGCCCTCCGGGTCGGTGCCCACCTGGCCGGCCAGGCCCTCGCGGCTGTAGAAACCGACCGGGGAGGCGCCGTCCGATGCGAAGAACACCGAGATCCCGAAGTCGTTCTCGATCTTCCAGCCGAGTCCCTCGGTGTAGAACTGCTTGGCCCGGTCCATGTCGCGGACACCGAGGAGGATCGAGCTGACGTGGGCTTTCATGACGTACTCCTTGCGCTGGTGGGTATGTGCGTGCCGGTTGAGCGGGGCTGGAGTGGGGCGGGAGTCAGGACGACGTGGGGGCCGGCGGGGCGGCCATCTCCCAGGCGAACCCGTCCAGGTCGGTGAAGGCGCCGGCGGTGCTGCTGGTGAGGGTGATGCGGTGTGAGCCGGTGCCCTCGGCGGGGACTCCGAGGTCCTTGGCGAGGGCGCGGCGCTTGTACAGGGCCAGTTTGACGGCGCCGGGCTGGCCGGGGGTGAACTCGACGTACTTGCTGCCGACGCTCTTGGCCACGCTCAGGCCCTGGTCGAGGTAGAACTGCTTGGTGGCCTTCACGGCCTCGACGCCGATCAGCAGGACGATGTCGTCGATCTGACGGGTGGCGGGGCCGGTGTTCTTCTTCGCCGAGGTGGCGATCTTCCAGATCGTTCCGTCCGGGGCCTGGACGACGCCGCTGTAGCCCCACAGTGACTTCGCGGCGGGCTTGAGGACCGTGGCGCCTGCTGCCACGGCGGCGCCGAAGAAGCCGTCGACGGTGGCCGGCCCGGACACCGTGAGCGCCAGCGTGAAGCCACGGAACCCGGTGGAGGGCGTCTCGGACGCCCGCAGGTGAATGTAGGTGTCCACTCCGAAGGCGCTGTAGAAGCGGCGGGCGCCCTCGAGGTCGGCCACCTCGAGGGTGACGGAACCGAGGGACGTGTGGGCTGCGGTGGAAGCGGTGGTTGCCATGACCAACACGCTAGGCGCTGCACCACAACCACGGCTTCTCGATTCCTGACCGGTCTCAAGACCCCCTTCTCCACGCACACCGGCATCCCCTCCACCCTGATCACCCGCCCCCCATCGCGGGCCGTACCCGCGTCCTCAGGCGGGCTGGACGGTGATGGTGCACAGGCGCTTGGTGGCCCGGGTCAGGGCCACGTACAAGTCCCTTTCCCCACCGGGGCGGGCCGTGATGATTTCCTCGGGGTTCATGACGACCACCCCGTCGAATTCCAGGCCGCGTGCTTCGGACGCCGGCACGATGCGTGCGTGGTGAGCGATGCCCCGGGCCGTCAGCTCGCTCACCCGGGTGTCCGCGCAGATCACTCCCAGAAGCTCGCCCGGATGCGCGGCGCTCTGGGCGCGGAGTTCCGAGACGACGGCGGTGACCGAACCGTCCGGAGGTGTGGTCACAGTGCGCGGGCTTTCACCGCTTCGCAGTGACCGCGTGGGCTTCTGGTCCGGAGCGATCCGCGTGAGCAGGTCCCGGACGCTCTCCAGGATCTCCTGCGTGGTGCGGTAGCTGACGGTCAGGTTGTGCAGTTTGAACCGCGGTCCGACGTGGGGGCTCAGTGCTTCCTTCCAGTCGCGTGCCGTCGCGACCGGGCCCGCCTGGGCGAAGTCACCCACCAGCGTCATCGCCCGTGCCGGGCAGCGGCGTACGATCATCCGCCACTGCATGGCGGTCAGTTCCTGCGCCTCGTCGACTACGACGTGCCCGTACGTCTGCTCGGGAGGGCCGTCGACCAGGCTCGCCGCCTCGTCCAGCAATGGCACGTCGGCATCGGCCCACGGGGTGTCCCGACCGCGCAGCAGAAGCGACCGCTCCTGCGCGGTCAGGCGGGGCAGGTGCTCGGCGAGGGCGCCGGCGTCCGTCAGGAGCGCCTTCACGAGGTCACCGGGTACCAGCCGCGGCCACAACGCCTCGACCGCTCGATCGACGCCGGCGTCGTCGTCGTCGTCGTCGAGGAGATCGGCTCGGATGGCGTCCAGGTCCAGCTCATGGGCCGGACCCGGGTCGGCCGCACCTTCGGCACGGCGCTGGGCGGCTCCCGTGAACCGGTCGAGGTTGATGCCCGTCATCCTCTCGGCATCGGCGTCGATCTGCTCCAGGAGGTCGCCCATGTCCCGTTGCATCGCGTCGGTGACGGCGTCGACCAAGAGCTCTTTGAATACCTGGCGCGCCGGGTTGTGCCCCGGTACGGCTGCCACGGCGGCGTCGCGTGCCGTGGCCACTTCCTCGCCGGAGAGGCGAACCAGTTCCTGTCCGACCCGCACGGTGAAGTCACCGGCGGGGGCCTGGTGGACGTGCAGCAGACCGGCCAGGGCGTCGGCGAGGTCGGAGCTGCCCTTGAGACGCGCCGTGTCGAACGGGTCCACCGTGTCCGTGGACACTCCGGCCAGTTCCCGGCAGGTCGCCAGAGCGACGTCGTTCTCCCCGAGCGAGGGAAGGACCTGGGAGATGTAGTCGAGGAACCGGGCGTTCGGGCCCACCACCAGGACACCCTCCTCCGCGGCGCGCGGGAACGCGTACAGGACGTAGGCCGCCCGGTGCAGGGCGACCACCGTCTTGCCGGTGCCGGGCCCACCCTGCACCACGGTCACCCCGCGGTGGGCGGAGCGGACGACCTCGTCCTGCTCGGCCTGCAGCGTCGCGACGGCCGCGTGCATCCTGCCCGTACGCCGTGCCGACAGTGCCTCGGTCAACGGGCCGTCCCCCACGACGTCCTCGTCGGTCGGGGCGGTCCCGTCCAGCAGTTCGTCGCTCACCGAGACGACCGTGCGCTCCTCGAGGCGCAGGTGCCGGCGCCGCCGCAGGTCCATCGGGTGGACCGGAGTCGCCTCGTAGAAGGGCCGCGCCGCGTTCGCGCGCCAGTCCACGAGCAGAGGCAGGTCGTCCTCCTCCGTATGCAGTCCGATCCGCCCGATGCGCAGGGCCGTGCCGTCCGTCCAGTCGATGCGCCCGAAGACCAGCCCCTTTTCGGCGCCCTCCAGCCGGCCGATTTCCTTGGCCAGACGCTCGGCGGTGATTTCTCTCTCGTATGCCTCACCGACGCTTTCCGCCGGGGCCTTCAGCACACTCGCCCGGTGCACTCGCGCCTCGGAAATCCGCTCGGCGAGCAACTCGTATAAGGAGGACACATAATCCCGCTCCGATTCAACGGCACGCACAGCGGGATCATTCATTTCCGACAACAGGGGGCTCCTTCGGATCCTTCGATTCGAGCCACACCATACGGTCAGAGTTCCCTGAAGGTAAGTCTTGACTTACTTGGTACGTCATGGCCCTGCGGCTGAATCCATGACGGCTGACCGTATCGCGTTCCATGCATTCCGCCGGTCCGTATATCGCTCATTGCACTCCCGATGCCCGCCTGCCCTGTGGCGAGCTCACCCTTGGATGCCGGCGAGGCGACCGGCGCCATCGAGCCCATGGCCGCCTGCCTGCCTTCAACACAGGCCTCCAGTCGCACATTTGGGCTATATGATCAAGCCATGTGTCTTGAACAGGGCACGTAGGTAAGGAGATTGCTTTACATGTCCATCGGGACCAAGCTCGCCAGGAACGCTGCCGCTCTCGCCATGGCGGGGGCGGTACTGCTGGGTACGGCGGGGGCCGCGAGCGCCGCCCCTGGCGCGCCCTATCTGGGATACGGCCGCACCACCTCCGGGAACGGTGTGTGGTGCGTGCAGCACAACATCAACTACCTCGTGAACCAGCTCTACGCCCAGGGCACCATCACGACGCCGCCGCCCTACCGCACCCTCTCCGAGGACAGCTCGTGGGGCCCCAGGACGGACGCCAACGTCCGGTGGTTCCAGAAGATGGTCGGCCTCGGCCAGGACGGCGTCGTCGGTCCGGCCACCGGCTCGCGCCTGCTGACCCTGGGCGACCAGGACTACAACGGCTCCCCGCTGACGGGCAGCCACGGCTGGTGCTGGAACTACATCCCCGGCGACTTCAACTGACCACCCCGGGCGGGACTCCCGCAGAGGCAGGCGGCGTCAAACTCCCTCCCCTCTCCCCCTCCCCCTTCATTTGAGATCTCAAGATTGGGCAGATCCATCATGTTCAAGAGGCTGAAGTTCGCTTCCTTCGCACTCGCCGGCGTCCTCGCCGCCACCGGCTTGACCGCAGCCACCGCGTCCCCGGCCGCAGCCGCCCAGACGTGCCCGTGGCCCTACGTGTGCTTCCTCGACTCCAACCAGAACATCCTGACGATGTACAAGGACGTCGGCTGGCAGAGCACGAGCGCCAAGACCCGTACGGCCCGCTGGGTCACCAACGCCCGGCACGACGACTGTGCGTACCTGGAGTTCGGGACCGGATTCATCGACCAGATCCGCCCGGGCCAGAGCTTCGGCCTCGGCGCCGGCGTCGTGGCGATCAACATCACCTCCGGCTGCCCCTGAACCACGGCGTGGCCGGCCGGTCCGTCACCGGCCGGCCACTGGCACGGGCCGCGCGGCGCCTGAGCCGAGCCGGTACTCACCTGTCGACTGGGCCGCCGTCCTGGTCCCGTAGGGGCGCGAGGGCATCGGCCACGGCCGGGGTGCGGACCTCATCGCCGTAGAGCCTGATGACCGCGGCAATGTGTTCCCGCACCTGGGATTCGGGATCGCGGAGCAGCCCGACGATGGTCCCGGCGAGGTCGTCGATCCCGTTGTGGCCCGCGATCACGACCAGTGTCCCGCCGGCCTCGCGCCGCACGCGTGCGTCATCGTCCGCCGCGAGCGTCAGCAGGGCCTCCTTGGCCGCGGGCGGGGGAGGCAGGCGCGTGCCCCAGTCGAGCAGGAGCACGGGGACCTCGGCCCTGATGCGCGCGCTCGGGTGACTTGCGTACCGCAGCCCCATGGCCTCGCTTTCCGGCGGGCCCATCTCGCCCAGCATCCAGAGCACCCTGGCCAGGACCGCCGGGTCGTCCTCCTCGCCATCGGTGGCCCAAGCCACGAGTACGTCCACCGTCTCCTTCGCGAAGGTGTTCCCCCAGCTCGACCGCTGGAACAGCATCCGCAGGGGCCGCAGCCGGTAGGACTCGAGGACGGTGAGGACGAGCAGCCGTTGCTCCGGGTCCGGATCGTGCCGGTGCGCGATCACCGCCGCGAAGGTCTCCTCACCGATGCGATGGGTGAGGACCGCGGTGACGGACGACTCGTCGACGTCGTTGTGCCAGTGGCCGGTCAGGGCCCTGGCCATCAGCTCGTCCACGGGCGTCAGGATGCCGAAGGCCCATTCCAGATCCGTCAGGATCGCGCCGTGCCCGGCGTATACCGTGAGTGGGCCGAGCGTCAGCCGGACCACGTAGCGGTAGCGGCTGCCCTCGACGTACTCCTCGCGCACAGGGCCGAACTCTGCGGTCCTGTCGCGGAGTTCGATCTCCGCGCCCCGCTCGTGCCAGTGCCGGGCCAGCGCCAGCAGCCGCTCTCGTTCGGCTTCGGGGATGCGCGGGAGCGGATCGTCCCCCAGGAGGGCTCTGGTCACCGCGGGCGAGCCGCCGTCGACCGCTCGTTCGAGAGGGGTCGTTCCGTCCGGCAACCTCCGGTCCGGATCCGCACCGCCCCCGATCAGCGCGCCCGCGACATCCGCATCGTGCGCGCCGACCGCCAGACACAGCACGGTCAGCCCGTCCTCCGCGACCGTGTACGCAGCCGCTCCCGCCTCCAACAAGGCCGTCACGGCCGCCGCGTCCCCCCGCCGGACCGCCGCTACGAGCTCCCAGTCCGGCCCCATCGCGGAACCACCCCCGCCCTTGCCGACGCCAACTGCCGAGACCGCCGCCGCATCATTAACGCCATGGCGCGAATCAGGAAGACCCGCTCACAGCTCTTTGAGTACGTCCGCACCCCGGACCTGAGTATCCGGACGGCTGTGTGATTCCGGCGCGCAGCGGTTGGATGACGGCATGAACACAACCCCCGCCCCCGACCACACGCTCTCCGCCCCGGCAGCCCGGGACCGCAGCCGGCTGTGGGCCGCCATCGCCGCCGCCCTCTTCGTACCGGGCGTGGTGGCGGCCTTTCTGCTCACCCTGGTGCCGGAGTCGGCCGCGCGCTGTCTGAACTACGGGGAGGAGTGTGCCTCCGGGCTGCCGCCGCACTGGTTCTTCTGGGGTGCCGGCGTCGCGGCCGTGGCGTTCGTGGTCGCCATGGCCGCGCCCGTAGTCCGGGTGCGGCAGGGGGCCGTCGCCGTCCAGATCCTGGCCGAGTGCGCGGCCCTGCTGGTCATCCTCAGCTACGTCTGACCGCCGGACGCGCTGGAGCCCGTACACGTACACGTACACGTACACGTACCGACGGTGGAGCTGTGGCAGTCTCACGGCCGCCACCGACACCGCCCGCGCCCTTTCAGCTGAGGATGTGCGAGTTGGGCCTGAAACAAGTCCTGTCGGCCGGGTCGGCGGTGTCCTCGTGGTCGGTGAAGTAGGTCGAGGTCGTCGTGCCGGCCACCACGTCAAGGATGAATCGGCTGCACGATGCCGCATGGGATTCCCAGAGTGGGCCGCGGCCCCCGTTGAGGATGACGGTCCATTCCTCCGGCTCGACGCCGGGCCGGACCAGCCAGTACAGCATGTGTCCCGCGCCTTCCACGTACGCCCAGGGCACCAGCCTGGCGGCGCCGTCATGGAGTTCCGGCGGCTCGGCCTCGCCCGCGTCCCAGAGGTCGGCGAGGGTCTCCTCGCGTTCCGCGGTCTGGGCGACCAGGTCGTACATCTCTTCCGGACAGCCCGGTTCCAGCAGCCAGAGCGTTCCGGCGAACTGGCCGCCGCCGTACGTCTCGACGAGCCGCTTGTAGTCGGCCGGCAGGGCAATGCCCAAGGCTGCCTCCACGGCGTCCCACGCGACGACCCGGGCATCTTCAGCAGGCGGGGGCGGGCACAGGCGCATCAGGGGTTCGGTACAGCGCAGGCTCCGGGCGATCCGGATGTCGCTCGGAAGGGCGCTGAACCGCGGCGGCTTCCTGGTGGAGTCCAGAACTACCGCGCGCATCCGGTCACCGACCGCGGGGCGGGGAGCGTCCGAGCGCCATGAGGGGTGTTTGGCCTGGTCGATGAAACCCTCGTACCCCTGCGTGTGGATGGCGGTCCCTACGGGCGCCACGGCTGTGACGACCACGTCGCACTCTTGATGATCAGAAAGCATGATCTCCACCCTGCCCGATCGATCCGGGCACTGGAAGGCACCCCTCCCATCCCGCGGCGACCGTCCTGGACGTGAGGCACGGAGCCGTCCCGCGCTCGTGTGGCAGCATGACCCGCATGGCTTCCGGATCTCTCTCCCTGTGGTCCCAGGACTCGGTGCTGTCCATCGGTTCCGTGGGTTCGGTGCTCTCCATCGGCTCGGTCGGCAGCGTGCTGTCCATCGGTTCGATCGGCTCGGCGCTCTCCGTCGCCTCGACCGGCTCCTGGATGAGCGCGGGCTCCCTGCTCTCCGCGCAGTCGACGTTCTCGGTGCTCTCCTGGCGTTCGCGCGGCGGACTCATGGCGGCGGGCGCCATCGCCGCCGCGACCCTGGGCGCCATCGCGCTGGCGCGGACGACCCGCCCTCGCTGAGCGGACGCCTTCCACGGGCCGTCCCGGCCCATCGACCGCCACAACTCCACCCGCTCGGCACTCGCGCGGCAAGCCGCTGCTCCTGCTGTCCGTTCTCAGGCTGCCCGGCCGCGGCCCGAGCCTCTCGCTCGGCGGTCGGGGAGAGCAGCCGCGCGACCATCTTCCGTCCAGGCGGTTTGGGGGTCATCCCCGCGTGCGCGGGGAGCGGCATGACGCCGGCGAGCTCGCTGGAGACGGCCTGGGTTCATCCCCGCATGCGCGGGGAGCAGACCGAGCGCTGGGACCTTGACTGGTCGCCCGAGGGTTCATCCCTGCATGCACGGGGAGCAGGCTCGCTGAGCTGCGACTCTATCCTGATGGTGCGTTGGTTTGGAGCACCTTCGCCGAGTCCGACAAAAGGGCTATCGGGGCCTGGTCTGACCCATCCGGCGGGCCTGTTGTTCGGCGTAGGCCGCCGCCAGATGGGCCTGGGCGGAGATCGTCAGCGGGTCGGACTCCCCCAGGATCGGGACGCTCATGAAGAGGATCCTGCGGTAGAGGCGGATGGCTTTGCCCAGGTCTCCCGCCACGTGGTGGGCTTGGGCGAGGTTGTGGCCGGCCGTGAGGAAATCGACGTGCCCGGGGCCGAATGCGCGCTTCGCGGTGCGGTAGGCCGTCTTCAGCAGTGGGAGGGCCCGTTCCGTGTCTCCCGCCTCCAGGTGGGCGAGAGCGAGGTTGGAGGCCGCCTGGAGGGTCTGGGGATCGTCCTTGCCCAGCGTCCGTCCGTAGGAGGCGAGGATCCGTTCGCACAACGGGACGACCGCGGCCGGATTCCCCGCCTCGCGGTGGGCGTTGGCGAGGGCGTGGAGGGCGTTGAGGCTCCGGAAATGGTCCTCACCCAGTGTGCGGACGTATGCGGTGAGGGCCTGCTCGAGGAGGGGGACCGCCCGGCCCGGGTTGCCAGCGGCCTGGTAAGCGGACGCCAGGTTGAGGCGGGCGGAGGGGATGTGCGGGTGGTCCTCGCCCAGCATGCGCACGCTCGTGGCGAGGGACTGCTCGGACAGGGGAATCGCCGTATCCGGATCCCCCCTCTCCGCGTGGACGACAGCGAGGTTGCTGCGGGCGTTGACGGTGTCGGGGTGGTCCTCGCCGAGCACCCGCAGCCGGTCTTCGAGTACCTGGGCGCAGAGCAGGATCGCCCGGCCGAGTTCTCCCGCCGCCCGGTACGCCGAGGCCAGGCTCTCGCGGGCGGCGAGGGTGTCGGGGTGGTCCTCGCCCAGCACCCGCAGCCGGTCTTCGAGTACCCGCTTGCAGAGCGGGATCGCCCGCTCCGAGTGCCCGGCCTGGACATGGGCGTCGGCGAGTTGGCCGCGGGCGGTGAGGGTGTGGGGGTGGTCGTCGCCCAGGGCGCGCGACCGGTCCTCGACCGCTTGCTCGTACTCCTCGATCGCGCGGCCCGGGTCTCCCGACTCCCGGTGCGCGAAGGCGAGGTTGGTGCGGGTGGCGAGGGTGTACGGGTGGTCCTCGCCCAGGGCGCGCTCCTGGCCGCGGCGGAGCTGTTCGTACAGCGGGACGGCCCGGGCCGGGTCTCCCGCGGCCTGGGACGCCTGGGCGAGGATGAGGCGGGCGGCGAGGGTGTCGACGTGGTCCTCCCCCAGCACACGGGTGCTGATGGCGACGGTCCGCTCCTGCAGGGCGACCGCCCGGTCGAAGTGCCCAGCCGCCAGGTAGGCGTTCGCCAGACCGCAGCGGACGAGGATCGCGACGTAATGCTCTTCGCCCCCCAGACGGATGCTGTCGGCGAGGGCCTGCTCGTACATGGCCGTCGCGCGGCCCACGTCCCCGGCCTCCAGGATGACGCCCGCGAGATTGGACCGGGATCCGATGCTGAGCGGATGGTCCTTGCCCATCTGCTGCTCGGTCACCGCGATGGCCCGCTCGAACAGCTCAACGGCCCCGGCCAGGTCACCGATCGCCTGGCGGGCGGCCGCGAGGTTGTTGAGGGAATCGGAGGTGCGGGGATGGTCCGGCCCCAGCTTCCGTTCCCGGAAGGCGAGCGCCCTCTCATGGTGCGGGACGGCCCGGTCGGCCAGCCCCTGGCTGTGGAGGTATCCCCCCGCCTGGTTGAGGAGATCCGCCGTATCGGGCAGGTCGTCGGAGTCCGGCGCGTTGCGGACCAGGGCGTCGATGTGCGGGATCAGGCTGCGCCACTGGGGCCATGAGGCGGGTTCCCGCCAGGACATGGGGAGAACGACGGCGTGCAGGAGACAGGTCGCGCGGACGCGGTCCACCTCGACGCGCATCCAGTTACGGTGCGGGTCGTCGGGGTCGGGCGTACGGGCCAGATCCTGTACGAGGCGGTGCACCGAGAGGGTGCGGGTGGCCGGGTCGACACCGATCATGCTGTAGCCGTTCAGGAGCCCGATCGCCCCGGCGACGTCGGGGGGCGCGGCCGTCCCGTCGAGGAGGTGGGCGGGGATGCGGTCGGGGGCGTACCAGGCCAAGGTGCGCAGGAGGTCGACCGCGGACGGCTGGAGTTCGCTGATGCGGTCCATCGTCACGCGCCAGACGCGGGCGACGGTTCGCTCGGCCGCGGTGCGGCCTTCCTCACCAGCCCGCTGAAACGTTTCAGCTGGTTCCTGGCGCAGGAGGTCGAGGTAGTCGCGCGGGGTGAGCAAGGGGTTCCGGGCCAGGTAGAAGGCGGCCTGTCGGACGGCGAGGGGCAGATGGCCTAGTCCGGCGCACAACTCGGCGGCGCCGTCCAGGTCGCGGGGGCCGGCCGCGTTGACGATGTCGGTGAGCAGGGTCAGGGACTCGGCCGGGTCCAGGACGTCGAGGCGGATGACGGTGGTGGCGGTGGTCCACGTCGTGGCGAGCCGGCTGGTGATCAGAAACCGGCCGCCGGGGGCGCGGGCGAGCAGTCCGGCGATGTCGGCCGGGTCGCTGACGTTGTCGAGGACCAGCAGCCAGCCGCTGTGCCCGGCCAGCCACTGCAGCGCGTACTCGGCCAGGGCGTCCGCCGTGAGCACCTTGGCCAGCGCGGGCTGCAGGGCGATGGCCAGGCCGGCCAGCCCCTCCTGGACGCCGGCCGGGCTGTCGGCGGTGATCCACCGGATCGTCTTCAGCCCGCGGGAACGGGATCGGGACCGGGTCGACGCCCAGTGGGCCGCCAGGGCGCTCTTGCCGACTCCGCCGAGTCCGTGGACTGCCTGCAGGTGCACCTTGCCGGGCGTCCTCAGGGCGGTGTCGAGGGCGTCGAGTTCGGACGCCCTGCCCACGAAGTGCGCGGGCAGGTACGGCAGATCGTTCATCCCCCGAGGGGCCTTCACCTTGGCCGCCGACCGCAACACCTCGGGTGGCAGCAGCACGGAGGAGTGATCGTTGTAGATGCCCGTGACCGCGATGCCGCCGTTGTCGGCGACGGCGTTCCCGCTCCCCGTCACCTGCTGCACGGAGGGATCGGGAGGGACGTCACCCGTCACGCGCAACCCTTCGACGGCCGTGCCCCGCGCCATGGTGCGCCCGCCCTTGTCACGCCGCCTGCCCCAGCGCCATTTGGCCACGGCCGCGCCCTCCGTCCTTCGGCTCTTCGGTCTTCGTGCTTCGTACTTCGGCGATCGGTCTTCGGTCTTCGGCCATCGGTCTTCGGCCATCGGCCATCGGCCATCGGCCATCGGCCATCGTTGTCCGCCCGACGGCTGCCTGATGGCTGTACATCGGATTACGCGCCGGCTACGCGTCAGTGATGCCGCTGACCGCTCGGGAGCCCGGGCCGGTGGCCTCCGCGTCCCCGGTGTTGAATGCTCGCGCCGACCGTCCGCCCCCTCCCCCGGCACGCTCGACGCCCGTCACCGCAGTGCCCCCGTCCCTGGCCACCGCCCTACCGGTGGCCGCGGCCACGTCACCGTCCGAGCCCGTGACGAACGCGAGCAGCGCCCGCAGCTCGTCGGCCGCGCGCCGCTGGTCCTCGGGATCCAGGCTTTCCAGCAGGGTCTCGAAGCGTGCCTGCCACATGCCCGCCTGCCGTACGCGTTCGCTCTCCTGGTCCGCGGTCGTGCCCGGTTCCAGCGCACGCGAGGTCCGGTCGAGGCGTTCCAGCTCGGCGTCACCACGCCCGGAGAGCTCCGCCACGCGCCGCCGCACCGCTTGCCACGCGTCGGTCCCGGCGGCCTGTGCCACCGCACCGCCCGCGGCCGCCGCCAACGTCGTCAACGCCTCGACCAGCACGATCCTCCCCCTTGGGCTACGGGTCGACGCCTGGGCCGGCCGACCGAAAAGACAGTAGAACCACCCTAAGGAGGGCACGGGTTACCGGAGCGGAAATCCAGAAACCCGAAGATCCCCAACGCGCCCCACCCTCTGGGGCAGCCTCCAGGGGCCCCGGCCATGGACATGACCGGGCTTCGGAGTGACGGCCCGTGTCCACAGCCACAGCCACAGCCACAGCCACGACGAGCACGTGTCCCAGAGCCGGAGCGCGGAGAGCCGTACCGGGAAACTCACCGGCCTGAACAGGCCTTGCGCCAGCAATGACAGTTCCCGATTCGCTGCCCTCGCCGAGCGAAACCATCGCGGCGCCGGCCTGATCCGTCGCCCTCGCGTCCGGGATCCAAACAGATCCACACACCTGCCGACGCCTTGGCGTCAACCCGCCTGGGCGATCGAGCCGTTCACCGGCTGGGTCTGCGGCAGCGCCACTTGCGACGGCGGCACCCACACCCTTTTCACGCGAGCACAAAAACGAACCACCCTGACGAGACCAACCCACCCCCCCCACAGAAAGGGAATGAATAAGTCCGATTTCGCCAGAGTCCGGAAATCGACCCTACGAAGGGAAGGGGGAATCCGTACAGGTTTTTCTTACGATTCCCTTACATGATCAATCTCACTTGACAGGCAATCCGGCAACCATTGCCATGAACCAGACATATAGATCTGACAAAACGTTGACAGGCTTGCACAGAGTAAGGAGCGTGCGCCTGACCTTCGTTCACCGACGCGCATAGCGAGGACCTCCGCCCATGAGGCCATCACTTTCTTCACATGACCCCAGACCCGGAAGACTCCGGCGTCGACAGGCGTCCGCGGCCGCCATGCTTCCCCTGGTCGGCGTAGCCGTGCTGTCCCTGGGGGCCGGGCTGATCGCCGCCCCGAGCGCCTTCGCGGAGAACGGCCCGGCCAACCACGGCCCGGCCAACCACAACTGGCCGGCTTCGACCCCCAAGCCCAAGCCCACTGCCGAGCAGAAGGCCTTGGAGGCCGCGCTGGCGCAGGCCAAGAGCATGGGGAAGCGGGTGGTCGTCGACCACCTGACGACCGCGAACTCGCAGACGTTCGCCAATCCGGGTGGCACGCTCACCGTCGATGCCGCGTCGGCCCCGGAGCGGGTGAAGCAGGCGAACGGTTCCTGGCGCGCGATCGACACCACCCTCAAGGTCAACGCCGACGGCACCATCTCCCCGACCGTCGTTCCCTCCGCGCTGAGCATCTCCGGCGGCGGTACCGGGCCGATGGCCACGATGACGACGGGCGACGGCAAGAAGCTGGCCTTCAAGGCCCCGTTCAAGCTGCCCAAGCCCACGCTCGACGGCAACGACGCCCTCTACAAGAACGTCCTGCCCGACGTCGACCTGCGCCTGACCGCCACCCAGCTCGGCGGCTGGAGCCAGGTCCTGATCGTCCGCACCGCCCAGGCCGCCGCCAACCCGGCCCTGAAGAAGATCCGCCTCGACGTCGACGCCCCGGGGCTGCACACCTCCGCCGACGCCGCGGGCAACATCGCCTTCAACGACGTCCAGGGCAAGGCCCGTTTCACCAGCCCCACCTCCTTCATGTGGGACTCCGCCAAGACGGCCACCCCGGACACCGCCGCAGCTCCCCAGAGCGGCGCCAAGGCCGGTAAGTCCGCAGCCGTGAGCGGAGCCGACGCCGCCCCGCAGGCCGCCCCGGCCCCTGCCGCCGCCGACGCGGTGGCGACGTCCACCGCCGACGCACCCGGCGACACCGCCAACGTCAAGCCCATCGCCGTCAAGACCGACGCCACCGGCATCGACCTGACCCCCGACACCTCCCTCCTCGGCCAGGGCACCGGCCCCTGGTACATCGACCCGGGCGTCAACCCCACTGCCGACAGCGGCAACCAGGCGTGGTCGCAGGTCCAGGAGGCGTACCCGGACACCAACGAGTTCAACGGCACCTCGGACGGTCAGAACACCCCGGCCGCCGGCTACTGCGGCTACTCGACGTGCACCATCAAGGGCCGCACGCGCGCCTACTTCCAGATCGGGATCAACACGGCGATCCACGGCGCCGAGGTCCTCGACGCGCGGCTCTACGCCACCGTCGTCTCCTCCTCCAGCCCGAGCACGGCCACCCCGATGGGCCTCTATCACACCGGGGGCATCAGCAGCCCCACGAGCTGGAACCACCAGCCGTGTGACAAGAACTCGCGGATGGGCGGCTGCACGAAGATCGGCGGCGCCACCATCTCGGGCACCGGTGAGATCCAGTACGACGTCACCGCGCAGATGAAGAACGCTGCCTCCGGCCGCTGGTCGACCTTCACCTTCGGCCTCGCGCCGGACGACGAAGGCAACATGTACTACCGCCAGCGGTTCAACAACACCCCGCACGTCGTCACCACGTACGACTTCCAGCCCTTCGTCGGCAACCCCCGTACCAGCCCCACCCCGGGCTTCGCCGGCACCGGCTCCTACTCCGCCTGCACCACCCCCGGTGCGGCCCAGCCCTGGGACAACCCGGGCTGGATGGGCGCCAACACCAACGTCTACCTGACGTCCGACACCTGGTCGCCCACCGGCCGTCAGCTCCAGACGACCTTCCAGATGTGGGACGACGACGCCGCCGGTGCGTCCCAGTGGTTCCAGACCGGCTGGAACGGCTCCTCCGGTGACGTCGTCGTGGACGCCGGCAGGCTCATCGAAGGCCACCAGTACGGCTGGACCGCGCGCACCACGGACGGGACGCTGACCAGCGCCGAGACCGGCTGGTGCTTCTTCCGGGTCGACCGGACCGCTCCGTCCGCCTCCGTGACCTCGACGGACTTCCCGGCCTCCGGCACCACCGGCGGTCACCCCAAGCGGGTCGACGAGCCGGGCACCTTCACCCTCTTCGGTGCGGACAACGCCCCGACCACCGGTACCAACCGCAGCTCCGGCCTGGCCTGCGCCCGCTGGACCACGGACCCGGTCAAGGCGGCTTCCGACTGGAACTGCACCGACACGGACTCGCAGATCATCAAGACCTTCACCGACGGCAAGGCCACCGTCAACTACACCCCGCGGGCCTGGGGCACGAACTACCTGTACCTGCAGACGCAGGACAACGCGGGCAACATGTCCCAGCCCATCGCCTACAGCTTCTACGTCCCGTCGAACCCGAACAGCCCGGCGCCGATCTTCGGCGACATCAACGGTGACAAGAAGGCCGACGTCGTCCTCGCCGACTCCGCCGGCAACATCCGTCAGATCAACGGCGGCGGCGACCCCGCAGCCTCCCCCGTCGCCCTGGCCCGCTCCAGCGTGAGCGGCAACGGCTGGAACGGCATCCAGCTCACCCACCGCGGCAGCCTCGGTTACAAGAACGTGGACGACCTCCTCGCCCACGAACCGGGAAAGCCCAACCTGTACGTCTTCACCAACAACAACACCGGACTGGTCGACAGCCAGGCGCCCAACAAGGTGGACAAGCCCGGCTCCTGCGCCAAGACCGACGGCACCCCCATCGTCTGCGCCGACTACGGCTTCGGCATCGACTGGTCCAAGGTCACCCAGATCGCCGCCTACGGCTCCATCACCGGTGACAGCAAGGCCGGCCTGCCGAATTCCCTGCCCCAGACCTCACTCCTGTGGGTGGAGAACGGGCGCCTGTGGCTCGGCATCCCCGGCGCCACCAACCAGCTCGACTCGCCCGCGTACCTGATCTCCGGCAACGACACCAAGTGGGACAGCTACGAGCTGATCACCCCCGGCCGTGCCAAGGGCACCAACTTCGCCACCCTGTGGGCCCGTAACAAGACCGACGGCGGCACGCTCCACGCCTTCACCGTCACGGGCGGCACTCCTGATGCCCCCGTCCTCACCGCAATCGCCGACCCCGCGGCCGGCGCCATCTCCGGCAAGATCGACCCGGCCCGCTACCCCCGCGTCGGCTCCGACGGCGACCTCACCGGCGACAACATCCCCGACCTCTGGGCCGTGGACAAGGAGCAGCAGCTCGTCTCCTTCGCCGGCGCCGGCACCGCCCCCAACGGCACCAGCATCCTCTACCCCACCGTGACCGGCGTCGCGTCCGCCTTCACCCTCCAGGGCAACCTCAACACGCCCACCGTCCAGTGGAAGCTGAACGCCGTTTCCGGCACCAGCACCCCCAGCGCTGGCGGCAACAAGTACCCGGGGACCGTGGCGGGCGCCGTCACCTTCCCCACCGAAGTCATCGATGGCCGTAGCACCAAGTACGCGGCGTTCGGCGGTGCCGGGTCCAGCATCACCACCACCGGTCCGGGCATCGACACCCGCAAGGACTTCACCATCACCACGTGGGCCAAGCACGGGTCGACCAGCCCCGGGCCCACGACGAGCATGATCGTCAGCCAGGACGGCACGCAGAACAGCTCGTTCATGATCTACGGCGACAAGAACACCGGTCAGTGGCACTTCGCCATGGCCAACGCGCAGGGCGGAGGCTGGCCCTACGACTACACCAGCGTCGCCAACCAGTCCGCCCGGTGGACCGCTGACACCTGGACCCGCCTGACCGCCGTCTACAACGCCGGCACCGGCCTGATGAGCCTGTACGTCAACGGCGTCCTGGCCAGCACCGGCCACCACGCGGCGAACACCAGCCCCGCCCCCAGCGGTTCGATCGTCTTCGGCCGGTACAAGGTCTCCGGTGCGAACTCGGACACCCTGAACGGCGGCGTCAGCAACTTCGCCGCCTACAACTACGCGGCCGCGCCCACCGCGCCCGCGGTCACGGGCCGGATCACGCTCAGCGCGGCACCCGCCCCGGGCATCTGCATGGACAACGACTACGCCCTCTCCAATGACGGCAACAAGATCCAGATCGCGGCCTGCAACGGCACCGCCGCCCAGGACTTCGACGTACGGGCCGACGGATCCCTCCGGATCCAGGGCAAGTGCGTGAACGCGACCAATGCGGGCACCGCCAACCTCACCCTGCTCGAACTGCGGACCTGTGGCGGTACTCCGACCCCGGCCCAGCAGTTCGTGCCCCGCGCCGACGGTTCGATCTACAACCCGGTCTCCGGCCGCTGCGTGGACCTCGGCAACTACAACACCACCCCGGGCACCCAGCTCTGGCTGTACGACTGCAACCCCTCCAACGCCCAGCGCTGGAGCATCACGACCCTGGGCACCGCGCCCCTTCCCGTCCCCACCCTGGACGCGGCTCCCTGATCCACCCGTAGCACCACAGCACGTCAACGGCCGCCCCTCCCACCCGGGAGGGGCGGCCGTCCTCATGGGCCCTGTTTCCTGGGCCTTCTGCTCGGCGTCGCGTATGTCTGGCTCACCCAGCCGCAAGACCTGCCGCGACTGCGCCACCGCCTCGCCCACCACCTGCTGGTCGCGGGGATGCCGCGGGAAGCGCTGGAGCAGTTCCGCCGCATCGGCCCGTACTGCGGTGCGAGCCCCTGGAACCTCGACCCGGCAGGCACCGCCGCCGCCTTCGACCACGCGCGCGGCCGGGCGGCGTACGGGTCACGCGGCTGACGGAGACCGTCCACCCGCCGGACGCACAGGGCCGGCGCCGGGTCCGCTACGACGGCTTCGTCCTCAGAGCGCGATCGGCCGGTACTTCAGGGCCTCGTCGATCCGCAAACCTGGGACGAGCCGGCCGGACCGCCTCCCACAGCGCCGCGAGGCCCGGGCCGGCGCCGCCGGCCCGCGCTCGCACCGAGCCTGGATGAACGTCTTCAACGCACCGCCCGGCGGTTCCCCCCGGAGTTCGATCCGATGGTCATTTGTTCGATCGCAGCAAACGCGAAATGGGCGGGACTCCCCCACTGGCTCATGACCGCTCCTGCCGGACCGCTTCCGGGCTTCGGGGAGAGCTACGCGTTCAACCTCTGGCGTCGGCCGTTGAGCCGAGGGAGTGGGAGGCCACGTTGGAGGGTCCGTCCTTCCGATCCCGCGTCAGCCGTCCGGCGCTTCCTGCCCAGCAGCTTCGGCTCGATCTCCTTCCGGCGGGTCTGATCACTCGGCTACTGCCGCCTGCCATGTCCATGAGGTGCGGCGAGGGCGGTGGTCCAGGTCGCCCCTTCCCGTACACCAGAGGAGGACCTGCGTGGGGTCACCGGGCGGAGCGTCGGGGAAGAGGCGGCGGAGCACTACTTCACAGAGAGGGGCCGGTGGCAGCCAGGGCACCCCCAGTCCTTGGGTGATGTCATGGGTGTGGAGGAGGATCTCGGCGACACCCATCGCCGCGAAGCCCGGCGGGTCGCAAGGACCAAAGTGCCAGGCCCGCGCCTCCGGTCCGGTCGTGGCCAGCGCACTGGCGAGGAGCCCCGCGCAGGCGGCGACCACCTGGAGCACCTCCCGCGGGGAGCTGTCCGAGCGGACCGCGAGGTCGAAGGACAGGTAGCCGTCCGTAGCGCGCGCGGCGACCTGCCCGGCGTAGGCGAGCAGGTCATGGGCGATATGGGCGGCCGTCGTCCAACAGCTCCATTCCAGCGAACCCGCCGGCACCGACCAGTCCTTCGCGTCATGCGGGCCGAGCACCCGCTGCATCTCACTCACGGCCTCAGTGAGGTCTCGGCTGTCGATGTAGCGCATCAGCCGATGCTACGGCTGCGCGCACGAGCATTCAGCCGGCCACGGCCGGACCACTATCGGGTTTACAAGTGGTCGGCCAAACCCAGCCGCAGGAGAGTGGTGCCGGCGGAGGACCGGGTCCTCAACACCGATCGCGCGTGAATCCCGGGAGACGGCCAGGGGCGTACGCAGCGGGTGTGCAGGGCGGTTTGACGTGGCGGGCGCATGGCCAGGACCGTCAGCGGACAAGCACCCGCGGGCGCCCCACACATGGTCCAGAACATTGACGGGCTACAGGCACCAACGCAATTGCGGTATCAGATCCAACCCCGCTGAGCGGCCTTTGCTCCGGCCTCGAACCGGCTTCCGGCCTCCAGACGAACCATCAGGTCCGCCATCATTCGACGCACGCTGCGAAGGGATACTCCCAAGCGCTTGCAGGCCGCCTCGTCGGTGAGACCGGATCCCAGGAGCCTCAGCAGTGCTTGCTCTTGCGAGGTAATTCCCTCGTCGGTTCTCTGGTCCGAGGTGCCCAACGGGTCTGCGAAGTTCCAGATGGTGCCGAACATTGCGATCAGTGCCTCGACGACGCCGGCCACGCTCACCAGCAGCGCTTCCTGCGATTGAGAGTCGACTGGGATGATCGCCATCTCACGGTCGATCACCGTCAGCCGTCTCGGGAGAACCGGCGCGGTCCGCACTTCACCGCCGAGTTCGGTGAGCCAGGAGGCGTAGTCGCGAGCGGCCCTGTCGTTGCGGATGCTGTCCAAATACAACGTCTGGAGCTTGACGCCGCGCTGCATGAGGTCCTCGTCGAGGACGCGGCTCGATTCCATTCCCTTCGGGTCCAGACGGGAGAGCGGAATAATCGCCAGGACTTCCGATGAAATGCCGAACGAGAGCCGTTCAAAAGTCCCTCGGATCTCATCCACACCTCGGAGGACTTCAATCCCCTCGGTTGCACCCACATAGGGGTGTGCACCGATTTCGGCGACCAGTTCGGAAGCCGCGACACTGCTCAGCTCCAGCTCGTGCTGCACCCGGAAGAGTTCTGCCTTCCGTTGGGTGACCAGCGCCTCCAAGGCGACTTTGGGGCTGATCAGAACAGACTGCCGGGCTGTACTCGTCGGCCTGACCAAGGCGAGGTCGGCGAGCTCATCCATGCACGAGCGAACCACCTCGTCGTCCATCCCGACCCCACGACTGATTTCCTGCACGCCCATCTCTGGATGGGTGACGATGGCCCTATAGACCCGCTCAGCTGAATCTGTCAGCCCAAGCCCCTCCAAGCCGCCCATCGCACACTCGCCCCTCTTCCAGACCCGGATTGATCGCAGGCAATCGTAACACAAGAGATTCCGTCAAAATGCCTTATGGAATTCCATTCCTCATCGTATGGAGTTTCCGTCCCGCCCGTATCCTGCCGGTCAGATCCCAATGAGTGGGTAAGGGTTCATCTTGACATCCAGGAGATGGAAATCTTCGAAGACCACCCTCAAGGATTCCTCCACCGATTCCTCGGCTTCATTCAATGTGGCGGCGACGACGAACATGGAAACAATGAGCCCACCGGGGATCTCCACGGCCCGAACGTGCTGCACCGACCCACCCTTCGCACACTCTCCTTTCATCGATTCAATGGCCGACGCGGCGCACGAGGAAAATTCCGAGTGGGAATCCTTTCGACTCTTCAGCTCGGCTCGAATGAGGTACACGACCTCACCTCCCCCTCTTTGAATCATCAAGCATTCGAATCATCCTACAGCTCATCCGAAATGACCCCTATCTTCTTGAAATGTGATCTCTGTATGGGGGAGAAGATCAGAAGGTCGATGGAAATGCCGACGGCAAGGATCAGCAAGATCGCCAGGAACACGCCGGGCATGTCGATGTTGTTGCGGCCGTTTTCGAGGAGCTGGCCCAGGCCCAGGCCCAGGTCGGGAGAGCTGGCGATAATCTCGGCAGCCATCAGGGAGCGCCAGGAGAACGCCCACCCCTGCTTGAGACCGGCCAGGTAGCCGGGCAGAGCCGCCGGCATCACCACGTGCCGAATGCCCTTGAAGCCGGTGGCACCGAGGTTCCCGCCTGCGCGTAGGAGCAGAGGCGGGACCTGGTCCACGCCCGCCAGCAGGCCGTTGGCGATGGAGGGCACGGCGCCGAGCAGGATCACCGCGTACATCATCGAGTCGTTCAGGCCGAGCCAGATCACGGCCGGCGGCACCCAGGCCACCGAGGGCAGGGATTGCAAGCCGGACAGGATCGGGCCGATCGCGGCACGCACGAAGCGGACCCGGGCCACGAGCAGGCCCAGCGGCGTGCCGATCGCCAGGGCCGCCACGAAACCGAGCAGGCCCCGCGAGACCGAGGTCCACACAACCTCCAGGAGCGTGCCTTGCAGCCACATGTTCGCCAGGCCGTCCCAGACCGTGCCGGGCGAGGGCAGCTTGGTGGTGTCGGCGACCTCCATGGAGACCAGGGACTGCCATAGGGCGAGCACGAGCGCGATCGCGGCGACCGGCGGGAGGACCTTCTTGACGAGGACTTCACGGACCGGGGTGCGGTGGGTCTGGACGGCGTCGAGGGCGTCGAGGCCCGCTTCCAGTCCGGCGAGATCGTCCGTCCTTGGCTTGGGCTGGGCCTCGGCAGTGGTGTCAGTGCTGGCCATGGCGGCGGATCTCCCCACGCAGGTGTTCAGTGATCTCAAGGGACAGCTCCGCCACGTCCGCGTCCTCGATGCGGCGCGGCTGCGGGATGCCCACCCGCCATTCCTTGGCCACCCGGCCGGGACGAGAGGACAGCAGGACCACTCGCTCCGCGAGCCGGACGGCCTCGCGCACGTTGTGGGTGACGAAGAGGACCGACAGGCCCTCTTCCTCCCAGATGCGGGTCAGCTCGTTGTGGAGCACGTCCCGGGTGATGGCGTCCAGGGCCGCGAACGGCTCGTCCATCAGCAGCAGCCGGCTGTCCTGGGCCAGGGCCCGGGCCAGGGCCACACGCTGGCGCATGCCGCCGGACAGCTCGTGGACCCGCTTGCCGTACGCCCCGCCGAGCCGGACCAGTTCCAGCAGCCGCTCGGCCTCGGTCCGGCGCTCGGACTTGGGGACCCCCCGTAGCCGCAGGGCCAGCTCGATGTTCTTTCCGGCCGTCAGCCAGGGGAACAACGCGTGATCCTGGAACATCAGGGCCGGGCGCCCGCCAGCGGTCTCGATGGAGCCCGCGCTCGGCGCGTCGAGCCCCGCGACCAGGTTCAGCAGTGTCGACTTGCCGCAGCCCGAGGCGCCGAGGAGGGTGACGAACTCGCCGGGGGCGATGTCGAGTGTGATGTCGTCGAGGACGTGCTGGTGGCCGGCCGGGCCGGGGAACGACTTCGAGACGTGCTGGATGCGGGCGGCATGGGTGGCTGCCGCGGTGTCGCCGGGGTCGTCGGTGGCTTGGGCGAGCATGGCGGGCGGGGCCGTCACCTCCCGAGCTGATGGAGAGGTCGATGCCTGTGTACGTGTTGCATCTGTGTGCGTCGATGGCGACCGAGTCGCCACACCGTGCGTGAGAGCCATGCGAGGGAGGTTCCCTTCCGTGTGCGGGACCTGCTGATCGGTCAACTCGTCCGGCCGAGACCGGCGTCGGAGACCTCGGGCTTGCCGGCGGCCTTGAGGACCTTGTTCAGCAGCGACAGGTCGTAGATGCCGGCCAGTTCGGGCTGCTCGATGAGCTTGGTCTTCACCGCCCACTCGGACTGGGTCTTCAGGGTGCTCGCCAGCGGGTCGTCGGTGCTCGCGATCGACGGCCACGCCGCATCGACGACCCGGGGGTCCAGGGCCTTGCCGTTCAGGTTCTTGAGAGCCTTGTTCGCGGACTCCTTGGCCCTGTCCCTGTTGGCGTTGATCCACTCGTTGGTTTTGACCGTGCCCTTGAGTACGGCTTCGACCACGTCCGGGTGCTCCTTGAGGAACTTCTGCGACACGATGACGTTCGTGATCACGAACTTCTTGTCGGGCCACAGGGAGGTCTCGTCGAGGAGGACGGAGCCGCCGTCGGAGACGAGCTTGGAGGCCGTGGGCTCCGGCACCCAGGCGCCGTCGATGGAGCCCTGCTTGAAGGCGTCCGGGGTGACCTTGTTGTCGGTGCGGACGACGGAGACGTCGCCCTTGCCGGACTCGGGGTCGACGTTCCAGCCCTTTTCGGCGATCCAGTTGAGGAACGCGACGTCCTGCGTGTTCCCCTTCTGCGGGGTGGCGATCTTCTTGCCCTTGAGGTCATCCAGGGTCTTGATCTTCTCCGGGTTCACCACCAGCTTCACGCCACCCGAGGCAGAGCCGGAGATGATCCGCAGGTTCGAACCCTTGGACTTCACGTAGCCGTTGATCGACGGCGAGGGGCCGATGAAACCAATGTCGAGAGAGCCCCCGTTGAGGGCTTCGATCTCGGACGGGCCGGCGTTGAAGGTCTGCGGCTTGATCGTCGTGGAGCCCAGCTCCTTCTGGATCAGTCCCTCCTGCACTCCGACCAAGGCGGTCGCGTGGGTGAGATTCGGGAAGTACCCGATCCGCACCTCGGGAGCGGAGAGCACGGCACGGTCCGCGCTCGCGGCGACGTCCTTGCCAACGCGGTCACCACCGGACCCGGCGGCCTCGGACCCGTAGCCGCACGAGGCCAGCACGGCCACCAGCAGACAGAGTGAAAGGGGAGTGAAGAGGCGGCGGCTCGGGACTCGGACCTGCCCCGACTTGGTGGAGGTTTCGATGTTCTCCATGGTCAGAAGTCCCACCCTTCTTCGTCTGCCTGGATGGTGGTTGCGGCGGTGGAGGCGAAGGATTCGCCGACCATGCCGGCCGCCAGGGTGGTGCCGTCCGCGGGGTCGATCAGGAGGAAGGATCCGGTGCGGCGCGAGTCGGCGTACGAGTCGAGCGCGAGGGGCTCGGCGGTACGGACCACGACCCGGCCGATGTCGTTGGCCACCAGCTGCCCGGGGTTGGGGTGCTGGGACAGGTCGTCCAGGGTCAGCCGCGAGGGGATCTCCTTGACGATCGCCTTCACCGTGCGGGTGGTGTGCTTGATCAGCACCCGGGCGCCCACCGCGAGGGGCTGGTCCGCCACGTGGCAGACCGTCGCGACGACGTCCTGCGTGGTGGCGGGGGAGCTCGACGACGGTGCGATGAGGTCGCCGCGCGAGATGTCGATGTCGTCCTTGAGGCGCAGGGTCACCGACTGCGGGGCCCACGCGATGTCGACGCTCTGGCCGAGGGCGTCGATGCCCTCGATGACCGAGGTGCGACCCGAGGGCAGGACGGTGACGGCTTCGCCGACCCGCAGCACGCCGGAGGCGATCTGGCCGGCGTAGCCCCGGTAGTCGGGGTGTTCGGCGCTCTGCGGACGGATCACGTACTGCACCGGGAAACGCGCCGGGCAGGCGGTGAGGTCGTGGCTGACCGGGACGGTCTCCAGGTGTTCCAGGACGGTGGGGCCGCCGTACCAGTCCATGTGTGCGGAGGGCTCGACCACGTTGTCGCCGGCCAGGGCCGAGATCGGGATCGCGGTGATCTCCGGGACGCCCAGGCCCGTGGCGTACGCGGTGAACTCCTCCGCGATCGATGCGAAGACCGATTCCTCGTAGCCCACCAGGTCCATCTTGTTGACGGCCAGGACCACGTGCGGGACGCGGAGGAGGGCTGCGACGGCGGCGTGCCTGCGGGTCTGCTCGATCACACCGTTGCGGGCGTCGACCAGGACGACGGCGAGGTCGGCGGTGGAGGCGCCGGTGACCATGTTGCGGGTGTACTGCACGTGCCCGGGGGTGTCGGCCAGGATGAACCGGCGCCGGGCGGTCGCGAAGTAGCGGTACGCCACATCGATGGTGATGCCCTGCTCCCGCTCGGCGCGCAGGCCATCGGTGAGGAGCGCCAGGTCGGGGGTGTCCTGACCGCGGCTGGCCGAGACCCGCTCCACGGCTTCCAGCTGGTCGGTGAGGACCGACTTGGAGTCGTGCAGGAGGCGGCCGACCAGGGTGGACTTGCCGTCGTCGACGGAGCCCGCGGTCGCGAAGCGCAGCAGCGTGGTGGCCGACAGGTCGGCGAACTGCTCGGTGGTGGAGGTCATTTCTAGAAGTACCCTTCGCGCTTGCGGTCTTCCATCGCGGCCTCGGACAGCTTGTCGTCGGCGCGGGTCGCACCCCGCTCGGTGAGGCGGGAGGCGGCGATCTCGGTGATCACGGCGTCCAGGGTGGTGGCGTCGGAGTCGACGGCACCGGTGCAGGACATGTCACCGACGGTGCGGTAGCGGATCAGGCGGGTCTCGGTGGTTTCGTCCGCCTTGGCGCCGCCCCACTCGCCGGCCGTCAGCCACATGCCGTTGCGCTGGAAGACCTCGCGCTCGTGGGCGAAGTAGATGGCCGGGAGTTCGATCTTCTCGCGGGCGATGTACTGCCACACGTCCAGCTCGGTCCAGTTGGACAGCGGGAAGACACGCACGTGCTCGCCCGGCGCGTGGCGGCCGTTGTAGAGCTGCCACAGCTCGGGGCGCTGGCGGCGCGGGTCCCACTGGGAGAACTCGTCACGCAGGGAGAACACGCGCTCCTTGGCGCGGGCCTTCTCCTCGTCACGGCGGCCGCCACCGAAGACCGCATCGAACCTCAGGCTCTGGATCGCTTCGGTGAGCGGGACGGTCTGCAGCGGGTTGCGGACCCCGTCCGGGCGCTCGCGGAGCTTCCCGGCGTCGATGTACTCCTGGACGGAGGCCACGTGCAGGCGCAGGCCGTGCCGGGCGACCGCGCGGTCCCGGTACTCCAGGACCTCGGGGAAGTTGTGGCCGGTGTCCACGTGGAGCAAGGTGAACGGCACCGGCGCCGGCGCGAACGCCTTCAGCGCCAGATGCAGCATGACGATCGAGTCCTTGCCACCGGAGAAAAGGATCACCGGCTTCTCGAACTCGCCCGCCACCTCACGGAAGATGTGCACGGCCTCCGACTCGAGGGCGTCGAGGTGACCAGTGGTGGCAGGCAGAGTCGCGGTCGTCATATCAGGCCCCTCTCCGTGAGGAGGTTCCACAGGGTGTCCGTGGAGGCTGCCGGGCTTTGGGCGTGGGCGTGGAGTCGGATGTCCGGCGCAAGCGGCGTCTCGTAGGGGTCGTCGACGCCGGTGAGGCCGGCGAGCTCACCGGACAACTGCTTCGCGTACAGGCCCTTGACGTCCCGCACGGAGCACACCTCGACCGGGGTGGCCACGTGCGCTTCCAGGAAGGCCAGCCCCTGCTTCTCGTGCCGGGCGCGCACCGAGGCCCTGCTGGATGCGTAGGGGGCGATGACCGGCACCAAGGTGATCAGGCCGCTCGCGGTGAGGACCTCGGCCATGACGCCGATCCTGCGGACGTTGGCTTCCCTGTCCTGCCTGCTGAAGCCGAGATCGGTGGTGACGTCCCGCCTCACCTCGTCTCCGTCCAGGACGTGTACGCCTCTCCCGACATCGCGCAGGCGGTCTGCCAACAGCCGCGCGATCGTGGATTTGCCCGCGCTCGGGAGCCCCGTAAGCCAGACCGTCGCCCCGCAGGTGCATTGCGGGGAAAGGCGGTGCTCGTGGGGTATTCCGGCGTCGGGGATGTGCCGAGTCGAAGACTCTGTCGGGTACATCTGACCTCTCATCACTGCGACTGCTCGGCGTCACCTTCGCTGACGTCTCGCAACCGGTCAGGGCTATCGAATCTGGGGTAGACCTTTGACGCGGATCGGGGACGGCGACACAACTGCGAGCCGCCCGGGACATTCCAATCGATGATGTGGCACATTCCTGCGTCTCCCCTCCGCCCGAGCTGGCAGCAAGTTGGTTTGGCAGGTTGCTGCCCGGCAGACACACCGATGAGTTCGCAAAGTCTGCACAGTTGAGCGCCCGCACGCCGAAGCCCCGAAGGGTAACTTTTCTGACATCCATGCTTAATGACAATAAATTGGACAATTCTTCACCGCGCAGGCCGACTCGCAGGTCTTCTGACAGTTGCCTGACCTCGCCTCACATTCGCCCCAAGAGACGAAAGACCCGGATGAATCCCTACCTGTTCACTTGTCATGAAGGGGCGGCGCCCCACGGTCCCCCCGACCGAACGCGGGCGATGAGCAGTAAACCGGGACATTCAACGCCATTGGCAAGCCGCGCCTGCCCCAGGCAGCAACCTGCCAGGGAAGTAGGTGCCACTCGATCCGGCTGACAGCCGATGCGTGCGGCATGCATGGTTACGTCAGACCGCAAACAAGCAATCGTTTGCAAAGCCGCGGAAAATCCTCAGGAGACGAAATGAAGAAGCTCGCCGCCATCTGTTCTCTCGCACTCGCCATTGCCATCGGCGGGGCCGGTATCGCCCAGGCCGATGAATCCGCCTCGGCGGCTGCTCCGGAAGTCGGCACGTACAGCCTCTACTGGTGATCCGAACCTTTTCACGCCGCCTTCTCGATCGATCACAGAGGATTTGATAGGCATGGACAGGGAACGGTACTCGGATATCCGTGACCGATTCTTTCGGTTCGCCCAACAGGAGATCGCGCCCGGGAGTGCGGAACGCGACCTGAATGCTTCCTTCGACCATGCGGTGTGGAAGAAGCTCGCGGAATCCGGATTCTGGCGGGTACACGTCCCGGTGGAGCTCGGGGGCGAGGGCGGGGGCCTGTGGGACCACGTCGCCGCATTCGAGGGTTTGGCCCGCGGTGCCAATGACTGCGGCCTCGTCCTCTCGGTGGCCGCGCACGCGGGGTTGGTGCAGCTCCTGATCCATCACGGAACCCACGATCAGAAGCACGAGCTGCTCCCCCGCCTGATGTCGGGAGCCGTGGCCGCCACCGCTTCCACCGAGGCGGGCGGCGGCTCCCACGTCGCCGCGATCCGCACCACCGCCCGGCATCTGCCCTCCGGCGCGTTCGAGCTGTCCGGCGAGAAGAGCCACATCACCAACGCGCCGGTGGCCGACCTCATGATGATCGTGGGGCGGGTCCCCTCCGCGGGGAAGAAGGACATCACCCTCTTCCTCGTGGAAGCCGGGCAGGAGGGAGTCGGGCAAGGGGCCCACGAGGACCTGATGGGGCTGCGCACCAGCCCCCTCGGCCCCATCGAGCTCGACAAGGTCGTCGTTTCAGCCGACCGGCTCATCGGCAACGTGGGCGAGGGCCTGGAAAAGCTCTACTGGTGCCTGGCCTTCGACCGGCTCATCTACGGCATCGTCGTCGCAGGCCATCTGGGGTCCGTTCTGGAGACCGCGGTGCACCGCATCACCTCCCGCAGCGCCTTCGGCTCCCTGCTCGCCGAGCACCAGTACATCCAGGACAAGATCGTCACGATGAAGGTGGCCATCGAGAGCTCCCGGGCCCTGGCCTTCGAGGCCGTGCACGCTCTCGACGAGAACCGTGCCGACGCAGGCACGCTGGCCTCGTGCGTGAAGCTCATCTCCGCCGAGGGCATCGTCGAGTCCGCCCTCGAACTGGTCCAGATCTTCGGCCACATCGGCACCGAGAAGTCCTACGGAATCGAACGCCATCTGCGTGACGCCGTCGCCTTCCGCATCGCGGGCGGCACGAACGAGATGCAGAAGAAGAACATCTTCAAGCACGTGCTGACCGACGTCACGGCGTCCAGGTGAGTCGAACACAGAGCGAGAACGCAATGAGCAGTGAAGGCAGCGGCCTCAGCGCACGAGGCGTCCAGACGGTGCAGTCCCTCGACTGCGCCACCCAATGGGGCAACGACGACCTGGAAGTCCTTTCCACCCCCTCGATCCTGGGGCACATGGAGCGGCTGTGCGCGCAGGTCATGGAGCGCTTCATGAAGCCGGGCGAGATGAGCGTCGGCGTCAACGTCACCATGCACCACCGTGCGCCCACCCCCATCGGAGCGCAGGTCGAGTACCACGTCCGGACCGACAGCACCGACCGGATGGTCACCTTCACCTTCCGGGTCGTCGACGGGCATGGCAACGTTGTCTGCGACGGTGAGCACCTGCGGGCCGTGGTGAACAAGGCCAGGTTCCACGAGCGCATCGCCCGCTCGCAGTCTCCGGCTTCCGGCACGGGTCCGGAGGTGGGGGCATGACCACCGTGGCCCCCTCCCCCGGTCGAGCCGGGATCCCCGCGTCTGCCCTGCCGGTGGCGGTTCGCGCACGAGGCGTTCGCGTCTACGACGAGGACGGCAGGGGCTACATCGACGGCAGCTCCGGTCCCATCTGCGTGAACATCGGGCATTCCGTCCCCGAGATCCTCAAGGTCATGCGCGAGCAGGCGGAGGAGATCACCTTCGTCCACCGAAGCCAGTTCGCCCATCGGGCCGTCGAGGCGCTCACCTCCGAGATCCTTTCCATCACGGGCTCCGATTTCCGTGAGGTCGTCTACACCAACTCCGGTTCCGAGGCGACGGAAACCGCGCTTCGCCTGGCGATGCTGCACCACCACCGCAACGGTCAACGACAGCGCGACGTGGTCCTCACCCAGTTCCCCAGCTACCACGGGATGACCGCCGGTGCGCTGGGTGTCTCCGGGCACCCCGCGCGACGTGCGGGCCTCGAACCCCTGCACGACCGGACCGCGTCGACGCTGCCGGTGTCCTCCTCGGACCCCGAACGGTTGCTTCCCGATGCCGGCGACTGGGAGCGCGCCTTCGCGGAGGTCGGGCCCGACCGCGTGGCGGCGGTGATGGTGGAACCGGTGGGTGGGGCTTCCAGCGGCGCCGCCGAGCTGCCGGACAGTGTCTTTCGCCGGATCGAGGAGCTGTGCCGCGAGCACGGCGCTCTGTTGATCTCCGACGAGGTCATGACCGGATTCGGCCGGGTCGGCCAGTGGTTCGGCTACCGCCGCGCCAACGTCGTGCCCGACCTGATCGTCACCGGCAAGGGACTGAGCGCGGGATACACACCCATCGGAGCGTGTGTCGTGGGGCAGCGCGTGCTGGCGGGGCAGTCCGCCGCCGATCTGGCCTTCGGACACACCATGAGCGGCAATCCCCTCTCCGCCGCGACGGCGTTGGCCGTCCTGCAGTTCACTCGCGAGCACCGGCTGCCGGAGCGAGCGGAGCAGCTGCACCAGGTGGCCCGAGCCCGCCTGACCGCCCTCTCCTCGGAGTTCTCCTTCCTCGGCGAGCCTCGTGGTCGCGGGCTGCTCCAGGCACTGTCCGTCAACCGCGAGCACGCCGCCGCCGCGAAGCGCTCCGGCACACCGCTTCCCCAGCTCATCTGCACCCGTGCACGGGAGCGCGGGCTGATCCTCTACCCCGCCGGCGCCCACGACCTCGCGCAGTCCGTGCTGATCGCCCCACCCCTGACCATCGGCTGCGCCGATCTGGATCTGCTGTTCACCAAGCTCGAATCCGCTCTGCGAGCGGTGGCCACCGAGCTGGCCGAAGGAGGAGAGTCATGAGCCGGATACTCATCGGCAACGCCTACAACGAGCACCTCGTGTCCGACCACGACACCATCTCGGCGGAGGAACGCCCCACTGCGGGGAACATCGCGCTCCGCCTCTTGTGGCTGACCGAGGTCAACGACGTGGTGATCGTGCCCCAAGCCCCCGATCCGCAGTTCGTTCGGTACGTGCTCTCGCTGAAGGGCCTCGCCCCTGACGCGGTCTCGGTACTGGTGCCACCGCCGGGACGGTTCGGCATGGATGTGCTGACCCGCGAGCGCCTCCTGGACGAGACGTTCCTACGTGACGTCGCAGCGGTTGCCGAGCAGCGCGGGGTCGACACCGTCCTGCCTTACTGCTTCGACAGCACCATCGCCCGCTTCGCGCGACGACTGGATCTGGCCGCCGGCACTCCGGGGTTCCGTTTCCTGGAGGCGGGTGGGTCGGAGATGCTCAACAGCAAGGCCGCCTTCCGCACCCTCGCCTCCGGCGTGGGGGCGGCGCTGGTCGACGGTGTGACCACCGCCTCCCGCGAACACGCCGAATCGTTCATCGGCGAGGTGCTCGGGCGTGGCGCTCCGGTCATCGTCAAGCAGGACTTCCACCAGGGTGGCTTCGGCAACGACATCCTGACCCCGCGCGGGGACGTCGAGCCCATCGGTGCTCCGCGGGCCGTTCTCCTCGTCGACGAGGATGAGATCGCACGGCATCTCGACCGGTACTGGGCCGCGTACACCGGACGCGGCGCGCATCGTGTCGTCATCGAGGAGTACATCCCCGATTCACTGCCCCTGGGCGCCGAGGTCAACATCACCGAGGACGTCATCACCGTGCATCACGTCGGTGAGATGCGGATGGCGCCGATCTACGACGGCATGGCCATTCCCGGTTCCGTGGCCACGCGGGCCCAGCAGAGCGCCTACGTCGAGGCCATGGTGAAGCTGAGCGCACCGATCCAGGCCATGGGGTATCGCGGTGTGATCAACATCGACGGCATTCTCACTCCCGGCGGCGAGGTGTTCCTGTCCGAGTTCAACGGCCGGATGGGTGGGACCACGCACCTCCACTGGATCGGCGAGTCGTTCCTGGGCGCCGACTACCAGTCGCACCGCCTGCTCGTGACGCGCAACCACTGGCACGTCCCCTCCTTCGCGGAGGCTCTCGACGCCCTGGGCGCAGCGGGGCTGTCCTTCGATCCGCAGACCGGCCGAGGCGTGATCATCGCCTGCGATCACGTCCGGCAGTCCGGTGCCGTCGAGTACTGCGCCGTCGCGGAGTCCGCGGAAGACGCCGCGCTCATCGAGAAGAAGCTCACCGAGCTGTTCGCCTGACCTGCTGTCGCACCGCGACCGGCCGGACTGTCCGGCCTTCCCTCTCCTCCCGTCTTCCTCTCATCTCCTCTCCTTCCCCTTCGCCCCCGCCAACGAAAGGCATCGCCATGCCCGTTTCCTCCGAGAACGCCTGGGCTTCCTACCTCGCCGGCTTCAGCGGCCAGATGGACGACCTGCGAGCCCGCTTCGTGACCGACGAGTTCCTCGAGTTCCCCGACTTCGGCCCTGCGGAGCTCCGGGAGCAGCTCGACGCGGAAGTCGTCTCCCTCCTCGACAACCACGGCGTCAAGCGCCGCATCAACGTCGCCCGCACCGGTAACACCCCGCGCTTCATGGAGGTCGTCGGTCGCAAGACGATCGTCGCGGAGTCCGAGACGGTTCCGCAGACCTACCACTCGCAGGCCCTGCGCTCCTTCCTCGCCGAACTGACCAAGGAGACCGCCATCCTGCCGGTGCCCTTCGAGCCGGAGGAGATGGTCATCTCCCGCCTGGCCGAGCAGGGAGAGACCCACGGCTGGCACTGGGACGACTACACCTACGCGCTCGTCTGGATCGTCGAGGCCCCGGCCGAGGAGGCCGGCGGTTCCCTGGAGTACATCCGGGACACGGCCTGGGACAAGACCAACCCCCGTATCGACGAGCACCTGGCCAACGGGACCGTCGAGCGACGCCACCCCGCGACGGGATCCGCGTACCTGCTGAAGGCGGACACCGCGATGCACCGGGTCGCACCGCTGACGAGCGAGGGCGCCCGACGGGTCATTCTCTGCTTCTCCTACGCCACTCCGGCCGAGGTCGACAAGACCGTGGACCACACCGAGGTCGACTTCTACTCCGCCTGAGCCTTCCGGCCCCGCAGGCCCCCACACGCGGTTTCAGGTGCAGGACGCGTCAGCAGCAGCGGTTGTCCTTGCCGCACCCCCATCGTCTCCGAAGGATCAAGAGATCATGATCAGTTCCACGCACCGTGCGCGTCCCGAAGGAGCCGGAGTCGGCATCCTGGGGACCGGCTCCTGCCTCCCCGCGACCCGAGTCTCCAACGAGGAGGTCGAGCGCTCCGTCCGGCAGGAGGAAGGATGGGTCCGTCAGCGCATAGGCGTCCTCGAACGGCGGTTCGTCAGCGACGACGAGACGGGCTTCGATCTCGCGGTCGGGGCCGCTCGACAGGCCCTGGAAGCCTCGGGGGTGGACCCGCTGCAGATCGGTGCGGTCGTCCTCGCCACCTCCACCGCGGACCTGCCCATCCCCGGCATCGGCAGTCGTGTCCAAGGGGCCGTCGGTGCGTCCAATGCCATGGCCTTCGACGTCAACGCCGCGTGCGCGGGCTTCCTCGTCGGCTGTGAGGTGGGACGGGGCTTCCTGACGGCTGATCCCGGCATGGAGACCGTTCTGATCGTCGCCAGTGACACCTACTCCCGTGTCCTGGACCCCGCCGACCGGCGCACCTACCCCTTGTTCGGCGATGGGGCGGGCGCTGTGGTGCTGGGCAGGGTTCCGGCCTCCGAAGGGATGCTGGGCAGCCAGGTCTACACCGACGGGACGCTGGCCCACTTCGTCACCGGCGGCCCCGGGCTGCCGGTGCCTGCCGCGGGGTCCGCCAACACCGACCACTACCTGAAGATGTCCGGGCGTGACGTCGCCGACCTCGTCCGGCTGGAGTTTCCCCGGCTGGTGAACGACGCGCTCAAGGAAAGCGGGCTGACGCTCGATCAGATCGATCACCTCGTGTGCCACCAGGCCAACCCCCACCTGATCACGGCCTGCGCGGAGCGGGCCGGATTCCGCCCCGAGCAGATCGTTCTGACCGGTGACCTGCTCGGCAACACCGGGGCCGCCTCCATCCCGATCGGCCTCGACGTCGCCGCCCGCGACGGCCGCCTGCGGCCGGGCGACAACATCCTCATGATCACCTTCGGCGCGGGCATGACCTGGGGCCGGGCCATGATGCGCTGGTCCGAGGCCGGCTGCCGCACCGTCGAGGCGGTGCGGGCATGAGCAGGCGCCTGGTTCTCGCTTCCTGCCCGCAGATGCCCGAGGGCGACGGAGACGACGCCGGCCTCGTGGAGGCCCTGGCCGAGCTCGGGGTGGAAGCCCGCTGGCAGCCCTGGGGCGAGCGGACCGCCGCGGACGAGACCGTCGTCCTTCGCGCGACCTGGGACTACCAAGACCATCTGGCGGACTTCCTGGACTGGTGCTCCCAGGTGCCCCGCCTGATCAACCCCTATCCGGTCGTCACCTACAACACGGACAAGACCTACCTGACGCGACTGGCGGCGGCAGGCCTGCCCGTCATCCCCTCCACCGTGCTGGCCCCCGGCGAAGAACTCGGGGAAACCGCCGACGACTTCGTGCTCAAGCCGACCGTCGGAGCGGGATCGCGGGGAGCGGCCCGGTTCGATCGTACGCAGCGGGAAGAAGCCCGGCTCCACCTCAAGACGCTGCACTCCCAGGGTTTCAGCGTGCTGCTCCAGCCCTACCAGACCTCGGTCGACGAGGAGGGCGAGGTCTCCCTCGTGTTCTTCCGGGGCCGCTACTCCCACGCCTTCACCAAGGGGCCGATGCTCACCGGCGGCGTGGTCGACACCCAGGGCGCGCTGTACCTCGAAGAGCACCTGGCCGAGACCAGCCCCGAGCCCAGGTGGCAGGAGGTCGCCTCGGACATCCTCCGCGCTGCCGCGTCCGAGATCGGGATTCCCCTCGACCAGCTGGTCTTCGCCCGCGTGGACCTGGTCCGCGGGGCGGACGGACCGCTGCTCCTGGAACTCGAGATGACCGAACCCGGCTTGGGGTTTCCCTACGTGGACCCGGCGGCACTGCGGCGATTCGCCCGCGCCCTGGCCGACAGCTGTTCCTGAGGCAAGCAGTTCCGGGCCCGCGGGGTCGAGCCCCCGGCTCCGAGCCACGCGCCCGTATCGGGCGCCCCGCGTCCAGCCCTCCCTTCACCAGCCCCCGTCCCCGTTTCAACCCCTGGAACTCACATGACGACGAGCACACAGACCACACTGACCGTCAAGCCGCTGACCATACGCATCGGCGCGGAGATCTCCGGTGTCCGGCTCGGAGGCGATCTCGCCCCCGACACCGTGGCCGCGATCCGCGCCGCGCTCCTCCGTCACAAGGTGGTGTTCTTCCGAGGTCAGGCACACCTCGACGACGCCTCTCACCGGGACTTCGCCTCCCTGCTGGGCAACCCCACCCCCCACCCCACCGTGCCCGGGGAAGCGGGAGCCGGCGCCGTCTTCGAGATCGACTCGCAGGGCAGCCGCGCCACCTCCTGGCACAGCGACGTCACGTTCGTCGCGGACTACCCCGCATTCTCGATCCTGCGCGGAATCGTCATCCCCGAGGTGGGCGGGGACACCGCCTGGGCCAACACCGTCGCAGCCTACGACGACCTTCCCGCGCCGCTGAAGGCTCTGGCGGAGCAGCTCTGGGCAGCGCACACCAACGCCTTCGACTACGCGGCCGCGGCGCGGGTCCGGCCGGCCACCGAAGAAGAGCAGGAATTCCGCAAGGTCTTCGAGGCCATGGCCTTCGAGACCGAGCACCCGGTGGTGCGGGTGCATCCCGAGACCGGTGAGCGTTCCCTCGTCGTCGGCGGGTTCGCGCAACGACTCCTCGGTCTGTCCCAGGAGGACGGGCGACAGCTGCAGCAGCTTCTGCAGCGGTTCATCACCCGGCCCGAGAACACCGTCCGATGGCGCTGGGCGGCCGGTGACGTGGCCATCTGGGACAACCGGGCCACCCAGCACGTCGCGATCGACGACTACGGCGACACGCCGCGGCGACTGCACCGCATCTGCGTCGACGGCGAGGTCCCGGTCTCCGTCGACGGCCGCAGCAGCAGGGCCACGGTCGGCGCCGATGCCGCCTGGTACCGGCGGTGAGTCATCCGGGCCCCACTGCCGTGACGGTCTCGGGCCGTGCGGTTCGACAGGGCCTGCACACGGCGATCTGGAGGACCCGCAGGGTCCTGTTCCACACCTTGGGGTCCGGCACGTCCCGGGCCCGACAGTCCGCCCGCGGGTCCTTCCCCATCGGGCGTCACACAGAGACGAGTTGCGCATGAAGCTGGGAGTGCTGGCCTGGATGGCCGGCGAGGACGAATCGGTGGGCATCGCCCGCGTCGGCCGGGAGCGCGGGCACGACACGGTGCTCTTCGAGTTCGACGACATCGTGTGCGTTCCCGACGAGAGCGGGACGCGGCCGACCGTCCACGGTCATGACGTGGCCGAGTTCGACGCGATCGTCTCCCGTGGCCACGTCAGTCTGGAGCACTGGCGCGAGCACGCCGAGCACCTCCACCTGCTGTCGAGCGTTCCCGGCGTGGTGATGTTCGACAGTGCCGATGTCCACCTCGCGGCCGTCAGCAAGTTCACGATGCTCCACAAGCTGGCCCGGGCGGGTCTGCCCGTTCCTCCGACGCGAGAGTGCCGCAGCGAGGAGGACTTCATCGCCGCCTGCCGCGAGTGGGGGCGTGTGGTGGTCAAGCCGTCCGTCGGATTCGGCGGCGTCGACGTCGATCGTTTCGTCGACGGTCCCGTGGAACCCGCCCTGAGCCGCGTACGGGCCATGCTGGAAACCTACGGCGTGCTGCTGTGCCAGCCGTTCCTGGAACACACCGGCGACTACCGGATCACGATCGTGGGCGACTCTCCTTCGGTGTGCGTGCGCGCACTGACGGAAGGGGACTCCTGGCGGCAGAGCCACGGCAACGGCGACGGCCCCCCGCGCAGCCCGATCGAGGTGATCGAGCCGGCCCCCGAACTGGTCGACCTGTCCGTCCGCGCGACCCGGGCGCTCGGGCTGAGCATGGCCGGCATCGACATCCTCTACCACCGGGGAGAGCCGGTCGTCATCGAGGCGAACGTGGTTCCCGGCTGGGACGGTTTCCCCGCGGAGCTGCAGAACACCGTCAACAACGACGTCCTCGATCTCGTCGAGCTCACCGTCGCCGCCCGCAGGTCCTGATCACGGCCGAGGCGATCCCCCCGGGGAAGCCTCGGTCCCCCTCCGACACCCCCACGAGGTTCACTCATGGTCCACGACCGCCTTCGCATCGCCATGTGGTCCGGGCCCCGGACGCGCTCGACCGCATTGATGCGTGCCTGGGAAAACCGCGGTGACACCACCGTCGTCGACGAACCGCTCTACGCGTACTACCTGGCCCACACCGATGTCACCGACCCGGGACGTGACGAGGTCATCGCCGCCTACTCGACCGACTGGCGCCAGGTGGCGAACGAGCTGACCGGTGGCACGCTGCCCGAGGGCAGCACGATCCACTACCAGAAGCACCTCGCCCAGCACCTGCTGCCCGAAGTGGACCGCACCGCCTTCGAGGGTCTGCGGCACGCCTTCCTCGTCCGGCACCCCGCGCAGATGCTCGCCTCCTACGCCAAGGTCCAGGCCCCCACGGTCGAGGAGCTCGGACTGCGTCAGCAACTGGAGCTGTTCGAACGGTTCGGGGGTCCTGTGATCGACAGCAACGACCTGGTCAGCGCCCCGTCGTCCGTCCTGCAGGGGCTGTGTGCCGCCCTGGACGTGCCCTTCACCGACCGCATGCTGTCCTGGCCGGCGGGCCGCCGCGCCACGGACGGAATCTGGGGCTCGCACTGGTACCACGGCGTGTGGCAGTCCACGGGATTCGCGGCGGGACAGAGCCGTACCGATCCCCTGCCCGACCATCTGCGCCGTGTGCTCGACGAGTGCATGCCGCTCTACGAGGAGCTCGCCCGGTACGTCCTCCCCGTCCTCCCCGCTGATACGGGCGATACGGGTCCGGCCGCTCCCCCGGCACCCGAGGTGGCATCGAAGGGATCGAAGACCGTATGACAAGCCACGACAAGGGCTACCTGTCCACGCTCATGATTCCCAAACTGCGGCCCTGGGCGCTGCTGCTGCTCTGTCAGCGATTCTGTGTGGCCGCCGCGCCGGTAGGTCTGATCTACGTCGGAAACGGCTCCAAGGGTTCGTTGGCCCAGGGGGCGGTGCTGGTGGGCGCCCACGCCATCGCCGAGGCGGTCTGCGCCGCCTCGATGGGACGGCGCTTCGACCGCAAGCCCATGCGCCGCGAGTTCACCCTGGTCCTCACCCTGCAGGCAGTGGTGTTCCTCGCCCTGGGACTGTTCGCACGGCAGCTGCCCCTGCCCGCGCTCGCCGCCCTGGCGGCGATGGGCGGCGGAGTCGCCGCCGGGGCCCATGGTGGTCTGCGGGCCCTGGCCCTGCGCCTGGCGCCCGACCATGTCCGCCCCGTCATCGGGCTCGAAAGCGCCTTGAGCACGCTGGTGTGGATGGCGGCACCGGCCGCGGTCACCGCCCTCTCCCTGGTGACCGGGCCAGCCGTCCCCGTTCTGGTCATCTCCGCCTTCTCCGCGATCGGCGCGATCAGCGCCCGCATCATCAGCGAGCCCCCGCTGACCGTCTCGAAGGCTCCGTCCGCGATCCGCTCGTTCGGTCACCTCCTGCCTGCCTGCACCCAGTCCGCTGCCGCGATGATGAGCTTCGGTGCGGTCACCATCACCCTGTTCGGGCTGCTGCCCCTGATCGGCGCCTCCGCGGACTCGGCCGGAGCCTGGCTCAGCGGCATGGCCGCCCTGGGCGTCCTCGGCGGCATCCTCTACGGTGCCCGCCGCTGGCCGGGGGCCCCCGCACTGCAGTCCGGGATTCTCCTCGGGGTCCTGTGCCTGGCCGTGATGGCCCTCGGCCTCAGCGGCAACCTCCTCGTGGCCGGCTTCTGCGCCGTGATCGTCGGAATCCTCCAGCCCATGGTCGGCTCCTCGCGCGCCATGGCGGTCCAGGACCAAACCCCCGACGGTGATCTGGGGGCCGCCTTCTCCGCCACCTACGCCAGCGCCGGACTCGGCTACGGAGCCGCCGCACTCCTGGCCGGTGCGCTGCTGACCTCGGCCGGTCCCCGGGAGGCCGTCCTGGCTTGCGGCGCCATCGCCCTGCTCGCCACCGTCGTCACGAGTGTCATCGAACTCCGCAACCTGCGGCGCCGGAGCACCGACCGCCTCGACCGGGCCCACGTCCCGGCCCGAGAAGCCACGCAGCAGTCCCACAGCGTTTGACCTCACGAACAAGGCCCACACCACGCCGTGGACGATGCGGCAGTACGCCGGCTTCGGCACGGCCGAGGATTCCAACGCCCGCTACCGCACCCTGATCGCGAACGGGACGACCGGACGTACGCGCGGCCGTGGCGGCGGGCATGGACGTGGACGACTTCGCTCCGCGCCTGTCCTTCTTCTTCGTCGCCCGGACGCCCGTCCTCGAAGAAGTCGCCGAGATCTTCACGCCGGGGCCTCGCTCTCCGGAATCGTCACGTGGGTCCTGGAACACATCGGCTCGCCCGCTCTCCCAGGCCCGGTGCCCCTGTCCCTCACCCAGGACACCCCGGCACCCGAGCCCGTCTGAAGCCGTCTGAGCCGGCTGCGGCCGCCGCCGGTCCCCGTTCGATCGCCGCGGGGAACCACCCCGTCCGACACCCTCATCCGGAAGGAACGACATGAGCACCAAGCAATCGATGGAGCGCCCCGTCCGAGAAGGCAACCAGGCCGCGCTGGTCGTCGCCTGCCCTGCCTGGCAGAACCTCAAAGACGCCGTGGAATCCCTCGGGTCCTGGCAGTCCGAGGACGGCGCCATCAGCTTCGAAGAGGAACGGGGGCCCACCCTGGAACAGGCGCGTGACGCGGTGACCCGCGTGGTCGCCGCGATCCGCCGGCTCTCCCCGCTGCTTGCGCACGACGCCGACTACCACCTGGCCCTGATCGAGGATCTGACGCGATGGGCGGACAGCGGATTCGGCAAGCCGGATTTCCTCGACTCCCTCCTGGCCTTCGCGCCCGCCGAGCAGCGCGTCGACGGCCTGCGGCACCTGGTGGTCTTCCCGATGCACACACAGAACGGCAACCCCCACTGCAACCTGGAGGCCGTCGCCTTCCGTGTGGTGTGGCCCGATTGGATAGCCGACCTGGAGCGGACCACCTACGGAAATCCGCTCTACCTCGGTATCGAGTTCGAGGGATTCACCTCCGGATACGACACGCATGCCGCGGTCCTCTTCCCCGAGACCGTGGCCGTTCGCGAGAACCCGGGACAGTTCACCTGGGGCGCGATCTTCTGCGACCGGGAGGCCGCGCGTCTGCGCAGCGTGACCAGTGCCGCCGTCGCCGCCACCCGGTTGGAGCTGCCCGGCGACGCCCGGGCTCTCCTGGCGGATCCCGAGCGCATGAAGGAGGCGTTCGTGCTGTGGGATCTCATCCACGACCGGACTCACAGCCTGGGCGACCTCCCCTTCGACCCCTTCATGATCAAGCAGCGTCAGCCCTACTGGATGTACGGCATCGAAGAGCTGCGCTGCGACCTCACCGCCTTCCAAGCCGGCCAGGACCTCATCGAGGACAACGTCCCCCAGGGACGGGACGTGCAGTACGCGATTCTCTTCGACCGCCTGTTCCGCTTCCCGATCACCGGCGACCGAGTCCGCAACTACGACGGTCTCGGCGGGCAGTTGCTCTTCGCCGCCCTGCACCGGGCGGGCGCGATCCGCTGGAGCGACAACACCCTGGCCGTCGACTGGGCCGCCGCCGCAGAGACCGTCGCTCGCCTCCGCACCGAGATCGAGGACCTGTACCGGCTCGGCATCGACCGGCCCAAGGTCGTGCACTGGCTCAAGAGCCACGCGTTCGTCTCCTCGTACCTCTCGCCTCACCCCGCATCCGCCTGGGCCGACGGTGCGACCGCCCTCGACTTCACCCTGCCGCCGCGCAGGCTCGTCGACTCCGCACTGCCCGACGAGTTCCCGTTGAGCATGTTCTACGAGGCCCTGGCGAAGAAGCTGCGCCGCGTGATCGAAGCCACCCGCGGCATCACCGCCTACGGGGAGACCCGCACCGCAGCCTGAGACCGCGCCCCACGTCCCACGCCCGGACAGGAACCTGCCAGGCAGCAACCTGTCCCGCCATCTCCTGGCAGGCCGACCCAGCCAGCACCATCCTTGTTCAGGTACGGATCCCCCGAACATCCCCCCGGATCCCGGCGTGACCTTGCCGCCACAACGAACGGAACGACGCCTTGAGCACCACCACGAGCACCCCCGCCCCCGCGCGGAAACACGACCCGGCGGCACGCTTCTTCGCCAGCGACAACTACGCCGGCGTGCACCCGGAGGTCCTTTCCGCGATCGCCACCGCCAACGGCGGTCATCAGCCGTCCTACGGCCGCGATGTCTACACCCAGAACCTGCAGGACCTCGCGCGTCACCACTTCGGGCCCCATGCGGAGATCCACCCCGTCTTCAGCGGCACCGGAGCGAACGTCATCGCCCTCCAGGCCATGACGGACCGGTGGGGAGCCGTCCTGTGCGCCACCACCGCGCACATCCACGCGGACGAGTGCGGAGCGCCCGAACGCATCGGTGGCCTGAAGCTCATCACCATCCCGGCTCCCGACGGAAAGCTGACCCCGGAACTCCTCGCCACCGAGGCCTGGGGCTGGGACGACATGCACCGAGCCACCCCGCAGGTCGTCTCGATCAGCCAGGCGACGGAGCTGGGGACCGTCTACACCCCTGCGGAGATCCGCGCCATCGCTGATTTCGCGCACGAGCGCGGCATGAAGCTCCACGTCGACGGCGCACAGCTCACCAACGCCGCCGCGTCCCTGGGCGTCACCCTGCGCGAGCTCACCTACGACGCGGGAGTCGACCTCCTGTCCTTCGGCGGCACCAAGTGCGGTGGCCTCTACGGTGACGCGGTGGTCGTGCTCACCCCGAACGGCCCCCGGTCCCTGCGCCACATCATCAAACAGACCACCCAGTTGGTCTCCAAGGCCCGGTTCATCGCAGTCCAGCTGGAGGCACTCCTGGGCGGTGACCTGTGGCTCCGCAATTCCCGGCACGCCAACGCCATGGCCCAGCGCCTCGCCGCCGGCGTCCAGGACATCCCGGGAGTGGAGATCGTCTATCCGGTGGAGGCGAACGGAGTGTTCGCCCGGCTCCCCCACGACGCAGCCGTGCGGCTCCAGGAGAAGTACCACTTCTACTTCCGTGACGAACAGCCCGGTGTCGTCCGCTGGATGTGCTCCTTCGACACGGTCCCTGAGGACGTCGACACGTTCATCCGCACCATCGCCGAAGAGTGCGGCCGAGCTTCCTGATTCCGCCCGACCACCGGCGTCCCGGGCGGCGGTGCGTCGGGGGGCGCACCGCCGGCCGGGGGCGGGGTGTCAGCGGCGCAGGTAGTCCTGGCGGAGGGCCTCCAGGATGTCGGCGGCCTCGGTGAGACCGGCCCGGCGGCAGCGGGCAGCCGCCGTGGTGAGCCGGGCGACGGCGGCCTGGAAGCGGCCGAGGCCCTTGCCCTCGATCAGGGCGGCCATCCGTACCGCTTCGGCGCGGCGCACCTCGCCTTGCCCACCGCCCTCCTCGTGGGCCTCGATGGAGGCCTCCACCTCGGGCAGGGCTTCCTCGAAACGCTCGGCCTCCGCCAGGACGCAGGCCCGGCGGTAGTGCACGTTGCCGCGCTCGTACCAGTGGGCGAACTCCTCGTCGTCCTGCGGCACTCCGGCACGGACCGCGTCCCGCAGCCCGGACGTACCGTTCGGCGGCCTTCCAGTCCCCTTGCCACGCGGCGTCGGCGACGGCCTGCCGCTCCTGCGTCCCGTCCGGCGCATGCCGTCGATCCGGCGCCGTGCGTCAGGGGCGAGTCCGAATCGAGGTCCCGGAGCTCCGTGGACGAGGGCGAGATCCGCTTCGACAAGGCCAAGATGAAGGGGTGCTCGCCGAAGAAGCGCCGGAGTGTCGCCGCCCACGAGCTGGGACATGCGCTGGGCCTCTGCCACAAGGACTTCCGTACGACGTACTCGCTGATGTGGCCCCAGGTGCAAGAGGACTACGACGTACCGCAGGCCGTGGACAAGGCCAACTACAAGAAGCCGTGGGGCTGATCATGGGTGCAAAGCTGTGGGCTGCGGCGGGCCTGACCGGTGGACTACTGCTCGCTGGCGGCGGCTGGTACGCCGTCGCCGGGACGGACAGCTCCACGCACGCGGTGTGCGCGGCGGATCTGTCGAAGGACCCCGTCGTGGCAGACGAGTTCAAGGCGATGGCCGTGGTGGAGACGGTGAAGCACACCCGCGCGTGGGACGACGAGGGTGGCAGCTCGTTCCTGTCCAGCCAGGTACACGTCCTCAGGACACTGCAGGGCACGGTGCCCGAAGTTCTCACGGTCACCCAGGGCGTCACGAAGAAGGGAACCGCCGCCGGCGGATACGTCGACGACGATCCGCTCTACGCCGTCCTGGAGCCGGGCCGCCAGTACGTCGTGGGCATCGAGACCATGGACAACGAAGGTCAGGGTCCGTGGGTCGGGTACGTGGCACCGGCCAAGCGCGGCGTCGACGGCGAGGCCGCGCACTGGCGGGACGTGCAGCGGGCCCCCGTCCCGGCGCCCGCGCACTGCGATGACGTGGTGATCGGGTAGGTACCGGGAACTCGGGCCCCCGGGTGGGGGCCGTCCTGCTCCGGCCGTAAATTCTTCGCGAACGACCCAACCACGAACGCAATTTGATCATCCTCCTTGCCGAGTCCGTTACCGCCCCGTAGTAACGGCTCGCCGATCAAGGAGGCCCTGTGGGTCGTGGGAAGAGCCGTAAGGACGCCGACCGGAAGACCCGCCGCCTCCGCATCGACCTGCCCAGGCGCGGCCGCCGGGGCTGGCGGCGCTGGACGCCCTCCTGGAAACTGGTTTCCGGCCTGTTCCTGCTCTTCACCGGCGCCCTCGCCGGCCTCTTCACCTTCGTCTACATACGGGTAGAGATCCCGGACCCGCACGACTCCGCGCGCCGTCAGGCAACCGTGTACTACTGGGCGGACGGCAGCCGGATGGTGAGCATCGGCGATGTGAACCGGCAGGACGTGAAGCTCTCCCAGGTGCCGGATTCCGTCCAACACGCCGTCATCGCCGCGGAGAACGAGGACTTCTACACCGACTCGGGCGTCTCGGTGACGGGCATCGGCCGCGCCGTCGTCAACATCGCCAAGGGAAAGGAGACCCAGGGCGGCTCGACGCTCACCCAGCAGTACGTGAAGAACACCTATCTGAGCCAGGACCAGACCGTCCAGCGCAAGATCAAGGAACTCTTCCTCTCCCTGAAGATCAGCAACCAGCGGCCCAAAACGGAGATCCTCGAGGGATACCTCAACACCTCCTGGTTCGGCCGCGACGCGTACGGCGTCCAGGCAGCCTCGTACGCGTACTACGGCATCCCCGCCTCGGAGTTGAACCCCAGTCAGGGCGCCCTGCTGGCCGCTGTCCTCAAAGGCGCGGAGAGCTTCGACCCGTCCCTCAGCTCCGCCAACCACCAACGTGCCGAAGACCGTTGGAGCTGGATTCTGGACCGTCAGGTCGACACGGGTTCGATGAGCGCAGAGGAACGCGCGAAGTACACGGAGTTCCCCGAGCCGAAGCCTCCCGTCAAGCCGACCAGCCAGGCCGGGCAGACCGGCTACCTCGTGGACATCGCCAACAAGTACCTCAAGAGCCGCAGCGGAATCACGGACAAAGAACTGGCCGGTGGCGGCTACAGCATCCACACCACCTTCGAGAAGGACAAGGTGGCCGCGCTGACCAAGGCCGTCGAGCAGGTGCGCGCGGACCGACTGGACCCGAAGAACCGTACGGAGGACCAGTACGTGCAGGTCGGCGCCGCCTCGATACGCCCCAAGGACGGGGCGATCGTCGCGCTCTACGGCGGCTCCGACGCGATCGAGCACTTCACCAACAACGCGGACACCTCCGGCGTGCCTGCGGCCTCGGCGTTCAAACCCTTTGTGTACGCCGCCGCTCTGGAGGAGGAGCTCGGCAGCACGGAGCCCCCGGCCGAGAGCCCTGCCCCGGAGCCCCTGAAACCCAGGGCGGTGGGGACGCCCATGGCAGCCGGGCCCCTCCGCACGGCCCTGGTGTTCCCCGACCACGCACCGTTCGTGGAAGCCGGCAAGAAGATCGGGCTGGAGAAGGTCAAGGACCTCGCGGTCGCGTCGGGACTGCGTGAGGAGAGCATGGCCAAGCTGGAGCCGACCTTCTCCATCGGCACCTCCACCCCCAGCGCCGTCCGGCTGGCCAGCGCCTACACGACCTTCATCAACAAGGGCCAGGCCACCGAGCCCTATTCGGTGACCAAGGTCGAGCGCAATGGCGCCACGGTGGACGGGTTCGGCCGACCCAAACCGCGGCGGGCCATGAGCCCCGACACAGCCGCGATCGTGGGCGCGGCGCTGCGCCACGTGGGCTGGAACGCCATCGGACCTACGAAGGACCAGCGGACCTACGTTCCGTCCTGGGCGGGCAAGACGGGCCCGAACGACCGTATGAACTCCGCCTGGTTCATCGGCACGACGCCGGAACTGAGCACCTCGGTCGCGATGTTCCGTACGAAGCCCGACGTCACGCAACTGCTGCCCATGCAGGGCGTGGGCGGCCCCGACTCCGAACGGGGCAGCGCCCTCCCGCCCCTGATCTGGAAGGCTTACACCGAGGTCGTGGTGCCCGCCCCGCCGTACCCGGCGGATGCACCCGGGGAGCACCCGTGATGGCCCCTCCGGGTACCAGTCCGCCTCATCCCAGACCTATCCCGCGAAGTTGTCGGGAACCTGCGCACAGGGGGCGTAGACGCTGATGAACAGGGTCGTCGTCGAGTTGTTCCACTGCACGTCGACCTGGTCCCCGCCTTCCGGGTCCTCGAATCGGAAGCCCAGCTCGCGGAAGGTTGCGCTTGCACGGTCGCCTTCATGGGTGAGTTTCCAACCCTGCTGCACCAGCCGCTGGCGCACGCGCCCCTGCGCCTCTCGGGCGGTGGCTTCGGGGACCTCGGGTACGCTCCAGCTGAGTCCGAAGCTGCGGACGTCGGTTCGCGCCTCGTCAATGTGGGCGATGCTCCGCAGCCCGCGGTAGTAGCAGGCGCCGGTGTCGATCCCGCCCCAGTTCGCAGCGTACTTCGCAGGCAGCGCGAAGTCCTCGTAGACCCCGTCGGACCGGTCCTTGAGCCGTTGCGCGACCACGGCCGGGTCAGCCGAAGGATACGGCGCGCCGTTCCACACGAGGTTCCCCGCCACCACGGCGGCGACTGCCAGCACCACCATCACGAGCCCTGTGACGGCATACAGGACGGACCGCCCGGGGACCCGGGCTCTACGTACAAGGCTCTTGATCATGCTCGTGACGTTAGGCGTGAGCATGGCGCGACGCATGAGTATCCGTACCCAGGAGAGTCCTGCCATCCGCCCCAGCCCTGGCAGCCTTTCCGTCCGCCCGGGCGGTGCCTGCCTCAGCGGGCGCTGCCCATGCTGCGGTCGGCCTCGGAGCCGGTCGGCATCAGGGTGGCTTCCTCGATGCGCTGGAAGCGGCCGTCGGGGGCGAGGTCGGCGAAGACGTAGACCTCCATGGTGACGGTGGTGCCGTCGTTCTTGGTGATGTGGCAGGTGTGCCGGTCGGCGTACTTGTTGCCGTCGTACAGCTGGTCGCCCAGGGCGGATGCGATTCCGGTGCGGTTCATTGCGGCTTCCTTCGGGTGGGGGCGAGTGGGTCGGTAGGTGGGTGGGTGCGGGGTCGGGCGGTGGCTCGGGTTTCAGGCCGTGGCTGCGAGGGTCATGTCGAGCCAGTCGTAGATGCGCGCCAGGGCCAGGCGCGATCTTCGGCATCGACCCGCCGGCCTCCGGCTACCCGGATCTCCTCGTGGACAGCCTCCTCGGCAGTACGGATGCCTAGTGCCGATGCTGAGCGTGCGCCGAGTCCGCTGACCGCAGTGATCACGCGAATTACGGTGGCGGCGGCATGCGAGGACGTGTGACGGTTCGGTCCATGGGCAACTCCAGGGCGTACCCCGTCTTCCAGAGCACTGACGCAGCCATGGCGTACACACAGGCCGAGCACCTGCGTACGCTGATGGCGGAGTGCGAGGCCAAAGCCGAGCTCTACGCCGAGCTGCGAACGGTCGAAGACGTGCGGCAGATGGTTGCGGTCCTGCCGGAGGCGGACTTCGACTACTTCGACTACCTGGACATGCGTACCGGTCCTGCTGGTGAGGATCTCTGGTTCGACCTCGACGTCGCGACCGCAGGTGCCGCCTCGCTGGAGGCACATCTGCCGCTGGACGCCTCGGCAGACGTTCCGACGGGCACTGTGGAAGAGCGCTTCGTGGCGGTTCTCGGCCAGGGCATCGCCGACATCTGCTGGCGCGGCCTGTGGCCTGAGCGCCTGGAAGCAGACCAATACGCGAGCGCGAAATACGACGGGGTCCAGATCGTGTTCCACGGTGAGAGAGCCCAGTTGAACGGGTGGACCGAGCATCACACTGTCTTCGTCCACGGCTGCCACAACCACGGGGCCCTGACCAGAGCCCAGGAGCTCGCCGCGCTCATCGGCAGCAAGGTCCTGGGCGAACCACAGCTCGGATGGTGATCAGGTAGCTCGGGGTGAGCCCGGCGCCTCGGCAGTCGACGGGCTCGCCGGACCGGGCGGCGAGATCCCGGCGTCCAGGGCCTCGCCCGGGCTTCCCGGGCCGCGCCGGCGGGCCCGTACGAAGCGCAGCAGGCGCGTGCTCCCGTAGCCGAGCAGCCAGGGCAGCACGGTGACGCCCCCGACGTACACGGCCAGGTAGCCGAGGAAGTCGTACAGGTGCTCCGGCGCCTCCACGGCGCCGTCGACCCGCACCGGGCGTTTCCACCGGCTCAGCGGGAAGATCATGACGGACGCCGAGGTCAGCACCGGCACCAGGGGAACAAGCACCGACCACAGCCGGGCCCGCGCGCCGGGTGCGGAGGCGCACCACACCCCCAGGCCGACCATGACGAACGGCCCGAACAGCACCCACAGCACGGCCGGGAACAGCAGCAGCACCCACCACTCGTCCGAGTACCGAACATCATCGGCACCACCCCCTGGTGTCACCCGCCCCTGACGCTCTCCTCCCCCGCCGCACGCCGACACGAACCCAACGAACGGGTTGCCCGCCGGCCGCGGCGCCGCAAAGGTGGACGCATGCGCCGACTCATACTGCTCGCCCCGCTGTTCCTGTTCACCGTCGGCTGCGGGGTGGTGGACTCCTCCGAGGGCGAGGCCACGGACGCCGCGCGGGAGGTGGCGAGGAAGGCGGGCCAGCGGCTCTACGGCCAGAATCCGCGTACGGCGGAGGAGGTCGGGCGCTCCGCTTCCCGCATCGACGGGGTGGAGGTACTGCGGGTGAAGGGTACGTCGACACACGACGGGAACGGCGTCGATGTCGTCGTCCGCACCTCCGGCTCGGGGTACAGAGGCTGGCTCGCCCGTGAAGAGGTCTCCCTGCAGCGGTGTTTCGCGGTACGGGTGTCTCCCCGGTCGGAGTGGGGTGAGGATCCCCGTGACGTGGCCTGCCCGGACGGGCCCGCGCTGACCTTCGCCCCGCCACCCGAACCACCCCGGCTGCCCTACGAGGAGCTCCGCGCGAAGCTTCCCCGGGTGGCGGAGGGCAGCCTGGCGGACGAGGGCGAAGTACGGCGTACGCTCGCCGCCCTGGACCTGGATCCGGCGATCCTCACGGAGGTGAAGTCGGACGGAGGCAGGGTCGGTGTCCTCCTGCTGGTCAAGGGCAACGGCTTCGACCCGCAGGACTGCCTTCTCGCCCGCGTGGGCCCCGGCGCCACCGAGGTATGGGTGCCACCCCGGATCCACCGGATGCCCGGAGAAGGCGGCTGCACCGTCTCCAACGCCCTGGACCCGAAACCCTCACCGCACTGAACGGGGTACCCGGCAGGTGCCCTCCGCGTAGATGCGGGCTCACGGGGTGGTGAGCCGTGTGAGGTCGACCCGGACATGGAGACCGTCGTCGGCTGGTTTGGCGGGCCTGGCCCCGGCCCCGAGCAGTACGGAGGTCGCCCGGCTTGCGGCAGGGTTCGCGTGTCGGCCGGTGGGCGGCGCTCGTTACGATCATGGCCTCGCTGAGCTGAGCAGTGGGCCTTGCTACGACGAAGGGTCCACCTGCCACCATGAACCATCGCTTGAGTGAACCGACGTCGGCCCGGTTCGGTGAGGCCGTGTTGTCGCCGGACCAGCTGCCTCCAGCGGTTCACGCGAAGGTCCTGCGGGACGAACTCGTAGCCGCGGCCGAGTGGGTATCCCAGTACCTGAGCGAACTGCCGGCCGGCGCGGTGGGCCGCCAGATGCCTGCCCAGCAGCGGGCGCGCCTGCGTGAGGGGCGGCTCAGCCCACGCGCCGGTGAACTGGGCGGAGTGCTGGACTTCGTGCGGGACGAAATCGCCCCGTTCCCGACGGGGAACGGGCACCCCGCGTTCTTCGCCTGGATCAACTCGCCGCCCGCACCGGCCGGAGTCATCGCCGAACTGCTGGCCTGCGCCATCAACGCGACCTGTGGCATGGGTGAAAGTGCCCTCATGGACCTGGAACGCGGCACCGTGCGCATGCTCGCCGACCTGGCCGGACTACCTGCCGGCACGGGCGGGGTGCTGACCAGCGGCGGCTCCATGGCCAACCTGCTGGCCCTGGCCACCGCCCGCACCTGGTTCCTCACCCGCCGGGGCTCCGCCGACGGTGCCGCCTACGACCGCGACCACGCCCGGCTCACCGTCTACTACAGCGCCCAGGCACACATGTCCGTCGCCAGGGCCGCCTCCTGCATCGGCCTGCCCTCCCACCGCATGCGCCCCGTGGCCACCGATGCGCACGACCGCCTGGACCCGGCAGCCCTGCGCGCCGCGGTCACCGCCGACCTGGACGCGGGCCTGCTGCCGTTCTGCACCGTCAGTACGCTGGGCACCACCGCGACCGGCGCCGTCGACCCGCTCGACCTGGTCACGCAGGTGTGCCGGAGCGTCGGCATGTGGCATCACGCCGATGGGGCCTGGGGCGGGCTGGGAGCCGCCGTCCCGGCCCTGGCCCCCCTCTACCAAGGCGTTGCCGACCTCGACTCGATGACCGTGGACCCCCACAAGACACTGAGCGTGCCGGTGGGCTGCGGAGCACTGCTGGTCCCGGACCCCGAGCATCTGCACACCGCCTTCGCACACCAGGCCTCCTACCTCACCGCGGACGAACCGGACGCCCTGCCGTGGCTCTCCCACGCCACGATCGAGCTGACCCGCCCCGGCACCCGGGCCCTGACCCTCTGGGCCACCCTGCACCACCTGGGCCGCGACGGCGTCACCGACATGATCGAGCGCTACCTGAGCCTCGCCGGCCAACTGCGGGACCGGATCACCGCCGAGCCCGGACTGGAGCTCCTGGCGAGCGGCCCGTGGCCCGTTGTCTGCTTCCGCATCACCGACCCGGACGGTGGAGACCCGGACACCCTTCACACCCGTGTCGCCCGGCGCGTCCAGGACAACGGACGCGCCTACCTCGCCACCGTCTCCGTGCAGGACCGCACTGCTCTCCGCGCCTGCCTGTGCAACCACCGCACCACCACCAACGACCTCGACCTCCTCATCCGCGAAGTCCTCCACGCCGCCGAAACCCACCGCCAACCCGCCGCCACGTAGGCTCAACCGCCCAAAAACCGTCGCCCGCCGGGTCCCGGGCAGATCAGTGGCGCAGCGCGTAGTGGATCAAGCGCGAGCCGGCCTTGTCCGCGGCCAGCCCCAGGGCGGTTCCGATCACCTCGTCCGACAGCTCATCGTCCTTCGCGTTGCAGGCCGCAATTCCGGCTGCTCGTTTGGTGGCACGTTCCAGTGCGGCTACGGCCCTGAGTGCGGCGAGCGGAACGTCCGCGGCCAGGTCGAGCAGCCGGTCCTGCACGCGCTGCAGGAGGGTGGCCAACTCGGCGGGCAACGGCACCGTTCGGGATTCGACGTCCTCGATGTGCTCGGCCCAGTCGTCCTCAGGGCCGTCGATGAGCGGCTCGTACGGGCTCACGGCGTGGACGCCATCACGTCCTCGGCCAGCATGCCCAACCACGACGGCGGCCGAGCAGGGAACACCCGAAAGCGTGGCAGCGGGGCGGGGGTGGTCAGTCGATCGTCCAGCCGTGGTCGCGATGAGCGGCATCGACTTCCTCTTCGCCAAGCCAGGCGAGACCGAACTGCTGGCCCCGTAGGCGGAAGATCCCCGCTGCCCAGTCTGCGAGCTCCTCGTCGAGATCCTCATCGAAGATGATCCCGTCGTCGAAGTCGGGCACCTGCTGTGCGGGGCCGACACCAGACAGCGCCCACTCAGGAAGTTCTCGCGGATTCACCCACCGCCTTCGCCAGAAGGGCCCTTCCCTCGTCCACCAGGTGGTGACTCGGATCACGAGCACGCCGATCTGCTCGTTCCCGTCCATGAGACGAGCGGCAGCACGGCGGTACGGGTCAAGCCGGGCATCGGTCGACGGCTCCGGCCTCTCACGTCTGAACACACCCTCATTCTCACTGTCGCGCGCCGGGCCGGGTCGACCCGGAGCCCAAAACGCCGCCGTGGATCTGCCCGCCTCAGGGTGCGCTCCCGCCTGGCCGTGAAGTCCTCAGCAGGCCCGCACCGGCTAGACTTGCAGAGTTATGCAATTCACTAGTTCCGGATGGGAGGGAAACCATCACGACGGACGGCGAGCCCGCGCAGAGCGAAGCGGCGAAAGAGGAACGGTGGCTGGCCAAGGGCGTCGCGCTGCGTGCCTTTTTCTACATTTGCGGCACCCACCTGTTCGCCGGGTTCGTGTGGCTGCTCTTCTACCTGGGCCAGCACGCTCAGAAGTGAGAGGAGCGGCCGTCTTCCGGTGTCAGAAGCGCGTTGAACCCGCACTAACGGAAGACGGCCGCCGTATGTGGGGCGCGGCCCGGGTGGGACCTGCGCCGTCTGGCTGCCGGCCTAGGTGTGGCTGGTGGCGCGCAGGTCGGCCAGGAGTTCGACCTGGCCTTCCAGCACGCCGGAGAGGATGCCGCGGGCGACCCGCAGCAGTTCGGCGATCTGGGGGTGGGTGAGCTTGTAATACACGTTGGAGCCCTCCCGGCGGGTGACCACCAGGTTGGCCTTGCGCAGGACAGCCAACTGCTGGGACAGACTCGCGGCCTCCACCCCGACCTCCGGCAGCATCTCGGCGACCGCGTGCTCGCATTCGGCCAGGAGCTCCAGGACACGGATGCGGACCGGATGTCCCAGCGTTTTGAAGAACTCCGCCTTCAGCTGGTACAGCGGCGTGCTCACCTGCGTACCTCTGCCGTGACTGCCCATTTCATCCACCCAGAACCGTTCCTTCGCGGGAGCATTCGATGGCCCCTCTTCACACCTTGTGACCTCAACAATTGCAGATCCCTGCAACTCATGGGACCCGGCGGGCGGCCTTCGTGACGTTCGGACCCCGAGAGCGGGCCTTTCGCCGGTCAGGCCTTCTTTGGTGATGACGTCCGCCGGGCCGTGGCCGCTGGCCACAGGGCCTCGGTGCCGGAGACCTCGATCATGCGGCGGTCGGAGAGGACGGTCATCGGGCGGCCTTCCGGATGCGGTGCGGTCGGTGATGCGTACGGGGCAGAAGCCCTGCCTGCTCCAGGTGTTTGCGGGCCCCGGCGATGGCTTCCGGGGTGGTGGCGTACTCACGTCCCTCCAGCCGCAGCAGGTCGAGTGCGCCGACGGCGTCCAGGGCCCGGCGCTGGCCGGGCCGGATGCCGGACGTCATGACGGCGATGCCGCGCCGGTTCAGCTTCTGAACCGCGTCCTTCAGTACGAGGGCGCCGGTCGCGTCCAGGGTGCTCACCCTGGACATGCGCAGGATCACCACCCTCACGTCGGCGACCTCCGACAGCTCCAGGAGGAAGCGGTGGGCTCCGGCGAAGAAGAGGGGGCCGTCGATGCGGTAGGCGACGATGTGCTCCGCCAGCAGGGCGTGTTCCTCCTCGCTGTGCTCGCCGGGCAGATCCGGGCGGAAATCGACCTGCTCCATCCGCGCCTGACTCGCCACCGCCTTGAGCGCGAGGGCTCCGGCGACGATCAGGCCGATGATCACCGCGTACACCAGGTCGAGGACCAGGGTCGCGGCGGCGGTCAGGACGAGCACGACGGCGTCCGAGCGCGTCGCCTTCGCCATCGCCCGCAGCGAGCCGACCTCCACCATGCGGATCGCCGTCGCCAACAGCACACCCGCCAGTGCCGCCAGCGGGATCTTCGAAACGAGGGGCGCGGCGGCGAACACGATCACCGCGAGCACGGCGGCATGGGTGAGGGCAGCGAGGCGGGAGGAGGCGCCGGTACGGACGTTGACCGCCGTGCGCGCGATCGCAGCGGTAGCGGGGACACCGCCGAACAGCGGGGCCGCCAGGTTGGCGATGCCCTGCCCGAACAGTTCCTTGTCCGGGTCGTGCTGCTGCCCCACCGTCATCCCGTCCGCGACGGTTGCCGACAGCAGGGATTCGAGCGCGGCCAGAGCGGCCACCGCGACCGCCGGGGCGAGCAGGGAGCCGAAGGCGGAAGCGTCGAGGAAGGCGAGGGAGGGCGCCGGCAGGCCGGAGGGCAAGTCCCCGATCGGGGCCGCCGCGTCCAGGTGGAGGACCTGCGCGAGCACGGTCGCGGCGATCACCGCAACGATGGAGAACGGGATCGCCGGCTTCCACCGGCCCCCTGCCAGCATCACCGCCGCGACCCCCACCGAGAGCCCGATCGCGGTCCAGTTCGGGAAGGCCACGAACTCCGCGAGGGCCCGCCAGGCCACCAGCAGGACCTTCTCGCCGTCCGGCTTGGCCACCCCGAGGGCATGGGGCATCTGCTGGAGGCCGATCACGCACGCGATGCCGAGGGTGAACCCCTCCACCACCGGCGCCGGCACGTACCGCATGTACTGCCCGGCCCGCAGCAGCGCGAGGCCGATCAGCAGGACACCGGCCATCAGGCCAACGGTCAGGACGCCGCCGGGCCCGTACTGGGCGACGATCGGCACCAGCACCACGGTCATCGCACCGGTCGGCCCGGACACCTGGAGGTTGGATCCGCCGAACAGGGCGGCGAGCGCGCCGGCGACCACTGCGGTGGCCAGCCCCGCCTCCGCGCCCAGCCCGGAGGACACACCGAAGCCGAGCGCGAGCGGGAGGGCGACGATCGCCACGGTCAGCCCCGCCAGGAGATCCCGGCGGGGGCTGCGGCCCATGGCCGCGAAATCAGCCCGCGCCGGCAGCACCGAGCGGACCCGCCCGAGTACGGAGGCCAGGAAGGTGGTCACGGTCACCACGGTCACGGCGCCGGGACCTCGGGCTCCCGCAGCTCCTCAAGCAGTTCGCTCTGCCCGGTCAGCACCTCGGTCAGAATGCGCCGAGCCGCCAGCATCAGCTCTGCGACATCCCTGCCCGCCAGCTCGTAGACGACGGTAGAGCCGTCACGGACCGAGGTGACGATCCCCGACCGGCGCAACACGGCGAGCTGCTGCGACAACGCGGACGGCTCGACCTCGATCGCGGCGAGCAGGTCCCGTACCGGCATCGGCCCGTCCTGGAGCAGCTCAAGAACCCGTATCCGCACGGGGTGCCCGAGCATCCGGAAGAACTCGGCCTTGGCCTGATACAGCGGAACCGGCACGGACTCGCACCCTTCTCATCACCCCGGGCGCCGGGGCGGACGGCCGGCACTCCGCCCGCGGCCACCCACGGACACAGCACCGACAGCACCCACAGCACCCACAGCATCTATGAAATTGCAAACTTATGCAATTCACTGATTCTGCGGTCCACTGCCCGGCTTCGGGCGGTACCGTCATGGCTGGGCCTCGCCGCAACCCCCGTCGGCGAGGCCCTCCCACGGCGGCCACGCTCTTCGCGCCCACACAGAAAGTCGCCTCACACGAGGCGGCTCAGTTCGGCGTGATGCCGGTGAGGACCGCGAGAACAGCGAGACGGATACGGTTGTCCCGGCCCGTCTTCGCCATCAGGCTGGCCACGTGCGTCTTCACCGTGGTGACCCCGAGATGCAGCCGGTCGGCGATCTCCTTGTTGGACAGGCCTACGCCGAGCAGTCCGAGCACCTCCCGCTCGCGCGGGGTGATGGCCGGCACCGGGATGTCCGCAGGGGTGTCCGATGAGGAACGGGTGTGGAGAGCCTGGGCGACGAGGCGGTCAAGGACGTCACGACTGAAGGGGGCCTCTCCGTTGGCTGCCCGGCGTACGGCCTCCAGGAGTTCGGCCGGTGGGGTGTCCTTGACGAGGAAACCGCAGGCTCCGGCCGCGAGCACCGGATACAGATGGTCGTCGTCGTCAAAGGTGGTGAGGGCGACGACCCGGGTGGCGGGGCGTGTGGTCAGGATGCGGCGGGTGGCCGTGATGCCGTCCATGCCGGGCATTCTCAAGTCCATGAGGACGACATCGGGAGTCAGGTGTTCCGCCAGTCGTACCGCCTCCGCGCCGTTGTCCGCCTCGCCCAGGATCTCGATGTCCTGCGCCTGATCGAAGAGCATGCGCAGTCCCATACGGACGAGCTGCTGGTCGTCGACGACAAGGATGCGGATCACAGCTGGGGCTCCATGTCTGTTGCGAGGGAGGGAAGTTCGGCCGTGAGCCGCCAGCCCTGAGCGGCGGGGCCCGCCTCCAGTCGGCCGCCGAGCAGGTCCACGCGTTCACGCATGCCGATCAAACCGTGTCCGGACGGGCCGGAGGCCGGTGGCCGGGCCCTTCCGGCGCCGTCGTCGTGGATCGTCACGCGAACGGCATCTTCGGCGACCCGTACCACCAGTTCGGCGTGTGCGCCGGGGCCGCCGTGCTTGGCCGCGTTGGCCAGGCCCTCTTGGGCCAGGCGCAGGACCGCGAGGCCACGTACCGCGTCCAGCCGCGCAACGCGGGGATCCACGGAAGCGGTTACGGTCAGCCCGGTCTGGCGGCTGTGTTCCACCACCGACTCCAATGCCGCCGGCAGGGCTCCGGGCTCCACCAGGGAGCCGGTGGTGGGACCGGTCCGGTCGGGGGCGCGCAGTACGGCGACCAGGCGCCGCAGATCGGTCAGCGCCGCGCCGGCGCTGGCATGCAGGTCGTCGAGTACGTCGGTGATCCGCGGGTCGGTGGTGCCGGTGGCCGCGGTGACATGCCGGGCAACACCGACGCGCAGCACCATGGAGGAGACGTGGTGGGCCACGAGGTCGTGCAACTCCCGCGCGATGGTGGTGCGTTCCGCAGCACGGGCGGCCAACAACTGTTGTTCGGCGCGGAGTTCCTGCTGTTCCACGTTGCGACGCGCATGCACCGCAGCGTCGCGGGTCACGCGTACGTACGCACCCAGGAGCAGCGGCAGGCCTGCGACGACACCCATCTTGTAGAGCACCGGCAGGAGTTCGCCGGGCAGATCTTCGATGCGGTTCACGGCGACGGCAAGGGCCAGTCCCGTCGCCCCGGCGGCGAGGCGGCGCCCGGACTGCCGTACCGCCAGCTCGAAGAGGGTGACGGCGGCCAGCACCTTCAACGAAGGAACGATGCCGGCGCCGAGCTCGTGTGAGACAACGAGCAGGACCGACTGCGCCAGGAGCGCACCGAACACCCATTTCCCCGCAGCCAGGCACAGCACGAGCCCGGCTGCGGCGAGGCCCCAGCCCCGCGCCCCGAACGGCCGCTGCAGCAGCAGGACATAGCCGACCATTACGCCGGCAAGCGCCAGGATCCGCATCCCGGCGAATCGTCTGTCGAACGCAGGCTCGATCCAAGCTCTGTTCACTCCCCCACGATAGGCGGACGCCCGTACGCCCGGGTCCTGCCGTGGGAGGAGGCCAACTCCTCCCACCGGCCGCGATGTCCGGCCCGTGGAGGGAGTCGGGAACCCGGGTCGGGCGGCGAGGGTGAGCGACATGGATACCGACGCACATACGGCCACGAGTGCCAACGCGGACGCAGAACCCACCACCATGGGACGGCGGTCCCTCCTCGGCGGTGCGGCCGCTCTGGGGCTGGGGAGCACAGCCTTCGGCACCACCGCCCACGCGAACGGCGCCCCATCGAGGTCCCACACCAGGGCCGGCCGCTTCCAGGGAAAGTCCGTGCTCATCACGGGCGCCACATCCGGCATAGGCAGGGCGGCGGCCAAGGCGTTCGCCCTTGAGGGCGCCCATGTCGGATTCTGTGGCAGACGAGCCGAGTTGGGACGCCAGGTGGAACGCGAGATCCGGGACGCGGGCGGCGAAGCCACGTACATCGAGGCCGATGTCCGCGTGGACGTCCAAGTGCGCAGCTTCGTGGACCGGGTCGCGAGCCGTTACGGCGGCATCGACGTCGCCTTCAACAACGCCGGCATCGGAAGCGGCAAACTGCCCCACGAGATGAGCGTCGAGGAGTGGGACGACGTCCTGGCCACCAACGCCCGGGGCGTGTTCCTCGCGATCAAGTACGAGATTCCGCACATGCTCAAGGCGCAGCACGGCGTCATCATCTGCACCTCGTCATCAGCGGCCGAACAGGCGCGGCCGAACAGCGCCGCGTACACCGCGAGCAAGCGGGCGGTACAGGGCATGGTGAAGTCCGCAGCCCTCGCGTACGGACCCAAGGGAATCAGGCTCAACGCCCTGCTGCCCGGCACCACCGACACCCCCTTCGTCCGCCCGCCGGGAATCCCGGACGCGGATTGGGCGAAGTACAAGCAGGCGTGGGGACCGCTCAACGTCGACGGCCTCGAACGAATGGCCGAAGCCGAGGAGATCGCGCGCGCGGTGCTCGGGCTCGCGTCCGACGACTTCCCCTACATGACGGGTGCGTCGATCACCGTGGACGGCGGAAGCACGGCGGGCAGGAAGATGATCCGGCCGAGCGGTACGTGAGGCTGCCGGGTTCACTACTCCTCGCACGCCGACGCCCCTCCCAACCAGCACGAAAGGATCGGCCCGGCACATCAACTAGGCATCTAACAAACGGAGTCGATGCCAATCGACCCCACCCCCCTGTCAGTGGCACGGCATACGCCGCACAGACGAAGTGGGGCCCGTTCACGCACGGACGCGTATTCCAGGGCACACGGCAGCACGTGCCCCGGCAGGCCCTTACGGCTCGATCCTCAGGAGGGATCTTGACTTCACCGCACCGCGGACGACTGCGCGCCCTGGCCGCCGGAGGCGTACTCGCCCTGGCCGCCGGCGTCCTCTCCGCCGCCCCGAGCACCGCCGCCCCGCAGTCCCTGGCGCCCGCACCGGCCCTCGCGCGGCCCGCGGCCGCCCCGACAACGGAGTCGGCCTCCAGCGCCTCGCCGCGAGGCGACGGCGGGCACCCGACCGTCGTCATGCCCGACCGCGCCACGCCCTCCGCACCGGTGGCTGCCGCGGCCCTGCCGCGGCACGACGTCGACGGCGACGGCATCAGCGACATGATCGTCGTGGAGTACGACCAGAGCATGGGCGTCTACCTGTCGTCGATCTCCGACTGGGGCGACTACACGATCTCCAAGACCGACCCCGATTCCTCGTACAAGGACCTGTTGCCGGTCGGCGACGTCGGCGGCACGGCCAAGGCCGAGTTGCTCTCCCTCTCCTTCGACGGCGTACTCACTCTCTACGAGACCGGTCTGAAGGGCACGTCGGCGCCCCTGTGGTCGGGGGGCGGCTGGCAGAAGTACAACCGCCTCGTGGCCACCGGCGACGTGACTGGCGACCACCACCCCGATCTGCTGGCCCGCGACCACGTCGGCGACCTGTGGCTGTACACCGGCACCGGGAGCGTCAGCAAACCCTTCAACACGCGGGTCAAGGTCGGCTCCGGCTGGGGGATCTACGACCAGATCGTCGGTGCCAGCGATGTCGACGGCGACGGCCTCGGCGACGTCTTCACCCGCACCCTGACCGGCGAGTTGTGGTTCCACAAGGGATCCGGCAGTGCCACCGCCCCGCTCAAGCCCCGCGTCAAGGTCGGCACGGGCTGGAACACGTACAACGTGATCAGCGGCCCGGACGATGTCGACGGCGACGGCTTGAGCGACCTGATCGCCCGCAATCGCGACGGCCTGCAGTACTTCTACAAGTCGATCGGCGGAGGCAAGTTCGCCGCACCCGTCTACCACGGCAGCGGGTGGGAACTCAACAGGTTCATGGTCGGCGCGGGCACCACTCAGCTCTACGGCAAGTCACAGAACCTCATGACCGAGTCCAACAACACGCTGGCCAAGTACTACGCCCTGGCCAACGGCACCTACGTGACGCCGCCGATGGCGGTCGGCACCGAGACGCCCGGCTCCCGCAACACCTACGCCACCGCGCTCAACAGCCACAACCACGCCAGCTACGTGCAGAACATCGGCAGCGATCTGTACATCCGCGGCCTGAAGGTCAGCACGACGTGGAACTACACGCTCATGGTCGGCCCAGGTGACCTCACCGGCGACGGCAAGGGCGACCTGCTCAGCCGCGACTCCGCCGGCGTCCTGTGGCTGCACCCCGGCGACGGCGCGGTGGAGACCAAGCTCGGCACGCGGATCAAGGTCGGCACCGGCTGGAACGCCTACAACGCGGTCGTCGGCGCAGGCGACTACTCCGGCGACGGGCGGCCCGACGTGATCGCCCGGGACACCTCCGGCAGGGTGTTCCTCTACAAGGGCACGGGGACGTCCACCGCGCCGTTCGCCGCCCCGGAGCAGGTCGCCACCGGCTGGAACGTGTACGACACGCTGCTCGTGCCGGGCGACATCGACGGCGACAGCAAGGGCGACGTGCTCGGCCGCCTCCCGAACGGCGACATGTACCTGTACACCTCAACGGGCAACGCCGGCACCGCGACCTTCACCGCCCGGGTGCTGTTCGGCAGAGGCTGGAACATCTACAAGAACATGATCTGACTCCCCCGGCCGCCCGGCGGCCGGTCCACGATCAGCGACGGCGCGGGCCCGTCCACCGGCACCAGCCGACGGGCGGGCCCGCGTCCGTGCCGGGCGTCGCGACCCGGCGAACCTTTCCGGTCACGGCACTAGCCGGCCTTGAGGGTGCCACCGTCGATGACGTGGTCGGCGCCGTGGATGTTGGCGGCACGTTCGGACAGGAGGAAGGCGACCAGGTCGGCCACCTCCTCGGGCGTGGTGATGCGTCCCGAGGCGAGGCCGAACTGGCCGGGAATGCTCTCGAGCAGATCGCTGTGGCTGACACCGTAGGCGTCGGCCACCTTGCCGCCGAAGCCGTTCGGGTCGGTCCACAGCGGGCTCGCGACGAAGCCGGGGGAAACGGTGTTGACCCGTACCCCGCGCGGGGCCAGTTCCTCGCTGAGCCGCTTGCTGAGCTGGTTCAGCGCCGCCTTGGCCTCGGCGTAGCCGACCGGTGAACCGGCGGGCACGCGCGCGTTGATCGACGAGATGTTGACGATCGACCCCCTGCGCTCCAGGATGCTCGGCAGTGCCGCCCGGGTCGTCCAGACCGCGCTGAACAGGTTGAGGTCGAAGACGGCCTGCCATTGCTCGTCGTCCACGTCGAGGAAGCCGCCCAGGGACAGCTTGTCCGGGTCGCCCGCGCCGACGTTGTTGACCAGGAAATCGATCCCGCCCACCGCGTTGATCGCCTCCTCGACCACCCTCGTCGCCCCGTCGCGCGTGCTCAGGTCGACCGACACGGCGGCGGCTGCGGCCTTCTCCAGCTCGGGGGTGATGGTGCGGGCGGCGCCCACCACCCGGACGCCTTCTGCGGCCAGCGCCTGGGTGATGGCGAGGCCGATGCCTCGGCCCGCGCCGGTGACGATGGCGGTCTTGCCCGTGATTCCGAGGTCCATGACTCTCTTTCCTGTGACTGCAGGTTTTCTTGAACTACAGGTCAAAAACTAGGGCGTAAAAAATGCCCCCGTCGGGGGCATCGTGGATCAGAGACCCGCCAGGGCGGTGTCGATGATCCCGTGCAAGATCGGCCTGTCGAACGACTTGGCCATGACGCGCAGCCCCACGATCGTGTTCAGGAGGAACTGGGCCTGCGCCCCGGCGTCGACCTCCGGGGCGACATCACCGTCGCGTCGCCCCTGCTCGATCCGGGCGGTGAGGAGCTGGATGGTGTGCTGCCCCATGCGCTGAACCGCCCGGGTGGCCTCCTCGTCCCGACCGCCGAGCTCCAGCGCGGTGTTGGCGCCGAGGCAGCCACGCCTGACGGGCCCGTTCAGGTCCGTATCCACCAGGAAGATCAGGTAGTCGCGGATGCACTCCCTGGTCGCACCGGGCCGCGCGAGGAGCTCCTCGGTCATCTCGGAGCCGGCGCGATCGTAGAGCTCGAGGGCCTTGCCGAACAGCTCACGCTTGGATCCGAAGGCGTGGTACAGGCTCCCCTTGGCCACCCCGGTGGCCTCCGCGAGATCGGCGGGGGAGGTGCCGGCGTAGCCATTGGTCCAGAAAGCCTCCATCGCCTGCGCGATGACCACGTCCGGTTCGAAGTTCTTCGGCCTGCCCATGACCTCACGCTATCGATTCTTGACCCGAAGGTCAAGAACTCGGGTGCTGATCCGGTTGCGCAGCACCGTCGAACCGCATCGGCTCGGGCAGCTACTGACCTACTTGGCGCCGAGACCGGCGTCGGAGACCTCAGGCTTGCCCGCCGCCTTGAGTACCTTGTTCAGAAGCCGCAGGTCGTAGATGCCGTTCAGGTCGGGCTGCTCGATGAACTTGGCCTTGACCGCGTGGTCGGCCTGCTTCTTCAGCGTCGCAGCCAGCGGGTCGTCGGTGACCGCCAAGCTCGGCCACGCCGGGCGGATGACCTCCGCCTCGAGCGGCTTACCGGTGTCCGCGGCGAGCTTGGTGTTCGCGGAAACCTTCGCCTGGTCCTGATGGGCGTGGATCCACCCGTTCGTCCTGACCGTGCCGCGCAGCACGGCCTCGACCACATCCGGGTGCTCCTTGAGGAACTTCTGCGACACGACGATGTTCGTGATCACGAACTTGTTCTCCGGCCACAGGAAGCCCTCGTCGAGAAGGACCTTGCCGCCGTCGGAGACGAGCTTGGAGGCGGTGGGCTCCGGCACCCAGGCGCCGTCGATGGAGCCCTGCTTGAAGGCGTCCGGGGTGACCTTGTTGTCGGTGCGGACGACGGAGACGTCGCCCTTGCCGGACTCGGGGTCGACGTTCCAGCCCTTTTCGGCGATCCAGTTGAGGAACGCGACGTCCTGCGTGTTCCCCTTCTGCGGAGTGGCGATCTTCTTGCCCTTGAGGTCATCCAGAGTCTTGATCTTCTCCGGGTTCACCACCAGCTTCACGCCACCCGAGGCAGAGCCGGAGATGATCCGCAGGTTCGAACCCTTGGACTTCACGTAGCCGTTGATCGACGGCGAGGGACCGATGAAACCAATGTCGAGAGAGCCCCCGTTGAGCGCCTCGATCTCGGACGGACCGGCATTGAAGGTCTGCGGCCTGATCGTCGTGGAGCCCAACTCCTTCTGGATCAGCCCTTCCTGGAGGCCGACCAGAGCGGTGGCGTGCGTCAGGTTCGGGAAGTAGCCGATGCGGACCTCGGAAGCCGACAGCGGCTTGTCGGCATCAGCAGCGAGGTTTGTCTTCCCGTCCCCCTTCTTCGCCTCGGCCTGGTAGCCGCAGGCCGTGAGTAAGAGGGGAAGCGCCGCTGTTACGGCGATGGCTCGCAGGGTGCTGAGCGGTCTTGCGGCAGACACGAAGGTGTCCCTTCACGGGGTGGGCGTTCGGGAAGGCAGGGAGAGACGCACGATGCGACGTCATCGGCACGCACGGCACCCACTCCCCGCCGCCGGTGCTGAAACGCCGTAGCCGGCCGAGAAGTGGAAGGGTGTCGCGGAGACCACGGAGTGGACGTCGAGCCGCTGCGCATCGCACGCCGCGCGCGAAGGTGGCGCGGACGGTGAGGTCCGACGAAGGGCTGCCCGGCTGACGGAGAGCGGGAAGGCGAAGCGCACAACGGTCCACTGCACGTGGAGCCAGGCCCTACGGAGGACGTCAGGCAGGCTGACAGATGGCGCTGGACGTCCGAACCAGGTCGATGTGCCGACGGGTGGTAAGCGGGGGCAGCAGACGGCGCGGATGGTGCGGTGTTCGCACGGCCACCTCGCAACTCCCTAGTTTTCTCACCTGGTTGCCAGGAATCTTGACAGACGGGAGTCGCCCGCCCAAGAGCTTGCCCACATGATGGACGAGCACATGCGGCCGGCACACGCGCGAAACACGCAAGTGGCCGGATAGCCAGGGTTACGGCCGCCGTCCCCGGCTACCCGGCCCGGGACCTCCGCCACTCCACTTCCTCGGCCGCCATCGGGGCCTGGATGCTGTAGACGTCGCCGACCCGCAGCTTGTCCGGCGTCCTGTACTCGCCACAGGCGCCGATGACGGAGACGGCCACCTGGGAAGCGGGCTGCCAGAAGGTACGGAAGTACGGGGCGTTCGCCGGGATTTCCGGGATCTCCAGCAGCGGGACGCCGCGCCGCTCCAGCAGGCGTCGCAGCTTCTCGAACCGGAGCCTGGGGGTGAACCGCCCGTACCGGGCGCGGAGTACACCGTCCACGAGGGTGCGGTCCCGGTGCGCGAGCCGGTGCACCTGCAAGGTGTAGTGGTGGCCCGACCAGGGGTCGTCGGCGCAAGCCCGGTCCCAGTAGAACTCGACGAGGCCGTAGTCGCGGACCATGCCCTGGTCGGACGTGTTCTCGCCGAAGTCCGCCCCGAGGACCTCGGTGACGCGGTCGGGCGAGTCCGCGGGACCCACGCCGAGCACGGTGCCGGCGGTGACGACGTCCACGTAGAACGCCAGGGAGTACGGAGTCAAAGGCTGAATCCTCGGTGCGGTTCGGTTCGGTTCGGTTCGGTGCGGTGCATTCCGTTGCATTGCGTGCACACCACCGTAACCCTCGGATTCCGCTCGGCCCGGCCGCAACCCGCCAAGGGACCGGCAGGCAGGATTTCCATTCAGACCGCACGCATCAACTCTCCTGTGATAAAAGGTCATTGGCTGCGATACGGCTCCGCCCGAGGCGTGGTCCTCACCGTTCGCGGCCATAACCTTGTCCCGGCTGCGTGACGTCGTGACGGTCGGAGTGGTCGCGGCAACGGAGAGGGTGCGATGGCTGCACGGGTGGTGTTCGTTCACGGCATTGGCGGCCCCCGGGACCCCGCCAAGGAGCTCGATCAATGGTCCGCCGCCCTGGCCGCCGGGATGTGCGCCGCCGGTCACGAGGACCAGGCGGAGCGGCTGCTCGGGGACGCCTCGGGCGGCCGGCGCTTCGTCTACTACGGGGACCTCTTCGCCGCGCCCGGGGCGCAGGGCGAGGGCTCGTGGAGTCCGGGCGCGTCGGAGGCCGAGATCCTCGCCGGGCTGCTCGGCGACGTGGTGGCGTCTCTGGTCGCGGAGAACGAGCTGGAGACCGACCCCGATCGCAAGGCGGCCGAGCTGGAGGTTCTGGAGCACGCCCGCGCCCAGACGGCGTACGGGGTTCGCCAGCAGCAGGGCGGCGGCGAGATCCTGCGCAAGGCGCTGGACGTGGCCACCACGCTGCTGGAACTCAGGCCGTGGCGCTCCGTAGGAACGTGGGTCGCCCCCAAGTTGATGGTGCGCGACCTCGCGCAGGTGGCCCGCTATCTCGCGCGCGGGGAGAGCGAGGCGGCGGGAGGGAGCCTGGACGAGCGGATCAGGGCGCGCGTGGGCGAAGCGCTCGGGGACGGCCCGAACCTGGTCGTCGCGCATTCCCTCGGGACGGTCGTCGCTCTTGAGGCGCTGCACGAGTACCCGGGGGACGTTCCGCTGTTCGTCACGCTCGGCTCCCCCATCTCCATGCGTGCGGCCGTCTGGCCGCACCTGCGGCCCCGCCCGCCGGCGGCGCCCGCGGGGGTGCGCAGCTGGCTCAACTTCTGGGACCGCGACGACCTGATCGCCGTACGGCCGCGCCTGGAGGAGGACGTGGCGCCCAACGCTGACGGGGTCGCCCCCGTCAGCAGACGAGTGGACTCCGACGGCCTGTGGGTGCACCCGGCGCAGAAGTACCTCGCCCAGCCGGCAGTGGCGGGTCCGGTCGCCGCGGCGCTGCGCGAGGGCGCGGCGGGGGCTCGGTGATGGTCGGGCCGGCCTCCCCCAGGCACGTGCTGATCGTCGCACCGCACTGCGAGTCGATGCCCCGGCTGGACTCCCTCGAACCGGCCGCTCTCGAGCTCGACAAGGTACTCAGGGACGGCGCGCTGGGCGACTGTTCTCCCGGCCTCCCCGACGGCGGGTCACTGTTCGTCGGGGACGGTCTGACCAGCGGGCGCATCCGGGGCCTGGTGGAGGGGGCGGTCGAGCACGCCGCCGAGCGCAACGCGGTTCTGGTACTGGCCATGCTCGGGCACGGCTTCGTCGTCGGTCAGGCCGGAACCCTCCACCTGATGGCCTCCGAGTCGGTCGACGAGATGCGCCGGGGGGCCGTCGACGTGAGCGCTCTGGTCACGATGGCCGCGGACCACCACGGCGTGGCCGGGCTGATAGGCATCGTCGACACCTGTCATGCGGCCGGGGCGATCCCGGCTGCGGCCCAGCTGACGGCGGGCAGCCGCAACGGCCGTACGCGCCTGTCGCTCCTCATGGCCTCGTCCACCAGCCAGCCCGCGTACGACCTGGCCCTCTCCCGGCAGCTCGCCGCGGTGCTGCGGTCCGGCGTTCCCGTGGACGAGGAGGAGCTGTCGGTGAAGCGCGTCGCGCTGGAACTGCGCAGGCACGTGAGGGGCCAGGACATCACGCTCACGGAGCACGACGGCGACCCGTCCCCCCGCCCACCTCTCTGGGTCGCCCGCAACCCCCGGTATCGCGGTACGTCCCCCGGCGTCCTCAGCGGGCCCTTCGCGGCCGAGGAGCTCGCCTCCGCACTGGGCGGGCTGAATCCGCCGGCACCCGTTCCGAGGGCACACGGCACCCAGGACGTACGGACCCTCCTGCGCCGGCTGGACGAATCGCGGCCGGCGGAGCCGGACAGTGCCTTGGACCGGGCGATGAAGGCCGCCGACGATCTGTACGTAGCGGTCCGCACGGTGGAGTTCCTGCGCGCGTGGATCGGCCCGGAACTGACGACCCCGCGCATCCGCCGCGCCCTCGGCTCCTTGCTCGCGGGCGAGCGCCGGCTGCCCGCGAGCCCCGACACGCCGTGCGACAGCGACGTGAAGGTGCTCGACTACCTGGTCTTCGACCACCCCGTCGCCCACAAGGACTGCCGGTCGTGGGTCACTCGGTTCGTACTGCTCCTGGCGCGGGCGGCCGGACGGAGCGATCAGGACCCCGAACTGGGCCGGTGGGCGGAGGAGATCAAGGCCCGCCAGGAGCTCAACGACGCCGTCGAGTTCACCCGGCGTCAACATGCCGAGCAGCGGCTGTCCTTGGTCACGAGTCTGCACGCGTCGATGGCCGGGTCCTGGCCGGAGACGCTGGAGACCTGGCTGCTCCTGGACGGCGAGATCTTCGAGCGCAACACGTTCAGCTGCGTTCCGGGGACCGATCGGCCCATCGACCGCGAGAGCGTGGAGGACGCTCTCGACAACGCCCTGCTGTGGGCCCACAGCGCGGCCGACGGTCTGCAACTCCCCCTGACCCGCGTCCACGTGGCGGCTCCGAGCGCCCTGCTGGTCACTTGGCATCCCGAGAAGTCCGGGTCCGCACTGTGGCTCGGGGTCCACCACGACGTGGTGATGCACTGGAGCGAGCGCCTGGCTCCGTCCCGGCTGCTGAGGCTCACCGAGGCTTCGATCAGGGCCCGTTGGAAGGCGATCGACAGCCACACCGAGGCGTCCGCGCCGCTGGACTGGCTCTCGGCCCAGGAGACCGCCGACCCGAAGGCGTTGGGCCGGCTACTGGCCCGCGGGCAGTACGGTGCGGGCGCCATCGGCCTCGCCCAACGGCCCACCGCGGACACGGAAGGACTGCTGGACCTGTTGCTCGCCTACACACCCGTACTGATGTGGCCGCACGGAGCGGAAGACTTCGCGGTGTCGCTCCGGGAACAGCTGGACGAGCACTGGCGCACCCTGCCCGACAGCCTCCTGGACACCTACCGGTGCGAGTGGAGCGGCGGCTCGGCCAAGGACATCTCCGTGCTGCGGCTGGTCTGGGACGACCAGGAATGGCTGACGTTCTGCAACCGGTTCCGGGTGTCGGGCACGAGCGGAGAGTCCGTATGACCGGCCGCTCCTCCCCCACCGATGCCGCCACCCGCATGGCCGATGCCCTGCGCCCCTTCCAACAGCGGGAAACCGGGGGCGACATGCCGGGGCGGCCACAGACCGGGATCCACGCCAGGATCCTGATCGACCGGTCGCCGACCATGGCGGTATGGCGTGATGACCTGGACGCGTTCGCCCGGGCGCTGATCGGGCTCGGAGCCTTCCGCAGCGTCCAGATCGGCGACCTGCCCGCGGCGGCGGAGGCGCAGGCCTGGGCCGCGAGTCCCGGGACGATCGCAACGGCGGGCGCGGGGGGCACGGATGTGCACCGGGTGCTGATCCTGGTCTCGGACTGCGCTGCCCCCCGGTGGCGCAGTCCGGCGTGGTGGCAGGGTCTGTACGCCCTCCTGCACCGCTCCCCCACAGCACTCATCAATCCCCTGCCCCCGAAACTCTGGCGCCACGTCGGGATCGATCTGCCGGCCGTCCGCGTCAAAGCGCCCACGGCACCAGCGGCGAGCAACGCCGACCTCCTCTTCCAGCCGCCGCCCCTCCTGAACGCCTTGGCGGACAGAAGGCCCGGCGGCGCACCGGACGGCGGTGTACGGGACAACCGTGTACTGGACGGCGATGTTGTGCCGGACCGTGTGCCGGAGGCCGGGCCCGGAGGCACCTCGTGGCTCCCCCTTCCGGTGATGTCGCTGACCGGTCACGCCTTGGGCCGGTGGGCACGGACGCTGACGGCGGAGTCCGCCGACGGTTGTGACGCACTTCTGGTGCCCGGCCCCGCGGCATGGGATCCGCCCACACCGGACGAATGCCGTTGCACGCCCGCCTCCTTGACTGCTTCCTGCCTGATGCTGGCATCCCCCAGAGCGGCCAGGCTCACGGTCTTGTGCGGGGCGTACGAGGAGCTCGATCTGCCACAACTCCAAGAGATCGCCGAAGCGTTCGAGCCCGAGGCCACTTCGGCCGACATCGCCGAGGTCCTCGTGGGCGGGCTGCTCTCCGTCACCGGCGGCGACCCGACGACACTGCGTTTCCGCGACGGCGTCCGGGAGCACATCCGGTCGTCGCTCGGGGTGCGGGACGTACGCCTGCTGCGCGAGCGCCTGCCCCAGTACGCGGAGCGACTCGTCGCAGGTCGGCACGACAGCCTGCCCGCAGCCCACCCGGCGAAGCCGGCGAACCCGGAGAACCCGGTGGCCGAGCCCGCCACGTTCGATCCCGGCAGTCGGGTCACTCCTGCCGCCCCGGTCGCTCCGGTGACCCCGGTCGCTCCGGTCGCTCCGGTGGCGGAGCCCGCAACCGACACGCTGCCGCCCAGGAGTTTCGGCCGACACCGCAGCAGGCCGGACATCCAGCCGTACTTCTTCCTGAGCTATGCGCACACACCGAGGTTCGGGGCGGGGGGACCCGATCCCGACATGTGGGTGGAGCGACTCTTCCGTGACCTCTCCAGCCATGTCATGGCACTGACGGACCTGCCCGCCGGAGCCGAGGCCGGCTTCATGGACCGGGAGATACGCAGTGGTGAGGGCTGGTCGGAACGGCTCGGTGCGGCGCTCGCCACCTGCCGCACCTTCGTCCCCCTCTTCTCGCCGCGGTACTTCGCGAGCGAGATGTGCGGGAAGGAGTGGTTCGCCTTCGCCCAGCGCGCCGTCCATCACGCGGCGCTCAGCAACCAGTCCGCCGAGGCCATCGTTCCCGCACTGTGGGTGCCGGTTCCGCCCTCCCAACTTCCGATGCCGGCCGAGCGGTTGCAGTTCAACCACAACGCCTTCGGGGAGCGGTACGTCACCGAGGGGCTGTACGGCCTGATCAAACTGCGCGGTTACGCCGAGCAGTACGAAAGAGCCGTCTACGAACTCGCCAAGCGCATCGTCCGTGTTGCCGAGACCACCCGGCTCGGGCCGATCCGTCCCCTGGACTACCGGCTGGTGCCGAGCGCCTTCGGCAACACGACCTCCCGCTCGGTCCACATCGTCGTCGCCGCGCCCACACGGCACGATCTGCCTCAAGGCCGCAGTCCCGAGTACTACGGGGACAGCGCCCTGGACTGGAACCCGTACCACCCGGTGTCCCAGCGGCCCATCGCCCACGTGACCGAGGACCTGATCCGCAACCTCAACTACCAGGTGACGGTCAGCTCCTTCGACGACGAGGCCGTGCACTTCGACTCCAAACAGCCGCCGACCCGGCCCGAGATCCTGATCGTCGACCGGTGGGCGGTGGAGGACGAACAGCGCCGCCAGCGCCTGGCCGCCTTCGACCAGGAGTCCCGGCCGTGGATCAACGTGGTCGTGCCGTGGAACCGCTACGACCACCAGAGCCGCGCGAAGGAGAGCGAGTTGGCCCACCGGCTCGAGGACACCATGCCCGTCAAGATGAGCCAGGGCCGGGCCGCCGTCCGAGCCGCCGCCAACGGCGTGGCCAACATGGAGACGCTCGGCCAGATCCTGCCCCAGGTCATCGAGGCCGCGACCCAGCAGTTCATCCGCCACTCACAGGTGTACATGCCCGTCGGCGACACCCGCGACGAGCGGCCGCGGCTGACGGGCCCGATGCGCCCGTTGGTCAGCCTCTCCGACGACGGTAGCGCCTCGCCCCCTCCGTTCGACCAGTTCCCCGACGCGGAAGGGGACCCGCCGTACGAGGACTGACCCTCGCGCCGGGGTTCATCACCCCTCACCGAACCGGCGCCATCGGCATTCCCCTCCGGGAGGGGCACGGCCGGCCAGGGCATCTGAGTATCCGCACTCATGCCGTCGGGCCGTTGACGGGCAAGGATGAGCGGGTCCCTGACCTCGATTCATCGGAGGCGTTTGATGCGTCCGACGCACCCGGCTCGTGCGTTGCCTGCACATCTGTACGGTTCGCCCGGGGCGCCCGCACGGCGTCGCCCGCACGGCGGGTGGTATGCCGTACCGGCAGTCATGACGATCGGCTCACTGCTGTTGTCCCTCTACGGCCTCCTGTGGGGCCTGATCGCGAGGGCGGGCAAGCACATCGTGTGCGACTCGACCACGAGCTGCGCGGCGTCCCCGTACGAGGCCGGATACGCCTCCCCCGGGTGGCCCGGCTGGACGTTCCTCACGGCCGGGAATCTGTTCGCCCTGGCGCTGTTGGTGTGCGCGGGACTGTTCGCGGCCCGCCGCGGCAGGCCCTCGCTGGTGACGGCATGAACGACGAAGTTGGACAGACGGAGACCGGATTGCCCGTCAACCGACCGGCCCGGCTCAGCGCGTACACCGCCCTGAGCGGTGTCGCACTGCTGATGAGCTTCCTGACCCTCTACGGATGGATGCTTCCCCAACTCACCCTGATCGGGGCAGTGGTGTGCGGACTGCTCGCCGTGGTCACCGGCCACGTCGGACGCCTGCGTCGGCGACGAAACGGGCGGGGCACGGCGCTGCTGGGCATCATCGGCGGCTGGCTGGTGCTCCTCACCTGCGCGGCGCTCACGACGGTGGTCGTCGCCGTCTTCGGCGGGCTCGCCGCAGTACTGGACGGACCCTAATTCAGCGTGGCCGATCCACGTGGTCGGGTACCCGCCGCCCGCCGCCCGGCGCCGGGGCCCGGCCGGCCGCCCGGGAAGATGAGTACCGGGGCCCGCCGACCTGAGTACGCCCGCCCGTGCGGCCGGCCGTTCGGAACTGCTTGGCTGTCGTCATGCACAAGACGACCGCCACCCTGAACCCCGGCCACCCCACCCAGACTCCCGCCGCCCGCCGAGTGGCGATGTGGGTCACAGCGCTGACCGTCGCAATGCTCCCCGTGGCCTTCCTCTTCGGAGCACTCGCCGGGATGGCCACACAGGAAAACCCTCAGACCGTGGCCGTCGTCACCGCTTGCTGGTGGGCGTCCTGGACCGCCACGCCCCTCCTCGTGGTGGCCTCCCGGCTCCCGTTGCACCGCACCGTCTGGGCAAGGGCCGGCTACTGGGCCGGCTGGGCCGCGCCCCTCCCGCCGGCCACCACGATCCTGCTGACGCTCACCCTGTAGCCACAGCCGGTTCGGCGGCGCGTTTCCGAAGCCATGACGGCTGGTCAGCCTCGGCTTTCCGGAGCGCCGTTGTCAGTGGTAGCGGTTAGGTTCGAGGTGTTGCAAGGGGTGTATTCGACGGGGAGTGGACGATGATCGAGAGCAGTGTTCAGCCCACGCTCAGGGTGGTACTGACAGACGTGAACGAGCGCGTGGTGGAGGCATGGCGGGCCGCGTTCGCGGACACCCCCGGCATCGAGATCCGCAGGGGCTCGATCCTCGACGAGGACGTCGATGCCTGGGTCACCCCGACGAACTCACAGGGGCGGATGGACGGCGGGGTCGACGCCGTCATCAAGCGCCACCTCGGATCCGGGATTCAGCTCCGTGTACAGCGCGCGATCCGCGACCGGTTCGCCGGAGCCCTCCCGGTGGGCAGCGCGGTCTGCGTCCTGTCGGGGGCGAACAGCCCCCGGTACCTGATATCGACGCCGACCATGGTGCGGTCCTCGCAGAACGTGAGTGCCACGGTGAACGTGGCGCTGGCCTGCGCCGCAGCCTTCCAAGCCGTGCACCGGCAGAACCAGCTGGCGCCGGGCAGCATCCGCTCCGTGGCGCTGGTCGGGATGGGCGCGCAGACCGGTCGGGTCCCGGCCAGGGTGTGCGCCAATCTGATGTGGACCGGCTACACGCTCTTCCATGACCACTGGTTCGAAGACGACGACGAGTTGCCCGCCACGATCATCACTCAGCTCAACGGCATCGAGAACGCCCCCGTTGAGGAACGGGTGCGCATCGTGCCGCCGAAGGCCGCCGAGCCTGTCGCTGCCTGCCACCCCGCCAGCCACTCCGACGCGAACGACCCCCTGGTCCTCACCGAGCTCTTCGACGGTGGCGGGGAGCCTTGGCTTCCGCTCCTCAAACCCGTGATCGAGGCGCTGCCGGACGCCGCCCGGTTCATCGGGAAGGGCCGCAGCCCTGAGATCGTCCCCGTCCGTGAGCTGACCTTCCAGGCGCTCAAGCCCAATCCGCCGCACAGGTGGAAGGTCGTCGCCTTCGGCCAGAACCCCTACCCGCGGCCGGAGAGCGCGACCGGCATAGCCATGTTCGACAACGCCTTCAACGACTGGAAGGACAGCCAGTTCGGCAGGGTCGTCAGCATCCGCTGCATCATCAAGGCGGCGGCGATGTGGAAGTACGGCATCGCCAAGAAGACGCCCATCGCCGACATCCGCGCGCTGTTGAAGGAGCGGGACACCGTCCAGCCGCCGGAGTGGTTCCAGGCGATGCTCACGCAGGGCGTGCTGTTGCTGAACGCTTCCCTCACGGCCAGTGGGGACGGGGCGATGGGTGCCGAGCAGCACACGGCGTTCTGGCGGCCCGTCGCCGAACGGATCGTCGAGGAGATCCTCAAGGCCAAGCAGGACGCCGATGTTGAGGACCGCGGGGTCGTGTTCGCCTGGTGGGGGGCACACGCCCGCAACCTGAAGGGGGTCGTCCTGCGGCTCCAGGAGAAGTACCCGGACGTCGAGGTCCGGCACATCGACCACACCAACCCGGCAGCGCAGGGAGACATCTTCTGCGAGGGCGATCACTTCGCCATGGTCAACGAGGCCCTCGCCTCGCTGGGTGCCGATGTGATCGACTGGCTGCCGAGCAAGGGGTGGAACGCAGGGGCAGCCGGTGCGGACGCGGGTGTGGCGGCGCGCATGGGCACCTTCATCGAGTCGACCATGAACCTGCACCAGCTGTACCTCGAGCGGCTCACCAGCGTCAAGGACGAGGGCCTGGTCCTCCCCGCGATCACCGGCGTGTTCGATACCCCGCTGATGGATTTCCACGACGCCGTCGCACCGGTCGCCGAGACGCTGTCCGGGCTCGCCGGACACATAGTCCGGTCACGCGACTTCGGCAAACGGCGGGCGGACGAGACCTCCGGCGGCCTGTCCGCCGACGCGATCGCCGCGCTCTACCTCTACACCTGCGAATCCGCCTTCTACCGCGAGATCAATGCGGTCCTCCGCTCCGCGGACCGCACCAGGGTCATGCCCTACCTGCCGTACCTGCGGCTGCTGTTCTCGGCGGTGTCCGGGCTACCCGCACACACGCAGCCGCTGTGGCGCGGTGTGTCTCTGGATCTGCGGGCGCAGTACCCGGTGGGCCAGACGGTCACCTGGTGGGGCGTCTCCTCGTGCACCTCCGAGCTGAAGGTGGCCCGGTCCTTCCTGGGGAGCCGCGGCAAGCGGACCCTCTTCGAGGTGACGCCCGCCCACGCGGTCGGGATCAGGGGCTTCTCCGCCTTCACCGGGGAGGAGGAGTACATCCTCACTCCGGGCACTCAGCTCAAGGTGACGGACGTCAAGAGCGAACGCGGCGGGCTGTGCACGGTCAGACTGACCGAGGTGGACGCGGCTCCGCTGGTGTCCTGACCGCCCTTGGGGCCGCGCGCCTGTTTCGGCGCGCCAACTCGGTCAGCCTGGCGGCCAAGCCACTGCCCGATCGGTCCGCGACGCGTACTACGGCCCCTCGTCGTAGACTCCCGCCTCGACCTCGAGGGCGAGTTCCTGGAGGACCTCGATCGCGGAGACGTCCGTGCGCCCCTGGTCGTGGGCGATCGCGAGGCTGGTGAACGCCAGGCTGAATCCGGAAACCATCGTGTGCAGGGCCGGGCCCAGGGCCTCGGCCACCAGGGCCGCCACCTGCCGCGGAGACGCGTCGGCCGGGACGCTGATCGACGGCAGCATCTCGTTCAGGAGCGTCGTGGCCACCTGGGCCGTCGCCGCTCCGCCCGCTGAGTCGTCGCCGTCTCCGCCGCCCGTGTCATCCTGCCCGGTCTCGGCGGCCCGCCGGATGTCCTGGGCCTCGGTGAGGATGCCGATCACTCTCTTGAGTACCTCTGCGCGTTCCACCCCTGGAGGGTAGCCGGGGCCCCGGCCGCGGCCAGGTGCCCCGGAGCTTTGGACCCGGGCGCAGCTGTGATCGGGAGCTTGACAGACGGCGTGAGGAATCGGCCGCAATCAGTGAAGGTTGGCCGGCACAGGACGCGCCCCCAGTGGGACGGAGCACGCTAGTTGGCCCGCCGTGGCGTCTCGCCGCGCTCCTTGCTAGATTCGGCGCGATTCGACGTGGTGAGCATGCGAAGTGCCGCCCACGGGGCCGACCCGATCAGCAGCAGGGTGCGGGCGGGCGGCCTCCCCAACCGAGAGGTATGCCGGCATGCTTGCCAACGCAAAAACCCACGTCCTGATACTCATCGGCGTGTGGGCGGCGCTCACTGCGGTGCTGATGCCCCTCTTCGGCCCGTGGGGCGCTGTGTTCGCCGGAGCCGGCGCGAGCCAGGTCGCCTACCTCACCGCCAGGGCCTACCTGAAAGACGCGCCTGCGCTGTGGGCGACCGGCATGATCTTCACCGCGATAGGTGCGATCAAACTCAACATCAAGGACTGGCATACTCACGGCGCTGCCTTCGGCATCCCGGAGACGGTGTGCCTGGTGGCCCTCGCCTGCGTCGGGACCCTGTGGGTGGTCCGGAGGTTGAAGAGGGTGGCGGACGACTTCAAGACCAACTTCAAGGCCGCAACCATCGAAGCCACCGCCATCAGGGAACGAGCGGAAGCCGAACAGGCCCAGCGAGCAGTGGGCCAGCCCGAGGGGTACGGCGAGTTGGGGTTGCGCAGGTCGGCCCGGCTCGGCGCCCTCACCACCACGCTCACGGATCACGCCCGCAAGGTAGCCGCTGCCGGTGGCCCGGCCGCCGACATGGTCGCGGTCGCGGTCGCCGATGTTCACAAGAGGCTGGCCAAGGACCCCGGGCTGCTGCCGCACCTTCGCTACAACTTGGGCAAGGCCGACGTGGACGAGAGCGTACGAGCGGTCGCGGGAGCCCTGCTCGCCGAGGCCGAGGTGGCCGGGCAGCTGCCGCACTCTCTCTAGGGCCTGCGTGATGCTGTGATCAGTTGATGGGTTCTGCCTTCCTCGTGGGGCGGAGCCCGGTGGGACACTGGTCCGCATGTGGAAGAGTGCAACAGAGCTGACAGAAGCCTGTATCGAGGACGCGAGCAACATCTTGGTTGCACCTTCGATGTTGCAGGATCATGAGCTGATCAGGGACTTCTTCGGTTCCATCATCACGCCGGAGGACCTTGCTTCCGGTTCGCCCCAACTCGCGCAGAAGACCGTCTACCTGTGCGGCGACATATCCAGGATCAGTGGCCACCAACTGCGCGCGGCTGCACGGGTATTCGTCATCCGGGAGCTGTCAGACGGTTTCCGCGAGGACGTCGACCAGTCTTGGACCCTCGTCGACGTCGGCCGAGTCCCCATCCTCGTACACGGTGTCGGCGTGTACTACCGTCGCTTTTTCGGACTCGACGCCGATCACTTCGGACGGATCCGTTCGGAGCACGCGTTCCAGTCCCTGACGGAGTCCACCAAGCCCGGAACAGCCCATCGCAGCGGAATCTATCTGACGCCCGTCACACAAATCGGTGACGAACTGCATTTCCGCCTGCTCCGGTGCTCCACGAATCTCTCGGGGCCGACCGAGAGCTTTCGCCAGACCGACACGCGCATCGTCGAGGCTCTGAACCGCGAGGCCGCCGGCGTCTTCCGGAACCAGGCACCGCTCAATCACGTCCTCGCTCAGATCTACCACAACACCCTTGCCACGGCCGAGCGCAAGCAGTCCAAGGCCAAGATCTCATCCCATGCCGACAAGACCAAGGACATGCCTGTCAACGGCATCATGGCCTTCTGCACCTTCTATGACCGGCTCGAAAAGCTGCAACCCCTGGCCGAAGACGCCTTCGACTACGGCGTGAAGGGGGCCAGCGGGCTGACCAAACTCCACTTTCGCCTCAAGGAGCCGACCGGGGAACGTGATGGAGTCACGCTCCCTTCGCAGTTCACCGTGATCCTTTACCCCGGCTCCGTGTTCTTCATGCCGCTGTCCACCAACCGCCTGTATACGCACGAAATCCGTCCCTCAACGCTGGACGCCGAGTTGCTCCCGACCCGCCTGGGATACGTGGTGCGCTGTTCGAACGCCGAAGCCGTTCACAAGAACGGCAACACGTTCCTGAAGCTGGCCGGGGATCTGGTGAAGCTGGAGGCGCCCACACCAGATGGGATGGACGAGCTGCGCAGATTGTATGCCGAGGAGAACAGAACCTCGTCCTTCATTGATTACGGCGACGAATTTCACTTCAGCATGAACACAGGAGACTACACTGCCCCCCGAATCCAGGATCTCGGATGAGATCCTCTCGTACTCTTTTCCAACCGAGCAAAATCTCTTCGCGGAGCTGTCCGCGTCGGCTCGCTTGGAAGGCGTAGGAAAAGGCCGGCGAGGCGCCGTGCTCACCAAGGTCGACGAGGCGGGCGGCGTACCGCTCGTACGCACTACCACCCGATACGGCAGCCCGACGCAGCGTTTCCGGGCGGTACACGAACGGCTTGCGCAACACGTCCAAGAGCGAGCGGCGCTCCCGGTCGGCTTCAACAACGCTCTCATCGAGAGCTACACGAACGCCTACACAACCATGGGCAGCCATTCCGACCAAGCCCTCGATCTGGCCAACGAGTCGTTTATCGCCGTCTTCTCCTGCTACCAACATCCCGAAGCGAGCCCGCCAAGAAAGCTGATCTTCGAATCAAAGGGTTCCAGCGGAGAGAAGTTCGAGATCCCCCTCGCCCACAACAGTGTCGTCGCGTTCTCTGTCGACTCGAATCGGCGACTCAGACACAAAATCATATTGGAAACGCCAGCCCGGACGACGGACAACCAATGGCTGGGTGTAACATTTCGAACCTCAAAGACCCTCGTTCGGTTTCGCGACGGAAACGCATATCTCCCGCAGGATGAACGCCTCATGTCGGCCGACGATGAGCAGAGGAATGAGTTTTATCAACTACGCCGCCGTGAGAACAAGGAAACGGATTTCACCTACCCCCTGCTGACGTACACCATAAGCGAGAGCGACCTGATGCCGCCTGTCTGACCCAATGGCCGCGGCTCGCCGACCCATGATCCCGCTGTGGCAGATGTGATCACGGCGTCCGAACCGTCCTGGACGGCTCGCCGTCACTCCAGCCCGGTTTGATAGCCTGCGGCGATGGACGAGGTATTGGACGAGGGACCGTTCTTCCACGGAACAAAGGCCGAGCTGCGGGTCGGGGATCATCTCACCGCCGGCTTCCGCTCCAACTACCGGCCCGAAATCGTGATGAACCACATCTACTTCACCGCGTTGCGCGACGGCGCGGGACTTGCCGCCGAACTCGCCGCCGGCGACGGGGCCCCGCGCGTGTATGCCGTCGAACCGACCGGTGAGTTCGAGAACGATCCAAACGTCACCGACAAGAAGTTCCCCGGCAATCCCACCCGCTCCTATCGCAGCCTGGGGCCGCTCCGGATCGTGGGCGAGGTCACCGACTGGACGCGACAGACACCCGAAGCCCTCCAGATGTGGCGGGACCGGCTGGCCGAGATCCGTCTGGATGACCGGGCGGAAATCATCAACTGACGGCGAGGCGCGGCGAGGTCTCCTCCAGACGGCACTACCGTTGAGAAGGTGACGGGAAGCGACGCCGACCGGCGGTGGTCCGAGTCCATGCCGGCGGCCTACGAGCAGTACCTGGTGCCGGTGCTCTTCCGGCCCTTCGCCGAGGACCTGGCCGCCCGAGCGGCTCCACTCCAGCCAAGGCGGATTCTCGAACTGGCCGCGGGCACCGGCGCTTTGACATCGCTCCTGCTCTCCGCGGTTCCGTCGGCCGAGGTGACGGCCACCGACCTGAATGAGGCCATGGTCGCCTTCGGGTCGTCCCGGGCCCCGGGCGCGGTGTGGCGGCAGGCCGACGCACAGCGGCTGCCGTTCCCGGACGGAAGCTTCGACCTGGTGGTCTGCCAGTTCGGCGTGATGTTCTTCCCCGACCGGGTCGCGGCCTTCGCCGAGGCCCGCCGGGTGCTGGCCCCGGGCGGCCGGTTCCTGTTCAACACGTGGGGCCCCATCGGTACGCACGCCTTCGACGCCGCGGTGCAGGCAGGGCTTGAGCAGGCCTTTCCGGTCGACCCTCCACGGTTCCTCCCAACGGTCCCGCACGGCTACGCCGACCCCGCCGTTGTGGCCGCCGACCTGGTGGCGGCCGGGTTCGGCGTCGAGGAGGAGCAGGAGCTGACCCTGGATGGCCGGGCCGCGTCGGCCGCCGACGTCGCCATCGGGTTCCTCACCGGGACGCCCGTGCGCGCGGCCGTCGAAGAGCGCGGAGACGGGCCGACCGTCCGGGCCACCGTCATCGAGGAGATGACGGCCCGTCTGGGTGCAGGGCCGGTCGTCGCCCCGATGACGGCGTACGTCTTCCTCGGCGCGGCCTGAACGCTCGACACGCCCGCGCCGGGAAAGGCGCGCGGACCTCGATGCGGACGATCCGCAGCTCGGCGGCGCGCTCGGCCATGACCAGGCGCAGGGTGTCCAGGGCGAAGTGCGCGGTGGGGCGGCCGCCCGGCCTCGGTGGTCATGGCCGGATCCGTGCGGTTCCGCCGGGGGTCCCCGGAACGCATCGCCGAAGGTCCCTCAGCGGGCGCCGCCCGTGGCCTACGATCTCGGCGGACGGTCCCGTTCCGTAATCGCCGCTCGCCCCCGCACTCATGGAGGTCAACCGTGTCCCGGACGGCCAGAGGAAGCAGCAGTCGCCGCCACAGCCTCCGTATCCGCGTCGCGGCCTCAGCCGCCGCGGCGGGTGCGTTCCTCATCGCGGGATGCTCATCGAGCGGCGGCGGCGCGGGTGAGGCGGCCGGCGGAGTGCCCGTCGTCGAGAAGGGCAAACTGACGACCTGCACCCACCTGCCGTACCCGCCGTTCCAGTTCGAGAAGGACGGCAAGGTCGTCGGTTTCGACGTGGCCCTGGTCGACCTGGTGGCGAGCCGGCTCAAGGTCGAGCAGAAGATCCTCGACACGCCCTTCGAGAACTTCAAGACCGGGGCCTTCCTGAACTCCGGCGAGTGCGACCTCGCGGCGGCCGGCATGACGATCACCGACGAGCGCAAGAAGAACGTCGACTTCTCCGTGCCCTACTTCGACGCGACTCAGGCACTGCTCGTGACCAAGAAGAGCGGCGTCACCTCGCTGGCCGATCTCAAGGCGAAGTCGAAGAAGCTGGGCGCGCAGGCCGAGACCACCGGGGAGAGCTACGCCAAGGGCCAGGGATTCGACCCCGTAGCCTTCGAGAGCTCGGACGCGGTGATCAACGGACTGCGCACCGGTCAGGTCGACGCCGTAGTCATCGACTACCCGGTCGTCCAGGGCTGGCTCAAGGACCCGAAGAACGCGGCCGAGTTCACCCTCGCGCAGAACATCGACACCGGCGAGCAGTACGGCTTCTCGGTGAAGAAGGGCAACACCGCCCTCGTGGCCGCGATCGACAAGGCGATCACGGACGCCAAGGCCGACGGAACCTACAAGAAGATCTACGAGCAGTGGATCGGCCCGCTGCCCCAGGCCGCGCCGTGACCTCTCGGCTGACCCGCCGTCAGCGCCGCCGCGTCTCGCAGGGCGTGCAGTACGCGCTCTTCGGTGCCGTGCTGGTGCTGATCGGCGTGAACGCCGACTGGGGCCGGCTGCAGAACCAGTTCGCCCAGAAGGACCTGGCGCTGCGGCTCTTCCCGGAGATCATCACCACGGCCCTGCGCAACACGGTGGTCTACACGCTGTCGGGGTTCCTCCTCGGCCTGGTCCTCGGCCTGGTCATCGCCATGATGCGGCTGTCCTCGGTGGCCCCCTACCGGTGGGTCGCCGGCGTCTACATCGAACTGTTCCGCGGCCTCCCGGCGCTGCTGATCTTCATTTTCGTCGGCGTGGCGGTGCCACTGGCGTTCCCCGGTACAGCGATCCCCGGCGGCACGTACGGCAAGGTCGCACTCGGCCTCGGCCTGGTGGCCGCCGCCTACATGGCGGAAACGATTCGGGCCGGCATCCAGGCGGTCCCCAAGGGGCAGCTGGAGGCGGCCCGCTCGCTGGGCTTCTCGCACGCCCGGGCCATGGTCTCGATCGTCATTCCACAGGCCTTCCGCATCGTCATCCCGCCGCTCACCAACGAACTGGTCCTGCTGTTCAAGGACTCCTCGCTCGTACTGTTCCTCGGTGTGACGCTGCAGGAGCGGGAGCTGACCAAGTTCGGACGGGACCTCGCCAGCCAGAGCGCCAACTCCACCCCGATCCTGGTCGCGGGCCTGTGCTACCTCCTGGTGACCGTGCCGCTGAGCTTCGTGGTGCGCCGGCTGGAAACCCGCGCGGCCAAGGCCACGTGAGGACGAGATGCCACAGGAGACGGAAGCGGTGGACCCGATGACCACGGACGGCCCGGAGATCGAGATCCGCGGACTGCACAAGTCCTTCGGCGACAACCACGTCCTGCGCGGCATCGACTTGGAGATCGCGCGGGGCGAGGTGGTGTGTGTCATCGGGCCGTCCGGCTCGGGCAAATCGACGCTACTGCGCTGTGTGAACCTGCTGGAGGAGCCCAGCGAGGGCCGGGTCTTCGTCGGAGGCACGGAGGTCACCGACCTGGACGTGGACATCGACGCCGTACGCCGCCGCATCGGCATGGTCTTCCAGCAGTTCAACCTCTTCCCCCATGTGAATGTCACGGAGAACCTCACCCTGCCCCAGCGCCGGGTCCTGCGCAGGGACAAGATCGGGGCCGCGGCCGTGGCCCGCGAGAACCTCGCGCGCGTGGGCCTCTCCGACAAGGCCGAGGCCTTCCCCGCCCAGCTGTCCGGCGGCCAGCAGCAGCGGGTGGCGATCGCCAGGGCCCTGTCCATGGGACCGGAGGTGATGCTCTTCGACGAGCCGACCTCGGCACTCGATCCCGAACTCGTGGGCGAGGTGCTGGCGGTGATGCGGGTCCTGGCGAGCGAGGGCATGACGATGATGGTCGTCACCCACGAGATGAGCTTCGCCCGCGAGGTCGCGGACCGGGTCGTGTTCATGGACGGCGGTGTGATCGTCGAGCAGGGTCCGGCGGCGCAGGTGATCGGGGATCCCCGGCAGGAGCGGACCAGGAGCTTCCTCGACCGCATCCTGGACCCGGCGGCGGCCGAACCGCCCCGGGCCGAGCCGCCCAGGCCCGAGGGCGAGGGCTCGCGGCCGGGCGAGGACGCTTGAATCCTGTCGGTCCCCGGCGCGCCCCCGCCCCCGCCCCCCGCTCCGCGCGCCCGGATGCCGGGGCACCAGGACGGCAAACCCGGCCCACCTGCGGCGCCGCCGTGCCGATGGGGCAGGATGGCAGCCCGCTTCCGGATGCGCACGCATGTCCGAACGCGGCTTCCCGCACGACGAACTGACAGGTGACAAGGTGACGACACCCCTCATACGGCGGGCGGCAGCTCCCGCCGCCGCTTCCCCGGTCCGGCGAGGGGCGGAGGTCGTCCGTTGACCCGGGACCTCGTCCTGCACGACTGGCTGGTCGCCGGCATCGCGCTCGCCGCGGGCGCCCTGGCCGGTCTGCTCCTGCGCGCCCTCGTACGGTGGCTGGGCAAGCATGCCCTGCGGACGCGCTGGAGCGGGGACGACATCATCGTCGACGCGCTGCGCACCTTCGCGCCCGGGGCGGCCGTCATCGGGGGCGCCGCCGTGGCCGCCTCGGCCCTGCCCCTCAGTACGCGAATCTCCGGCTGGGTGACCCATTCGCTGACCGCCCTGCTGATCCTCATGGCCACCCTCGGCGCGGCCCGGGTCGTCGCAGGTCTCGTCCAGTCCGTGGCCCATGCGCGCACCGGAGTGGCCGGATCGGCCACCATCTTCGTCAACATCACGCGGGTCGTGGTGCTCGCGATGGGCCTGCTCGTCGCGCTGGAAACCGTGGGCGTGTCCATCGCGCCCCTGCTCACTGCCCTCGGGGTGGGCGGTCTGGCGGTCGCGCTGGCCCTGCAGGACACCCTCGCCAACCTCTTCGCCGGCGTCCACATCCTCGCCTCGAAGACGGTGCAGCCCGGTGACTACATCCGCCTCACGAGCGGCGAGGAGGGCTACGTCGTCGACATCAACTGGCGCAACACCGTGGTCCGCAACCTGTCGAACAACCTCGTGATCATCCCCAACGGGCGGCTCGCGCGCACGAACATGACCAACTTCACCCAGCCCGAGCAGCAGTTGTCCATCCTGGTCCAGGTCGGAGTGGGCTACGAAAGCGACTTGGAGCACGTCGAGCGGGTGACCCTCGAGGTGGTCGACGGGGTGATGGCCGACATCAACGGAGCGGTCCCCGACCACGAAGGGGCCGTCCGCTTCCACACGTTCGCGGACTCCAGGATCGGCTTCACGGTGATCCTGGGCGTCGGCGAGTTCAGCGACCAGTACCGGATCAAACACGAGTTCATCAAGCGGCTGCACCGACGGTTCCGAGAAGAGGGCATCTCGATCCCCGCCCCCACACGGACCGTCACGCTCCACCAGGACGACCCCCGGCCCGCACCGCCGGCACCGTTCCCGCACCAACGCGAGGCGCCGGCCTCGGCACTGGCGGACAACGGGCGGTAGCGGGCCTGGGTGGCAGGCTCAGGTCGGGCTCACGGCCGGACACCGGTCGGATCCGTCGCTTCTGCGTCCGCCCGGGACGCGGCGCCCGATCCGGGTCCGAACCCCCTGACGATCAGCCACCCGGCCAGCGCCAGCTCCCAGGCGAACACGGGGAGCGCGGCGACCGAACCCGCGACGGAGACCTGCGCGTAGGCCCCGAACATCACGGCGACCGCCGAGGCGCAGATGAGCGGCCCGCCGACCAGCCCGAGTACGGCGATGAAGCGCGGCACGAGCCGTGCGCGGTACGCCAGGTACGCGAGCAGCACGGTGTTCAGGCCGAGGGCGACGTTGGGCCCGAGCAGGAACGTCCAGTCGTGCACGGCCACCAGCGCGGCGTCGGCGCCGTCCGCCGCCCCTCCGTCCCGCCGCAGGGTGACGAGCGCCAGGACGGAGACGATCCCGAGGGTGATGACGGCCGCCTCCAGCAGCCGCCCGAAGGCGTATCCGAGCGCGAGCCCCTCGCCGTGGCGCCGCAGGACGGGGAACAGCGCCGCCCCGGTACCGGCAACCGCCACCACGAGCACCACCTCGCAGACCACCCCGAGCAGCGCCTTCGTGTCGGCGCCCTGTGCGAGCCGGCCGTCCGCCGCGCCCAGCAGGGGGCGGTACAGAACCGCCCCGGCTATCGCGGCGACCTCGGTCAGCAGGAACAGCGACCCGGCGGCCACCGCGGTTCTCCGGTCCGGACTCATCTTCTCGGCACCTCTCACTCGATGGTGGTGTACGCCGTACACCTGGCGGCAACCATAGGTGTACGGCGTACACTCGTCAAGGAGAGGGTGCTGTCGATGAGGGAAGGGGCCGAACCGGAATGACCCGGCAGGAAGCCACACACACGCAACGGATCCCCCTGAACAGGGACCGCGTCCTGCGCGCCGCCGTCACGCTCGCCGACGCCATCGGCATCGACGCGCTCAGCATGCGCAGGCTCGCGCAGGAGCTGGGCGTCGTACCGATGGCCCTCTACAAGCACGTGGCCAACAAGGAGGAGCTGCTCGACGGCATGGCCGACGCCATCGTCGGCGAGATCGACCCGCCGGCCGCGGGGGCCGACTGGCGGCTCGTGGTCCGCGGGCGGATCCTGTCGGCCCGGCGGGTGCTGCTGCGCCACCCCTGGGCGACCCGGGTCATCGAGTCGCGGACCGGACCCACTCCGGCCGTGCTGGCGTACCTGGACTCGATGGCCGGGAGCTTCCGGGACGGTGGGCTCTCCGCCGACCTCACGCACCACGTCATGCACGCGATGGGCAGCCGCCTGCTCGGCTACAGCCAGGAACTCTTCGACACCTCGGGCCCCTCCGGCCCGCCGGATCCCGGGATGGCGGCGCGCTACCCGCACATCGCGGAACTGGCCGCGACGGCCGCGCACGACGGGGGCTCCGCGGTCGGCGGCGGCTGCGACGACCAGTTCGAGTTCGAATTCGCCCTGGACCTCCTCCTGGACGGCTTCGAAAACCTCCGCCGCCAGGGCTGGACGTCCGCGCGGAAGACGTAGGCGGGGCCTGGGGGCGGCTTCGCACTCAAATCACACGATGTGCCAGCCTGAAGCCACCGCGATGAGCTGGATTCGGCACACTTCCCTTCCCTCCCGGGAAAAGGAGAACTGAATCCCGTCTTCGTAGCCCTGCTGGTTCTCCAGAGTCCAGATCCACTGCGCCGACGCGCCCAGCACGCGGGTCCACGGCGAGTCCTGGGGCGCATCCCCGACGCACACGCCTTCCAGCGGGAGCCCGTCGGAGCTGGAGATGCGGATCGTGTCGTCGTCGGCGTTGACCGCCAGCACCCAGGACCCGTCCTCGAAGTCCAGGATCACGGCGGGAATCGTGGTCGGCGCGTCCGGGAAGCTGCCGTATCGAACGCCCAGCAGGCGTCCGGCCTCGTAGCACATCGCCCGACGCTCTTCTTGGAACATGCCCGCGCCCCTTCCGAATCCGACACGCTCGCGCGATCTCCGGATGCGCGGCTGATCATTCGAACACGATGGACACGGCACGGAGACGGAATTCCGTCACGCAATCGCCCTGTCCGGCCTCATCCCGCCGGGCTTCGCGCGACCGGAGCTCGGCGGCCGCCGCATACGCAAAACGCCCGGCCGGGAAGTCCGGGCCGGGCGTGCTGCTGTGTCTGTTGCCGCTGGTGGCTTAGTACCAGTGGTGGTTCTGCCAGAAGCTCCAGGCGCCGACGGGGCTGCCGTAGCGGGAGTTCATGTAGTCCAGGCCCCACTTGATCTGGGTGGCCGGGTTGGTCTTCCAGTCCGAGCCCGCCGAGGCCATCTTCGAGGCCGGCAGGGCCTGGACCAGGCCGTACGCGCCGGAAGAGGAGTTCGTGGCGGTGTGGTCCCAGCCACTCTCGCGGGAAACGATGTTGTTGAACGCAGCGAACTGGGCCGGGTCCTTGATCATCTGCTGGGCGATCGCCTTGGCGCTCATCGGGGCGGCCTGCGCGGGAACCGCGGCCAGCATGGAACCGGCGACGCCCAGGGCGAGGACGGTACCCGCGAGGGTCTTCTTGGAAGCGGCGATGCGGCGGATGACTGCGTTGGACACGGATTGACCTTCCGAAGGGGACAGGGACGGTCGCAGGCATGCCGAAGACATGCGTGAGCCACTCACGCGAAGGAGAGGGGTTCGTCCGGGGAGCGGGAGACCGGGGGTGAACCCGGGGGGATCTCCGTCCGCCCTGCGACTCATCCAGTTCTACGGGGGTTCCCGGGCCCTGGCAACGCCCCCTCTTACTAGTGGTCCTCGCAGCCGGGGCGCAACGACCCCCTCCGCCCGGGCAGGCATCAGAGCAGGTGAGGGCCGGTATGGAGGGGTGCGTAGGGGACGTTTAAGGACTACTATCCCGGCTCGTATGTGACCTAGGTCCTGTGGGGCGGGTCACCGCCGGAGGCCCCGGATCTCACCCAGCGTGCCCGCCCGTACCCCTTTCGGGGGCAGGCTCACGGACGGATCCGACCCCCGCATCGAAGGCCACGGGCGCCATAGGGGGCAAAAAGAACAAGGTGAGGGCTACCCACGCCCAGCGACGCACCGATGCCCCGCACCTTCCGGCGGCGGGGGCCCAGTTCTCACCCGAGATAGTTGATCTGCAGGACGGTGATCGTCTTGAGCGCGTGTCCGATGAGGACGACGGCGAAGCACTGCTCGGTGACGATCATCCGCACGATGCCGTCGTCGTCGCCGTATGCCTCGGTGGCGCCGAGGGGGTCCTGACAGGCATCCGCAAGGGCCAGAGTGAGGGTCTCGCTGGCCGGCCCCGGCATGGCTTCGTGGACGGCCTCGGCCGCAGGGTCGTACTTGAGGCGATGGGTCACATCTGCTTCGTCTGCTTCCAATGTCTGAGCACCAGTTTTCAGGGGCACAGACCACCGGACGGCGGGCAGCGATCTTTGCGCGACTTAGCGTAGCGATCCGCGCGGGAGGTAAGGGCCGCTTCGGGAATTCAGGCAGCGCCGCGGGTCCGGAGCCGCGCGGCGTCCGCTCGGACCCGGTCCGTTACGTCGATCCAGGACTCCGTGGGGTCCTCGCCGCGGCCTTGGGCTGCGGCAATGTCCCGGCCTCGCTGGATGGCTGCGACCGTGTCCTTGGCGACGCGTTCCCAGCGTGCGAACACGGCGAGGAGTTCGTGGGCGGGGGCCCGGTTGATCTCGCCGACGAAGCGCTGGGCGAGTACGGGGTTGCCGAGTGCGCCGCAGATCCGCTCGATGGTCCACGGGGTCTCGCTCACGACGGCCTCCACGGCGGAATCACGACTGGTGATTTCCACCGTAGCGGAGATTCGTTAGCCGGCTACCGTTTCCGCCTTGTCGCACCGGGTCGCATCTGGCGTACGGGCGCGGCCTGGTGTCGGGTCTTGGGGCGCGGCCAGTGTTTCGGCGGACTGGTCCGGGTTACTGGCCACTGTTCCCCCGCGAAGGGCGTTGCTGCTACCCGAGCTTGGCAGCGGCCTTCTCGTAGTCGGCTGCCTGTGCCCGCCTGAGGAGGTGGGTGACGCGGATGAGGGTGTTGCCGTGCAGGGAGTCGTATTCGGTGAGCGCCGGGATGCTGCTGGTGGCGGCTTGGATGTAGTCGTGGCGGGTTTTGGCATCGGCGGCATAGGCGGCCTTACTCGGCGCTGGAGCGGCGGCGGAGCCGCCCGCGGAGGCCGGCCCACCGGAGGCGGCTTGGGGGGATCGCGATCGAGCCGGGATTGGGCTAGAAGGGTCACTATGGAACTCACCCAGATACGCCTGTTGGTGTCCGACTTCCCCGCCGTCTACCGCTTCTACCGGGACGTGCTCGGGCTCAAGCCGCAGTTCGAGGCCGAGGCCGGCCCGTACGCCAAGCTCAGCCCCGACACCGGACACGCCGCGATCGCGCTGCAGGACCGGGCGCAGATGGCCGACGTGCTGGGGCAGTTGGGGGCGGAGCCGGAGGGATACCGCGCGCTGGTGGTTCTGCGGGTGGACGACCTGGACGCGGCCCACGCCGAACTCACCTCGCGGGGTGCGGAGTTCACCCGCAACCCGGGCCCGATGGGCGACCGAATACGGGTCGCCTACCTGGAGGACCCGGAAGGAAATCTGATCGAGCTCCAGGAGTGGCTGGCGCTGCGCGAGCAGGCTGGCGGCGTGCCGGCGTCAGAGGCCTAAAGGGTGTTGCAGAAGGCTCGGCGTTGGGCATTTTCCCTGTATGGGTGGGGTGTTGCGGGCTGAGCCGGTGTGGGTGGAGACGTTCACGGGCTTGCGGATCGATCGGTTCGCGAAGCTGGTGAAGGTGGTGCGCGAGCGGGGCGGGAACGGGCCCGGCGGTGGCCGGCCCTGGTGCCTACCGCTGCCCGACAGGGTGCTGCTGGTGGCGGTGTACTACCGCACGAACCTGACCATGCGGCAGCTCGCTCCGCTCTTCGGGATCTCCCCGGCCACCGTCTGTCGAGTCATCCAGCGCCTACGGCCGCTGCTGGCGCTGGAGCCGGCCCCGCGGCCGGTCGCCGACGTGGAACGGCTGTGGATCGTGGACGGAACCTTGATCCCAGTCCGCGACCGCACCGTCGCCGCCTCGTCCCGCAACTACCGGTTCTCGGCGAACGTGCAGGTCATCATCGACGCGGACAGCCGCCTGGTCGTCGCGAGCGCCCGCCCGGCGCCCGGCAACAAGGCCGACGCCCACGTCTGGCGCGAGTCGGATCTGCCGGCCCAGGCCGCCGGGACGACGGTCATCGCGGACGGCGCCTACTTGGGCACCGGGCTGATCGTCCCGCACCGCAGACGAGCTGGACGCCCCCTCCTGCGCGGCCAGGAAGAAGACAACGCCGAACACCGACGCGTTCGCGCCCGCGTCGAGCACACCTTCGCCCGCATGAAGAACTGGAAGATCCTCCGCGACTGCCGCCAGAAAGGAGACGGCCTCCACCACGCCGTCCAAGCCGTCGCCACCATGCACAACCTCGCGATGACACGGTGAAACAGCAGCTCAACCCGCCACACAGCCCTGCCCACACTGAGCCTTCTGCAACAACCTTTAGAGCCTGTCTCTTTGGTCATCTGCGGAGCCGTATGAGGCTGGCCGCGAGGGGGCATGCGGCCTGGTAGACGATGGCGAGCTTGTCGGTGCGAATACCAGGCCGGGCCAGCTTCAGGCGGCAGCGGGCAGGCAAATCTCTTTCCTGGCCATGGCAGCCTCGCGATCATGGAGGCATGGATACTACCGAAGACCCTGTGGCCGTGGTGGCTAGTGCCGAATCAGGCAACGTTCGCCCTGTTGGCGAGGGCTGGGTCGTCAATGCAGACTGCACCGCATGGAGTTGATCGCGCAGGGCCGGGATGCTGATGTGTATGCCCTGGATGAGTCCAGGGTGCTGCGGCGATACCGGCACGGGGGGCCCACCGGTCTGGAGTCACGCTTGATGACGCACCTTGCGGCATGTGGGTATCCGGTGCCGCGGGTGTACGAGATCACCGACACCGACATGGTTCTTGAGCGGCTGGCCGGGCCGACGATGCTGGATGAGCTGGCCCGGCGCCCGTGGCGGGTGGGTTCTCTCGGCCGGGAGCTGGGCCGCCTGCACGACCGGCTGCATGCGCTGTCGGCACCGGAGTGGCTGCCCAAGCGGTTCAGCACGGCGGATGGTGACCGGGTGCTACATCTGGACCTACACCCAGGCAACGTCATTCTGACCCGGCGGGGCCCGGTAGTGATCGACTGGTGCAACGCGGGCGCTGGTGATCCGGCTGCCGATGTGGCGATGACCATGGTGACCGTGGGCAGTGCGGACGTGCCGGGACTCGCCGCCCGCCTCGGGCGGGGGCTGTTGCTGCGCGGTGTGCGCAGCGGCTGCCGGACCAACCCGGCGGGACGGATGCAGGAGGCGGTCCGGGTGAAGCTGGATGACCCGAATCTGACGCCCACGGAGGCGGCGTGGTTGCGACGGCATGCCGACGGCGGCAAAGGGCGTGGTGGGGGGTGGACGGATCGGTCAGGCTGCTGATTTGTGGCGGAGCGGGTGCGGGTAGGCGAGATCGACGATGACGAGGGCAGACGGCTGCTGCGGATCATCCGCAGGGGTACCGGGTCGGTGGTGACCTGGCGGCGGGCTCAGATGGTTCTGCTGTCCGCGCAAGGGATGGCGGTGGCGAAGATCGCCAAGGTGTCGTTCACCAGCCCGGACCGGGTCCGGGATGTGATCCACAACTTCAACGCCGACGGCTTCGAGTCGCTGTATCCGAAGTACAAGGGAGGGCGTCCGAAGACGTTCACACTGCCCGAGCGGCGCGAGATCAAGAAGATCGCGAAGTCGAAGCCGACCGAGCACGACCTGCCGTTCTCGACCTGGAGCCTGACCAAGCTGGCGGACTTCCTGGTCGCCGAGGGGGTGGTCGACGACATCAGCCACGAGGGCCTGCGCATCCTGCTCCGCGAGGAAGGCGTCTCCTTTCAACGCCTGAAGACCTGGAAGACCTCCCGCGATCCGGACTATGCGGCCAAGAAGGCCCGGGTCGAGCACCTCTACGCGATCGCCGACCGGGAGGTCATACCCGAGTCCGACGAACCCGAAGTCATCTTCTGCATGGACGAGTTCGGCCCGCTCAACCTGATGCCCCAACCCGGCCGGCAATGGGCCGAGCGCGGCGGGAAACACAAGGACCCCGACCGCGAACCCCGCCGTCGGCGGCGGGCGACCTACAACCGTTACGGCGGAGTACGGCACCTGTTCGCCGCCCTGGACCTGACCAGGGACAAGCTCTACGGCCACATCAAGCCGGTCAAGAAGCGCACCCAGTTCCTGGAGTTCTGCCGGTACCTGCGCAGCCTCTATCCGCCCAAGGTCTCCGTGGACTCCACTGTCTGCCGGGCTCACCAGCACTCGGCCGGAGCGAGGAAAAAGGGGCTCCCGGCCGGTCTGAGCCGGAGGACCACGCGCTCGGACGCTCCCGTGGTGGCTTGAGCACGAAGGTCCACCTGGCCAGTGATAGCCAGGCGCGGCCTCTCTCCATCCGGGTCACCGCAGGCCAGGCAGGTGACGCGCCGGCCTTCGAAGCGGTCATGGCCGGAATCCGGATCCCGCGGAGTGGACTCGGCAGGCCAAGAACCCGCCCTGCGGTCGTCCTTGCGGATCGCGCCTACTCCTCCCGCGCGATCCGCGGGCACCTCCGTCGACGCGGCATCCGTGCGGTCATCCCGCAGCCCGCCGACCAGATCGGCCACCGTCTGCGTCGAGGCCGCGCCGGAGGCCGCCCGCCCGGCTTCGACGCCGAGACGTACAAGGAGCGCAATACCGTCGAGCGGTGCATCGCCCGGCTCAAGCAGTGGCGTGGCCTTGCAATGCGGACGGACAAACTCGCCATCGCCTACCAGGCCGCACTCCACCTGGCTGCCATCCTCATCTGGACCCGGCGCTGAGCAAGGCGTCCGAAGGATTCGTCAGGCCAGCCCATGGACGACGAGGCGGTTCTGGTCTCCGTCAAAGATGCTGGCCAGGACGTTGGCCTCCCGCCGGTCCCCACCAAAGAGACCCCGCTGGTCGACGTGCACGATCAGAATGTCGTGGCTGTCGATCACCTCAGAAATGCCCCGGGTCTCGATCGTGTCCGACCACGCGTCCAGGTTCCGGCCAAACCACTCCGGCAGCCCGCACGGTTGGGCAACAGCGTCCCAGAAGTCGTTGAGTGTCTCGATCGGCCGACCGCGCAGGTCAACGATCAGCTCGCTATTCGTCATCGCAGCAGACTAACCAGCCCCACCACGAGGCACTCACTGGTCAAAGAGACAGGCTCTAAAGGTTGTTGCAGAAGGCTCAGTGTGGGCAGGGCTGTGTGGCGGGTTGAGCTGCTGTTTCACCGTGTCATCGCGAGGTTGTGCATGGTGGCGACGGCTTGGACGGCGTGGTGGAGGCCGTCTCCTTTCTGGCGGCAGTCGCGGAGGATCTTCCAGTTCTTCATGCGGGCGAAGGTGTGCTCGACGCGGGCGCGAACGCGTCGGTGTTCGGCGTTGTCTTCTTCCTGGCCGCGCAGGAGGGGGCGTCCAGCTCGTCTGCGGTGCGGGACGATCAGCCCGGTGCCCAAGTAGGCGCCGTCCGCGATGACCGTCGTCCCGGCGGCCTGGGCCGGCAGATCCGACTCGCGCCAGACGTGGGCGTCGGCCTTGTTGCCGGGCGCCGGGCGGGCGCTCGCGACGACCAGGCGGCTGTCCGCGTCGATGATGACCTGCACGTTCGCCGAGAACCGGTAGTTGCGGGACGAGGCGGCGACGGTGCGGTCGCGGACTGGGATCAAGGTTCCGTCCACGATCCACAGCCGTTCCACGTCGGCGACCGGCCGCGGGGCCGGCTCCAGCGCCAGCAGCGGCCGTAGGCGCTGGATGACTCGACAGACGGTGGCCGGGGAGATCCCGAAGAGCGGAGCGAGCTGCCGCATGGTCAGGTTCGTGCGGTAGTACACCGCCACCAGCAGCACCCTGTCGGGCAGCGGTAGGCACCAAGGCCGGCCACCGCCGGGCCCGTTCCCGCCCCGCTCGCGCACCACCTTCACCAGCTTCGCGAACCGATCGATCCGCAAGCCCGTGAACGTCTCCACCCACACCGGCTCAGCCCGCAACACCCCACCCATACAGGGAAAATGCCCAACGCCGAGCCTTCTGCAACACCCTTTAGCAGCGGGTCCGCCCGCTACGAGCCCCGGTCCCTTGACCAAGAGCTGGCTGCCGGGGGGTCCCTATCCCTTTGGTCAAGGGAAACGGGGCTGCGTCGGATCGGGGAGCCGGGCAGCATGGCGGTGTGGCTGATCTTCTGTGGGACGACGTGAGCTGTTTCTTCGACGCTGACCTGATGGGGTCGCTGCCGGACGTGCGCGTCCCTGATTGCTCGGTGGAGGACTGGCAGGCGGTCCTTGATCTCGTCGAGGAGAGAGGCTGGAAGTACCAGTACTCCGAAGGCGAGACGGTGCTGCCGGCGCCTCGCGCGGAGACCGTGCTGTCCCGCCCGGCGGATGCCGAGTGCCCGGACCTGCGGGTCTGGCCGACTCCTGATGTACTGGCGATCTTCCGTTTCCTTGACGACGAGGTCATCGACTTCGACGTTGACCTGCGGGAGTTGCAGGGGCAAGAGCGACTTGATGTGTTCTGCGGCTTCTTGCGAGACATCGGACGACGCTTGGGCAAACCGGTCCTGATGGATCCGGAGGGTGACCACGGCCATCCGGTGCTCGGCTTCGATGTCGATCTCGACCAGGTCGTCCTCCTGGCTGAGCCGCTGGTCATGTGACTGCGGCCACCGGACTCGGTTCGAGACCCCCGGGGCGGACACGTCGCACCCCGCCGGAAAATTCACGGAAAGACCCCTCAGCCCCAGCCGAGAACGCCCCTCGCGCGCCTTCGGCGCGGCCTTCACGCCGCTGCGCTCCCGGTCGGGACCCCCTCCGGACGGCGACTTCGGAAAAGCCCTTGAGGCGGCCGCCTGAGATCTCATCACATGTGGGCTGACCTGCGCTTTTGCCTCCAGAAACCTAGGATGAGCAGGCGCGCACGACGGCCTGGATTCAGCGTCGGCTGCTTCGGCCGCGTCCGCTCACCACCATGCTCAGGACGGCCCAGGGAGGGTGCTTCATGACCGAGTCCGGCAACCCCAGTCAGCCCCCGAACGTGCACGAGTACAACAGCGGTCACATCCAGGTACTAGAAGGCCTCGAGGCGGTACGCCGGCGCCCCGGCATGTACATAGGCTCGACCGGCGAGCGCGGCCTGCATCAAATGGTGTATGAGGTCGTCTCGTACGCCGTCGATGAGCACCTCGCCGGCCGCGCCGACGCCATCGACGTCACGATCACCCCGGACGGCGGCATGTGCGTCGCCGACAACGGGCGGGGGCTGCCCGTCGGGGCAGAGGAGCCCGTTGGTAAGTCCACCCTCGAACGCGAACTGACGGAGCTGTCCTGGGGCTCCAAGCCCCGTACCGGCTACTGGGTTTCCGGCGGCCTCGGCGGCCTGGGCCTGGGCGTGGTCAACGCGCTTTCGAGCCGTCTCACGGTCGAGATCCGCCGAGACGGCCACCGTTGGACCCAGGACTACGAGAAGGGCACCCCGACCACTCCCTTGACCAGGAGGGAGGAAACGAGCGAACACGGCACCGCGATTGCGTTCTTGCCCGACGCCGACATCTTCGAGACCACCCGCTACTCGTTCGCCACGCTGTCGGAACGCTTCGAGGAACTGGCCTTCCTCAACGGGGGCCTGGCCATCTCACTCACCGACGAGCGTCCTGAACGGCCGGTCCGCCACCACCACGCGGACGGTCTTCTGGCCTACGTCGCCCATCTCAATCCCTACCCCCCGAGTCTCGTCCACTTCCCCGCCATCGGCTTCGAGTCGGAGAATCAAGACGAGACGATCTTCGTGCAAGTCGCCATGCAGTGGAGCACCTGGCCCCAAGAAGAGTTCCGTTCCTTCGCGAACAGCGTCCGCACTCATGAGGGCGGCGCCCACGAACAGGGCTTCCGTACTGCGCTCACGGACATCGTCAACGACTACGCGCGCCGTCAACGGCATCTGTCCGCGAACGACGAGGACATCACGGCCGAAGCCGTCCAGGCGGGCCTGAGCGCGGTCGTCTCCGTAAAACTCGCCCGTCCTGTTTTCGAGGGCTCCACCAGAACCAAGCTCGGCAATCCCGAGGCAAACGCCTACGTCCAAGAAGTCGTACGCCAACACCTCACCGACTGGCTGGACCGCAACCCGGATGAAGCCGCGGCCATCATCCGCCGCATCCTCAACTCCTCCACCGGATAAGGGAGGAGCAGGACGCGCTGTGGGCGCAGGGCCTCGACGGCTTCCTCGTCGTGGCTGACCGTGATGACCGCGCCCGGGTAGGCGGCGACCGCGGCGAGGACCTCGCCGCGGGGGACGGGGTCGAGGTTGTTGGTGGGCTCGTCGAGCAGCAGCACGTTCGCGCCCGAGCTGACCAGGGTGGCGAGGGCGACGCCGCCGGTGGGCGGTGCCTCACCGGCGAGCATCCTCGTCGGGGTGGTCTTGCCCGTGCCGTTGCGGCCGGCCAGGCCGACCCGGTCGCCGGGCGATCAGCGGGGGTGCGGTCTGTGCAGGAGCGGGGGTGCCGGGTGGGGTAGGGGGCTGGCCGCCGCGGGGTTGAGGCCGTCCAGGACCAGGGTCACGTAGCGCCGCCAGCCGTCCTCGGCCGGATCCATGGTCCACAGCACGCTGACCAGCATGCTCATGATCCGCTTCAGATCGTCGGGTACGAGGTCTTCGCGGATCACCCCGGCATGCTGGCCCCGCGTCACCAGCGGGTCGAGCGCGTCGAAGAAGCGGGCGCTGATCTCCGCGGTGAACACGCCGGCGTTGCGGGCCGCCGTCAGTACGTGGTGCTCGTCGGCGGCCGACGTCAGCGCGGCTTCGATCACGACGGTCAGACCGCGGCGCGGGTCCTCGTCGGCGAGCGCGCGAGCGATGGCAGGCAGGACGTCCTGGGTGAACTGCTGGTCGAGTACGGCTCGAAGGAGAGCCGCCTTGTCCGGGAAGCGGCGGAAGAGCGTGGCGATCCCCACGCCGGCCCGCCGGGCGATCTCGTCGAGCGGCGCATCGGGCCCCACCTCGGCGTATACGTCGCGTGCCGCCCTGACGATCTTCTCGATGTTGCGCGCGGCGTCGGCTCGCAGGGGTTTAGGGGTGTCGGTCGGCACACTGCCGACAATAGCAACTGATAGTCGACGATCGGATCTGGTTGACATGCCGCGCGCCACGAACTGATAGTTGACTACTGCTTGCGGTGTGCACCGACCGCGTACCCACTCGCTGCCGGGCAGTCCACTCCGTACCTCGCGCACCCGTGCCGTCCGGCCGGCCGGGCCTTCGACCTACGCCTCTAGGACTCTTCATGCCACAGTCCCCCACGGCCGCCACCCCCACGGGCAAGGTGATCGCGACGCTCGCACTCGCGGGGGTCGCCGCGGCCGTCATGCAGACCCTGGTCACTCCGCTGCTGACCGACCTGCCACGCATCCTCCACACCTCCCACTCCAACGCCGCCTGGGTCGTGACCGCCACCCTCCTCGTCGCGGGCGTGTGCGTCCCCATCAGCGGGCGGCTGGGCGACATGGTCGGCAAGCGCCGCATGCTGCTGGCGTGTTGCGTGCCGCTGATCGTCGGATCGGTGGTGTGCGCCCTGGCCGGCAGCGTCATCCCGATGATCGTGGGGCGTGGCCTGCAAGGCATCGGCATGGGCATGATCCCGCTGGGCATCGCCCTGCTCCGTGACATCCTCCCGGCCGAGAAGCTCAGTTCCTCCATCGCCCTGGTGAGCGCCTCCATGGGCATCGGCGGCGGGATAGGCCTCCCGCTCTCCGCCGCCGTGGCGCAGTACGCGAACTGGCGCTTCCTGTTCTGGGGAGCCGCGGCGCTCGCGGCCGCCGTCGCCGTCATGATCGTGGCCTTCGTACCGGACGTCCCCGCCGGCGCCAGGGGCCAGCGCTTCGACGTGGTCGGCGCGCTGGGCCTGGCTGCGGGCCTGGTGTGCCTGCTGCTCTCCGTGTCGAAGGGGGCGGACTGGGGCTGGGGCTCCGCCACCACCCTCGGGCTGATCACCACCGCCGTCGTGGTCCTCGCCGCCTGGGGGTGGTTCGAATGGCGCACCACCGACCCGCTGGTCGACCTGCGCACCACGGTCCGTCCGCGCGTCCTGCTGACCAACCTCGCCTCGGTCTCCATCGGCTTCGGCATGTACGCGAGCATGCTGGTGATCCCGCAGCTGCTCCAGTTCCCCGAGTCCACCGGCTACGGCCTGGGCCAGTCCATGATGGCGGCCGGGATGTGGATGCTCCCCGGCGGGCTGATGATGATGGCGGTCTCCCCCCTCGGGGGCAGGCTCACCAATGCCCGCGGCCCGAAGGTCACGCTCGTCTGCGGGGCGCTCGTCCTGGCCGCGGGGTACGGCGTGGCGCTCCTGCTGGCCTCGACCGCCGTCGGACTGATGGCCGCCGCCATGGTCATCAACAGCGGTGTCGCCCTCGCCTACGGAGCCATGCCCGCCCTGGTCATGAGCGCGGTACCGCCGGCGGAGACCGGCGCCGCGAACGGCTTCAACGCCCTCATGCGCTCCCTGGGCACCTCCTTCGGCGCCGCCGTCGTCGGTGTCGTCCTGGCCCGGATGACCACCACGGCCGGCGGCGTCACCTTCACCTCCGAGACGGGCTTTCGGACCGGCCTGCTGATGGGTGGCGGCTTCGCCCTGCTGTCCGGGGCCGTCGCCGCCCTCATCCCCGCACCCCGGGCGGAACGTCTCGAACTGCGGGAGTCCTCGGGCCCCTCGACCGAGACCGCCCACACCTCCGTCGGCAAGTAGCGGCTTCGCCCGAACAGCGCGGGGGAGGAACGGCGGCACGAAGTCCGTGCCGCCGTTCCTCCCCCGCGCGCTGCTCTCAAGCCGGACGGCCCGTCGTCAGTGGATCTCTCCACAGCTGTTGCCGTCGCCCACGAGGCAGACGAAGATCCGGACGTCCGCCACGTTCGTGCTCGAGCCCGAGGACTCCAGCTTGTTGTAACTGGAGGTGTGGTAGACCCACTTGGATCCGTCCCACTTGTTGTACTTGACGTAGAGGGACACGGCCTTGCCGTCCGCGCAGTTGTCGTGGACGTTGAAGTTCCAGTCCGTCTTGTAGACCGTCTTGCCACTGGCGGACCCCGTCGCGTACCAGTGGTAGGTCCCCGACGCGGAACCGCAGCCGTTCGTGGTGGTGGCCGAGTACGACCCGCCCGCGGCCTGCGCGCTGGTGGCCCCGGCGACGGCACCGAAGCCGGTCAGCAGTGCGGTGGCCGCCATCAGGGCCGCGGCGTTCCTCTTGATCTGCACGAGTTCTCCATCTGAAGTCGATCTCGAATGCGGACGCGTCACTATCGCAGCCTGCAGATCTGCGGGTATTGGACAAAAACGCTAGGAACTCACAGCAGCATGCTCGTGATTTGTCCCGGAACCCGGTCCACCGGCCGGTCCACGCCGCCCCGACCGGCAAGGAATTCCTTCGGGGTGAAACCCGTCATCGCCCTGAAATCGCGGTGCAGGTGCGCCTGGTCGTAAAACCCGCAGGAGGCCGCCACATTCGACGGAGAACGGCCGGAGGTCAGCATTCTCAGCGTCCGGCGCATGCGCAGCACGCGCGAGACCGTCTTCGGGGACTGGCCGATCTGCTCGCGGAACCTGAGTTCGAGGTGCCGGGCACTCCAGTCGGCGGTCTTGATCAGCTCGCTCAGCGGGATCAGTCCGTCGCTGCGGACCAGCTCTCTCCAGGCCCACACCACCTGCGGGGCCGGCGCGCGTCCCACTTCGAGCCTGTGCAGCAGGAGGGCGTCCATCAGGGCGAACCTCGCCCGCCAGCCCGGAGCCTGCGCCAGGCGGTCTTCGAGGCGGTGGCTGAGCGGGCCGAGGAGATCCACCAGCGGTACCGTGCGACTTCTGAGCTCGTGCATGTCCGTACCGAAGACGGTGTACGCCATCCAGGGGGCGAAATGCACCTCGACTCCGTGCAGTCGCCCCTCGTGCTCGCCGAGCACCGAGTCCGTCCTGAGGCCATTGACCAGCGAGGTGTACGACGTGGCGGCGCTGAGCACAGCGGCCGGGGCGCGCGATGCGGCCGAGGCGACCCGGGTGTCCGCGGTGGCGATCGGGCCGACTCGGACCGGATCACCGAAATTGATCGCCATGGTGACCGTCGCATTGGGGACTTCAATGCGCCGCTGTGGCCGATTCATTGCCAACCAGTATCCCCGATACCCCAGCACCCCCTCGCAAAGTCGAGCAACCGGCACACCGGTGACTAATCGCCACATCCCACCTTCGGTGATTCCCTGCGTTGATTCCATTCCGCCCTCACTCCCCGTGCCCGCACGATGAACTGACGGAATCCATACCCATCTTCGATCATGCGAATATGGACAGCGAATGGGAGTGGCCACCTCTATTTACACCTGGAGAACGCGGCTACTCGGCTGCTCCCCCACGGGGACCGCTCAGCGGCTGCGGGTCAGGGTTCCGGGGGCGCCCGCCGACTGGGCCCCTTCCGCTTCCAGGGTCAGCCGGTCGGGCTCCGGCATGGTCAGCACGTAGAGATTGCCCTTGGGGCACTCGATGGTGGCCGCGGGGTCGGTCGGATGGCTGGTCGCCGCCGCGAAGACCGCCCTGCCTCCGGACATCTGCCGCAGTTCGAGGGCCTCGGTGCACCCCAGGTTCCGCCCGGTGGCGGTTTCCCGCACCTCGCTGACCTGCCGTCCCACGAGGTCGCCCACGCTCCCCTTGTTCAACGTGACCGTGACCGAGAACCGGCCCGTCCTCGCCCGCGCGACTCCGTCGGCGTCCGGCGTCCCGGGCCCGACGCCGGTCCACGTGCCGACCCACGAATCCGGCACCGCCACCGCGGGCGGGGCGGTGGAACCGTCTCCGGCGGCGCCCCCGGATCCACCCCAGGGAACCTTGATCGCGAGCGCAACGGCAGCGGCGAGGACCCCGACGCCGACGGCCCCGCCCCACACCAGGGGCCCGTGCCGGAGCCCGCCGGAGACGGGGTGGCGCAGCGGAGTCCCGGGAGCCGTCCGAGGGGGCACCGGCGCCATCCCCACGGGCAGGGCGGGCGGCTGCGGCGGGGCGAGCGGGCGGGCGGGCGCCTGCGGGGCGGCCAGGGTCCGACGCAGTTCGGCTTCCCGGAGGCCTACGTCCGCCACCAGGGCCGGCGGCAGCGCCCCGCTCCACTGCTCCGCCGCGGCGCCGAGCCCCGCCAGCACCTCTTGCGCGGTCGGGCGCCGCTCCGGCTCCTTGGCGAGGCACTCCCCCAACAGGGGAACCAGCCCCTGCGGAACGCCTTCGAGGCGGGGCTCGTCGTAAACGATCCGGTAGAGGAGGCCGGGGAGTTCCAGCTCCTCGCCGGGGGCCAGGAAGGGACTTCGGCCGGTCGCCGCGTACACGAGTACCGCGGCGAGCGAGAAGACGTCGGCCGGCGCTTCGGCCACGGCTCCGATCGCCTGCTCCGGCGCGAGGTAGCCGGGCGTGCCCATGACCGCGCCCGTCCGGGTGTAGCGCGGGTCGCGGACGGCGCGGGCGATGCCGAAGTCGATGAGGAAGGGCCGCTCCGGGCCGAGCAGCACGTTCGCCGGCTTGATGTCGCGGTGGACCACACCCGCCGCCCGTACGGCCACGAGCGCGGCCGACAGCTCCCGGGCCAGGCACCACAGGGCCGGTGTGGCCAGCGTCCCGTGCCGGCGCACCCAGTCGGCCAGCGACGGCGCGGCGATGTACTCCGTCGCCAGCCACTGCCGGGACGCCCCCGGAGGGCTGAAGTCCACCACCGAGACCGTCCACGCGGAACGCACACGGTCGTTGGCGCGTATCTCCCGGGCGAAGCGGTCGGCGAAGTCCGGATCCCGGCCCAGGTCCCTGTGGACGGTCTTCAGGGCCAGCGGCCGACCGGATGCCGTCCGCGCCAGGAACACCTCGCCCATCCCTCCCTCGCCGAGCCGTGCCAACAGTCGGTACCCGCCGATCTCCGGCGGATCACCGGGCTGCAACGGCTCCACCAACTCCCCCTGTCTCCATGACCGTTGACCGGGCGCGGGGTGCGTCGATCAGCTGGTCGGATCACCCTAACCGGTGCTTGCTCTGCGGCCGAGCAGACCGCCCGGGGCCGGGAGACGAGCCGGGAACCGGTCTGCACTGAGCCCGGCCTCCCAGCGGCAGGGTGCCCCCATGTGCGGCGTCCAGGGCGCGCTCGCACCCCGCGCGCTCCCCCGCCGGGGTGGTTCCCGGGAGCCAGTGGGCGCAGTACGGCACGTCTCGTTGGACCGCGTACGGCTCCGGCACGAAGCTGTGCGCTGCTCACCGCACGCTACGACGCCGCGAACACGGAGGTCCGTACGCCCATGACCCGCACACCCCTCAGACCAGCCCACCGCCGCCGCAGGCCCGGCGGGAGGGCCGGGACGTTGGCCGCGCTCGGGCTCGTACTCGTACTCGCGCTGCCCGGGACCGCGCTGGCGGCCCCCGGCGATCTCGACCCCGGCTTCGGGCCCGACGGCCGGGTGACCACCGTCTTCCCCGGAAGCGCAGAAGGCCACGACATCGCTCGGCAGGCCGACGGCAAGCTGGTCGTGGTGGGCGGCTCGACCGATGCCGGCTTCGCGCTCGCCCGCTACGACACCAACGGCAGCCCCGACACCACCTTCGGCGGTGACGGCACGGTGACCAACGACTTCGGCGGGGGCGGCCACATCGCCAACGCGGTGGCGGTCCAGCCCTCCGACGGGAAGATCGTCGTGGCGGGGACCACCGAGGTGATCGCGGAGGAGGGCGGCGGGTGCTGCTTCTTCTCCGTGGCCCGCTACAACACCGACGGCAGCCCGGACCTGGGCTTCGGCGACGGCGGCCTGGTGCGGGTCGAGGAGTTCGGCGGGTCCGCGGACGGTGCGGACGTGGCGGTGCAGCCCGACGGCAAGATCATCGCCGCGGGCAAGGGCGGTGGCGGCGGCTTCGCGCTGGTCCGCCTCAACACCGACGGCAGCCTGGACCCGGCTCTCGGAGGTGACGGCGCGGTGGTCGCGGGCTTCACGCCCGCCTCGCCCCAGGACGCCGGCGGCATCGCGCGCGCCATGGCGCTCCAGTCGGACGGCAAGATCCTCGCGGTCGGTTACGTGGGCAACACCGCCTTCGACATCGGCGTGGCCCGCTACCTGCCCAACGGCAGCCTCGACACCACCTTCAGCGGTGACGGCATGGTGACCGCGGACTTCGGCGGCACCGAGTTCGGCAACGCCGTGGCGGTGCAGCCGGACGGCAAGATCCTCGCCGCGGGCTCCGGCGGCGCCGGCTTCGCCCTCCTGCGCTACAACGCCAACGGCAGCCCCGACACCGGCTTCGGCACGGGCGGGCGCACCTCGGTCAGCTTCCCCGGTGACGGCGGAGCCGCGTCCGCCATGGCGCTCCAGCAGAACGGCAAGATCGTCCTCGCCGGCCGGGCCGACGACCCGAACAGTTCCGAGGCCAACGACTTCGGCCTGGCCCGCTTCAACACCAACGGCGCCGTGGACACGGGCTTCGGCGGCGACGGCTTCGTGGTCACCGGCTTCGGGGACTTCGACGAGGCCCGCGGGGTGCTCGTACAGCCGGACGGCAAGATCGTCGCGGCCGGCTACGGGGCGGGCTACGCCTTCGCACTGGCCCGCTACGACGGCGGCGACGGCGCGCCGCCGCCCCCGCCGGCCACCGCGAACCTGTCGGTGACGCAGGCGGGGACGGCGACCGTGAGCATCAGCGACCGCGCCTCGTACACGGTGACGGTCGCCAACTCCCCGGCCTCCACCGCCACCGCGACCGGGGTCACGCTGTCCGACACGCTCGCCGGAGCCGGTGCGACCCTCGTCTCAGCCGCTCCCTCGCAGGGCACCTGCACGACCACGGCGACCGGAGCCAACTGCGCCCTCGGCTCCCTGGCCCCGGGCGCCAGCGCCACGGTCACGGTGACCGCCGAGCCCAGGGCCACCGGCACCCTGACGAACACGACGGGCGTCAGCGCGGCCCAGCCGGACCCGGTCACCACCAACAACACGGCCACCGCGACCACAGCGGTCAACAACGCCCGCGGCTGCACGATCATCGGCACCAGCGGCGCCGACACCCTGAACGGCGGCTACTTCAACGACGTGATCTGCGCCCTCGGCGGCAACGACACCGTGCGCGCGAGCTACGGCAACGACACCGTCTACGGGGGCTACGGCAACGACAACATCGACGGCGGCTACGGCGACGACACCCTGAACGGCGGCCCGGGCAACGACACCCTGACCGGCTACTACGGCAACGACCGCCTCACCACCACCGACGGCGTCTTTGGCAATGACACCGCCAACGGCGGCAACGGCACCGACACCTGCACCACCGACACGGGCGACATCCGGATCAGCTGCCCCTGATCCGCCCTGCCACCCTTCCACTCTTCCACTCTTCCACCAGGAGCCGTCACCGCCCCCCGCGGTGGCGGCTCCGCCGGTTAGTCTCGGGGCATGCGGATCTCCGTTTCCTCCGACATGGACGAACCCGTGGCTCGCGCCCTCCTCGGGCTGCTGCGCGACCGCGGACACGACGTGGTGACGTACGGGGCTCTGCGCCCCGGCGACGATCCGCAGTGGGCCGCCTGCTCGGAGGCGGCGGCCCGCGAGGTCGCCGGCGGCAACGCCGACCAGGCCGTCGTGTGCTGCTGGACCGGTACGGGCGCGTCGATCGCCGCGAACAAGGTGCCCGGCGTTCGGGCGGCCCTGTGCACGGACGCCTACACCGCCGACGGTGCGCGCCGCTGGAACGACGCCAACGTACTCGCGCTCAGCCTGCGCCTCACCTCGGAACCGCTCCTCAAGGAGATCCTCGACGCCTGGTTCGGCGCCGAGGCGAGCGCGGACCCCGAGGACCGGGAGAACGTGGCGCGCCTCGAACGGCTCGACAACACCGAACGGTGAGGCCGTAAGGGGCGCGCCGCCGCCTCAGCTGAAGGCTCGGCGGTAGGCGTGCGGGCTGACGCCGGTGGTCTTCTTGAAACGGTCCCGGAAGGCGGTGGGCGAGCCGAATCCGACCTGCGCGCCGATGCGTTCGACGGAGTGGTGCGTGGTCTCCAGGAGGTGCTGGGCCTGGCGGACGCGTGCGCGGTGGAGCCATTGGAGCGGGGTGGTTCCGGTCTGTTCGCTGAAGCGCCGGATCAGGGTCCGGGTGCTCGTTCCGGCGTGGGCGGCGATGTCGGCGAGGGTGAGCTCGGAGCCCAGGTTGTCCTGCAACCAGGCCAGTACCGGTTCCAGTACTGATCCCTGCGGGGCGGGCGCATGCCGGTGGACGATGAACTGCGCCTGTCCGCCCTCGCGCTCCAGGGGCATGACGGACAGCCGGGCGGCGTCGGCGGCGACGGCCGAGCCGTAGTCGCGGCGGATCATGTGCAGGCACAGGTCCAGGCCCGCGGCGGCGCCGGCGGAGGTGAGGATCTGTCCGTTGTCGACGTACAGGACGTCCGGGTCCACCTCGATGTCCGGGTGGGTGGCGGCGAGGAGATCGGCCGCGGCCCAGTGGGTGGTCGCGCGCAGGCCGTCGAGGAGTCCGGTGGCGGCCAGGGGGAAGGTGCCCACGCAGATGGAGGCGATGCGCGTGCCGTTCGCGGCGGCCGCGCGCAGCGCGTCGCGGACGGCGGGAGCGAGCGGGGCCGCGGGGTCGGCGGTGCCGGGAACGATGATCGTGTCCGCGGCCTCGAGTGCTTCCAGGCCCCAGCGCGCACGGATGGTGAAGGCGCCGGCATCGACCTCCGGGCGCTCGGCGCAGACACGGACCTGGTAGGCGGGGCGTCCGTCCGGGAGGCGGGTACGGGAAAAGACCTCGATCGGGGTGGCCAGATCGAAGGGGATCACCTGGTCCAGGGCGAGGACGGCAATGGTGTGCATGGCGTGAACATACCTGGCCGCGGTGAGCGCCTTCCGGGTGCCGACGTTGATGGACCGATGGTTTCGGCACGTCAGAGGAGTGACAGCGGCGATTGGCGACATTCCGTTGGAAGGTGTCACTTGTGCCACTGGGAGAGGAGTCGGCGGCCGCCTAGCGTCGGGAGCGGCTCCGGTACGGACCGGATGCCGACCGGCCGGCCGCCCGGCTGACCGGCCGCCCCGCCCGCGCGAAGGAACCTCCCGTGCACGTCCAGATCGTCCTCTTCGACGGCTTCGATCCACTCGATGTCATCGCCCCCTACGAAGTCCTGTACGCCGGCGGCACCGCCTCGGGCGGCGCGGTGAGCGTGGAACTGGTCTCCGCCGAGGGGCCGCGCGAGGTGGTCAGCGGCACCGGGGGCCTGGCCCTGCGCGCCACGGCCGCCCTGGACCCCGTACGCGCGGGCCTGATCCTGGTGCCCGGTGCGTCGGGCCGGGTGGGAGAGCCGGGCGAGGTTCCCGACCACGACGCGGGGGCCGGGCCGTGGCGGCAGGACGAGTTCATCCCCGTGCTGCTGGGCCGCACCCTGACGACCGAGCTGCCCGCCCTGCTGCGAGCCGCGCGGGACAACCCCGAGGTGACGCTCGGAGCGGTGTGCGGCGGCACGCTCGTCCTGGCCATGGCCGGCCTGCTGGAGGGCCGCTACGCCACCACCCACCACCTGGGCCTGGACATGCTCGAGGCCACCGGCGTGCACGCGGTGGCCGCCCGGGTCGTCGACGACGGCGACCTCGTCACCGGGGCGGGCGTCACCTCCGGTCTCGACCTGGGGCTCTACCTGCTGGAACGCGAGGTGGGACCCCGGATCGCCCACGCCGTGGAGGAACTGTTCGCCCATGAGCGCCGGGGCACCGTGTGGCGACAGGCGGGTCCCGTGCCGGTCGGCCTCTGATCGCGTGGCCCCGCCCGTAACCCTCCCCTCCCCTCCTCCCCTTGTAAGGAAGAACGAGCACCATGGCCGCAGAAGCAGAAGTGGCAGTAGAAGGCGTCTGGGACCTGTCCGTCGCCACGCCCATCGGCAGGATCGAAGCCGTGGTCGAACTCTCGCGGCGGGCCGGTGTCCTGACCGGAGCGGCCTCCGGAGCGGGAGAGGACGTCCCGCTCGGGGACCTCGCCCTCGAAGGTGACCGGCTCACCTGGAAACAGGCCGTCACCAAACCCCTGCGCCTGAACCTGGCCTTCGCGGTCGTCGTCGACGGCGACACCCTGAGCGGCACGTCGAAGGCCGGCCGCCTTCCGGCCTCGAAGGTCACCGGCCGGCGGCGCTCCGTCCCGGCGGGCGGGGCACACCGGGCATGACGAAGCTCTTCCTCTCCCTGCACGTCCTGGCGGCGGTGCTGACCGTAGGCCCGGTCACGGTCGCCGCGAGCATGTTCCCCAAGGCCCTGCGCAGCGCGTACGGCGCCAGCCCTGACGACCGTGAGGCGCTGACGACCCTGCGCACCCTGCACCGCATCTGCCGCGTCTACGCCGGCATCGGCATCGCGGTCCCCGTCTTCGGGTTCGCCACGGCCAGCAGCCTCGGTGTCCTCGGCAACGGGTGGCTGATCACCTCGATCGTCCTGACCACCGGGGCGGCGGCCGTACTGGGTCTGCTGATCCTTCCCGCCCAGGACAACGCCCTCATGGCCGCAGAGACCCGTGTCCCCGGCCCCGCCTCGGCACCGGTCCGCCAGCCTGCTGCCCGACTGGCCATGCTCACCGGCGTCTTCAACCTGCTGTGGGCAACCGTCACCGTCCTGATGATCGTCCGCCCCGGCTCCACCACGGGAGCGTGACCGTGAACCTTCGCCCGCTGCGCGTCGCGGCGCACGTCGAACTCGTCTCGTTGACGGTCATGCTGGCCAACCTCGCCACCGTCCATCTCAAGCCCGTCTCCTCCTTGACGGGCCCCGCCCACGGCTGTGCCTACCTGTTCGTCGTGCTCGCGACCTGGCGCCTTGCGCCGGCCTCGACCACCACCAGGGCCGTCGCCCTCGTCCCCGGCATCGGCGGCCTCCTCGCACTGCGCCGACTGCCCCCGGGACCCGGACCCGGAGCCGTACCGAGAAGGAGCTGACGCTGACGATCGTGCCGCGACCCCGGGCGCCCCATCTCGGCGCCCGAGGCCTCAGGCCAGCGGGCCGAGTACCTCCTGGGACTCGATGAGGCCCTGGTCGCTCGGCGCCTTCCCGTCGCCGAAGACGCGTGCGGCCTGGCGTGCCCGGAAGTCGGCGTGGGCCTCGGCGGGCCTCGCGTACCCGTACCGGGCGCGGGCCTGCTCCGGGGTGAGGACCTCCTTGGTACGGGGAGGCACGCCGAGCTTGATCGGCGCGACCACCTTCACCGTGGAGGGGGAGAGCATCCCCAGCAGGAAGAGCTCGACGCGGGGGTTGAGGTGGGCGAGCGCGAAGGACGTCCGCATGACGGGTACGACGAGGGCGTCCAGGAGCCGCGACTGCCGGATCTGCGCCATCTCCCGCATCCAGCGCGGCATGGTGGCGATGGTGGCGATCCGGTGCGTCCGGGCCACGACCATCCGTGCGGGCTTCATCCACCAGGGGGTCGGCGGCAGGACGAGGTCGGTGTTCAGGAGGTGGTTCATGGCCTGGCGGGCGATCGGGCTGGCGGACAGCCGCGGGCGCATGCTCTCGAAGTACGCCCGGATTCCGGCACGGTCGCGCGGGACGTCGTCGGGCGAGCACGTCTGGAGTTCGGCGGCGAGCGCGCAGGCCTCCCAGTACTCCGCCTCCTCCTCGGCGGTGAGCTTGCCGGGCCCGTACTTCTCGTACGCGTAGAGGATCGAGTGCCAGCCGGTCAGCTGGATCCACAGCTGCGAGGCGGGGTCGTTGGCGTCGTAGGTCCCCTCACCGTAAGGGAGTTGACCGATGGCCTTCGAGTGGATCCTGACCAGGACATCGGCGGCCTTGCACACCTGCTCCGAGCCGGCGAAGGCCACCATGGCGAAGTAGCGCAGGGTGCGGTCGTAGCGGGTGCGGCTGCGTTCGTAGATGCCCTGGGTGCCGTGGACCGCCGCCACCAGCGGCGGATCGAGCTCCTCGACCACCACGGAACGCTGGAAGCCCACCGTGGGCGCCGTCGGATAGCTCCACACCTTCCAGACCACCGATCCGGGACCGAAGAACCCGTAGTCCTCGTGCGGTTCGACCTCTTTGCCGTTCAGCCGGGCCATCGGGCCCTCCTTCGTGTCCGGGGCGGCGGGCGCTGGACCGCTCCCCCAATTAAGACAGCACTGTCGTAAATTAAGACACGGCTGTCGTAAGATGCCAAGGTGTCGACACCGACGTCTCCCACGGACAGGCCGCGCAGACGGCGCCCCTACGCTCCGCGCGTCCCGATCACCGAACGGCGCGAGCAACTGCTCGACGCCGCCCTCGCCTTGATCGTGAGCGACGGCTACGGACGGATCTCGATCGACGCGATCGCCAAGCGTGCGGGGGTCGCCCGATCCGTGGTCTACGGCGCCTTCGACGACCTCGACGCACTCCTGCTCACCCTCCTGGACCGGCAGCAGGAGCGTGCGTACACGCGCCTGCTCGCGGCGGTCCCCGATCCACACGGCGGCGGGGACCTCGTCGACTTCGCCTGCGAAGCCGTGCACCGGATGGGCGCCATGCTCCGGGAGGACCCGGACACCTGGCGGCTGATCCTGCTGACCCCGGCGACCACTCCCCCGGCCGTCCACGCGCGCATCGAGGCGGACCGGGAGCGGTTCCGGCGCAGGGTCGCCTCGTGGATCGGGTCCCTACCGGAACTGTCGGCGGCCCCCTCACCGGATGCCTCACCCGACGCCTCCCCCGATCCCGGCCCCGATGCCGTCCCCGCCCCCGATCCCGAGGTGCTGGCCCACGCGCTCGTCGCCTCGGCGGAGCACTTCGCGCGCCTCGCACTCACCTCGCCCGGGACGATGGACGCCACGCGCCTGGCAGGGCAGGTACGGCTCCTGCTGGGCGGATTCCGGACGGCGGCCTAGGCCTGCTCTTCCGGGTATTGGACCTTGATCTCGGTGCCTGGCGGACTGGGGGCTGGAGGATTGGGGGCTCCGAGCCATTTCACGAGAGGGAACACCGTGTTCGTCACCATCGTCTCCGTCGAGGAGATCCTGGATCTTCGCCAGCAGGTCCTGCGGCCCGGACAACCCCGCGAGAGCGCGCTCACCGAGGCCGACCTGCTCCCCGGCACCTTCCACCTCGCCGCCCGCACCGACAGCGGCGAACTCGCCGCCTGCGCCACCTTCAGCACCGAACCCCTGCCCGACACCCCCACACTGGCCCCCTTCGCGACCGAGGGAGTGTGGCGACTGCGTAAAATGGCCAGCGGTCCGCAGGTACGCGGGCAGGGCTTCGGCGGGGCCGTACTGCGCGCGGGGCTCGACGCCTGTGCCGCGCGCGGCGGGCGGCTCGTCTGGTGCAGCGGCCGGATCGCCGCAGCCGGCTTCTACCGGCACCACGGCTTCACAGCGGTCGGCGACCAGTACACCGTCCCCGGCATCGGCCAGCACTACCACTTCGTCCGCGAGCTCTCGTAGGGCCAGGTCGCTACCGCATCGCCGACAGACGATCTGCCGGAGCCGCGGGGATCGCGCGGCTCCGGCAGAACTGAGGGCAGAACTGAGGTCCGTACCCGTCCTTGTTGCGGGTCAGCCCGTGGCGCCCTCCACGTCGCCGTCGGCGATCCAGGAGCCGTGGAGTCCGGCGGCCACCCGGTGGGGCAGGTGGACCGTGGCGATGCGGTCGAGGCCGGCGGCGTCGAGAACCAGCAGTTGCGAGGCGTTCTGCTTGAGGTCGGAGACGACGGTCAGGAGGTAGCCGTCGTCCTCGCCCGTGGCCCCGGCCGCGGGGACGAAGACCGCTTCGCCGGGCATCCGCGCGTCGCCGACCTGGTGGATGCGGCGGGCTCCGGTGGTGCGGTCGTACTTGACCACTCCGTAGCCGCCGAATCCCTTCTCGTCGGGGAAGGAGATGGCGTACTGGTAGCGGTTCTCGGCGCCCAGGTACTCCTCGTTGAGCGTCGGGAACTCCACCGCAAGGTCGTCGATGATCTGCTCGTCGACGCTGCCGTCGACCGTGTCGAGGACCCAGCGGCGGGTGTAGGAGCGGGAGACGGGCTCGCTGCCGCGCCCGGGCGCGCCGATCCACCAGTTCCAGGAGAGCCGGAATCCCTCGCGGTCCACGGTGGGGCCCTCCAGGACGATGCGGCCCTGGCTGTCCTCGAAGGCGTTGGAGACGTGCAGCATGTTGCCCGGTTCGATGGAGAACCAGCGGACGCGGCCGGCGCCGTCGGTGCCGCGCGGCATGACCCCGATGCGGGACAGCTGCTGGTCGCTCCAGGCGTAGGGGATGCCGGAGGCCTCGCTCGGGTCGAAGGTGACGTTGCCCTCGACGAAGACCACGTGGCGGCGGGTGAGGGCGAAGTCGTGCTTGAGCGAGGCGGTCGCACCCGGGACGTCGGCGCTGTGGATGATCTCGCCCTTGGCGTTGGCGACGTAGTAGGTCAGGAACGGCGGAAACGGCGAGGACCCGAAGAAGTGGAGCTCCCCGGTCAACGGGTCCTCCTTGGGGTGCGCGGTCATCGCGCCGCGCAGCTTGCCGTCGAAGTCGTAGGCGCCGACCGTTTCCAGCTCCGGGGTGAGCTCGAAGGGAAGGTTCGCCTCGCACAGCGCCAGGAGGCGCCCGCCGTGTTCGATGACGTGGGTACCGGCGGCACTGGCCGTCAAGTCGGGTCCGCGCTCGGTCATGTAGGGGGCGCCGTCGAGGGCGGGGGCGTGCACCCAGCGGTTGCGGTACCACTCGGCGCGGCCGTCACGCAGGCGGATGCCGTGGACCATTCCGCTGCCCTTGAACCAGTGGGTGGGGGTGACTCCGGGCTTGGGGTTGTGCCCGTTGCGCAGCAGCCGACCCGACAGTTCGGGGGGCAGGGAGCCCTCGACGGTGAGGCCGGTGGCGGTGATCTCCTCAGCGACGGGGGTGAAGTGGCCGGTCAGGTACGGCTTGGCGGTCGTCATGGCAGGAATGCCTTTCGTGAATGTATGAATGCATGAATGCATGAATGCGTGAAAGCGTGAAGGCCTGAAGGGTGGTCAGGCGGCCTGTTCCGCACGGTTCTTGAGGTGGGAGAGCCAGCCTTCGAGGGAGTCGTGGAGGGCCTTGCCGAGGTGGTCCACCGCGGCATCGACCGGGGCGCCGCTCCAGGACTCCTCGGTGTGGACGGTGGTGCGCCCGCCGCTCTGCTCGAACGTCCATACGTGGACGCCGACGATGCCTTCGACGGTCCCGCCCCACACGATCCGCACCCCGGGCACCAGCTCCTGCACGGTGGAGGTGATGTCCAGCCCGTGGGTGAGCCAGTTGAAGGAACTGCCGGGCCGCAGCGGGCCGTCGACCTCCGCCCGGTCGATATCCGTGTTCCAGGCGGGCCAGGCCGCGATGTCGGTGTGCAGCGCCCACACGGTCGTCAGGGGCGCGTCGATGACGGTGCTCAGGCGGACGATGACGGGTGCGTTCTCGTCGATGGTGATCATGGTGGTGTTTCCTGTCCGGTTTCGTTGGCTGGTCTGGTGATCTAGCGGTTCAGTGGGACACGGGAGAGCACGGTGGGGTTGGTCGTGGGGGTGGTCGTGGTCGCGGGGGTACGCGCCCCTGTGCGACGGGTGAGGAACACCGCGAGGACGGCCGTGGCGGCCAGCACCCCGGCCGACACTGCGAACGCGGTGCGGTAGCCGGCGGTCAGCGCCTCCAGCGGGGCCTGGCCGGCGGACGCGTGGGCGGTCACGGAACCGGCCAGGGTGGCCAGCGCGGCGAGCCCGATCGCTCCGCCGACCTGCCGGGTGGTGTTCACCAGCCCGCCGGCCAGACCCGCGTCCCGGCCCGGAACACCCTCCACGGCGAGTGCGGTGAGCTGGACGAAGGCGACGCCGAGCCCCAGGCCGATCAGGACGCTGGGGCCCAGCACGTCGGCGAGGTAGCTGCCGTCGGCGCTGATCCGCGACAGCCACAGCAGCCCGGCGGCCTCCGTCAGCAGGGCCGCGGTCGCCGTCGCGGTGGCACCGATGCGCCGGGAGATGCGCGGGGCGAGAGCGGAGCCGAACATGTGGACCGCGGCGAGCGGGAGTTGCCCCAAACCGGTGATCAACGGGCTCGCTCCGAGGACCTGCTGCTGGTAGAGCGGAAGGAAGAAGAACAGGGCGATCCATACGGAGCCCAGCAGGGCCATCAGCACATTGCCCGCGGCGACCCGGCCGGCGGTGAGCAGCCGCAGCGGCACCAGCGCATCCGGCCGGCGGACCTCGATCGCGCAGAACGCCGCGAGCAGCACCACGGCTCCGCCCAAGGAGCCCAGCACCCCGGCATCGCCCCAGCCGACACCGCGCGCGGTGGTCAGTCCCCACACCAGGCAGGTCAGGGCCAGGGTGATGGTGGCGGTGCCCAGCAGGTCGAAGCGCCCGCCCCGGCTAGGTCGTCTCTTTCGGATCTTGTCGGTCAGGTCTGCGCCGTCCGGTGCCGTGCCTCGGTGCGCTGCCGGGGCTCCCGTGTACTGGACGTACTCGGGTGCCGCGGCAGTGCGGCGAGGTGCGGTGCCGGGCGGCGCGGACCCGGCAAGATCCGAAAGAGACGGCCTAGCGGCATCCCGCGGTACGAGCACCATCACGGCGGCCAGGACCAGCGCCGCCGCGACCGCCACCGAGTGGAAGATCCACGGCCAGCCCCACGCCTGGGTGAGCACACCGCCCAGCAGGACCCCGCCCGCCGCGCCCGCCCCGGACACCGCCCCCCACACGCCCAGCGCCCTGCCGCGACCGGGGCCGTACGAGGGCCCGTCCATCGCCAGCGCGAGCGCGGCCGGGGCGATCGCGGCGGCGCCCAGGCCCTGGACCGCCCGGGCCGCGATCAGTACCCCGGCGGAGGTGCCCAGTCCCGCTGCCAGGGAAGCCAGCGCGAACAGGGCGAGCCCGGCGAGAAGCACCCGGCGGCGGCCCAGCAGGTCGGCGACCCGCCCGCCGGCGAGGAGCAACGCCCCGAACGCCAGGCCGTAGGCGTTGACCACCCAGGTGGTTCCGCCGTCCGAGAGGCCGGCCCCGGCACGGATCTGAGGGAGCGCCACATTGACGATCGAGGTGGCGAGCATGACGGTGAACTGGGCCGCGGCCAGTGCCGCGAGCACCGCTCCCGGTCCGGGGGCCCGGCGTACCGTCCGGCCCGTCTGCGTGCGTGCAAGGTTCATGACGCACAGACTCGGCGCGGCAGGTGTCCACTATCCAGGCCCGGCCGGGCCCGGCACTGTCCACTCCTGTCCGCACCTGTCCACCCGCCCCGGCCCGGCGGGTGTCCCGCCGATCGGGCCGGGGCGGACCGCCGCTACTGCGGTTCGTGCAACTCCCGCTGCCACAGCGCCTCACAGAGCAGGTCCAGCCCCTGACGCACATGACGGCGATAGGTCCCGTACGGAAGACCCAGACGGCGGGCGGCGGCCTCCTGCGTGGGCGCACCGGTGAAATAGCCGGCCGCGAGCGCATCGCGGGCCCGCACACCGCGCGGGTCACCGGCGAGATCCTCGACGGCCTGCTGGAGCAGGTCGCGCAACTCCCCGCCCGGATCGGCGAAGTCGGCCGCGAGCCGGGTCCGCATCAGCGCACACGCGGCGAACGCGCCCGGATCGCGCCAGTGCGCCAGCGCCTCACGCACGGCCTGGTCGAACGCGCTGCGCGAGACGGGCGGCGGACTGGCCAGGACGGGGGCCTTCGAGGCCGATATGAAGTTCATGAGCCATGCCTCCACCGGCAGATGACGCCAGTCGACACCGAACAGCCCGTAGGTGTACTCGCCCACGCGCGGGCGCGCCCCGGTGTCCTCGAGGGTCCCCTTGACGCGCGCACCCCAGGTCTCCGCGTCCCGGAAGACGGCGAAGCCGTACGCGCGGCCGCGGGCCCGGGCCGCCTCCGCCTGGGCCCGGGAGCTGCTCAGGTCGGTGACGCGCGAGGGAACCTGGTACCGCTCGGGGTAGATCGAGAAGCGGCTGACTCCGATGTGTTCGCCGGGGCTCACCGGAGCGGTGGCCTCGGTGTACTGCCACGCGGCAGCCACGACCGGATCGGTGGCCACGTCCCGCGGGTCGGCGGGGGCCGGCAGCTCCAGCCGGGCCGTGAAGGCCACGACCCGCCCCGTGTCCACGAGCCGGTAGACGCTGAAGGCCTGCGGCTGGCGCTGCGCCCAGTACCGGACCAGTTCCGCGGAGGCGGGCCCCTCGGTCTCCTCGGCCATGCGCAGGACGACATCGATGTCGTCCGGGTGCAGAGGACGGTCGTGCACCTCCTCCTCGCGCGACCAGGACCGCAGCCGGGCCAGGGTCTCGCCCTCCCGGAAGAGGTAGAACAGTTCGTCGGTGACGGTCCACACCCGCTCCTGCGGTGCCTCGCGCAGGATGCGCAGGTACTCGTCCGCCAGGCGCCGGCGTATCGACTCGAAGGCGTTGGGTGCCCGCCAGCGCAGATCGGCGGCGAGCGTCTCGCGCGCGGCGTCGTGCGGGTACAGCCCCTGGTGCGTGGATTCCATGAACGGCAGGTCCCGCAGCCAGGAGAACAGCGGATGGACGTCCTCCCCCGGCAGCACCGAGGCCAGCAGTTCCTCGGACGTCGAGTGGGCCTGAGCCGCCACCTCCAGCGCGCGGCGGTGCGCCGCCGTCGGCACCTCCCCGATCAGCCCCGCCAGCAGGGTGCGCAGGACGTCGGCCGTGGGGGCCCAGATCTCCTGGTTGTCGAAGCCCCCGGATCCCGCCGCGGCGGCCAGCGACAGGGCCAGCGGGTTGCCTCCGGCGAAGCGCAGTACCCGGTCCCGGATCTCGGGCCGGATCTGCGCCGCCGTCAGCAGGTTCCTGGCCTGCTCCTCGGAGAACGCCTCCAGTTCGCTGACGTGCAGGAGCCGGGACCAGGCGGGGTCGGCGGTCCACTGCGGCTGCGGAGCGCGCCGGCCGGACAGGACGACGAGGGTGTCGTCCGCGGCGCGGGGCAGGAATTGGTGCCACAGCCAGCTCTCCAGCCACTGGCAGTGCTCGAAGGAGTCCACGAACAGCACCGTGCCCGCAACGTCCAGGAACGGACGGGCAGCCTGCTCGAAATCGGCCGGGTCCCGGCTGACGAACCGGCCGTCGAGTTCGACGAGCGGCCGGCCGGCCGCACGCGCGTGGTCCGCCAGCCGCCGCAGCAGCGTCGACTTCCCGATGCCGCCGGGCCCGTACACGTAGAACGCGAACGGTGCCTGCGGGTCGCGGTCCAAAGCCTCCCCGAAGCGCGCCAGTTGCTCGTCCCGGCCGATGAAGGCCTGTACGCGCGCCCTGCTCAGTCTTTCCCCCACGGACACCATGGCGGTTCTCATTTCCTTTGTTCCAGCACGGGACAGCCATCTGCGCGGGCCCGATCGGGCCTCGTGGTGGCAGCCATGGGCGCGAGGCGCGCATGGCGGTGGCCGGGGCCCGCAGGCCCGTCCGTCTCAGGTGATGAGCCCGAGGTTCCGGTCGTCGGTGTGGCCGGTGACCAGGAGGGTGGTCTCCTCGACGCACCGGAAGCGGCCGTCGGGGGCGAGGTGGGCGAAGAGGTAGACCTCGGTGCGGGAGGTGTGGCCGTCGTGGTGTCCGAGGGTGACGGTGTGGCGGTCGGCGTACCGCAGCCCGTCGCGGAGTTCGTCGTGGACCTCGATGTGCCCGCTGCGGATCAGGGAACGCAGGCGGGTCATGTGCTGGGCGAAGGAGGTCCGGTCACTCCACACGCCGTTGGTGCGCTGGCGGTAGTCGGGGGTGAAGTGCCGGTCGATGGCCTCCTCGAGGCCGAGGCCCGGGGTGAACAGCAGATCGTTGATGGCCCGGGTGATGTCGGTCGTGTCGGTCGATGTCATACGGGTGTTCTCCTGTGGAGCGTGGGGGGCGGTGGGGGAACGCTGGCGCCGTCTCAGCGGACGGGGGTGAAGTCCAGCGACAGCGAGGCAGGGCCTCGGGTGTACAGGCCGGTCTCCCGGTAACGGAAGCCGGGGCTGTAACGGACCTGGTCGAGCAGCGGCAGGAGCATCGCGGCGACGGTCTCGATCTCGGCGCGCGCGAAGGCCGCGCCGATGCACTGGTGGAGCCCGGTGCCGAAGGACAGGTGCTGGGCGGCCGCGGTGAAGGAGCGGGCGGTTCCCAGGTCGGGGCGGTGGATGTCGAAGACGTCCGGGTCGGTGAACGCGTCGGGGTCGCGGTTGGCCGCGCCGATCATGCAGAAGACGGTGGCACCCGCCGGGACGGTGCCTCCGGCGAACACGGCGTCCCTCTCCGCCTGGCGGGGAACGAGCTGGACCGGCGGGGTGTGGCGCAACGTTTCCGCAATGGCGGCGCCCAGCAGCTCCGGGTCCCGGCGGACCTGCGCCAGCTGCTCCGGGTGGTCGAGCAGATGCTTGAAGAGCAGGGCGAGCGTCTTGTCCGCGGGCTCGGTGGAGGCCACCAGCACGTTGATGATCAGCCCGGTGACCTCACGATCGCTCATGACGGTGCCGTCGTACTCGGCGGTGCACAGCTTCGATATCAGGTCCTCGCCGGGCCGGCGGCGCCGCTCCTGGATCACGGGCAGGAGATAGGCCTCCAACTGCTCGGCGCAGTCGAGGCAGTGGCGTCGGCGCTCGGGGGTGAGGGTCAGGCTGGTGATGAACTCGGCGATCCCGCTGTGCCAGTCGGCGACCCGCTGCCAGTCCGCTCTGTCCAGGCCGAGGACGTCGAGCGTCACGTGCACGGCGAAGGGCTTGCCGAAATCGTTCAGCAGGTCCACCCGGCCCACGGGGAGAAACGGGGCCAAGATCTCGGCGGCGTTGGCGCGGATGGCGGGAATCTGATCCTGGAGCGCCTGGCCGGTGATGCCCCGTACGACGGCCTTCCGCTTGGCGGTGTGCTCGGCCCCGGTCATCTGGGCGAGGATCGGCCCGCGCATCACCGGCTCGGCGCGCACCTGCAGCGTCTCGGTGGTGAAGGCGTCATGGTCGCTCAGTACCCGTTTCACGTCCTCGTGGCGGGAGACGAAGTAGCAGTCGATCGCCGGCTCGTGGTGCACCGGCGCCTGCTCCCTCAACTGGGCGAAGTACCGGTAGGGGTCAGCAGCGAAGTCCTCGGACAGGACGCTGAATCGGGGAGTGACCACGGACATGGCGAAGACCTCTCGAACGGTGCGGTGCGATGCGGTGTGCCGAGGGAACACAACGCCGAGCGGACGCCCATCGTGCTCTCCCCGTGAGCCGGGGCAGCCAGAGCCGCCGACCGATCCGGGCTGCAAGATGAGCGAACAAGGCTACAGGTTCCGCATGTTGGTACGAATTCCGGCCATCCGGATGATCACACGAGGCGTCATCCGCCCCGCGGAGAGCTGCGGCGGCGGAGAGGAGTGCAGGCAGGGGCTGCCCGGTGCCTAATGCTGTGGCCGGGGCCGCACCGCAGTCCGCGCCGCCGCGTACTTCGTCGCGCCGGCTGCGCCCGTCCGGCGGGGGCGACAGGCGGCGCTCGTGGCCCAACTCCTCGCGGAGTGCGCGGCGCTGGTGGTGGTCCTCAGCTACGCGTGGTGCTCAGCTGCACGTGATGCTGAGCGACTGTCGTGTCCGGCGGCAGGAGTCATGTTCCGGGCGACTGCCCGTTACGCCTCCAGCCGCGTCCGGAGAGATCGAAATCAGCGTTGCACCGTGACGCACGGACGCTCGGCGCGGTGCTCGAAACGTGCACAGATCCTGTCGCCGTGCCGGAGGGTCCGCCGCATGGGCCACGAGACGATCTCGAACTTGGACTGCGCGATCTGCTCGGACGAAGCCGCCTTCCACCCGCCCAGGGTCTGGATCCGCTTGCCACCCCGTACGACGAAGCTCTCGGCACGGGCACCCGGATACCAGCCCGTCAGGACAGCCCGGACCTCCCGCACCTCCAGGCCGTCACCCACCACGCCGACACCGACCGGCCCCTTGTTGGCCCCGCCGCTCGCATGGGCCGGCGCGGCAACGGCCAGTACGAGCGCCACCGCGGTCACGTACATCGTTCTCCTCATGACGGGATCAACGGCCGAGGGGCGGCGAAGGCACGGCTCGCGCGTCCGGGCCGTCCCCGGACCCTCACGGATGCCGAGCTCCGCCGCACAGCCGCATCCGGGCCCGGGACGGTGCCGATCTGCCACAGGTTTGCCGACTGACCCGAGGAACCTGTTGGCTTATCGAACCGCCGCGCCGGGAACAGCGGGTCCGGTCGGCACGGTTGCATCTACAGAGGGACCGGCGCCGTACGGGCGGGGGTACGTGGAAGCCACCAGGCCGCCCGCCCCGCCAGGATCCGGACCGGACCCAGGGACCGCGGTGCAACCGCCGCGCACTCGTACCAAGACGTACTTCCGCAGGAGGAAAGTTTCATGACCGACCGGCCCTTGACGCTCATGGCAGTGCACGCCCACCCCGATGACGAGGCCACCGGAACCGGAGGGGTCCTCGCCCGCTACGCGGCGGAAGGCATCCGCACGGTGCTCGTGACGTGTACCGACGGCGGTTGCGGTGACGGACCGGGCGGTGTCAAGCCGGGCGATCCCGGGCACGATCCGGCGGCCATTGCCTTGATGCGCCGTCAAGAGCTCGAAGCGAGCCGTGACGTCCTGAAGATCAGCGATCTGGAGACGCTGGACTACGCCGACTCCGGAATGATGGGCTGGCAGAGCAACGACGCCCCCGGAGCCTTCTGGCAGACCCCCGTGGAGAAGGGCGCCGCCCGACTCGCGGAACTCATGCGGCACTACCAGCCCGACGTGGTCGTCACCTACGACGAGAACGGCTTCTACGGCCACCCCGACCACATCCAGGCCCACCGCATCACGATGGCTGCTCTGGAGATGACCGAGCTGACACCGAAGGTGTACTGGACGACGATGCCCCGCTCGGCGATGCAGCGCTTCGGCGAGATCATGCGCGAGTTTCACGAGGACATGCCCGAGCCGGATCCCGCGGAAACCGCCGCGCTCGCCAAGATCGGCCTCCCCGACGACGAGATCACCACCTGGGTGGACACGACCGCATTCAGCGGTCAGAAGTTCGATGCCCTGGCCGCGCACGCCAGCCAGGGCGAGAACATCTTCTTCCTCAGGATGGGCAAGGAGAGGTTCGGCGAGCTGATGGGCATGGAGACCTTCGTACGCGTCCAGGACACCACCGGCGCGGCCCTGCCCGAGAACGACCTCTTCGCCGGACTGCGCTGACCGACCCGTCCGACGGGGGCTTGGGAACTCATCGGCTACGCGGTGCGCGGGGTGTGTCGCACACCCCGCAGGCTCGCCCACGCGAGTACCGCTCCGGCAGCCCGCGCCCAAGCCCCCGTCGGGGCCGCGACGCATGCCCGCACTGTCGATGGCCACGTGAGTGAGTGGGACCGGGCAGCTGTGCCACCACGCCTATAGGGCCTGACGGCGCCAGGTGGCGGATGCGGCGGCCGGGATGCCGGGGTGCGTGGTGAAGCGGGTCTTGAGACCGGTCAGGAATCGAGAAGCCGTGGTTGTGGTGCGGCGCCTAGCGTGTTGGTCATGGCAACCACCGCTTCCACCGCAGCCCACACGTCCCTCGGTTCCGTCACCCTCGAGGTGGCCGACCTCGAGGGCGCCCGCCGCTTCTACAGCGCCTTCGGAGTGGACACCTACATTCACCTGCGGGCGTCCGAGACGCCCTCCACCGGGTTCCGTGGCTTCACGCTGGCGCTCACGGTGTCCGGGCCGGCCACCGTCGACGGCTTCTTCGGCGCCGCCGTGGCAGCAGGCGCCACGGTCCTCAAGCCCGCCGCGAAGTCACTGTGGGGCTACAGCGGCGTCGTCCAGGCCCCGGACGGAACGATCTGGAAGATCGCCACCTCGGCGAAGAAGAACACCGGCCCCGCCACCCACGAGATCGACGACATCGTCCTGCTGATCGGCGTCGAGGCCGTGAAGGCCACCAAGCAGTTCTACCTCGACCAGGGCCTGAGCGTGGCCAAGAGCGTCGGCAGCAAGTACGTCGAGTTCACCCCCGGCCAGCCCGGCGCCGTCAAACTGGCCCTGTACAAGCGCCGCGCCCTCGCCAAGGACCTCGGCGTCCCCGCCGAGGGCACCGGCTCACACCGCATCGCCCTCGGCAGCACCACGGATGCCTTCACCGACCTGGACGGGTTCGCCTGGGAGACCGCCGCGCCGCTCGCTTAACCGGCACGCACACCGAGATCCTCAACCCTGCAGGCCCCCTGCCCTGGGGCGGATACGGCGGCACCTTCGCCGACCCGGACGGCTACATCTGGAGCCTCGGCCACAGCACCCAGGGAACCGACCAGCCCTACGGCGAATAGCCACGACCCCAGCCTCGCAGGCCCCGGCGGCTCGAACCCTTGCCCCCGCACCAGTGGAGTGGTGCGGGGCGCAGGCGTGGATCGTCAGGCGACGACCGTGACGTTGTCGGCCTGGGGGCCCTTGGGGCCCTGGGTTACTTCGAACTCCACCTTCTGGTTCTCCTCCAGCGAGCGGTAGCCCCCCGACTGGATCGCGGAGAAGTGGACGAACACGTCCGGGCCCTCGTCCTGGGCGATGAACCCGAAGCCCTTTTCCGCGTTGAACCACTTCACCGTGCCTGTTGCCATGCTGCTCTCCTTCAAGAGTGACGACGCCGCCAGTACGAGGTTGGAGCCGCAACTGATCAGCGCACATGACGCAAGGTACGGGCCCGAGCACCAGCCGCGATATGCGGAACTCAGCCACCTGAAGGCTCACTTCGGCTAGAAATCCACGCTGCCGAACCGTCCGATGAGCCAGCCGGCCGACCGGCCGCGAGTCGAGCTCAGCCGGGCCCGTTCGACGGGTCGTGGGTGATGAGGTCTCCCGGCTGGCAATCGAGGACCTCGCAGATCCTCGACAGGGTCGAGAAGCGGATGGCTTTGGCCCGCCCGTTCTTGAGGATGGACAGGTTGACGACAGTGATGCCCACCTGTGCGGACAGTTCGGTCAGCGTCATCCCGCGCTCGGCGAGGAGCCGGTCGAGGTGGATCCGGACCGAGTGGAGTTCCTCGTCGGACATCAGATGGTCCCTTCGAGGTCCTCCCGCATGCGCACGCCCTCGCGCATGATCCTGCCCATGACCACCGCGGCGAGACCGGCGAGGACGAGCACCAGCGGCCCCGAGACCGTCGGCCCGGAACCCACGATCGGCGCCATGCTGTCCACCAGCCAGGACTGCGACCAGCCGGCCACCAGACCGGTCAGCGGCGTACCCACCGCGACGAACCAGCCCAGGACCGACAGCCGCCGCGCCACCGCCTCAGTGAACGGGCCCTGCTTCACGACGCCTTCGAGCACCCGGGAGAAGAGCAGCAGCGCGAGGGCGCCGAACAGCAGCCACGGCAGTTCGATCCCGAGGTCGGCCGCGCGCTGGCCCGTGGAAGGGCTGTGCTGGCACAGGCGTGCCGCGCTGCTGGACGCCTCGACCCCCTTGCCGACCGACAGGCCGTCCGGCGCCAGTGCGGCGTTGCGCCAGAACTCGGTCTGCACGCAGATGTCGCCGTCGTCGAGCAGGTGCGTGATCCCGGTGCCGATGAAGGCGAGCCCGCAGAGCATCGCCAGTCCGAAGGTCACCGAGGTCAGAGTCCTCGTGAGCCGTGTGTTCACTGCAGCCCTCCCTATCGATTATCGATAGGTGTGAGAGTAGAGGACCATATCGATAATCGACAAGCCCCCTGGCCGTCGGCGAGAGATTCCCCGAACGGCCCGCCTGCGGTCAGGGCTCCTGGGTGTCGTTGCCCGTCAGTACGCGGGTCGCGGTGCGGGCGAGGCTGTTGAGGGTCTGGGGGTCGGCTGCCGCCTTGCGGAGGTGGAAGAGGAACTCCGTCTTGCCGTCCTTGCGGTGGATCTTGATGTCCACCTTGGTCTGCAGCCAGGAGACCAGGGCCGCCAGCAGGACGATTCCGGCGGCCGCGGCCTCCACGGAGAGCTGATCGTCAGCGGGCGGGTCGGCAGCGATCGGGGCCGCGACCGGTGCGGTGGCGGGGTCCGCCAGGGCCACGTCGAGGAGGCGGCGGGCGGCGGCCGTGGCGGCTGCCTCGTCGTCCAGGATGCGGTCCAGGTCGGCCCGGGCCGTCAGCGAGCGGATGGCCTCGCGGGCCTCGGACTCGCTCAGCTGCGGTGAGGGCGCGGCGGATGCCGAGGCGTCGCTCAGCTCCTCGGTGAGTTCCTGGAGGACGAGCACCAGGGCTCGGTCGTCGAGGGGGTTGGTCAGGGACACGGTCATCTCCAGTCGCCGTTCAGCACCATGGGGGCAAAGTGGTAGGGGTGGGTGAGCCACGGGGCGCCCGACCGATCGAGCAGTTCACGCTGGGCGCGCCAATAGCAGACCCAGAGGGGTGTGTTCGGATCGGCCTTCATCCGTGAGTAGAGGGCGGACACCTGCAGGCCGGAGCTCTCCTGGTCGACGTTCCAGAGCGTGGAGAGCACCGAGCGCGCCCCCGCCTGCAGGAACGCCCTGGTCAGCCCTGCGAATTCGTCGCCTCGGTTCGTCTCGGCCTGCCAGGCGGAGGAGCACGCCCGCAGCGTGAGCAGGGCCGGAACCGACGGATGGTCGGCGAGTTGGGAGGGCCGCAGGAGCGCGGCGCTGCGCTGCGCGACCGACAGGCGCCGGATGTGCTTCGTGGGCGGCTCCGACGTGCCGAGGGGCGAGAGGACGAGCCCGGACTCCATCGGGTTGGCCGGGTCCGCGTAGCCGTGGCAGGTGAAGTGCGCGACATCCGCGGCGCTCAGGGCGTGGAGGACAGCCGACGGGTGCGCGTCCGCCCCGGTGAGTTCCGTGACCTGCCAGCCCGCCGACTTCAGCAGCGTGCCGTCCGTCCGGAAGAGCTCGGGGTTGGGGTCCTCCTGTGCGGCTACGCCGACGAACAGGGCCCGCCCTGTGCGGCGCAGCGGAGTGCGCCGGCGCAGGACGGGTGCCAGCACGCTCAGACTCGGGGTGTAGGTCAGGCAGTTGCGGGTCGCCAGCCGGGCGCCGTCCGCCATGGGCAGGGCGTGCAGCGGCAGGAGGTGCAGTGGGCCGTGGGGTGCCACGCAGATCAGGGTCTGCGGCGGAGCGAACCCGGCGAACGCGGTCAGGCGCGGGCCTAGAGCGTCGAGGAAGGCGATGCTGCGACGGTGCGGGGCGCGCGGCCTGAGCGGGGCGAGGGGCGGGAAGCCCTGGGGGTCGCCGTTGAAGATCCGGCGGAGTTCGTCCGCCGCTCCTTGCAGTTCGTCCCGGCCGATCCGCACCCGCTCGGCCCGCAGCTCCGCATTGGTGGCGAGTACGAACACGTACGTGTGCCGCGTGCCGCAGAAGAAGGACACGAAGGCCATGCCCTCGGGCGGCGCCGCCTCGGCGAGCAGGGCCTCGGTCTCGGCGGATGTCAGCGGGGCCGCCCCCAGGTGGGCGAGCGTGGTCGGCGACTTCGCCTCCTCGTGCAGGTCGAACGCGAGCCGCCAGGCCTCGCTCTCGGTGAGGCCGAGGGCTTCCGGGGCGCCGACCAGGAGCCCGAGGAGGGCCTCGTAGATACCGAAGTGCTCGCTCACCAGCTCGGCGCGCCGGTCGGGCACCTGCGTACGGGCGAGGAGACGCTGGACGTGCCTCCGGGCCAGCTGGTACTCGGCCAGTGCCGCTCGTGGCCGGCCGAGTTCGTGGGCGAGTACGGAGGCGAAGCGCGTCCGGACGGCCAGGCACTCCAGACCTTCCGGGTCGCGGGAGGTGGCCTCCGCGAGGAGGTCGGCGAACAGCCGGTGCCCCCGCTCCTGCTCGCCCCCGCGGATGACCTCACGGGCCAGGAACGCCCCTACGGCCGCCCTGTGCCGCCAAGAGGTGAGCTGGGCGAAGGCGGACTGGAGCAGGCGGAGGTGGGCCACGCGGTCCTGGTCGTCGAACTTCTGTCCGCGCAGGAGGTAGTCGCCGAGGGCGGTGTCGTAGTGCCCGGAGGTGATTCCCGTGATGAGCGCCGCGAGGTACAGGTGTTTGGCCGAGTCTGCGTCGCCGAGGGCGGATGTCGCGTCCGCGAGACCGAACCAGCTGATCAGCTCCCCGGTGTCGCCCTGCGGCAGGATGCGGCATCCGTTGATCGCGTCGAGGAAACTGTTCCGGGCACCGGCGGCGTCGCCCATGGCGAGGCGGACCTGGCCGATGTTGTTGAGCGTGGCCGACACCCTGCGGTCGTGGTGATGGCGCCGCGCTTCGGCCAGGACCTGCTCGAAGGCCTGGAGGGCTTCGCGCTGCCGTCCCGCCTTCGAGAGGGAGGCGGCGCCGTTCGTCACGGCCTCGAATCGACGCCGCTCGTCCCCACAGCGCTGGGCTGCCAGCCCGGCCGCGGCGAAGTCGGCTGCGCCGAGGTCGTACTCCCCGAGGTCCTCCTGGATCAGGCCGCGCAGGTTCAGGAGTGATGAGCGCTCGGCCGCGGCTGCCTCATGATCGGGCAGCGCCTCCAGGGCGGCGTTCACGTGGGGCAGCGCCTCACTGGTCCGGCCGAGGGAGCGGAGACATCCGGCGAGCTCCTCATGGAAGAGCCGGGCGGCCACCGTGTCCGCGTGGGCCGTCGCGGCCGTCAGACCCTCGCGGGCCATCCGGACGGCCTCCTCCAGCTCCCCGCCCGTGTCGGTCAACGCCGTTCGGGCGGCCAACAGTTGGAGCCGCAGCGTGTCCCCGGCCGGGGTGCCGTCCGGCTGCGCCCGGTCGAGGTGCCGGCGCGCGGCCCGCGCCGCCCCCCTGCGTCGCTGCAGCGCTGACCACATCACCCGGCCGAAGGCCTGGTCGTTCGGTCCGCCCCAGACCACGCCGATGACGGCAATGGCCGAGGCGTGGCGCTCCCTCTCCACGGTGCGTGCGTCCGCGAACCAGGACTGCAGGAGGGGCACGGAGGCGCGGGCCAGCTCCGGGTACCGCCGGGCGACGAGGTACTGGTCGAGCGCGGAACCGTAGGCGAGTAGGCGGTCCAGGAGCTCCGTCGGCGTCGCCGGCGCTCGCGATGCCCCTGTCACAGCCGAGCGCGGGAGCGCCTCTTCCACACGTGGAACCAATGACCGCAGGAACGCGGCCTCGGCGTGCTGTCCGCCGGCCTCGGCGGTCTTTGCGCGAGCACGCAGGCCGACGAGGAGCTCCTGGCCGTCGAAGGGCAGCGCGGCTTCGAGGACAGCAGGCAGACGGCTGAGCTGGTCCAGCAGGAGCAGGCGCTCGATGATGTCCTGGGTCTGCGTCAAGTTCCACGCACCCTGTCGTACTGGGCCTGGAACGCTGCCCGGGATCCCGCGTCCGGCGCGAGGGGCAGGGCTGCGGTGAAGTGGCGGTCCATCCGCTGGTCTCCGGCCACGCCGTAGACCATGGCGAGGGCAGCGTGCCCGTAGAAGTCGAGCGCCCCGGTGGCGGCCAGACCATCGGCCAGCCACAGCCCCTCGGCGACGTGTCCCGCGCGGACCTCTGCCTGCATCAGGCAGCGCTGGATGTCCGGGTTGTTCGGACACATCCGGTACTGCGACCGGAGGTCCCGCAGGGCGCCGTGTGCGTCCTCAGTGCCCGAGGAGGCGACCGCGAGCAACCGGTCCGGGTTCGGAAGGCCGGCCGGACCGGCGGAGCGCCAATGATCGAGGATGGCGGACCGGGGAGCGACCCGTTCCAAGGCGAGCAGCGCCTCGTGCCACTCCGCCTCGGCTCCCGCCTGGTGGGTCGCTGCCGTGAGGAGTTCCAGCACCTGTGAGTGATCGCCGTGGAGGCGGCGCGCCCGGTTCAGGGCGTCCACGACGTCCGGCCAGTCAACGCCGCTGCGCGGGGTCCGGGCCAGCTGGTAGAGGGCCCTTGCCAGCATGATGTGTTCGTCGATGTCGCCGCCCTCGTCGGCGATCCGCTCGGACAGGAAGCCGGCCCGGCGCTGCTGAAAGTCCATCTCGGCCACACGCCACTGCAACCACACGCGGACGTCGGCGAGTTGACGGTCGGCGGCGGCGAATCCGGGGAAGGCCGCCAGGATGCGCTCCAGCTCCCGGCACGCCCGTTCCACACTGCCGATCAGGATGTAGGCGCTGGCGAGATCGCACCGCACGGCCGGATCCGCCGGGCCGGAGTCGGCCAGGAACTCCAGCAACGGGACCCCCTCCATGGGGAGTTCTGCCACCAGATAGGCCGATGCCAGCGCATGCAGGTCTCCCGACAGGCCGGCGGCCATGGCCAGCGCTTCCAGGGAGGCGAGCTTCGCCGGATCCCTGGTCGAAACGAACTGCTCGTAGCACTCGACCACTTGGGGACTTGAGTGCTCTCCTCGATACTGCGGACCCCAACCTATGATCGGTTCACCAGTCACGCTGGACCACCCCCCGTTGCCCGCTCGCGCACCCGGGCATCCTGTCGGCTCAGATCATCGGGCGACAAAGAGTCTGCCAGCTACACCGGTTCCGCGTTGGGCGTGACGGTGAACCGGGTACTGGGGGTTGTCGTCCGCTGCCCCCGTGGGGGTTCGAGCGGGGGGCTGGGCACTTGCTGACGATCAACGTGGCGTTGCTGCTGATGGTCATCGTTGTTCTGCGACTGCGCCGTCGCACGCAGGCCCGCAGCCGGTCCGACGAGAAGATGACCGTGCTCATCGTCCTGGCGCTCGGCATCGTCCTCGCCCCTACCGATGTCGGCCAGGGCATCGCCAACTTCCTGGGCCAACTCGTCGGCAGTGTCTCCCAGGCCAGCCAGTGAGCGGGCATCGTCGTCCGGTCCGGCGTTCCGGCCGTCGGCCCCGGCGGCGGAAGAATCAGCGCCGGGAACAGGTGGTCCTCACCGCTCTCGCGGCGACGCTCGCGCTCAGCGTGATGGTCGCCGCGTTGCGGTGGCTGGCCGCCCACCCCTGGACCGTGGCGGCCGTACTGCTCGTGGCGGCCGCCGGAGCCGGCGCCTGGGCATGGCGGCGCGGGAAGGCAGCCCGGTGGGACCAGGTCCGGGCGAGCGGTCTGCGCTACGCGCTCGGACAGCTCGACGGCCTCCATCACCGGGCGTTCGAGTTCGCGGTACGGGACCTGCTGCGCCGCGACGGCTGCGCGGACGCCCAGCAGGTCGGCGGACGCGGTGACAACGGCGCCGACGTCAAGGCCACCGACCCCTACGGCCGCCGGTGGGCCATCCAGTGCAAACACAGGAAGGACGGCTGGTCCGGGAAGCCCGTCGGTACCCCCGACCTGCACGTCCTCAACGGCACCGGCAGGCAGATCCACAACGGTGACGTCCTGGTCATGCTCACCAACGGCCGCATCACCGACAACGCGGTGCAGTTCGCGAAGTCCCAACGGCTCCACCTGGTCGACCGCCACCTCCTCGCCGACTGGGCCAGCGGATCCCGCCCGCTGTGGGACCTCTTGCGCGCCCTGCCTCCGGCCGGCCGCCAAACCGGCCCTTAAGACCCCGACCTGCCGGCCACCTGCCCGGCCCCCCGGATCACCCGGTCAGTGGCCGAGGCGACGCCACGTTCGAGACCCCGCTCACCCTGCGGTGAGGCAGGCACGCCCACGCCGCTCAGCCGTGGCTCAGGAGCACCTTCAGCAGCTGATCCGGCGCCTCCCTCATGACGTTGTGGCCGCTTTCGACGGCGTGCGTGCGCCACTGTGGTGAGCCGCTCAGCCGCTCGTACAGCTCCGTGAAGGGTGACGGCGTCGGCCACTTGGTGGCGTAGACGTACGACTTCTCGGCGAAGCGTGCCAGATCGCCCTCCAGGCGGACCGCCTGGAGCAGTGAGGCCAGCGGGTGCGGGGTGGCGCGCGGGTCGAAGAAGGGGAGCGGGGCGCTGGTGTAGCCGTTCTCCCCGGTGCCGTCGAGGTACCACTCGCGCTCGTTGTCCGACACCAGCGACCAGGTGGACTGACCGTCTTCGGGGACCATCGCGTCCACGTACACCAGCCCCTTCACGCGCTCCGGGACCCGGTCGGCGGCGCCGGTGATGACCATGCCCCCGTAGCTGTGGCCGACCAGGACGGCATCGGTGACCGCCTCGTCCTCCAGCAGGTTCACCACGTCCGCGATGTGCGTGTCCAGGTTCACGGACGGGGTCAGCAGGTGCCTGCGGCTGCCGAGTCCGGTCAGGCTCAGCGGATAGGCGTGGTGCCCGAGGCTCCGCAGTTCGCGGGCGAGCGGCTCGAAGGTCCAGGCGCCGTGCCAGGCACCGGGGACGAGTACGTACGTGGTCACTTTCGGGCTCCTCGAATCGTGTCGGCGCCGGTGGAGGTGGTGGAGGCGGCCCCGGTGGTCAGTACGATCTTGCCGCTGGTGCGTCCGGATTGCGAGAGCTCGTGCGCCCTGCCCGCCTCGGCCAGCGGCAGCACCTGCGCGATGTGCGGGCGCAGTTCGCCCCGTTCGGCGAGCGCGGCTATCTCCCGCATCCCCGCGTGGTCGGCCTCCACGGCCATGAACACCGCCCGGACGCCGAGCGCCGCCGCCTCCTCGGCCAGGGCCGCTTCGTCGGGCGAGGCGAGGGAGACCACGATGCCGCCGGGGCGCAGGGTGCGCAGCGAGCGCGGGCCGTAGGTGCCTCCGATGGTGTCCACGACGACGTCCATGCCGGACACGACCTCGGCGAAGTCGGTGGTGCGGTAGTCGATCACCTCGTCGGCGCCGAGCGAGCGGACGAAGGCGTGCTTGGCGGCGCTCGCGGTGCCGATGACGTACGCGCCGCGGGCCTTGGCGATCTGGACGGCCAGGTGCCCCACTCCCCCGGCCGCCGCGTGCACCAGCACCCGCTCCCCCGGCCGCACGCCTGCCGTGTCCACCAGGGCCTGCCAGGCGGTGAGGGCGGCCAGCGGGAGGGCGGCGGCTTGTACGTGGTCGAGTCCGGCGGGCTTGTGCGCGAGGTGCCGGGCGGGAGAGGTGGCGTACTCGGCGTAGGTTCCGGCCGGGACAGGGTGGCGGGGCATGCCGAACACCTCGTCGCCCGGCTGGAAGAGCGTGACGCCGATACCGACGGCCTCGACGGTGCCGGAGAGGTCCCAGCCGAGCGGGACGGGCGACCCGTCGGCCCCGGACAGACCGCCGGTGGCCCGGTGCCAGACGTCGGTGGGGTTGACGGCCGCGGCATGGATCCGTACGAGCACTTCCGCGGGGCCGGGCGCCGGACGCGCGGTCTCGGTGAGGCGGAGCACTTCGGGGCCGCCGAGGGCGGTCTGGGTGATGGCCCACATGGTTCGCCCGGCCGGACCGCCGTGCCCGGCCTGCTCGTTGTCCTGGTGCTGCTGGTGCTGCGTCTTCGTCGTCGTCGCTGTCATCGTCGTTGTCATCGTCGTCGTCGTCATGTGATCAAGGATGCGGCGCCCTAGCCCGGCGGACGAGTGGCCGGAGTGACACGATGTGAAAAGATCCGGCCATGCCTCCTGAGCGGATCCACCGGGTCGTCGTCCTGGCCCTCGACGGGGTCTACCCCTTCGAAATGACCATTCCGGTGCGGATCTTCGGTACGGCCGAAAGCCCGGACGGCGCACCCCTCTACGAGATCCTCACCTGCAGCCTCGACGGCCGCCCGGTCCGCACCAGTGCCGACTTCAGCATCACGGTCGAGCACGGCGGCGAGGCGGTCGCCACCGCCGACACCCTCGTGATCCCGCCCTTCATCTGTGGCCCGGGAGCCGACGGCGCGGACCCCGGCGCGGTGGAGTGGCTGCCCGCCGAACTGGCCCGGACCCTGTCCCGGCTCCCCGCCGGCGCACGGATCGTCTCGATGTGCACGGCCTCCTACGTCCTGGCCACCGCGGGCCTCCTCGACGGCCGCCGGGCAACCACCCACTGGAACGAGGCGGAACACTTCCAGGCTGCCTTCCCCCAGGTCGAGGTCGACGCGGACGTCCTGTTCGTGGACGGCGGCCAGGTGCTCACGGCCGCCGGGGTGGCCGCCGGAGTCGACCTCTGCCTGCACCTGCTGCGCCGCGACCACGGCAGCGCGGTGGCCAACCGGGTCGCCCGGCTGTGTGTCGTACCGCCGTGGCGGGAGGGCGGGCAGGCGCAGTTCATCGAACGGCCGGTGCCGGAGGTCTCGCAGGCGAGCACCGCCGCGACCCGCGAATGGGCTCTGACCCGGCTCGGTCGCCCGATCGCGCTGGCGGAGCTGGCGCGGCACGCGGGGATGAGCGTACGGACCTTCTCGCGCCGGTTCCGCGACGAGGTCGGGATGACCCCCGGCCAGTGGCTCACCCGGCAGCGCGTCGAGCACGCCCGGCGCCTGCTGGAGGTCACCGACCTGCCGGTGGACCGCATCGCACAGGAGGCGGGCCTGGGTACGGGCGCCTCACTGCGACGGCACATGGCACACGCGATCGGGGTCGCACCGATGGTGTATCGGCAGACGTTCCGGGCTCGGGCGAACTAGGTGGCCCAGGGCCCTTTTCGGTATCAGGCAGCATGGTGGCCCAGCAGTTGGGATTCCGACTCGTCTCAGCGAAGACGGGCCAGGAGGTGGGCGTCGAGGAAGCCCCGCTCGGATGCCGGGTCGTGGAGGAGGCGGGCGAAGGTGACGAGCCCGGCCCCGGCCAGCAGCTCCGCGAACCGGTTCGCCGGCCAGCTGTAGGCGGGTGTCACCTTGTGATCGAAGCGGACCGGCTCGGGTGCGTCGGTCGCAAAGAGAGAGACCAGGAGCAGGCCGCCCGGTGCCAGGACGCGCGCCTGCTCGACGAGGAGCGCGGGCAGTTCCCCGGGCGGGGTGTGGATCATCGAGTAGTGGGCCAGGACGCCGCCGAGTGCTCCGTCCTCGACCGGCAGGGCCTCCATCGGCGCCTCGTCGAACCGCAGCGCCGGATGGGCCCGCCTGGCGTGGTCGACCATGGCCGGGGAGAGGTCGAGCCCGAAGGCGTCCAGGCCCAGGTCGTGCAGCATGGCCGTCAGATGTCCGGGCCCGCAGCCGACGTCGGCCACCCGTGTGTTCCCCGACCCGCGCACCAGCTCGGCGAAGGTGTCGACCATGGCCCGCGCGAACGGCCGCGTCTCCAGCCGATCGGCGAACATCGACGCGTACAGGTCGACGACCCCGTTGTAGGCCGCCCTGGTCTCGTCCTGGTGCTCCATCACGAGGAGGAAGCTAACACCCGCGCTCGGAGCTTTCGGCGGCGGGCGCAGCGCAGTTCGGGCAGACCGGCGCGCCCTCGGAGCTCAGGCTGCCCCAGAAGACGGTCCGAGCTCGGATGACGGCCAGCCCGTCGGCTCCCCGGCCTGGCCACTCCACGGCCTCGTCCCATCGCCGCCCCGGCAGGAAGACCGGCCTGCCGAGCATCTCGTGCGTCTGCTCAGCGAGCACGACCTGCTCTTCGGCCAGCCATCCCACCACCCTCGACGCGAGAGCTTCCCTGTAGACGCCGGCCGCCGAGGACGTCAGGCCTCCGTCGCGCTGGACAGTGCTTCGGTGATCAGGCGGGTGGCGAAGTCGGGGTCGTCGGTGATGCGGTTGATCTGCTCCGCGAGGAGGATGGCGGTGGCTTCCAGGGGGTTCATCTCCGCCTCGGTCCACTCGCCGTACTGCTTGCGCCAGAGGCTGGGGCTCAGGCCGGTGCCTGCCGCGATGACCATGCCGGCCATGGTGGGGATGGCCTCGGAAGGGATGCTCCGGGACATCGTGCTCATGGTGGCCACGAGGTTGGGGACCACGTACTCGATGACGTCCTTGTCGTGCTCCTCGCAGGCTTTCCGCAGCCACGTCATGAACATGTAGATGAGCGTGCACGCGCCGTCGAGCAGGGCGTCGGCTTCCCCGGGCCCCAAGGACGCGATGAACTGGTCGGTCAGCCGGCGCTGTTCGGGGCCGATCTCGGTCTTGTCGCCGTAGATCAGCTTGAGGCGGGAGTCGATCACCATGAGGGCCGCATCCACGTCGCCGGCGGGAGCGTACTGAGAGTCGCAGGACGATGGCACAGGGCGCTCCTTGGCGTCGACAGCACGGGGCCTTATGTCCGTACGGTAGACCGCCCGTCGGGCCGGGGAGTGGTGAATGCTGATGCCGGGCGCCGTCATCGAGGAGGGTCGGGGCCCGTCCTCGATGACGGCATCATGGCCGACGCCGCTCACCGTCCGGTGTCGGCCCAGGGGCCCGCCTTTACTTCAGGTGCCGGTCGTAGAACCGGTTCCCGTCCTCCACCTCGAACCACGGGGTCCCGACGTGCCCGCCCAGATTGGCGTGCAACGTCTTCTCCTTGCTGCCGAATGCGTCGAACAGGTCCAGGGCCCGTTGCCGGGGGTTGCCTTCGTCGTCCCACTGCAGCAGGAACAGCAGCGGGATGGTGACCTGTCGGGCCTCCTCGCGCTGGGCGCGGGGCACGTAACCCCCGGCGAAGAAGCCGGCGGCCGCGATGCGCGGCTCGACGGCCGCAAGGTGGATGCCGAGGGCTGTCCACCCCGAGTATCCGACCGGGCCGCCGATCCCGGGCAGGGCGAGGAGCGCGTCCAGGGTGGTCCGCCATTCCGGGACCGCGTTTTCGACCATCGGACCGATGAAGGACTCGAAGATCTCATCGACCGGTTCGCCGGCCTGGAACGCCCGGCGGAGGTCGGCGCGGGCCTGTTCATCGGCGGCGGAACGGGGCCGGTCACCGCAGCCGACGGCATCGATGGTGGCCACGGCGTAGCCGCACGCCGCGGAGTGCCGGGCCCTGGCCGCCAGCCGGGGATCCCGCTTGGGCAGCCCGTTGTTGTGGGCCATCAGGATCAGCGGGGCGGGGGCGGAGGATTCCGGCGTCCAAAGGGTGCCGGGGGTCTCGCCGAGGGTGAATTCGCGTTCGAGGACGCCGTCGTCGAGGTGCTGTTCGGAAGTGAAGTGCATGGTCGTGCCTTTCGGGAGTGCACAGAGTGGCGCTCCCGGACGACCTATCGCCCGACCATGACCCCGGAGGGGAGCACCCATGTCGATACTGCGTTCACGGGTACCACCTCCTCGTTCTCCTGCACGGCCTCCGGGAGGCTAACAGGGCGCGCTGTGCTTCACCAACGGGTTTTTCGGAGGCTCCGAGGCCGGGTCCCCTGGCCGTGGTGGAGCGGTGTCGAGCAGCGCCCACACCCGCCGCCCTTCGGGGCCGGCCTCGGTTCCACAGGTCGAGGTACCGGGTACGCCGGCGAGCCGAGCGAGTACTCCCGTCTCCGGCTCGGCCGCTGCGTGGCTCAGGACCAGGATCAGGAGCAGCTCGTTCTGGTCGGCGAGGTGGACGCTGATCCGCTTGCCTTCGTCGGCGAGGGCCGCGCCGACGAGGAGGTGCACGGTCCGCCCCATCGCCGCGTCCCTCGGTGAGAATCCTCCACGCGTATTCCCCGTCCTGGCAGGCCGAAGCCGTCGCGGGTGGGGTGGTCGACGGGTTGATCACCCGGCGCCGCTGGTTCCCGCCTTGCGGAGGGGGGAAAGCAGGGTGCCGAGCCAGACGGCGCCCTGGAGGGCTCCGGCGACGAGGAAGAGGGCGGTGGCGGACCACTGGCCGATGACCCAGCTGCCGAAGAGGGCGCCGAGCGGGATGGTGATGAAGGAGAGCGAGCGGCCTACCGAGGTGACCCGGCCGATGAGTTCGGAGGGGACGATGGACTGCCTGAAGGTGTACCAGGGCACCACGATGGCGGAGGTCGAAATGCCGAGGAGGAACATGGATCCGCCGATGACGGGGGTGGACGGCGACAGTGCGGGCAGTGCGAGCGAGAGCGCCATCAGGCCCATCGCGGCGGTGAGGGTGGGGCCGACGGGGAAGCGGCGGATGACGGCGGGTGCCAGGGTCGCTCCGAGCAGGGCGCCGGCGCCCTGTCCGGCGAAGACGAGGGCGAGCGCCGTCTGCCGGCTCCTGCCGTCGTCGGTGACGATGTAGATGAGGTTCGCCTCCAGGCCCAGGGCGGCGAAGTTGGTGACCGTCATCAGGGCGGTGCCCCACAGCAGGGGGACCGAGTCGCGGATGAAGACCAGGCCGTCCTTGAAGTCGCTTCCGACGTTGCGCGCGATCTCGCCCCAGCGCACCGGGGCCCGGCCGCTCGTGCCGTGCGGGGCCCAGCGGATGAGCAGCGCGGAGGCCGCGAAGGAGACGGCGTTGACGGCGCAGGCCGTGGCGGGGCCGATCAGGGCGATGACCGTGATGCCGACGACCGGGCCGAGCATGCTGAGCGCGGAGTCGGTGCCCTGGACCCAGGCGTTCATGACGGGTCGGCGGGATTCGGGGACCCGGTCGACGAGGAAGCCCTGGAAGGCGGGTACGTAGACGGGCCGGACCGTGCCGAGCAGGAGTGCCAGGGCGTAGAGGAGCCAGATGGACGGTTTGCCGGTGAAGAGGAGTACGGCCATGACGCCGACGAGGGCGGCGGCGATGCCGTCGCAGGAGATCATCAGGCGGCGGCGGTCGGCGCGGTCGGCGATGGTGCCGGCGAAGAGGCCGACCGCTACGTACGGGATGATCTCCAGTACGTAGGTGATGGCGGTGGAGATCGCCGAGCCGGTCTGTTGCAGGACGAGCAGGGGCAGGGCGAAGCGGTAGATCCAGTCCCCGGTGGACGAGACGATGAAGGCCGAGCGGAGCAGGGTCTCGCCGCGACGGTCGGAGCCCTTCACCTGCTCCGCGGCGTATGCCGCGTCAGTCATTGGGCCACGCTCCCTGCTGGACCAGGGGCGGAGCGGGGGTGAGGGCGCCCCGGAGGGCCGCGAAGCGAGCCGGCGCCGTGACGCCCTTGCAGGCGGGGCAGTCGGGATCGCGCTGCCAGGTCTCTCGTTCGGCGAGGACCGGAGTTTGGAAGGTCACCTGGAGCAATCTGCCCACCGACAGCGGGGTGGACACTCCGGTGGCCAGGCGTACCAACTCACCAACCAGGAATGCCGTTTGCAGGGAGACGAGGCCGTCGAAGGCGGCCATGTCCTCACCGAAGCGCAGCCCGGCGTCCTCCTCCGTGCGCTGCTGGAGGTAGATGTCGCGGGAGGTGGCGTCCGCGGCGTGAGCGGCGGACTTCCAGCAGGCCACACAGCCGCTGATGCCGGGCAGGACCGTGAAGTGGACGGCGCGTTGGGTGTCGACGCCGCCGGTGACCAGGGCCGCGCCCGCGCGCAGGCAGCCCTCGTTCAGCCAGGTCAGGGCGCGGGTCTTGGGGCGGTCGATGGCGGCGATGACGATGTCGCGGTCGTGGACGGCCTCGTAGACGTCGTCGGCGGACATCAGCTTCTTTTCGAGGGTGTGCAGGGTGACGTCGCTGTTGTAGCCCTTGACCCAGGCCGCGGCCTGCTCGATCTTCGACTTGCCGATGTACTGCTCTCCGTAGAGGACTTGGCGGTTGAGGTTGGAGAGCTCGACCGTGTCGAAGTCGACGATGCGGATGTCCCGGAAGCCCATGGCGACCAGGTCCATCAGGACGTGGGAGCCGACGCCTCCGACGCCGAGCATGGCGACCTTGGTGTCGCGGATGCTGCGTTGGTAGGCGTACTTGGATCGGGCGAGGGTCGCGTAGGTCTCGAAGAAGCCGAGGCTGCGGGACCAGCGTTCCAGGTCGTAAGCGGTGAGGCCCTCGTGCGAGGCGTCGGCGTCGTGGAGGAGCCGGGCTTCGTCGAGGTCGGCCAGGGCCTGGTCGAACTCCTCGCGGGTCACGGCCGGGTGGCGGCCGGTGAGCTCGGTGAAGACGGAGGTGGGCTCGCGGGTGCCGTCCAGGAGTCCCACGAGGTCGGAGACGACTCCGTCGGGGTCCTCCAGGGTGAGGATCTCACCGGCCATGCGGAAGTTGATCCCGGACTCGTCCTTGAATGACGGGATGGTGGACTTCAGGGCCGGCTTCGGCACCGTGCTCTCCCCTTCTTGACCTTGTTGATCTGATTGACCTTCTTGACGGAATGGGAATGATCCAGAAGGCGGGGCCCCGCGATTTCTGATGATCTCGCGTCCTGCCGCCTTCTGGATCATTGGATCGCCTTAGTTGACGGAGGAACCGCCGGCGATGCTGTAGGCCTTCTTACGGCGAACAATGCGCATGGGGATACACCCCCTCCCTTGTTCGGTGACCTCGGAATTGTGGGTTCGGAATGCAATCCTTCGCGCCATGCATTCAGGCCAGCTTCCGATGTCCGCCCGTGTGGCGTTCGCGCACGTTGACAACGGGTGTCCGGATTCGGAGGAGCTCCGGAGAGAGGGCACCTGCGCGGATGACGCGCCGTGAGCGGGGCAGATCATGGCCGATAGCAGATTTACCCGCACAAGCTTCACGCGCCGTTCACAGCCTGGGCACGCAGGACGAGCAGGGGCTGGTCCGCGAAGACCGCTCCGTCGTCGAGGAGGTCCGTGCCCGGTCCCGCCTTGGACATGGCGGTGCGCAGGAAGGCGAGCACCTCGCCGAAGCGCGGGTGGTCCCGGGAGACGACCTGGGGGGTGCCGTCCTCGTCGATCAGACAGGGCACGAGGCCGGTGCGGCCGGTGCCGGTGTCCTCCAGTTCGATGATCGCGATCGCGGTGATCCGGGCGTCGGGGTGGAAGGGGAACGCGGCCGGGGAGTCCGGGCGCGGGTAGATGCCGTACTCCCCGAAGACCTCGGCCAGGGCCTCGGCGTCGAGCTCCTGCGGGTCGGCGCCGCGGGCGCGCAGTTCCTCCGCCTGGCGAGGCAGGTCGAAGACCATGTGGCCGAGGCCGAAGAAGACGGGAGTTTCCTCGATGAACTGGACCCCGCGCAGGAGGTGGTGATGGTGCCCGAGGATGAGGTCGGCGCCGGCTTCCACGAGGAGTTCGGCGCAGAGCCGTTCGTGCTCGGTGATCACCCAGGGGCGGGTGTGGTCTCCCCAGTGGACGCTGACCACGACCAGGCCGAACTCCTCCTTGGCCGCCCGTACGCTCTCCTCGACCTCGGCCCAGTCGTGCTCGTTCAGGACGGAGACCACCTTGGCGGGGGCGCCCGGGACGAGGTGGCCGGGGAACGGCGCGGTGTAGCAGTCCTCGGCGCGCAGGGGCGCGACGCCGGGGGTGGCGGGGCCGGCCTGGGTGCCGACGACCATGACCGAGGCCATGGCGACGAAGGCGACGGCGGGCTGCCCGCCCTCGGCGCCGGCCTTGGAACCGGGGCCTCCCCGGAGGGTGACGGGGCGCCGGGCGGTTTCGAGGTCCGGGCCCGCGCCAACCGTCCGTACGCCTTTTCCGGACAGCGTCGCGATGGTTTCGGCCAGGCCCTCATATCCGGCGTCCATGGCGTGATTGTTGGCCAGGGACATGACGTCGAAGATCGCCAAAGGCCCTGCATTCTCCGGCGACACGATGGTGGCCGTGGACATGCCCGGGGCCGGCCTACCGTTTTCGGCCAACACCCCCTCGAAGTTGCCGAATACGATATCCGCTGAGGCCAGAACGGGAAGAATGCCATCAAATGCCGAACCGGGCTTGAGGCGGTCGATCAGCACATCGCCAACTGCCGCCAGAATTCTGGTTGTCATACCCTTAGGCTGTCACGGTGGACCCCTTCGGCGAAAGCAGAATGGATATTCCGATATGCCTTCCGACCACTGGCAGGACCGCTTCACGGCTTCGCGGCCCGGCTTCCCGTACGGGGCCGCGGATGCCCCGGACCGTTCGCTGTACACGTGCAACACCAGCGGGGCCTGCGAGATCCATGTCTGGGACCGTGCCGCCGATGTGCACCGCCAGGTGACGCGGCGGGCGGCCGGGACGAGCCTGGGGGCGTTGAGCGCCGACGGGCGGCGGGTGTGGTGGTTCGACGACACCGACGGGGACGAGGTCGGGCGGTGGATGACACAGCCCTTCGAGGCCGGGCCGGGTGAGGGAGGTGGCGAAGGAAGTGGTGAAGGAAGTGGTGAAGGAACCGGCCGGGGCACGCCCGTGCGCGGGGTGCCGGAAGGGTTTCCCGCGGGGCTTGCGCTCGGTGCGGAGCTGACCCTGATCGCCGTGGCCACCGACGAGGGGACCGGTCTGTGGTCGCTGCCTTCCGGCGGCTCCGAGGACGGGACGGCCACGCTGCTGCGAGCGTTCGAGGACGATGTGGATCTGCTCGCGGTGTCGGCCGACGAGCGGCTCGCGGTGCTCGCCCGCGACACCGGCCTGGAGGTGATCTCCACCGCGGACGGGAAGACGGTCACCGTGCTCGCGGATCCGGCGGGCGGGGCACTCGACGCCTTCGGCTTCAGCCCGGTGCCCGGTGACCGGCGCCTGGTGGTGCGGCGCGAAACGCCGGAGGGCGTCCTGCTCGGGGTGCAGGACCTGGACCGGGGCACGCGAACGCCCGTACCCCTGCCGCCCGGTGAGCCCGCGGCCGAGTGGTACCCCGACGGCAAGGCGCTCCTGGTCACCGTGCACCACCAGGGGCGCAGCACGCTGCACCGGCATGATCTGGTCACCGGGCAGAGCACCGCCCTGCCGGTTCCGGCGGGCACGATCGACGCGGCGGGCGTGCGCGCGGACGGCCGGGTCGAGTACGTGTGGTCCTCCTCGGCGCTGCCACCGGTCGTACGGGTCCTGGACGCGGACGGCAGCGACCGGGTGCTGTTCCGGCCGCCGGGGAGCGTGCCGCCAGGCGGTCCGGAGCTCGAGGACGCGTGGGTGCCGACTCCCGCCGGGCCGCTGCACCTTCTGACCGCCCGCGCGGCCGGGGCTCCCCGGGGCACCGTGTTCCTGCTGCACGGCGGGCCGCACGCCGCCGACTCGGACCGCTACTCCGCCTACCGGGCGGTGTGGACGGACGCGGGCGTGACAGTCGTGCACGTCAACTACCGGGGTTCCACCGGCTACGGCACGGCGTGGCGCGACGCCAATCACGGGCGGCCCGGGTTCCCCGAGCTGGAGGACCTGAACACGGCGTACGAGTGGGCCGTCGGCGCCGGGCTGGCCGTGCCGGGCCGCTGCCTGGTCGCCGGTTCGTCCTGGGGAGGCTTCCTCACGCTGCTGGCGCTCGGGCTCCAGCCGCACCGGTGGGCCGCCGGGATCGCGGAGTCCCCCATCGCGGACCACGCCGCGGCCTACGAGCAGCGGCCGGAGTTCCTGCAAGCCTTCGACCGGGAGCTGTTCGGAGGCTCGCCCGAGGAGCTGCCGGAGGTGTACACGGCCTCCTCACCGCTGACTTACGTAGATCGCGTACGGGCACCCGTGCTGGTGCTCCACGGGCACAACGACCCCCGGTGCCCGCCCGGGCAGATCGACCGGTATCTGGAGCGGCTGCGGGAGCGGGGGGTGCGGCACGAGCGGTACGGCTACGACGCCGGGCACGGGACCCTGGTCGGCGCGGAGCTGATCCGGCAGGCGGCCGTGCAGATGCGGTTCGTGGACGGGGTGCTGGACTGAAACCGGCGCCATGAACGTCGTCCAGCACCGGACCGGGGTGCCGGCCGCCACTGACTTCCCGGCGGCCGGGCCTGTTCCCCGATCGGGTGACGTACCGGCGTGGTGGGCGTGGTCGAACGCCCTGCGCTGCGGGTCTGGCTAGCGTGGTCCAGCGCCTCACGTCCCCGTCCCCCCACCCCGCGGAGCAGGTCCATGACCACCACCCCCCTCACCTCGCTCACAGGGAACTACTCCCTCGACCCCGCCCACTCCCAGATCGGGTTCGTGGCCCGGCACGCCATGGTCACCAAGGTCCGCGGCGCTTTCAACGAGTTCGAAGGCACCGCCTACCTGGACGGCGCGGAGCCCGCCAAGTCCTCCGCGACGATCACCATCAAGGCCGCGAGCATCGACACCCGCAACGAACAGCGGGACGGCCACCTGCGCACCAACGACTTCCTGGACGCCCCGAACTTCCCGGACATCACCTTCGTGTCCACCGGTGTGGAACCGATCGACGACAGCAACTTCCGGGTGACGGGCGACCTCACCATCAAGGACGTCACCCGGCCGATCAGCATCGACTTCGAGTTCCAGGGCAGCGCCAAGGACCCGTTCGGGAACGAGCGGGTGGGCTTCGAGGGCTCGGTTCCGATCAGCCGCAAGGAGTACGGGATCACCTGGAACGCGGCTCTGGAGGGCGGTGGCGTCCTGGTGGGCGACAAGGTCGTCCTGGAATTCGAGGTCTCCGCGATCCGGCAGCCCTGACCGGACCCGGTCCCCCGCCGCGGCCGCGTGCCCGGCGGCTTTAGGAAGTTGCGACTGCCGCGCGTGCTCGGCGAGCATGTGCGTGACAGTTCTGGGGGGACCACATGACGCAGCACGGGATCATCGCGATGGAGCGCCTGGACGGATCGGCCGCGGTGGAGGCCGAGGGCGCGTTCAGGGTGATCTACGCCGAAGCCTTCGCGGAGGCTCCGTACAACGAGACCGCGGACGATGTCGCCGCCGCCTTCCGCCGCTTCCCCGTACAGGCCGGCCGCCGCGCCTTCAACGCTGTCCTGGCCCGCACCCCGCAGGGCGAGCCGATCGGCATGGCCTACGGCTTCCCGCTGCGGTCCGACACCGTGTGGTGGGACGAACTGACCGAGCCCGTACCCGCCGACATGCGGCGCGAGGACGGGCAGCGCACCTTCGGGCTCATGGAACTCGCCGTGCGCGGACCGTGGCGCGGACAGGGCGTCGCGCGCGGCCTGCACGAGACGCTGCTCGACGGCATCGGAGCCGAGCGGGTGCTGCTCAACGTCCACCCGGCGAGCAGGGCGGCGTCGGCAGCCTACCGGGCGTGGGGATACCGCAAGGTCGGCGAGGCGCGGCCCTGGGGCGCGGGCTCGGATCTCCATGACGTGATGCTGCTCGATCTGCGCTGACCGCGGGTCGCGGGTCGTGGGTCGCTGATCGCGGGCAAAAAGATCTCGGATCTGTCGGACGGCTGCATACCCTGATCCCCGTCCGCACCGTCGGCACGATCTGGGGGAGTCATGACAAGTAGGTTCACCGAGTTGACCGTTGACTGCCACGATCCGGAGCGGCTTGCCGCCTTCTGGTGCGAGGTCCTGGACTTCAAGGTGATCGACCGCGGCGAGGGCCAGGTAGAGATCGGCTCCTGGGTGCCGACCGTCGAGGAGGTTCGGGCCCGACAGATGCCGCCCACCGTGGTGTTCGTCCAGGTGCCCGAGGGCAAGACCGTGAAGAACCGGCTGCACCTGGACGTCAGCCCGATCGACGGAAGCACCGAGGACGAGGTGACGAGACTGCTCGGCCTCGGCGCCACCAGGACGGATGTGGGCCAGGGCCCGGACCGCAGCTGGGTGGTCATGGCGGACCCCGAGGGCAACGAGTTCGACGTCCTGCGCACCCTGGCACCGTAGGCCTGGGCCTGCGTTACGTTCAGCCCATGAACTCATTGGCTCAGATCTACGACAGAGAGTTTCGGGTGCGGGCCCTGCGCGAGCAGGGATGGGGCCGGGGCCTGATGGCAGCGGCCGCCCTCATCTGGCTCTGGATCGCCTACCTGCTCATCTTCCCCTTCAGCGCCGGCCAGGGCTCGAACTCCAAGCCCGTCGAGTGCGAATCCAGGGCCTTCCACCAGGACAGCAGGAAATACGCGGTGTCGTACCGCGCCGACGCGGGCGAGCGCTGCGACGCCGAGCGCGACTGGGCACCGATACTCGCCGGCCTCCTCCTCTCCCTCCCCCTGGCCGCACTCGGTACCGGCCTGTACGCCACCGGCACCTCGGCGACCCGCACTGTCGCGTACGCCACCGAAATCGCTCGGCTCAACGCCACCAAGGAGATCTGAGTACCCCGTTCCAGGCCTGCGCCTGCGGCCGCCACTCCACTGACCGTTCGTGGCGCCGACGCACCCCATTGCGCGCGCCGCGGCGGCGGCTGATCCGGCAGATTCCCGGAACCCGGCACTGCCTGCCTCAGCGCCTCAGGAGTGCGACCAGGCTGGAGCTGCTGTCCGCGCCGTGGCCCGCGGCAACACCGCTGCGGAACAGGTTCACATGGGCCTGCAGCACGGACGCGTCGACCCCGGAGTCGGCGGCGGTGCGGGTGAGGTGCTCGACGCTGGAGAGGCACATCGTCAGGCGGTCCACCTCCCCGCCGTGCTCGTTCGCGTCGATCCGGGCCGCGTAGAAGCGGATGAAGTTGCTCATGCTGTCCGCGGTGTACGTCGCGTACGGAAGGAAGTCCTCCGTGGACAGCCCGTTCGCCTGGGCAACGGCCGCGGCCTGCCAATAACCCGTCATGGCCGTCCAGAACATGATCATGTTGATCTGGTAGTACAGCGCCGCCAAGCCGGGCTCCTCGCCCCGGAAGTCCGGAGTGGTCAGCACCGCCAGTAGTTCGCGGTGCTCGTCGTACAGCTCGCGCGGGCCGCTGTAGAAGGCCGAGGACTCGGGCTTGCCCATCCCCGCGGGCGGGATGTTGAAGGCACCCACCAGGTACGAGGCCCCGCGCTCCTTCGCCCAGTGCGCACCGGCGCGCGCCTTCTCGGGCGTGTCGGACGACAGGTTGATCAGTACCTTGCCGTTCAGGTCCGCCTCGCCGAAGGTCCCGTACATCGCGCCGACGTCGATGAGGCTGAGCAGCACGGGGCCGCCCGCCTCCAGTGCCGCGGCGAGGTCCCCGGCCTCGACCGCTCCGCGCGCCACCAGTTCCTCGGCCCTGCCGGCGGTGCGGTTCCACACCGTCACGTCGTATCCCGCGTCGAGGAACACCCCGGCCATGGCCCGGCCCATCGGTCCGAGTCCGATGACGGTCACCGTGCGCTTGCTCATGAAGATCCCCATCCATTCGTGATGACTGACTAGCTGGCTGGCTGACTGCCAACCGACTAGAACGAACGCTCTATCTAGAGACTTGGGTGACCGTAACACAGGACTGGAGCGAACGCTCTATTTAGGGACGGGGTACGATGCCCCCATGGCAGAAACCGCACTGGGAACCAGGGAACGCCTGGTCAGGACCGCTTCTCGACTGATGCAGCACCAGGGGTACGAGAACGCACCGATCAAGCAGATCGTGCGCGACGCCGAGGCGACCCTCGGCTCGCTCTACCACTTCTTCCCCGGCGGCAAGCAGGAGCTCGCGGTGGCCGCGATCCGCTTCGGCGACCAGGAGTTCGCGGAACTGCTGCGCAGTGGGCTGGACTCCCGCGAGGACGCGGCGGAGGCGGTCGGGGCAGTGGCCGCGCAACTGGCCGCGGCCCTGCACACCTCCCAGTGGGCCGACGGCTGCCCAGTGACGGCCACCGCGCTGGAGACCCTGGACCGGCTCCCGGACATCCAGGCGGCCTGCGCGGATGCCTTCCACAACTGGCAGAACCTGGTGGCCGAGAAGCTGCTCGCGGCGGGCATCGCGGAACCGGATGCCCGCGACCTGGCGGTCACGGTCATCAACACCCTCGAGGGCGCGGAGATGACTTCCCAGGTCACCCGCAGCCAAAGCCCCCTGCTGACGGCCGGCCGTCACCTCACCCGACTGGTTCGCTCGTACTACTGACGGGGCCCCTCTCCCGACGCCCGGTCGGAGTCGCTGCGAAGGACACAGAATTCATTGCCTTCGGGGTCGGCGAGGACTGCCCAGCCGGAGCCGTCGGGATTCCGGTGATCGGCGACAAGAGTGGCACCGAGGCCGAGCAGCCGTTCGACCTCCTGCTCGCGCGAGGTCTCGGGGCGCAGACAGAGATGGACCCGGTTCTTGGTCTTCTTGGGCTCGGGCACCTGATTGAAGTACAGCACCGGGCCCTCCGCCAGCAGCACCTGCGTCTCCCGGTCACCCGGTTTGCCCTCCGGGTCCACTGGACGCCCGGTCACCCCGCTCCAGAACCGGGCCAGCTCGTAGGCATCCGCACAGTCGATCGCCACGTTCTGCACTACCGAAACCATGCGCGCCAGCCTTCCCGGGTTTCACCCCGGACGCCACCGAGGTCCATCAGTCTGAAGTCCGGCGCAGGATCAGGGAGACGAAGCCCCAGCTGTCCCGGTAGGACCGCAGCCACTCGGAGCGTCGGGCGGTCGCGGTCTCCAGCACGTGCGAGCTGTCCGGATCGGCGGGGTGGTCCAGGGCCCACGAGGCCAGGGAGCCCCAGCAGGCCCATTCGTAATCGTCGAGTTCGCGGCGCGTGCTGACGTGCCCGTCGACGGGAGTCCACCCGTCGGCCACGACCCGGTCCACGGTGGTCGCCAGGTCGGTGAGGTCCTCGAACATCTCGAGGGCCTCCCGGGAGGGATTGCTGTCCCAATATCCCTCCCCGATCAGGACCCGGCCGCCCGGAGCCAGGTGCTCGCGTGCCGCTGCGAGGGTGGGCAGCAGACCGCCGAAGGCGTGCGTGGCCCCGACGCTGAGCACCAGGTCGAACGGCTGCTTGGAGACGAAGTCCGCGGCCTCCTGGTGGTGGAGGACGAGGCGCTCCCGGACTCCGAGGTGGCTCGCCGCCCGGTCGGCCTGCGCCAGGGCGTCCTCGGAGACGTCGACACCCTCGGCTTGCAGGTCCGGACGCGTTGCCAGAGAGCGCAGGAGCCATTCCGCGGTCCCGCACCCCAGGTCGAGCACCCGCTCGTCGCCGCGCGGGAGGCCGCGTTCCAGCAGCCGGCGTACCGAGTCGTCGTCGATCGGCGACTTTATCGGGTGCTCGGCATGGGCAATTTTTGAGATCTCTTCACGATTCACCGGGGAAGCTTGCCAGGAGTCGCAGAGAGCCCGCACCCCCTTTTCGATCAAGGATCGGAACCTGCGAAGTAACCGCCGGTCCACGGGTCTTGACGATTGCACGGCGCCGTGGCCGCCCCGGTGGGCGGTGTCGGCCGCCTCACGACGGGCGCCGCAGGCCTTTGTGCGGATGTTTGTTTGATTTGGAGATCCCAGTCACACAAGATTACGTTTCCCTCATGCTGTACCGGGATCGCCGCGGCGCCGTCGGCCGGCGTGAGATCACTCCGTTCGCGGCCGTCCCCACCTGCAGCGGGCGGCGGTGACGCCCATGCGCTTCGCCGCCTGCCGCACCCTCTTGTTCAACCGCTCTGGAGAGGACTCCGCCCAAGTGCCCCAAACCGTCGACCGGTGGACCACAACGCTGCGCAGCGCCTGGCAGCGCGGCGCGCTGTGGCCGTGGTGCCTGGCGGCCATCGCCGCGTTCTGCGCGTATGCCGTGACCGTCGTGTTCCACCCCGGATACCTCAGCGTCGACAGCCTCGAACAGCTGGGGCAGGCCCTGGGCGACCAGCCGGTGAACGACTGGCATCCGCCGGTGATGGCCCTGCTGTGGCGGATCCTCATCCACACGACCGGCGCCGTATCGGCGATGGCCGCACTGCAGGCCGTCGTGTTGTGGGGGACGCTCTGGGTTCTCGCCCGGCTGGTGTGGAAGAACACCGGCAGCCGCTGGCTCTCCCTGGCGATGCTCGCCGTCGGCCTCGCCCCGCACGTCATGAACTTCACGGGAGTGGTGTGGAAGGACGTGCACATGGCGTACGCCCTGCTCGCGGCCTTCGCGGTCGTGCTCACCGCGCGGGAGTTGCCGGCCGGCCGGACCAGGACCCGCTGGGCGCTGCTGATCCTGGGCGTGCTGTTCCTCGCCTACGCCCTCCTGGTCCGGAAGAACGGCTTCGTCGCCGTGATCCCGGTCTTCATCATGCTGGTCCTCGCGATCTGGCCCTCCTCGGGCCGACGCCGCTGGCTCATCGCCACCAGTGCGCTCGTCGCGGTCACCGCGGTCGCCAGCGCGGCCGTGTCGTCGACCACCCATCCGGTCGCCACCCGGCAGTACGCGCAGATCCCGCTGGACGACATCGTCCACGTGCTCACCCCTGCCCAGGTGGGCGCCGCGGCCGACAAGGCCGGTGCCAGCGCGGACTTCCGCAACCGCCTGGTCGCCGCCGCCACCACCTGCCAGAGCGAGCGCATCCCGGCCGACGCGTACTTCCAGTGCTACCCGCGCAACAAGTCGCTCGGCGTCAAGGAGCTGCGCGGCAACACCGACGTCCTCCTCCGCATGTGGACACAGGAGATGCCGAAGCATTTGCGGGGCTACACCGTGTACCGGGTCCGGGTCTTCTCCAAGCTGCTCTTCCAGGGCAACCAGGCCTTCCAGAACGGCAGCGACATCGACCCCCACGCCCCGCAGCCCCCCGCCCTGGCGAGCGCGCCGGTCAACGAGACGCTCAAGGAGTCCCTGCAGGGATACGTGACCGGGTTCGCCCGCGACCTGCCGATGATCTTCCAGGGCTGGTTCTGGCTGGTGGTCGGCCTGGTCCTCACGCTGCGCCGCTGGAGCAGCCGCTACGCCCGCGAGCTCCGGCTCCTCGGCGCCAGCTCGGTCCTGTACGTCCTCGCCTACCTGCCGACGGCGCCCCAGTCCAATTTCCGCTACGTGTACTGGCCCGCGCTCGCCGGCACCGTCGCCGTGCTGCTGCTCCTGGCCGAGTACGTGGCGCGACGCCGTGCCACCGCCAGTGGCGGCGCCCCGGTCGACGTGGATCCGGGTGACCACGCGGGTGGAGGGTCCGGCGCCACACCGGGCGACGTCCGCCCCGTCGCGACGTCCGGAGCGTGACGGGCGCTGGCAGTATTTGAAGTGCTCAGGGTGACGGCCGTCTCCTCGCGCGTTCCGGTCGGCCGCCACCTGCGCGCACATCGCGGCCGCCCTCCATCCGTATGAAGTGGAAGCATCCTTCGTGAACACAGCACATTCCGGACTCGTCAAAGCCGTCATCCCCGCGGCCGGGCTCGGGACCAGGTTCCTCCCGGCGACCAAGGCGACTCCCAAGGAAATGCTTCCGGTGGTCGACAAACCGGCCATCCAGTACGTGGTCGAGGAGGCGCTCGCCGCCGGGCTCACGGACGTGCTGATGATCACGGGCCGCAACAAGTACGCCCTGGAGGAGCACTTCGACCGCAACTGCGAGCTCGAAGACACCCTGCGGCGCAAGGGCGACTACGAACGCCTGTCGCGGATCGAGCAGTCCGCCGACCCCGCGACGCTGCACTACGTCCGCCAGGGCGATCCGCGGGGCCTGGGCCACGCGGTGCTCTGCGCCCAGCCGCACGTCGGGGACGAGCCGTTCGTGGTGCTGCTCGGCGACGACCTGATCGACCCGCGCGACCCCCTCCTGACGCGCATGGCCGAGGTGCGTCAGGAGTTCGGGGGCAGCGTGGTCGCACTCATGGAGGTCGACCCCGACCAGGTCCACCTCTACGGCTGCGCCTCCGTGCGGCCCACCGCGGACGAGGACGTGGTGCGGATCACCGACCTGGTGGAGAAGCCCGCCCCGGGCGAGGCCCCGAGCAACCACGTGGTCATCGGACGGTACGTCCTGGACCCCGCGGTGTTCGAGGTGCTACGCACCACCGAGCCCGGCCGCGGCGGCGAGATCCAGCTCACCGATGCGCTGCGCCGCCTCGCGGAGGACGAGACCATCGGCGGCCCGGTGCACGGCGTCGTCTTCAAGGGGCGGCGGTACGACACCGGCGACCGCGGCGACTACCTGCGCACCATCGTCCGCCTCGCCTGCGAACGCGAGGACCTGGGGCCCGATTTCAGGGCGTGGCTGAGGCAGCTGGTGGCGGAGGGCAGCTGACCCGCCCCCGGGCCGGCGTCAGCAGGCGACGCTGGTGGAGGCGGCGGCTGCGGTCTAGGCCGTCAGATTCCGCATCCGGTCACCGGACGTGCGCACAGGCTGTGTTGGGACCGTCACTGACCTGCGGCTTCGGCGGCTCTCACCCGTATGGCCTACGGGTGCGCGCGAGGCCAGAGGCGTGACTCGGGCGGCTCCCGCCAGCACTGACATGCCATCACTCCCGTGACCCGCTCTGCCGGGACCGGACCACCGCCGCCCTCGAAGTGCGCGGTTCGGCGAGCGGTGTTCGGATGACAGCCGTGCGTCCCCCTCCACAACGGGCGGGACGCACGGTTCACATCCCCCTCCCGCTGTTCGAAGGAGAACGACATGTCGACGCTCACCGCCTGGAAGTTCGCCGGTCCCGACGCCGCCGCCGGGGTCGAAAGCACCCTGCTGGCCCTCCAGAAGCAGGGGCTCATCCAGATCCACGACGCCGCCGTGGTGTCCTGGCCCGAGGACCGCAAGCAGCCCAGGACCAAGCAGCTCAACAACTTGACGGCCGCCGGCGCGCTGTCCGGGACCTTCTGGGGCATGCTCTTCGGGCTGATCTTCTTCGTGCCCCTGCTCGGCGCCGCCCTGGGCGCCATCGGCGGGGCCATCGGTGGTTCCCTCTCCGACGTCGGCATAGACGACGAGTTCATCGACAGCGTCCGGGAAGAGGTCAAGCCCGGTACCTCGGCCCTCTTCCTGCTCACCTCCGACGCCGTCGTGGACCGTGTGCACGACGCCTTCCCGACGGGCAGCGCCCAGCTCATCCGCAGCAACCTCTCCACCGCGGACGAGGCCAAGCTCCGCGAGGTCTTCGCCGCCTGAGCCGAAGCCGCGCCGAGGGCGGGGCAGACGGGAGGGTGGCGACACCCCCTAGAGCGGCCGGCGGCCCCAGGCCGAGATCATCGGGGCCGTGGCCAGGTCGAGTCGGCCGGCGGCCACGTTCGCCAGGTGCCGGTCGATCTCCTCGTCCTCCGCGAGCCGCTCGGCCACCAGGCGTCCGCGGATCTGGCGCACCGTCGCGGCCTCCAGTACGGCGCAGGCCGGGGAGGTGATGGGGAAGTACGCGTCGGCTCCCACCTCTGCCAGGCCCGCCGCGCGGAGCACCCTCGGCAGGGTCCGCCCGAAGGAGAGGTCCGCGCCGCGGGCCGCCATCAAGGTGCGGAATCCGGACCGCAGCCGGTTCGCCAGCCGTTCCTCGGGGCCCGACTCCTCCGGGCACAGCCGCGGTTGCAGCATGGGGTCGGCGTCTTCGAGCAGGAGCCAGCCGCCGGGCCGCAGTGCCCGTACCATCCGGCGTACCGCCTCGGCGCGCTCGGCCACGTGCACCAGGACCAGCCGTGCGTGGACGAGGTCGAAGGAACCGGGCGACGGCGGCGGATCGGCCGCGACGTCGTGCCGGACCACGTCGACGACCCCGCCCGCGAACTCCCGGGTCCAGGAGACGTCGATGTCCGTGGCGAGCACCGCTCCCGTCGGGCCGACCCGCTCGGCCAGTCCGAGGGGTACGGAGGGACCGCCGGCCCCGACCTCCCAGCACCTCATCCCGGCGCCGATGCCGAGCCGGTCGACGTGCCGGAAGGTGACGGGGTCGAACAACTCCGCCAGGGCGCGGAAGCGGACACCCGCCTGAGCCTGCCGGTTGTCCAGCAGATAGCCCTGGCCGCCGCTGTCCGACTCGGTGTCGTGTCCGGATTCGCGACCGTTCTCGTGCTCGTTCACCCGTCGATCCTCCCAGAGACCGGGCATACGGTTGAGATCTTGGTCCGGAGAGGAAGAGGACGACCGTGGACATCACAGGAAAGACCCCGTCCCGACGCACCGTGCTCGCGTGGGGGGCCGCAGCGGCGCTGGCGGCCCCGCTGGCGGCGGACGGGAGCGCCTTCGCCGCAACCGCGACTGCGACTGCGACCGCGACTGCGACCGCGACTGCGACCACCGGCGGCGGTGGCGGTGGCGGGGACGCGGTGGCGCACCGGCTGGCGGAGCTGGAACGGGAGCACTCCGCCCGCCTGGGCGTCTACGCACGCGACACCGCCACCGGCCGCACCGTGAAGTACCGGGCACAGGAGCTCTTCCCGATGTGCTCGGTCTTCAAGACGCTGGCCGTGGCCGCCGTACTGCGCGACCTCGACCGGGACGGGGAGTTCCTGGCCAAGCGCGTCCACTACTCCGAGCAGGAGGTCACCGCCTCCGGTCACGCCCCGATCACCGGCAAGCCGGAGAACCTCGCCGTCGGCATGACGGTCGCGGAGCTGAGCGACGCCACGATCCGCTTCAGCGACAACGCCGCCGCCAACCTCCTCCTGCGCGAGCTGGGCGGCCCGACCGCCATCACCCGCTTCGCCCGATCGACCGGGGACCCGACGACCCGTCTGGACCGTTGGGAACCTGACCTGAACTCCGCCGAACCCGGGCGGGTCACCGACACCACCACCCCGCAGGCCATCGGACGGACCTACGAGCGCCTCGTCCTAGGAACTGCGCTCGCGCCCGCGGACCGGCAGCGGCTCACCGGCTGGCTGCTGGGCAACACCACGGGTGGCGAACGGCTGCGGGCCGGTCTGCCTCCGGCCTGGACCGTCGCGGACAAGACCGGAGGAGGGCGGCACGGCACCAACAACGACGTGGCCATCGCCTGGCCGCCCGGCCGCCCGCCCCTCGTGATCGCGGTCCTGACGACCAAGCCCGACCCCGACGCCCCGGCCGACAACCCCCTCATCGCCCGGACCGCCGAACTCCTGGCAGCGGCCCTGACCGGGAGTTGACCGCGCCGACCCCGCCTACCCCGCCGATTCCAGGCGCCCGACCCGCCCCTTCTCCCCCGCCGCCCAGCAGCCGCCGTCGGCCGAGCAGGCGACCGTGTCGAACGACCCCGGGTCCAGCGGCCGCCAGGTGCGGCCGCCGTCCCCGGTCACGTCCGTGCCCGTCGGGCCCACCGCCAGAGCCGTGCCGGCGCCGTACGGGAACCAGGCCGCGCCCGAGCGGTAGGCCGGCGGCGGTACCGGAGCCTGGCGCCAGGTGCGGCCCGCGTCCGAGGACACCGCCGCGGCCTGCGGGGAGGCCTGCCCGGTGCGGTAGTCACCGCCGACCGCGAGGCCCCTCGTACGGTCGCGGAAGGCGAGGGCGAAGACCCCGCGCGCCGGGTCCCCCGCCGGGATGGTGGAGTCGGCGGCCTGCCAGGTCAGGCCGCGGTCCGCCGAGTGCAGGACCCGTGCGACCGCGCCCCCGCCGGTCGCCAGCCAGACATCGCGGGGCCCGGCGGCCACCAGGCACTGACCGCTGGCCGCGAAGCCCGCCTCACCGGGCAGCGCTTCGGGCATCCCGGCGTTCGGCAGGACCCGCCAGCTCCGCCCGCCGTCGTCCGTGGACAGGATGCGGAACTTCCCGTCCACGGGGTCGCTCATCGCGAGCCCGTGCCGGGCGTCGAAGAAGGTGAGGCAGTCGTAGAAGGCCCGCGGGTCGGGGTTGCGGAAGGTTTCGGTCCACGTGGCACCGCCGTCCTCGGTGCGCAGCACCCTGGAGGCCTCGCCCTCCCCGATGGACAGGGCCACGGCGCGCCGCCCGTCGAAGGCCTCGATGTCCCGCAGTTCCAGCCCGTCCGCGACGGCCGCCGGGGGCGAGACGTCCCGCCAGCTGCGCCCTCCGTCAGAGGTGCGCAGTACGGTTCCCTTGGATCCGGCCACCCAGGCCGTGGACCGGCTGACAGCCGCCAGCCCCCGGAAGCGGGCGTCCTTGCCGGTCGCCTTCAGCGCCCAGGACGCGCCCCGGAGGTCCCGTAACTCACCCGCGGCCTGCGCCGGGGAGGCCACCACCCCCAGCAGCAGAGCCGCCGCGCACATGCCAACTCCCAGAAGTCTCATGGCGCCGGAAGCTAACGCACCGGGGATTCAGCGTCCAGGGCGCGTCCGGTACACCCGCAGTTGCGAGACCTCGTAGGACAGCTCCGTGACCTCGGGCTCCGGCGCCGGGTGGTACCGGCCCGCGGAGACCGAGAGGTTGACGATGAGGTACGCGGACCAGCCGCGGCCCACTCCCCTGCCGTCGCCGAAGACGCGTACGCCGTTGACCCACCAGACGACCGAGCCCTTCCCGAACTCGACCTTCAGGTCGATCCACGCACCGGGCCGGATCGCAGGGTCGCGGTGGTAGCGGTGCGCCTCCCGGACGTGGTTGGAGAGCTCCAGCAGGTCCGGGTTGTCGGGGTGGTACTCGAAGACGTCGATCTCCTGGCCTCCGTCGCGCCAGGTCCAGATCGCGGGCCAGGCGCCCCGCTGCACCGGCAGCTTCACCCGGGCCTCCAGCACGTCGCCGGTGCGCACGGAGAAGTCCTCGTCGCTGCCCTCGGTGGTGAGGAGCCCGCTGTCCCAGTAGCCGTCGGGGCGCAGGGTCGCCCGGAAGAGCCCGCCGCGGCTGTAGGCCGGGTCGGCGACGAGGTGGTCGAGTTTGTTGTCCCCGGGGTTGACCGGGCCGCCGTCGGGATACGCCCACGAGCGGCCGGCGATCCACTGGGCGGGTGAGGTGAAGTCGGCGGTGAAGACGGGGGTGCGGCGCGGGCGGGCCAGGTGCCGCAGTCGTTCGAGCATGTCCGAGACCATGACTGTGATCTGCCCGCCAGCCGCCCCGCCACACCCGGAATTCTCACTTATAGCGATCGAGTGGTAACTCTCCGCTCCAGTGAGGGTGTCCGATCTGTCATGGCGGGGCGGGGCTGACCGGGCGGGGCGGCGCGGGGGCCGTCAGCCCTGGCAGAGGCCGCGGGTGTAGTCGTAGGTCGCGGTGGTCTGGGAGTACCGCCACTGCGGGTCCAGCAGGTCGCTCTTGAGCTGGGCCGCCGCGGCCGGGCTCTCGACGACGTACCCGAAGTCCTGCAGCCAGGACGGGTAGAGGTTCTTGGAGCCGATGTAGAAGGCCGAACCGTCGACCGACACCAGCTTGTGGTGCTGGGCGTAGGGCTTGCCGTCCGCCCAGGTGGGCTGGTCGGAAGCGCGGAACGTGGCCAGCTGGAGGTTCTCGCACAGGGCCGTCCGCGCCCGGGCGCCGTCACCGGTGAGGGCCGCCACCCGGCCGCGCAGGGCGTCGCTCACCTCGGAGAGCGACTTGATCTGCGAGTAGCCGCCGCTGCCGATCGTCCCGCGGTTCGCCGGGTCGCTCACGACGATGCGGACCTTCACGCCGGAGGTGAGCTTCTGGGCGAGGGCGTCGTAGAGGCGTACGTCGTAGCGGGGCAGCGGGGGGCAGGTGGCGTGCACGTCCTGCTGGGAGATCTCGATGTGCGAGGTCGCGCTGGAGACCAGGGCGCGCAGGGCGCTCTCCTCCGGGTTGACCGTGTCGTAGTCCCGGTCGGCGTTGGTGTTGTCGTGGATGCCGATCCCGCACTTGGTGTCGCCCGCGGTGGGCAGGACCGGGCGGAAGGAGGAGGTCGGGTCGTTCTGGCGGATGCCCACGCCGAGACCGCCGACCGCGAGCGCGGGTACGTCCCCTGCCGGCGGGGAGGCGGGCCGGGGCAGCGAGGGCATGCAGCCGGCGCCGGGCGAGGCGGCGAACCAGACCGAGCTCCAGTTGCTCTTGTTGCGGCAGGTCCAGTCCCACAGGGAGTCCAGGTAGCGGCCCGCGGAGCCGGCCGCCGGCCCGGAGAGCGCGAGGTCGACGTCGCTGACCGGGTGGGAGGTCTCGAGGTAGTCGTCCTTCCAGCTGTTGATGCCGCCGGTGATCACCGAACTGCCGTCCACCACGACCAGCTTGGAGTGGTTCCAGGAGAAATCGGTCTTCGAGGTGGTCATCGAGGCCACGTTGAGGGTGATGTTGCCCGCGGCGGCCGGGCCCAGCTTGGCCAGCAGTTCGTCCCGGTAGGACGAGGGGATCACCGTGGAGTGGTAGATGGGCGCGGCGCCCACCATGATGCGCACCTTCAACCGGTTGCCCTTCTGGGCGGATTCCCTGAGGCCCGCGACGATCGCCTCCTGGTAGCCGCCGTTGGGGAAGGGTGCCAGCGTCGATATGTCCACCGTCTGCCGGGCGCCGGCGATGTCCTGGCGCATCTTCTCCAGGAGACGGCGCGATCCGGGCCGGTCCACGCACGCGGCGTCACCCCAGCAGCCGGGCGTCTGGAGCAGCCAGTCGGCGCCTCCGGGCTCGGACGAGCCGAGCCGGTTGCCGGAGGTCCGCTCCCAGACCGAGCCCTCCAGGCCCGGGGAGACCTGGCGCAGGGTCTGCTCGATCGAGTCCAGGTGCGGTGTGGGCGCGTCCGCGGCGGAGGCGGGGGCGGTGGCGCCGAGGAGTGAGAAGCCGAGCGTGAGGGCCGTCGTGGAGACGAGGGCGGCCGTACGGGCGGTGCGTGCCAATGTGGTTCCTTGACTGAGGGATGGCTCTGGCCGGGGCGCGGTCGGCCACGGCTTCGACCTTGATCAACTCCTGCAAGTTACCAGCAGGTAGCCATCCGTTCATCCGCCTCGGTCGAGTTCCGGCCACCCGAACCCGAGCCGCCCAGCAGCGGGTTCAGGGGGTGGCGCGAGGCGCCGAGGCAGGGGCCGCACCGGCACCCTTCGGCCAGGAGAGCCCCCCGTGTGTCCGTCGACACAACGGCCGTCTTTAAATTCCATGAGAACATGTGCCGCACACAAGTTCCCCACAGGTAACGCCGGGCCTGCGTCCGCGGACCCGTTGGGGCTTCCCTCTCACTGCAGGGTGCCGCCGGTGGCGGCACGGAGGTTTCACCATGCCCCAGCCTGGGCTCAAGACCAGACTCGCGGCCCTCGACGGGCTCCGCCTGGTCGCCGCGCTGATGGTGGTCGTGTACCACTACGCAGCTCTGAGTCGCCCCTGGGGCCACGACCCGGCCACGATCTTTCCGACCCTCCAGAACTTCGCCCAGTTCGGGTGGCTCGGGGTCGAAATCTTCTTCGTGGTCAGCGGCTTCGTCATATGCATGAGCGTCTGGGGACGCACGGTCGGCGACTTCGCCATATCGCGGGTCTCCCGGCTCTTCCCGGCCTACTGGGTCGCCGTGCCCCTCACCGCGCTGGTCGTGAAGATCTGGCCGGAGGTCCACTCCATACGCGGCTGGGACGACGTCCTCGTCAACCTGACGATGCTGCAGGCCGGCAACAACACCCGGAACATCGACGACGTCTACTGGACGCTCTTCGTCGAGCTCAAGTTCTACGTGCTGATGGCGGTCGTCGTCCTCTGCGGAGTCACCTACCGCAACATGGTCGTCTTCTGCGGGGTCTGGACCGTGGCCGCGGCGCTGGCGCCCTCGCTCGGCTCTCCCCTGCTCGCCGCATTCGCGATGCCCACCTACGCGCCGTTCTTCATCGCGGGCATCGCCTTCTACCTCATGCGCCGCTACGGCTCGAACCCCATGCTGTGGGCGATCGTCCTGATGCAGCTGCTGCTGTCCCAGCGCTACGTGCATTACCGGATGGAAATCAACCTGGGCAAGGCCGCGGCCGACCTGCTGCCCACCTGGCCGGTCCGACTGATCATGATCGCCGGGTTCGGCATCATCGCCGCGATCGCGCTCGGCGCCTTCGACAAGATCCAGTGGAAGTGGCTTTCGACCGCCGGGGCGATCACGTACCCGTTCTATCTCATCCACATGTACATCGGGATGACCCTGATCCACCACTTCCGCAACCGGGTTCCGGCGGCCGTCCTCCTGGTCTCGGTGACCGTACTGATGATGGTCACCGCCTGGCTGATCCACCGGCTGGTGGAGCGCCCCGTCGGCAAGTGGCTCCGCGACGCGATGCGGCGCGGGGTGGACGACGTACGCCGCAACACCCCCGCCCGCAAGCGCCCCCGCACCACGCCCGGCGTCCAGGCCCAGGCCGCCCAGGCCCCGACCGCCGGGCCATCGGAAGAGCTCCAGATCCCCGTCAGCAGTCCCGTCGGCTAGGGCTCGCGCCATCGCTCCGCCCCTGATGGAGACGGCCTAGGCCGCCGTCCGTTCGGTGGCGGGCGCCCCGGTGCGCTGGGCTTCGACCAGGTTCTGGCGCGTGCCGCCCCGCGAGTTGAGGTGCAGCTTGTATCCGCCGGGCTTGTGCGCTTCCTCGGCCAGGTGCTTGACGACGACCTTGCACACGAACTCCTTGAGCTTGGCTCCGGGCCGGCCGTCGATGTTGAACCACACGGCGGCGTCGAGCTTGTCGGCGAACTGGAAGATGCCTGCATTCCGGCCGAGGCTGATGCACTGGGCGCCGAACACCTGATTGAGGGTCGCGGGCCGCTCCGCCCCGATCCGGCTGAGCACCGTGTCGGCGGCCCGCGCTCCCAGCGGCATCGCGGCCTGGCAGCTCATCCGCAGCGGCAGGCCCGAGGGGGCCGCCGAGTCCCCGGCGGCGACGATGCGTTCGTCGTCCACGCTGGTCAGCGTCTCGTCCGTGAGCAGCCGGCCCAGGGCGTCGGTGCTGAGCCCGCTGCGGGCGGCCAGGTCCGGCACACCGAATCCGGCGGTCCAGATGGTCACCGTGCTCGGCAGTTCGCGGCCGTCGGCGAGCCGTACGGCGTCACGCTTCACGGCGACGACCTTCGCGTCGGGCCCGTCGAGGACGGTCACACCGAGCTTGGCCAGTCGGCCTGCGACCGAGCGCCGGCCCCGGGGGTGCAGGTACGGGCCCAGGACCCCGCCGCAGACCAGCGTCACCGTGCGGCCCTGCTCCGCGAGCTCGGCGGCGGTCTCGATGCCGGTCGGGCCGGCCCCGACCACCGTCACCGCGGCACCTCGCAGGGCCGCTTCGAGCGCCGGGCGCAGCCGCTGCGCGTCCTCCAGAGTGGCGATCGGGTGGGCGAACTCGGTCGCTCCCGGCACGCCCGGGTCGGCGCTGCCGCTGCCCACCGCGTAGACGAGGTAGTCGTAGTCGACCGTGCCGCCGGAGGCCAGCGCCACGTTGCGGCCGGCCGCGTCGATGTCGGAGACGGTGTCGACCACCAGCTGGACGCCCTCGGCCAGGACCTCGCGGTATTCGACGACGGCCTCGTCGGTGCCGGCCGCCAACTGGTGCAGCCGGATCCGGTGGACGAAGCTCGCCCGCGGGTTGATCAGGGTCACGCTCACGTCCTCGCGGCCGGTGAGGCGGTTGGCCGCCATGACGCCCGCGTATCCGCCGCCGATGACGAGGACTTCGGTGTTGCCGTTCATGGTCTCTCCTTGTTCGAGCGGTTGTCGGCCTCTAAGACAGGGCACGCCCGCGCGCTGTGACACGGTGCGGGGCGGCGTGAGGCAGGTCACTGCGGTCGGCGGTGGTGGGGTCAGCGCGCGGGACGACCGCCGCCGCGCGCCTCCTGTCGTACGGGCTGGTCTTCGGCCGGGGCGTTCCAGACCGCGCGTACGGTGTCCACGCACTCGGCGGCCTGGGTGCGGCCGGCGCGGGCCGCGGCGGCGCAGCGGGTCTGGTCGAGCATGTTGCGGCCGAAGGCCTTGCGCGAGGCGCGGTCGGGGGTGAGGACCGCCACCGGCGTCCCGTCCTCGGCGAGTTCCGCGCCCTGCTCGGTCGCGCTCGGGTGCGGACCCACCGCCTTCGGGATCGGGGCGATGGCGACGACCCGCCGATGGCCGCGGGCGAGGTGGACATTGGCCGTCGAGCGGCTGCCGCCGTCCATCCAGCGGCGGCCGGCCATCGACACGGGCGGCCAGAGCACGGGCACCGCGCAGCTCGCGGCCACCGCCTCGGGGAGGGTGACGCCCGAGGTGGCGTCGAAGACTTCCAGGGCCCCGGTCCGGGCATCCACTCCGGTCAGGCGCAAGTCCGAGCCGGGCCAGTCCCGTACGCCGCCCAGCAGGACGGCGATCGCCTCGTGGACCGCCGATTCGGGGGCGGTGTCGGCGGCCAGCGCGGCCCGGCCGAGGCGCTGCACGGAGCGCTGCGGGTCGCGGGATCCGAGTGCGGCCCAGAGGAAGCGGGCGGTCTGGCCGAGGGTGACCTCGACGTCGATCTTCGGGGCGCCGTCCAGCTGTTCGGCGTAGAGCTCCTCGGCGCTCAGGCCCGAGGCGAGGCGGGCCCCGAGCACGGAGCCGGCGGAGGTGCCGATCGTGACGTCGGCGCACGAGAGGTCGATGCCCGCTTCGGCCAGTCCGGCCATCATGCCGACCGTCCAGGCGAGGCCGATCGTTCCCCCGCCACCCAGTACCAAGGCCGTGTCCGCCATGTTCCCGCCCCTTCCCGAAGCTTAACCAGGGAATGCCCCCCGTTTCCGGGATCGACGATAGCATGGGAACTGGGGAGTGGTCCCCGCTTTCTTCGGAGGAGTTGGAGCGACGATGACGATGCCCCTGCGGCGCGACGCGCGACGCAACCGCGACCTACTGGTCGAGGCGGCCCGCGAGACCTTCGCACAGCGCGGATTGGACGCCCCGCTCGACGACATCGCCCGCCGGGCGCGCGTCGGCAACGCCACCCTGTACCGGCATTTCCCCACCCGCGCGCAGCTGGTGGAGGCCGTCTTCGCGGGGGCGCTGGCCCACACCGTCACCGCCGGCGCGCTGGCGCGGAGCGCCGAAGACGCCTGGGCCGGCCTGACCGGGTACCTCGAACAGGTCTTCGCGGGACTGGCCGCCGACCGCGGTGCCAACGACCTGATGACCACGGGCCTGGAGGGGGCCGGTTCGCTGGAGGCCGTGCACGCGCACAACCGGGAGACCCTCGACCTGCTGATCGGGCGCGCGCAGCGGCAGGGCACGATGCGCGCCGACGTCACCACGCAGGACCTGCTCCTCGCCCTGGCCGCCGTCGGCCGGGCCGTCCCGGCCCTGACCGCCGCCGTACCGGACTCCTGGCGCCGCTTCCTCGCCCTCTTCCTCGACGGGCTGCGCGCCACCGCCCCGGCCGATCCGCTGCCCGCGGCCCCGCTGTCCGCTGCCGAACTCGGCCGGGTCCTGCGCGAGCTGGGCCCGCCCCGGAGCCGCCCGGACCGCTCCCCGTGAGGCTGACGCGGCTAGGTCGTCTCTTTCGGATCTTGTCGGTCTGGTCCGCGTCGTCCGGTGCCGTGCCTCGGCGCGCTGCCGGGGCTCCCGTGTACTGGACGTACTCGGGTGCCCCGGAAGTGCGGCGAGGTGCGGTGCCGGGCGACGCGGACCAGGCAAGATCCGAAAGAGACGGCCTAGGAGCACCCCGGTGGTGGGGTGCCCCTCGGTGGCGGGAGTGCGGGCCGGGCTACTGGAGGGTGTAGACCCGGCGGATGCCGTTGTCACTGATGGCCGAGAGCGAACCCGGGCCGACGGCCTGGGGCATGACCGTCCCCTCGGCCCAGCCGTTGCCGCCGTCGAACTCGCGGAGGCGGCCCTGGGAGTCGACGGCGTAGATCAGCCGGACGCCGTTGTGGATCACCGCCGAGACGGTGCTCACCGCCGTGGCCGACACCTGGGTGTTCGACCAGCCGGCTCCCCCGTCGACCTCGTGCACCCGCCCGTTCTGGACCGTGTAGAGCATCCGGATGCCGCTGCGGTTGACCGCCGACACCGCGGTCACCTGGCTGGTCGAGGGCAGTGCGGAGTCCGACCAGCCCGCACCGGCGTTGACCTCGTGGACGACACCGTTCTCGACGACGTACACGAGCCGGATGCCGTTCACGCTGATCGCCGAGACGGCCGTGACGGGCGCGGTCGTGGGAATGCGGCCCATGGCCCAGCCGTTGCCGCCGTCCAGTTCGTACAGGCCGCCGTCGCGGATGACGTACACCAGCCGGGCTCCGTTGTGGACCATCGCGCTGACCGCGGTGACGGACCCGCCGGTGGGGATGTATCCGTCGCCCCAGCCGGTGGCGGCGCTGCGCTCGTGGAGCTGGCCGTTCTGGATCGAGTAGACGGTGCGGTAGCCGTTGACCATCACGGCGCTGATCGCCGACGTGGAGGCCCCGGTCACCGTCCCGTCCTGCCAGCCCGAGGAGAGTCCGCTCACCTCGTGCACGGCGGAGCCCAGGCCCACGGGGGCGACGTACGCACTCGCGTGCTGCCCTCCCGCGTTGGTGCCCTGGCGCCAGTTCCAGCTGGTGCGCTGAACGGTGCCGCTCTCGTTGCCGCCCACCGTGGTGACGGTGTCGCCCGCGACGGCGACGACGATGTTGACATGGTCGGCGTAGGTGCCGTCGCCGTTGAGGTTGAAGACGACCGCGTCACCGATGTTCGGTATCTGGTCGACGGTGTTGTGCCGCACGCCGTACTGGTAGAAGTCCTTCGCGCTGATGCCGAGGCCGCCCAGGTCGCCCACGCCGGCCTGCCGCCAGACCCAGGTGGCGAACACCGCGCACCAGCCTCCGCCCGGGCAGTCCCCGTAGTACGAGCAGCCGTGCGGCCGGCTCGCCTCCTGTTCGGCGACGCGGGCGATGTCGCCGGTGGTGGCCGCCTGGGCGGCGGGCGCCGTCGTCAGCACCGTGGCGAGCAGGGCCAGCATGCCCAGGACGACGGTCAGCAGGTTCTTCGGCAGGGACGGTTTCACGGGATACTCCTCCATCGGGCGGGGCGCTCGGGCGCCGGTGGAGAGAGTCCCGTGGTGCGCTGTAAAACTGCTGCAAGAGCTCAGGAAGCGCGGGGGCCGGCGGCCGTGGTCCGCGCGGACAGCTCTGCGTACTCCCGCGCGCCGAACTCGGCGAACACCAGCAGGACTTGTTCGCGGCGCCGAGCCGCCGCCTCGTGGTCGCCGGTGGCCTCGTGCACGTCGGCCAGGTCTCGCCCGGCGCGGGCGCAGAAGAGCGGCAGGTCCAGGCCCTCCCAGATCCGGACGGCCGCCGTGAGGTGCCGCTCGGCCGCGGTGAAGTCACCCTCGGCCAGTGCCAGTTCGCCGATCGTGCGCAGCACCAGCCCCTCGCCGAGCGGGTCGCGGTGCTCGACGCATTCCCGCAGGGCCGCCGCCAGGACGCCTTCGGCGCCCCGGGTCTCGCCGAGCCGGATGCGCGCCTTGACCAGCGCCTGGTCGGCGTAGGCGGCCATGAGCCGGTCGTCGAGCCGGCGGAACATGGCGCCGGCCTCGGCGCACAGGTCGGAGGCCGTGCGGTAGTCCCCGGCCGCCCGGTGCACCAGTCCTCGTGTGCGCAGGGCGAGCGCCTCCCCCCGTACGCTGCCGATCCCCCGATAGGCCGCGAGGGACTCGGTGAGCAGAGCGTGGGCAGCGGGATAGGTGCCTTCCTCCAGGTGGACGGAGGCGGCCAGCCGGGCCGTGTGCCCGATTCCCGCATGGTCGCCGAGATCCTGGAACGTGCGCAGGGCCCGGGTCAGTTGATCGCGTGCGGCAGCGAACCGTCCGCGTTCCCTGTTCACCGAGCCCAGGCCGGAGAGCGCCGCCGCCACACCCCGGGCGTCACCGGCGGACTCGAGGAGGGGCAGGGCCTGGCGGAAGTACCGCTCGGCGTCCGTGTACCGGTCCTCCTCGTAGCGGAGTTGCCCCAGGCCCGTCAGGACGCCGGCTTCCGCGGCGGGGTTGCCCGCCTGCCGGGCAGCGGCCAGAGCCGTGGCGTGGACGCGGTCCCACTGCTCGAAACGGTTGCCGACAGCGAACGCAGAGGCCGCGAGCGCGGTGGCCAGTTGGCAGGCGGCCACGTCCAGTCCGAGTGCGGCCGCCTGCTCGACGGCGGCCACCAGCGCCCGCTCCTCCACCGCGAACCAGGCCAGCGGGTTGTCGGTGGCCACGGCCGCCGCCTGCTGGAAGGCGGGCGGGAACACCGTACGGGCGGCTTGGGGAGGCACGGCTCCCGAGGGCTGGGCGGACGAGGCACACGTGACGAGCGCGAGCCACCCGTCGAGGACCCGGCTCATGGCGGCGGTCCGCTCCTGCGCCGTCTGGCTCCCCTCGGCCTGCTCGCAGGCGTAGAGACGCAGGAGGTCGTGGAGCCGGTAGCGGGGTGAGGAGCCGCGAGCGGGAGCCTCCGCGAAGTCGCCCGGAGGCTCCAGGAGTTGGGAGTCCACGAGGCGTTCGCAGATCTCCTCGGCGACCCGTTCCGGTACGTCGAGCAGGAGCGCGAGCACCCATCCGGCGAAGTCCGGCACGCCGAGGAGGCCCAGGCGCGCGAATGCCGTACGGGCCTGCGGATCGAGGGCGCGATAGCTGAGGTGGAAGCAGGAGCGCACCTCCAGGTCGCCGGCCCGCAGCTCGTCCAGGCGCCGGCGTTCGTCGGCCAGCCGGTCCACCAGCGCCCCGAGACCCCAGTGCCTGCGGGTGGCGAGCCGGGCCCCGGCGATGCGAACGGCCAGCGGCAGGTTCCCGCACAATCGGACCAGCTCCGCGGCCGCGGCCGGCTCGGCGGCGACCCGGTCCGTACCGGCGGTGCGCGCCAGCAGTTCCACGGCGGCGGAATCGCAGAGCACACCGAGGTCGATCCGGTTCGGCCCGACGAGCCCCGCCAGCCGGTTCCTGCTGGTGATCACCACGGCGCAGTCGGGGTTTCCGGGCAGCAGCGGTCTGATCTGGGTCTCGTCCAGCGCGTCGTCCAGCACGAGCAGCATCCGCCGGCCGCCCAGCGCACTGCGCAGCCGGGCCGTCCGGGCGTCGAGGCCCTCGGGGACATCGGCATCCGGCGTGCCGAGTGCGCGCAGGAAGCCGCCGATGGCCTCGCCCGGCGCGACGGGCGGCCCCAGGGTGCCGCGCAGGTCCACGTACAGCTGTCCGTCGGGATAGGCGCGCGCCAACCGGTGTGCGGCGTGGACCGCGAGCGCGGACTTCCCCACTCCCCCGCTGCCGGACACCAGCCATACGGGTTCCTCCGCGCCCACCCCTTCGACGAGGGCGGCGAGATCCTGGTCCCGGCCTACGAAGCCACGTACGGCGGGAGGCAGTTGGGCCGGCTTGGGCAGAGCTGCGGACACCAGCACAGCCGGTGCGCGCTCCGGCTGTGCGCGCTCCGACTGTGCGGGCTGCGGCTGTGCGGGCTCCGGCTGCGGTGGCGACACGGTCCGGTGGCCGTCGGCGTCGGGCTCGCCGCGCACGATCAGCTCGTACAGGCGGCGCAGTTCCGGACCGGGGTCGACTCCCAGCTCGTCAGCGAGCGATCGGCGCCCCTCGTGATAGACCGCCAGGGCCTCGGACTGGCGGCCGGTCCGGTAGAGGGCACTCATCAGCTGGGCCCGGAACCGCTCCCGCAGGGGTAACTCGGCCACCAGCGAGGAGAGTTCCCCCACGAGGTCCGCCGCCCGCCCGAGGGCCAGGCCGGCGGCGGTCCGGGCTTCCAGGGCCACCCATCGCGACTCGGCCAGATGCTGCGCCTCGCTCCGCAGGGCCCCGCCCGTCCCGTCCAGAGCGTTGCCGCGCCACAGGTTCAAAGCCTCGCGCAGCAGACCGGCGGCCCGTTCCGGGTCTCCGGAGAGGAGGGCGTCCCGGCCCTGCGCGGCCCGGTCCTCGAACAGCGCGAGGTCCAGGTGATCGGCGGGTACGTGGAGGGCGTAGCCCGGAGGGCGGGTCTCCAGGAGTCCGTCCACCCGCAGCGCGCGGCGCAGCGAAGAGACGTAGGTCTGGACGAGCGCACGAGCGGTGGACGGCGGCTCCTCGCTCCACACCTGGTCGACGAGGCGGTCCACGGATACGACACGGCCGCGCGCCAGCAGCAGGGCGGCGAGCAGGGTCCGCGGCTTGGGGCCGCCCAACGCCAACTGTTTTCCCCCGCGGACCACTTCGACCGGTCCGAGCAGTCGGAACTCCATCGCTTCCCCCGGGAGTGACGCCGTCGTCACCGCCATCGCCTTCGTCGTCTCTGTCATCGCTGCTTCGCGGTGAGCCTGCCGTCGGGTGTGAGGGTGAAGACCATGCGCTCCATGACGGTGTCACCGTGAACCGTCTCGCCGTAGGCATTGAGGGACAAGTCTTCGGCCTTGCCGTAGTGGAGATCGGCTTGGGCGGCGTGCGTCCAGGAGTTGACCCTCACGAACGCCGACCAGCCGTCGATCGTTTCACTCCTCCAGGGGCCCCAGCTGCTCTCCGGGTAGAGCGCGGGCGTCTTGCCCTGACAGAAGCACAGACCCGTGAAAGCCAGCAGGGCGACGGCCAGGCCCCACAGCGTCAACGCACGGGCGCGGGGGGTCTTCAGCGGCATGGGCCTGTCTCCTGACGGCGTGGACGAAGGGCTTGACGAAGGGCTCGGGGAGCCGGTCTCCGCACGGACGCTATGCGGTTTCCAGCGCCGCCACCAGATCGGGCAGGTTGCCGCCGGCCACGATGAGGGCCAGGTGGTCGTGGTAGTCGCGGCTGCTGACGATCAGGCCGTCGCGGACCCGCAGCACCTGGATGTTGGCGGACTCGAACCTCCGGCCGGTCACCCGGTGGTGCACCCGGTAGTCGAACTCGGCGACGATCACCTCCGGGTCGTCCGTTTCCCGGACGACCACGTTCATCGGGGTCAGCTCCACGGGCGAAACCGCCGCGACCTGCGCGAACCGCTCCTTGAGCGCGGCCCGCCCCTCGATCCGGCGGGGACCGACCGGCTCGAAGACGGTCTCCACCACCGCGTCCTCGGCGTAGAGCTCGGACAGCTCGGTGAACCGCCCCTCGGCTATGCCCTCGATCAGTTGCTGGAAGACTTCGCGCGGCGACAGCGTTCCGGACATGATCAACCTCCAGTGGGAACCACGGGTAGAATCGGACTAGCGACTCCGTTTTCACGATACGGACTAGGCAGTCCGGTTGTCCAGAGCGGCTGCGCGATCGACGGGAAGGGACGGTGGAGGGATGGGTGGCGCTCAGGAGCGCCCGCTGCGGGCGGACGCGGCTCGCAACCGGGCCCGGTTGCTGGACGTGGCCACGGAGGTGTTCACCACCAGCGGTGTCGGCGTACCGACGGAACAGATCGCCCGGGCCGCCGGAGTCGGAGTCGGCACGCTCTTCCGGCACTTCCCGACCAAGGAGGCGCTGCTGGAAGCCGTCATGGTGCGCCGGCTGGAGACCATGGCGGAGCGGACCGCGGAGCTGGCCGCCGAGGCCGGGCCCACCGAGGCCTTCTTCGCCTGCTTCCGCCTGGTGGTCGAACAGTCCGCGGGCAAGAGCGAGTTCACCCGGGCCCTCAGTGCGGCCGGGGTCGACGCCCACGCGGCGCTGCAAGCACCGACCCTCGAAATCCAGGCCCGGCTCACCGAGTTGCTGGCCCGGGCGCAGCAGGCCGGTGCCGTCCGCCCGGAGCTGGGCCTGCCGGAGCTCTTCGCTCTCCTGACCGGCACCGGCGCGGCGGTGGAGCAGCTCGGGGCGGATCCGGGGGCCCGCGAGCTGATCTTCAAGGTGGTCTTCGACGGGCTGCGGCCGCACTGACCGGTGCGCCGAGCGACCCGTGTCGGCGCAGCCGGGCACCCGTCCATGTCGGCGGTCCGGCGGCCCGCATTTCGACAGCGCGGCGCGTTCCCTCCTGGTCTCGCTGCGCGATGATCGATTACCGGACCACAGGGTCCGCGTCCGTCCGATCACAGGAGTTCCCCGCCATGTCCGACATCATCGTCCGCGCCCCCCGGGCCGAGGACTTCGCGCAGTGGCGCGCCCTCTACCGCGGTTACGCCGACTTCTACGCGGTGGAGCAGACGGAGGAGGCCGCCGCAACCGTGTGGGCGTGGATCGCCGACCCCGGGCACGAGGTCGGCGCCCTGGTCGCCGAGGACACGGACGGCCGCCTGCTCGGCCTCGCCCACTACCGTCCGTTCGCCCGGCCGCTCTCCGCGACCGTCGGTTGCTTCCTCGACGACCTGTTCGTCGCACCCGAGCACCGCGGTTCGGGCGCGGCTGACCTGCTGCTCGGCGCCCTGCGTGCGATGGCCGCGGAGCGGGGCTGGAGCGTGGTCCGCTGGATCACCGCCGATGACAACCACCGGGCCCGGTCGAAGTACGACCAGGTCGCCACGCGCACCATGTGGGTGACGTATGACATGGCCCCACTCGGCTGATGTGGGCTCAGCCTCCGGCCCGGGATCCAAGGTCGATTGTCAGTGGTGGCTGAGAGGATAGGAGCATCCAGTCGGAGAACGGGGAGTGCTCATGTCCGGAAACCAGAACTTCATCAATCACGTTGCTCTCGTGTTGGACGCCAGTTCGTCCATGTCCCACCTGAGCGGCAAGGTTATCGAGGTCGCCGACCAGCAGATTTCCTATCTGGCCCGCCGGTCCCAGGAATTGGACCAGGAAACCCGTGTGACCGTGTATGTCTTCGCGGACAAGGTGAGTTGCGTCATCTACGACAAGGACGTGCTGCGGATGCCGTCCCTGAAGCAGATGTACCGGGTCGGCGGAATGACGGCCCTGCTCGCGGCCACGCTCAAGTCGCAGCGGGAGCTGGCGCAGACGGCGCAGCTGTACGGCGACCACAGCTTCCTGACGTTCGTTCTGACCGACGGACAGGAGAACGCGAGCCACCGCTGCCCCGACGCCCCCACCAGGGATCCCCGTGAACTGGTGCAGGCCGTGGCCAAGATGGTCGAGACGCAGGAGGACAACTGGACGCTGGCCGTCCTCGTCCCGGACCAGATGGGCAAGCGCGAGGCCATGCAGTGCGGTTTCCCGAAGAACAACATCGCCGTCTGGGACGCCACGAGCACCCAGGGACTCGAAGAGGCCGGGCAGGTGATCCAGGAAGCCACGGAGAAATTCATGGTGGGTCGCACCAAGGGCATCCGGGGATCACGGGCCGTATTCTCCACCGGCGCCGATACCGTGAACAAGGACACCATCAAGGCGGCCGGACTCACTCCGGCGAATCCGTCGGAGTACCAGCTGATTCCGGTGGCGCGAGAAGCGGCGATCCGGGACTGGGTCGTCGAATCCGGGCACAATTACCGCACCGGTTGCGCGTTTTATCAGCTGAGCAAGTCGGAGAAGATCCAGGCGCGAAAGCAGATCGCGGTGTTGGAGAAGAAGACGGACCGGGTGTACACCGGCCCGGAGGCCCGAGCCGTGCTCGGACTTCCGGACGCGGAGGTCCGCATCAAGCCGGACCACAACGACGACTTCACGATCTTCGTGCAGAGCACCAGCGTGAACCGGAAGCTGGTGCCGAACACACGACTCCTGTTCATGGTCTGAGGCCTCGCGCCCGGTCGGGCGGCCGGCGGCGGCGGCGAGCACTAGCGCTGTGGCCGGAAAGGTTGGCCGGGTCGCGGCGTCCGGTGCGGTGCATCGCAAGGCGGAGGGCCGGGGCTCGTACTGGACGTACCGCCGCGGTCCGACAACGCGGCGAGGTGCCGTGCCGGGCGTCGCGACCCGGTGAACCATTCCGGCCACAGCACTAGTGCCGCGTCAGGCAATGTTTGCCCGTGAAGGAGCGGCGTCCGGTGCGTGCTCTCGGCGTGCCGGCCGGAAGGGCTCGTACTGGACGTACTTGGCCTTCCGGCCGGTGCGGTGAGAGTGCGTGCCGGGCGTCGCGACGGGGCGAACGTTGCCTGACGCGGCACTAGCTACCTGCGGACGTTCCAGTCGGTGGTGGAGTGCAGCGTGCGGACGATCTTCGGGTCGCGGACCGACGGGGTGCGGTCCTCCGCGGTGACGGACAGTTTGTGCGTGCGGAGGTCGGACAGCCGCAAGTCCGCGACCGGAACGTCGGTCCGGCCTTCCATGCGCTTCAGCTCGCGGCCGTCGAGGTACCAGCGGACCACGAGCTGCCGGCCGTCCGCGCCGGCCAGCCGGGGTACGGCCACCTTCGCGGTCTGGCGCAGCCGCAGGGTGCGGTCCGTCGGAGTGAGCGGGGTGACGAGCCTCGCATGCTGGTAGAAGCCGGCGATCATCGACTCGACGCCGGGGAGGTTGAAGGGCTTGCCCAGAACCCTCATGATCGAGCTGTCGGTGGGCCGCTGGAGCCCGGTGACGAAGTATCCGCCTCCCTCGTACGCTCCGACCGTGCCGCCGTCCGGTGAGGTCTCGCCCAGCCAGCGGTACCACTTGGCCCGCTCCTGGGCCATCCGGTCGGCGGGCAGCGTGGAGATGTTCGACTCGGCCGGTTCGGGGCCGGTGTACTGCTCGTAGTCCGGAACTCCGGGGTAGAAGTATTCGTCGGCGAGCTTGCCGAGCGAGTGGCCGGTCTCGTGGATGGCGACCTGGCCGGACTTGGCGTTGTCCGCCGAGGCAGTGGATATGCCCTCGTATCCGAGGGTGGCGCTGGGCTCGTTGTAGCCCGCGCCGCCGTACTTGGCGCTGTTGGCCAGGACGATGACGAGGTCGGCCTCCGGCGCCTTCGCCACGTAGGCGTCCACCTTGGGCTGGTCTATGCACAGCAGCCGTTCGATGGCCTCGCACCAGAAGTACGCACCGAGGGCCGTGTCGCGGACGGTTCCCCGGTCGGGGTCGCCGGTGACGCCGGAGTCGTGGGAGACGGCGTCGACCGTCCAGACGTTGAAGAGGTTCTGGTAGGTGGTGTAGGGCTCGACGGCGGTCACCTCGGCCCATTTGGCCTTGGCGTCGGTGTGGAACTTCGACAGCTCGGCCGCGGTGTAGCCGTCGCCGATGATGACCACGTCCAGGCGGTCGGCGGTGGGGCCGTTGTCGACGAGCTCGGCGACCTCGCCGTCCGCGGCCCGCTCCGCTTCGGAGAGCCGGGCGCCGGTCCTGGCCCCGGCGCCGTCGCCCACGCCCACCGGTACGAGCGCGTGCCCCGAGCCGGCGGCACCGCCCTGCTCCGGCCCCGGAATCTCCACCGCCACCCGGCGTGCGGCGTCCGGAACCTCGGCGGCGCGAACGGGCCCGGCGGCCAGCAGCGCGAGGGTGGCGCAGAGCGCCGCGCAGGCTCCTCGCAGGGCAGGCCCGGCGGTCGGCCGTCTGACGTGTCGCATGAAGTCCTCCTGGGGGAAAGGAAGTTAAGCATCCATGTAAGTGAAGTGAATCGGCTGCTTAAGTTAGGTGGCGCACGACGGGTGCGCAATGGCCTGCTCCCCCTGAATACTGGGCAGTTCGAGCAACAAGGGGGACCCCATGGACCAACCAGCCGAAATCGGCCGCAGGGTTCAGCGCATGCGCACCGAACTCGGCCTGACCCAACGGAAATTGGCGGAGCCCTCGTACACTCCGGCCTACATCTCGACACTGGAGTCGGGCAAGGTGCGGCCCTCCGAGGCGGCACTGCGCTTCCTCGCCCGACGCCTGGGCACCTCCTACGAGGAACTGGCCACCGGGCGCCCCACCCATCTGGCCACCGAGCTGCGCCTCGCCCTCACCGACGCCCAGCAGGTCCTGGCCTCCGGCGCGTCCGACGAGGCCGCCGTACGCTACCGGCGCCTCCTCGCCGAAGCCGAGCACCTCGGGCTCACCGACGAGCGCATCGCCGCGCTGCTCGGACTCGGGGACTGTGCACTGGAGTCGGGTGAACTGACCGGCGCCATAGGCCACTTCGAGACGGCCGAGCGGCTCCTGGCGGGTGAGCCGCTCCCCCGCCGGGCCCGCCCGATCCGCGGTCGCGCCGTCGCGCACCTGCTCGCCGGGGAGCTGCGCTACGCGTGCTACCTGCTCGAATCCACCATCGACGAGCTGGGAGCGAGCGGACTCGCCGACCCCGAGGCGCTGGTGTTGCTCTACTCGGCGGTCATCGGGCCGTACATCGACATGGGCGCCCACGCCCGGGCCGCCCACGCCGCCGAACTCGCCCTGTCGCTGGCCCCCCGAGTCGGTGACCCGGCCCTGGTGGCGGGCATGCACCGGCAGGTCGCGCGGACGTTCCTGACCGAGGGGCGGGTGGCCGATGCCGACGCCTCGATCGCCAAGGCGCAGGCGATCTACGGTCAGCTACAGCTGCGGACCGACCTGGCGCACTGCCACTGGATGCGCGGCTACCTGCACGCCCAGAACGGCGATCTCTCCCGCGCCGAAGGGGAGTTGCGCACGGCTCGGGAGATGCTCTCGGCCGGCCGCGCGGCCCTGTACACCGCCCAGGTGGAGGTCGAGCTGGCCGACGTACTGCGCCGGCTCGGCCGGTACGAGGAGGCCGCCGGGCTGCTCTCGGCCCTTCTGGCCCTGGGCGACAGCCACGGAGCCGTGCACGCGGGCGGGGCGCACCGGCTCCTGGGGCTGATGGCGGAGGAGCGCGGCGAGAACGAGTCCGCCGAGGAGCACTACGTACAGGCCCTGGCGCTGTTGGAGCGGAGCGGGGCCACGGGCGACCTCGCGGACCTGTGCCGGCTCCTGGGCGACCTGCTGCGCAGGTCCGGCCGGACCGAGGCGGCCTTGGACGCGTACCGGACGGGCCTGGGCCACCGGGCGGCTCCCGGGACCACCACCCTGGGGCCGGCGCCCGCGGTGCCGGCGCCCGCAGTGCCGGCGCCCGCAGTGCCGGCGTTCCCGCCGCATCCCTCCGCGGGCCCGACCGGCTACAGATCGATCCAGTAGCGCCGCTTGGGACCGATCAGGGTCTCCCGGACGTCCTCCAGCACCCCGCCGTTGCTCTCGATCGTGCGGATCGAGGCACGGTTGTCCGGGTCGCAGGTGAGCAGAACCCGGTCCATCCCCAGCAGCCGCGCCTCGTGCAGGACCTCGGCCAGGGCCCAGGTGGCGAGGCCTCGGCGGCGGGCCGAGGGCCGGATGCTGTAGCCGATGTGACCGCCCGCGTCGAGCAGGAATCCGTTGAGGTAGTGCCGGAGGTCGATGGCTCCCAGGTACTCGTCGCCCTCGGCGATCCACCAGTACGTGGCGTGGACGCGTCCGTGCTCGACCGGCAGGGTGCGGTCCCCGTACCGCTTCAGCCGCTCCGTCCATGCGGCGAAGCCCTCCGGGCTGTCCACCTCGTCGTCGGAGCCGAGACCGGCGCCGTCCATGTGGGCATCGGCGCCCCACTCCTCCTGCGCGGCGAGCCACGATGCGTACAGGCGGGGGGTGGGCGTGATCAGCTCAGGCATGATCGGACGATAACAGTCTCGGGATCGGCATCGGTCCTGGCCGCAGGCCTACGGGCCGCCACGCCTAGTGCTGTGGCCGGAAAGGTTTGCCGGGTCGCGGCGTCCGGTGCGGTGCATCGCAAGGCGGAGGGCCGGGGCTCGTACTGGACGTACCGCCGCGGTCCGACAACGCGGCGAGGTGCCGTGCCGGGCGTCGCGACCCGGTGAACCTTTCCGGTCACAGCACTAGAGGCCCGTGAGGAGGTCGTCGAGCGGGGCCGGCACCTGTTCGGGGCGCAGCGCCTCGACCAGGAGGCGGCCGTAGCGGATCTTGCGGCCCTTCTTCGTTCCGAGGAAGCGCCGCAGCTTCTGCCCCTGGGGCCGGCCGTGCTGCGCGGGCTGTCCCAGGAAGGTCTGCCAGGCCCGGAGGTCGCCTTCGGCCCGGACGACTTCCTCGACCCGCTCCGTGCCCAGCGCCCGGATGAGCTCGTCCTCCAGGTCCGTCACGCACACGGAGAAGTCCCGGTGCGGAGCCCGTGCGCGCTTGAGGCCCCGCTCGTAGAAGCCCTGTTCCCGCTCGTCGCACAGGCCCGCCAGGCGCAGCCCGAGGCCCGGCGGCCCGAGGAGGCCGGCATATCGGGCGATGCTCATGGCTCCGCCCATCGATACGACGCACACCCCCTCGGCGGCGAGGTCCCGGCCCCGCCGGGCGGCCAGCGCCTCAACGGCGGCCAGGTCGCTGGGCCCTTCCAGCAGCACCGCCGTCCGCACGCCCAAGCGCTCGGCCAGTTCGCTCGCCGGCCCGCCCGGTCCGCCGTTCGCCCAGTCCCCGACCGCGTCCCGAAACGCACTCATGTCCGCCATGGAGCGAGTCTGCGCCCCCGCACCGGACACGGGCACCCGATTTTCGACGGCGCCCGGAGCTCCACAGGCCGTCCGGCCATTGTCAGTGCCCCACGAGAGGATCACTCCCATGACGATTCCTTCCGCCGATGAGGCTCTGTCCAGCCGTACCGCGTACGAGTCCGCGCTCCCTGTCCTCCGTGCCGCCTCGCAGGCGTATTACGGTGACGGCGACAGCGCTCTGGACGACGTCTCCTACGACCGGCTGCGGCTGGCCGTCCTGGCCTGGGAGAAGGAGAACCCCGGCGAGGTCTCCGCCGACTCCCCCACCGGGCTGGTCGCCGACGGGGCCGCCCCGGCCGGGGACGTCGCGCACACCATCCGCCTGCTGAGCCTGGACAACGTCTTCGACGCCGAGGGCCTACTGACCTGGGGCGCATCGGTCGAGCGCCGGCTGGGCCGCGCCCCGCAGGGCGGGTTCACCGTCGAGCCGAAGATCGACGGCGCGGCGGTGGCCGCCCGGTACCGCGACGGCCGCCTGGTCCAGATCATCACCCGCGGCGACGGCAGTCACGGCGAGGACATCAGCCATGTGATCGGCCAGATCGACGGGCTGCCCGAGCAGCTGGCCGGGGCGGCCACCTTCGAGGTCCGCGGGGAGGTGGCCTTCACCCAGGAGCAGTTCGAGAAGGCGAACGCGGTCCGGGCCGCCCACGGCGCGCAGGTCTTCGCCAACCCCCGCAACGGCACGGCGGGCACGCTGAGGGCCAAGGACCGGCCGTACCGGCTCGAGCTGACGTTCTGGGCCTACGGCGCCGTGCAACTGGACGGCGTACCGTTCCTGCCCGTCGCGGGCACCCATGCCGAGACCCTGGCCGCAGTGGCCGGAGCCGGGGTGCAGACGACCGCGGCCACCGCGGCCGGGTTGGGCATCGTCGCCGATCTCGCCGGGGCGCAGCGGCGGATCGACGAGATCGCCGCAGTGCGCGCGGAGCTGCCGGTCGGCATCGACGGCGTGGTGGTCAAGCTGAACGACACCGCCGAGCAGGAGGCGGCCGGGGTCGGCAGCCGCTTCCCGCACTGGGCGATCGCGGTCAAGCTGCCCGCGGTCGAGCGGCAGACCGTACTGGAGGAGGTCGTGTGGGAGGTCGGCCGCACCGGGGTCCTCGCTCCGACCGCGCTGCTGGCGCCGGTCGAGATAGACGGCTCCACCGTCACCCGGGCCACCCTGCACAACCCGGCCGACATCCGCCGCCGCGATCTGCACCTCGGCGACACGGTGACGGTGTACAAGGCGGGGGACATCATCCCGCGGGTGCAGGCGGCCGTGGTCCGGCTCCGTCCGGCCGGGGCCGTGTGCGTGCCGCTGCCCGAGGCCTGCCCCCGCTGCGGCGGGGAGATCGACAAGACCCAGGAGCGGTGGCGCTGCGCGAAGGGCACCTCGTGCGCGCTCCCGGCGCTGATCGAGTACGCCGGCGGGCGCGAGATGCTCGACATCGACGGCCTGGGCAAGACCTACGTGGCGGCCCTGGTCGAGTCCGGCGATGTCACCGACGTCGCCGACCTCTTCACCCTGAGCCTCGAGCAGCTGACGGTCGCGGCCGGCAGTGCCAAGCGGGCCGCCAAGCTCGCCGAGCAGATCGCGGCGGCCAAGTCCCGGCCGCTCAACCGCGTCTTCTGCGCCCTGGGCGTGCTCGGCACCGGACGCAGCATGTCCCGTCGCATCGCCCGGCACTTCGGCACCATGGAGGCGATCCGCGAGGCCGACGCGGCCGTGATGCAGGACGTGGAGGGGATCGGCCCGGAGAAGGCCCCGGTCATCGTCGAGCAGGTCGCCGCCCTGGCCCCCGTCATCGACAAACTGATCGCTGCGGGCGTCAACATGGTCGAGCCCGAAGGGCCGTCGGCGGTGCCGGGCGGGGGTCCGCTGGACGGCAAGGTCGTCGTGGTCACCGGCAAGATGGCGGGCCGGCTGGACGGCTTCGGCCGGTCCGAGATGAATGCCCTCATCGAGAAGGCCGGCGGGCGCGCGGGCAGCAGCGTCAACTCCAAGACCTCCCTCCTCGTCGCCGCGCCCTCCGCGAGCGGCAAGCCGAGCTCGAAGGCCGTCAAGGCCGCCGAGGCGGGTGTCGAGGTCCTCACGCCGGAGGCCTTCGCCGAGCTGGTCGCCGAGTACCTGGCCTGACCTGGCCTGACCCCGGCTGATCGAGGTGCCGGGGCTGGGAGTTCCCTGACAGTGCGGGGGTTCCGGCGCCCCCGGGAGCCCGAAGATCCGTACCGGACGCACCCTATGGGCCCCTGTGTGCCGCTTCGGCCGGGGGTGGCGCTCCCAGGGAACTCCCAGGAAGCTCCCAGACCCCGCAAAGTACGGGCGGCCAGGATCCACTCCATGAAGGTGCTCCCACGGCGGCGCAGGGCCGTCCTGATCAATTCGGTGCTCGGAGTGGCGGTCCTCGCGGGCGCCGGCGGCGCGTACGCGGCGGTGTCCGGCGGCAGCGGCGGTCCGGCGCGCGATGCCGCGCGGACCGTGGCGGTCACCAAGGGCACCGTCCTCGCGACGGTCTCCGGTGCGGGTTCGCTGAGCTCGCCGAGCGATGCCGGGGTGAACTTCACCACCGGCGGCCGGCTCACCGAGGTCGGTGTCAAGGCCGGCGACAAGGTCACCAAGGGGCAGCTGCTCGGAAGGGTCGACGCGACCGCGGCGACCGAGACGCTCAACCAGGCCCGGGCCGCACTGACCGCGGCCCAGGCCAACCTCACCAAGGCCGAGGCCGGACAGGTGAGTTCGGCTCCGAGCAGCGGCAGCTCGTCCTCGCGGGGCGGTTCCGCCGCCACTCCCGTGCCGGCCGCGACCCCGACCGTGGATCCGGCGCAGCTGGCCCAGGCCCGCGCCCAGCTCACCCAGGCGCAGAACGCGGTGGACGCCGCGCAGCGCGCCGTCGACGGGACGGTGCTGAAGGCGCCGGCCGACGGGACGGTGGCTTCGGTCTCGGCGAAGGTGGGCGATACGGTCACCGGTACGAACGGCACCGGCAGCAGTGGCGGTTCAGGTGGTGGAAACGGCGGCTCGAGCGGTAACTCGGCTTCCTCCAGCGCCGGTTCCTCCTCCACCCTGTCCGGGTTCGTGGTTCTCACCAACCCGTCCGGAATGCAGGTGACGGCGAGCTTCTCGGAGGCCGACGCCCTCAAGCTCAAGCCCGGCCAGCCGGCGACGGTCACTCTCAACGCGATGTCCGGGAAGACCCTCAACGCGCAGGTCCTGTCCGTCAGTTCCCTGCCTCTGAGCAGCGGTTCCTCCTCCGGCGGCGGCAACGCGGGCGGCGGGAGCGCCGTGCAGTACTCGGCCACCCTCACCATCACGAGCCCCACCAGCGACCTGCGCAGCGGTCTCAGCACCAGCATCCAGGTCGTCGTCGGCGAGGCGTCCGGCGCCCTCTCGGTGCCGGCCGCGGCCGTGTCCGGGACCGGGGAGAACCGTACGGTCACCGTCGTCAAGGCCGACGGCACGACCGTACGTACGCCGGTCACCCTGGGCCTCGAAGGCGACAGCGCCGACCAGGTCGTGAGCGGACTGACCGAGGGCGAGCAGGTGCAGTTGGCCCCGGTGTCCTCGGCGGGCAACGGCGGTTTCCCGAGCGGAACCTTCCCCGGCGGCGCCGGGGCCGGCGGCGCCCGCAACCGCGGGGGCACGGGCCTGCGTACCGGTGGCGGCGGAGGTGGCCGCGGATGACGCCGCCGCTGTGGCCGCGCCGGACGCCGCCCGAGAAGCCGGCCGGGGCTGCGCGGGCCGGTGGGCCGCGAGGACCCGTACCGCCGGTGATCGAGGTCCGCGCACTGTTCAAGACGTACGGGCACGGCGACGCCGCGGTCCGCGCGCTGGGCGGGCCTCGCGATCCCGCCACGGGCCACCGGCCCGGCGTCGAACTCCTCGTGGAACAGGGTGACTTCGTCGCGGTGATGGGCAGCTCCGGTTCCGGCAAGTCGACCCTGATGAACATCCTCGGCTGCCTGGACGTCCCCACCGCGGGCCGCTACCTGCTCGACGGGATCGATGTGGGCGGCCTGGACGAACACCAGCTCTCTCTGGTCCGCAACCGCAAGATCGGCTTCGTCTTCCAGTCGTTCAACCTGGTGCCCCGCACCACCGCCCTCGCCCAGGTGGAACTGCCGCTGGCGTACGCGGGGGTGAAGTCCGCCGAGCGTCGGCGCCGCGCGGAGGCCGCACTCGCCCTCGTCGGCCTGGCCGACCGCATGGAGCACCGGCCCAACGAACTCTCCGGCGGGCAGCAGCAGCGCGTGGCCGTGGCCCGCGCGCTCGTCACCGCTCCCGCGATGCTGCTCGCCGACGAGCCGACCGGAAATCTGGACAGCCGCAGTACCGAGGAGGTCCTGGCCATCGTGGACCGGCTCAACGCCTCGGGCCGCACCGTCGTCCTGATCACCCACGAGGACGAGGTGGCCCGGCACGCCAAGCGGGTCCTGCGCCTGGTGGACGGGCAGATCGTCGAGGACGTCCGGCAGGCGCCCGTCGGCGGGCCCCCGCCCGCGATGCGCGGGCAGCACGGGATGCACGAGATGTCCGAGGCCTCCGTGTCCGAGGCCGCCGTGTCCGGAGGTCTCCGGTGAACCCGTTCCAGACGCTGCGCTTCGCCTTCGGCGGCCTCGCGGCGAACAAGGTGCGCTCCGCGCTGACGATGCTGGGCGTGCTGATCGGCGTCGCGGCGGTGATCCTGCTGCTCGCCGTCGGCAACGGCTCCTCGCAGGCGGTGAAGGACTCCATCGAGAAGCTCGGCACCAACGCCCTGACCGTCTCCTCCGGGAGCGGCTCCGGCGGCTCGCGCTCCGGCGCCGGCTCCGCGGGCCCGGCGAAGCCGCTGACGGTCGAGGACGCGCGGGCGCTCGCCGACCCCTCGGCCGCCCCGCACGTCGCGGCGGTGGCGCCCGAGGTCACCACCTCGCAGACCGCTCTCTACGAGGGCGCCTCGCACACGGTCGGCCAGGTCGTCGGCACCTACCCGGCGTATTTCAAGGCCTCCAACAGCAAGGTGGCCAAGGGCGACTACTTCAGCGGCGACGACGTACTGGCCTCCCGCAAGGTGGCCGTGATCGGCTCGACGACCGCCACCGACCTGTTCGGCACGGCCGACCCGGTCGGCAAGAAGGTGGTGCTCGGCGGTACGCCGTTCACCGTGGTCGGGGTGCTCGCCACCAAGGGCGGTACGGGGTTCCAGGACCCGGACGACGTGGTGGTCGCGCCGCTGCCCACCGTGCAGAACGCCTTCACCGGCTTCGGCTCGGTCGGCCAGATCCTCGTCGAGGCCAAGTCGGCGGACGCGACGACGGCGGCGCAGAGCGAGATCACAGCCGTCCTGATGGCTCGGCACGGCATCAAGGACCCGGCCGCGCTGGACTTCCGGGTGGCCAGCCAGGCGTCCCTGCTGACCACTCAGGCCTCGACGAACAAGACCTTCACCGTGCTGCTGGGCGCGGTCGCGGCGATCTCCCTGCTGGTCGGAGGGATCGGCATCACCAACATCATGCTGGTGACGGTCACCGAGCGGACGCGCGAGATCGGCATCCGCAAGGCGATCGGGGCGCCCCGGGGCGTCATCCTCGGCCAGTTCCTCGCCGAGTCGACGCTGCTCTCGCTGATCGGTGGCGGGCTGGGCGTCGCGGCCGGGCTGATCGGCTCGCACTTCACGATCGTCGGCATCAAGCCGGTCGTCATACCGGAGTCGGTCGTCGGAGCCTTCGCCATCGCGGTGGTGATCGGGCTGTTCTTCGGCGGCTACCCGGCCAACCGGGCCGCGAGCCTGCGGCCCATCGAAGCACTGCGGCACGAGTGAGCCCACACGTGCGGGGACAGGGAGAGAGTGACATGGCACGACGCCGTACCGAACTGGAGAAGCAGCCCTTCGCGGAAGGTCCCGCCGCGGGACCCGCGGAAGATCCCGAGGGGATCCTCGCCGAGCCCCCGGACACCCGGGACATCTCGGCGGAGCTCGCCGCTCCGCCCCGGCCGCGGCTGCCCTGGCTGAGCCTGCTGCTCGCCGGCGGGGTGGTGGCCGGGCTGGCGTTCGCCGGGGGCGCCCTGGTGGAGAAGGGCCACCTGCAGGGATCGGCCGGATCCGCCTCCGCGGCCTCCGGGCGCAACCCGGCCGCCGGGGCGGGCGGCCAGGGGCGTACGGGCTTCGGCCAGGGCGGTACGGGCGCGGGCGGCCAGCGGCAGGGAGCCGGCGGGCAAAGTGCCGGCGGACAGGGCCCGGGCCAGGGAGCCACCGGGCAGGGCCGCACGGGAACCGGGCAGAACGGCTCGCGGCAGGGCTCCGGAGGTGCGACGGGCGGGCTGGGCGCCGGGGCCGGCCTGACCACCGGTACGGTGAAGCTCGTCGACGGCACCACCCTCTACGTCACGGACGCCCAGGGCAACGTCGTCAAGATCACCACCGACAGCAACACCCAGATCACCGAAGCCAAGAGCGGCAAGGTGTCCGACCTCCAGCCGGGTCAGACCGTGACCGTGCGCGGCAGCCAGAGTCCCTCGGGCGATGTCGCGGCGACCACCGTCGCCCAGGGCGTCGGGGGAGGTTTCGGCGGCGGACGGGGCTGAGCGCGCGAGGAAGGAGACACCCCTATTGGACAGGGACAGGGACACCGCCACGCCCGAGGCGAGTCTGCTGGTCGTCGACGACGAGCCGAACATCCGGGAGCTGCTGTCCGCCTCGCTGCGGTTCGTCGGCTTCAAGGTCACCTCGGCGGCGAACGGCGCCGACGCGCTGGCGGCGGTCGCCGAGGAGCGGCCGGATCTGGTGGTGCTCGACGTGATGCTGCCCGACATCAGCGGGTTCGCCGTGGTGCGCAGGCTGCGCGAGGTGGCCGGCTCCGCACCGGGGGCCGAGCACCTGCCGGTGCTCTTCCTCACCGCGAAGGACGGCGTGGACGACAAGATCAGCGGGCTGACGGCCGGCGGCGACGACTACGTCACCAAGCCGTTCAGCCTGGAGGAGCTGATCGCCCGGATCCGCGCGATCCTGCGCCGCACCGGCGGCCCCGCGGGCGAGGGGCGCCTGGTCGCGGGCGACCTCGAACTGGACCCGGTGGGCCACCAGGTGCTGCGCGGCGGCCGGCCCGTCTCCCTGTCCCCCACCGAGTTCAAACTGCTCGCGTACCTGATGACCCACGCCGATCGCGTGGTCTCCAAAATGCAGATCCTGGAGCACGTGTGGGCGTACGACTTCGGCGGCGACCTCAGCATCGTCGAGTCGTACATCTCCTACGTGCGCCGCAAGGTGGACTCGGGCGCGGACGGCTCCCCCAAGCTCATCCACACCGTGCGCGGCATCGGGTACGTGCTGCGCCGCCCGCAGGGCTGACATGGCGCGCTTCTTCGCGGGCCTGTCCCTGCGCTCGCGGCTGGTGGTGCTCTCGATGGTCCTGGTCGCGCTGGGGCTGACCGTCAGTGACACCGTCGTCCTCGGGTCTGTGCGCTCCCAGCTGGTGGGGCGGGTGGACCAGCAGCTCGAACGGTTCGGGGACTCGATGGCGTACCGGGTCCGGTCCGAGGGGATCCCGCAACCGCATCCGGGGCGGGCGGGCGGCGGGCGGGCCTGGCTGCCGAGCCAGTACGTGATGGCGTTCGCCGGTGCCGACGGCACCGTCTCGGACCAGTACCGCCAGCCCGTGACGGCCGGGGATCCGGGCCCGTCGTGGCCCGCGATGGACGGGGCGGGGCTACGGGCCAGGCTGGGGCGGCCGTTCGAGGTTCCGAGCGACCACGGTGACGGCACCTGGTGGGTGCTGATCGTGCCGGTCGGCAGCGAGGACCCCGCGCTGCCCACCGGAGTGGTGGTGGCCGCCCCGCTGGACGACGTGACCTCCACCCTCGACCACCTGGCGACCGCCTTCCGGCTGATCGGCGTGGTGGTGTCGCTGCTGCTCGCGGCGGCCGGCTGGTTCGCCGTACGGGCGGGCCTGCGGCCGCTGCGGCGGATCGAGGAGACCGCGGCGGAGATATCCGCCGGACGACCGCTCTCGCACCGCATGCCGGACGCTTCGCCGCGGACCGAGACCGGAAGGCTGAGCAGCGCGCTCAACGGAATGCTCGCGCAGATCGAGTCGGCCTTCGCGGCCCGCGCCGCGTCCGAGGAGCAGATGCGGCGCTTCGTCGCCGACGCCAGTCACGAGCTGCGCACGCCGCTGGCCGGCATCCGGGGCTTCGCCGAGCTGTACCGGATGGGCGCCCTTCCCGACGAGGCGGACGTCAAACGGACCATGGCCCGGATCGAGAGCGAGGCGGTGCGGCTCGGCGGCCTGGTGGAGGACCTGCTCACGCTGGTCCGCATGGACGAGCAGCGCCCGCTGGAGATCGCTCCGATGGACCTGCGCACCCTGGCGGTGGACGCCCTGCACGACACCCGGGCACTGGATCCGACCCGCGAGGTGGTGCTGACCGGTCCGGGCGGCGTCGGCCTGCCCGGACCCGCTCCGGTCAACGGCGACGAGGCGCGGCTGCGCCAGGTGGTCGCCAACCTGGTCGGCAACGCCGTCGCCCATACGCCGGCGGGTTCGCCGGTACGCATCGGGGTGGGGAGTTCGGGCGGCCACGAGGTGATCGAGGTGGCCGACTCCGGGCCGGGTCTCACCCCGGAGCAGGCCGCCCGGGTCTTCGAGCGGTTCTACCGGGTGGACGCCTCCCGCAGCCGCCAGGCGGGCGGCGGCGCCGGCCTCGGGCTGGCGATCGCCTCCGCGCTGGTCCGGGCGCACGAGGGCGCACTGGAACTGGAGACGACGCCGGGCGGCGGAGCCCTGTTCCGCGTGCGCCTGCCGTCCGCCGGGCACTGACCGGCAACGCTCTGCGAGGGTACGGAATCCTCCCTGTAGGCCGTCGAGCCGGAACTCCTGGAGGAGACCGGCCTGACGGTAGCCCTGGAGCCGCTGACCGTCGTCGACGCGCACGGCCCCGGCGGCCAGGGCGAGGACCGGATCCAGGTCTACCTCGGTGCCTGGGACGGCGACGCCGACGCCCTTCCCTGTCCCGAAGGGATCATGTTCCGCTGGTTCGACATGGACAGTGACCGGGCAATTCCAGGCTTTGGCGGGCAATGGACTTCACCGCCTAATGGGAGCCCCCGGGTCGTGGCCCGCACTCAGCGGGCCACGACCCGGCACCCGAAGGCACCGGGGGCTGCGGACACGCCGGCAGTCATTCCCAAGGGTTGGTCCCCGAGTCCCACGCGGCTTCCTCGTCCTGGTCATGCAGGAATCGCGGCAGGGTGACACCTCGGAGGGAGGTGTCGCTGATCGGCCACTCCTCGAACCCGTCATGCAGCAGTCGGAGCAGGAATTCGGCCATTCCGCCCGGGTACACGGACCAGGCGAGTTCGAAGCGCGAGTACACCGCGACCGGCCACCGGTCGGGATCCGAATCAGCGGCAATCCAGGCGAAGGTGTCGGCCGCGGCTGTCTCTCCCCAGATGAGCAGGTCCTCCAGGCAGTACTCCCCGGCTTGGACGGGAGCAGCCCAGTTGTTCACGGTCGCGTCGGCGAGCGCGTCAGGTGTGAGCGGTGACACCCTGTTCTGATACGACTCTTCAGAAGTGAGGGCGGGAATGCGGATTCCCACCATCTCCTCGATCGAACCGTGGCCGAACAGTGCCACGAAGGCCCGGTAGTCGGCCGGGAAGGGTCGACCGTACACCGTCTCGGCCGCGTTCCAGTCGATGACGTCGCCGCGGGTCGGCCCGATGACCGTAAGTTCCTTCGCGAGGTCCGTCACCACGGCAGGCACCCGGCTCTGTTCGTCGCTCATTTCTACGGTTCCCATTCGGTCGGAGCGTCCTTGCCCATGTTGTGCCACTGCTGGTCCTTCAGGCTGAAGATGTCGTTGGGGACGTAGTTGTCGAACAGTTTCACTGCCCCGACGCCGGGCGTGTACTTGGTGGCCTGCATGTGGAATTGCGTCGGGACCACCCTTGTCCCGTCGTACTCCGGGGTCACGATGTAATGGACGACCGCACCGAGCTCATTGTTCAGCACCTCCCGGACTTCATTCTCGTAGCCGGCCATGTTCCCGGTGTGGTGAGGCGGCGATCCCCCCATGTTCGTGGAGTTCGCCGTACGGGAGCACGTGTCGAGGTTGTCGTAGCTGGTGCCCGAGCCACCGAGCGAACCGGCCAACAGGTGGCAGGCGTTGCGCCAGAACTTGGCAGGCCGGTCGCCGAGGTCGGACGCGTATATCGCCGCCCAGAGGTACGCGGGTGGAGCCACCGTCTTGGTGTCAGTCGTGGTTCCCTTGTTGCTGTCGACGAATTCCTTGGTGAGGCATGCCTCCGCGCCTTGGGCACGGCCGGACCTGTCGACCGGCAGGTACGTGCGCCATCCGCCACCGAACCCGCTCCGGCAGTCGGCGGGATCGGAATCGGGGGACGGCGGGTTCGCGGGGCCGGGCTGGGACGGGCTCGGCGCTTCCTCGACGGACGTGACCTCGTCGACGACCCGCTGCTCGCCGACCTGGTAGACAACGAGCCCGCCGGATGCCAGCACCTCCGGCGCCGGGGCCGGGAGGGCGGCGGCCCCGGGCGCTCGCACCCGCAGCGCCGTGTAGTGCCCGTTGGGCTTGCGGACCAGTCCGTCGTAGGTGACGGACGGGCTGCCGAGCACCGCCGCCTGCTCAGCCGGGAGCCGCCGGACGGCTTCGGGTGTCAAGTACGCAGTGCCCGGGCGGGTGTCGACGGTGGTGCCGTGCTGCTTCGCGTACTGCGTCAGTGCGCCGGCCCGGGGCTGGCGGTAGGGGCTGTCGCCGGTGTCCTCGTCTTGGCCGGTGAGCCGGTTGCCGGCTTGCGGGGCCGGAGTGGGCGCGTCACCACCCTGGTCCATTGCGGCCGCCGGGTTCGACGGAACGGAGGCGAAACTCTGGATCGCCTGCGCCATGTGCGCGAGCAGTTGCTGGCCCCGAGACTGGAGCTGCTGTTCCTTCGTCTTGAGATTGGCGGCCTTCGTGTCGTTGGCCTTGGAGGCGGTGTCGAGCTGGGAGGATCTGGCGTCGACCTGGGAGGCCTCCTGCCGGATCTGGCGCTGCTCGCCCTGGATTTTGTCCTCCACGGCGTTTTCCTGGTTCCGCTTGGACTCCAGTTCGCGTGCCTCGGCGTCGAAGGCAGCGGCCGCGCCCGCCTCCGCGGGCAACTGGAACGTGTGCGGCTTGGCGTTGTGGGCGGCGATCTCACCCTCCACGGCCTTCGCTCGCTCGTTGTGGCCGCTGATCTCCTGGTTCACCGTGGCGACCCTGGCGTTGAGCGCCGCCTTGCTGTCGCGGATGGCGGCGGACTCCTTCGTGATCCGCTCCGCCTCGGCGACCACGTCCTTCTCCTGCTGCGCCAGCTCCGCAGCCTGCCGGTTCGCGTCCTCGATCTCCACCAGCAGGGTCGCCAGGGCGGCCTCGAAACCCCGGGGCGCCACCAGCGGAACGGGAGCGAGCGTGCCCGCCTGCGCCGTCACCGCCACGGCATCGGTCGCCGCGATCGTCTGCGCTCCCGCGGCAACGATCGGCGCCAGGAGCGCTATCAGTACGAGGTGCAGGATCCGGGGGAGCGTCCGCCGGCGGCGCGCGGCCGCCCTGCGCGGGGGCGGGGTCATCCGGTCACCTTCCCGGAGAGCTCGTCGGCGATCTTCGAGGTGGTCGACGCGCCGTCACCGGCCTGACAGACGGCGACCTGCACCAGGCTCGTGGCCTTCACCCGCGCCTGGTGGTAGCAGGCCCAGCCCTTGGCACCGTCCTGGGTCGCCTTCCACGTCACGACGACCGCGAACGGCGCGTGCACCGTGTAGGCCCACTTCGAGGTACGTCCGGCCTGGTCGGTGAGTGTCGAGGACGGGCACTTGGTGAGGCCGTCGGCGAGCGTGCGGAAGGCCGCGGTCGCCTTCTCGCTGTCCGGGAACACGCCGATCACCTGGTTGACGGTGTAGCTGCCCGAGCCTGCGGCGTCCTGGTAGGTCGCCGACAGGAACGCCTTCCACGCCTGCCCGTAGACCGACTGCGTCGTCGGTCCGGCGGCGACAGCGCATTCCGACGGGGTCACGGCGAGCGGGGCGTGGGGCCGGTTCGACTGGGGCCCGGCCACCACCGTCGTTCCGGCCAGTTTGCTGACGCCGTCGGCGCTGAGCAGGTCCGCCTGGACGGTCCCCTCGGCGATGTGCGGTGGGAGGCCCGTCGGTTGTCGCGGCCAGAACCACCACCCGATGCCGGCCAGCAGGAGGCAGGGCACCACCGCGGCCACCAGCAGCCGCCAGTGGCGCAGCACCCCAACTCCCCGGCGCGCTGGCCGCGCCGCGGGCGGCGTCACCGACGCGGCGGGCGGCTGCGCGCCCGGCCCGGCAGCCGGTTGCACGGGCACGGTCGGCGCCGCGCCGCCGCCACGGCCGAGCTGGGGCGGTACCGCGCGTGGCGTCTGCTGCCAGGTGGGCGGCGCCGGTGCGGTCGGGTCCTGGTTCCAGTAGTGCTTCGTCATGACGTCCTCCCGGTCGCGGTGTTCGGGTCAGCGCTCTTCATCGGCTGCACGAGACGGCGAGGACGAACAGCAGGAACAGGACGGCGAGGACGCCGAGGCAGCCAATGCCGCCCTCCGGGTTCTTGGTGTTGGCCTCGACCGTTCCGCCGGGCCGCAGGCCGGGGTGGCGGTCGGTGTAGTGCGTGATCTGCGCCCGCTCGCCCTGGGACTCGGTGCCCCAGGAGGTCTTGAAGCCGCACTCGCCGCACCGGTAGCGGTATGCCATGTCGGATCCTTGAACTTTGTCGGTGGGATGGTGGATCGGTCGCCGCGCGGCGGGGTCAGCGCCAGCGCCAGCAGACGGTGTAGCCGAGATCGGGGAACTCGTTCGAGCGCCAGTAGGTGGAGGCGTCCTGGCCGCAGAACGCGGGGGAGTTCGGCGTGCTGGTGCGTCCGGTGACGTACACGTTGGAGCGGTCGCAGCTGCCGACGTTGGTGAACGTGGAGCCCGACTTGGACAGGCACTCGCGGACGGTGGCGTAGCCCGCGTCATCGGGGAACACCATGGACAGGCACTGCAGGACGTCTTGGTCGGCGCCCTTGGGGCCGGAGACGGTCCGCCACTGGTTGTAGTGCGGCCAGCTGTCGCACTTGGAGTGGTCGCTGGTGCCGCGGTAGATGGCGAGGACCTTGAAGGCGCCGGTCCGGCAGGACAGCAGCGACCACGGGCCCGCGCCGTTCGGCCCGAAGACGCAGTCACCCTGCCGGGCGTGGTACGAGTCTCCGCCGGGACTCTGATAACTGAGGCACAGGACCCGCGAGTAGCGCTTGGAGCTGACGCTCTCGTCGTTACCGGGTACGTTGGCGCAGCCGTCCAGGTCGGTGCTGCCCTCGTTGATCCGGACGACCTTGAACGTCCCGGTGGTGCAGGTGGTCGGAGTGAGGTCGGCGTGACCGTTGGTCCCGGTGTCGAAGAAGCAGTCGCCGACGCCCGCGATGGCGACCGGATCGGTCGGACTCGGGGTGGGCGTGGGTGTCGGGGACGGGGTTCCTGGGCGGGTGCTGCTGAGGGTCGGATCGGGCTGCGGGGTCTGGTACGAACTGCTGGCGGAGCGCGGTGGTTGACTGACCGTCAGCGGGCGACTGCCGGCGGACGAGCGGGCGTCGGCCGGGTGGGAATCGTCACGGTGGGCCACAAACAGCAGCACTGCCACGACGGCGGCCACGACGGCGAGTACCTTGCCGACCCAGGCCGCCGCGCTGCCCACTCCCGCGCCACCCGCTGCCGAACCCGCTGAACCTGCCCCGCTGTTGACGCGCGGTCGCGAGGTAGCCGACCCTGTCGGCGGCTTCGGCTTGGCTCCCCCTGCGCCTTTCGGCCCGCCGCCGGGCTTCAACTTGCTGGCCGACGAGGCCAGTTGCTCGGTCCAGGCAGCGGGCGTCGGCCGGGCGGCCGGGTCCGTCCCGAGCGAGGCACGGGCCAGGGCGCCGAGGGCCGGGTCGATGGCCGCCAGCGCGGCCGGGTCGGTCGAGGCCTGGTCGCGTGCGAAGAGGCGGACGGCGAGCAGGGCGAGCTTGTAGGTGTCGCTGTGCCGGGTCGCCCGTTCCTCTCCGGCGGGGACGTGCCAGTCCGGTGTCTCGGCCTGTGGCAGCACCGTCGCACCGTCGGTGCGGGCTGCGTCGCAGTCGATGAGGAAGCACTCTGGCTGCGGTGTGAGGGTGAAGAGCAGGTTCTTCGGCGAGAGGTCGCCGACGGCGACGCCGAAGCGGTGCAGTCGGTCGAGGGTGGTCGCGAGATCGGCGAGCAACAGGAGCCGGTCCCGGTCGGTGACGGTCAGTCCGATCCCGGCGACGTAGGCGTCCTCGTTGAGGAGGTACTCCAGGGAGGCGAGCCGGGGCGAGCCCTGGTTGCCGGTCGCCAGGGTCCGGAGCGTGAAGCGGAAGCGGTCGGGGACGGCCCGCATCAGGAACCCGCACGTCTGTCCGTCGCGCCGGACCACGGCGGCCGGCCAGGCGGTCTTCTCGCACAGCCAGCGCCCCTGTTCGCCGGTCAGCCGTCCGGGCAGCGCGACCGCGGCGGCCAGCGCGGCGGCGTCCACCTGCGGCAGCACCGCGGGGGCGTACTCCTTGTAGACAACCTCCCAACCGCCGTCGGCCGCCGACTCGTTGATGCGCTTGTTGCGCACCCGGTGGACCGATCCCTGACCTCCTCGGCCGAGTTCCCCGTCCAGGGCCAGCGTGGCGAACTCGACCGGGGCGGCCGGCCGCGTGCTCACCTCGCCCCCTCGGCCCGGGGCCAGATCGCGAGCAGGGTGCGGTCGTCGTCGAAGGTCTCCCGGGTGAAGTCCAACACGTGGCCGAGCCACAATGGCGGCGGCGGCGAGGCGAGTTGACGGGCGAATAGCTCCCCGACCCGGCCGTCGCCCTCGCCGAGCGGGTCGCCGAACCCGTCGGTGCCGACCAGCAGCGTCCACGGCTCGGCCAGCCGTCCGACGGCGGTCTCCGGCCGGTCGGGGACCAGGGGAAGCGGGGAGACCTCGTTGCTGACCAGCGGCGTGCCCGGTACGACCTTGCCGCCGAACAGCGGGTGATAGCCGCCGCCGGCCCGGTCGAGGAGCCACGCCCCGGAGTCGCCGATCCGGAACACTTCGGTCTCCAGGACGTCACCCGCGGCACGGACCACCCCCGCCACCAGGGTGGTCGCGTACAGCCGGGCCACCTCGGCCGCCTGCGGCGCGGCGATGCCGAGCCGCCACCGCGCCAGTTCGCGCAGCCGTTCCGCGGCGTGGGCCGCGACGTCGGCGCCGTCCAGCCGCTCCGCGCCCCGGTCGAGCAGGTGCAGGATTCGCTCGACGGCGGCCCGGCACGCCTCGATGGCGCCCTGGTGGGACTCGGCTGCGCTGGACACCCCGTCGGCGACCGCGAAGACGATGCTGCCGGTGGCCTCGTGCACGGCGGCGCGAGCCGCGTCCTGGCGCGGCTGCCGGTAGTAGCGGTGCTTGGCGCCGCGGACCGAGGCGAACCGCAGGGTGAGCCGGTCGGTGGACCAGCCCTCGCACTCGCTGTCGGGGAAGTCGAAGGCGTACTGGCTGGGCGGCCGGGCCTCGAACTCCAAGCCCGGCACATCCACGGTGATCCGCTGCCAAGGCACCGGGGGCGGCCCGGTCATCGGGGGCGGCCCGGCGGGCCTCGGGGGCGCCGCCGGTGGCACGGGGTCCGGGTCGCCCCGGCGAGCGGACGTCACCGGCCGACCTCGTCGATGGCCATGGTGAACTGGTCGGGCCGGTTCACCACCAGCTGCGGGTTGGCCGAGTTCAGGGCGTGTCCGGAGGCCACCAGGCTCATGGTGAGCGAGTGGAAGAACTCCGAGATCGCCCGGCCGACGTCGGTTCCGGACTTGGCGAGGAAGGCGAACTCGGGGCGGGTCGCGACGTCGACCATGGTCTGCGCCCGGGCGTCGCCGAGACCGCAGGCGATGATGTTCGGCGCGGTCGGCGTGCGGTCCCGGTCGACCAACTCCGCGTGCGGCGCGCGCCAGGACGAGCCGTCGGTGGGCTGACCGTCGCTGAGCAGGAAGACCACCGGGCGGTGCACCCGGTAGCCCTCGCCGCGCAGCCACTTCACGTCGCCGGGGATCCGTTGCAGCAGGTCCTCGAAGACGGCCCGGTAGTTGGTCACCCCGCGGATCACCAGCCTGGGCACCGTGGTCTCAGTGCGCATGTCCGCCACCGCGAGCCGGACCTGGACGTCGTCGGAGAAACCCAATACGGCCAGCCGGAGCTTGGCCGCGACCATCGGCTCCGCCCGCAGCCCCTCGCACAGCGACGCCACTCCGTCCCCCAGCTCATGCTGGTACGGCGCCATCGAGCCCGACTCATCGGCCACCACATAGGCCGGCAGCAGGACGCCCCTCGTCTCCGCCATCGCAAACACCGCCTCCCTCAAGTTCACGCAACTGGTGTCGCGGACGGGTCGGACCGGGCCGATCAACGAGGTGCGCCGGGGGCCGCGGAACCGGTTGTCCACACCGCCGATGCTGGCGTCGCGTCAGGCAAACGCACAGGTCACAGCGCCGGTCATATATGACCGGTCGTCAGAGGTAGGCTCGCCCCTGTATTCGAATCCTCGGGGGAAGGGCGGGGCGTGGCGCAGACGCTCGGAGCACTGGTACGCCAGTTACGCAAGCAGGCCGGTCTGACGCAGTTCCAGATCGCCGAGCGGGCAGGGCTCGGCGAGAGCACCGTCCGCCGGATCGAGACCGACCGATCCTTCGACCACCGGCTCGGCACCATCAACCGCATCGCGGACGCGCTCGACGCCAGCCCTGAGGACCGGCGCCGACTGAGCGCCCTCGGCGGCGGCACCGGCCCGGCCGCGCCGGAAGCCCCAACGCTCCCACCGGAACCACTGCCACCGCCCCGGGACCACGGCCCGCTCGCCGACGCCGCCGAGGAGCTGGCCCGCGAGAGCCGGCAGCGCTGGCGCCGCGAGGAGGCCCAGCACCGGGTTCACCACCCGTTCGCGCTGCCGGTGCGCTGGCAGCAGGTGCCAGCGGGGGTGGCCGACCAGTCGGCGAACGCCCACCTGCTGGCCCCCGGCGAGGCCCGCACCGAACCGGACCTCAGCGGCGACCTGAGGCGAGTCGCCGAGATCTACCGACGCATACCGTCCGGCCGGCTGGTGGTCCTCGGCCGTGCCGGATCGGGCAAGTCGATCCTGGCCGTCCGGTTCGCCCTCGACCTGCTGGACGCCCGCACCCGCAACGAACGGGTACCGGTGATCTTCAGCCTCGGCGCCTGGGACCCGACCACCGTAGCGCTGCGCGACTGGCTGATCGGCCGGCTGCTGCGCGACTACCCACACCTGGCCCGGCGGGTCCCCAGCGGCAAGACACTGGCCGCGGACCTGCTCGACGACGACCTCGTCCTCCCCGTCCTCGACGGATTCGACGAACTTGCCGAAGACCTGCGTGCCCCGGCCCTCGAAGCACTCAACCTCTCCCGGCTGCCGCTCGTCCTGACCAGCCGGCACGCCGAATTCACCGCCGCCGTCCGAGAGGCGCACGCCCCCCTAGCCGCCGCCGTCGTCCTGGAACTGCGCGACCTCGACCTCGACGACCTGCGCGGCTACCTGCCCCGGACCGACCCGGCCTTCCCCGGTCCCGCCGACACCGACGGGCAGGGTACGACCTGGGAGGCCGTCCTCGACCCCGCACGGACAGCGGCGAGCGCCGGCCGCGCAAACCTCGCCGCCGCCCTGCGCACCCCGCTGATGATCGCCCTCGCCCGCACCATGTACAGCGACCGCCCTGAACGGCGGCCGGGCGAACTCCTGGACACCGCCCGCTTCCCCGACCCCGAGGCGATCGAGGAGCACCTGCTGGCCGGGTTCGTCCCCGCCGTCTATCGGCCCCGTCCCACCGAACGGCTCGACACCACGCGCCGCCGGTCCGGATCGTGGGACGCGGAACGCGCCGAACGCTGGCTCGGACACCTCGCCGACCACCTGACCCGGCTCGGCCGCGAACGGCAGGACCTCACCTGGTGGGAGGTCGGCACCGGCATGAGCCGCCTCTCGCGCACCGTGATCATCGCCGTCCTGTCCGGCGTCGCCTTCGGCGTCACCACTGCGGTCGGCAACCTTCCCGTCGACCTGGTCGCCACCACGCACAGTTTCCGGTTCGCCGCCGTCCGCGGCCTGCTGGTCGGCGTCCTGCACGGCCTCGCCGCCGGTGCGATCTTCGGGCTCGTCTACTGGCACGCCTCCGCGCGTGCCGCCCTCAGACCCTCGCCGGTCCGCATGCGGCTCGGCATCGGCACGCCGACAACCCGCCGCAACGCCCGCACCCGGTTCCTGATCGGCCTCGGCTGTGGAGCGGCCGGAATGGCACTGCTCATCCTGGTCGACGAAGGCATCGTGGCCCCGCTCGGCCTCGCCGACGGACAGGGTGCCGGCCTCGCCGCCGGGCTTGTGTTCGTTGTGCCGATCGCCCTCTCGATCGGGCTGGTATTCGGCCTGATCGCCCTGTTCGAGGCCCCGGTCCGCACCGAATCCGTGGTCAGTCCCGCCGACTTGCTGCACATCGACCGCCGCAACGTTGCCTACCGCCTACTCACCTGGGCGCTCGTCCTCGGCATCGGCGTCGGCCTGGTCAACGGCATCGTGTACGGGCCGCTGCGCGGCTTCGAGGTCGGCCTGGTGTTCGGGCTGGAGGGCGCCTTCGGCGCCGGGCTCGGCTACGGACTCAGCCTGACCGCGTGGGGCCAGTGGGTGGCACTGGCCCGCATCTGGCTGCCGCTCACGGGGCAACTGCCCTGGGCGCTGATCGCCTTCCTGGACGACGCCCACCAGCGCGGCGTGCTCCGCCAGGTCGGCGCGGTCTATCAGTTCCGCCACGCCCGGATCCAGAGCCACCTGAGCCGAAGTCACCAGCAGCGCCACGGCCGCGGACAGCGCCGACGCGACCACTCGACGGAAGGGGCACGATGAGCACCGAATCCCGTACGCACCGCCCGAGCAGGCGCACTCGGCGCGCGGCCGTTGCCGCAACCGCCCTCGTCAGCGCCGTCGCCACTGCTCCCGCGGCCGCTCGGCCCGCCACCCCCACCCTGCACTACACCTGCGTCTTCCCGACCATCGGCGGACAGGCCATCACCGCCAGGATCTCCGCGGACATCCCGGCCACCCTGCCGGTCGGCGAGTCCAGCCCCGCCTTCGCCGTCCATGCTGCCGCCACCGTCGAGGCCTCCTTCACGCTCGGCCTGCGCTACGTCCTCGGGGTACGCACCATCGAAGGCTCAGTCGACGCCGACACACGTGTGCTCACCCCGCAGGGCGCCACCGCCGTCCCGGCCCACCTCACCATCACCCGCACCGCCGTCCCCGCTTCAGGCGCCTTCGAAATCCCCGCCACCGGCAACGCGCCCCGGCTCTCCTTCACCCGCCCCGGCACCGGACGCGTGACCGCCGGCAACTTCACCCTCCACCTCGTGCCCAAGGACGCCGACGGCAATCTGGCCGGGCCCGGCCGGGTCGACGTCCCCTGCACCCTGGACGCAGGCCAGGACGACACCGTCGCACCCTTCGAGGTCACCCCCGCGAAAGCCTCTCCCACTCCATCCCCCACGGCCCCTCCGGCCGCCCCGGCCCCATCCTCCGCAAGCCCGGCCACGACCCCGCCGGGAACAGACGCCTTCGCCGTCGCAAGCCCCGCCTCAGCCAGCATCACCCCGCTGACATCCGCTCCCACCACAACCGACGCCCTGCGGGCGCCAACCGCTCACCTGCGGGGCGCCAGCCTGGTCACCGCCGCGATCGCCGCAGCCATGGCCGCTGCCATCGCCGCTGCCACCGTCCTCCACCGGCGATCCAAACGCCGTGGAGCATCCGAGCCCTCAGCCTGACCATCCGCGATACTCGGCCAAACCCGGCCCGACGAATGCTGCCGTTGTCGGAGCGCGCCGATTGCCCACGCAGCATCGTCGCCTGCACCCGGACCGCGATCGAGGCGATCGGCCACGGTCGGGCGTACTCCGAGATGGGCTGGACCTGACCCCCACCAAGGCCGGGGCGAGCCCACGACCAGGGCCACCGACCGGGGCGCGTACACCCCTGGTGGTAGGAGAAATCAACTCCCCGGGGGCCGACAAGTGCGGCGGTCGGTGGTTACGTTGTCGCACGTTCGGCCACACCCATGACGGAGGACCACCGCATGCAGAGCCGTTTAGCCGATGACCCCCGCAAGCGGATGACCTGGGGGATATCCCTCGTTCTGATCGCGGTCACCGCGCTGCTCGGGGGCGCGCCCGGGGCCGCGACGGCCGCTGCCCCGGGTGCCCCGCCCGTTCCCGCCCTGTCCTGGGGTCCCTGCGACGGGGCGGACCCCGGCGGTCCGGGGGACGGCTTCGAGTGCGCGACCGCCCAGGTGCCGCTGGACTACCGCCGGCCCGCCGGGCGTACGATCCCGCTCGCGGTCACGCGGCGGCTCGCGGCCGACCGGGCCCACCGCACCGGCGTCCTGGTCCTGCACCCCGGCGGGCCCGGCAACTCCGGTGTGGACTTCGCCCGCAACAGCTACGAAGCGCTCCCCGCCTCCCTGCGCGACTCCTTCGACGTCGTCGGGTACGACATGCGCGGCGTGAAGCGCAGCGGACAGGTGGAGTGCTGGAACGACGCCGAGTACTCCGCCGCCGTGGACGCCGCGCGCGGGGTGCCGGGGCCGGGAGCCCTGCAGACCGCCGTCCGGCAGGGCCGGGAGTTCGGCGCCGCCTGTCAGGCACGCTCCGCGGACCTCGTGCCGTTCATCGGCACCGCGTCGAACGCCAAGGACCTCGACCTGCTGCGCCAGGCCCTGGGCGAGGAGACGCTCACCTTCTACGGCCGTTCCTTCGGCAGTTACGTCGGCACCGTCTACGCCGCGCAGTTCCCCCGGCGCGTGCGCGCCATGGTGCTGGACGGGGCCTACGATCCGCGTCGCTACGCCGATGTCCCGTACGCGTACGACGGCGGGCAGTTCGTCGCCCTGGACGCGGCGGTCGGCCGGTTCCTCGACTGGTGCGCGCAGAACGCCACCGCGTGCGGATTCGGTGACGGCCGGCCGCGGGAGGCCTTCGAGCAGCTCAAGCGGGCGCTGGACGCGGACCCCGTCATCACCGCGAGCGGACGCCCTGCCACTGGATACACGCTCGCCTACCGGCTGATGTTCAACATCAACTCCGGCAAGGAGGTCTGGCCCTACCTGGGGCAGGCCCTGCGGGCGGCCCAGGCACACCAGGGTTCGTTCCTGCTGTCGCCGCCCTCGCCCGCGTCCTTCGACTTCCTCAACGTCAACATGGCCGTCGAGTGCGCCGACCGCGTCTATCCGACCAGCCGGCTGCTCCTGGACGCGGTGGTCGGCGTGCATGTCGCCTCCGCTCCGCTGCTGGGACCCCCCATCGGCCTCGGGCCGCCCACCTACGACCACAATCACGCTCCCACCTGCGCCCAGTGGCCGGCGGAGCGTCCGAGCCGCTACGAGGGTTCCTACCGGGCGGCCGGTTCCGCCCCGATCCTGGTCCTGGGTACGACCGGGGACCCGGACACCCCGTACCAGGACGCGGTGGCCCTGGCCGGGACGCTGGACAGCGGACGGCTGCTGACCTTCGCGGCTGAGGGCCACACCGGCTACAACCGGAGCGCCTGTGTCAGCGCCCTGGTCGACGACTACCTCGCCACCCTGGCGCTGCCGGCCCGGGGTACGGTCTGTGCGGACGAGACGCCCCCCGAACCGCTCACCCGCCGCACCACGGGCGTCGAGGTGGACGAGACGCAGGATGTGATCCCCGTGCTGCGTTGACGGCGTCCGCGCGAGAGGGCGGGACAGGGTGGGCTTGGTGGGCGGACGTTCGCTGGGGCGGCAGTTCGGATGGCTCTGGGCGGCGTACGCGGTCAGCACGCTCGGTACCTGGATCGCCTTCGACGCGTTCCCCCTGATCGCGATCCTCGTCCTGCACGCCGGGACGACCCAGGTATCGGCCCTGGCGGCCGCGGGGCTGGCGGTCGGCGCCGTGGTGGCGCTGCCGCTCGGCCCGTGGGTGGAGTTCCGCCGCAAGCGGCCGGTGATGATCGCGATGGACCTGGTCCGCTTCGCGGCGCTGATGAGCGTGCCCGCGGCGTTCGCCTTCGGCCTGCTGGGCTTCGCCCAGCTCCTGGTCGTGGCGGTCGTCGTCGGCGCGGCCGACATCGCCTTCACCGCGGCCAGCGGCGCCTGCGTGAAGGCGCTCGTCCCGCCGCAGGACCTGATCGTCGCGAACGGGCGGTTCGAGTCCACGACCTGGACCGCCACCCTGCTCGGACCCCCGCTCGGCGGTGCGGCGATCGCGGTACTGGGCCCGGTGACGACCGTGGTCGCCAACGCGGTGAGCTACCTGCTCTCGGCCGTGGGGATCCGGGCGATCGGCGGCGCCCCCGAGCCGGATCCCGCTCCCGCCGGAGCGCGGCCGCGGCTGCGGGCCGGGGACCTGTTCGCCGGGTGGCGCTACATCCTGGCCGACTCCGCGCTGCGCCCGCTGTTCGCGAACACCGTGCTGGTCAGCGGTCTGATCATGGCGACCATGCCGGTGCTCGCCGTCCTCATGCTCGGCCGCCTGGGCTTCGCGCCCTGGCAGTACGGCCTCGCCTTCGCCGTGCCCTGCGTCGGCGGGCTGGTCGGCGCACGGCTGTCGCCCCGGCTCGTCGCACGGTTCGGGCAGCACGCGGTCATGCGCACGGCGGGAACGCTCCGGGCCTGCTGGTCGCTCGGGCTGGCTTTCGTCGGCCCGGGGACGACCGGGCTCGTCCTCGTCATGCTGATCGAGTTCGGGCTGATCACCTGCATGGGCGTCTTCAACCCGGTGTTCGCCACCTACCGCCTGAAGCGGACCCCGACGGACCGGGTCGCCCGTACCCTCTCCGCCTGGTCCATCACCAGCAAGGCCTCGATCGCCGTGCTGACCGCGCTGTGGGGACTGCTGGCCGCCGCCACCAGCCCGCGCACCGCCATCGCGATCGCCGGTCTGCTCATGCTGGCGACCCCGCTGCTGCTCCCCCGCCGCGATGACGGGGCCGAGCACGAGCGGGAGCCGGGGGCCGGGAGCACCGTCAGCGGGGCAGCGTGACCAGCCCCGCCTCGTAGGCGGTGATCACGAGCTGGACCCGGTCCCGGGCGTCCAGTTTGGTGAGCAGCCGCGATACGTGGGACTTGGCGGTGGCCACCGAGATGAAGAGGTCCTCCGCGATCTCGGTGTTCGACCGGCCGCGTCCCACGAGGGCCAGCACCTCGCGTTCCCGCTCGGTGATCCCCTCGACCGTCCGCGGGGTGCGCTCCGGGGCGGCCGCGGGCCGTCCGGCGAACTCCGCGATCAGGCGGCGCGTCACCCCCGGCGCGATCAGTGCGTCCCCGGCGGCGACCACGCGGACCGCCGCGAGGATGTCGTCGAGCGCCATGTCCTTGACCACGAAGCCGCTCGCGCCGGCGCGCAGCGCACCGTAGACGTGGTCGTCCTCGTCGAAGGTGGTCAGGACGAGGACGCGGGCCGTCGCCGGAGAGGCGGTGATCAGGCGGGTGGCCTCGATCCCGTCCATTTCGGGCATCCGGATGTCCATCACGACGACGTCGGGGTCGAGTTCGGCGACGAGCCTGACCGCCTCGGAGCCGTTGGCAGCCTCGCCGACGACTTCCAGGTCGGGGTGGTCGGCCATGAGCACGCGCATGCCGGAGCGCACCAGCGGCTGGTCGTCGGCGAGTACGATCCGGATGGTCATCGGGCCTCCACTGAAACGGCTACGGGCGCGGGTGCGGGTGCGGGCAGGGGCAGCCTGGCCGCCACCCGGAAGCCGCCCTCGGGGCGCGTCCCGGTGGTGAGCCGGCCGTGCAACAGGGCGACCCGCTCGCGCATGCCCACGATGCCGAAGCCGTGGGCCGGGCCGTGCTCGGTGGCACCGCGCCCGTCGTCGACGATCTCCACGGACAGTTCCCGGTCCCCGTACTCGATGGCCACCCGGCAGAGCCCGGTGCCCGCGTGGCGGACCACGTTGGTCAGCGCCTCCTGGACGATACGGTAGGCCGACAGGTCGATGTCGGCCGGCAGCGGGCGCTGTTCCCCACTGCGGTGCACGTCGACGCTGACGCCGGCGTCCGCCGTCGCCGCCGCCAGCCGGTCGAGGTCCGCCAGACCGGGCGAGGGCGCGAGCGGTGCCCGCCCCGAGTCCTCGGCGTCCGGGTCGGCCTGACGCAGCGCCATCAGGGTCCGCCGGAGGCCCGCCAGGGTCTCCCTGCTGGTGGCTTCGATGGCGCGCAGCGCTTCCCCGGCCTCCTCGGGCTGGGTCCGGATGACCCGGCTGCCCACCCCGGCCTGGATGGCGATGATGCCGATGCTGTGCGCGACCATGTCGTGCAACTCCCGGGCGATCCGCAGCCGTTCGGCGACGACCGCCTCGGCCACCTCCTGTGCGCGCAGCGCCACCGCGTGCTCGCGGCGCTCGCGGATCAGCAGACCGGCCGTGCAGGCGGCGGCCACCGCCAGGACGGCGATCACGAGGTTGGCGGTCAGGCCGTCACCGTGTGCGAAGCCGGCGACGAGGAGCAGTTGGACGAGGAGGGAGGCGGATACGGCGACGGTCGAGACCTGCCGCGCGCGGGTGGCGACGATGAGGCCCAGGACGAGGTCCACCGCAAGGAAGGACAGGAACTGGCCCTGGTACGAGGCGGACAGATCCACACGGGCGGTGCTCGGAGGCCCCACCACCACGGCGGTGGATCCGAGGATCGCGAGGGCCAGGGCCAGGATCGGCGCGCGTCGCAGGACGCCGAGGAGCAGGCTCGCCACCAGGAGTGCCACGATGCCGTGGACCGTGCCCGATGCCCCCGGCGCACCTCCGATCAGCAGACCCACCGCGAGGACGTAAAGGGCACCTCCCGCCCAGGCCGTGAGGTTCGTTCTCGTCATCGCAGGTGCGCCCTCTCACGAGGAGCGATGCGGGCGGGCCGCGGGGTGGTCGGTATGGCATCCATCCCGCGACACTATCCAGCCACCGGCCCCGCGGCGTCGTCCCGGGGGCGTACGCCCACGGACTAACCGGGCCCCGCGATTGCCGCCCACGGCCCCATGACCGGCCTCGGCCCTCCCGGCAGTGTTGTCCACATGATCGAAGTACAGGAACTCACCAAGCGCTACGGCGGCAAGACCGCCGTCGACCAGCTGTCCTTCACCGTGCGGCCGGGGCAGGTCACCGGTTTCCTCGGCCCCAACGGGGCGGGAAAGTCCACCACGTTGAGGATGATCCTCGGCCTGGAGGCGCCCAGCGGCGGCGCCGCCACCGTCAGCGGGGTCCCCTTCCGCAGCCACTCCCGCGGACTGCGGCACGTCGGCGCCCTCCTCGACGCCGGCCAGGTCCACGGCGGACGCACCGCCACGGCCCATCTGTCGGCCCTGGCGCGCAGCAACGGAATCTCCCCGCGCCGGGTGGCGGAGGTCCTGCACGAGGTGGGCCTGGCCGAGGTGGCGGGCCGCCGCATCGGCGGGTACTCGCTCGGCATGAAGCAGCGGCTGGGGGTGGCCACCGCCCTGCTCGGCGATCCGCCGGTGCTGATGTTCGACGAGCCGGTCAACGGCATGGACCCGGAGGGCGTGCTCTGGATGCGCCGCCTCTTCCGGCGCCTGGCGGCCGAGGGACGCACCGTCTTCCTCTCCAGCCACCTGATGTCGGAGATGGAGAACACCGCCGACCAGCTCGTGGTCATCGGCCGGGGCAAGCTCATCGCAGCCGAGTCGGTACGGGAGTTCGCGGCCCGCAGCACCCACCTCGGTGTGGTGGTGGGCACGCGGCAGGCGGCCGAGCTGACCGCGGTGCTGAGCGCCGCGGGGGCCTCGGTCGAGCCGGAGGGATCGGCGGGCGCCGAGAAGCTCGCCGTGACCGGCCTCCCCTCGGAGCGGATCGCCGTACTCGCCTTCGAGAACGGGATCCTGCTGAGCGAACTCACCACCCGGGCGGCCTCGTTGGAAGAGGCCTTCATGGAACTCACCGCCGACAGCGTCGAATACCAGGCAGGACAGCCCCGATGACCACACTCGCCTCCTCCCCCGCCACCGCGACCGCCTCGGCCGGCTCCCCCGCCGAGCCGCCCGCCGCCCGGTTCCGCGATCTGATCGCCTCCGAGTGGATCAAGACGCGGTCCCTGCGCTCCACCCCGTGGGTCCTGGCGTTCATCACCCTGTTCGTCATCGGGTCCGCCGCCGTGGCCACGCTCTCCGACAAGGCCGCGGGCTCCGAACCCGGCAGTTTCCTGGCCTACGACTCCTTCTCGTCGCCCGGTTACATGACGCTGATCCTCGTCGCCGGAACCATGGGAGCCCTCGGCGTGGTGAGCGAGTACGGCAGTGGGCTGATCCGCACCACCTTCGCGGCCGTCCCCGACCGCGGTGCGGTCGTCCTCGCCAAAGCGGTCGTCACCGCCGCGCTGTGGACCGCGGTCGGCACGGTCGCCTCCCTGGGTTCCTTCCTGGTCTCCCAGGCCGTCCTGAACGGGCACGACGCCGCGGCTTCGATCACCCACCCCGACGTGTTCCGGCCGCTGGTGGCATCCGCGCTGCTGGCTCCGGTGTGTGCCCTGACCGGCCTGGGCCTCGGCATTCTGCTCCGGCACGCCGCCGGGACGATGCTCGCGGCCGTCTTCGCCCTGCTGATGCTGCCCACCATGTTCTCGGAGAGCAACCGCTGGTCGGCCGACATCAGGCACGCGATGGTCTCGGCCGCCTGGACCCGCCTCGTCCAGACCTGGGAGCCCGATCCCGGATCCCTGGGCTACAGCGCCACGCTCCCCGGCTGCTGGATCGTGTTCGCCCTCTGGCCGCTGATCGCCGTCGCCCTCGCCGTGGTCGTCGTCAGGCGCCGCGACGTGTGAAAAAGCGGGGCGAGGCCACCGCTCTCACGCCTTGAGGCAAAACGAAAGGGCAAGGAGATCAACCGCTCCTTGCCCTCTTCAACATATAGCGCACGGGGGGCCTTGCGGCAAGGCCCCCTTTATCCCGCAAACTCTCCGTTCACAAGCAAAATCTGCGGCATTTGGGGCGGTTTTCATGATGGACGTAGTGGTGGCCGGCGGCGGACCGACCGGCATGATGCTGGCCGCCGAGTTGCGGCTGCACGGTGTGCACGTGGTCGTGCTGGAGAAGGAAGCGGAGCCGACCAGGGTCGTACGGGCCCTCGGCCTGCATGCGCGCAGCGTGGAGGTGATGGACCAGCGCGGTCTGCTGGAGCGGTTCCTCCCGCTCGGCCGGCAGTACCCGGTCGGCGGGTTCTTCGCCGGCATCACCAAGCCGTCGCCGGACGGGCTGGACACCGCTCATCCGTACGTCCTCGGCATCCCGCAGACCATCGTCGAACGCCTGCTGACCGAGCGCGCCGCCGAACTCGGCGTCGAGATCCGGCGCGGCCACGAACTGGTCGGGCTGAGCCAGGACGAGCACGGGGTGACGGCCGAGCTGGCCGACGGTACGCAGCTGCGCTCGCGCCATCTCGTCGGCTGCGACGGCGGCCGCAGCACGGTGCGCAAGCTGCTCGGCATCGGCTTCCCGGGCGAGCCCACCAGGACCGACACCCTGCTGGGCGAAGTGGAGCTGACCGCGCCGTCGGAGACGGTCGACGCGGTGGTGTCCGAAGTCCGTAAGACCCAGCTGTGGTTCGGCGCCATGCCCCTCGGGGACGGGGTGTACCGCGTGGTCGCTCCCGCCGCCGGGGTGGCCGGGGACCGCAGGGTCCCGCCGACCCTGGACGAGCTGAAACGGCAGATGCGGGAGGCCGGCGGCACGGACTTCGGCGCCCACTCGCCGCGCTGGCTGTCCCGCTTCGGCGATGCCACCCGGCTGGCGGAGCGCTACCGGGACGGCCGGGTGCTGCTGGCCGGCGACGCGGCGCACGTACACCCGCCGGTCGGCGGGCAGGGTCTCAACCTCGGGGTCCAGGACGCCTTCAACCTCGGGTGGAAGCTCGCCGCGCAGGTGCGCGGCTGGGCACCGGAGGGGCTGCTGGACAGCTACCAGGCCGAACGGCGCCCGGTGGCCGCCGACGTGCTGGACAACACCCGTGCGCAGATGCAGCTGATGTCCCTCGAACCGAACGCCCGGGCGGTGCGCCGGCTGCTGTCGGAACTGATGGAGTTCGAGAACGTGAACCGGCACCTGACCGAGAAGATCATCGCGACCGGGATCCGCTACGACCTCGGCAAGGGCCACGAGCTCGTCGGGCGGCGGCTGCGGGACATCGAGCTCGAGCGGGGCCGCCTCTACGAGCTGATGCACGAAGGCCGGGGACTGCTGCTCGACCAGACCGGGCGGCTCTCGGTGGCGGGCTGGGCGGACCGGGTCGACCACGTGGTCGACGTCAGCGGAGAACTGGACGTGCCCGCGGTGCTCCTGCGGCCGGACGGCCACGTGGTCTGGGCCGGCGAAGACCAGCAGGACCTGCTCGGCCGGCTGCCCGGGTGGTTCGGCGCGGCCACCGGCTGAGCGCGCGGCGGCGCGCCCCGGCGGACCGGCTACCAGCCGAAGCGCCGGTCGACCTCGCGCTCGAACTCCTCGAAGGTCAGGACCCCGTCACCGTCCAGGTTGGCCTGGTCGAAGAGGGCCGAGGAGGCGTCCGCGTCGCCCACTCCCCAGAAGGGCAGGTCGCCGGCGGCGGCGAGGGTGGGTCCCTTGGTACGCAGGGCGCTGATCACCTCGGCACGCGTCAGGACGCCGTCGCTGTTGAGATCCAGCGCGTCGAAGAGCTTGCGGGCCTTGGCGCTCATGACCTGGTCCTTTCACCGGTGGTCCGGCGGCGCGGAGATCCGCCGGGCCCTCAGCCTACGACCCGCCCTTCGGGCCGGGGAGGGCGGCCGTGCCGGACGGGGCCGGCCGCGCAGACCGGCCCCGTCAGCGGCGTCATCGGTTCAGTTGACCGGCCTGCCGGAGCGCATCCGCCAGTTCCCGCACGGCGGGGTCCTCCGTGCGGTCCGCCAGCCGCTGCGCGTGACCGGCGAGCCGGTCCAGGGAGGCGGAGCCCGGTACCCGCTCCCAGCCGCCGTCGCGCTCCCGCAGCGCCGAGGCGAAGTAGGCCGCCACCGCCGTGATCTGGAGGCGCGGCGGAGCCTGGGTCCACAGGTCGCCCCGTAGCGCGCTCTCCTCTACCCCGCCGGACCGCTCGTGCGGGGCCCGGGTGCTCGGGTCCAGCCAGCGCACCGTGGCCGTCGCCACGTGGCCGGTCGCGCCGGGGCGCAGCCGGACCGCGTACAGGGCGGTCACCGTGTGACCGGGGCCGACCTCGCCGCCGTCCACCGCGTCGTTGCGGAAGTCCTGGTCGGCGACCTTGCGGTTGTCGTAGCCGATCAGCCGGAACCGCTCGACGGTCTGCGGGTCGAAGGAGACCTGCGCCTTGGCGTCGCGGGCCCGCAGTTCGATCTGTGCGGGGAGTTCTTCGCAGAAGACCTTGCGGGCGCCTTCGCTGTCGGAGACATAGGTGGTGTGGCCGTCGCCCTTGTCGGCGAGCTGTTCCATGAAGGCGTCGTTGTACTGGCTGCCCACGCCCACGCCGAACAGGGTGATCCCGTGCTCGGTACGGGCTCCGGAAATCCGCTTGAGGATGGCGTCGGCGGTGGTGGCGCCGGTGTTGGCGAGGCCGTCGGAGAGCAGGACGACCCGGTTGGTGGCGCCGGGCCGCAGGGCCTTGACCGCCTCGTCGTATCCGAGGGTGATGCCCGCTTCGACGTTGGTGGAATCGTCGGTGCGCAGCCCGTTGACGACCTGGTGGATCTGGTCGCGGTGGCCGGCGACGGGGGTCATCGCGAGCCGGGTCCGGGCCTTGCCGCTGAAGGTGACGACGGCGACCGAGTCGTCGTCGTGCAGCTGGTCGGTCATCAGGTTCATGGAGGTGCGCACGAGGTCGAGGCGGCCGGGCTCCGCCATGGAGCCGGAGACGTCCACGACGAAGGTGAGGGCGGCGGGTGCGCGGCGCTCCGCGCCGTCCGAGCCCTGCCCGGAGCCGCGGGTGGCGAGGCCTACGCGGACCAGGGACCAGTCGGCGTCGGTGGTCCGGGCGCCGTCGACGGTGACCGAGAAGCCGTCGCCGTCGGGCTCCTGGTAGTCCTGCCGGAAGCTGTTGACGAACTCTTCGGGGCGGATGGTCGCGGGGTCGGGCAGGTGGCCGTCGGCGAGCGTGCGGCGGGCGTAGCCGTAGCTGGCGGTGTCCACGTCGAGCCCGAAGGTGGAGAGGTAGTCGGCGGGCGGGGCGCTGGCGCGCCGTCCGTCGGACTCCCCCTCGGCGCTGCCGCCGGGAGAGGGTGCCACGGGTCTCGGTTTCGCGTCGGTTCCGTTCCAGCCGCGGTCGGCCTGCTTCGAGCCTCCGTATCCGCCGCCGGATCCGCAACCGGTCAGCAGCAGGCCGGCCGCGGCGAGCGCGGCGATCAGCCGCCCGTACCTCTTCCTGCGGTCCGGGCGGGGTGCCCGGGGCGTCCCGGACGGGTGGGGCGCGCGATCCTGCTGGGGGGTCATGGCGTCTCCCTCGAAGCGTCGTAGGTGTTGAATTGGACGCTTGGGAGGGCCTGTTGGAGCTGTCGAAGGCATTCCGAACGCGTATCGAAGCGACAACGGCAGGCGGAACGTCAAGGTCTGGTATCGGTGGCCTACCCCCGCAGGGCCTTGCGGAGGAGTTCCGCGAACTCGGCGGGGTGCGTGGTCAGGCCGGTGTGTCCGCCGGGGAAGTGCAGGAGTTGCTCACCTAGGCGTTCGGCCAGGAACTCGGCGGAGCGGTAGGGCAGTTCGCCGTGCGAGTCCTGGCCGCCGGCGAGCACGAGCCGGTGCGACAGCGCCTGGAGCCGGTGCAGGTCCGGGGTGTAGGACATGAAGGCGGGCACGATGCGGCCCACGAAGTACGGCAGGCCCGCCATCGTCTGCTCGGCCCGCGCCGCGGCCCGGGGCGGAAGCCTCAACTCGGGCTCGGGCTGCGGCCCGCCGGTGTCGCCGGTGTCGCCGGCCGCCTTCAGGCCGGCGGCGAACACCGCGAGGGCGGGCATGAGCCCCTGGGTGCGCAGCGTCTCCTGCACCCGCGCGAGGAACGCGCGGTGCCGGGCGGCGTCCGGGAGGACCTCCACCAGCGGGGGTTCGTGCGCCACGAGGCGTTCGACGCGGCCGGGGTGCGTGGTGAGCAGGTGCACGGCGGCGATCGCCCCGGAGCTGGCGGCGAACACCCGGGCCGGTTCGCCGGGCGACAGCAGTTCCAGGATGCGCAGGGCGTCGTCGGCGTGCTCGGCCACCCGCTGTTCGGCCTCGGGATCGTCCAGCGGGCTCCGGGAGAGGCCGCGCGGGTCGTAGGTCGCCACCGTGTACTCGGCGGCCAGGTCCTCGGCCACGTCGTCGAAGGCGGCCGCGCCGCCCGTCCCTCCGGGAATGAGCAGCAGGAGCGGACCCCGGCCCCGCACTTCGTAGTGCAGGGTCGCCCCGTTCACGCGCAGGCTGCCGATGGTCGGGGTGGTCATGAGGAGACTCCTTCTCGGGAGGAGGGGGAGGGGGGCCAGTGCTCCAGGAGGGTGTGCAGGGCGTCGAGGGCGCGGATCCACGAGTCCTGGGGCGGGCGTGCGTGCCCGAAGCCGCCGGCGGCTTCCAGGGCGACGAACCCGTGGAACGTGCTGCGCAGCAACCGGACCGCGTCGGTCAGGTCGGGCTCGGCCAGTCCGTAGCCGCGCAGCATTCCGTAGGTCAGCTCGACCGCGCGCCGCGGTCCGGGCGCCCGGGCGGCCAGTTCGGGGTCGATGCGGATCGCGGCCTGCGTCGCCGCGTAACGGCCGGGGTGCCGGTGTGCGTACTCCCGCCAGGCGTTGGCGAACGCGAGGAGCGCGTCCTTGCCCGCCCGGCCGGCGGTGGCCTCCGCGATGCGGATGGTCTTCTCGTCCGCCGCCAGCAGCGCGATCCTGCCGCGCAGGTCCTCCAGGTTGCGCACGTGGGCGTAGAGGCTCGCGTCCTTCACACCCAGCCGCCGCGCCACCTGCGACATCGTCACGCGGTCCAGTCCGACCTCGTCCGCCAGTTCGGCGCCCGCGAGCGTCACCCGCTCCGCCGTCAGCCCTGCCCGCACCATGTGCCCACCACCGTTCCTAGGGATCCTAGTTTTAACCTAGGACCCCTAGGAACGCAACCATCGCAGGCTCAGTGCGCCTCCTGCGCCTCCTGGAGGTAGGCGGCGATCAAGGCCAGGTCGTTGGCGATGGACAGGATCCCGTCGGGGTTCTCGGTCGGTGTGGACGCCCCGTTGACCCCGGCGAAGAAGGTGTCGAAGCGGCCGCCGCCCTTGTCGAGGTAGCCGGCGATGGTGATGGCGCCGACGGCCAGCCGGTCGTTCAGGGAGTCCCCTCCGACGGCCGCACCGGTCTTCCCGAACACCTTGCCGCGCGCCGGGCAGCTCCGGCAGTTGTCGGCCAGCAGACCGTCGACCCCGAGGATGGGCAGGGCCTCGCGGAAGAGCCGCGCGTCCGGGGTGCGCTGCCAGTAGGCCAGCATCTGCACCAGCGCCTGGGGCGTGGACCGGTCGGCGGGGTTGCCGCCCCGGCCGTCCATGAGCTGCACCTGATCGCGGTCGACGCCCGCCCGGTCGAGGAAGGCGGCCAGCACCGGGAAGCCGTCGGCGCACTGGTGGCTGCCGGTGGTGACGGCCATCAGGCAGATGCCCAGGTTGGCGCCCAGGTTGTGGCTGACCTTGAGGATCAGCTTGGCGTACTGCTCGTACGGCGGTGAGGTGTACGCCGCCACCCGCGGGCGGCCCGCGTAGTCCTGCGGCAGCCGGTCGGCCCGGTTGGGGCCCGTCGCGGCGGCGGTGACCTGCACCCCGGCCCGGCCGAGCGCCTCGATGAGCGCGGTGCGGCCGAAGGCGGCCGGATCCGTGATCGGGGAGGTGCGCAGCAGCGGCTGGGCGTCCGCGGCGATCGTGCCGGACAGCTGGATCCGGGTGCCGCCGTCGGTGGCCGTCACCGTGACCGCGGCCGGTTTGCCGGCCGCGACGGTCGTCACCGTGGAAGTGACCTGGTACGGAGCGACCTTGGGCCGCCAGTCGATCCGGGCCTTCGCGCCCGGCCCGGTCCCGGGCGTGGTCAGCAGGTCGATGAGGTTGTCGTTGAGGATCAGCGGTGTCGGGGTGGGGTCGAGGATCGGGTCGGGGGCGAAGAGCCGGCTGTCGACGAGCACGTCGCCTTCGACGCGGGTGATGCCGGAGTCGCGGACCTGCCGGGCCAGTTGGTCGATTCCGGCGAGCGGGTTCTGCGGGGTGAGCGTCGCTCCGGGGAAGTCGTTGGCGTAGGTGTGGTCGAGGTCGGTGTACGCGACCGTGCCGTCGGCGCGGGTCCGGCCGCCGAGGGTGAGGTCGCCCTGGGCCACGAGGTCGAGGTCCCCGCTGAGCGTGGCCCCCTTGCGCTCCCCGACCGCGTAGAGGGGGGTCACGAAGCGGTGGTCCGTGCCGAGGGTGCGCCAGGTGCCGGAGACGGGGAACAGCTTCGCGGTGGAACCGGGTATGAAGAACTGTCCGGGGAACAGGCTGTGCTCCACGCGCCCGCCGTCCGGTTCGCTCTGCAGCAGGCCCCACTGGGCATGGCGGTACTCCGGCTTGCCCATGATCTCCGTGATGCGCGGGTCGAGGCGGCCCGGATCCCCCACGCCGGTCGGAAAGGGCGACGGGGAGGGCGGGGGCGACGGGGCCGCACGGGCACCCGTACTCAGGGCGAGCGTCACCAACAGCAGGGCGGCGCAGCCGGCGGCCGTCTGCCGCCACCGCGCCGCACCGCGGATCGGATGTCCCACAGCGCGCTCCGTTCGTCGCGGCTGTCGTCTCCCCGGACCCGGGGGCACCTGACCAGCCTGGCACGGCCCGGCACGGCACGCATGCGGGCCCGCCGGACCGTGGTGCGGTGCGGTGCTGTAGGACCGTGGTGCGGTGCGGCCGGATCGTGGTGTGGTGCCGGGTCCCGTGGCCGATGGTGTACGAATTCCTTCGTGAACGAACAGATCCGGCCCGCGACCACCCGCGTCTTCATAGCGCTCGCCCCGCCCGACGACGCGAAGGAGGAGCTGGCCCGGGAACTGCGGCCCGCCTACGAGACGTACCCGCACATGCGCTGGAACCGCATCGAGGACTGGCACATCACCCTGGCGTTCCTCGGCGAGCTCCCCGTCGCCGCGCCCGAGCTCCTGAGGCCGCCGCTCGCGGGCTTCGCGGCGACGCGCCGGCCGCTGGAACTGGCCATGCACGGCGGCGGGCACTTCGACGAACGGGTGCTGTGGACCGGGATCGACGGGGAGCTCGAAGGACTGCACCGGCTGGCCTCCGAGGTCCGTGACGTGGTCAGGGCCTGCGGCGTGCCCTTCGAGGAGCGGCCGCTGCGCCCCCACCTGACCCTGGCGCGGTCCGGCCGCGGCGACCGGTCCAGCGTCACGGAAATCGCCACCGGGCTGGCCGCGTTCACCGGGCGCCGGTGGCCGGCCGCACGCCTGCACCTGGTCGCCAGCAACGTCGGCCGCGGCCCCGGGCCGATCCACTACCGCGACATCGAGGCATGGAGCTTCGACGGCACGCACTAGTGTTCGTCCGTGAGCTTTCATCTCGTCATCGGATTCGGGCCCGCAGGCGCCGCCACCGCTCGGCTGCTGGCCGAGCAGGGCCATGCCGTGCGGGTCGTCACCTCCTCGGGTCGGAGCCCGGAACCGGGGATCGAGCACCTCGCGTTCGACGCCGCGGACAGCGGGCGGCTGGCCGAGGCCGCGCGGGGCGCGACCGCGATCTACAGCTGCGGCGGACCGCCCTACCCCCGCTGGGCGGGCAGTTGGCCGCCGCTCGCCTCCTCGCTCTGCGCCGCCGCGGAGGCGACCGGAGCGGTGCTGGTGATGCTGGGGAACCTCTACGGCTACGGTCCGGTGGACGTCCCCATGACCGAGGACCTGCCGCTCGCGGCCACGGGCCCCAAGGGCCGGGTGCGCGCCGCCGTGTGGGAGCAGGCGCGGAAACTGCACGACCAGGGCCGCATCCGCGCGGTCGAGGTGCGGGCCTCGGACTTCTTCGGGCCCTCGGTGACCGATGGCGGCCACCTGGCGGCCCGGGTGATGCCGGGGCTGCTGCGCGGCAAGCCGGTCTCCGCCCTCGGCGACCCGGACGCCCCGCACAGCTGGACCTACCTCCCCGATGTGGCGGGCGCCCTGGTCGAGGTCGCGGCGCAGGAGCGGGCCTGGGGCCGACCCTGGCACGTCCCGACCGAACCGGCCCTGTCCGTACGGGAGATGACCGGTCTCCTGGCGGCCCGGGCGGGATCGGGCCCGGTCGCGGTGCGCCGGATCCCGCCGGCCGTACTGGGCGTGGGCTCGCTGTTCTCCCCGATGATCCGCGAACTGAAGGAGATCCGGTACCAGTTCGAGCGTCCCTTCGTCGTCGATTCGAGCGCCTACGAGGCTCGGTTCGTGCTGCGGGCCACCCCCGTCGGCGAACAGGTCGAGGCGACGGTGGACTGGTGGCGTGAGCGGCAGGCCGCTGCGGGACGCCCCCCGGTCCGGTGAACACCCCGTACCCGACCCGAACCCACCCGTACGCGACCCGTAGGTGACCCGCCCGGCGCCGTCGGCGTTGTTGCCGGTATGGACGAGACCACCGAACTCCTCGACATCCTGCTCGACGGCGCCACCGAACAGCGGCTCAAGCTGATCAGCGGGGACGAGGCCAGGGCCCTGATGGTTCTCCTGGGCTACCTGGACGACGAAAGCCAGCCCGAAGACGTACGGCGCAACGCGGCCGAGATGCGGCTGCGCCTCGCGTCCCGCCTGGCCTGAGCCCCCGGCCCGGCCGACCCGCCCCGGCCGGGGGGCCTTTCCGCCGTGTCAGCGGCACCCCGTACTCTCCCGCTGATCAGGAAGTTCACGGGGTGCACGATCCAGGCGGGGGCAGTACATGACATACCGGCGCGCGGCGATACCGGCATTGGCTGGAGGGCTGCTCCTGGCGGCGCTCCTGTGGTGGGCGGGGGCGAGCACGGCCGCACTGCGCCTGCCGGGCAGCACCGACGTCCTCGGCTTCAAGGCCACCAGCGAGCTCGAACACTGGCTCGCCCCCTGGTCCTACGATCCCCCCGGCACGGAGGGAGCGGGCGGCGGTTACGGGTCCGGCGGCGCGGCCCGCTACCTCTCGCTGTACGAGACCGCGGTACAGATCCGCTTCGGTGCGGTCTTCGCCTTCTTCCTGCCCGGGGCGCTGCTCCTGGTCCGCAGGCTGCCGCCGGTGCGCGGCCGGATGCCGGCGGCGCTGCTCGCCGTCTGGGCCTGGGGCCTGGTGGCCGGGATGCTGGCGAGGGCCGTCTCCGCGCCCTGGCTGATCGCCGGACAGGGCCACGGAAGCTACCGATTCCTGCCGCAGTTCTCGAGCGTGATCGCCTCCGGAGCCCAGGTTCTGGTGGTGGCCGCCCTGGTAGCGGCGACGGTGACGGTGCTCGTGGCGCGGATCACCGCCAAGGGAGCGGGCCCGCTGCCGCAGGCCGTCGTACCGGCGCGCGCGACCCGGCTGGCCGCCACCGTCGGAACCTCGCTGATCGCCGTATCGCTGTGGGTCCTCTCGTACCAGTCCGTCGCCGCCTCCATCCAGGAGGTCTCCACCGACTCCGGGCTGTTCTCCGAACCCGGCGAACTCCTGCGCCAGTGGCTGCTGCTCGGCGGCTGGACGGCGCCGACGGGCGGGTCGCTCGGCCGGTGGCTCCTGTACCGCGTCCCCGACCTGCTGTTGCTCGCCGTGGTGTGGGGGGCCCTGCGCAGGCTGCCGGGACTGCTCACGCGGGTCACGGTCCCGGCGGTGGTGGTGGGCGCGGTCTGCGCGACCGTCCTGGGCCTCCTGGCGAGCCAGTTGCTGCAGGTCGTGCTGACGGCGGCCGACTCGGGCGCGCCCTGGGGGGCGCTGGGCCTGTTCGCCGGCCTCGGCGGCGGCGTCCCGGCCGCCCTGACCTGGGGTCTGGTGGCGGGAGCCGCGGCCGCCGTGACCCTGCGGGTGGTCACGGACCGCACGGCACCGGCGGAAAGGGCCTGAGTCTCCACGGGACGGCGGGCCCGCCCACTGGTACAAAGCGGTGGCTCTGGGCCCAGGCCCGGAGTGGCTGCGTGTCCTGCCGGGCGTCAGCCCCTTGGCTGGTGGGCACGGGCCGACCGGTCCGAGGGCCATCCCCCTCGGCCCGGCCCGCGCCTGTTGACCCTTCCCGGTATCTCGTGAAAGGCCTTTCCATGCGCGCCGTTTCCTCCGTGCTGACCGCCGTTGCCGCCCTCACCATCGTCCTGGGCGGTGCCTCCGCGGCCAGCGCCGATGTGAATGTGACCATCCCGGAGGGCAGCTCCTACACCCTCGTCTTCGGCGACTGGCTCCAGTTCGCCGCCGACGACGTCTTCAACGCCGGTCACGACAACACGGTCGGTTCCAACAACTAGCCGGTCCGGGAGTGCCGGGCGATGCGATGTTCGAGCCCCGCCCGGCACTCCGGCCACTCCGCGGCGGTGATCGAGAAGATCGCGGAATCGCGGAGCCGGCCGTCCTCGCCCGGAGCCCACGACCGCGACCAGTTCCGCAGGACTCCCTCGAACCGCGCGCCCACCCCTTCGATCGCGGCCCGGCAGCGGCTGTTGCGCGCGTCCGTCTTCAGATCGAGGCGTGCCACCCGCCAGTTCTCGAAGGCGTGCCGGAACAACAGGTACTTGGCCTCGGTGTTGATCCCCGTGCCCTGGGCCGATGCCGCGAGCCAGGTGTAACCGACTTCGATCGCGCACAGCCCCTCACCCGTGGGCCACGGCCGCGGATCCCAGAAGGCGGTGGCCCCGACGGCTCGCCCCGTCGCCCGTTCCACCTGCGCGTAGGGAGCCAGCTTTCCCGCGGCGGCACGGGCCAGCTGGGCGTCCACGTACCCTTCGACCCCGGCAGCCGTGGGCACCCAGGTGAACCCGAACGAAGTCCGGTCCCCTGCCGCCGCCACGGCCAGGTCCGCCGCATGGCGGTGCTCCAGCGGTTCCAGCCGCACGAGTGCGCCTTCCAGAACCGGTCCCTCCAGTGTGAAACCCACCGATCACCCCTCCGCACCGACACGGACCGTCCGTATCCGTCCAGGGCGCAGCGTTCCAGAGCCTTCGCGTCACGTCGTGCGAATATCGCCGCCCTCGGCCGGCACGGTCGTCGCCGCCGCCCCCGTCCCCGTCCCGGTCCCCGTCGTAGCCTTCATCGCCTTCATCGCCGCGAGCCTTCGTACGCTGGAGCGCTGTTGTACGACGGACAGGCCCGCCACCGCCGCGCCGAGCACGAGCCAGCCCGCCGGTCCGGCCGTCATCACCACGCCGGTCAGCAGCAGCGGCCCGGCGGACTTCTGTACGGACTGGGCCATGCCCGCCACTCCGAGGTAGGAGGCCTTCGCCCCCTCGGGCGCGAGGAAGACCGCCAGTTCCCAGGAGCTCACCGAGCGCATCAGCTCCGCGAAGGTGACCAGCACCGCCGCTGCCAGCAGGACGGCCGAGGCGGTCCAGGAGCCGCCTCCCGTCGATGCGGCCATGAGTGCGCAGCAGGCGAACACGGTGAGCCCGTAGACGAGGACCGCTCCCGTCGCCCGGCGCGGCCCTTCGACCCTGGCCGACACGCGGATCTGGAGCAGGACGACGAGCACGGTGTTGATCACGAGGAAGGCCGGAATCACGGCGTGGGGTGCGTCGGTGTGCTCCACCAGCCACAGCGGCAGACCGACGTCGAGGATCGTCGAGTCCAGGTTCATCGGGATGTCCAGCAGGGCGAACCGGAGGTATCCGCGGTCCCGCCAGGGGCTCGGGGCGGGACCTCCGGGCGGCCCGTCCGCCGCGGCGGTGGCGCCTTCGCCGGTCCGCGCGGTCACGTGCCCGTGGCCGCGCGGCTCCCGGGTGCGCCAGACCAGCGCCGCGGCCGCCAGGAACGACAGCGCGTTGCCCAGGATCAGCACCTGGTAGGCGGCTTCGGTGCCCACGGCGAGGCCGATCGCGGCGATGCCCGCGCCGATCCCGTAGCCGGCGTTGGCCGAACTGCGGGACAGCGCCTGGTAGGCGGAGCGCCGCTCGCCCGCGACCCGGGTGGCGAAGAGCATCTCCAGCGTCTTGGCCGCCCGGTCGCCCAGGGAGGTGACGGCGACCACGAGCAGCAGCAGCTGGAAGCTGGTGACGACGAGCAGCGCGCAGAGGGTCGCGAGCCGCAGGAGGTGGCAGGCGATCAGCAGCGAGCGCACCGGGAAACGATCCGCCAGGTGGCCCGCGAGCGGTGATCCGGCGATGCCGGCCACTCCGGCCGCGCCCAGCAGCAGACCCAGCTGCCGGGCGTCGAGTCCGGCCACGAGGGTGAAGTACAGGACCGAGGCCGCGGCCCACACTCCCGTACCGGTCCGGTCCAGCAGCTGGGCGAACAGCATGATCCGGGCGTCCCGGCCCCCCGGCGGCCGCCGCAACTGCGCCACCAGGCCGGCTCCGCTGCGCCGGTCCTTCCGGGTCCCCGTGCCCCGCCGCATTCCAGTCCCCCGCACGCTCGGCAAATGTATCTCGATGTCGAGATACTTCGCGCAGCCTGCCCCAGATTAATCTTGACGTCAAGATAGTTCGGCTCCGTCGCGCCCCTCCCGCGACGCGCGGCGCCCGACCGGCGCACCCCGGACGACCCGGGGTGCTACAACTGGTTCGTGACCGGTCCTTGCAACCCGTACCGGGGACGTCGGTGCGGTCACTGAGCAGAAGTCGCCCGCGCAGCGTCGCCCGCCAGGTATTCGTCCTTCAGGTGGCGGTCGTGGTGCTGCTCGCCGCTGCCGCCGTACTGGCCCTGGTGCTGCAGTCGCGCCGCGACATCGACCGCGAGGCCCGCACCCGGTCCGTCGCGGTCGCGGAGAGCTTCGCCCACTCGCCCGGGCTGCGGGAGGCGCTCCGCTCCCCCGATCCCTCCGCCGTCCTCCAGCCCATCACCGAGGCGACGCGCAAAGTCGCCGGGGTGGACTTCATCGTGGTGATGGACACCAACGGGATCCGCTACACCCATCCGCTGCCCGACCGCATCGGCAAGAGGTTCGTCGGCACGATCGGCCCCTCCCTGGCCGGCCGGGTGTACACCGAGAGCGTGCACGGGCCCCTGGGCAACGAGATCCAGGCCGTGGTGCCGGTCTTCTCGGCGGACGGCCGGGTAGTGGGGCTGGTGTCGGCCGGCCTCACCGTGGAGAACGTGACCGGCGCCTTCGACCGGCAGCTCCCCGTCATCCTCGGCGCCAGCGCCGCGGGCCTGGCCCTGGCCACCGCCGGCTCGGCGCTGATCAGCAGGCGCCTGCGACGGCAGACCCGCGGGCTCGGCCCGCAGGAGATGACACGGATGTACGAGCACCACGACGCGGTGCTGCACTCCGTACGCGAAGGCGTGCTGATCATCGACGGCGCCGGGCGGCTGCTGCTCGCCAACGACGAGGCGAAGCGGCTCCTGCGGCTGGGACCCGGGGCCGAGGGCTCCTTCGTCCGGGACCTGACCGGCCTCGACCGGCAACTGTCCGACCTCCTGGTCTCCGGCCGGGAGGCCACCGACGAGGTGCACGAGGCCGGGGAGCGGCTGCTGGTGATCAACCAGCGGCCGACCCGGCCCGGCGGCGGGCCCGAGGGCTCGGCCGTCACCATCCGCGACTCCACCGACATGCAGGTCCTCAGCACCCGGGCCGACGCGGCCCGCAGGCGGCTCAAGCTGCTGTACGACGCCGGTGTGGGCGTCGGCACCACCCTGGACGTGGAGCGGACGGCCCAGGAGCTGGCCGATGTCGCCGTACCGCGCTTCGCGGACTTCGTGACCGTCGATCTGGCGGAGCCCGTGCTCCAGGGCGACGAGCCCACCCCGTCGGCGGACCTGCTGCGCACCGGGGTCAGCGGCATCCGGGACGACGCGCCCCTCTACCCACGCGGCCGGCTGATCGGCTTCCTGCCCTCCACCCCCCAGGCGCGCGGACTCAGCAGCGGCCGGGCCGAGGTGGTCGCCGACCTGGCCCTGGCGCCCGGCTGGTTCGCACAGGACCCTCCCCGGGCGCAGGAGATCATCGACTACGGGATCCACTCGCTGATCACCGCCCCGCTCAAGGCCCGCGGCGTGGTGCTCGGCGTGGCCAACTTCTGGCGCTCGCGCAAACCGGCCCCCTTCGACGAGGAGGACCTGTCGCTGGCGGAGGAGCTCGTGGCCCGGGCCGGGATCACCATCGACAACGCCCGCCGCTACACCCGTGAGCACGCCCTGGCCGTGACGCTCCAGCACAGCCTGCTCCCCCGCGACCTGCCCGAGCAGACCGCCGTGGAGGTGGCGCACTACTACCTGCCCGCCCATTCCGGGGTCGGCGGCGACTGGTTCGACGTGATCCCGCTCCCGGGCAGCCGGGTCGCGCTCGTCGTGGGCGACGTCGTCGGCCACGGCCTGCACGCCGCGGCCACCATGGGCCGGCTGCGCACCGCCGTGCTCAACTTCTCCTCCCTGGACCTGCCCCCCGACGAACTGCTCGCCCGGCTCGACGACCTCGTCCAGTACATCGACCAGAGCGGCGAGGGCGGGGACGGCGGCGAGGGCGACGACGGACTGCTCGGAGCCACCTGCCTCTACGCCATCTACGACGCGGTGACCCAGCGCTGCACGGTGGCCCGCGCGGGGCACGTGCCGCCGTTCCTGGTGCGGCCGGACGGCACCGTGGAGATGCCGGACCTGCCCCCGGGCGCACCCCTGGGGCTGGGCGGGTTCCCCTTCGAGTCGGCGGAGCTGGACCTGAGCGAGGGCACCCAGCTCGTGCTGTACACCGACGGGCTGATCGAGGACCCCGCCCGCGACATCGACGAGGGGCTCGGCCTGCTCCGCACGGCCCTCACCCACGCCGACCGGGGGCCGCAGGAGACCTGCCGGGCGATCCTCGAGGGGCTGCTGCCGGAGCGGCCCCGGGACGACGTGGCCGTCCTGGTCGCGCGGACCCGGGCGCTGGCGGCGGAGCGCATCGCGGAGTGGGAGGTGCCGTTCGAGCCGAGCTCGGTGGGGGCCAGCCGGACCCGCGCGGTGGAGCAGCTGGAGGAGTGGGGTCTGTCCGAGCTGGCCTTCGAGACGGAGCTCGTGCTCAGCGAACTCGTCACGAACGCCATCCGGCACGGCGGGGCGCCGGTCCGGGTACGCCTGCTCCACGACCGGGTACTGACCTGCGAGGTCTTCGACAGCAGCAGCACCACACCGCACCTGCGGTATGCCGCCACCACCGACGAGGGGGGTCGCGGGCTCTTCCTGGTGGCGCAGATCAGCCGCAGGTGGGGGGTCCGCTACACCCCCGAGGGGAAGATCATCTGGTCCGAGCAGCAGCTGCCGGAGGCCGGGGAGTCCTGAGCGGAGCTCAGGGGGTGTTCGGGCTCGGGTAGATCCGGGACTGCTTCACGCTGCCGTACGCGAAGCTCGATTCGATCGAGGCGATCCCGGGAATGGCGTGGATCCGGTCGCGCACGAGGGCCTCGTACGCCTGCAGGCTTTCGATGACGACCCGGAGCAGGTAGTCGCTGCTTCCGGCCATCAGGTAGCAGTCCTGGATGTGCTCGATGACCGCGACGTGGTCCTCGAAGACCCTGACCGCCTCACCCGTGTGGCGTTCCAGCCGTATCCGGACGAAGACGGTGATCGGGAGTCCGAAGCCGACCTGGTCGACCATCGCCGTGTAACCGCGGATGAGACCGGCTTCCTCCAGGCGCCGCACCCGGCGCAGACAGGGCGACGGGGACAGCCGGACCCGGTCGGCGAGGTCCTGGTTGGACAGCCGTCCGTCGGCCTGCAATTCGCGAATGATGTGCAGATCGACTGCGTCCATGGTCACTCCTTGGCAGATTCTGCCCCAAAGCTATGTCTGGGTGGCAGAACTGGCAATCGACTGCCCCGGGGAAAGGCCTAGCGTTGCCTCATGGCCGGATCCGGCCCCTTGAGGCTGGAGGAACCTCCTTGGTCACGACGAATGCCGGGCCCGCCACGACGCCCCCGGACACCGGTGCCGCGGGCCGCGGGCGGCTCTCCCCGCAGGCGCGGGGCATGGTGGCGCTGCTGGTGACCGTGGCCATCTGGGCCGCCTTCGCGCTCAGTGCGCGGGCCCTGAGCGCCTCCTCCCTCCTGCCCGCCGACGCCGCCCTGCTGCGCTTCGGCGTCCCGGTGCTCGTCCTGGCGCCCGCACTGTGGCGGCGGCGCCGCCGCATCATGGCGGTGCGCCCGGCCACCGCGGCCAAGATCGTCTGTGGTGCGGGCGTGCCGTTCTTCCTCGCGGCGATGTACGGGGGCTCCCTGACCTCGGCCGCCTTCGTCGGCTCGATCGTCCCCGGGATGGTCCCGCTCTTCGTCAGCGCGCTCATGGTGGCCGGCGGCCGCGGCGCCCCCCGGGGGACGCAGGCGGCCGGGCTCGCGCTGATCGCGGCCGGTGTGGTCGCCCTGGTCTGGCGCTACGTCGTTCCGCTGAACACGCAGGTACTGGCCGGCGCCGGGATCCTCCTCGTCGCCAGCGGGCTGTGGGCCCTGTACACGGTCGGGCTCAAGGAGGTGGACCTCGACCCCGTCGGGTCCATAGGCCTGCTGTGCCTGCCCTCCTTCGCGATCATCGCCCTGCTGGTGCTGACCGGGGTGCTTCCCACCGGCCTGGCGTCCGCCGCGGGCGGCGACATCGCCCTGTTCCTGGTGGTGCAGGGGCTCGGGGTCGGCCTGTGCGCCGGCCTGCTCTACGCGTTCGCCATCCGCCGGCTCGGTGCGGAGCGCAGCTCCGTCTTCGGGAGCCTGAGCCCCGTGGCGGTCGTCCTGCTGGCCGTGCCGCTGCTCGACGAGTCGCCGACCCTGACCGTGCTCATCGGCGTACCCCTGATCACCGCGGGCGTCGTGCTCGCCAACCGGCGCCCCCGGCCCCGCCCCCTTCCCTCCGCCCTCCCCGGCTCCCACCCCGACTCCAAGGGTCCCGTAGATGCTTGAGCTCCTCCTCCCGCCGCCCGTCGACCCGCTCTGGGACCTGACCGAGGCCTTCCACGCCGACGTGCGGCCCGAGCGCCTGAATCTGGTCATCGGGGTCTACCGGGACCACACCGGGGCCACCCCGGTCATGGCGGCCGTGCGCGAGGCCGAGATACGCCTGGCGGAGCGCTCCGAGTCCAAGGAGTACCGCGGGCTCTCCGGCAACGGCGCCTTCAACCGGGCGATGCTGTCGATGGTGTTCGGGTCGGGTGCGGCCGCCGAGCGTGCCGTGGCGGTCCAGACCGTCGCGGGCAGTGGCGCACTGCGGCTCCTGGCCGATCTGATCTGCCGGACCCGGCCGGGGACCACGGTGTGGATCAGCGACCCCGCCTACGTGAACCACCGGCCCATCCTGGAGGCCGCCGGGCTGCGGGTGCGCACGTACCGCTGGGCGGACGCGCAGGGCCGCTCGGACGCCGCGGGCATGCTGGAGGACCTGGAGGGCGCCCGCCGCGACGACGTGGTCCTGCTGCAGGGGTGCTGCCACAACCCCACCGGGGTCGATCCGGACCCGGACACCTGGGAGGCGCTGGCGGCGCTCGCCGTCCGCAGCGGCTGGGTTCCGTTCGTCGATCTCGCCTACCACGGGCTCGGCGACGGCCTGGAAGCCGACCTGGCGGCGACCCGGATGCTCGCGGACCGGGTTCCGGAGATGCTCCTCGCCATCAGCTGCTCGAAGAACTTCGGCCTCTACAGCGACCGCACCGGCTGCGCCGTCGTGCTCGGCGCGTCCCGCCAGGCGCTGCGGCACGCCGAGACGGCTCTGCAGAACGCCGCCCGGACGCTCTACTCGATGCCGCCGGAGCACGGCGCGGCGATCGTCACGGCCGTCCTCGGGGACGAGGGGCTGCGGGCCGCCTGGCGGGCCGAGCTGGACGACATGCGGCACCGGATCACCGTCAACAGGACCGAACTGACCGCCCGGTTGACCGCGCTGGGCTGGGGCGCCCAGGCGGATGTGCTCGCGCGGCAGAAGGGGATGTTCTCGATGCTGCCGCTCACCCCGGACCAGATGATCCGGCTGCGCAGCCGGTTCGCCGTCTACGGGACGACCGCGGGGCGGGTCAACATCGCGGGCATCCCGGCGGACCGGATCCCCTGTCTGGCGCAGGGCATCGCCGGAGTGCTCGGCGAGGCCCGGATCTAGGTTGTCGGCGGGGCCGACCGGGCACCGAGGAGGGCGTGCTTAGAATGAGGGGATGATCTTCATTGTGGTGAAATTCCCCGTCAAGCCCGAATATGCAGCCCAATGGCCCGAGCTGGTGGCGGATTTCACCCACGCCACCCGCGCCGAGCCCGGCAACCTGTGGTTCGAGTGGTCCCGCAGCCTGGACGAGCCGGACACCTACGTCCTGGTCGAGGCGTTCCAGGACGACGCGGCGGAGGCCCACGTCACCTCCGAGCACTTCCGCGCCGCTCTGGAGACCATGCGGCCCCTGGTCACCCGTACGCCCGAGATCGTCAGCACCACCATCGAGGGCGCCACCGGCTGGAGCCGGATGGGCGAACTCCAGATCGACTGACCGCCGCCCGCCGGCCCCTCCCCCACAACCCGACGTAACGGCTGACCCAAGAGCCTCTTTTCTCCGGCTCCGGGCGGCCAAAATCATGTGCGATGCGTGCCGACTCGATGACACGGCGCGCGCATGACGGGCCCCCGACGCCGATGGCAGGGGGCCCACATGGGGAGGAAGCATCACCATGAGCATGGACGCGACGATCAGACCCACGGGTTTACGCCGATTCGGCCTGCCCCACCACGTCACGACCTGGGCGGCGGCCACGGTGCTCGCCGCGGGCACGCTGACCGCGGCGGCCGGTTCGGCGCAGGGCGCGGCGCCCGCGCACCCGACCGTCTACGTCGCCAACAGCGACGCCGACAGCGTTTCGGCGATCGACACCGTCACCGGCGCGACCCTCGCCACCATCCCCGTCGGCGACGGCCCCAGTCAGGCGGCGACCACCCCGGACGGCTCGCGGGTGTACGTCTCGAACTCCGCCGATGCCACCCTGACCGCGATCGACACCGCCACCAACACCGCGACGGCCACGTTCCCCTTCGGCCAGTCCCCGGCGCAGATCGCCTTCACCCCGGACGGCAAGCGCGGTTACGTCGCCGACCGGGCGGCCCAGTCGGTGAACGTCCTGAGCCCCGACACCAACGTCCTCACCGCCTCCATCCCCGTCGCCGGCAACCCCTCGTACGTGGTCGTGAACCCGGCCGGCACCCGCGTCTATGTCACCCGCACCGCGGACGCCCGTGTCGACGTGATCGACACCGCCACGAACGCCGTCACCGCGAGCATTCCCGTCGCGGGCGATCCCCGTAGGCTCGCGGTCAACCCGGCAGGCACCCGCGTCTACGTCACCGGCAACTCCGGCAACACCGTCTCCGTGATCGACACCGCCACCAACACCGTGGTCGCCGGCCTCGGTACCGGCGGCCTCTACCCGCAGGCCGTGGCCGTCTCCCCCAACGGCACCCGCCTGTACGTGGTCAACGTGCTCTCCTCCAGCGTCTCCGTCATCGACGCGGCCGGCGGCACCATCCTGGCGACCGTCCCCGTCGGCTCCTCCCCCGTGGACACCGCCCTCGCCCCCGACGGCAAACACCTGTACGTCGCCAACTACCGCGGCGACAGCCTGTCCGTGATCGACACCGCCACGAACACCGTCACCGGGACGCTCGCCACCGGTTACGCGCCCGTCGCCCTCACCATCACCCCCACGCTCGCCGCCGACCTCGGGGTCTCCCTCACGGCCACCGCCGTGCCCGGCCTGCTCAACGGGCACATCGACTACACGCTGACCGTCACCAACTACGGGCCCGCGACGGCCGCCACCGGCACCGTCACCGCGCCCCTGACCGCCCCGATGAGCGCCACCAGCCCCAACTGCACCGTCGGCTCGGGCGCCGTCACCTGCACCGTCACGAACCTCGCCCCGGGCGCGAGCACCACCCGGCGCTTCACCGCACCGGTGGGGCTCCTCAGCCTCGGCACCGCCTACACCGTCACCGCCACCCGTACCGCCAGCAGTCCGGCCGACCCGAACGCGGCCAACGACAGCAGCAGCCGTACCTGCACCGCGCTCACCTCGCTCCTCGTCACCTGCAACTGACCTTCGGTGGCCCGCAGTCCGGCGGATGCCGGACTGCGGGCCAACCGTTCCGCGGGCCAACCCGGCCGGCTAGTGCGACAGTTCGAAGGAGAGGTGCGAGGACAGCGCGCGCAGGAAGTCCGGCGCGTCGAAGAGCTCGCCCGCGGAGACGACGCCGACCGCCCTGGTCCGTCCCGTGAGGATGCGGGAGAGCGCTTCCACCGCGAGCGGAGCCGTGACGGCGTAGATGTCCTGACCCCGGGCCACGGCGCGCCGTTCGGCGCCGCCGGAGCGCACGAGGACGTCGACGAGGAAGGTCTGCGCGGACCGGCCGCTGTCGTCGACCGCGGCCGGGGACGGGGTGTCCGCGGACGACAGGTCCGTGGCCGCTTCCGTCGTCATGTAGCCGCGCACCTCGGGGATGGACAGGTGGCTGGGGATGGTGACCGCGTCGGCCATCGTGAACTCCCCGATGACGGCCCGGGTGCCCATCGGCTCGGGGAAGGCCCACTCCAGGGTGGGCGGCGCGTCATCGCGGTACTCCAGCTGCCCGCCTGCGTACCGGACGCGCCGGCCGCCGCGCCGCTCCCGGGAGACCTTGCCCGCGAGGCGCGTCCCTTCCGTGGGGTGCCAGCTGCTCAGCCCGTACGCGACGTGCGCCTCGTCGGCTGCGGTCCAGTCCCCCATCGCCGCGGTGGCGAGCAGGTCGCCGAGGCCTCCGTAGAAGGCCATCGCGGGGAGGACCACCGCTCCTTCGGCGCGGGCCCGGTCCGTGAACCGCGCGAACGTGTCGGCGTTGGCCTCGATCTCGGCCGCGACGTCCACGTACGGGATCCCGGCGCGCAGTGCCGCCTCGATCACCGGGCCGGCGGTCGTGGCGAAGGGCCCGGCGCAGTTGATCACGGCCGCCGCACCGGCCAGCGCCCGGTCGAGCGAAGCCGGGTCGTCCACCGACGCGGGCCGGACGTCAAGGCCCGGGTGGGACTCTGCCAGTTCCTTCAGCTTGCCGGGGTCGCGGCCGGAGAGCACCGGGAGGAACCCTCGCTCCCGCAGTTCCGCCACCACGAACCGCCCGGTGTGCCCGTACGCCCCGAACACCGTCACCGTCTGCGCCGTTCCCATTGGGTTCTCCCCCGTCCGTGCCCGAATGATCCACTGCGGCCATCCTGACAGCGGTGGACCTCCCGCGCGAGTGTCTGGAACGACATGACGCGTACACTTTCGGACATGGGTACTCTCGCGCTGGCCGTCACCGACGGGATGCTGCACTTCGAACTGTCCGTGGCGTACGAGATCTTCGGCTCACCGCCGACCGTCCCGGCCTCCCCCGCCTTCCCGGCCGGCACGGTCGACCCCTGGTACGAGGTCTCCGTCTGCGGGACGGGCTCCGTGCGGGTCGGGCCGTACCGGCTGGAGCCCGGCCACGGGCTGGAGCGGCTGCGGCGCGCCGACACCGTGATCGTCCCCGCCTGGGCCGATGTGGACGTGGAGCCGCCCGGCGACCTGGTCGACGCGGTGCGCGCGGCCCACGAGGCCGGCGCCCGAGTGGCCTCGCTCTGCACGGGCGCCTTCGTGCTGGCCGCCGCCGGGCTGCTGGACGGGAAGCGCGCGACCACCCACTGGGCGCACACCGAGGCCCTGGCCGCCCGCTATCCGCGGGTGGAGGTCGACCCGGACGTGCTCTACGTGGACAACGGCAGCGTGCTCACCTCGGCGGGCAAGGCCGCCGCACTGGACCTGTGCCTGCACCTGGTCCGTCTCGACCACGGCTCGTCGATCGCCAACGCGGCCGCGCGCCGGCTGGTCGTGCCGCCGCTCCGGGCGGGCGGTCAGGCCCAGTTCGTCACCAGCCCGGTGCCCGCCCAGGACGAACACCACCCGCTGTCCGAGCTGTTGCCCTGGGTGATCGAGCGGCTCGACCAGCCACTGACCGTGGAGGACCTGGCCCGCCGGGCCCGGATGAGCTCGCGCCATCTGGGCCGCCACTTCAAAGCGGCGACCGGGACCACCCCTCTGCAATGGCTGCACACCCAACGGATCCGCCTGGCACAGGAGTTGCTGGAGAACTCCGACCAGAGCATCGACGCGATCGCGGCGGCCACCGGCATGGGCACCGCGACGACACTGCGCCGGCACTTCAACCGGACGGTCGGCGTGCCCCCGGACACCTACCGCCGCACGTTCCGTGGCGGGGCCCCGCAGTAAGGGAGAATCATCCATTCAGGCTGGAATTCACGGAAGTTGGAGTTGCGCATGCGGGTGTTGCTGGTGGCGTACGGGTCTCGCGGGGACATCGAACCGATGGCGGGATTCGCGCTGCGATTGCGGGAGCTGGGCGCGGAGGTGCAGATGTGCGCGCCGCCGGACTTCGCTGAGCTCCTGGACACCGTCGGCCTCCCGCTGGTGCCGCTCGGCCAGTCGATCCGCGAGATGACGACGGAGGCTGTGCGGGAGACGAAGCCGACGGTGGCGCTGACCCTGCCGGAGCGCGCGGCCCGGATCGCCGCCGCGACGTACGCGTCGCTCGCCGCGGTGGCCGAGGGGTGCGACGCGGTCGTGGCGACCGGTCTGATGCCGGCCGCGGCCGCCGCCCGATCGGTGGCGGACAAGCTGGGCATCCCGTACGTGTTCGTGTCCTACTTCCCGACGTATCTGCCGTCCGAGCAGCACCCCCCGCTGGTGTGGCCGGGCCGCCAGGCGCCGCCGGAGGTGACGGACAACCAGGTGCTGTGGGACCTGAACGCCGAGATCATGAACGAGTTGTTCGGCGGGGGCGTCAACGCCCTGCGGACGTCGGTCGGTCTGCCCCCGGTGGACGACGTCCGCGAGCACGTCTTCACCGACCGGCCGTGGCTGGCGGCGGACCCCGTCCTCGGCCCGTGGCCGGAACCGGAGCCGGAGCCCGCGGGCCCCGGGGTGGTGCAGACCGGCGCGTGGATCAAGCCGGACGAACGGCCGCTCCCGGCCGAGTTGGAGGCGTTCCTGGGCGCCGGCACGCCGCCGGTGTACGTGGGCTTCGGCAGCATGCCGCTGCGCGAGGCGCAGGAGGTCGCCCGGGCGGCCGTCGCCGCCGTCCGTGCGCAGGGCCGCCGCGTACTGGTCTCGCGCGGCTGGGCGGACCTCGCCCTGACCGACGACCAGGACGACTGCTTCGCCGTCGGCGAGGTCAACCAGCAGGCGCTGTTCGGCCGGGTGGCCGCCGTCGTGCACCACGGCGGCGCGGGTACGACGACGACGGCCGCCCGGGCGGGCGCGCCGCAGGTGGTCGTCCCCCAGATGGCGGACCAGCCGTACTGGGCCGGCCGGGTGGCGGAGCTGGGCATCGGCGCGGCCCACGAAGGACCGGATCCGACCTTCGACTCCCTGTCGACCGCGCTCGCGGGCGTCCTGACCCCCGAGGTCCGCGCCCGGGCGGCCGCCGTGGCCGGCACGATCCGTACCGACGGGACGGCGGTGGCGGCGAAGCTGCTGCTCGAGGTGGTGGGACGGGCCCCGTCGCCGGCGCCGTCCGCGTGAGCCGCGCGGGAGCCCCGTAGGAACCGGGCGGGTCGGCGGGACACCTCAGAGGACCTTGGAGAGGAAGGCGCGGGTCCTGGCGTGCCGCGGCGCGTCCAGGACCGCGGCGGGCGGGCCCTGTTCCACCACGACTCCGCCGTCCATGAACACGACGGTGTCGGCCACCTCGCGGGCGAAACCCGTCTCGTGCGTCACGACGACCATGGTGGTTCCGGCGCGGGCCAGGTCCTTGATGACGTCCAGGACCTCCCCGACCAGCTCCGGGTCGAGCGCCGAGGTGGGCTCGTCGAAGAGCAGCACCTTGGGTTCCAGGGCGAGCGCGCGGGCCACGGCGACCCGCTGCTGCTGGCCTCCGGACAGCTGCCGCGGGTAGGCCTCGGCCTTCTCGGACAGGCCCACGCGCTCCAGTAGCCGCAGGGCCGTCCGCCTCGCCTCCCCCCGGTCCCGGCGCAGCGCCGAGACCGGGGCCTCCACGAGGTTCTCCAGGACGGTGAGGTGCGGGAAGAGGTTGAAGTTCTGGAAGACGAACCCGATGCGGGTGCGCTGCCTCAGCACCTCCTTCTCCTTCAGCTCGTACAGCTTTCCGCCGGAGCGGCGGTAGCCGATGAGCTCCCCGTCGATGCCGATCCAGCCGCGGTCCACCTTCTCCAGATGGTTGATGGTGCGCAGCAGCGTGGACTTGCCCGATCCGGAGGGACCGAGGATCACGGTCACTTCCCCGGTGCGTACTTGGAGGTCGACTCCGCGCAGCACCTCCAGCGGTCCGAAGCTCTTGTGGACGCCGCGGACTTCGACCATGACCTCCTTCTTCGCGGGGTCCGTGTGGGGACGAGGGCCGTCCGGACGGGTGCTCACTTGTGCTCGGCGGGGTTGGTCTGCGAGGTCTCGATCGCGGAGGCGTCCGTACCCCACTTCTTCAGGATCCGCGCGTAAGTGCCGTTCTTGATCAGCTCGTTGACGGCGGACTGGAAGGCGGGGGTGAGCGGGGACCCCTTCTTGAAGGCGAAGCCGACGTCGAGGCGGTGGTATTCGCCGAGGAAGGTGGTCTGCGCCGCGGGCTGGGACGCCTGGTGGCGCAGCCCGTTGATGGTCGACATGACCACGTCGATCCGGCCCTGCTGGAGGGCGGTGGTGACGGCGCCGGGCTCGGAGAAGACCTTCACCTCGTAGGGCTTCTTCCCGGCCGCGGCGCACACGCCCTGCTGGGCGCTGAGGGTCTTCTCGAAGGTCGTGCCCGCCCCCGTGCCGATGGTCAGTCCGCACAGCTGGGTGAGGTCGGAGACCTGGGTGGTCAGCGTGGTGTTGCCGGTCTTCACCGCGAAGCCCTGGCCGTCGTTGATGTACGTGACGAAGTCGATGGTCTTCAGCCGTTCGGCGGTGACGCCGAAATTGCCGGTGCCGAAGTCGTACTTGCCGCTGCCGAGGGCGGGCAGGATCGTCTCGAAGGAGGCGTCCTGCCGCTCCAGTTTCAGGCCGAGGACCCTGGCCGCGGCGTCGGCGATGTCGATGTCCTGGCCGGCGGGCTTCTTGTTCTGCCCGTTGGGGTAGTAGGCCGCGGGCGGTGTTCCGACGGAGCTCCCGACCCGGAGCGTGCCCGCCTTGCGCACCTCGTCGGGGAGGAGTGCGGCTACGGATTCCACCGCCACCACGGCTGCGACCGGGTCGTCGGAGGCCGCGGAAGGCGCCTGGGCGCCCGGTGCGGACGGGGTGGCGCCGTCGGCGGAGCCGCAGCCCGCCAGTGCCAGGAGGGGCAGGAGCGCGAGGGCGGCGGCGAGGCCGCGCAGGCGGGTGCGGGTCCCGTGCGCGGGGAGGTTCACGGCGGGGAGGCCTTTCGACGGGTGGGTGGGGTGGAGCGCAGGCGTTGTGGCGGTGGGACCGGGTGCGGGTGGGGGCGCCTCGGCGGTCATCCGCGCACCACGGCGAGCGGCTGCTGCGGACGGTGCGCGGCGCGGGTCTCGTCGTGCTCGCCGCCGCCCCGCTCGGCATCGCGCTTGGCGACCTCCTCGCGGACGAGCGGGATCACGTACCGGCCGAAGTCGATGGCGTCGCCCAGGAGGTCGTAGCCGCGGGCCGAGAGGACGTCGACGCCGAGGTCGTAGTAGTCCAGCAGGGCTTGGGCGACGGTTTCCGGGGTGCCGACCAGTGCGTTGGAGTTGCCCGCGCCGCCGGTGGCGGCCGCGGTCGGGGTCCACAGCGCGCGGTCGTAGCGCTCCCCCGCCTCGGCGATGGCGATCAGCCGCTGCGAGCCGGCGTTCTGTGGTGTCGCGGCCTGCGCGATGCCCTCGCTCCGGCGGTGTGCGGGCCCCGTGCCTCGCCGCTCCTTGATGGCGCCCACGGTGCGGTGGGCCTTCTCCCAGGCCAGTTCCTCGGTCGGGGCGATGATCGGCCGGAACGCCACCTGGATGCGCGGCACGTCGGTGCGGCCGGCGGCCAGCGCGGCCGCCTTCACGGACTCGATCTGCTCTGCGGTCCGCTCCAGCGGCTCACCCCACAGGCAGTAGACGTCGGCCTCGGCGCCTCCGGCGGCGTACGCGGCCGGCGAGGAACCTCCGAACGAGACGTCGGGGCGCGGCTGTTGGAACGGGCGGACATCGCTGACGAAGTCGTGGAAGCGGTAGTGCTCGCCCTCGTGGTCGAAGGGCTCCCGGGCGGTCCAGGCCTTCTTGACGATCCGGATGTACTCGCGGGTGCGGGCGTAGCGCTCGTCCTTGGTGAGGGTGTCGCCCTCGCGGGCCTGCTCGTGGTCGTTGCCGCCGGTGATGAAGTGGACGGCGAGGCGCCCCTCGCTGATCTGGTCGAGGGTCGCGAAGGTCTTGGCGGCGAAGGTGGGGTACGAGACGTTCGGGCGGTGGGCGAGCAGGAGTTGGAGGCGGTCCAGCTTGCCGGCGACGTAGGCGGCGGCCGGTGCCGGATCCGGGGATCCGGAGCCGTACGCGAAGAGCACCCGGTCCCAGCCGTGGTCCTCGTGGGCTCGGGCGAGCCGGAGCGTGTACTCCTTGTCGAAGGCGGCGCCGGAGCGTGCGGTGGTTTCGGATGCGTCGTTGGTCGCGGCTATGCCGAGGAATTCCACGGGCATGGGTGTGGCCTTTCGCAAGGGCGGTGGATCGCGCGCAAGTGCGGTGGATCGCATGCGGGCACGGGTGAAAGAGCGCGGGCACGGGTGAACGAGGCCACCAGGCCGAGCACATGAGGTTTCGTCAGGAATGCGGGTAAGGGATGGCGCGGGCGTGACGACGCGGGGCGTCGGGGGATTCGGGGGCGCGGCAGCGCACGTCGGGGCTCACAACACCGTGTCCGCAGGCGGGTTGCTGCCGCGAGCGGAGGCGGTGCGGAGGCAGGGTCCGGCCCGCGACGGGATCACCGAGGGAGGGAAGGGCCGGTCAGACAGCCCGCTGCCGAGTCAGGCGCAACACGCCGCGGACCACACACGACCGAAGTCGATGTAGTCGCGCGTGACCAAGCGCTGCTGGGCATTCATGCGACTACTTGAGCAGTACATGCGGCTCTGCGTCAAGCAACGACGTGGTTGACACCGCCGCGCTTCACCCGCATACGATCGGCGCAGGACGGGCCCCGCCGTGGGCGAAGGCCCTCCGCCGCGTTGAGGGACGCGGCAGGCGTGACGACTCGGATTCCGCACACCGCGGCCGGCGCGAGGCCCCCCGTTCGGGCTTCCGCGCATGGCGCCGGGCGGCAACCCCTGCCCGCGATCCCTCTCCTGGAGAGCCTTCCGATGGCCACCTCTTCCCATGTCTCCACCCTGTCCGACGCACCCGACGCACCCCCCGGCTCGCCCGGCTCGGCCGGCCCCCGCCACGAGGACGAGTTGCCCCGCATCGTGCCGCGCCGACAGCTGGGCCGCAGGCTCGCCGCCTGCGCCGCGCTGCTGGTCTTCGCGATGGTGCTGGTGTCGATCGTCCGCAACAAGGCCTTCCAATGGGGGGTGGTCGGGCAGTACTTCACCACCGCCGCCGTGCTCGACGGGCTGCTTTTGACCCTGTGGCTGACCGCCGTGGTGATGGTGCTCGGCTTCCTCCTCGGCACGGTGCTGGCGGTGATGCGACTCAGTGACAACCCGGTCCTGAAGACCCTGAGCTGGGGTTACGTCTGGATCTTCCGGTCCACTCCGCTGCTGGTGCAGCTGCTGTTCTGGTTCAACATCGGCGCCCTCTACCCGACGCTAGGCCTCGGCATCCCCTACGGCCCCGAGTTCTTCACCGTGAAGACGGTGAATCTGCTCGGCCCGACCCTGACCGCCGTCATCGGCCTGACCCTGCACGAGACGGCGTACGCCGCCGAGGTGGTGCGGGGCGGCATCCTCTCCGTGGACCCCGGCCAGGTCGAGGCCGCGCAGGCGCTCGGCCTGAGCAGGGGGCGCACCCTGCGCCGGATCGTCGTCCCGCAGGCGATGACCTCGATCGTGCCGACCGCCGGGAACATGCTGATCGGCACGCTCAAGGGGACCAGCATCGTCAGCGTGCTGGCCGTGCACGACCTGCTGTACTCGACGCAGCTGATCTACAACCAGACCTACCAGGTCATCCCGCTGCTCATGGTCGCCACCCTCTGGTACATAGCCGTCACGACCCTCCTGAGCACGGGCCAGTACTACATCGAGCGGCACTACGCGCGCGGCGCCTCCCGCGCCCTGCCGCCGGCTCCGTGGCGCCGGTGGCTGTCGCGACCCGGCCGCAGGATACAGAGAATTCACGAACGGGCCTGATATGTACGGCGTATGAAATCGGCATTCAATCCCCCTCCCCCGATATGGAATTGATTGACACTCCATATCGGGGGTGCCAGGTTTACGCCGCAGATAAGGACGTCAGCGGATAACCCGCCGAACCGCCGGAGTCTCTGTGACCGAATCCGTTGTGACCGCCCGCCCCGCCCCACCCGATTCCCCACCCCCCGCACCCCGGGGATCCACCCGCCCGCCGGCCCTCCGCGCTCACGCCGACCGGGTGCTGCCGGTCCGCCGCCCCTGGCGGTGGGTGGCCACGGCCGTCGTCCTCGTCCTGCTCGCCCAGGCCGTCCACGGCCTGCTGACGAACTCGTTCTACCAATGGGACCGGTTCGGCTACTGGTTCACCCGTCCCGTGATCGTCGACGGGCTCCTCGTCACCCTCCAAGTGACCGCGTACAGCGCGGTGCTGGGGCTGCTCGGCGGAGTGGTGCTCGCCCTCGGCAGGCTCTCCTCCAATCCGGTGCTGCGGGCGGTCAGCTGGGCGTACATCTGGCTGCTGCGCTCGGTGCCGCTGATCGTGGTGCTGCTCTTCCTCTACAACTTCAGTGCTCTGTACGCCACGTTGAGCGTGGGCGTACCGTTCGGCCCGGCGTTCTTCACCTTCGACGAGTCGAAGCTGGCCTCCGACATCGTGGTCGCGGTGGTCGGGCTCTCCCTCTGCGAGGCGGCGTACGCGGCCGAGGTGGTACGGGCCGGGATCCTCTCCGTCGACCAGGGCCAGCACGAGGCGGCGTCCGCACTGGGCCTGCCCCGCCGCTACCAGTTCGCGCGGATCGTCTTCCCGCAGGCCCTGCGCTCCATCGTCCCCTCGTACGTGAACCAGCTGATCGGGCTCCTGAAGGCCACTTCGCTGGTCTTCTACGTGTCGCTGCTCGACCTGTTCGGCTCCGTGCAGAGCATGGGCGCCACCTATCCCGGAGACGTGGTGCCGCTGCTGCTGGTCGCCACCGTCTGGTACGTGATCCTGACCAGCGTGGTCTCCGTCGTGCAGTTCTACGTGGAGCGGTACTACGCGCGCGGTGCGCTGCGCACCCTGCCCGCCACTCCCCTACAGAAGGCCCGCTCCGGGCTCGGCGCGCTGCGCGAGCGACTGCGGACGGAGGCGGCGATATGACCCCGGCCGCCGTCGAAGTGCGCGGCGTACACAAGTGGTTCGGCGCCCAACAGGTCCTGGACGGAGTGGACCTGACCGTCCGGCCGGGCAGCGTCACGGCCGTCCTCGGCCGGTCCGGGTCCGGCAAGTCCACCCTGCTCCGGGTGATCAATCACCTGGAGAAGCCCGAGGCCGGCCATGTCAGCGTGGGCGGCGAGCTGATCGGGGTCCGGCGGCACGGCGACCGCCTCAAGGAGCTGACCGAGAAGGCGATCCTGGCCCAGCGCGGCCGGATCGGCTTCGTCTTCCAGAACTTCAACCTCTTCCCGCACCTGACCGTGCTCGACAACGTGGCCGCCGCCCCCGTCGCGACGGGACGGCTGCCCCGGGCCGAGGCCCGGCGTCTGGCGGGCGAGCTGCTCGCCCGGGTCGGCCTGGCCGACAAGGCAGCTGCCTATCCACGGCAGTTGTCCGGCGGCCAGCAGCAACGGGTGGCCATCGCCCGCGCTCTCGCGCTGCGGCCGCAGGTCATCCTCTTCGACGAACCGACCTCTGCGCTGGACCCGGAGCTGGTGGGCGAGGTGCTCGCCGTCATCAAGGACCTGGCCGACAGCGGCACCACGCTGGTCATCGTCACGCACGAGATCGCCTTCGCGCGCGAGGTGGCGGACGAGGTGGTCTTCCTCGACGGCGGGCGGATCGTCGAACAGGGTCCCCCCGCCCAGGTGCTGGTCCACCCCTCGCACCCCCGCACCCGGGAGTTCCTGAGCAAGGTGCTCTGACACCGGGTCCGACTCATCCCACTTCTCCCACTCGTCCCACCTGTCCCACCCGTCCCACCCGAACCATGAAGGACTGCCATGCGATCCCCGCGCTCTGCCCCGCGTTCCAGATTCACCCGCGGCCTGCTCGCCGCCACCTCCGCCGCCGTACTCTCCTTCGGACTCGCCGCGTGCGGCGGGGAGAGCGCCGCGTCCGGTCCGGGCGAGGCGGGATCCGGCGGGTCTGCGGCACCCGGCGCGATCACCGTCGGCGCACTCTCCAACGGGGCTGCGAAGCAAGCAGAGTTGAAGGTTTCGACGGTGGAGGCCATCCGCGCCCGGCTGCCCGAGGCCATACGGAATCGGGGTGAGCTCGTCATCGGCGTCGGCGCGCTCCCCGCGGGCTCGCCGCCGATCTCGTACGTGGGAACCGACCAGAAGACCCTGACCGGCTCGGAGCCCGACCTGGGACGGCTGGTCGCCGCCACGCTCGGGCTCAAGCCCGTGGTGCGGAACTCCACTTGGGAGAACCTCTTCGTCGGGATCGACAGCGGCAAGGTGGACGTCGCCTTCACCAACGTCACGGTCACCGAAGAGCGCAAGAAGAAGTACGAGTTCGCCTCCTACCGCAAGGACAACCTCGCGTTCGAGGTGAACAAGGAGGACTCCTGGAACTTCGGCGGCGACTACCGCAATCTGGCGGGCAAGACGGTGGCCGTGAGCCGCGGCACCAATCAGGAGAAGATCCTGCTGGAGTGGCAGACCAGGCTGCGGAGCGAGGGCAAGGACTTCGCCGTCAAGTACTTCCCGGACGTCAACAGCACGTACCTGGCCCTGAGCGGCAAGAAGATCGACGTGAGCTTCGGCCCCAACCCGGCCGTGGCCTACCACGTCACCCAGACCGCGCAGAGCTCCTCCCCCACCCGCGAGGCGGGCCAGTTCTCCGGCGCCGGCGAGAGCCTGCAGGGCCTGATCGCGGCGACCGCCAAGAAGGACAGCGGCCTGGCGGGGCCGATCGCGGAGGCGATCAACCACCTGATCAAGGAAGGGCAGTACGGGCAGCTGCTGGCGGCCTGGAACCTGAGCCCCGAGGCCGTCACCGTCTCCGAGGTCGACCCGCCCGGCCTGCCGCTGAGCAATTCCTGAACGGGAGGCCCACATGACCCGATCCACGCCCCACCTCCTGGAAGAGCGCGCGCTCGACCCTCGTAGCACCGGCGAGCACGTCCTCGACAACCCCGTGTGGTCCGCCCTGTCCGGCCCGCACGCCCACTTCGCCGTCACCGTCACCGGCGCGGTACCGGGCCCGGGCTCGAGCCCGGGCCCCCGGGCCGCCCGCTACCCCTCCGACGTGGCCTCGTTCGCCGCCCTCGCCGACCCGGCCGATCCCCGCTCATGGGCGGAGCTGGCCGCGCTGGCCGGCCCGGGCGCCGTCACCGGGGTCTCGGGGGTGTTCTCCGTCCCGGAAGGGTGGGAGACCGTGTGGTCCGTCCCCGGGGTCCAGCTGGTCGACACCTCGCTGCGCGCCGAAGCCGACCCCGAGGCGGTCCGGCTCGGGCCGGCGGACGTTCCCGAGATGCTCGCCCTGGTCGAGCTGGCCCGGCCGGGGCCGTTCCTGGACCGCACGGTCGAGCTGGGCACGTACCTCGGCATCCGGCGCGAAGGACGCCTCGTGGCGATGGCCGGGGAGCGGCTTCGGCCGCCGGGATGGACGGAGATCAGCGCCGTGTGCACGCACCCGGAACACCGGGGCGGCGGACTGGCCACCCGGCTCGTGCGGGCCGTGGCCGCCGGAATCCGCGGCCGCGGGGACGTCCCCTTCCTGCACACGGCCGCGGCCAATACCGACGCCATCCGCCTCTACGAGTCTCTCGGCTTCACCCTGCGCCGCCGGCCCTCCTTCATGGCGGTGCGGGTACCGGAAGGAGAGGTGTCGTGAAGTTCCTGGCCATCACCCTCATCGCCAACCCGCCGGATCCGGCGACCGGACGCACCAAGCCGGCCCGGGACCGGTTCCGCGAGGTGGTCGACGGCGCGGTGCTGGCGGAGCAGCTGGGCTTCGACGGGTTCGGGGTGGGCGAACGGCACGAGCGGCCGTTCCTCTCCTCCTCGCCCCCGGTGGTCCTCGCCCACATCGCGGCGCTGACCCGCAGGATCCGGCTGTTCACCGCCGTCACGACTCTGAGCCTGCTGGATCCGGTCCGCGCGTACGAGGACTACGCGACGCTGGACCACCTCTCCGACGGGCGCCTGGAGCTGATCATCGGCAAGGGGAACGGCTCCGCGCAGCGCGAGTTGTTCCAGGTGAGCGCCGAGGACCAGTGGGAGCGCAACGCGGAGGGGTACGAGCTGTTCCGCCGGTTCTGGCGGGAGGAGAAGGTGACGGCGAGCCCGCGTCACCGTCCGGCGCTGTCCGCCGCCGAGGTGCTGCCCCGGCCGCTCGGTGAGCCCGTGCGCATCTGGCACGGCAGCGCGACCAGTCGGGAGTCGGTCGAGCTCGCCGCCCGCTACGGGGATCCGCTGTTTTCGGCGAACGTCACCCATCCGGTCGAGCCGTACGCCGAGCTGGTGCGGTACTACCGGGAGCGCTGGGAGTACCACGGCCACGACCCGGCGCTGGCGGCGGTGGGCGCGGGGACCGCCGGGTACCACGCGGCGCGCACCTCGCAGGAGGCGGTCAAAGCCTTCCGGCCGGCCTTCCAGGGCTACCTGGCCGCACAGCGGAACCTGGGCGTGGAGCCCGTCTTCCCGACGCTGGAGGACTTCGTGGAGCGCAGCTCGGCCCTGATCGGCAGTCCGCAGCAGGTGATCGAGAAGGTGCACCGCTACCACGAGCGGCTCGGGCACACCCTGCTCCACCTCCAGGCCGACGCGGGCTTCCTGGACCCCGGCCGGCACCGGGCTTCCCTCGAACTCTTCCAGTCCGAGATCGCCCCGGTCCTGCGCCGCGAGATCCCGGACCCTCCGTTCCACCCCGACCACCGGGAGCCGTGAGGAACTCCGCTCAGCTGGCGGAGCCCGCCGCCGAGCCGGTGGCGAGGTCGGCGCCCCAGCGGTCGATCGCGGCCTGGAGGTCGAGGGCTCCGGGGCGAAGGTCGGCGTCCGCGGCGGGCCAGTCCTCGCGGGGGACGCGCCACATCAGCTCGAACTCGTTGCCGTCGGGGTCCTTGGCGTAGAAGGACTTCGAGACCAGGTGGTCCGACGCACCGACCAGCGCGCCGCGCTCGGTGAGCGTGCGGCCCAGCTCCGCGAGCTCGCCGAGCGTGCCGACCTCCCAGGCGAGGTGGTAGAGGCCGACCCTGCCCTGCTCGGGGCCGGGTGCGTCGGCGCCGAGCGCGAAGAGTCCGAGGTCGTGGTCGTTGAGGCTGCCCGGGGCGCTGAGGAAGGCGGCGCGGCCGGGTATCAGGTGGTCGACCTGGAATCCGAAGACTTCGGTGTAGAACTCGACGGAGCGGTCGACCTCACGGATCCAGAGGACGGCGTGGTTCAGGCGGCGGACGGACATGCGAGGGGCTCCCGCTGGTTCGGAGGGACTGGCCCTGGCTGGGCGACATCCACCTTACCGTTCAAATTCGAACTACTCGAGTCCGGGGAGCCCCGCCCTCCCGGCGCGCAGCTCAGCACGCGCAGGAGATGCCCGAGCGCGGGGCGGTCAGGTCGTCGATCCGGCGCTGGTCTACGCCCTCGGCGGTCTCGAAGGCGAAGCCCTCGCGGACCCAGTACTCGAAGCCGCCGATCATTTCCTTCACCTGGTGGCCGAGCCGGGCGAAGGCGAGGGCCGCGCGGGTGGCGCCGTTGCAGCCGGGGCCCCAGCAGTAGGTGACCACGGTCGTGCCCGGGGCGATCAGCGACGGGGCCAGCTCGGCGATCCGCGCCGTCGGGATGTGCAGGGCGCCGGGGATGTGGCCCTGGTCCCAGGCCGCGTCGCTGCGGGAGTCGACCACGACCACGCCGGAGACCCCGGCGAGCAGGTCGGCGCGCACGTCGGAGACGTCGGCCTCGAAGGCGAGCCGGGCGGCGTAGTGCGCGGCCGCGTGGACCGGGTCGGCGGCGGGGACGGAGAGGACGGCGCTGGGGATCTGGGCGGTGAGGGTGGCGGACATCGGGAACTCCTCGTGCGGGGCGGTATCGGACGCCGTCCGGGTGGTTTCCCTTGCGGCGATGACCCCATCCTCTGCCGCACGGATCGACCGGACGAGTGGCGTGAACGCCTCCCTTCGTCAAGATCCCGCCAGCCCCCGCAGGCCCCCCTTCACATGCGTACGGCGACCCTGACGAAGGCCTTGCGGTAGGCCGTGGGCGTGGTCCGCATCTGCCGGGTGAAGTGGTGCCGGTAGGTCGCCGTGGAATCGAAGCCGACCGCGGCGGCCACCTCGTCGACCGTGCCCTCACCGGACTCCAGCAGCGGCAGGCTCGCGGAGACCCGCTGGGAGATGACCCACCGGATCGGGCTCACGCCGTTGCGGCGGGTGAAGTGGCGCAGGAAGGACCGCTCCGACATCCGGGCCTCGCGGGCCAGGGTGGAGACCGAGAGCGGGGTGTGCAGCCGCTGCAGGGCCCAGGTCATGCTCTGACTGATGCCGTCGTCGGCCGCGTCGGGGCCGATCTCGCCGACCGCCGCCTCGATGAACTGGGCCTGTCCGCCCTCACGGTGGGGCGGAATCACGAAGCGGCGGGCCACGGTGTTGGCCACGGACGCACCGTGGTCCGCACGCACCAGGTAGAGGCAGAGGTCGATGCCGGCGGCGCTGCCCGCACTGGTCAGCACGTCCCCGTTGTCCACGTAGAGGACGTCCGGGTCGACCTCGATCCCGGGATGGCGTTCGGCGAGGGTGCGCGCGTAGCGCCAGTGGGTGGTGGCGCGGCGGCCGTCGAGGAGGCCGGTCGCCGCGAGCGCGAAGGCCCCCGAGCAGATGGAGACCAGGCGGGCGCCGCGGGCGTGCGCCGTGCGCAGCGCGTCGATGAGCGGCTGCGCTATCGGGCCGCCCGCCCGGGAGACCCCGGGGATGATCAGGGTGTCCGCGGCCGCGAGGGCGTCGAGGCCGTGCTCGGCGCGCAGGGTGAACCCGCCGACCACGCGGAGGTCCCGGCCGGGCTCGGCCGAGCAGACCTGGAGCTCGTACCAGGGGATGTCGCCCAGTTCGGGCCGGGAGAGACCGAAGACCTCGACCACCACGGCCAGCTCGAAGGGTGCCATCCCGTCGAAGGCGAGGACCGCCACCTTGTGGGCCGGGGACGGTTTCCTGATCTCTATGTCCACGGCGGTCGAGGTGCGCGGGGCGGGAGCGGAAGTCATGGCCGTACCTTAACCAGGCCGTACGGGGGCCAGGGGGCGCGAACGCCCGGCCGCCGTCCGCCCCGGGGAAGCGGACGGCGGCCGGGTCTCAACGGTCCGCTATCCGAGCGCTCCGAACGCCTTGGTGAAGGCCAGCGGCTGCTGGAGGACCGAGCTGCAGGTCGGGTCCGCGTAGTTCACGGCTCCGGCCGGGCACTGCTTGTCGCGGGCCGCGGACCACATCGCCAGCCGGCCGATCCCCTTCGTCTTCGCGAAATCCACGAGCCGGGTCGCGTCGGACACGGTGAAGATCTCGCTCGCGACGTCGTTGACGCCGATCATCGGGGTGACGGCCACCGCCTTCCAGGCGGCCGCGTCGGAGAGGCCGAGCACCGCCTTGATCTGCGCCTGGGTGGCCGTCGCGGCCTGGATCGCGTACTGCCCCATGTTCCCGGCGTAGGCGGGGCCGTAGTCCATCGCCATGATGTTGACCCCGTCGATCCGGACACCGGCCTTCTTCGCGTCGGCCAGCAGGGCCACGCCCGGCTGCGTGAGGCCCTCCGGCATCACGGGCAGCGTGAAGGCCACGTCCAGGCCCGGGTGGGACTTCTGCAGCTGGGCGACGGCCTGCGCGCGGCGGGTGTTGGCCGCGGTGTCGGGCAGGGCCGCGCCCTCGATGTCGAAGTCGACCTTGGTCAGCCGGTACTGGTCGATGACCTTGCCGTAGGCGGCGGCCAGCTCGTTCGAGGTCGCGCAGTTCAGCGCCAGTTCGCGTCCGGCCGCTCCGCCGAAGGAGACCCGTACGTCGCCGCCCTTGGCCCGCAGGGCCCCGATCTGCGCGGCGACCTTGTCGCTCGCGAGGTCCGTGACGCCGCCCCACAGCGGGGCGCAGCCGCCGCCGGAGGTGACGAAGGCGAGGTGGAACTCCTTCACGCCGGTCTTCGCCGCGGTGTCGACCAGGTCGTAGGCCGGGTACAGGGAGGTGTCCACGTACGGGGCGAAGCGCGCTCCCCCTGCCGGAGCTCCGGTCGCCGGCGGCGGCGTGGCGGTCGCGGACGGCGACGCGGTGCGGGTCGGCTGTGCGGAGGGCGCGGTGGTGGCGGGAGCGCTCGCACTCGGGCTGGCGCCCGTGCTCGGCACGGCCGTCGGGGTGCCGGTGGGGCGGCCTCCCGGCGGGGGCGTCGTCCCCTGGTCCGCCGAGCACTTCGCCCCGTTGATGCGGCAGGCCGTCGGGTTGCCGGGGGTGCCGCTCCCGCTCGCCACGAAGCCGATCGTGACGGAGGCCCCGGCCGCCAGCTCCCCGTTCCACTCGGCCGGCTTCACGGTGACATGGCGACCGTTGACCGAGTGGGTGCCGTTCCACAGGGAGTCGATCTTCGTCCCGGCGGGCAGGTCGAACTCCAGGGTCCACCCCTGCTGAGCCTGCCCCTTGCCGTTGGTGATCACGTACTGGGCGGTGTAACCACCGCTCCAGGAGCTGGACTTCGTGTAGACCGCTCCCACGGCGGCGGCCTGCGCCGTGCCCGTGAACGCGAAGGCGGCGCCGCCGATCAGCACCGCCACCGCGACGGCGCCCACCGCCTTCGCCTTCTTGCTCGCCGTGCGCCGGTGACCGGTGGTGCTGCCCATCGCTTGCCTGCCTCTGCATTGCCGGGGGGTGGGGTACGGGAGGCACGCTAGCCGCCCCGAACCGGACACTTGCCCGATTACGGACGGGCGGCGTGAGCCTTAGGTTCCACTTAAGGAAGCGATCGGGAGGGGTTAAGCCGGGCCGCGCCGCGCGCCCCGGCCGCCGGACCCGCCCGCCCCGCCCGCCGAGTCCGCCCCACCCGCCAAGTCCGCTCCGTGAACAGTCGGTTGATCTTCCTGGTGGGCAGCCCCGGCGGCGCATATGCTCCCCCCACGTCCGAACGCCGCGCGAGCCGTAAGGGGACCGCCCCGTGAGTGTCCGCATTCAACCCTCCTCCCAGGTCGACGAGTCGGCCGAGCTCGGGGACGGGACCACGATCTGGGATCTGGCGCAGATACGGGAGGACGCACGGCTGGGCCGCGACTGCATCGTCGGGCGCGGGGCCTACGTCGGACCCGGCGTGCGGATCGGCAACAACGTGAAGCTGCAGAACTACGCGCTCGTATACGAGCCCGCCGAGCTGGGCGACGGGGTGTTCATCGGCCCGGCCGTCGTCCTGACCAACGATTTCTACCCGCGGGCGGTCGATCCCGACGGCCGCCAGAAGCGCGGCGGCGACTGGGAGGCCGCCGGGGTCGTGGTGGCCGAAGGGGCCTCGCTCGGAGCCCGTTCGGTATGCGTGGCCGGGGTCCGCGTAGGGCGCTGGGCGCTGGTCGCGGCCGGGGCGGTGGTGTCCCGGGACGTGCCCGATTTCGCACTGGTCGCAGGGGTACCGGCCCGCCGCATCGGCTGGGTGGGGAAGGCCGGGGTCCGCCTGGTGGAGGTCGAAGGGGAACCGGGCGTATGGCAGTGCCCGCGCACCGGTGAGCTGCACGAAGAGACCAACGGGACCCTGACCGAGCGAACCTGACGGAACGTCGGTAATTTGGGTCATCGGCATTTCCTCAAAACCACAATCAATGAACATCCTTGGGCATACCTTGTCCCTGTACACGTGATCTGAACCGGCAACAGGCTGCGTTCAGTGGGGGGTTGTACACGACGCGGACATCGCGGACAAAGTGACGGCAGACGCGCGAACCGCGTCCGTCCGACGCTGCCGTCCACGCGTGCCCGGTCCGGGACATCGCTGGGGGGTTCCAGTGGGCGGTCCCGGACGGCTCGTGCCATCGGGGGGAACATCACACCGCCGGCACGCGCGCCGTCCTGCGCATCCCTCCGCCGCGCGACGGCCGACAGGTCCGTCCGAGGAGCGAAGAAGCAGAGGGGGTAGGTGTGTTGGAGCCGTACAGCTCGGGCATACGGGGTGTGCGCAGCACACGGGAAGCCGAGGTGGGGACCCGGTGACCGCGGCACGATTAGGAGCACTCGCCCACGAGGACCCGTCGCTGCACTCGCTCGCCGAGCGGCTGCTCGCGCTGGCCGAGGCGGGTCTGCCCAGCATGTACCTGCCGGACGCCGAGACCTTCGTGTTCACCCGGGTGGGGACCGCCACCTCCGGCGGCGCCCGTCGCGTGGAGAGCCGGGGAACCAGTACCCGGTACGCGGCCATCACCGCGCTGGGGGCCCGGTACCTGCCCGAGGAGCGGCAGCGTCCGCTGTTCGGCGGACACACCGCCGCCGAGTTCACGGCGCTGCTCGTGGAACGGCTCCCCGCGGTGACGAACCTCGGCGACGCGGCGCTCATCGCCTGGGCCGCCGCCGAGACCGGTCACCCCAAGCTGGCGGACGCCCTCGCGCGGGTGTCCGCCCTGGACCTGCCCGGACGGCCGCAGTACACCGTGGAGGCGGCCTGGGTGCTCTCCGCCCTCACCGCCGCCCGCGGGACGGTGGACGTGGAGGACCGGCTGACGGCCGCGCGCGAGCGCCTGCTGGCGGCCCGGGTCGGGGACGGTCCGCTGTTCGCGCACGCCACCGGGCCGGGGCTGGTCCCCGGGTACCGCTCCCACGTGGCCTGCTTCGCCGACCAGACGTATCCGCTCCAGGCACTGGCCCGGCTGCACGCGAGCGGCTCGGACCCCCGGGCCCTGGCGGCCGCCGACGCGTGCGCCGCCAGGATCTGCGCCCTCCAGGGGGACGGCGGCCAGTGGTGGTGGCACTACGACGCCCGCACGGGCGGCGTGGTGGAGGGCTACCCGGTCTACAGCGTGCACCAGCACGCCATGGCCCCGACCGCCCTCTTCGACCTGGCGGAGGCCGGCGGCACCGACTTCGGTCCCGCGATCCGCCGCGGACTGCGCTGGATGACGGACGTACCCGAGATCAGCGGGCCCGACGGCACCCCGCGCGAGCCCATGATCCTCGAGGAGTACGGGGTCACCTGGCGCAAGGTCTACCGCGGCGACCCCGCCAAGGCCGTCCGCGCCGCCCGCGGGCTCACCACACGGGTGGCGCCGCGGGCCCGGCTCACCCCGCTCGACCGGCTCTTCCGCCCCCTGGCGGTGGACCGCGAGTGCCGGCCCTACGAGTTCGGCTGGCTGCTCCACGCCTGGCTCGGGGGGCTCGGGAGATGAACCACAGACAGTCCCTCTTCGGGGTCTGGCTCGACGCCCTGACCATGGACGAGACCGTGCGGCGCTGCCTCGACGCGGTGAAGCGCGGTGAACAGATCGAGATCGGCATGGTCAACGCCGCCAAGCTGGTCAACATGCGCCGCGACCCCCGCCTCGCCTCGGCGGTGGCCGGCTGCGACCTCGTCCTGGCCGACGGCCAGGCCGTGGTGTGGGCCGGCCGCATCCTGGGGGTCCGGCTCCCCGAACGGGTCGCGGGAATCGACCTGTTCATGCGGCTGCTGGCCGCGGCGGAGACCGCCGAGGTCCCCGTCTACCTGCTCGGTGCCCGGCAGGACGTGCTCGACCTGATGCTCGGCCGGATTGCTGAGCAGTTCCCGGCGCTGCGCGTGGCCGGCAGCCGCAACGGTTACTTCGAGGACTCCGAACAGGGTGCGATCGCCGATGCCGTCGCGCAGAGCGGTGCCCAGCTCCTGTTCCTCGGCATGACCTCGCCCAAGAAGGAGATCTTCACCGCCGGCTACGGCAAGCGCACCGGCGCCCACGTGGTGCACGGGGTCGGCGGCTCCTTCGACATCCTGGCCGGCATCACCAAGCGGGCTCCCCTGGTGTGGCAGCGGATGGGGCTCGAATGGTTCTACCGCACCCTCCAGGAACCGCGGCGCCTCGCGAAGCGCTACTTCACCACCAATGCCGCCTTCCTCCTCATGACGGTCGGGGAACTCATCCGCCGCACACCGTCTGCCCCTTCCGCGAACAGGAGTCACTGATGCGCGTAGTCGTCGTGGGACAGGGATACGTCGGGCTTCCGCTGGCCATCAGGGCCGCCGAGGTCGGACACCAAGTGGTCGGGTACGACGTGGACGCGCGGCGGGTCAAGAGCCTCGCCGCCGGCGAGTCGTACGTGGAGGACGTCTCCTCCGAACGGCTGGCCCGGGCGCTGGAGGCGGGGACCTACCAGGCCACCGAACTCGCCCGTGACTGCGGGGGTTTCGACGTGGCCGTCGTCACCGTCCCGACCCCGCTGCGGGAGGGCGCCCCCGACCTCAGCTACATCGAGGAGTCCGCGCACACGCTCGCCCGCTTCCTGCGGCCGGGCGCGACCGTCGTGCTGGAGTCCACCACCTACCCGGGCACCACCGAGGAGATGTTCGGCCCGATCCTGGAGGACGGCTCCGGGCTCACCGCCGGCGTCGACTTCCACCTCGGCTACAGCCCCGAACGCATCGACCCCGGCAACACGGTGTGGGGCTTCCAGCAGACGCCCAAGGTCGTCTCCGGCGTGGACGAGGCCTCCCTCAAGGCCGTGGAGAGCTTCTACGCGGGCCTCGTCGACAAGACGGTTCCGGTGCGCTCGCCCAAGGAGGCCGAGCTGGCGAAGCTGCTGGAGAACACCTTCCGGCACGTGAACATAGCCCTCGTCAACGAGATAGCCATGTTCGCCCGCCACCTCGACATCGACGTGTGGCAGACCATCGAGGCCGCCGCCAGCAAGCCGTTCGGCTTCATGAAGTTCACCCCCGGCCCCGGGGTCGGCGGGCACTGCCTGCCGATCGACCCCTCGTACCTGTCCTGGCGGGTGCAGCGGGAACTCGGCCAGAACTTCCGCTTCGTGGAGCTGGCCAACGACATCAACAGCCACATGCCCGAGTACGTCGCCCGCCGCGTCATGGACGCGCTCAACGCGAAGCGCCGCTCGGTCAACGGGTCCCGGATCCTGCTCCTGGGGCTGGCGTACAAGAAGAACACCGGCGACGCCCGGGAGTCCCCGGCGGTACGGGTCTCCCAGCTGCTCCTCGACATGGGGGCCAAGGTCCGCGCGGCCGACCCGCACGTGGTGGAGAACATCAAGGTCGACGCCCGCCTCTCGCGGGTGGAGCCCACCCGCAAGGAGCTGGCCGCCGCCGACGTGGTCGTCCTGCTGACCGACCACGACTCCTTCGACTACCGCATGATCACCGAGCACGCCTCGCTGATCCTCGACTGCCGCAACCGGCTGTCCGGGCCCACCGTGGAGGTGCTCTGACCCCATGGCGAGGATCATCTGCGTGGCCGGCGCCCGGCCCAACTACATGAAGATCAAGCCGGTGATGGACGCACTGGAGCGCCGCGGCGCCGAAGTCGTCCTGGTCCACACCGGCCAGCACTACGACGAGTCGATGAACGACGTCTTCTTCCGCGACCTCGGCATCCGCCCTCCCGACCGGTACCTGGGGGCCGGCTCCGGCAGCCACGCCCAGCAGACCGGCCGGGTGATGGCCGCCTTCGAGCCGCTGGTCGAAGAACTGGCCCCGGACGCGGTCGTGGTGGTCGGCGACATCAACTCCACGCTCGCCTGCGCCCTGGTCACCGCGAAGGCCGGCCCCCTGCTGGCCCATGTGGAGGCCGGCCTGCGCAGCCGGGACTGGAGCATGCCCGAGGAGGTCAACCGGGTCGCCACCGACCGGGTCAGCGACTACCTGCTGGCCCCCTCCCCCGACGCCGCCGCGAACCTGCGGGCGGAGGGGTACCGGGAGGACCAGATCCACGTCGTCGGCAACGTCATGATCGACACCCTGTTCGCCAACCTGGAGCGGGCCCGGAAGTCCGACGTCCTGGACCGGTACGGGCTCACCCGCGGCGGATACGGCCTGGTCACCCTGCACCGGCCGGCCAACGTGGACGATCCCGACGCCCTGCGCGGCCTCCTGAAGGCCCTGGGCGAGATCTCCGGACGCTGTCCGCTGCTCCTGCCCGTGCACCCGCGGGCCGCCGAGAAGCTGGCCGAGATCGGCGTCCCCGGCTCCATCCGGCTGGTGCCGGCCGCCGGGTACCTCGACTTCATCGCGCTGCAGGACTCCGCCCGCGTGGTGCTCACCGACTCCGGGGGCATCCAGGAGGAGACCACCGCGCTCGGCGTCCCCTGCGTGACCCTCCGGGAGAACACCGAGCGGCCCATCACCGTCGAGGAGGGCACCAACGTCCTGGCGGGCACCGATCCGGACCGCATCACGGCCACGGTCCACCGGGTGCTCGACGATCCGCCCGCCCCGCGCTGTCCCGAGCTCTGGGACGGCCGCGCGAGCGAGCGCATCGCCTCGGTCCTGCTGGACGGATCGACCGCCTCGACCCGGCCGCGGCCCACCGATCTCGTGCCGGCAGGGGCACCGGGAGCGACAGCTCCGTAGAAGAGGGCCCCGTAGAAGAAGGCCCCGCACCACCGCTACAACCGTAATCACCGCACAGACAGGGCGGCGGCGCGTGCAGGACACGACGCCGCCGCGAGGGGGACAGACCATGGATCTCGCGGAGATCTGGCGGGTCATGCGCAGGCGCTGGTACGTGCTGCTGCCCGGACTGCTGCTCACGGCCGGGCTCATCGCGGGCGTGTACCTGCTGGTTCCGGTGGAGTACCGGTCGCAGAGCACGGTGACGCTCCTGAACTCGAAGAAGGCCACGGTGGCCTTCGACGGCAACCCCTTCCTGAGCACCCAGGCGTCGCTCACCGGCATGGCCGACGGCCTGGCCCGCAACCTCAACTCCGACGGCTCCAAGGCCGATCTCAAGGCCCAGGGCCTGACCGGGGTGTACGAGGCGAAGATCGCCGACAACGCCCAGGGCCCCTTCATGTGGCTGAGCGTCACGGGCACCGACCAGGCCGCCGTGCTCAAGTCGGACCAGGTCTTCACGGCCTACGCTGAGAAGCGGCTCCAGGAGTTCCAGGCCCAGCAGTCCGTACAGCCGGAGGCGATGATCCGCATGGCCACGATCGTTCCGCCCCAGAAGCCCGAGGCACAGACCAAGACCCGGATCCAGTACCTCGTCATGGCCGGGGCCCTGGGCTTCGTCCTCAGTCTGGTGGCCACCTTCTTCGTGGAGGCCCGCCGCCGCAAGGCCGACGCTCCCGGGCGGCGCCGGCCCGCCGCGGACGGATCCGACGCGGGCGGCTCCGAGCCGTCCGCCGGCCCCGCCGAGGCGGCCAAGTCCGCCGATCCCACGGCCACGATGGCCCTCACGGTCCTGCCGGCCTCGGCCGCCTACCGCTCCAACGGATCGCCGTGACCGGGCCCGTGACGCAACCCGGTGGCGAGCCCCCGGCCGAACCCCCGGCCGATCCGCCCTCGGCCCAGCCGCCCTCCCTGGGCCGCAAGGTCGGCTCCGCCGCCCGGTGGAGCCTGGTCAACACCGTGGTCATGCGCCTCGGCAACTTCGTCACCGGCATCGTCCTCGCCCGGTTCTTCCTCGGCCCCGAGGCCTGGGGCGTCTACGGGATCGCCCAGACGGTCCTACTGGTCCTGCTCTCCGCGAACGAGCTCGGCGTCTCCCTCGCCATCGTCCGCTGGGAGGGCGACCCGCGCCGCTTCGCCCCGACCGTCCTGACCCTGAGCGCCGCGTCCAGCTGCCTGCTGTACGCCGTCCTCTTCGCGGCGGCCCCCGCGGTGGCCCGGGTCCTCGGCTCCCCCGAGGCCTCCGGCGTCCTGCGGGTGATGTGCGTGTGCGTGGTCCTCGACGGCCTCTCGCAGGTCCCCGCCGGATTCCTCACCCGGGAGTTCGCGCAGGGGCGCCGGATGGCCATCGACGCCCTCAACTTCGTGCTCAGCACGGCGGTGACCCTGCTGCTCGCCGTCCAGGGCTGGGGTGCGATGAGCTTCGCCTGGGGCTCCGTCGCGGGCAACGTGGCCGCTCTCATCGGCTGCTGCCTCGCCGCGCCCGGCACCCTGAGGTTCGGCTGGGACCGGGAGCAGGCCCGCGCCCTGCTCCGCTTCGGGCTCCCGCTGGCCGGGGCCAGCATGCTCGCCCTCGGCGTGGTCAACGTGGACACCATGGTGGTGGGCTCCTCCCTGGACCAACTGGCCCTGGGCTTCTACGTGCTGGCCTTCAACATCTCCGGCTGGCCCGTGCGGATCATCTCCGAGGCGGCCCGCCGCGTCTCCTTCGCCGGGTTCTCCCGGCTGGCAGAGACCCCCGGGGCCCTGGCGAGCGGGTTCGGCCGGGCGCTGGGCGTCGTGATGACCGGCACCGTGCCGCTGTGCGTGCTGCTGGCCGTGCTCGCCGCGCCGATCGTCGAGCTCGTCTACGGTGCCCGCTGGCTCCCGGCGGCCGCCGCGCTGCCCTGGCTGATGGGGCTGGGACTCGTACGCATCGGCTGCGAACTGGCCTACGACTGCCTGGTGGCCATCGGCCGGCGCCGCTCCCTCATCGGGGTCCAGGGGCTGTGGCTGGTGGTCCTGGTCCCGGCACTGGTGATCGGCGCCGGGGCCGGCGGGATCGTCGGGGTGGCCCAGGGGCACGTGCTGGTGGCCGGCGCCGTGGTGGTTCCGGTGTTCCTCTTCGCGCTGCACCGCGGCGGCATCGGCCTGGGATCCCTCGCGCGGGCCTGCGCCTGGCCCTTCCTCGGCGGCGCAGTGATGGCCGCCGTGCTCCTGGGCCTGGAGCGGCTCCTCGGAGACGGGGTGCTCGCCCTGCTCGCGACCGCGATCGCGGGAACCCTGGGCTACGTCCTGTGCGTGCTGCCCAGCCGCTCCTTCCTACGAGGCTCCGTGCCGGCCGCCGCACCCGCGGCCGCCAAGGCGCCCTCCACCGTCCCGGCAAGGGGTTAGAGAGCCATGGCTCGCAACCGCAAGCGTCTCTTAGCCTGGGCGGCGGCCGGGCTCGTCCTGATCGCCGCGCTCGTCATCTACCAGGCCGAGCGGACCGGCACCACCGACACCGGGTCCTGCCCGGACGCCGCCCTCGTGTGCCCCGGCGGCCATCCCGCTCCGGAACCGGAGCCGACCCCCTCGCCGGAGCCGTCCGCCTCGGACAGCCCAAGCCCCTCGGCCGGATCGCCTTCGCCCTCGACTTCGCCCTCGCCGTCCGCCACCCCCTCGCCGGGGAGCAGCGGCAGCGGATCGCCCGCGCCGGGGTCCGCCTGTTCCTCCCCCGGTGCCTGCGGGTTCCCCGATGCCCGGAGCACCGGCCCGCGGATCGCCCTGGAGCGGCACGACACGGGGAACATGTCCGTCAAGACCGACGGGATGGTCATCAAGGGCTGGGACATCCACGGTTCGCTGGACGTCTACGCCGACAACGTCACCGTCATCGACAGCAGGATCACCTCGGCCAACTGGTGGGGAATCAACCTGCGTCCCGGCTTCAAGGGCCTGCGGGTGCTGCACACCACGATCACCGCCGTACCGGGCAAGGGACCCGACAACGGGGGCGTCGACTACGCGGTCTCCAACATGGGCGAAAGCTCGGTCGAGGTCGGCTGGTGCGACGTCTCGGTGTTCGGCAACGCCCTGTCGATGGGCCAGGGCAACCTGCACGACAACTACGTGCACGACATCGCCGCGTTCCGCAATCAGGGCGGCGAGTGGCAGCACACCGACGCGGTCATCAGCGGTGGCGGCAACAAGGGCCGGCTGACCGTGCGCCACAACACCCTGCTCAATTCCGTCGCGGTGGACCGGGGAGCCTCGGCCGCCCTCGGGCTCTTCGCCGACACGGGCTCCGTGTCCTCCGTGACCGTCGACTCCAACTGGCTGGCCGGCGGGGCGTACGCGCTCTACGGCGGCGGCCCCGGGGCCACGGGCATCGAGGTCACGAACAACGTGTTCTCCACCCAGTACCACCCGGGCAGCGGGACCTACGGTCCGGTGGCCGCCTGGAACTCGGGCGGCGCGGGGAACGTGTGGCGCGGCAACCGCATGAGCGACGGGCGCCCCGTCGTGCCCGAGCCCTCCCCTTGAGCGCCGAGAACCGCAGGCCGAAGAGCCGAAGCCCGAGGACGGACCCGTCCGCCGACCGAGAGGACATCATGCGCCGCATCGCCCGCGCCCCCTGGGAGCTGCTCAAGCGGGCCTTCGGCTGGCTGGTGCTCTTCGAGGCCAGGAACAAGCTCCTGCTCGCGCCCTCCGCCGTGCGGCTGCGCCGCTTCGAGGACGCCGAGGCCGCCCGGCTCGCCGCCCTTCTGGGCGAGCCCCCCGCCGCTCTGGTCGCCACCGTGATCGCCACCCACCGGCGCCCGGAGGCGCTGCGCGCGGCGGTGGCCTCCGCCCTGGGCCAGACCGTGGCCGATCAGGTGGTCATCGTCGTGGACGACGGCGCCGGACTGCCGGAACTGCCTTCGGACCCGCGGCTGTTCGCGGTGTCACTGGCCCGCAACACGGCCACGGCCGGAGTGGTGCGCAATGTGGGGATCCGGCTGACCCGGTCGCGGTACGTGGCCTTCCTGGACGACGACAACCTGTGGGAGCCCGACCACCTGGAGCAGGCCCTCGCGGTGCTGGAGGCGCCCGGCGGGCCGGACGCCGTGTACACCGCGCTGCGCAGGGTGCTCCCCGACGGTTCCGAGCGGGACGTCCTGTCGGTGCCCTTCGACCGGCGCCGCGCCGCCCACGAGGCCTTCCTCGACACCAATGCCTTCGTGGCGCGCCGCAGCCGCTCCCTGTACTTCAGCCGGCTGCTGCGCACCCCCGAGGTGCTGCCCCGCGAGGACTGGGAGCTCGTTCGCCGCTACAGCCGGCGCCACGAGGTCCGTCACGTGCCCCGGGCCACCGTCCGCTACCTGGTCAACCCGGAGAGCTTCTACACCGCCTGGGAGGGGCAGAAGCCGTCCGGGTGAGGTTGTCCCGGCCGGGTGTGGTGTGTCCCCGGCCGGGACGCGGCGCCCGGGCCGGGGGTCAGGGCCCCGGTGTGGCGCGCAGCGCGGAGGGGCTGGCCAGGGCCCGGGCGGCCGCGAGGCTGGCGGGCCGGCCGAGGGCGGCTCGGGAGGTCTCGCGCAGCAGGACGGCCGCGCGGAAGGCCGCGGTGGCCGCCGCGCCGTGGCGGCGCCCGTAGAGCCTGACGCGGTTGAGGGTCAGCAGGGTCCACAGGCGCGGCGAGACCTGCGAGTCCCCGCCGAGGTGGACGGCCGAGGCCGCGGGTTCGAGTCTGGTGGCGTAGCCGCGGTCACCTGCGCGGAGGCAGTACTCGGTCTCCTCCGAGTACAGGAAGAACGATTCGTCCCAGGCGCCGCAGGCGTCCAGGCACTCCCGGGAGATGGCCATCAGCGCGCCGGTGGCCCAGTCGGCCACCGTCGCGCGGGCGTAGGCGGACGGATCGGTGACCAGCTCGCTCCAGAGCGGGAAGCGCCCCGCCCGGCGGTTGCCGATGACCGCCTCCCCCAGGGCGCGGGTCACCCGCGACTCCCTGCGCAGCGAGTGCGTGAGCGTGCCGTCCTCCTCGTACAGCAGCGGGACGCTGATCCCGACCCGGCCGCCGCCGTCGCGCCCGTCGAGGGGGGCGCCGAGCGCGTCGACGAGGAGCTTCGCCGCGCCGCGCCGCATCCGGATGTCCGGATTGCACACCAGGGCGGCCCGGAACCCGCCGGGCCGTCCGGCGGCCGCGGCCAGGGCGGCGTTCACCCCGGCGGCGTACCCGGCGTTGCGGCCGGTCTGGACGACCGTGGCGTCCGGGGCCAGCGAGCGGATCAGGTCCACGGTGTCGTCGGCGGAGTCGTTGTCGGCGACGACCAGGTGCCAGTCGGTCCCGGCCATGCCCTCCGGGAGGGAGGCGAGGAACTCCGGTATCACCCGGGCACTGTTCCAGGTGACGACGAGCACGGCTACGGGACCGGTTGCCTGGGACCGGTCCGGCTCGGCTGGGTGACGGGAGGGCATGGTGACTCCACGGTTCGGGGCTTGGGCGCTGCGCGCCGGATGAAGCCGAGGTAACTGCCTCCGGCGGCGATCGTCAGGAAGAACATCCCGGCGAACATCGGGAAGCTGAGGGCGTCGAAGGTGGCGGCGCTGACCAGGGCGACGAGGGCGGACGCGAAGAAGGCCTGGCCGAGCTCCCGGTCGGATTCGTCGGCGGCGAGCCGGCGGATGGCGCCGCCCTGGTGGATTCCGGTGAGGAACAGCGCCAGGAGTGCGACCAGGCCCAGCAGGCCCATCTCGGCCAGGGTCAGCATGTACTGGTTGTCGGTGAAGAAGTAGAGGTCCGGCGTGAAGGTCCCCAGGCCCCGCCCGAACAGCGGGCGCTCCTCCAAGTAGGGCACGATCGCGCTGTACTTGACGGTGCGGGCCTGGGTGCTGCTGTCGGAGTTCGTCAGGAACGAGGCGAACAGGGTGGTGATCGTGCCGATCAGCCCCGGTACGAGGACCTTGAAGACGGCCACGGAGCCCAGCAGCAGGCCGAAGGTGGTCCAGCGGCGCTGCGGCTTCCAGCGCGGCACCATCACCATCACCACGATCAGCGCCCCGATGATGGAGGTGCGCGACACCGTCAGCGGCAGCGAGCCGCCCATCAGCGCCACCGGCGCCCAGCGGCGCCAGGCCTTCAGGTGGCTGCGTACCGGGTCGAAGGCCTGCTGCACCGCGAAGGGCAGGAGCAGCGCGAGCATGCCGCCGAACTCCAGCGGCTGCGCCGTGGTCGACCGGGGCCGGGTGAAGGCGCCCCGGTCCAGCGTGGTGATCTGCGCGACGCTGGACTGGAGCCCGGGGATGCTGATCTTCTCCGCGATGTTCGTGGCGGTGAAGAAGTCGTAGTAGCCGATGGCGGCCACCACCGCCCCCATCACCACGGTCCGGCGCAGCAGTACGTCCAGCCGGGCCCGGTCCTGGATGCCGGCCGAGACCAGCACCACGATCGAGACCCAGACGAGCAGTCCGATGAGCCCCCGGTCCGCCCCGAGCACCTCCTTGTGGGTGGAGCCCCGGGAGGCGTTGGCGAGGTACGAGGCCAGCACGGAGACGGCCAGCAGCCACATCACGACCCTGGGCAGCCGGGTGCCGGGGGCCGCCCGGATCCGGCCGGCCAGCCAGGTGGCCAGGTACCAGAACAGCGCCAGGAGCGCGAAGACGTTGGCCGGGGTGCCGACCCCGCCCAGTCCCGGCAGGGTCAGGTTCGAGGGGATGAAGAAGGCCAGCCCCAGATAGCCCGTGAGCAGGGCCGTGGCGTCCAGCTGACGGGCCCGGGTCCGTCGGCGTACGAGGGCCTTGAACACGCCGGTCCCGCCCGCGGCCTCGGCGGCCTCCCGTCGGCGGCGCCGGGCCGACAGCAGGCTCTCCGCCAGGAAGGAGGCGGTGAAGCCGGCCACCAGACCGGCGATGACCACCGCCAGTACCTGCTGGTACCGGGCCTTGAGCTGCGGCTGGGGGGTCTGCGGCAGGACGACGGGCGCCGTCTGCACGAAGTACGCGGGCTGGATCTTGGCGGCCGTCTGGAGGGCGTTGAGCTGCTCACCGGCGAACGCGGTGAGCGTGCTGGTCTCCTTGAGTACCTTCTCCCGGTCCGTGCCCGTGACGGTTAGGGTGAGCATCGGGCCCGAGGTGTTCGCGGCGAAGCCGACCGTGTAGGGGTCGGTCACCCCGAGCCCTTGGAGGTCCCGCGCCGCGTCGGCCCCCGACAGGGTCCTGATCAGTACGTCGGCGGTGACGACCAGCGAACCGCCCGCGTTCGCGATGGGGTTGCCGAAGGTGGGGGCCAGTTCGGCCACCGCAGTGGAGTCGAGCAGCGCCACCGAGCTCTGGGACTGGTACGAGACCGGCACCGACTCGTACAGCTGAAAGCCGGCGAGGATTCCCACCATCGTCAGGGGCATCATCACGTACCAGCGGCGCCGCAGCACCGTGCCTATCTCACCGATGTTCATGAACGTCCCCCGCGGGCTGCCGGAACCAATGGCGGGTCGACCTGCGTCCTGGGAAGATCGACAGCGACGGAAGGAATCCTGTGTCGCCTGGTGAGTTGTTCCGCGTGCTGCGCCGCCGCTGGTACGTCCTGTTCCTGGCGGCGGCACTCGCGGCCGCCGGGGCCCTGCAGGTGGTCCACCCCACACGGACCTACGTGAGTGCGGCGATCGTGGTGCTCAAGCCGCCGGTCACCGGCAACCAGCCCAACCAGTTCGCCAATCTCCAGCCGCCGCTCGCCGCCGTCTCCCTCGCGGCGATCGAGCAGCTCGGCTCCCCGGACGGGGACGCCGAGTTGCGGGCCGGCGGGGTGGTGGGGAAGTACCGGTTGATCCCCCGCAACAGTGGAACCAGCGTCACCCCCCGCTACCTGATCCCCTCGCTCCAGGTCCAGGTGGAGCACACGGATCCCGCCGTGGCGAACCGGTCCGTGCTCAAGGTCGTCGAGGCCTACCGCAAGCACCTGACGGACATGCAGAACGAGCAGCGGATCCCGGCCGAGGCGCGGATGAGCGTGACCCTGCTGGTCCCGCCGTCGGCCACCCCGCTGATGCCGGAGAAGAGCCGCGGCCTGGCCGGGACGGCGCTGCTGGCCGGGGTCTGCGGGGTCGCCTGCGCGCTGTGGACGGATCAGCTCCTGGCACGCCGGAACCGGCGCCGGCGCGAGAGCGCCGACACCGGTCCGGGAGATGCGGCCACAGAGCGGATGCCGGTGGCCGCGACGGCCCGCTGAGTCCGCGGGCCGGTCGAACTGGTGGTGCTGGTAGTGCTGGTGGTGCTGGTGCTTCATCGAATCCCTATATCCCTCGGCGTTTCCAGGAGCGCCACCACAGCCACTCGCGCCCCCGGTCGGCTACGGCCGAGAGCACCAGCGGCTGGAGGTAGGGCATCGCGCGGGCCCCGATCCGCCGGCGCCTGCGCAGGGCCCCGTACTCGGCGAGCGAGGTGTAGTCCGCCACGCACTCGGCGGCGAACGCCTCCAGTTCCTCGACCGGCACCACCCCGGTGCGCCCCCGGTCGTAGGCCCGGTAGGCGCGCCGCAGCGCGTACCGGGCCAGCCGGGTCCGCGCCAGGACCGACAGCCGGGCGGCCTCCGGGAGCAGCCCGCCGCACTTCTCCAGGACCGAGTCGAAGGCGACGAGGCGCTGGCGCAGGTCGTCGAGCTGTCCGCCGAAGTCCGTGGTGGACATGTTGTTGCCGTGGACCCGGTAGAAGGCCTGGTCGGCCCCGCTGACGTAGCCCACGTCGGCGTGCGCCGCGAGCCTCATCCACATCTCGATGTCCCCGGCGTGCGGGAGCTCCGGGTCGTATCCTCCGACCTTGCGCTGGAGGCTGGTGCGGACGACCACCTCGGGCGAGGTGATGCACCCGGTGCCCTCGCGGAAGCGCCGCTCCAGCCACCAGCGGCCGGGGTAGACCACCGAACCGGTACTGCGGGTCCGGGCCTGGGGAAGCGGCCCGCCGTGCTGGAACCGCAGCGGCCTGCCGTAGGCGAAGCCGGCCTCGGGATGGGCGTCGAGCAGGCCCGCGGCGCGCACCAGGGCTCCGGGGACCAGCCGGTCGTCGGCCGAGAGCAGGGCCACGTAGTCCCCGTCGGCCCATTCCAGCAGGCCTTCGTTGTAGGTGGCGATGTGGCCCTGGTTCTTCTCGTGGACCCGGACCTCGATCCGGGGGTCGGCGGCCGCCAGCGCCCTGGCGACTTCCGCGGAGTCGTCCGGGGAGGCGTCGTCGATGATCAGGACGCGGACGTCCACGCCCTCCTGCTCGTCGAGGACGCTTCTGACGCAGTCGGCGAGGAAGTGCCCGTATTTGTAGCAGGGGATGACCACGCTGACGGTGCTCACTGGGTGGGCACCTCCGTCGCGGCCTGTGCGTCGAGGGCGGCCGGCGCGGTGGTGGTGAAGACCGGGCCGACCCAGTAGTTCACCGAGCCGAAGGTGTTGTTGGGGAAGGCCGCGGAAGCGCCGTACTTGTAGAGGCCGTTGGCCCCGCCGGTGCCGTCGGCCGGAGCCACCAGCGGATAGGAGCGGTGGGCCGCAGTGAAGTAGCCGCCGTCCACCGAGTACTTGCCGTTCGGCGCGTGGTAGGAGGCCACGTAGCCGGTGTTCGCCGTGATGGCGACCGGGGTGGTGAAGTGGAGCTGCTGCCAGCCGGAGAGGGTCTCGCTGCCGAAGGTGCCGGTGGCCAGGAGCGTGCCGTCCGCCTTCCACAGGCTGCCGGTGTGCGTGCCGGTGTTCCCGGGGCCCTTGTAGAAGGTGATGCCGGTGACGTAGCCGTCGATCGTGGACTCGAAGCGGGTGCCCAGTTCAACGGAGTTGGTGTCGTCGCCGACGTTGGCGGTGGAGGGCTCGGCGGTGGGACCCCACAAGGTGCAGGGACAGTTCACCGCGGGCGGGCTCGTACTGGTGGTGAAGGTCCAGGTGACGGGCGCCGCCATGGTGTTGCCCCACAGGTCGGCGGCCTGCACCGACGCCGTGTAGGTGGTGTTGAGCCCCAGTTCGGTGGAGGGGGTGAAGGTGGCGCTGTTCGAAGCGGTGAGCACCTTGGTTCCGGGGACGGTGGCGCCGCCCGGGTCCTTCAGCGTGAACACGAGCTCGTCCGCGTCAACCGCCGCGTTGAAGGTGGCCTTCACCGAGGCCGTGATCGCGGTGCCGGTGGCCGCCGACTGCGGGCTGGTGGAGGTGACGGTGGGCGGGGCCGTGCTCGCGGTGGCGGTGTCCAGGACCGCGTCCACCCAGTAGTTGCTGCCCGAGGAGGCGGTGGACGGGAATCCGCCCGTGGCGCTGTAGCGGTACACGCCGTTGCCGCCGTCGGTTCCGCTGCGCAGGGCCGTCAGCGGGGCGAGGCCCGCGTCGGACGAGGCGAAGGTGTTGTCGTAGGAGTACCCGCCGCCCGGGGCGAAGTAGGAGGCGATGTAGGTGGTGTTGGCCTTGACCGGCACCGGGGTGGAGAAGTTCAGCTGCTGCCAGCCGGACGCCGTCTCGTTGGTGAAGGTTCCGGTGGCCAGCCGCTGGCCGGTGCTGCTCCACAGGCTGCCCGTGTGGGTGCCGGTGTTGGCCGGGGACTTGTAGAAGCGGATGCCGGTGATCGACCCGGGGGCCGAGGAGCGGATCTTGACGCCGAGCTCGACGGCGCTGCCGTCACCGGCGTTGACGGTGCCGGGCACGGCCGCGGCCGGCCAGACGGTGCAGGGGCACTGCTGGGGTCCCACGGTCAGCGGCACGGTGGTGGTGGCGCCGATGTTGACGCTGTCGTCCACCGCGCGGACCTTGATCTGCACGGATCCGGGGGCGGTCGGGGTCCAGGTGTAGCTCCAGGAACCGACGCCGGTGGCCGCCTTCCAGGTGGTGCCGCCGTCGGTGGAGACCTCCACGCGGGCCACCACGCCGCCGCCGCTGTCGCTCGCCGTGCCGGTGACGGTCACCGGGCGCAGTGCGGGGACGGTGGCGTTCGCCGCGGGGCTGGTCACGGTGACGGACGGGCCGGTCGTGTCGGTGGAGGCCGTGGAGGCGACCAGGTCGCTCTGCAGGGACTTGGGCTGGACGCCCATGTCGGCGAACACGTTCACCGTCGCCTGCTGCATCCGCTTGTCGGCGGTGACCACGGTGTTGCCGGGGTCACCGGTCGGCATGTTGGTCAGGCCCCAGGACCACTGCACGGTGCCGGCGCCGAAGACCAGGGCGTGCGAGGTCTGGTCCCGGAAGGCGAGCAGGCTGTGCTTGGCGGTGCCGTTGCCGTAGGTGTTGCCGTAGTCGAGCCGGAGCTTGCCGTCGTTGATGTCCACCGTGGTGGACGACATGGCGATCTGTCCCGGCGGGCGCGCCGCGTCCTCCACGTCGCTGTCCCACTCGTAGCCGAGCGTGCCGACCGGGAAGGTGGCGGTCTGGGAGGGGGTCAGGTTCGCGACGGTGGTGTTGCGCCACAGCCGCATCTTGGCGAAGGATCCGGGCACGGTGATCGCGTCGCTCCGGTAGCCGTTCACGCTGAACAGCGAGCCCGTCACCTGGTTCTGCGGCTGGTAGGGCCGCCCGTTCGTGGAGCTGGCCGGGTCCATGAAGGTGCCGGTCCAGATCCCGCTCGGGTCGGGGATGCCGTTGGGCTGGGGGAAGGAGAGCTTGGTCTCCTTGTAGGAGACCAGCGTCCGGTTGGCGGTGTTGGCTCCGTCGATGCTGGGGGCCAGGCGGGTCTTCCAGAAGACCTCGTTGCCGCTGAAGTAGGTCTGGTTGACCCCCGCGTGACGGGCGTTCAGGGCGTTGGTGAACTGGTCCTGGGTCCAGTACTCGTCGTGCCCGGAGGACATGAAGACCTTGTGGTTCTGGAGCTGGGTGGCGCCCCGGGTCGACATGTCGATGCCGGACATGTAGCTGAGGTCGTACCCGTTGCGCTCCAGCCAGGAGATCATCTGGAACTCGGACCCGTAGATCCCGTTCTCCCCGCCGATGTCCATCGGCCGGTTGTAACTGACCTCGTACGCGCGGCCGTCGGGCGCCGGGCCGGTGCCGCCGTACAGGTCCTGGCCGCCGTAGTCGTTGTACGCCTGCCAGGTCTGGTCGCTGGTCTGCACGACGATGTCGGAGTGGCTGGAGTCGTTGCGGACGACGAACGGGTAGGGCATCACGCCGTTGCCGTCCGCCTGGTCGAAGTTGGCGACGTACAGGCCGGAGACCGCGTCCGGGGGAACGGTCCACGACGCCGTGACCGGCCAGTTGCCGCAGTCGACCAGGCCGGTGGCGGCCTTGGTGGTGCAGCTGCGCGGGTTGCCGCCCGGCTGGAAGTTCGCCGGGTAGGTCTGGGCCGCCTGCGCCGGGGTGGACAGCATCCGGGCCCCGTCGCCCCCGTAGTAGCCCAGCCGGTAGACCGACACCTTGTACGGGGTCGGCGACTGGACCTTGAACTGCACGGTGTCGCCCGTCTGGACGCTCATCTGGGCGCTGAAGCCCTTGATGTCACCGTAGGCGCTCGGTGCGAACCAGTCGGACATCGGCGTGCCCGCTTTGGAGTTCTCGCACACGATCGCGTTCGTGCCGGGACCGCAGGGGTCCACCGCACCCGCCACCGCGGCAGGAGGTAAGACCGTGGCCATCAGAGCCACGATGGCGGTGAAGAGTCCGTATCGGAGCAGCCTTGTCCGTCTGTTCATCTGTACCTTCTTCTGCGTCTCTTGCGTCAGCGCAGGGCGTCGGTGAGCGCTTCCACGACCCGCTGCTGTTGAGCGGGCGTGATCTGGGGGAAGAGCGGGAGGGACAGCATCCGGTCCGCGGCCAGTTCGGCGTGCGGGAAGTCCCCCCGCCCGTGTCCGAGGTGGGCGAAGGCCCCGGTGAGGTGGACGGGGGCCGGGTAGTGCACGCCCGCGCCGATGCCCTCCGCATTGAGCTTGCCCACGACCGCGTCGCGGTCGGCCGCGCCGACCCGGACGACGTACAGGTGCCAGACGTGGACGTTGTCCTGCGCCGTGGCCGGCAGGGTCAGGCGTCCGGCGGCGGCCAGGTCGGCCAGCAGCTCGTCGTAGCGGGCGGCCGCGGCGCGGCGGGCCGCGTTCCCCTCGGCCAGCCGGGCCAGCTTGGCCCGCAGCACCACGGCCTGGAGCCCGTCGAGGCGGCTGTTGAACCCGGCCACGTCGTGGCGGTACTTGGCGGTGCCGCCGTGGTTGGCGAGCGCCCGCACCAACTCCGCGGTCTCCTCGTCGTCGGTCACCACCGCGCCCGCGTCCCCGTACGCGCCCAGGTTCTTGCCCGGGTAGAAGCTGGTCGCGGCGATCTGGCCGCTGCCGGGAGAACGTCCGGCGCGGGTGGCGCCCTGGCTCTGGGCGGCGTCCTCCACGACCCGGGCGTGCGGGGGCAGGGCGGCGGCCAGCCCCGCGGCGTCGGCGCACTGTCCGTACAGGTGGACCGGGACCACCGCCCGGGTCGCCTTCCCGACCGCGTCCAGGGCGGCCTGCGGGTCGATCAGCAAGGTGTCGGGGTCGCAGTCCACCAGGACCGGCCGTGCTCCGATGCGGGCGACGGCCCCGGCGGTGGCGATGAACGTGTTGGCGGGCAGGACCACTTCGTCCCCGACGCCCACTCCCACGGCGCGCAGGGCCAGTTCGAGCGCGTCGGTGCCGTTGGCCACGCCGACGCAGTGGCCGGTCCCGGCGAAGGCCGCGTACTCGCGCTCGAAGGCGCGCACCTCCTCGCCGCCTATGAAGGCGGTGCCGGCCAGTACCCGGTCGAATCCGGCGCGTATCTCATCGGCGACCTCGGCGTGCGCCGCCTTGAGGTCGACGAGCGGTATCTGGTTCATCGGGTTGTGCTCCCCATCCGTGTCTCCGGCCTGCGGCCGGACTCCAAGACATCGGCCCGCAGCTCGTCGAGCGCCGGGCCACCGGCCTCGCGCAGCCGGCGGGCCGGGCTTCCCGCCCACACCTCGCCGGGCGGCACGTCGGCCAGGACCGTGCTTCCCATCCCGGTCAGCGACCAGGCGCCGACCGTGGTGTACTCCCGCACCAGCGCGCCCGCGCCCACGTACGCGCCCCTGCCCAGGCGCACCCCGCCGCCGAGGCGGACCCCGGAGGCGAGGGTCGCGAAGTCTTCGACCGTGTCGTCGTGGGTGAGGACCGCGTGCGGCATGACCGCCACGTGGGCCCCTACGCGTACCGCCGCCGTCAGCACGCAGTGCGCGAGCAGCACCGAGCCCGCGCCGAGCTCCGAGGATCCGGAGACCGACGCGGTCGGGTGGACCACCGTCGCGTAGCGGGTTTCGGGCAGCGCGAGGCGGCGTACCAGCCGGGCCCGTACCGCGTAGTCGCGCGGACTGCCCACGCAGACCACCACCCGGGCGGCCGGGCGGCTGTGCACCAGGTCGCAGCCGCCCAGCACCTCCACGCCGTCCACGTCCCGGCCGTGCAGGGCCGGGTTGTCGTCCAGGTGTCCGGCCAGCCGCCAGCGCGGTACGCGGCCGCCCGCCAGGTCGGCGGCGGCCGCGTCCCGTACGGCCTGGGCCGCCTCGCGGGCGAATCCGCCCGCGCCGACGACCAGCAGGTCCTCGGTGGCCGCAGTGGCCCCGGCCGCTCCGGCGCCTCTGGTGCGGGGCCCGCTCATCCGGCGGCCTGTTCGCGCAGCACCGTCACCACCCGGTCCTGCTGGTCCTGCGTCATCGTGTGGAACAGCGGCAGGATCAGCGAGTCCCGGCTGATCCGCTCGGTCACCGGCAGCGGCGCCGCCCCGTGTCCGGCGTACGCCGGCTCCAGGTGCGAGGCCATGATCCCGCGCCGGGCCGAGACCCCGGCTTCGGCCAGCACCGCGAGCAGTTCGTCCCGGCCGACGGGGAACTCCTCGGTGAGCAGCACCCAGTACGACTGGAAGTTGCCCTCGCCGTGAGCGGGGTCCCGCACCGGGCGCAGGCCCGCGATCCCGGCGAGCAGCCGCGTGTACCGGGCGGCGAGCTTGCGGCGGCGGGCCACGATCTCGTCCAGCTTGCTCAGCTGCACCAGGCCGACCGCGGCCTGGATGTCGGTCATCCGGTAGTTGTAGCCGACCTCCAGATAGCTCTCGGCGATCGGCTTGCTGCTCGCGTGCCGCTGCGCCGCGGACACGTTCATGCCGTGCTCGCGCAGCCTGCGCAGCCGCTCGGCCCACTGGGCGTCGTCGGTGGTCACCATGCCGCCCTCGCCGGTGGTGATCACCTTGCGGGGGTGGAAGGACCAGGCGGCGATCAGGGCTCCCTGGCCGACGGACTTGCCGCCCACGGTGGCGCCGATCCCGCAGGCCGCGTCCTCCACCAGCGGGAGGCCCCAGTCGGCGCAGGCCGCGCGCAGCGCGTGCACGTCGGCCGGCACGCCGCCCTGGTGGACGGCGAGCACCGCCTTGGTGCGCGGGGTGCGCACCGCGTCCACGGTGGCCGGGGTGAGGTTCCCGGTGGCCTCCTCCACGTCCGCGAAGACGGGGTGGGCCCCTACGTAGCGCACCGCGTTGGCGGTGGCGATGAAGGAGAGCGAGGGGACGACCACCTCGTCGCCCGGACCGAGGTCCAGGGCGATCAGGGCCAGGTGCAGGGCGGTGGTGCAGGAGCTGACGGCGATGCCGTGCTCGGCGCCCACCCGGTCGGCGAAGGCCCGCTCGAACTCCGCGACCCTGGGGCCCTGGGCCACCCAGCCGGAGAGGACCGCGTCGCCGGCGGCCTTCGCCTCCTCCTCGCCGAGCCACGGGATCATGACGGGGATGCGGGCGGGGACGTCCTGCCCGGCGGCGGTGTCCCGCGCGCTCATCGGCCGGTTCCCTCGGCCGCGGCGGCGCGCGTGGCGGCCGCGGCCGCGTCGGCCGCGCGCTCGGCCCGCCACCAGTCCACCAGGTCGCGCAGCCCGGTGCGCAGGTCGATCCCGGCGGTGAACCCGAGGCGCTGCGCGGCCTGCGAGGTGTCCGCGAGCCGGCGGGTCACCCCGTTGACCGTGCGGGCCGGCCCGTGCTCCGGGACCAGGCCCTGCGCGCCCATGGCCTCCAGCAGGCCGTTGGCGAGGCCGAGCAGACTGGTCTCGGACCCGCTCGCGATGTTGAACACCTCGTCGGTCAGGTCCGATTCGGCGGCCAGCAGGTTGGCGCGGGCGATGTCCCTGACGTCGACGAAGTCCATGGTCTGGGTGCCGTCGCCGAGGATCAGCGGCGGTTCGCCGTCGGCGATCCGCTCCATCCACCGGATGAGCACCTCGGTGTACAGCCCGTGGATGTCCATCCGGGGGCCGTACACGTTGAAGTAGCGCAGCGCGACGTAGTCCAGCCCGTACATGGAGTGGAAGCTGCGCAGCACCGCTTCGTTGAAGGCCTTCGCGGCCCCGTAGAAGGTGTCGTTGTTGTACGGGTGGTGGCGCTCGGTGGTCGGGAAGGACTCCGCGAGCCCGTAGACGGACGCCGAGGAGGAGGCGATGACCTTGCCCACCCCGGCGGCGGCCGCGGCCTCCAGCACGTTGAAGGTGCCGTCGACCATCACCTCGTTGGCCAGCCGCGGCTCCGCCGCGCACTGGGTGATCCGGATGGCCGCCAGGTGGAAGACCAGGTCGGCGCCCTCGGTCACCTTGTGCACCGTGGCCGCGTCCCGTATGTCGCCCTCGACCAGGTCGACCAGGCCGCTCGGCAGGGCCCGCGCCAGGTTGGCGGTGCGCCCCCGCACGAAGTTGTCGAGCACGACGATCTCGCGCGCCCCGTTGTCCACCAGCAGGTCGACCAGGTGGGAGCCGATCGTGCCCGCTCCGCCGGTGACCAGAATCTTCTTGCCTCGTACGCTGCTCAACGCCCTGCCCCTACTGAGTCGGTCATGGTGTTCCCTGCTGCGCCCGTCGTGGGCGCTGCCGCGCCCGGTGCCGTGTGGCCGGCCCCGGACGGGACGGCCGCCTGAACCGTCAACGCCCGGTGCGCAGTCCGACGACCGCGCCCCGGAACTCCAGGCTCCGGGAGGCGGCTTCGAGGATGTCGAGGACCTGGAGTCCCGCCCGGCCGTCGGTCAGCGCGGGCCGCCCCGTCCTGATCGCGGCGGCGAACTCCTCGACCATGCTGCGCAGGGCCTCCTTCTCGCCGAGCGCGGGCGCCACCATGTCGCCGCTCCGGTAGGAGACGAGCATGTCGCGGCGCTCGTCCGCACCGATCTCCTGCGGGGCCGTGAGGTCCACTCCGCGGTCGAACACCGCGACGCGCTGGCTGGGGTTGAGGTCGTCCCACACGAGGGTGCGCTTGGAGCCGCCGACCATGGTGGTGCGGACCTTCACCGGGGAGAGCCAGTTGACGTGCACGTGGGCGATGGCGCCGGTGTTGAGCTGGAGCGTCAGATAGGCCACGCAGGACTGTCCGGCGCCGATCGGGTCGGCCCCGTGGGCGGCCACGGCCACCGGGTGGACGTTGTCCGGGAGGATGAAGTCGAGGACCGAGAGGTCGTGGGGGGCCAGGTCCCACAGGACGTCGATGTCTTTCTGGACCAGCCCCAGGTTGATCCGGACCGAGTCGACGAACTGGATCTCGCCGAGTTCCCCGGAGCGGACCATGTCGCGGATGCGGGCCACCGCGGGGGTGTAGCAGTAGGTGTGGTCGCACATGAGGGTGAGGCCGCGTTCCTCGGCCTCCTTCACCAGCCGCAGGCCGTCCTCGTACGTAGCCGCGAGGGGCTTCTCCACGAGGACGTGCTTGCCCGCGCGCAGCGCGGCCAGGGCCACGTCGAGGTGGGTGCCGGCCGGGGTGGCCACGGCGACCGCGTCGACGGCCGGGTCGGCCAGTACCGCCGCGTAGTCGGAGGTCGCCTGGACCGTGGAATACCCGCCGAGCACCTGGCGAGCCCGGTCGACGTTCAGATCGCAGAGCCAGCGGAGCCGGAACTCCGGGCTCGACTGGAAATTGCGGACGAGGTTGGGGCCCCAGTAGCCCGCGCCGACGACGGCAACTCCTAACGGTTCTACCGGCCCCGCATGTGCGGCCCCGGCTTCCTGCCGGGCGTCCTTCGCGGTGTCCTTCACAGCGTTCCCTTTCCTTCCGCGCACGCCCGCAGGCGTGTCGACGACCCATGGCCGGGACGCGTGCGAAGGAAGGAGGTGCCGTCGACGGCAGGCCGGGCGCCTGCGCGACCCGTGCGTGACCCGCCCAACGGTGATGGCCCCCCACGACCGATGCCGTACGTGTTCCACGTACTTCCGCCCCCCGGCCGTCCGGCACCCCACGCGCCGGTCCGGCCACGGGCAGGCGGCCCGTTCCCCCAAGCCGCCGAACCCGTACCTGCCACAACTTCCCTGCTCCGATTGGATTACGGCGTCGCCGAAGCACGCCGAATCCGGTCGGCAGCGTTCAATCTAGACCACGGGGAGTACCCCCGGGGAGAGTTGGAGGAAACGGTCGGTACGGGTGTTCGGGCGTGCATACTTCCGGGGTGACCAGCATCGTGATCCCGGCCCACAACGAGGGCCGGGTCATCGGCCGGCTCCTCGACGCGCTCCTGGCCGAGGCCCCTGCCGCCCCCTCTTCCGCCGCCGCCTCCGGACTCGACATCGTGGTGGTGTGCAACGGCTGCACGGACGACACCGCCGCGGTGGCCGGTGCCCGCGGCCCCCGGGTACGGGTGGTCGAGATCCCGACTCCCTCCAAACACACGGCGCTTCGGGTCGGCGACGAGCACGCACAGGGCTTCCCCCGGCTGTACGTGGACGCCGACGTCGTGGTCACGGGCGCCGACGTACGGGCCCTGGCCGGCGCCCTCACCGCCGGCCCGGAACTCCTCGCCGCGGCCCCCGGCCGCGATGTCCCGCTGACCGGATGTGCCTGGCCGGTGCGGGCGTACTACCAGGTCTGGCAGCGGCTCCCGGCCGTCCGAGAAGGGCTGTTCGGACGCGGGGTCATCGCGGTGACCGAAGCGGGACACGCACGGATCGCCGCCCTGCCCCCGCTGATGGCCGACGATCTGGCGGCGTCCCTGGCCTTCGCGCCGGGAGAGCGGCGCGTGGTCGAGACGGCCCGTGTCGCGGTCCATCCGCCGCGCACCTGGGCCGACTTGATCCGGCGCCGCGTCCGGGCGGCTACCTCCTCCGCCGAGCTGGAGCACTACCAGGCCGCCCGGGCCGCCGAGTCCCCGGAGGCCCTCTCGGGAGACGCGCCGCCCGCCCCCTCCGCGCGCACCGGCACGGGCGATCTGCGCGCGCTGCTCCTGAGCCGTCCGCAACTGCTGCCCGGAGTCGTGGTGTTCGTCGTGGCGGCGATCGTCGCCCGCCGGGGAGCCCGCAAGGCCATCCGCACCGGGGACTTCTCCACCTGGCTGCGCGACGAGAGCAGCCGCCAGGGCTGATCCGCCGAGACCTGCCCGGACCCGTCGAATCGGGCCGTACACAGCACAGTTGGCCCGTACAAGCACTAGGGTCGCCCGTACGTACGAGTGCCGCGCGCACGAGTGACCCAGACCGTCGCCACCGGGAGCTCCAGAGCATGTACCTCGCGGACCGCTCCGCGCCCACCGGCGCGAAGACCGCACCGGACGGGGGACCCGTCCGGGCCCCCGCGGTCGCCTCGGCCGTCCTCGCCCTGGGCGCGGTCAGCCTGATCACCGACGTCTCCTCCGAGATGGTCACCGCCGTCCTGCCGTTGTACCTGGTCGCCGGACTGGGCCTGAGCCCCCTCGGGTTCGGCGCCCTGGACGGGCTCTACAACGGGGTCAGCGCCCTGGTGCAGCTGACCGGCGGCCACCTCGCCGACCGGATACGCAACCACAAGCTGATCGCCGGAATCGGCTACGGCCTGTCCGCCCTGTGCAAGCCGCTGCTGCTGCTCGCCCACAGCCTCGGCCCGGTGGGCGTGGTCCTCGCCCTGGAACGCACCGGCAAGGGGCTGCGCACCGCCCCGCGCGACGCACTCATCTCCCTTTCCACACCTCCCGAGTTGCAAGGACGCGCCTTCGGCGTGCACCGCGCGATGGACACCACCGGGGCGCTGCTCGGACCCCTCGCCGCCTTCTTCATCCTGGGCATGACCGTCGACGGGTACGACGCCGTCTTCGGGGTCAGCGCCTGCGTCGCCGCTCTGGGCGTCGTGGTGCTCGTGCTGTTCGTCCCGTCCGGTGCGGACCTCGGCCCGGCCCGCCCGAAGCCCGCCGCCCTCCCGAAGCCCGCCGCCCGCCCGGTCCGCACCGGTCCCGCGGCGACGGCCACCGCCTCGGAGCCGGCCTCGGCCTCGGCCTCGGCATCTTCCCCGGAGCCGGGCGCGGTGAACGTGCGCGAGGCGCTGGCCCTGCTGCGGCTGCCCCGGCTGCGCGCCCTGGCCGGCTGCGCCGCCCTGCTCGGCCTCACCACCGTCAGCGACGCCTTCCTCTACCTGCTGCTCCAGGATCGCGCCGGCATCGGCGAACAGTGGTTCCCGCTGCTGCCGCTGGGTACCGCCGCCGTGTTCCTGCTGCTGGCCGTCCCGGCCGGCGCCCTCGCCGACCGGATCGGGCGCCGCACCGTGTTCCTCTCCGGGCACGCCCTCCTGCTGGCCGGCTACGGGCTGCTGCTGTGGGCCCCCGACCGGTCCGCGCTGCCCTACCTGGTCCTCGCCCTGCACGGCATGTTCTACGCCGCCACCGACGGGGTCCTGCCCGCCGCCGTGGCCGCGACCGTCCCCGTACGGCTGCGGGCCACCGGCATCGCGGTCGTCGGCACCAGCCAGGCGCTGGCCCGCTTCGGCTGCTCGCTGGCCTTCGGCGCCGCGTGGACGCTTCTGGGCTCCGGTCCCGCGCTCGCCGTCGCGGCGGCGGCCCTGTGCTGCTGCGCGGCCGTCGCAGGCTTCGTACTGCGGCCGACGGCTCCGGACGGGGACGCCCCCGGTCCGGTCCGCACTCCCCCGCACCCCCGAAACTCCCGAGGAACCCGATGACGCGCTCACGCCGGCTGCTCGTACTCGCGCTGGCCGTGCTGCTCCTGGGAGCCCTCGCGGCGGTCGCGGTGCTGCGCGCCTCCGCCCGCTCCGAGCAGACCCGGGAGGGCGATCCCACGGTCGCCCAGGGCAAGGTGACGCTCGGCCGGACGGACGGGCTGGCCTTCCTCAACGGCGCCCAGGGCCCGCACCGCGGGGCCGTCGCCTCGGTGGCGGCCGGGGCGCCCCAGTCCGGTCGCACGGCCTCGGACCTCACCTGCCAGCGCTTCTACGCGGCCGCCGGGACCGGCGTGTGCCTCAACTCCAAGCCGGGCGCCCTCGCCCAGGACAACCGGGCCCTGATCGTCGACTCCGACCTGCGCACCCTGCACAGCTTCCCGCTCGCGGGCACCCCGTCCCGGGCCCGGGTCTCCCCCAGCGGCCATTTCGCCGCCTGGACCGTCTTCGTCGCCGGGGAGTCCTACGGGGCCGCGTTCTTCTCCACCCGCACCTCGATCGTGGACACCCGGACCTGGACGCTCGAACCCGACCTGGAGAAGTTCTCCATCGTGAAGGACGGCCGTCCCTACACCTCGGGGGACGTGAACTTCTGGGGCGTCACCTTCTCTAAGGACGACGACACCTTCTACGCCACCCTCGCCACGGCGGGCCAGACCTACCTGATCAGGGGATCGCTCTCCCGACGCGAGGTCACCACCCTGGCCCAGAACGTCGAATGCCCCTCCCTGTCCCCGGACGAGACCCGGGTCGCGTACAAGAAGCGCGTGATGCGCGGTGCTTCCCTGTGGCGCGAACACGTCCTGGATCTGAGCACGCTGCGGGAGACGCCCCTCGCGGAGAAGCGCAGCGTGGACGACCAGGCCCTGTGGCTCGACGACCGCACCCTGGCCTACGCCCTGCCCGCCGACGGCTCGGTGGACACCACCGATCTCTGGACCGTTCCGGCGGACGGCACCGGCGCCCCCCGCGTCCTGGCCCCGGCGGCCTCCTCGCCGACCCGCTTGGGCTGAGCCCCTGCGAGCCGGGCCCCGGGGCCGGGGCCCGGCACCCGCTCCGGATCAGGCTTCGGAGCCGGCACCCCTGTCGGTGCCCGCCGCCCGCCGGTACTCGGCGTTGATGCGCTGGGCTTCCTCCAGCTGGTCCTCGAGGATGACGATGCGGCAGGCGGACTCGATCGGGGTCCCCTGGTCGACGAGCTCCCGGGCCCGGGCGGCGATGCGCAACTGGTAGCGGGAGTACCGGCGGTGGCCGCCCTCGGACCGCAGCGGGGTGATCAGGCGGGCTTCGCCGATCGCGCGGAGGAAACCGGGGGTGGTGCCGAGCATCTCGGCGGCCCGGCCCATGGTGTAGGCCGGGTAGTCATCATCGTCAAGACGACCCAGAGAGTTCTCTGCTGTCACTTTCACCTCGTTTGTGGGACGCGTCGAGGGGCCCTGGCGCTGTTCGGCACCGGGGCCCCGAGCCGCATTCAACACCATTTGCCGTGCCCCACTCCCCCCGCGCACCGTCCACGGGGTGGTGCGCGCCGCCCCCGGGCCCCGTCCGGGCATCCGCCGTCGGGCTCAGGGCGTACCCGGGGAGGCGGAGAATCGTTGGGGCAGGCATGGGCACCACACACGCCGCTTCCCCGTCCCTGGCACGGCACCGGGCTCCCGACCGCGCCCCTTCCGGGACGGTACGGGGCATCCCCCGGCAGCAGTCTCCGGGCGGTTCTCCCCCCGCCGGCCGGGCCGCCGGGGGGGCCGCCGTATTCGATCAGCTCGCACGCGAATGGGAGGCCCGGGGGGCCACCGTTCCCGGCCTGCCCGACCCGCTGTGGGACCGGCTGATCACCTACGAGCATTTCCAGCGCGAGACGGACGCCACCCTGCGCAGTCTGCGCCTGGACCGCGCCGAGCCGCAGCCCCCGCCTCTGACCCCCGCCCCGGCCCCGGCCCCGGCCGCTCCGGCGGGCCCGCGCTGGACGCGGGCATGACGAAGCACCGAGGGCCCCGGCGGCTGGTGCCGTCCGGGACCCTCGGTGCTTTGCCTGCTCTGCATGCCGTACGCGCTGTACCTGCCGTACGCGCCGTACGTGCGCCTTCGGTCAGACCCCGGCCGGGGCGCCGAGCAGCGCGGACGCCTTCTGGACCGGGGTCAGGCCGGCGTTGGGCGGTGTTTCCGGGGCGAGCGCACGGCAGGTGAAGCCCAGCGCGGTCAGCGCCCTGGTCACCTCGGCGGCCGTGAAGTCCCGGCGGTCTTGGCGGGTGATGACCGCGCCCACCTGCTTGACGGGGTAGGCGCGGCGGCCGATGATCACGGACTCACCCGTGATCGGTTCGGGCTTGACGCCCTTCATCGAGGCCAGCACCCCGCCCTTGTCGAGGTCGAACGGAAAGCGTGCGATGACGAAGCGCATGAATCCTCACAGGGGGAGAGAACCGTCCCGGCCGCAGCGGCACGGGGACGCCGGGGCGCGGAGCCCGCGGCATGGAGGTACGGAGCTGTGGAGCTTGACCGGGGCCGGACTACGCGGCAGTGGAGAAGGTGCTCCCGCGCTCGGACCGCGCGGGGGACGATCCCGTCCTGCTGCGCCGCTCCTGCGCCGGACGGCTCCGGCGGCCGCGGGAGGACCCCGTACCGCTCTTGGAGCGCTCGGGGACGGGCGCGGTGATGGTGACGGGGATTCCGGACGGTGCCTGGGCGCCGGTGATCCGGTTCAGCTCGGCCTCGCCGGAGCGGACCTGGGCGGTGTGCGGGGTGATCCCGGCGGCGGCCATCAGGCGGGTCATCTCGCGGCGCTGGTTGGGCAGGACCAGCGTGACGACGCTGCCGGACTCGCCGGCACGGGCGGTACGGCCGCCGCGGTGCAGGTAGTCCTTGTGGTCGGTCGGCGGGTCCACGTTGACGACGAGGTCGAGGTTGTCCACGTGGATGCCGCGGGCGGCGACGTTGGTGGCCACCAGGACCGTCACGTGCCCGGTCTTGAACTGCGCGAGGGTACGGGTGCGCTGGGGCTGCGACTTGCCACCGTGCAGCGCCGCGGCGCGCACCCCGCTGTGGAGCAGGTGCTCGGTCAGCCGGTCCACGCCGTGCTTGGTGTCCAGGAACATGATCACGCGGCCGTCGCGGGCGGCGATCTCGGTCGTGGCGGCCTGCTTGTCGAAGTTCTGGACGTGCAGGACGTGGTGCTCCATCGTCGTGACGGCACCGGCCGAGGGGTCGACGGAGTGCACGACGGGGTCGGTCAGGTAGCGGCGGACCAGCAGGTCCACGTTGCGGTCGAGGGTGGCGGAGAAGAGCATCCGCTGGCCCTCGGGGCGCACCTGGTCGAGCAGCGCGGTCACCTGGGGCATGAACCCCATGTCGGCCATCTGGTCGGCCTCGTCCAGGACGGTGATGCCGACCTGGTTGAGCCGGCAGTCGCCCCGCTGGATGAGGTCCTTCAGACGTCCGGGAGTGGCGACGACCACTTCGGCCCCGCCGCGCAGTGCGGTGGCCTGCCGGTAGATGGGCATGCCGCCGACGACGGTGGCCATGCGCAGCTTGACCGCACGGGCGTAGGGGGTGAGCGCCGCCGTGACCTGCTGGGCGAGCTCACGGGTGGGTACGAGGATCAGCGCGAGCGGCTGACCGGGCTCGGCGCGCTGCCCGGCCGTACGGGCCAGCAGGGCCAGGCCGAAGGCGAGGGTCTTGCCGGATCCGGTGCGGCCGCGGCCCAGTACGTCGCGGCCGACGAGGGTGTTGGGCAGGGTCGCGCCCTGGATCGGGAACGGCGTGGCCATGCCCTCGGCCTTGAGCGTGGCCAGCAGCGGGGCCGGCATGTCGAGGTCGGCGAAGGCCTCGACGGCGGGCAGCCCGGGAACCACGGTGACCGGCAGGGCGAACTCGCCCTGCGGTGCGGAGCTGCGACGGCCGTAGCCGCCACCACCCGAGCGGGAGGGGCCGCCGGAACGGCCGGGGCCACCGGAGCGGCTGGGAGCACCGGAACGGCTGGGGGCCGACGAGCCGAAGCGGCTGCCTCGGCCGGCGGAACCTGCGGAGCTGCCGTAGGAGCCGGTGGAGCCGCCACCGTAGGAGCTGGTCGAGCCGCCCCCGTAGGAGCCGGTGGAGCCGCCGTAAGAGCCCCCGTAGGAGCCCGCGGAGTCCCCGTAGGAGCCGGTGGAGCCCCCGTAGGAGCCACCGCTCTTACGGCTGCCGGAAGAGCGGTTGTTCGTACGTGTCGTGCGGTTCATGCGGAACCTTCCTCGATACGGCACACATCGAGGGAATTCCCGGCAGCGGAAATCAAGCCGCGCGACGATTCACAAGAATGAGCCGAAACAAAATCAGATATGACGAAGCCGGATTGAACTACTTCCGGGTTGTCACGAAGGGGGCGCCGCGCGGCGTGCCGATGGTAACGGCGGTCACACGCGGGCAGGGAGCCGAGGAAAAATCCATCGGCAGAACAGCTGGGCGCTTCGACAGCGAGCGCTGTCGCGCCGCTCACACGGGCCGCAACGGCCGGCGGAGCCTGAAAAATACAACGAGCTGGGGCCCGCACCCCAAGGTGCGGGCCCCAGCTGCGTGGTTACGCTTCAGCGTCAGGCAGTGACGATGTTCTCAGCGGTCGGGCCCTTCTGGCCCTGCGCGATGTCGAAGCTGACCTTCTGACCTTCCTGAAGCTCGCGGAAGCCCTGGGAGGCGATGTTCGAGTAGTGGGCGAACACGTCAGGACCGCCACCCTCCTGCTCGATGAAGCCGAAGCCCTTTTCCGCGTTGAACCACTTCACGGTGCCATTAGCCATGTTGAATCTCCTTCGGGGCACAGCCCAGAGGTTCGCACTGTGCGAACCTCGAGTCGCCGATGATTGCCCAGCCCGGAAAATGCCGGAATCAAATCTTTGGGAACCACAACTGCAACTGAAACCACAGTAGCACGCCGGAACCGGCCGGGCGAGAACAATAATTCCACTCCGCCGGTCGGACCAGAAATTCTTACCGCACCCCGCATTCATTTCTGTCGTGGCGAACACAGATATTTCGATGATCGAACTCGCGCAACCGTACGGTTGCACCAGCCCGACCCATGTGCAACTCTGGAGTTGCACCTCACCGTCGTGGTGAGGACGGAGCCGAAGGAGTCCGCCATGAGTACGGATCGGATCGAACGCGACACCCTGATCGAGGCCTCCCTGGAGCGGGTCTGGTCGCTCGTCGCCGAGCCCGGCTTCTGGGTGGCCGACGACGCCGGCCTGACGGTGCTGGCGGGCACCGTGGCCAAGGAAGGGGAGTCGGTCGTGGCGAGCAACGCCCAGTACGGCGACTTCCCGGTGCGCGTGGAGAAGGTGGACCCGCCGACGTACCTGGCCTATCGCTGGGCCAGCGCGTTCCCGGGACAGGAGCTCAGCGAGGACAACAGCACCCTGGTGGAGTTCACCCTGACCCGGGAGGGCGACAAGACCCGGCTCCGCGTCGTGGAGAGCGGGTTCGCCACGCTGGCCGGGTCCGAGGAGCTGCGCGACCGGGCCCTGAAGGACAACACCGGCGGCTGGCCGCAGGTGCTCGACGCCTTCAGGAAGCGCGTCGAACAGTCGGCGGCGTGACGGACGACGGACGCCCCGGCGCGGGCACGGGCACGGCGGTCGACGAGGTCCTCGCCGCGCTCGCCGACCCGACCCGGCGCAAGCTGCTCGACCTGCTCGCCGCACAGGGCCAGGTGACCGCGACCACGCTCGCGGAGGGCCTTCCCGTCTCCCGGCAGGCGGTGGTCAAACACCTCGCCGTCCTGGACGCCGCCGGGCTGGTCTCCGGGAGCCGGGTCGGACGCGAGGTCCGGTACACGGTGCGGCCCGCGGCCCTGGACGCCACGGCACGGTGGATGGCCACCCTGGCCGCCGACTGGGACCGGCGACTGGCGGGCATCAAGCGCATCGCGGAAGCCGCCGAGGCCGCGGAGCGCGACGCGCGGCAGTCCCCGTAGTACTGGCGGGGCCGGGGCCGGGTCCATCCGGACCCCGGCCCCGACCCCGGCCGCCGCACGATGCCGCCGTGTCGTACCGCCCGGCCCGGCCGGTCGTGGCCCGATAGTGGTGACCGTGAGCGACAGGCCAGAGGGAACCGGGAATGCCGGAGCGGGTGCCGGGGAAGAGGGCGTCGCATGGTCCGGACCGGACGGTGCGCAGGCCTTCGCGGCCGTGGACGCGGCCACCGACTGGCTGCTCGGGTACCCCTTCGTCTTCCGGGCCCTGGCGGGGTGGATCGACAGCCGCCACGTCCTGGTGGACTACGGATGCGGGCCGGGCAAAGTGGCCGACCACGCGGCCCGGCGGCTCGGCGCGAGGGTGCTGGGCGTGGACACCTCCCCCGAGATGCTGGCACTGGCCCGCGGCTCCGGGACGGCGGTGGCCGAGTACCACCTGGTCGAGGACGGCCGCACGGTCTGCCTCGCGGACGGCAGCGCCGACGCGGTGATGTGCAACCACGTCCTGGCCTCGCTGCCGACCGAGGAGACGGTGCTCTCGGTCTTCGGGGAGATCCGCCGGATCCTGCGCCCCGGCGCCCCCTTCGTCCTACTGGCCACGGATCCCGCGTGCAGCGGCACGGAGTACGCATCCTTGCGCATCGGGGATCCGGGCGGTGAGTACGGTCCCGGCGACGAGGTGACCGTACGGCTCCGGCGCACGGACGGAACCTGGCAGTCGATGCCCAACCACGCCTGGCCCGTGGAGCTCTTCCCCACCCTGCTGGAGCGCGCCGGATTCCGGGACGTCGTCCAGCACCGCCCCACCGTGGACGAGGCGCTGGCCCTCGCCGACCCGGAGCTCGCCGCGGGCCGCACCTGGGCCGCGGAGCGGGCGAAGCCGCCCCTGGTGATCACCACGGCCCTGGCCGACTAGGCCGTCCTCTTTCGGATCTTTACGGGCCGTCGCGGGTACGTCCGGCACGGCTGCGGTCAAGCGAAGGACGGCCACCGGTTGGCGGCCCACTCCCGCCAGTCCGCCCAGCCGGGCGGCGGGCCGGCGGCCCCGCAGCCTCCGCGCTCCGCCGCATCGGGCTCCTCGAAGTGCGCGCGCCCGTGCAGGATGTCGGCCTCGGTCATCGGAATCGTCTCCGCGGGGGCGTCCGCCCGGCGCTGGGCGATCCGGGCACGTTGGGTCTCGTCGTCCACCGGCAGGTAGACCATCCGGAAGCAGGCGTCCTCGGCCTCGGCCAGCCAGCGGATCGCGGACCGTTCGTCGCGGGACCAGCAGCCGTAGTCCACCACGACGTTGGTGCCGAGCCTGAGCGCTTCCAGAGCGAGCCAGAGCATCCGGCCCTCCAGCACGTCGCGCTTCCCGTCCGCCTCCGCCATGTCGAACAGCGGGATCATCCAGTCGTCTGGCGTCAGGCGCAGCGCACCGTGCTCCTTGGCGAGCTGCCGAGCCTTCGTGGTCTTCCCGGCCCCTGGTAGGCCGACCATCAGGAACAACGTGGTCACGCCCAGATCGTGTCAGGGAAGCCGGACGGACGGCCACTGCTTTGTCTGTCTGCTCACGCATCGGCACTCTGGCGCCCGTCGTAGGAGCGCCGGTCACGGCCGCTCGCCCATGGCTCCGGATCGGTAGCGCCCGCGTCGCTAGTGCTGTGACCGGAAAGGTTCACCGGGTCGCGGCGCCCGGCACGGCACTAGACGTTCTCCGTGAGCGCCTCCGCCAGGCGGTCCGTGAACGCGGTGAGCAGGTCCAGTACCGCCCCTTCGCGGGCCACGCGGAATCCGTGCCGGCGGCCCCAGAAGGACGCCCGGACGGCATGGAACTGGGCCCAGCGCCGGACGCGCTCGCGATCGACCTCGGCAGCCTCGGCGAACACGTCCAGGATGCGGTGGGCGGCCTTGCCGAGGTCTTCCGCCACCAGTAGCTCCAGCGCGCGCGACTTGAGCAGGGTGCCGCCGTCGTAGGCGGGGTCTCCGGCGTACCCCTTGGGGTCGACGGCCAGCCACGGCTCGCGGTCGGCGCGCAGGATGTTCCTGGCGTGCAGGTCTCCGTGGACGAGGGTGTCCGGCTGTACGCGGCCCAACTCGCGCGCGGTCGAGATGGCCGCGCCGACCACGCGGGGCGGCAGCGAGTGCGGCAGTTCCTCGGCGTCCTGGCGCAGCTCCTCCTCCCAGGTCCGCGCCTGGTCCCGCAGCCGGGGCAGCACGGGCGGGGCGGCAACGGCCAGTCGGCGGTTGATCCGCCCCGCGACCTCCGCCACCTCGTCGCCGTCCGCGGACTCCGCCAGGGTGGAGGTGCGGACCCTCTCCAGCAGCAGCGCGAAGCGCGCGTCGTCGCGCTCGTACAGCAGGACGGCCCCGCGGCCGCGCCACGCGGCGAAGGCGTCCGGCTCGTGGACGTTGCCCGGGTGCGGGAACGACACCTTCAGCACGGCGGCCGCCCCGGCCGGCCTGCGCACCGGGACGATGACTCCGACTCCCCCGTGCAGCACCGCGCCCTCCGGCACGCACCCCCACTGCTCCAGCAACCCGTCCACGATCAAGGGCAGTTCGGCGATCCACCGGGCTCCGGGCCCGCCTTCACGCTCGACCGTGCTCCGCGCGAACCCCTCCGGCACCCGGATCATCCGGACGCCTCCCCCATAGGACGACCGCTCAAGATCGGCTTCCCCCAGTTCGAATTCGGCCAGTACAGTACGTGGATGGTGAACCTCCGCGAGCAGATTCTCGCTGAACTTGGCGTCAAGGCGACCATCGTCCCCAAGGTCGAAATCCGGGAACGGGTCGACTTCTTGAAGGACTACCTGCGGTCGACCCCGGCCACCGGCTTCGTCCTCGGGATCAGCGGCGGCCAGGACAGCACGCTGGCCGGCCGGCTGTGCCAGCTCGCCTCCGAGGAGCTGCGCGCCGAGGGCCACGAGGCCACTTTCGTCGCGGTGCGGCTGCCCTACGGGGTCCAGGCCGACGAGCACGACGCGCAGATCGCGCTGGAGTTCATCCGGCCGGACCGCTCGATCGCGGTGAACGTCAAGCCGAGCGCGGACGCCGTGGGCGCCGAGGCGGCGCTCGGCCTGCAGGAGCTGCTGGGCGGCGAGCCGAAGCTCCGGGACTTCGTGCGCGGCAACATCAAGGCCCGCGAACGCATGGTGATCCAGTACTCGATCGCTGGGCAGCTGGGGATGCTCGTCGTGGGTACCGACCACGCGGCCGAGGCGGTGACCGGCTTCTTCACCAAGTTCGGCGACGGCGGCGTCGACATCACCCCGCTGACCGGACTGAGCAAGCGGCAGGGCGCGGCGCTGCTCCAGGAGCTGGGAGCACCGCCGAGCACCTGGGAGAAGGTACCGACCGCCGACCTCGAGGACGACCGTCCCGCGCTGCCGGACGAGGTGGCGCTGGGCCTGTCGTACGCCCAGATCGACGACTACCTGGAAGGCGCCGAGGTCACCACCGAGGTGGCGGCCAGGCTGGAGTCGATCTTCCTGGCCACCCGGCACAAGCGGACCGTTCCGGTCACCCCGCTCGACGCGTGGTGGCGGCCCTGATCCCGCCTTTCTAGGCCCGCCTGCCGTTCAGGAAGAGGACGGTGGTGAGGGTCCCGAGCAGTACGAGCGCCGTGTTGACGAGGATCGCGGTCGTGATGCCCGCATGGATTGAGCTGTGGGCCGCCACGATCGCGCTCATCACCGGGGTGCCCATCGTGATGCCGATCTGCTGGGTCATCGTGGCGAGGCCGGTGGCCATGCCCTGCTCGCGGTCGGGCAGCCCCGTGGTGGCGGTGACCATGAAGCCGACGATCACCAGCATGTTGCCGATGCCTCCCGCGAAGGTGGCGGTGAGCAGGAGCCACAGGCCGGAGGGGGAAGTGCCGAGGGCGACCAGGCTCAGGGTGGCGGCGGCCTGGAGCAGTCCGCCGATGACCAGGGCCGTACGGGTGGAGGTGCCCGCGATGACGCGGGGCGCGATGGATCCGCCGATGACCGTGCCGGCGCCCAGGACCCCGAAGGCCAGTCCTGCCGAGAGCGGGGAGAAGCCGAGGACCTCCTGGAGGTGGAGCGTCATCAGGAAGACCAGGCTCGTCTCCGTGAGGAAGGCGATCAGTCCCGCGGTATTGCCCCAGGCGACCGTCCGCTTCCTGAGTACGGAGACGGGTACCAGGGGGTCGGCCGCCCGGGATTCGACGGCGTGGAAGGCGATGAGCAGGAGCACCCCCGCGGCGAGCCAGCCCAGCGCCGCCGCCGAGCCCCAGCCGTGCTCGCCCGCCCGCGTCAGACCGTAGATCAGGGCCAGTAGGCCGAGGGTGACCGTGGTGGCACCGGGCAGGTCGAGCTTCGGGCGGACGGCCGGGCGGGATTCCTTGATGACCGTCGGGGCGATGATCAGGACCGCGAGGGCGACGGGGACGTTGACGAGGAACGCCCAGCGCCAGGAGAGCAGGTCCGTCAGTACGCCGCCCAGCACCGCGCCCGCCGTGAACCCGGCCGACATCAGTGCCCCGTTGAGACCCAGCGCCTTCTGCCGCAGCGGCCCCTCGGGGAAGGAGGTCGTCAGCAGGGACAGCCCCGCCGGGGTGACGGCGGCGGTGGCCAGGCCCTGGAAGACCCGGGCGGTCAGGAGCATTTCGGGGCTGGTGGCCAGACCTCCGGCCAGGGAGGACAGGCCCAGGACGGCGAGGCCCGCCAGGAAGAGCCGGCGGCGGCCGAAGAGGTCCGCGATCCGGCCGAAGAGGAGGGTGAATCCGGCGGCGCTCAGCGCGAACGCGGTCGCGATCCACTGGAGGCCGGACAGGGAGAATCCGAGCCCGGCGCCGATGACCGGAAGCGCCACGTTCAGGATCGAGAAGTCGACGGCCAGCATGAACTGGGCGACCAGCAGGACCACCAGGACGAGCCGCAGGCGACCGTCCAGCCGGACCGGCCCCGCCCCCTCCGGGCCCGGAAGCCCCGGCACCTCCCGCTCTGCCTTCCCCTGCTCCGGACCCGCGTCCGCATACGAACTCCCGACAACAGCCATGGCCGTACTTCCTTTCCGCTCGCACCACTGAGGCGTTCCGGGAAGCGACTCTGGCCCGGTCTCCCGGCCCTACCCAGCCCTCTGGTTGTGCTGGCACCGCGGAAGCTGTCACTGGCAGGGCCACCCTTGACCGGCCCGCTCCCCGTACCCGGACGGCACACTGGAATCCATGGACACACCCACGGCCCTGGGCGAATTCCTCCGCAACCGCCGCGCCCTCCTCCAGCCCGAGGACGTCGGCCTTCCGACCCACGGCACCCGCCGGCGCGTGCCCGGACTGCGCCGCGAGGAGCTGGCACTGCTCGCCGGCGTGAGCATCACCTACTACACGCACCTGGAGCAGGGGCAGAGCACGAACGCCTCGGACAGCGTCCTCGATTCGCTCGCCCGCGCCCTTCGCCTGACCGCGGACGAGCAGGCGCACCTGCGCGACCTCGCGCGGCCGCCGAAGCGCAAGCGGGCCCAGTCCCCGCGCCCCGAGTACGCGCGCCCCGCCACCCGCCGGCTGATCGGTGCGATGCCGCAGGTCCCGGCCGTGGTGCTGGACGGCCGCAACAACGTGCTCGCCTGGAATCCGCTGGGCCACGCCCTGCTCGCCGGACACCTCGACGCCGCGAGCCCCGAAGATCCGGCCGCCCGCCCCAATCTGACGCGCATGCTCTTCCTGGACCCGCACACCCGGGAGCTCTACACCGACTGGCGGACCGAAGCCCGTACCGCACTCTCCGCACTGCGGCTGGTCGCGGGGCGCCACCCCGACGACCGTGCGCTGGCCGAACTCATCGGCTCGCTGATGCTGCAGAGCCCCGATTTCGCCACCCTGTGGTCCAAGCATCCGGTACGGGACTGCACCGTCGGGACCAAGTCCATGCACCATCCGGCCGTGGGTCCGCTGTCCCTCGATTTCGAGAACCTCCACCTGTCCGACGGCACCGGCCACCGGATGATGCTGTACAGCGCCCCGGAGGGCTCCCCCTCCGATGCGGCGCTGCTCCTGCTGGCGGGTCTGGTCGCCGATCCCCAGGGCCAGTTGCTCGATGTTGCTCGTTCAGGTGGGGTTTCGAGCAACTCTTGACATAGGTCGGGTACTGCGCTGCACTTTGGCCACTCCCTCCGGCAGTCACGGCCGGAGGGAGATACCGCCATGAACTCCCCCTACCCTGACCACACCTGGGGACTCGCCATGCGTCTGCTCAGATTTCTGACCGCCTCCGCCTTAGCGGTGGCCGCACTCTCCCTGCCCGGCGCCGCCGCCGCTTCCCCGGCAGCGGCCCCGGCCGCCGCGGCCGCGCCGCAGACCGTGCCGGCCCTGCGGCAGTGGACCGCCGGCACCGGCAGCTACGGCTTCACGAGCACCAGCCGGATCGTCGTCGATCCGGCCTACACCGCACAGCTCTCGGACGAAGCGGCCACGCTGGCGGAGGACTTGGGCGCACTGGCCGGGCGCTCCGTGGCCGTGGTCACCGGGAGCGCCTCCCCCGGCGACATCGGGCTGAGCCTCGGTGACGGTTCACTGCCCGCCGAGGGGTACCGCATGACCGTCGGGCAGAGCATCGCCATCCAGGCGGGGACGGACACCGGGGCCTTCTACGGCACCCGTACCGTGCTCCAACTGCTGCACCAGTCGGCCTCGGTGCCGGCCGGAACGGCCGTGGACTGGCCGACGAAGTCCGAGCGCGGGCTGATGATCGACCAGGGACGGAAGTTCTTCACCGTCGACTGGGTCAAGCAGCACATCAAGGAACTGGCCTACCTCAAGCTCAACTACTTCCACTTCCACGTGTCGGACACCTTCGGCTTCCGGCTGGAGAGCGCGACCCACCCCGAGATCGTCTCCACCGACCACTACTCCAAGCAGGACATCGCCGACCTGGTCGCGCTCGGGCAGAAGTACCACGTCACGATCGTCCCCGAGATCGACACCCCGGGGCACATGAACCAGATCCTGGCGGCCCATCCGGAGCTCAAGCTCAAGAGCAGCTCCGGCGCGGTCAGCCCGGACTTCATCGACCTGTCCCTGCCCGCCTCGTACACCCTGATCAAGGACCTGATCAACGAGTACCTGCCGCTGTTCCCGGCCGCGTATTGGCACATCGGCGCGGACGAGTACGTCACCGACTACAGCAAGTACCCCCAGCTGCTCAGCTACGCCCGCGCCCACTACGGCGCGAACGCCACCGCCAAGGACACCTATTACGGGTTCGTGAACTGGGCCGACGACCTGGTCCGGGCCGGCGGCAAGACCACCCGGATGTGGAACGACGGGATCAAGGCCGGGGACGGCACCATCACCCCGCACGCGGGCATCCTCGTCGAGTACTGGTACAGCTACGGGCTCACCCCGCAGCAACTGGCGGCGGCCGGGCACACCGTGGCCAACGAGTCCTGGACCCCCACCTATTACGTGCTCGGCGGCGCGAAGCCCGACACCAAGTGGATGTACGAGACCTGGACCCCGGACACGTTCGAAGGGGGCAACGTCCTCGCGGACAGTGCGAAGAACCCCGGTTCGCTGATCCACGTGTGGTGCGACAGCCCCAACGCCGAGACGGAGACCCAGGTCGCCGCCGGCATCATGTACCCGCTGCGCGGGCTCGCCCAGCAGACCTGGGGTTCCCCGAAGCCGGTGAGCACCTACGCCGCCTTCACCCCGATCGTCGCCGCGATCGGCCACAACCCCGCCTGGCCCAGCACCTCGCAGCCGGGCAATCTCGCCCTGGGCCGCGCCACCACCGCCTCCAGCACCGAGACCGCCAACTTCCCCGCCCCGCTGGCCACGGACGGCGATCCGGGCACCCGGTGGTCGAGCGCGTACAGCGACCCGCAGTGGCTCCAGGTCGACCTGGGCTCCAGCCAGGCCGTCAACCGGGTGGTGCTGCGCTGGGAGGCCGCCTACGGCAAGGCCTTCCAGATCCAGCTCTCGGACGACAAGGCCACGTGGCGCACCCTGTACTCCACCACGGCCGGTACGGGCGGGGTCCAGGACCTGACCGGGCTGTCCGGCTCCGGCCGCTACCTGCGCCTGTACGCCACCCAGCGCGGCACCACGTACGGCTACTCCCTGTACGAGTTCGAAGCGTACGGGGGCCAGTTGACCGGCACCCGGACCCTGACGGCCGCCGGGAAGTCGCTCGACGACCCGGGGAGTTCCAGCGCCTCCGGAACCCAGCTGATCACCTGGACCCCGCACGGCGGCCCCAACCAGCAGTGGCGGCTGTCCCTCAACGCGGACGGCAGTTACACCATGGCCAACGGCTCCTCCGGCCTCTGCGCGGACACGGCGGGCGGCTCGGCATCCGCCGGCGCGGCCGTGGTCCAGGCCACCTGCGCCCCCGCGAGCGACAGCCAGCGCTGGCTGCTGGCCCCGCTCGGCGCGGGCGAGTACTCCGTGACCAACAAGAAGAGCGCCTTGCTGCTGACCACGGCCTCCGGCTCGGACGGAGCCCTGGCCAGCCAGCAGCCGAGCAGCGGTTCCGCCTACCAGCGGTGGCAGATCGCCTGAGCGGCCGACCCTGACGGCAGTGGCCACGATCGGCGGCGGCACGGAGTCCGAACAGCTGACTCCGTGCCGCGGCGACGGCGGTGAGCCGGGCCGCCGATTCGGCGGACATGCTCGCCGCGGCGCTCGACAAGGCCTCCGACGAGGCTACGGCCGCGGGCTCGGCCGAGATCAAGGCGACGACCTCGGGACCACAGACCGGCGGCAAGCCGGTGGTCGTGGCCGGGCTCTACTCCTGGGGCAACGGCCTCAAGGGCAGGACCTGGCTCAAGATGGACGCCTCCGCCCTCATGGGCGCGGACGGTGCCGCGGCGCTGAAGAACGGGAGCTCCAACGATCCGACGGCGGGGCTGAAGCTGCTCAAGTACGCCAAGGGCGTCAGTAAGGTCGGCAAGGAAGACGTCAACGGCAAGGCCGCCACCCACTACCACGCCAAGATCTCCCTGGCCGAGCTGGGCGACGCCGCCGCCATCTACGAGTCGATGGGCACGGGCGCCACGGACCTGGTCGCCGACGTCTGGATCGACGACAAGGGGATGCCGGCGCGCATGACGAATGCCCTCGGCGCCGTCAACGTCTCCATGGACTTCCTCTCCTTCGGGGGGCGAAGGAGATCACCGCGCCGCCGGCCGAAGAGACGGCCGACATGACCGAGATCATCAAGAACCGCAAGCCCACGGTCTGACGGACACCGCGCCGCCGGGCCGGGGCGGGCCCGGCGGCGCGGCCGAGGTGCTACTCGGCGGCCGCGCCGCCGCAGTCCGGGTGTCCCCAGCGGGATCCGAGCTTGGAGATCTTCTCTCCGGCGGCGTACTGCTTGCCGCACGGGCAGGTGCCCGGAAACTTCGCCTTGATGGTGACGCCGCCGCTCCGTGTGCCGGTCGCCTTCCTGGCGGTCGCGGTGCCGGTGCCCGTGCCGGTACCTGCGGTACGGGCCTTCGTGGCGCGGGCCGGTGTGCTGCGGGCGGGCGCCGGGATCGGCATCGCGGTATGACCCAGCGCGGTACCGGCGGGCTCCTGGCTCACCGCGGCCTCGCTGGCCGCCTGGTCGGCGATCGCGTTGAGGTGGTCGCCGTCCTCGCGGTGCGCGGGAACGTAGCGGAACTCCACGTCCCGGTCGGTCAGCAGCGCGTCGATGCTCTCGACGAGCTCCCGGTTGGCCACCGGCTTGCCCGCGGCGGTCTTCCAGCCGTTGCGCTTCCAGGCCGGGAGCCACTGGGTCACGGCCTTCATCGCGTACTGCGAGTCCATCCGTACCTGGACGGCCGTCCCCGGTGCCACCGCCTCCAGCAGCCGCTGCAGGGCGGTGAGTTCACCCACGTTGTTGGTGGCCCGGCCCAGCGGCCCGGCCTCCCAGCGCTCGGGGTGGCCGTGCGTGTCGGCGATGACCCAGGCCCATGCGGCCGGCCCGGGATTTCCCTTGGCCGCCCCGTCACAGGCGGCGATGATGCGATCAGACATCCCCCGATCATGCCTCACCCCCGGGCCCTCCCCGGACCCTCCCCGTGCCCGGCCGCTTCCCCGGGGTGTGGCAGGAGCCGGTCGAGGAAGGGCGGCAGCCACCAGTTGGCGCGCCCCATCAGGAACATCGCCGCCGGAACGAGCACCAGCCGCACCACCGTCGCGTCCAGGATCACGCTGACGGCGAGTCCCAGCGCGAGCATCTTGACGACCACGGTGGGCGAGGCCGCGAAGGACAGGAAGACCGCCGTCATGATGAGCGCCGCGCTGGAGATGACCCGGCCGGTGGCGGCCAGGCCGGTGCCGACGGCGAGGGTGTTGTCCCGGGTGCGGTGCCAGGTCCCGGCGATGGCGGAGAGCAGGAAGATCTCGTAGTCCATTGACAGGCCGAAGACGTTTGCGAACATCATCATCGGTACGAAGGACTCGATGGGCACCGGCTCCGACAGCCCGATCAGGCCGCTGCCCCAGCCCCACTGGAACACCGCGACGAGGATCCCGTAGGACGCCGCGGTGGTGAAGAGGTTGAGGGCGACCGCCTTGAGCGGGATCACCACGCTGCGGAACACGACGGTCAGCAGCAGGAGCGCGGCCGCCAGGACGATGCCGATGATGAGCGGCAGCCGGTCCTTGACGGTGTCGCGGAAGTCGAGCTGTCCGGCGGTGGATCCGGTGAGGTAGCCCTCGGCTCCGGTGCCCCTGAGCGCCGTGGGCAGGGTGGTGTCGGTGAGCCGGGTGAACAGGCTGCCCGTGTCCGCGGTCTGCGGCCCGGTGGCGGGGGTGAGCGTGGAGATGAGCAGCTTGCCGTCGGGGCTCGGGGTGAGGGGGGTGAACCGGGCGACCCCGGCCGTGTCCCGCAGGGCGGCGGTGAGCTCCGCGCCGATCCGGTCGGCCGCTGCGGTGGCGTGGTGGAGGTCGGCGACCAGGACGAGGGGGCCGTTGGCGCCGGGGCCGAAGCCCGGTCCGGTGCCCTCGGCTATCCAGTCGTACGCCTGCCGGGTGCTGCTGCCCGCCTTGTCGGCGCCGTCGTCCACGTGGCCGAGCCTCATGGAGAGCAGCGGTACGGCGAATAGTCCGAGCAGCAGGGTGCCCGCGGTCAGGAACTTCCACGGGTGCCGGGCCACCAGGGCGGCGTAGCGGTGCCAGCCGTCCTGGCTGCCGGAGGTTTCGGCGACCGGGCGGCGGACGGTGAACCGGTCGATGCGGCGCCCGACCAGGCCCAGGGCGGCCGGCACCAGGGTCAGGGCGGCCGCGCCCGTGATGGCGACGACGAGGGTGGCGGCGAGCCCCATGCGGCCGATGAAGCTCAGGCCACAGGCGTACAGGCTCAGCATGGCCACGACGACGGTGACGGCGGCCACCACGACGGCGCGGCCGCTGGAGGCGGCGGTGCGGCCGGCCGCGTCGACCGGATCGTGCCCGTCGATGAGGTCCTGGCGGAAGCGGGTGGTGAGGAAGAGGGCGTAGTCGATGCCGACGCCGAGGCCGATCATGGTGGCGAGGGTGGGTGCGGCGGTGGCGAAGGTGACGGTGCCCGCGACGATGCCGACGACCCCGATGCCCACGCCCACGCTGATCAGGGCCGTGGCCAGGGGCAGCAGCGCGGCGGCGATGCTGCCGAAGGTCAGGACGAGGATCAGCAGGGCCGCGACCACGCCCACCGCCTCGCTCGCCTTGTCGTTGGCGGGCGGCCGCACGACCTGGTTCAGGTCGCCGCCGTACGCGACCTCCACCCCCGAGGCGCGGGCCGGGGCGGTGGCGGCATCGAGGGTGTCCCGGTAGCCGTGCCCGAGCGTCTTGACCTGCCGGTCGAAGGACACGGTGGTGTAGGCGGTGCGGCCGTCGGCGCTGGTGACGACCGGGGACGCGGCGGTGACGTGGTCCATCTCCGCCAGGTCGGCGCGGCTCTCGTCGACGGCCTGCCGGTGTCCGGCCAGGGAGCCGGACCCGACGTGGAAGACGACGCGCCCGCTGGGGTCGCCGACCCCGGGGGCGGAGCGGGCCAGCAGGTCGGCTCCGGTACGGGACTGCGTGCTGGGCAGGGCGATCTGGTCGCTGTAGGTGGGGTCGGCCAGGTGGCGGCCGAGTGCCGCGCCGGCCAGCAGCAGGAGCCAGGCCGCGATCACCCAGACGGGATGGCGCGCGCTGAAGGCGCCGAGGCGGCCCAGGCGGGAAGGGGAGTGCACGACGCCTCCAGGAAAGTGTCAGGGCTGACACGAGGCACCTTGGCAGAAAATGGCAGGACTGACAATTGTCGTGGGTGACAATTGACAGGGGTGACGTCATTGCTAGGCTGCGGCCATGACCCAAGATCCGCCCGACCCCGAAGCGGAAGCCGAGTCCGGACTGCGCGAGCGCAAGAAGGAGCGGACCCGCACGCTGCTGCGCGAGGGCGCGGCCGCGCTCTTCGCCGAGCACGGCTTCGCGGGCACCACGGTCGCGGACATCGCCGCCTGCGCGAACGTCTCGGAGCGGACCTTCTTCCGCTACTTCGAGAGCAAAGAGGCCCTGCTCCTGCCCGACAGCATCGAGCTCTTCGCGTACGTCGAGGCCGAGCTGGCCCGGCGCCCCCCGCAGGAGGCCCCGCTCGACGCCGTCTGCAACGCCCTGATCTCGGCGGTCGCCCCCTTCGCGGCGTCCAGCCTCACCGCATTGACCCACTCCATCGAGGGTGCCGAACGCGCCGTGGCCGCCCAGCTCGTGCACATCTTCACGGACTTCGACGACCGGCTCTCCCTCCTCGTCGAAGCCCGGCTCCCCGCCGGGACGCCCGACGCCGACCTCCGCGCCGCGGTGATCTCCGGCGCCGCGCTGTCCGCCGTACGCGCCGTCCTGCGCACCCAGCGCCGGCGCCGCGCGAACGGCACCGTCACCGATTCCCCGCCGTCCCACCTCCTGCTCGAGGCCTTCGGGATGCTGAAGCAGATCGGATCCGCCCCGCAGTGAAGCTCGCAACGAAACCCGCCACTGAGCCCGCCACGAAGCCCGCCACGAAGTTCCGGCGCACCCCCGTACTCGTCACCGCGGGGACCGTCGCCGCCCTCGCCGCCGCGGTCTGCATCACCGACGTCGTGGTCGCGCACAGCGCCCAGGACCGGATAGCGCGGGCCGCGGGCTGCCGTCTGCGGGCCGAGGGCCCCGTCACCGCCGAGCTGGACGGCACCTTCGCCGGGCTGCGCGCGCTCTCGGGCGAGGTGGGCTCCCTCCACCTGGAGGCGAAGGGAGTGCACCGCTCCGACACCGACATGACGGTCGAGGCCGATCTTTACGACGTCACGCGCGACGGCGGCGTGGGCGGCGGCCGGGCCACGGCCACCGTCGCCTACGGAGAACTGCAGAAACGTCTCGCCGCATCCGGGCAGGGCGGCGAGGGCACCTCCGGCCTGAAGGTGGGCGCGGACGCGAAAGGTCTGACCTTCACCGGGACGGTGGGCAGCCTGGGCCTGCCCGTGACCGTCCACGCGAGCACCAGCACCACGGCGAACAGCGTCACGATCACGCCGACCACCGTCTCCGCCCTGGGCCGCAATCTGTCGATCAGCAGCCTCAAGTCCCTGCCCGGCACCGGCGGCCTGGCCGAACAGCTCGCTCCCCGGACCGTGACCATCGACGACCTGCCGGAAGGGGTCCGGCTCACCGGCGCCCGGACCACCAGCGCGGGCCTCGGCCTGGACGTCACGCTCGCCCCGTCCGCCACCGCTCCGGGCATCGGGACCGGCGGCTCCGACGCGCGCGCCGACGCGGGCGGAACCGGGGCCCGCTGCCCGGCGGCGTAGGCCGCCCCTTTCGGACCCGGCAAGATCCGAAAGAGACGGCCCCGGCCGTCGGGACCCGCCCCGGCCGTCAGGACCCGCCCGGCCCCCGCGGACCCGCTGCGTACGCGGCCTTGAGCGCGCTCCAGCGCGCCGCCTGCTCCCGCGTCAACGTGCCGCGCAGTTCGGCGAGTTTGAGGAGGTTCGCCTCGGCGCCCGCGGTCAGCATCTGGGCCTGGGCCCGGTAGTGGTCGTCGATGACGGCGGAGAGCTCGGCGGGGTTCATCACGGGGTCGATCCGCGCCGCGATCCCGTTCATGTTGCGGTACGAGCCCTGCAGCCGGAACGGCGGTTCCGTACGGGTGGCGTCCTCCTGAGCCGCCGAGGCCATGTAGGCGGCATTGACGGTGACGACCACGTCCCGGGCGGCCAGAAGGTGCCGCAACACGGCCAGGATCCGGTCCAGTTCGGCCGGGGCGTACCCGTGGGCCAGGCGGTCCGCGGCGGCCGCCGGATCCCCTGCCGCCGGATCCCCGGCCGCCAGCCGGACCAGCAGTTCGAGGTCGGCGCGGTCGCGTCCGGCGAGCGGGGCGAGCACCGGGTGGGAGGTGAGGGCGTTCTCCACGAAGCTGGCCGCGAAGGCGGCTTCCTTGCCGGTCAGGACATCGCCGAGGTTCCACACGTCGGCCCGGTTGGCCAGCATGTCCGGGATCCGGAACCGCTCCCCCGACTCGGTGTACGGATTGCCCGCCATGCACACCGCGAACCGCTTGCCCCGCAGGTCGTAGGTGCGCGGCTCGCCCTCCCGGACCCCCTCCATCCGCCGCGTGGCGTCGCAGAGCGGAATGAACTTCTGCAGCAGCTCCGCCGAGACGTGCTGGATGTCGTCGAGGTAGAGGAGGGTGTTGCTGCCGGCCTCCAGAGCGAAGTTGATCTTCTCGACCTCCCGGCGCGCCGTCGCGTCCGGCGCCCGCGCCGGATCGAGCGAGGTCACCCCGGATCCGAGGGCCGGGCCGTCCACCTTCACCAGGACCAGTCCGAGCCGATCGGCCACGTACTCCATCAGCGTGGTCTTGCCGTACCCCGGCGGGGAGACGAGCAGCAGCAGGCCGTTGCTGTCGGTCCGCCGCCCCTCCCCCGTGGTGCCCAGCTGTTTGGCCAGGTTCTCGCCGATCAGCGGGAGGCAGACCTCGTCGACGAGGCGGCCGCGGACGAAGGAGGAGAGCACCTTGGCCCGGTAGTCCTCCAGCCGCAGCCGGACCCGCTCGCCGGCGACCAGGGCCGCGCGGCGGCGCTGGTAGTCGCGGAACTCCTCTGCTCCGGCGGCGAGTTCACCGGCACGGGAGAGCAGGTCGTCGATGCGCACGGTGAGCGAGCGGCCGGCGATCCGGGGGTGGCGCCCCAGGAGGCCGTCGACCGTCGCGGTCAGCGGCGCGTCCACGTCGTAGCGGGGCAGGTCGGGGCAGAGTTCGACGGCGACCGCCTCGGCCAGGTCCCCCGGGGCGATCTGCTCCCCGGCGGCCCGCGCGTACGCGCCGAGCCAGGCCTCCACCGCCTGGCGCCGGTCGGCGAGTTCACCGAGCGCCGCCAGACCCTCGTCGTACGCCGAAGTGCCCACCGAGCGGCGGAACTTGTCCAGCAGGGTACGGACCCCCGCGCTCGTGACGAAGCCCCCGCTCCCGGCGGCCGGATCGCGGGACAGCTCTTCTAAGAGGTATGCCGCCGCACCCTCGGCACCAAACCCGCCGATGGCCGCCGCGAGTTCGGACCGCAGCTCGGCGATCGCCGGAACCGGCCCCTCGAAGGTGTCCCGGGCCCGCGCGAGCAGGACCGCCCGGCTGGTCCACCGGGTACGGTCCTGCGCGCTCGCCCGGTGCACCCAGAAGAGCTGTGCTCGCGCCCGGACCCCGGACGGGTGGCGCAGCAGCCCGGCGTCGGCGTGCAGGCCGAGCGCCGCGTTCAGGATCAGCAGGGCGTCGTGGTCGTGGACCCCGCGCTCGTATCCCTCGTCGTACGCGGCTTCGGCGGCCGCCCGCACCAGCGCGGGCAGGTCGGCCCCCGACAGCGCGCCCGGTCCCCGCTCGGTCAGCAGCCGCACCGCCAGGTACTCGGAGCGGTAGACCCCGGCGCTCTCGGAGGGCAGCGAGCGCTCCCAGTACGGGCGGGTGGCCACGAACTCCGGTTCGGTGACCGGCGAGCGGTAGTCGGTCCCGGTGAGCGCGAAGGCCAGGCCGTCGCCCTGCGGGACCAGGGTCAGGTCGAAGGGCTGGGTGTTGACGGCGAACCGGTGGCGGCCCAGGCGCAGGGTCCGGCCGCCGTCCGCGTAGAGCTCGGTGCGGTCGCGCAGGGACCGGGCGGCCTCCTGGCGGGCTGCCGCGATGCGGCCGTCGAGCTCCTCGGCCCGGGTCCGCTCGCCGAGTTCACGCAGTTCGGCGGCGATGCGGCGGATCTTGGAGACCATGGGGTCGGAGGCGAAGAACGTGCTGACGGCGTCGCCGTCCGCGAGCTGGGCCACCCGGCGGGCGATCGTGTCCAGGACCCGGGCTGCCGAGTCGGCGAGCCGTTCGGCGCGGCGGGCGCGGGCGTCCTGGAGGGTCTGTTTGCGGGCCGAGAGGACCTCGTGGACCTCGGAGCGCCGGTCGGCCAGCCGGGCGAGGAACTCCTCGCTCTCCGCGAACCGCGATTCGAGGTCCTCCAGGCGCAGCAGCAGCCGGGACAGTTGCTCGTCGCAGGCCTCGGGGGTCCCGGCGGCGGCGAGCGCGCCCGTCACGGCCTGCCCCAACAGGGCGGATTCCGCGGCGAACTCGGCCCGCCCCTCCGTGTTCACCAGTTCGCGGCGCCGGGCGTCGAGGACGGCCCGCGCCCGGTTGATCCCGCCGAGCACCTCGGCGATGCGCTCCAGGATGGAGGTGCGGACGGTGGTGTCGCCGATCTCCAGCCCGGCGATGACCTCCGTGACGGTGTCCAGGCTCCCGCTCTGCGCATCGAGCCGGGCGGTGAGTCCGGCCGCCTCGGCGGTGGTGGTGATCGCCCCGGCGGCCGCGGTGAGTTGGCCGATGTCCGTGTGGTGCGCGGCGAAGGCGTCCTCCCGTGCGAGGAAGGCCACGGCGCGCCGGGCGAAGGCGTCGACAGCGCCTCCGATGCCGGCGGCCAGCGCGTCCACGGCCTCGGGGTCGGCGTACCGCCGTTCCTTCAGGGTGAGCACGTGCCCGTGCGCGCGGCGCAGTTCGGTGAGCCGCTCCACCCAGTCGCCGGTGGTGCGGGGGGCCTCGCCGCGGGCCCTGCGGACCAGCGAGGCGGTGCGCGCCGCCGCTTCGCCGAGGGCGTCGGCGGCCTGGCGGGTCAGGGTCAGCACGGTCTCGAACTCGGCGAGGACCTGCTCGGCGGTGGCCCGGACCTCCTCGAGCGGGGACCGCAGATCGCCGAGTTCGGGGTCGTCCAGCCAGTGGTGTTGGTCGCCGGCCCGGACGCAGGCGGCGACGAGGCTCTCGTACACGCCGGTGGTCGGCGTGGTCCCGGCGGCGGCTCCCGCGATGGAGAGGCAGTCGGAGATGCCGCGTACGAGGTCGGCGTTGCCGACGCGGGCCGCGGCTCCGGAGCCGGCGGGGCGCGAAGCCGCGTAGGTCTCGGAGAGGAACGGGGAGCTCCAGCGCTGCACGGTGTGGACGCGGGAGGGCTCCTGCCCGTCGGCGCGCAGGACGAGCAGCGTGCCGTCCTCGAAGAGGGCGTGGCCGCGGCCGGTGAGCGGGGTGGCGACCTCCTTGCGGATCACGTTGTACGCAAGGAGCAGGCCGCGGCCGCCGCCGCGGGGCTGGAACACGTACAGCAGGTCCTCGCCGTTGGGGGAGCGTACGGTCCGCTCGAACCGGAGGGGGGCGAGGAGGGCGGCGTCGATGTCGAAGGTCTTGGTGGCGCCGGTGCCTGCCGTGGCGCCGGCGGCGCCGGCCGCCAGGTGGTATCCGCCGGGGAAGACGACCCCCTGGTCCTCGGGGAGCCGGCGGGCGGCCTGCCCGATGGCGTCGAGGCGGACGATCTCGCGGGTGAGGGTGTCGAAGACGAGGTGGCGGTCGGTCTCCTCCTTGTACGGGCGCACGCGCAGCAGGATCAGCGGCCCGACCCTGGCGTATGCGATGTCCGCGTCGGCGAGGGACTGGAGCGGTTCGTCGACCGGTTCGCTGTGGATCCCCTCCGCGGTCTCGGTGTCGTCCTCGGTCTTGACGGTCAGGGCGCCGCCGACGGTGGAGACGTAAACCTCCGCGCCGATGGAGACGTGCGGGTGGCGGCCCAGGACGTGGTCGGCCCGGGTGGTGGCGGTCCACTCGAAGTCGTGGTCGTGGGAGGGCGGGTAGGCGTGGTCGCGCTCGCCGCGGGCGTCGAGGAACCGGGCGCCGCCTTCGGGGTACAGGGCCCAGCGCAGGACGCGGATGTCCTCGGTGGTGTCGCCGGTGCGGAAGACCGCGAGCAGTCTGCCGTCCAGGCGGCGCAGCCGCAGCAGGCGGGCCTGGTGGTAGTAGCGGTGGAGGGCGGCGAACTCCCGTAGGAAATCGGGGTCGTCGAGGAGTCCGGGGACGGAGTCGTCGGGGAGCCGGTTCAGTTCCCGGTCGTGGAGGGCGAAGACCTCCGACAGCGCCGACACCGCGGTCTCCCCCTTGACGGCGACGGAGGCGTGGTAGCCGAAGAGGAGGGTGTCGCCGACGGCCACGATGTCCCGGGGCGTACAAGGGAGTTCGGTGCGCAGGCGGCCGGTGGATTCGAGGGCGAGGCCGGTGGATCCGAACTCCTCGATCCGGCGGGCGTTGAGGGCCTCTGCGCGCCGCGCCAGCTCTCCGCCCTGAACGGCGAGCCGGTCGCGCAGCACCTCGTAGGTGCCCGGGTCCAGGGGGGACGTGCTGGTCATGTGCGACTCCTGCGGGGGCGCTGCGCCGGCGGATCGGGGGCCGGCCGGACCCGGCGGGGTCCGGCCGGCCCGGAGGCGGGGTGGGTCAGGCCCTGGTCGAGCCGTTGAGGGCGGCGGGGCCGTGGGTGGTGGCAGCCGGCCCGGTCTTCGGTTCGGGCAGCTCGGACGGGACGGGGGCCGTCGCGCCTCCCCCCTGTGCGAGCTTGGCCAGCAGGGCCGACACCGTCAGGTTCTGCACGTCCGCCGTGGAGAAGGAGCCGAGTACGCGGGTGAGGTCCTCGGTGAAGTCGTGGGTGCCGTCCAGCCACGATCCGGCGAGGCCTCGCGCGGTGTCGGAGTGCTGGACGAACCCGTCGATGCTCTTGCCGAGCGAGATGGCGGAGACCAGCCGGTCGAAGAAGACCGAATCCCCTCCCACGATGCTGATCTCGGCCTTCTCCAGCCCCGCCGCGACCACCATGGCCTGCGCCTCCGCGAGCCCCCGCTGCACGTCGAGCCCGGCCAGCCGGATCTCCTTCTCCGCGGCCAGCCGCAGCCGGTACTCCTCGTGCCCGCGCGAGGCCTCGTCCAGCGCCGCCATCGCCGCCGCCTTCTCCGTCAGACCCTGCGCCTCCGCCTTCAGCTTCTCGCCGATCGAGAGGGCCTCCGCGAGCGCCCTGACGCGGATCCCCTCGGCCTCCGCCTTCAGCCGCGCCTCCATCGCCTGGGCCTCCGCCCGCCCGGACTTCTCGATGGCGTCGGCCTCCTTCTCCCGGACCTGTACGGCCGCCAGCCCCTCGGCGGCGGACTCGGCCTGCACGGCCTCCGCCAGCCGCAGCTTGGCCCGCGCGTCGAGGTCGGCGGACTTCAGCCGGGCCTCGGCGAGCGTGAGCTGCTCCGCCGCCCGGTGGACGGCCGCGGACTCGGCCGCCTCCGCCGCCTTGATGTCCTTGACCAGCCGCTCCTGCGCCTCGGCTTCGGCCGCGATGACCACCGCCTGCCGGGTGCGCTCGGCCTCCTCGACCATCCGGAGCTTCTTGATCGACTCCTCCTGCTCGGCGACCGTGCGGTCCACCGCGATCCGCTCGCGCACCACCTCGGCGACCTCGCGGCGCTCCGCCTCCACCTCCTTGTCCTTGGCGATCGAGGAGAGCGAGGTCTCCCGTTCCCGCGCGATGACCTCGAGCATCCGGTCCTTCTCGATCCGCTCGTTCTCGACGGCGATGACGCGCTCGCGGTTCTTCTGCGCGACCGTGATCTCGCGCGCCTGGTTCTCGCGCTGCACCCCGAGGTGCTCCTCGGTGCGCAGGAACGCGCCCTGGGCGCCCAGGCGTTCCTCCTCCTGCACCTTGGCGGTGGCGGCCTCCTCACGGGCCCGCAGCGTCTCGACCTCCCGGCGCTGCTTGATCTCGGCCTCCGCCTGGCGCCGTTCGAGTTCCAGGATGGTCTCCCGGGCGTCCACGTTCTGCCGGGTGATCTCCTTCTCCTCCGTGCGCTGGAACTCATTCGTCCGCACGTGCTCGATGGTCGTCAGCTCGGTGATCTTCCGAATGCCCTGCGCGTCAAGGATGTTGGCGGCGTCCAGCTGGGTCATCGGGGTCTGTTCGAGGAAGTCGATGGCGGCGTCGTCGAGGTGGTAGCCGTTGAGGTCGGTGCCGATGACGGAGATGATCCGGTCGCGGAACTCCTCGCGCTTGGTGTACAGGTCGACGAAGTCGAGCTGTTTGCCGACGGTCTTGAGCGCCTCGGAGAACTTCGCGGCGAAGAAGTCCTGGATGGCGACCTTGTCGCTCGCCGTCGCCGTTCCGATGGACTGGGCGACCTTGATGACGTCCTCGACGGTCTTGTTGACGCGGACGAAGAAGCTGATGTGGATGTCGGCCCGGATGTTGTCCTGGCAGATCAGCCCCTCCCGGCCGGTGCGGCGGATCTCGATCGTCTTCACCGAGATGTCCATGTACTCGGCCTTGTGCAGCACCGGCAGGACGACGGCCCCGGTGAAGGTGACGTCGACCCTCTTCGTCTTGGAGATGATCAGCGCCCGGCCCTGCTCCACCTTGCGGAACAGCCTGCTGACCACCAGCAGCAGCACGACCGAGACGAGCAGGACAACGGCGACGAGTACGCCGATGCCCAGGGAGATGGCATCCATGGTGACGTCCTTGCGATGGAAGTGCGACGAGGTGCGATGAGATCGATGAGGTTCGTTCGGATCCGGCCCGGAGCTCGCGCGCTCAGCCGGCGGTACGGGGATCGAGCGCGGGGTCGTAGGGCGCGACCCAGAAGAACTCGCCCTCCTCGTCGTACGCGTACAGCAGCGCCGTGCTCCCGGAGCCGAACGCGTCCCGCCCGTGCTGGCGGACCTGCACCACGGCGGTGGAACCGTCCTGGGCCGCGACCTCGGCCTGGCCGAACCGCCCCGAGACCGATCCGGTCCGGATCGTGCAGGTCAGGCCGATGAAGTCGAGCCGGGAGGGCGGCGGATGGTCGGGGAAGAGCGCGCGCAGGCGGCGTACCAGCAGCCGGGTCAGACCCCAGGCGAGCAGCAGGGCGGCGGTGAGCACCCCGAGGTCCAGGGCGGTCCGCGCGACGCCCGAAGCGCCGGAGCGGCGGACGAGCACCGAGCCGGTGAAGCTGGTGAACCACGCGATCGTGATCAGCAGCGAGGCCACGACCGTGACGGGCACCCCGCCGATGCCCTGCGCACCGGTACGGGCGCTCCCGCCGGATCCGGCGTGCCCGTGCGCGGGTACGTGTACGTGCCCGTGGAAGCCGCCGTGGTCGGCGGCGCCGAGCAGGACGAGGAGCCAGAAGGCGACGACCACGACCAGCGCGGCGGTGAACAACGCGGCCGGGAAGCCGAGCGCGGCATCACGGAACTCGTCCACCTTGCGCCCCCTCCCCTGTCCCCGGCCCGGTGCGGCCGGGGATCCCCCGCTGCCATGGTGGCAAGCGCCGGGGCGCGACACATTGCCGGAGTACGGCAGTCTTCGGGGTTCTTTCCTGCCGGATGCCGGAGGTGATCCGGGATCAGCGGACGCGAGGCGCCGTACGGGGATGAGTACGGGGGCCGAGGATGCTGCGGATCGCCCGGAGCACGGCGTGCAGGGCAGTGGGGGCGGTGGCCGCCAGGAGGAACACGATGACCGCATAGGGCGCGTAGCCCGGGGCCACCACCACGGTCGCCGACGTGCGGCGCAGGGCCTTCGAGGCGGTCTACCCGGTCGCCCTGTCCCGCTCCCCTCCTCGCGTCACGCGTCGTGCCGTCATCGCAGGCGCGTCAGCTTCGCGCCGAGGGAGGGGCCGGACAGGTCCGTCCGCAGGGCCACGGGGATCTGCTGCGCGCCGGGTCCGGTGCCGATGGTCAGCACTCCGATCTCCGTACCCGCCTTCGCCTCGTGCGGAACGCCCTTCTCGCCCGCGGTGAGGGTCAGCTCGACCTTCTGGCCCGGCACGGCCACGGCGGTCGCGTCCTTGGTGGACACCACCGGGGTACGGGTTCCGAGTCCGTCGTCCACGTAGCCGACGACCTGCCCCTTCTTGACCGCGCCGGCCGATGTCAGCGCCTCGCGGACGGCCCCGATGACCTTCCTGCTGTTCTCCTTGACGAGGATCAGGCTGTTGGCACCGTCGGGGTCGGGCCCGGTGACGTGCTGGTCGAGCATCGTGCCCAGGATCATCGGGGTCTTGTCGCCCACGGTCTTGTAGGCCGCCCACATCAGCGTTCCGCCGGCCGCCGAACTGGAGCCCGTCTTGATGCCCTTGATGCTGAGCGGGGACAGCAGCAGGTTGCCGTTGTTGTTGATGATCGGACCCGGGAGGCCGGGGATCGGGGCGCTGGGCAGCATCACGATCGCGCGGAACGCATCGATCTGCATGACCGCCTCGGCCAGCTTCAGCTGGTCGACGGCGGTGCTCACGGTCTTGGCGTCGAGCCCGCTCGGGTCGGTGTAGGTGGTGGAGTCCATGCCGAGCGCCTTGGCCTCGGCGTTCATCTTCTCCACGAAGGCGGCCTCGTCGGCGCTGCCCGTGTCCCAACGGGCCAGCAGCCGGGCGATGTTGTTGCCCGAGGGGATCATCAGCATCTTCAGCATGTCCTGCTGGCTGAACCGGTTGCCGACCGCCAGGTTCTCGATGCGGGACTCGCTGTCCGAGGTACCGTCCGCCACCGCCTTGGCGTCGACCTCGATCGACGGGCCGGCCTCGTCCTTCTTCAGCGGGTGGCCCTTGAGGATCACGTACGCCGTCATCACCTTGGCCACGCTGGCCGTCGGCACGGGCTTCTGTTCCCCGAAGGTCCCCACGTCGCCCGCACCCGCCACCCGCAGGGCGGCCTGGCCCTTCTCGGGCCAGGGCACGTCGAAACGGCCGTCGAGGGTGACGGACGACGCGGCGGCCTCGCTGACCAGTGCCGCCGCGGGCACCGGGCGCAGCGCCTGTACGACGGCGAGCACGGCGGCCAGCAGCAGGAACAGCGGCACCCAGATCCGGACCCGGCGGGCGGCGGTGCGGGCCGGCGTCTCGGGCGGCGGCGGGGTGTTGGTGAGCTGCGCGAGCAGGTCGAGCGCGGGCAGCGGCTGCTCGGCGGTGGCCTGCGGGGCGGGTGCCTGCGGGGCCGAACCGGGGACAGGAGCCGGCGCGGCGGCCGCCCAGGAGGGGACGCGTACGAGGGCGGGCGCGGGCCCGGATACGGACACGGGCGCGGGCGCGGGCGGGTCCTCGTCCAGCACCTTGAGCGCGATGAAGGTGCTCGTCCGCTCCGCGTCCGATTCCGGCACGGCCTCCGGCTTCGGCGCCCGTTCCCGGACGGTGGCCAGCTCCGACTCAGGCCCCGACTCAGGCTCCGTGACCGGCTCGGGCTCCGACTTCAGCTCCCGCTCCGCGGTCGGCTCCGGCTCCGGCTCCGGCTCGGAGTCGGGCGCGGGCACGGGCACGGGCTCCCGCTCCGACTCCCCCTTCGGCTCGGGCTCGGGCTCGGGCTCGGCCTCCGGCTCCGGCTTCAGTTCCCGCTCCGTAGCTGGCTCCGGCTCCGTGACTGGCTCCGCCTCCGGCTTCGCGGCCGACGTCGGCTCCGCCGGGGGGGCCGAGTCGGGCTGTTCCACGGCTTCGGCTTCCGGGGCGGGCTCCGGGTTCTTCCCCGGCCCGGGTGCGTCAGGGGCACCGGCGACGTCGGTCGTCTCGGCGGGCGCAGGTGTAGGCGCGGGCGCGGGCTTCGGCGCGGGCTTGTCCCCGTCCGCCGCCGTCGTAGCCGCCGCGTCGGGCTCCTCGCCCTTCACCGGTACCGCCGTCATGCCGTACACCGCCTTGCTCGTGCCGTTCTCGATCAGCCGCCAGTCTCCGCATCGCATGTGCGCGAGCGGTGCGCACAAGATGACCATTCCGTCACGGTCCGACGGGTTCGCACCGTCATCAAACGATCATCTGCGCATCACACCCCCATCACGCGGCTCCCGAAGAATCGTCCCTCCCCCGCGCGAGGCCCTTCAGGAAGCCGGATACCGTTCATGAACCACAGGAAACCCGCCCCCTCGAATCCGGGCAGGCGGCGCCTGCTGACCAGGGGCGGAGCACTGCTCTTCGTCGCGACCGCCGGAACCCTGCTGGCGGCCAGGCCCGACAGGGCCGACGGGCCGGGCCGGCCCGGCGACGACCGCGCCCCCTCCGAGGACCCTCTGGCCTCGTCCACCGCTTCCGCGGCCTCCGGCTGGATGCCCGGGGTGATCAGAAAGCCGCTGGAGCGGAACTTCGTCGTGGGCGAGCGCGATGCGCAGCGCGGGCTCGTCCTCCACGTCCAGGAGGGCGAGGGCTCCCTGCACGAGCGGTTCAGCACCCCCGGGATCAAGGCCTCCTCCCATTTCTGGGTCTCGCAGGACGGCGAGACGGAGCAGTACGTCTCCGTACTCGACCGCGCCTGGGCCCAGGTGGACGGGAACGGCGCCTGGGCCTCGGTCGAAACCTCCGGCTTCACCACGCGGGCCCTGACGGAAGCCCAGGTGGACGCCGTCTCCCGGATCTACCTGTGGGGCGCGGGCGCGCACGGCTGGCCGCCCTCGATCAGCGACAGCCCGGACCGGCCCGGCCTGGGCACGCACACCATGGGCGGCGCCGCCTGGGGCGCCCACGCCTGCCCCGGCCCGCTCCGGTCCGGCCAGCGCACCGAGATCATCCGCCGGGTCAAGGAACGCCTTCCGGCCGCGTGACCGCACCGCGACGCCCGCCCCCCTGGCCCGCGACCCGCTCGTCTGCACCTCCGGGCTTCCCATCCACCTCCCTATGACGCTCATGGAGATCAGGGCGCCGAACTGCCGCTCTGACATACGGCGTTGGCGGGCAGTGACCGGCTATCTCCTGCAATCGGCCTCAGGGCTGGGGGTGGAGCGCCAGGAGTGCGGAGCGGTGGGAGATCCATCCCAGGAGGTGGTGGCCTTCCCCGTCCAGGACCGCGAGTCCTTCGCTCTCGCTCGCCGCGAGCAGCGGCAGGGCTTCCGCCAGGGACTGGCCGGGGAGCAGGGTCGGCGGGTGCTGCAGTACCACCTCGACGGATTCCTCCTCGGAGCCGCCCTCGTACGAGGCCAGGGCCCGGGCCAGGGCCTGCGCGCCGACCGAGCCCACGTAGCGGCCGTGGGCGTCGAGTACGGGGAGGCGGCCCGCGCCCGCCGCAATCATCGCCGCGGCGGCCTCGCGCAATGGTGTGCCGGGGGTCAGCGGGACCGGCGGCGACCCCATCGCCGTGCGGACCTCGACCGCGGCGGGGCCGGTCAGGTCGAGGTCGACCCCGCGGCGGCGGAGTTTGGCCGTGTAGACGGTGTCGCGGCTGAGCGCGTGGCTGACCCCGGTGGCGACAGCGATGGCGGCCATCAGCGGCAGGATGATCCCGTACTCGCCGGTCAGCTCGAAGATGATGATGACGGCGGTGATCGGGGCGCGGGCCGACCCCGCGAAGACCGCGCCCATGCCGATGACCGCGTAGGTCATGGCCGAGCCGGTCACTCCGGGCGCCAGGTGGTCCATCGTCTGTCCGAAGGAGCTGCCGAGCATCGCCCCGACGAAGAGGCTGGGCGCGAACACGCCGCCCGAGCCGCCGATTCCGATGGTGACGCTGCACGCGACGATCTTGCCGACGAGCAGCACCAGCAGGAATCCGACGGCGTAGCCGCCCACCGCGGCCTTGCCCAGGACCGGGTAGCCGACCCCGTACATCTCGGGCAGCGCGAGCAGGATGGCGCCGAGCAGGAGGCCGCCGACCGCCGGGCGGAGCCATTCGGGCCCGCGCCAGACGGCGTCGCAGATGTCCTCCACCCAGTACAGGACCTTGGTGAAGAGCACCCCGACGGCTCCGGCCACCACACCGAGCAGTACGTACAGGGCGTACGCGGCCACGTGGTCCACGCCCACCGGGGTCAGGTCCAGGAACCGCTCGTCCCCGAGCGACGCGCGGCCGATCACGCTGGCGGTGACGGCGGAGACGGCCACCATGCCGAAGCCGCGGGTCGTGAAGTCGCGCAGGATCAGTTCCATCGCGAAGAACACGCCGGCCAGGGGTGCGTTGAAGGTTGCCGCGATGCCGCCGGCCGCACCGCAGGCGACCATCAGCCGCATCCGCTCCTCGTCCATGCGCAGGATCGCTCCCGCGGTGGATCCGAGGGCGGACCCGATCTGCACGATCGGGCCTTCGCGGCCGACCGAGCCGCCGCCGCCGATGCACAGGGCTGAGGCGATCGATTTCACCACGGCGACCCGGGGCGCGATCCGGCCGCCCTGGCGGGCGACGGCGTACATGACCTCGGGTACGCCGTGGCCGCGCGCCTCCTTGGCGTAGCGGTAGACGAGGGGCCCGTAGATCGCGCCCGCGACCACGGGTGCGAGCAGGACGAAGTACGGTCCGAGCCACGGGACGTAGGGGTTGGGGGCGTGGCCCGCCGAGGAGTAGTCGTCGTGCCCGGACAGCACCTTGGTGACGCCCTCGATCAGCCATCGGAAGCCCACCGCGCCCAGTCCCGCCCCGGCGCCGACCAGCACCGCGGCCAGCAGCAGTCCGGTCTGGCTGCGGCGCAGTCCGTCCCATGCCCCCTTCGCCGCCAACGGTCTCATCTCCACTCCTCAGGGGCCGACGCCTTCCGATCGCGCGCCCCGGCCCCCTGACCACGATCCCCCGGACCACCCCATCCAAGGGTCCGCTTCCCGCCGCGCCCCGGAGGCGGGCCGGGGGGTACACCCGCACGGCCCAGCGGCGGCTGGGACCAGCGGACTTCGGGCTTGGCCGAAGACCGGCCATCGGGCGTTCCCCGTTCGCCCCGTTCCCGTACAGTCCGTGCTGCCGCCGAACCGGTGGATCCGGTAGATCCGATGGGACCGGTAGGACCGGCGGGAGCAGACGCAGCGGACGAACAGGGGAACCCGATGGCCGTCGAAGCCAGTCCCGAACACCTCTCTCCGGCGCCGCTCGGGCCCCCGGTTCCCGAGCTGGATCCCGCCGTGGTCGAGCGGTGGCGCGCCGGCGGAGGCGAACTGGTCGAGCTGCTGGCCGAGGTGTGCGGGCGGGTCGGCGGCGTCGGCGCGTTCCGCCTCGGGGACGGGCCCGGGGAGCGGCCGACCGTGCTGGTCACCTCGCCGCAGGCCATCCAGCACGTGCTGGCCCTGCATCCGGACCGGTACGTCAAGCGCTCGCACCGCGCCCGCCTGCTGATCGGCGACGGAGTGCTGGCCGCGACCGGCGAGGCGTGGAAGCGGCAACGGCGGCTCCTGCAGTCGCAGTTCACCGGGACCGGGATGCGCCGCTACGAGCAGCGGATCGCCGGGGCGGCGCGGACCACCGCCGGGCGCTGGGCCGCGTACGCCCGTAGTGGTGAAGTCCTCGACGTCGGCGAGGAGATGCGGCGCTTCGCCCTCGACACCATCTGGCGTTCGCTGACCGGGCACCCCCTCGACGCGGACACCGAGCGCGAACTGGCCGCCGTCGCGGCCGTGGTGGCCGCCCTGCCGACGCTGCCCGCCGGTGCGGCCGACGCGGGGGAGGCCGTCGCCGCCGATCTGGCCAGGATCGACGCCGTCGCCGAGCACGCCATCGCCGCCGCCCGCCGCGGCGCCGCCGGGCCCGACGGGCCGGGGCTGCTGCATCTGCTGGTGGAGGCCTCCGCCGAGCGGCCCGAGTACACCGACCGGCTGATCCGCGACGAGCTGGTCACCCTGCTGGTGGCCGGTCACGAGACCACCGCCACCACCCTGACCTGGCTGTACCTGTTGCTGGACCGCAATCCGGCGGCCCGCGAACAGGCCCTCGCGGCGGGCGGCGAGGGCTCGCCGGAGCGCCGGGAGGCCGTCCAGGCACTGGTCAACGAGACGCTGCGGCTGTACCCGTCGGCGTGGATCCTGCCCCGGCACGCCATCGAGGACGACACCCTGGCGGGCCATGCCGTCGAGGCGGGCACCGATGTGGTCGTCTGCCCCTATCTCGCCCACCGCGACCCCGGACTGTGGCCGGACCCCGAGCGCTTCGATCCGCGGCGGTTCACCACCGCGGGGGGCCGCCCGGCCATGGCCGGCGGGTACGTGCCCTTCGGCATCGGGCCGCGCGCCTGCCTCGGCCTCCAGTTCGCGCTGCGCGAATCGACCGTACTGCTCGAACACCTGCTGCCCGCCTACACCCCGGCCTTCCGCTCCGTCCCGGAGAAGGCCGCGTACAGCATCACGGTCCGCCCGGACGGTCCGACCCCGGCCACGCTCACCGCCGTGTGACGGTGGCCGGTCGCGGGTCACGTGTCACGGGACGCAGGGCTTGGAGCTCCCCGCTACTCGGTGGTGAGGCGGGCGCTGAGCCACTCCAGGGAGGGCGGGATCTCGCGGTTCCACGTCTTGAAGTTGTGCCCGCCGTGGTCGAGGGTGATCGAGGAGACCCGGGCGGGGTCCTTCACCTTCGCGATGAACTTCTGGGTCGGCCGGTAGTTCGACTCGCCCTGGAGCGAGGTGGTGACGAGGAAGTTCGTCTTGCCCTGGGGCAGGTGGTCCAGGGCCCACAGCAGGTCGGCTCGCTTCTCCTCGGCGGCGTTCCCGTGGAAGAGGTCACCGGACTCCCCGTCGATCTCCGGCGCGTAGTCCGCGGACAGGCCCACGCCGGCCGAGTAGGCCTCCGGGTGCTCCAGCGCGACCTTGAGCGCGCAGTAGCCTCCGGTGGAATCGCCCATGATGCCCAGGCTCCGGGGCGAGGCACCGATCCGGTAGGCGCCGGTGAGGGCCTTGGGGAGGTCCGTCCCGAAGAAGGTCTCGGTCTGCGGCCCGTCCTTGATGTCGACGCACTGGGTGTTGCGCGGCGGGGCCACGGTGGGCCGCATCAGCACCAGGACCATCGGCTGCGTCTTCTTCTGCTTCGACAGGCTCAACGCGGTCTTCGGATACCGCAGACCGTGGAGCAGGTTCTCCGCGGTGCCGGGGAAGCCGGTGAGGACCACCGCGGCGGGGAAGACCCGCTTCTCGTTCCCCTTCTGGAAGTACTCGGGCGGCAGGTAGACGTAGGCCTGGGTGGCGATCTTGGACCGCTCCCCCTGGATCATGACCTTCTCGAGCTCACCGCCCAAGAACTTGTTCACGCCGCCGGGCACGTCCGGCTTCTGCCGGCCGATCAGCTTCACGGCGGAGGTCCCGCCGGCATCCTGGCTGATGGGGGCCGGCTTCTCCCGTCCGGCCAGCTCCGTCCACGAGCCGTAGATCAGGAAGCTCCTGTTCGCCGCGAGGCCGACGGCCGACAGGGTGAGCACCTGTACGACGAGGATCAGGCCGATCCGGCCCAGGAGCTGGCGCCATCCCTGCCGCGCCAGGCGCGGCCACAGCCATACGACGGCCCCGAACATCAACGCCGTGACGAAGAGGGTCGTGAAGAAGAGCGAATTGCTTGTCAGAGTCACATGGATCCAGATGTCGCCGCGCGCCGTTCCGTTCCCTGCTGGAGCGTTCGATGATCACGACTGCCGGTCCGGATGCCGGAACCCCTGGATCCCGTAGGCTCGTCGGATGGCTAAGTACTTCGACGTGCACCCCGACAATCCCCAGCCCCGGACCATCGGCAGCATCGCCGACAGCATCCGCTCCGGCGGGCTCGTCGCCTATCCGACGGACTCCTGCTACGCGCTGGGCTGCAAGATGGGCAACCGTGAAGGCGTCGACCGGATCCGGTCCATCCGGCAGCTCGACGACCGCCACCACTTCACCCTGGTGTGCGAGAACTTCGCGCAGCTCGGCCAGTTCGTGATCATCGACAACGACGTCTTCCGCGCGATCAAGGCCTCCACCCCCGGCAGCTACACCTTCATCCTGCCGGCGACGAAGGAGGTGCCGCGCCAGCTCCAGCACCCGAAGAAGAAGACGGTCGGCGTCCGCATCCCCGACCACGTGGTGGTCCAGGCCCTGCTGGCCGAGCTCGGCGAGCCGCTGCTGTCCAGCACGCTGCTGCTGCCGGACGAGACCGAGCCGATGACTCAGGGCTGGGAGATCAAGGACCGGCTCGACCACGTCCTGGACATGGTGGTCGACTCGGGCGAGTGCGGGACGCTGCCCACCACCGTCATCGACTTCTCCAGCGGCGAGGCCGAGATCGTCCGCCGGGGCGCGGGGGACACCACCCGCTTCGAGTAGCGGACGGCGGCGGGTTGCCTCCGCCGGCCCGGGGCTCGCGTCCGGCGCCACCCGCGCCGGCGCGACCGGTCAGCTCTTCGGGTGCAGGATGGGCTTGAGGCCGTAGTCGAGTTCGGAGCCGTCCACGAGGATCGCTTCGACCGTTCGGGTGACGGGATCGATGTCGGCCACCATCCCCTCCCCGGAGTAACGGGGGTAACCCGAGGCGCCGTTCTGGCCGGTGGGCGCGACCACGGCCGACCGGACGGCGTCGTCGCTGGACCCCTCCACCACGTGCTCGGGCACCAGCAGGATCTCGAATTTCTGCGTTTCGCTGCTCATCCCACGACGCTAACCGGCTCTTCCCGGTCGTGCTGGCCGACCGCGCCGTCGATGAGCACCTGGAGCCCGGGCGCGTACAGATCCGCCAGCCGCTCCGGCGGCGTACGGGTTCCCGCGCCATCGGGCCGGTGCAGGCTCAGGGTCGCGCCCAGGCCCAGCAACTGGCCCGCGATCAGCTCGGCGCGCAGCTCCCGGTCGCGTCCGGCGAGGGTGTCGGCGAGCCGTGCGGTGACCTGCTCCCGGAAGCGTTCGCGCAGCAGGGTGCGCTCGTCGTCGATGCCGAGGGAGAAGACCACCCGCAGCAGCGGGTCCCCGCGCAGCTCGTCGCGGAGCCGGAGCGTGGTCAGGACCAGGTGGCGGCCCAGCACGGCCGGAGCCGCCGAGAACAGTGCGTCGGCGGCCGGCTGGAAGTCGGCGACCGTGTTGAAGAGCCGCTCCTTGCTGCCGAACCGCTTCACGATCAGGGACGGGCTGACCCCGGCGTCGGCGGCGATGGAGCGCAGGGTGACCTCGGCGTACGGGCGCAGGGTGAACGCCCGGCGGGCGGCGCGCACGATGGCTTCGCGGCCGCTCCCGGTGTCCGACTCGGATTCGGCGTCGGTGCCGGTGTCGGCGCCGGATTCCTCGGCGGTGGTCATGTGCTCTCCCGGGCGGCGGGCGCGGACTGCGTCACCGCGACCGTACCGGGCGTACCGGCGGCACCGGGTGTTCCGGCGGGACCGGGCCTTCCGGCCGGGGGCAGACAGAGCGCGGCCGCCAGCGCGGCGAGCGCCGCCCCGGCCGCGATGAGGAAGACCAGCAGGTACGCGTGCAGGGTGGGGGCGCTGCGCCCGCCCGCCAGGAAGGTCATGTGGGCGAGCACCGCCGCGACGACCGCGCTGCAACAGGCCTGGCCCACGGAGCGCATGAGGGTGTTGAGGCCGTTCGCGGCCCCGGTCTCGGTCACCGGCACGGCCCGCATGACGAGCGCGGGCAGCGCCGAGTAGGCCAGGGCCGTGCCGCAGGAGACCACCGTGGCTCCGGCCACGATCAGCCAGAGGGCGTGGCTGGTGAAGAAGCGGACCACGTAGCCCAGTGTCATGACGGCCGCGCCGAGGGCGAGGGCGGACCGGGGTCCGTAGGCGGCGGAGAGCCGCGCCGAGACCGGGGACAGCACGACCATGGCCAGTCCCCCGGGCAGCAGGCACAGGCCGCTGACCACGATGGAGGCGCCGAGCCCGTACCCGGTGCTCGTCGGCTCCTGCACCATCTGGGCCGTGGCCAGGGAGTTCGCGTAGAAGGCGAAGCCTATGAGGAGGGCCGCGACGTTGGTGAGCAGAACGGCGGGCCGGGCCGAGACGCGCAGATCGACCATCGGGGAGCCGGTCCGCAGCTCGTAGCGGCCCCAGAGCACGCCGACGACCACGGCGGCGCCGAGCAGGGCGAGGGTGGGCAGGGAGGTCCAGCCCCAGTCGGCGCCCTGGGTGATCGCTAGGAGCAGCGCCACGAGGGTGGCGGCCAGGCCGAGGGTGCCGGGTACGTCGAAGCGGCCCTCGGTGCGCAGCGGTGATTCGGGGACGATCCACAGCACGAGGAGGACGTCGAGCAGGCCGAGGGCGGCGGAGGCCCAGAACATGGTGTGCCAGTCGAAGTTCTCGACGACCAGGGCGGCCACGGGCAGGCCGATCGCAGCACCGATGCCGAGGGTGGAGCTCATCAGGGCGATGGAGGGCAGGACGCGCTCCGCCGGGAGTTCGTCGCGGATGATGCTGATGCCGAGCGGGATCACGGCGAGGGCGGACCCCTGGAGGGCGCGGCCCCCGATCAGCCAGCCGATGTCGGAGGTGACGGCGCACATCACGGAGCCCGCGGTGAGCACGCCGAGCGAGGCGAGGAGCACGCGGCGCTTGCCGTACATGTCGCCGGCCCGGCCGAGTACGGGGGTGAAGACCGCACCGGTGAGCAGGGTGATGGTGACGAGCCAGCCCGCGGCGGCCGGACTGCTGCCGGTCAGGTCCGGGACGTGCGGCAGCAGGGGGACGACCAGGGTCTGCATGACGGCGACGACCGCACCGCAGAAGGCGAGGACGGGGACGATCAGGCGCGGACGGGCGCCGGGGCCGGGTGTCCGGGCGGGCTGCATGGTACTCCCAACGCTGGCCCGATGGGGGGTGTACGCGTGTTCACCCCCCAGGGTAAACGCTTGTGCACCCCCTGTCTGCGGCCGGTCCGGACCAACCTGCTGCCGACGCCGGCCCAGCCGCCCGGCTACGGGAGGCGCGAGCCGTCCGGCTGTCCGGGTTCGTCGCGGGGCGCCGAGGGGTGGCGCAGCAGGCCGTGGGCCCAGCGTTCGTTGAGCCCGGCCAGGAATCCGAGGGCGCCCCAGAAGAACCAGGCCTTGACCAGGGCCTCGTGCCCGGCGGCCGTGAGCGGGCCGGGGCCGCACAGTTCGGCCGGGGAGGCCGGCGGGGTCAGGACGGTGAGGATGCCGCCGCTGACGAGCAGGAAGAGCGAGGTGGCCAGGAACCAGCCCACCACCACCCGGTACCAGCCCTCCTGGCGCAGGATCTGGGCCAACTGGACGGGGTCGGAGACCAGGTTGCCGTGCCCGGCCCGGGTGCGGATCAGCTTCTGGGGGTCCCGCAGCCGGATGATGACGCTGAAGACCGCGCCCATCGCGCCGCCCGCGAAGCACACCAGGGCGTGGACGAGGGCCTGCCGCTCCTGGCAGCCGAAGTCGATGCCGAAGAGTCCCGGCACCCACGCCCCCAGTGCGAGGACCACCATCAGGATCACCGGGCTGACCACGATCCCGCAGGTCAGGCCGGTGTTGAGGCCGCGCGATGCGGCGGTGGCCGTATCGGCCTCCAGCCGGCCCTCGGCGAGAGCGACCGCCGTGTCCAGCCGGGCGACGTCCGCGCCTTGGGCCACCGCGCGCAGGGCGCGGAGCAGGTCCTCGGTGACGGCGGCGCGCGTCCGGCGTTCGAAGGCCCGCTGCGAAGCCGCGTAGAGCCGGTCGAGGCGGAGCATCAGCTCCGGTTCCGCGCACCACAGTTCGCGCAGCCGCTCCGGGTCGATGCCGGGCACTTCTTCCAGTGCCCGTATCTCCTCGTCGGCTGCGCCCAGGAACCATTCGGTTGTCCCCCGCCGCATCCCAGCCCCCTCTTCGCACAGCAGTTGTACCGTGCTTCGCCCCTGGGCGATACCCGCGCCCGTTGTCCGGGCACCCCTGGGTACTACGCCGGGGTGCCCGGATCACCCCGGGCCTCGCCGCACGGGGTGACGCCGGGCGCCGGGCTCGCTCCTAGCGTGGAGAACCGGAGCGGACCGGGGCAGCCCGCCCGCCATCGACCTGGGAGTCGCGATGAACGGCGTGCTGGAAGTCCTGCTGGCACTGATCGTGGTCGGCTACGTGATCAAGCGCCAGCTCCGGAGCTCGCCGCTGCGGGGAAAGCGGCTGGTGGTGCTGCCGGTGGTCCTGACGGTCGTCGGCGCCTTCAGCCTCGCCAGGAACGGCGTCCACCCGTCCGTGGCCGACCTCGTCCTGCTCGCCGTCGGCGCCCTCGTGTCCCTGGGGCTCGGCATCGGACAGGGCTGGGCGACCGCGCTCGAGGAGCGCGAGGGGGTCCTGTGGACGCGGATGCCCTCGCGGGGTCTGTGGTGGTGGGCGGCGCTGATCGTCTCCCGGATCGCCGTCGTGGTGATCGCGCACGGCCTGGACGCCCGGCTCGCCGCGTCCACCGCTCCGCTGCTGCTGATGCTCGGCGTCAACCGCGTCGGGCAGGCCCTGGTCATCGCCGCGCGGGCGCTGGCCGGTCCGGTGCCGTTCGCCCCCGAGAAAGACGGTTCCACCTTCCCCGCGCCGGACTCCGCCTTCGGCACGCTGCTCGGGCGGCAGGCGGCGCGTCCGTACGGGCGTGCGCGCCGCCGGCAGCGTGAGTACCGGCGGTGACCCCTACGGACGGCCTGCGCCGCCGGGCCGGCTCCAGCGGCGGCCCCGGCGGTGTGCGGGCCCGGCAGCCGGGCCCGGCGGCCCGGCCGTATCGTGGCCGTGTGCTGCGTACCGTGCCCTGGCTGATCCGGGCTGCCGCGTTCGCCGTCATCGGTGCCGGGGCCCTCTACCCGGCGTCCGGCGCCGACCGCTCCGCCCATCCGGTGGTGGTCGCCGCCTACGTGCTCTGCGGGATCTTCCTCGCGCTCTGGGCCCTGCTGGACGTCCGGGGCGGCATCCTCGGCGCCCGCGGCTGCGCCCTGCTGCCGGTCGCCTTCACCGGAATGGCCGTGGCCGGCGGGTTCGCGAGCCCCTATCCCGACGGCGCGACCCTCCTGGGCCTGGCCGGCATGGCCGTCATCGCCGCGGGCAGCGAGACCGATCCGCCGGTCGGCTGGGTGGTCACCGCCGCCGGGGTCCTCTCGGTCGGGGCCGGGGCCCTGCTGAACGGCTCGGGACGCGGAATCGTCCTGGGCTTTCCCCTCCTGCTGCTGACGGGCCTGCTGATGGGCCGCAACCGCCGGGCGCAGCGGGTCCGCGCCGAGCAGAACGTCATCCTGCTCGCCCAGGCCGAGGAGCTGCGGGCCGAGCAGGGGCGTACAGCGGTCCTGGACGAGCGGGCCCGTATCGCCCGCGAGATCCACGACGTACTGGCCCACTCGCTCGGCGCCCTCGGCATCCAGATCCAGACGGCCCGCGCCCTGCTCGCCGGGGGCGACCCCCGCAGGGCCGACGAGATCCTGGCCACCGCCCAGCGGCTGACCACCGAGGGGCTGACCGAGACCCGGCGGGCCGTCCACGCCCTGCGCAGCGATCTCGCGCCGCTGCCCGAGGCGCTGGCCGAGATGGCCGAGGCCCACCGGCGGCGGCACGCAGACCCGGTCACCGTGGCCGTCGAGGGCGTGCCCGCGCAGCTCCCGCCCGAGCAGGTGCTGTGTCTGCTGCGCGCCGCCGGGGAGGCCCTGACGAACGCCGCCAAGCACGCTCCCGGCCGACCGGTGGGAATGACCCTGAGCTACGAGGACCACGCCGTGACCCTGACCGTCCGCAACCCCCTCGGCAGTGACGGCGCTGACAGCGGCGCCGGCCGAACCCCCGGGGACGGGGCGGCCGGGAAGCCGGGGTTCAGGACCGTCGACGGCGGCTTCGGGCTCACCGGCATGCGCGAGCGGCTCCTGCTCGTCGGCGGCGCCCTGACCGCGCGCGTCGAGAACGGCGAGTGGACCGTCACCGCCGCCATCCCGCGCACCGCCGGGATCCCGCGATGACCGGCCCGACGACGGGTGGTCCCGCCGGGACCGCCGGGACCGCGGGGACCGGCGCGTCCGCGGGCCCCTCGGCCCCGCTGCGCGTCGTGGTCGCGGACGACCAGGCGACCATCCGCGAGGGGCTGGCCATCATGCTGGACCTGCTCGAGGACATCCGCGTGGTGGCCACGGCCGCCAACGGCCAGGAGGCCCTGGAACGGGTGGCCGAGCACCTCCCCGACGCGATCCTGCTGGACCTGCACATGCCGGTGATGGACGGCACCGAGGCCACCCGGCGGCTCACGGCCCGCTTCCCCTCCGTGGCGGTGGTGGTGCTGACCACGTACGCGGACGACGATTCCGTCCTGGAGACCCTGCGCGCGGGCGCCCGCGCCTATCTCACCAAGGACGCCGAACGCGATCACATCGCCCGTACGCTGCACAGCGCGGCCGGCGGCTACACCGTCCTGGACCCGCAGGTCCAGGCAACCCTGCTGGCCGCCGCCGCCCGCCCGACGGCGCCCGAGGCCGTGCCCCTGCCCGCCGCCGCGCTCCCCGACGGGCTCACCCCGCGCGAGGGCGAGATCCTGACCCTGCTGGCCCGCGGCCGGAGCAACACCGAGATCGCGGCCGACCTGTTCCTGAGCGCCAACACGGTCAAGACCCACATCAACCGCATCTTCGCCAAGACCGGTTCCCGCGACCGCGTCGCCGCCACCCGCTACGCGCAGCTCCACCACCTCGGCTGAGTCAGCGGGCGCGGCCGTCGTGCAAGGACTGGCGGACCGACCAGGCGACCGAGACCAGCGGCACCGCCACCACGGCCCCCACGATCCCGGCGGCGATGGCCCCGGCGACCACCGACAGGGCCACCACCATGGGGTGCAGGCGGACCGCCCAGCTCATCACCAGGGGATGCAGCAGGTGCCCCTCGATCTGGCCGATGACCACGATGAGCGCGACCACCAGGGCCGCCACGAGCGGCCCCTTGGTGGCCAGGGCGACGACCGCGGCCACGGCGAGGGCCACCGGGGAGCCGATGAGCGGGACGAACGCGGCGAAGAACTCCAGCAGCGCCAGCGGGACCGCCAGCGGCACGCCGAGGACGAACAGCGCGATGCATACGAGAACGGCGTTGGTCGCGGCCACGAGCACGATGCCGTGGGTGTAGCCGGTGAAGGTCCGCCAGGCCGCTGCCCCCGCGCGACCCACCCGGGCCCGCGCGCCCCGCGGCAGCTGTTCGCAGAACCAGGCCCACTGCCGGTCGCCCGAGTGGATGAAGAACACCGAGCAGAACAACCCGAGGGCCGCCACGGTGAACACCGCCACGACGCGCCCCGCGCCGCTCAGCACCGTACTCATCAGGGTCGAGCGGTGGCTGGAGAGGTAGGAGCCGATCCGGGACTGGAAATCGTCCAGCACGTGCGCGTCCAACCGCAGCGGGGGACCGGCGAGCCAGCCCTGGATCCGGCCCAGTCCGTCCCTGAACTCCCGCACCAGGGAGGGCCACTCCCCCGCCACCGCCTCCCCGACCAGCGCGAGGCCGCCGAGCACCAGGACCGCGCTGAAGATCAGCGTGCACGCCACCGCGAGCCCCCTCGGCATCAGCCGGGCCAGCAGGTCGGCCGGGGGGCGCAGCATCGCGGCGGCCACCAGGCCGAGGAAGAGGGCGAGCGCGATCTCGTGGAACCGTCCCAGCACCGCGAAGACCCCGTACGCCACCGCGCCGACGACCAGCAGCCGCCAGGCGTAGGCGGCCGCCGTGCGCAGGACCGGGGAGACCGGTGCACCGGCCTTGCCCGCCGGACCCACCGGACCCGTCGTACCGGCGCGGCCGTCGCGGCGCGCGGCGGCCGGGCGGCGCCGCGGCCGCGTCAGGAGTCGCCTGGTCATGTGCGGCCGCACCTCCGAGGTGTGTTGGTCACCACGGGCTATCACCCCGGCGGTGCCCGCACCACGCGCCGCGCAGCGCGTTCGCCCGAAGGCCTCACCCCCGCTGGGCCGAAGGAGCCGCGGCGGGTGTTGCCTCCGCCTGCGCGACCTCGCTGGTCAGGGGCGGTTTCCCTGGGCGGGCGGCCGACCGGCAACGGGAAACCCGTCGACCTCCGGGTCCGCCGGGGACAGGCTCGAGTCGTCAGCAGGAGCCAAGACCCACAAGGGGACATCATGCGCAAGATGATCCGCGGCGCCGCCGCGTTCGCCACCGCCACGGCCGCCGTCCTGGCCCTCGGTGGCACGGCCGGCGCGCACCCGGCCGACGCCTGGGCCGGCTGCCCGGACGGCGCGGTCTGCATCTACCCGCAGAACCAGAACCCGGCCGTCAAGCCGAGCCAGATCTACTACAGCTACGGGGCCCACAACCTGAGCAACCAGTTCGGGAACCACTGGGTGCTCAACAACCAGACGGGCGGCGCCTCGGCCAGCCTGTGTTACGGCTCCGGCGGCGGCAACTGCGGCAACCCCATCGCCGCGGGCACCGGGGTCTACGCCGACCTCGGGCCGATCAACTCCATCACCCTCAACCGGCCGTAGCCGAGCAAGCCTCCACCGTTCGCCCGTTCATTCACCCACTCATTCATTCGTTCGCTCCTTCGCAAGAACGTTCCGGAGCCGGCCGCTGGACGGCTCCGGAACACCTCCCTTTCACGCCGCGCCGCACGAATGGCCGGTAGGCCGTCAGACCCCCGCGCTAGCCTGGGCATCCGCTCTCACGACCTGGGCTCACTGCGCCATGGGGGATGCCTTGGGGGATCCGGACCGCGGACGAACCGCCGGCCGACACGACACCTCACACGATCCGGCCGGGGACACCGTGCCGCCCTTTCCCGCCCAGTTGCGGCGGCTACGGGTGGAGCGCGGCCTCTCGCTCGCCGACCTGGCCCGCCGGACGCATTACAGCAAGGGCTATCTGAGCAAGATCGAGACCGGCGTCAAGCCGGTCACCGCCGATGTCGCGCGCAGCTGCGACCGGGTCCTGGGGGCGGGGGGCGAACTCCTGCGGCTGGTACCGGAGACCGAGGGGGCCGAACCCCCGGCCGGGGCGCGCACCGGCTCCGCCGCGCGCGAGGCTCCCGTGCCGGCGTCCGGACCGCCGTCCGGACCGGCTTCCGGGCCACCGTCCGACGGCGCGTGCCCGTACCGCGGCCCGGCCGCCTTCACCCCGCAGGACGAACGGTGGTTCTTCGGCCGGGAGCGCGCCACGGCCGCCCTCGTCGAACGGGCCCACGAACGTCTCGGCCACGGGCCGCTGCTGCTCCTCGCCGGGTCGGGCGTCGGCAAGTCCTCCCTGCTCGGCGCCGGTCTGGTGCCGGCCCTCGGGCGCGGCGCCTTCCCGGTGGCGGGCGCCGACGGCTGGCCCGTCGTCAGGTTCACCCCCACCGCGCACCCCTTGCGCGAACTGCTCGACGCCACCGCCAAGGCGGTGGGCGGGGATACCGGCGTCACCCCGGAGATGCTGCGCGCCCGGCCGGAACTGCTGCTCGAAGCCGTGCACCGGCTGTCGGACGGCGCAGGGGCCGGCGCCGGGGCCGGGCCGGAGCCCGGTGGCTTCCGGCCGGGGGCCGTGGCGCGCCATCTGCCGACCGTGCGTCCGGTGCTGCTCGTCGACCAGTTCGAAGAGCTCTTCACGCTCTGCGCCGACGAGGACGAACACCACGCCTTCGTCAGGGTGCTCTGCGCGGTGGCCGGGTCCCGGCCTGCGGTGACCGGGTACGACCCCGCCGTCGTGGTGCTCGCGGTGCGGGCCGATTTCTCCGCGAGCGCTCTGGAGCTTCCCGGGCTGGCGGCCGCGTTCACGGATGGACTGTTCGTACTGCCCCCGATGTCCGTGGCGGAGCTGCGGGAGTCGATCACACGCCCGGCGGAACTCGCCGGACTCACCCTGGAGCCGGGGCTGGTGCCGTTGCTCCTGCGGGACGCGGGCGTGCGCGAGGGCGCGGGCGCGGGGCCGTCCGCCGGTCCGGGCGCGGGGCCGGGCGCGGGGCCGGGCGCGGGGCCGTCCGCCGGTCCGGGCGCGGGGCCGGGGCCGGGCCCCGATGCGTACGCCAGGCCCGGCGATACGCCCTCGGGCGCCCTGCCCCTGATGTCCCACGCGCTGATGGCCACTTGGCAGCGGCGCGAGGGCTCCACGCTGACCGTCGCGGGATACGAGTACGCGGGCGGTGTCCAGGGAGTCGTGGCGCAGCGCGCCGAGCAGGTCTTCGCCGGGCTGTATCCGGCCGAGCAGCGGACGGTCCGAAGGCTCCTGGTGCGGCTGGTCCACATCGCCGACGGGGCGGGACCCACGCGCCGACGCGTCAGCCGGGCCGCGCTGCTGGAGCAGGACGCGGCCGGCCGGACGGCGGCCGCCCTCGACGCCTTCGTCCGGGCCCAGCTGATCACCACGGACAGCGACACCGTCGAGATCACCCACGAGGCCCTGCTGCACGCCTGGCCGCGGCTGCGCGGCTGGATCCACGCCGACCGGGCCGCGCTCCTCGCCCACCAGCAGCTGGCCCAGGCGGCCGAAGAGTGGGTGCGCGAGGGCCGCGACCCGTCCGTCCTCTACCGGGGCTCCCGCCTCGCCACCGCCCGCGCCCGGGCCGACGAGCTCGACGGCAGCGGCCCGCTGGCCCCCCGGGAGGCCGAGTTCCTCCGGGCCGGCCGGGCCGCGGAGGACGGCCGGCTGCGCCAGGCCAGGCTCCAAGTGCGGCTGCAGCAGCGGATGCTGGCCACCCTGGTCGTCCTGCTCCTGCTGGCGCTGACCGCGGGCGGTGTGGCGTACCAGCAGCGTGCGGGGGCGCTCGCCCAGGAACGTACCGCCCGCTCGCAGGCGCTCGCCGCACGGTCCCTCTCGCTGGCCGCCGGACAGCCCGAGGCCTCGATGCGGCTCGCCGCCGAGGCGTACCGCGCCGAGGCCACGCCCGAGGCCCGCGGCGCCCTGCTCAGCACCCAGGCCCAGCCGTTCCTGGCCCGGCTCGGCGGGCACGGCGGCCCGGTCAACGCGGTGGCCTTCACCCCGGACGGCACCCTGCTGGCCACGGGCGGCTCCGACGGGAAGGTCCTGCTGCGCCGGGTGGCCGACCGGCGGACCGTCGCGGTGTTCACGGCGCCCGGCCGGGTGCGTACGGTCGCCTTCAGCCCCGACGGGCGGACGCTGGCGGCCGGTTCCACCGACGGCCCGGTCCGGCTCTGGGCCACCGGCGGCGCCGGCCCGGCGGCCGTGCTGCCCCCGAGCACCACGGGCGCCAGGGCGGTGGCCTTCGCCCCGGACGGGCGCACCCTGGCGGTGGCGGCCGGGGACGGAAGCATCCAGTTGCGGGATCCGGCCGGGGAGCACCGCGAGCTCGCCACCCTGACCGGGCACACCGGAAGGGTCCACGCGCTGGCCTACGCGCCGGACGGCCGGACCCTCGCCTCGGCCGGCGCCGACCGGACCGTACGCCTGTGGGACACGGCGCGGGCGCTCCCGCTCGCCGTGCTGGAGGGGCACACCGGTGAGGTGCTGGGCGTGGCCTTCGCGCCGGACGGGCGGACGGTCGCCTCCGGCAGCGCCGACCGCACCGTACGGGTGTGGGACGCGGCCACCGGCGAACCGGTCTCCACGCTGGCCGGGCACAGCGACGACGTCAACTCCGTGGCCTACACCCCGGACGGCACCACCGTGGTCAGCGGGGGCGGCGACGGCACCACCCGGCTGTGGGACCTGCGCAGCGGCCGGGCGGCCGCGACCCTCGCCGGGCACACCGACTACGTGCTCGCGGTCGCAGTGGACCCCGCCGGCGGGCTGCTGGCCACCGCCGCGTTCGACCAGTCCGTGGTGGTGTGGGACCTGCGCGGGCCGGTGCTGACGGCGCGTCCCTTCACCGAGGTCTGGCACGCCGCGTACAGCCCCGACGGGAAACAGCTGGCCACCGCCGACGCCGACCACACGGTGCTGCTGTGGGACGTGGCCGCCCGCCGGGTCCTGAAGACCTTCACGGGACACACCGAGACCGTGTACTCGGTGGCCTTCTCACCGGACGGCCGGACCCTGGCCTCGGCGGGCACCGACGGCACCGTACGCCTGTGGGACACCAGCACCCGCAGCGCGCTGGCCACCCTCACCGGGCACGACGGGACGGTGTTCTCGGTGGCCTTCTCTCCGGACGGCCGGACCCTGGCCTCGGCCGGCGCCGACGGCACCGTACGCCTGTGGGACCCCGCCGCCCACACGGCCCTCACCACCCTCACGGGGCACACGGACTTCGCCAACGACGTGGCGTTCAGCCCCGACGGGCGGACGCTGGCCAGCGCCGGGGACGATCTGACGGTACGGCTGTGGGACCTGACCGGGCACCGCCCGCCGGCCGTGCTCACCGGGCACGCGGGAGCGGTACGGGCCGTCGCGTTCAGCCCGGACGGCCGGACGCTGGCCAGCAGCGGCAACGACGGCACGGTCCGGCTCTGGGACGCGCGGGAGCACCGCGAGAGCGCCGTCCTGACCGGGCACACCGGTTCCGCGCGGGGCATCGCCTTCTCCCCCGACGGACGGACCCTGGCGAGCAGCGGCAACGACCGTACGGTGCGCCTGTGGGACGTGCCCGGACACCGGCTCCGAGCCGCCCTCTCGGGCCACACCAACGCCGTATGGGGCGTCGCCTACTCCCCCGACGGCCACACGGTGGCGAGCAGCAGCAACGACGGCACCGTCCGCCTGTGGAACCCGGAGCCCGCGACCCGGCTGGCCGACATCTGCCGCATGCGCCTGTCCCCCGCCGCCCCGGGCCGCTCCACGCAGGGCTGCGGGGGCGGTTGACACCGCATCAGGAGCGCACCGCCGATACTGGCTTGCGCACCCGTCCCCACCTGGGTGAACGTCGCCCGACACCTGAGGAAGGCAGAGAAGATGACCACGCAGACCCACCCCGTCGACCACGAACTCGTCCGGGCCGCGGCCGAGATCGCGCGCACCCGCTGCCGGGGCGACAACCACACCATGGCAGCCGCGGCCCGCACCCGGGACGGCCGGATCGTCACGGCGGTCAACGCCTACCACTTCACCGGCGGCCCCTGCGCCGAGCTGGTCCTCATCGGCGCGGCGGCCACCCAGGGCGCCTACGAGCTGGACACGATCGTCGCCGTGGGCGACCGCGACCGGGGGGTCGTCCCCCCGTGCGGCCGGTGCCGCCAGGTCCTCCTCGACTACTTCCCCGCCCTCGAGGTCATCGTCGGCGCGGGTGAACTCCTGCGCACCGTCCGCATCACCGACCTGCTGCCGGAGAGCTACGTCTGGGCCGACCACCAGCTCGACACCGAGTAGGGCAGATTGGCTCGAATGCGCCCCTACCCACCGATGATCGTTTGTAGGCTCTGAAACGGCCCTACCCGGCCCATCCCCACCCTTAACCACCAAGTCGAGGACCAACGTGCGCCTTTCGTCCCACCAGCGACGTCTTGCCGTCAGTGCCACCCTGCTCGCCGTGATCGCCGGCGGTGTGCTGCCGGCCACCGCCGCGCAGGCCGCCACCGCCGCACCCGCCTCCGCGACGCCCGTCCCCACAACCGGGCAGCCGGCACCCGGGCCGGTCGCGCCCGATCTGGAGGCGCTGACGCAGGTGTTGCGCAATACGACGGCGGCCGGAGCGCCCGGGGCGATGGCCCGCTTCACCGGTCCGGACGGGGTGCAGACCAGGGTGGAGGGGGTCCGCGACCGGAGCACTGGCGCGGCCATGGATCCCAAGGCCCGCTTCCGGATCGGCAGCGTCACCAAGACGTTCTCCGCCGTGGTCCTGCTCCAACTGGTGGACGAGGGCAGGATCGAGCTGGACAAGCCGGTCAACAGCTACCTGCCGGGCCTGCTGCCCGACGACCGGATCACGGTCCGCCACCTGCTGAGCCACCGCAGCGGCCTCGCGGACTACACGAACGCGATGTTCGAGCACACCGTTCCCGGCTTCGAGGCCGTCCGGAACAAGGTGTTCACGTACCAGGAGCTCGTCGGCCTCTCCCTCGCCGAACCGCGGACCACCGAGCCCGGTGCGGCGTACAGGTACTCGAACACGAACTTCGTCGTCGTGGGCATGCTGATCGAGAAGCTGACCGGCAAGCCCGTGGCCAAGGAGTACGAGCGCCGCATCATCAAGCCGCTGAAGCTGCGCGACACCTCCTACGTCCACCCCGGCACGGCCATCAAGGGCCTGCACGTCAACGGTTACCTCCACCCGGACGAGGAGGGCGCGCCGCTGGTCGACTCCACCGAGCAGACCGTGTCCTGGGCGCAGTCCGCGGGCGCGATGATCTCGAACGCGGCCGATCTCAGCACCTTCACGTCCGCCCTGGTCCGCGGCAAGCTGCTGCGACCGGGCACGCTGGACGCCATGCTCACCATGAGCCCGACCGACACCACCAACACCCGGTTCTACGGGCTGGGTCTGCGCCGCTACGACCTCTCGTGCGGTACCCAGGTCTACGGCCACACGGGCACGGTGCAGGGCTTCTACACGTACACCTTCACCACCCGCGACGGCAGCCGCGGCCTCTCCGCGATGGCGAACACCTCCAACCGGGGCCAGGCCAACACCGCCCTGGGCGGGACCCTGGAGGCGGCCTTCTGCGGCAAGCGGCCCGCCGGTCCGGCCGCCGTCTCCGGTGCGGCCGGAACCACCTCGGTACGCGGCTTCGCGCCCGCCCCGGCGGAAGCGGATCTCCCCGAGCGCCGCTGACGGCGATTCCCGGCCACGGCAGGCTTCCGCCCCCCGGTGTGGGGGGCGGAAGCCCGGAAAGCTGAACTCCGCATTCCCGTACGGGCGTTGCCCGTACGACCTATGAGGAGGACACGATGAGGATTCCGGAAGCGACAGCAAGAGCGACGGCCGGGGACGGCGGGCCGGCCGCGAAGCGATCCGGAGCGGGCCCGGCCGGGAGCGCCCGTGCCGGCCGGCCGGCCCGGCGGACCCGCAGGACCCTGCTCGCGGCCACGGCGGGGGCCGCCGCCCTCGTCCTCGCCCTCCCCACCGCCGCCTACGCGGCTCCGCCCCGGGCTCTGCCCGGCAACGCGGACGGGCTGGAGCAGACCTTCCAGCCGGCCTTCGACTACGACCGGGACGGCTGCTACTCCAGCCCCGCCATCGGCCCGGACGGCACGATCGCCCCCGGCCTCAAGCTCGGAGGGGACGTCAACGGCAACTGCCGCGACCTCTCCGACCTGGACAACACCAACGGGTACTCGCGCGAGAAGTGCAACAACGGCTGGTGCGCGATCATGTACGCGCTCTACTTCGAGAAGGACCAGGTCTCGCTCGGCCCGGGGAGCGCCGGGCACCGGCACGACTGGGAACACGTCGTGGTGTGGGTGCAGAACAACCAGGTCGCCTACGTCTCGACCTCCGCCCACGGCAATTTCGTGGTCCACGACCGCTCGCAGATGCGTTTCGACGGCACCCATCCGAAGGTCGTCTACCACAAGGACGGAATCGGCACGCACTGCTTCCGCGCCGCGAACTCCAACGACGAGCCGCCCGAGAACCACAAGGGGACCTGGCAGTTCCCGACGCTGGTCGGCTGGAACGGCTACCCCGCGGGGCTGCGCGACAAGCTGAGCCAGGCCGATTTCGGCAGCGCCCTGCTCGGGATCAAGGACGGGCAGTTCAACGCCCACCTCGCCAAGGCCAAACCGGCCGGCATCCCCTTCGACCCGAACGCGTGACCGCGTGGCCGGGTAGGCGCGTAACCGCGTGACCGAGTGCCGCGCAACCTCGTGACGGCCTGACCGCCGTAGGACCCGTATCCGGCGCACGGCAGGGCGCCGGATAGGCTCGTCGCGGAAAGCGTCGCCGCCCCGACCGCTTCCGCCCCCGCCCTGCCCGGCCGATGGCCGCCCTGCCCGGAAGCCACCTGCCGAGAATGAGTACCGCGCTCCACTCCGCGTCCACCCCCGACGCCGCGCCCGCGGCCACACCCGGAGCCCCCGTCGGCGGCCCCGCCGCGGGCCCGGCACCGTCCCGCCGCCGGGCGATCGCCGGCCGGGCACCCGCCCGGCCGACGGCCGCCGCCGCGATCCACAGCATCAGCGCCGCGACCACGGTCCTGCTGTCGCTGGTGGCCATCGGAGCCATGCTCCACGAGCCGATCCTGATACCCCCCTTGGCCGCCAGCGCCGCCCTGATCCACAGCGCCCCCACGCTGCCGCTGGCGCAGCCGCGCGGGGTCGTCATCGGGCACATGCTGGGGGCCGCCGTGGGCTACGGCGTCCTCGCCGCGGCCGGGAGCAGCGCCTGGGCCGCCGCGGTGGCCGCCGGTGTCACCCTGGCCCTGGTGATGGCCGCGCGCACCCCGCACTCCCCCGCCTGTGCCACGGCCGTGGTGGTCGTGCTCCAGACCCCGGCGGCGACCCGGTTCGTCCCGCTGCTCTTCGGCTCGACCGTGCTGCTCGTCCTCACCGGGTACGCGGCTTCGCGCGTACGCCGCAAGGCTCCGAGGTATCCCGCGTACTGGTGGTAGCTGGACCTCACCGTGCGTGACGGTTCGAGATGCGCTCGGGGCCCGTGGCTGGTTCGCTGAAGTCCGCCCGCTGTCCCCCCACGGCACGCAGGAGTGATCATGAGTGCAGGCGAGTCCCACGGCCGGTCGCGGCAGCTGCGCGACAAGGCCCAGGAGCTGAACGAGGCGGCCGCGCGGTCGACCGACCCCGACGAGAGCCAACGGCTGCGCGACAAGGCCCGCCGCCTCCAGGAGCAGAGCGAGCAGGAGCGCGTCATCGACGACCCCGGCATGGACATGCGCTAGACGACCCAGGCGCGACCCGAGCGGTAACCGCCATTCCCCCGCCGTCCGGCCGGCGGGGGACATCGGCATCTCCTACTGGGATCTCGTACCGGGATCTCTTACTGGGATCCCCTACTGGGCAGGCGCGGCGGCCGGGGCCTCGTCGAGCTCCCAGGCGTGGCGCTTGAACTCGCGGACGAAGTCCGCGTGGTCCTCCCACTGGCGGGCGATGCCGCGCAGCACGTCCCAGTGGTGCTCCACGGACTGGTCGATGACCCGGCGGACGGCGGGCTCGGCCGCGTCCCGCTGCTCGATGAGCCCCTTGGCCACCGAGGCCTCCAGCGCGGCGTTGCGCAGCGCGCGCAGGGCGCGGGAGGTGTCGTCCATGCCGAAACCGTTCTCGCTGCCCGTCTCCTCGGCGAAGAGCGGGGTGAGCCGCGCCTCGATGAACGCGGTGATCCGCTCGAAGTGACGTACGTCCATCGGGGGCTCCATCTCGGGTCGTTCTCGGCTTGCGGTGCGAGCCCGGCCCGCACCACCGATCATTATCCCGGAGCCGGAACCCCCTCCCGATCCGGGGCCCCGACAAGATCCTCGGGCCGGCCCCGCGGCGCTACCAGCGGAGCGGGAGGCGGCTCACCCCGCGCATCAGGCTGCCCGGCCGCCAGAGCGGGGGTCCGGCCGCCGGGTCTTCGGTCAGGGTGGGGAAACGCTCCATCAGGGAGCGGATCGCGATGCGGCCCTCCATGCGGGCCAGCGGGGCGCCGATGCAGAAGTGGAGTCCGTGTCCGAAGGCCAGGTGGCCCTGGGGGGCTCGGCGGATGTCGAAGGTGTCGGGCTCGGCGAAGCGTGCGGGGTCGCGGTCGGCTCCGCCCAGGGAGACGAGCACGGTGGCTCCCTGCGGTATGGCCGTGCCGCCGATCTCCAGGGCCTCGCGGGCGTAGCGGTAGGTGGAGTGCTGCACGGGGCCGTCGTAGCGGAGCATCTCCTCGACCGCCCCGTCGAGGAGTCCGTCCAAGTCTGCGCGGAGGGCTGCCATTTGGGCGGGGTGGGCGAGCAGGGCCCGGATGCCGTTGGATATCAGGTTCACGGTGGTCTCGTGGCCCGCGACCAGCAACAGGAAGGCCATGCCGATCACTTCGTCGTACGAGAGGGAGTCGCCGCCCTCGTCCCGGGTCCGGATCAGTGCGCTGAGGAGGTCTTCGCCGGGCTCCTTGGCCTTGGCGTCGATGAGCTCCGCGAGGTAGCCGCCGAGCTGCTGGTGCGCGGTGTTGTTCGGAGCGCCGGCGGCGGGGGCCACGACCGCGTTGGACCATGCGCGGAAGCGGTCGCGGTCCAGGTCGGGGACGCCGAGCAGCTCGCAGATCACGGTCATGGGCAGCGGGAAGGCCAGGGTTTCGATCAGGTCGGCGGCGCGTTCGGGCCGGGCGGCCATGGCGTCGAGCAGCCCGTCGGTGATCTGCTGGACGCGGGCGCGCATGCCCTCCACCCGGCGGCCGGTGAACTCCCGTGCGACCAGTCGGCGCAGCCGGGTGTGGTGCGGCGGGTCGGACTCCAGCATGTTGGAGTTGACCGCGGCGACGAGCGCGTCGGGGAAGTTCCCCGAGCTGCTCCAGTCCTTCGACAGGGCGGGGTGGTTGAGGGCCTGGCGCGCTTCCTCGTGGCCGACGACGAGCCAGCTCGGCTCGAACTCGTCGGCGGAGACGATGACCTGGTGGACCGGGCCCGACTCGCGGAGCCTCGCGTAGTAGGAGTACGGGTCGGCGTTGAAGTCCTCGGCACTGGCACTGATGTCCACTACTGGCATCAGACCACAGTAAAGCGGCAGTTGACGCACGGAGAGGGCGATTTCCGGACACTCTGGTATGACTCGTCGATCACGGTATTCTGCCGCCCTTGCCATACGAAAGAGGGGGACGGCCATGACCACCGCTCACGAGGTACGCCGGACAACCGTGGACATCACCACTCAGGACGGCGCGGCCGATGCCTACCTGGTCCAGCCGGAGGGCGAAGGCCCGTATCCCGGGGTCCTGCTGTACATGAACGCCCTGGGGGTGCGTCCGCACATCAAGTCGGTGGCGGACCGGATCGCCGCAGCGGGGTACGTCGTCCTGCTGCCCAACCTCTTCCACCGCCACGGGCGCACACCGGTGTTCGAGCTGCCCGAGTTCGTCGACTTCGAGCGCCAGCCCGAACTGTTCGACCGGGTCGGCCCGGTCCTCGATTCCCTGACCACTGAACTCGCGATGCGCGACGCACCGGCCTATCTGGACTGGCTCGCCGGCTTCCCGGTGGTCGCCGCCGGGCCGGCCGCGATCGTGGGGTACTGCCTGGGCGCCCGGCTGGGGCTGCTCACGGCGGGCACGTACCCCGAGCGGGTGGCAGCCCTGGCCGGGTTCCACGGGGGGTTCCTGGCCCCCGACACGGCGGACAGCCCGCACCTGCTGGCGCACCGGATCACGGCGGAGCTGTACTTCGGCCACGCCGATCAGGACCCGTCGCTGCCCGCCGAGCAGATCGACCGGCTGGAGAAGGCCCTGTCCGGGGCCGGGGTCCGTCACCGCACACAGGTGTACGAGGGTGCGCCGCACGGGTTCACCCTGGCCGATACCGTCTACTACGACGCCGCCGCGGACGAACGGCACTGGGCGGAGCTGTTCGCGCTGCTGGACCGTACGTTCTGAGCCGTTCGCGCACGGGGCGGGGAAGCGGTGTCGGCCGCTTCCCCGCCCCACGGCCTACGGGCCCATGCCGCTACGGTGCTTCGCCCGTCACTCCGTCAGTCCGTCACCGGCACTGGCCGGACCGGGGTCCGAGGACGGTGACGTCGCTGACGTGCGGCGCCGGCGCGTTGGACTCGCAGCCCAGCGGGCCGGTGACCCGGTCGGCAGAGAACTCCACGCCGCCGGTGTTGCCCACCAGGGAGACCGGTCCCGTGATGGTGTTGCCCGCGCAGTCCGAGACCTGCGAGTCGGGGCCCGCACCGATCAGCACGGAGCCGCTGGTGGTCCGGATGCCGAGCGGGCCGGTCACCTTCGATCCGCAGACGGCGACGGCGAGCGCCCCGTCGGCGGACACCGGGCCGGTGATCTGCCCGTCGGTCACGGCCAGCGCGCCGCCGGGCCGGACGGTGACCGGGCCGCTCTGGCTGCCGCCGGAGCCGATGCAGAGCGACTGTCCGGAAGCGACCGTCAGCGGGCCGTGGGAGGCGGTCGTGATGCAGGGCCGGCTGAATCCGACGGCGACCCCGGCCGGTTGACCCGTGGTGCTCGCCGTGTGGTCGGCGTCCGGGGTGTACGAGGCGCTGATCGGGTGGAGGCCGGGACGCAGTGCGCTCGTGGTGAAGACGGCCTTTCCGGCTTCGAGGGGAACGGTCGCGAGCGGGGTGGTCCCGTCCGAGAACGTGACGCTGCCGCCCGGGGTGGCCGCGAGGGGGTTCGCCGAGTCCACGGTCGCGGTCAGGGCTACGGCGTGCCCGAACAGCGGGGTGGAGGTGTCGGCGACGAGCGAGGTCGACGTGGCGAAGCGGAACGAGATGACCGCCTTGCCGTTGCCGTGCTGGACGCCGGAGAGGAGGTCGGCTTCGGAGACTCCCGCCTCCGCCGCGGCCGCGTAGCCGCTGCCGCCGCCACCGCCCGCGGCGTAGAAGTCGCCGGGGTTGCCGCCGCCGGAGCCGCCGCCACCGCCGTGCCAGCCGCCGCCACCGCCTCCGCCGCCGTTGCCGCCGCGGCCGCCGTTGCCGCCCGTGCCGCCGCTGCCCGGGTTGGGCAGGCCGGTGTTCTGGTCGATGTCGCTCGCGTCGCCGCCCTTGGCGCCGACCGGGTTGGTGCGGACGCCGATGCCCGCCCGGGTCCGGGTGCCGCCGGTGCCGCCGATGCCGGAGCCCTCGGGGCCGCCGCCGTCACCGCCGTTGTCTCCGGTGGGCCCGCCGCCGTTGCCGCCGTGCAGCAGGGGGCCGCCGTTGCCGGCGCCTCCCCCGCCGCCGGCCACCAGGATCCGGTCCGTGGGGCCGAAGGCACCGGTGCGCAGGTCGGTGGCGCCGCCGCCGGAGCCGCCGCCGCCGTGGGCGCCGCCGCCGCCGGAGCCGTGGCCGAAGCCGCCGACCCGGGCGTACTCGCCGTGCCGGGAGGTGCCGGAGCTGCCGACGCCGCCCCGGGTGATCTGGAGGCTCTGGCCGGGGGTGACGGCCAGGATCGCGTGGGTCCGGCCGCCGAGGCCGCCGGGAGAACCCTGGTTCGGCGGGCTCGGGACGACGAAGCCGGCCGCGCTGCCGCCTTCGGCCCCGTACAGGTCGACGGTGAGCGCGCTGACGCCCGCGGGGACGGTGAAGACGTCCGTGCCCGCGCTGGCGTACGTACAGGTGGGCGGGGAGCTGGTGAAGGCTCCGGCCGGGCCGCAGGGGCCGGCTGCGGCGTCCGCCGGGTCGGCCGCCGCGGCGAGGGGGACCAGCAGGGCGGCGAGGAGGCCGGCCGCGCCGAGGGTCACCGCCGTGCGGGAGACGGCGTACGGGCTGCGGCCGGGTCTGAGTCGGGTCATGTTCCTTGTCATCGTCTTCGTGTTCTCGGAGTTCGTCATGGGGCTGCTCAGATCCCGTCGTTGGCGCACAGCGCCCAGGCTTCGGAGTAGGTGTTCGGGGATCTGCCGCCGCCGGTGTGCGTGGAGGCCGTCCAGTACGCGGCGGTGGTGGTGCCGTCGCTGACCGGGGCGCCGCCCGAGTTGCTGGGGAAGCTGCCGTTGAGGTGGTCGCCGGGCGAGCCCGGTCCGGTGAAGTCCGTGGTCGTCACGGAACCGCCGCTGATGGCCGCGCCGCCGCTGATCAGCTTTCCGTCGTTGCCGCCGCAGGCGGCCGTCACGGTCGCGCCCGCGGTCGCCGAGGTCGGTCCGCTGACCTCGTTGAAGCGCACCTTGACGGTGGTGCCACTGATGTCGATGTTGTTGCCGCTGCAGATCGCGTAGGCGTACGTGACGTTGTCGGTGCCGCCGCCCCCGCCGTTCCAGCCGACCGCGGTCCAGGAGTCGGGGTTCGTCTCGCCGTCAGCGGCCGCCTTCTGGCCGTAGTCGTGCCCGGCGTTGTTGAAGGTGGGGAAGGAGGCGATCGGCTTGAGGCTGCCGACGTCGGCCGGGGTGATGCGGGCTCCGCCGCCGATGAGGCGGGTGTTGGCCGGGCAGGTGGCGGTGACCAGACCCACCGTGGAGGCCGGGATGGGGCCGGCGACCTTGTTCATCACCACCTGGGTGTGGTTGATCAGGTTGCTGGTGAAGCACATCGCGTAAGGGGTGCTGGAGAACGAGGCGTTCACCGCTCCGCCGCTGCCGCCGATGCCCAGCCAGTGCGTCACGTCGGTGCCGACGACGCCGGTCGAGCCGAGGTACTCGGTGCTGCCGTCGGGGCTGGGCGAAGTCCCGTTGACCTTGTTGCCGTTCGAGGACGTCCCGGTGCCGATGGCCTGGTTGATGCCACCGCCGGATATGAGGCCGGAGGAGCAGTCCGCGTGGGTGGAGATCTCGGCGAAGGTGCCCGCGGGTCCGGAGGTGGCACCCGGGGTCTTCACCGTCACGCTCACGGTGTTCGCGTACGCCGTGGCCAGCACCAGAAGGGCCAGCAGGGCGCCGACGACCAGCGACTTTCCTGCGACGGCGCGCCGCAGAACTGTCTTTGCCATGAAATTTTCTCCCTCATCCAGAGTCGCGCATGCGGACTGTAACAGTCCTTTTGCCGCTCATCTACTGGGTGAAGCAGCTGTCTCACCTAGCAGATGCCGCATGCGATCTGACGGGGTCGTCGACCTGCATCTTTCAGCACAACTGAAAGGAATGATCGAAAACAATCGATGGACCTGAGCGATCAGGATGGGCGAGAGTCGAGTCATTCCCGCCAACTCCCTTCCCCTACAAGGAAAGAAGGCCCTTCCACATGCACGTCGAGACCACCGACTTCGCCGCCGCGCCCTACATCTCCGGCGACCCCTACGCCGACTACCGGGGCGCCACCTTCCTCTTCTCCCACCTCACCGACCTCGCGGACCGCCGCCTCGGAGCTGGGGTCGTCGCCGCCAACGACGAGTTCTTCGGCGAGCGGGAGAACCTCCTGCTGCGCACTCCGGCCGTCTTCGACGTCCACGCCTACGACAACAAGGGCAAGACCATGGACGGTTGGGAGACCCGGCGGCGGCGCGGGGCCGGCGCCGACGAGCCCTTTCCGGCGGACCATGACCACGACTGGGCGCTGATCCGGCTCGGCGCCCCCGGAGTCGTCCGCGGGATCGTCGTGGACACCGCACACTTCCGCGGCAACTACCCGCAGCAGGTCAGCGTCCAGGCCGCCGCCTTCGAGGGGACCCCCTCGACTGCCGAACTGCTCGCCCGGGAGGAGGCCTGGGTGGAGATCGTGCCCCGCACCCCCGTACGCGGCCACGCCGCCAATGGCATCACCGTCGACTCCGAACGCCGCTGGACGCACCTGCGGGTCAACCAGCATCCCGACGGGGGCATAGCGCGCCTGCGGGTCCACGGCGAGGTGCTGCCCGATCCGGCGTGGCTGGCCCTGCTCGGCACGGTGGACGTGGCTTGCGTCGTCAACGGCGGGGTCGTCGAGGACGCTTCGGACGGGTTCTACTCCTCCCCCGGCAACACGATCATGCCCGGACTGTCGCAGAAGCAGGACGACGGGTGGGAGACCCGGCGCCGCCGCGACAAGGGGAACGACTGGATCGCCTACCGGCTCGCGGGGCAGTGCGAGATCCGCGCGGTCGAGGTGGACACCGCCAACCTCAAGGGGAACGCGGCCGGCTGGGTGTCCCTGTCGGTCAAGAACGTCGAGGACGGCGCGGACGGCGCGGACGGCGAATGGCGCGAGGTGCTCCCGCGCACGCGCCTGGAGCCCGACAGCCCGCACCGGCTGCCGCTCGCCGCGCCGATCCTCGCCACCCACGCCCGGCTCGACGTGTACCCCGACGGCGGGCTGGCCCGACTGCGCCTGCACGGCGGCCTGACAGACGCCGGAGCGGCCGCCCTCACCGCTCGCGCCGCGCGTGCCACGGGCACGGGGGGCTGACGGTGGGGACGGCCGCTCCGGCGGTGCGTCCGACGACCTACTCGACGACGAGCTCGACCTCGATGTTGCCGCGGGTGGCGCGGGAGTACGGGCAGACCTCGTGGGCCTGCTTGACCAGCAGGGTGCCGGTCTCGCCCGCCAGGGCGTCCGGGAGCTCCACGCGCAGCACGACCGCCAGCCCGAAGCCCGCCCCGTCCTTGCCGATGGAGACCTCCGCCGTCACCGAGACCTCGCTGGTGTCCACCTTGGCCTGCCGGCCGACCAGCCCGAGGGCGCTGGCGAAGCAGGCCGCGTAGCCGGCCGCGAAGAGCTGCTCGGGGTTGGTTCCCTGGCCGTTCCCGCCGAGGGCCGGGGGCATGGCCAGCGCGAGGTCGATCTGGCCGTCGGAGCTGACGGCGCGGCCTTCGCGTCCGTTGGCGGTGGCGACGGCGGTGTAGATCGCGTCCATCTCGGGTGTTCCTCTCACGGGGCGGAGGCGGGGCCGTCGGTCGTCGACCTCGCTCCATCAATATGACACACAATTCAGTTGTGCACAATTTAGTTGCCGACACGGCGCCCCGAGTACACTGGCCCGTATGACCGAGCAGCCGAGCGACACCCTCCCCGACCAGGACTTCCTGCGCCTCGACGGCCAGATCTGCTTCGCGCTCGGCGCGGCGAACCGCGCCTTCGGAGGCCTCTACCGCGTCGTCCTGAAGGATCTCGGGCTCACCTACCCGCAGTACCTGGTGATGCTGGTGCTCTGGGAGCACGGGGAGATGCCGGTCAAACAGCTCGGACAGCACCTGCGCCTGGACTCGGGGACGCTCTCCCCGCTGCTCAAGCGTCTGGAGGCGGCCGGTCTGATCGTCCGCGAGCGCAGCACGGCGGACGAGCGGTCCGTCCACGCGCGCCTCACCGGGGCCGGTACGGAGCTGCGTGCCCGCGCCGTCGAGGTGCCCCGGCGCATCGCCGCCGCGACCGGCTTCGAACTCGGCGAGATCAGGGACCTCCAGGACCGCCTGCGGAAGCTCACCGCCGCCCTGGACGCTGCGGTTCCGCAGGAGTAGCGGCGGGGGTGGCGGGCGGCAGGCGCCACAGGGGATGTTCCCGGCGCGCCCAGTCGGCGGCCACCGAACCGGTGCGCATGCCCCGGCGGGCCTCCGGGTCGGCCAGGGCCTTCATGATGTGTCCGCCGACGGCCACGGCCAGGGCGATGGCCAGCCAGTCGTGGACGAAGGTCGCGCCGGTGCGCCAGGGCAGCGGGGCCAGGCCGGTGAACCACATCAGCAGGCCGGTGCCCAGCATCACCAGGGCCGCCCCCGCGCTCCAGCTCGCGTAGAGCTTCTGCCCGGCGTTGAACTTGCCCGCCGGGCGGGCGGTCGGCCGGTGGTCGCGGCGCAGCGCGGACCGCAGCCAGGTGCGGTCGTGCGGGCCGAACCGGTTGAGCCGGCGCAGGTCGGCGCGGAAGGCCCGGGAGACGAGTCCCAGCAGGACGGGGGCCGGGAGCAGCAGCCCCGACCACTCGTGGACGGTGACCACCAGGTGGCGGCGGCCGACGAGTTCGGCGAGGGGCGGCAGGTAGAGGCAGCCCGCCGTGACCAGGCACAGCCCCCCGAGGACGGCACTGGTCCGGTGGATCCAGCGCTCGGCGGCGGTGAAACGGCGCACCCGCTGCTCCCGGCCCGCCGGACCGGCGCCGCCGGCGTCGCCCGCACCGCCCGCGTCGCCCGCGTCGCCCGCGCGTTCAGACCGTAGGAGCATCTTGGCGTCCGTTCGATTTGCCGACCCAGGCGTCGACGTCGTAGCCGAGTTCCTCCCAGTAGCCGGGCTTGACGTCCTCGGTGAGGGTGATGCCGGACAGCCACTTGGCCGACTTGTAGAAGTACATGGGAGCCACGTAGAGGCGGACCGGGCCGCCGTGGGCATGACCGAGCGGCTTGTCCTGCATCTTCAGGGCGACCATGACGTCTTCGCGGCGGGCCTGCGGGAGGGTGAGGCTCTCGGTGTAGGTGCCGTCGAAGCAGGTGAAACGGATCGCGCGGGCCTCGGGCCGCACTCCGGCGGCGTCCAGGAGCCGGGAGAGCGGGACGCCCTCGAAGGGCGTGCCGGGGACCCGCCAGCCGGTGACGCACTGGACGTCGCGGACCACGCGGGTCTGCGGCAGGCCGCGCAGCGCGTCGAGGGTGTACGTGGCCGGGCGCTCGACCAGGCCGTCGACGGTGAGCCGGTAGTCCGCCGGGCCCCGCTCGGGGACCGAGGAGGTGACGGAGTAGTAGCGGAATCCGCCACCGCCCGGCAGCAGTCCGGTGAGGCCGGTCGGGTCCTTGGTGGCGGCCGAGCCGAGGACCGCGTCGAACCCGCTCTGGAGTCGCGGCCCGGCGGCCAGACCCAGGGCGCCGAGCCCCACCATGCCGAGGACCAGCCGTCGGCCGACGGGGGCACCCCGGCCGTCGGGGCCGTCAAGGTCCTCGGGGCGGTCGAGGTCATCGGGGCCAGCGGGGTCGCCGGGCCCCCGGGAGGCGTGCGGGGGGCCCGGATCGGCGTCCTGTTCTCTGCTCACGTGCCGATTCGACCACCCGCCGCACCCGGCGGCCAGGGTTCGCGGGCTTCCGTCAGACTTCCGTCAGACTTCGGCCTGCCTTCTTCGACTTACGGCCTATCCCCGGAAGTCCTCCGGGCGTTCCGCCGAGGCCTCGGCGAGGGCCTTGACCACGGCCTGCGTGCCCGCGCGGAGCCCGTAGACCGGGGTGCCGGGCTGCTGGCGCCAGGAGTCGTCGATGCCGCCCGAGTCCACGCTGTCGAAGCCGAGTTCGTCGATGAGGGCCCGTACGGTCTTCTTCGCCGCCTCGTCGTCGCCCGCGACGGGCAGGGCCTGCCGGTCCGGGTGGCCGGCGTCGAGCGGCCGGTCCAGGATGTCCTCGGCGTAGGTGCCGTTGAAGGCCTTGACGACGGCGTGTCCGAGGTGGCTCTCGGTCCAGCGGCTCTCGGTGAGGCCCTCGTCCTCGATGCCGGGGATCCGGCCGTCGCGCTGGCGGGGGTAGTAGTTCCCCGTGTCGATGACGGCGAAGCCGGGCGCCGCCCCGTCGAAGATGCCGGCGGGCAGGTCCGGGATGTTCTTCAGCGGGATCGTCACCACGACGACCTCGGCCCCGCGGGCCGCCTCGGCGACGGTGACCGGCACGGCGCCCGTCTCCTCGGCGAGGGCGGTCAGGGTCTGGGGACCGCGCGAGTTGGCGACGGCCACGTCGTGTCCGAGGGCGGTGAGGCGCCGGGTCAGGTTGCCGCCGATGTTGCCCGCGCCGATGATGCCGATCTTCATGAGCTCTCCCGTGCGTCCAGGGTGGTCGGGTGTCGCGATGATCCGAACCTCCCGCGGGCGCCGGGCATTCCGCCCCGGGCCGACGAGTTCCCGATGTCCCCCGTACGAGGGACGGTTCCGGCCGAGAAGAGCCGGGGCGCGCACAGCACTCCGGCCGGGACCCGCACCTCGCGGATCCCGGCCGAACTGCACGACTTCGCGACTACGCGACTTCCCGGCTACGCGCCGCTCGCCTTGAGCATGTCCTCGCGCTCGACGAGCTTCACGCGCTCGCGGCCCTGCGGCTCGCCCAGCGCCTTCTCGGCGGCGTCGAGCTTGTGCCAGCCCTCCCAGGTGGTGAAGCGGATCTCCCGCTCGCCGAGGAAGGCTTCGACCGCCTCCGGCGCCGGGGTGGCCGGGGTGCGCAGGCGGCCGCCCGCGTGGTCGGCGAGGAGGTTGGCGACGGTCTCGTTCGCGTCGCCCTTCGTGTGCCCGATCAGGCCGATGGGGCCGCGGCGGATCCAGCCGGTGACGTACGTGGACGCCAGGTGCTCGCCGGCTTCCATGACGCGGCCGCCCTCGTCCGGGACCGTGCCGGAGTCGACGTCCCAGGGGAGCTTGGGCAGTTCGTCGGAGAGGTAGCCGACGGCGCGGTAGACGGACCGGACGTCCCAGTCGGTGAACCGTCCGGTGCCCTTGACGTTGCCGGTGCCGTCCAGTTCGGTGCGCTCGGTGCGCAGGCCGACGACCGCGCCGTCCTCGCCGAGGATCTCGGTCGGGGACTCGAAGAAGTGCAGGAACAGTTTGTGCGGGCGGTCGCCGATGTCGCGGATCGCCCAGTTCTCCAGGGTCTTCGCGACCATGTCCGCCTGCTTGTTGGAGCGGCGGGTGGTGATCGAACCCTCGTCGTAGTCGATGTCCTCGGGGTTGACGATGACCTCGATGTTCGGCGAGTGGTCCAGCTCGCGCAGCTCCATCGGGCTGAACTTGGCCTGCGCGGGGCCGCGGCGGCCGAAGACGTGGACCTCGAGCGCCTTGTTGGCCTTGAGGCCGTCGTAGACGTTCGCGGGGATCTCGGTCGGCAGCAGTTCGTCGGCGGTCTTGGCGAGGATCCGGGCGACGTCGAGGGCGACGTTGCCGACACCCAGGACGGCGACCTTCTCGGCCTCCAGCGGCCAGGTGCGCGGGACGTCGGGGTGACCGTCGTACCAGGAGACGAAGTCGGCGGCGCCGTAGGAACCTTCGAGCTCGACGCCCGGGATGGTCAGCGTGCGGTCGGCGGTGGCGCCCGTGGAGAAGATGACGGCGTCGTAGAACGAGTGCAGCTCGTCGAGGCTTATGTCGTTCGGGTAGTCGACGTTGCCGAAGAGGCGGACCTGAGGCTTGTCGAGCACCTGGTGGAGGGCGGTGATGATGCCCTTGATGCGCGGGTGGTCGGGGGCGACGCCGTAGCGGATCAGGCCGAAGGGCGCCGGCATCCGCTCGAAGATGTCGATGGACACACCCGGCTCGGTGGCCGCCTCGGACTTCAGCAGGGCGTCGGCGGCGTAGATGCCGGCGGGGCCGGCACCGACGATTGCTACCCGCAGGGGGCGAGGCATGGCTGGATTCCCTTCGAACGACGAAAGACTCGATCAAGGGAACCCTAAACTGAGGCAAGCCTAACCCAGCACCCACCCCTGACTTATGACCCTATAACTCTGACTTATGGCTGACCCAAGCAGTACTTGGGTCTCCCGCTCGGGTCTCACCAGGACTCGGTGACGACCACGGAGGATGTGGCGCTGTCGCGGAGCGTGAGCCCGCCCTTGTCCCCGTACACCTCGTGGCGCCAGGCCGCGAAGATCCCCGCCAGGGTGCGTGCGTCCTCGGCCTGGCCCTTTCCCACGTTACTGGTGGTGAAGGACACCTCCGCCAGGCAGGCCCCGCGCACCTTGCGGACCCGGACATCGCTGATGCCGTTCGCCGGGATGCGGTCAATGCCGTCGGCCCCCTTCCGGCGGTGCTTCGTGAAGTAGGTGACGAACTCCGCGGTCATGTCGAACCAGCCGGCCGCGCCGCAGGGCCCGGCGCCGTTCGTGATGCCCGGACGCTTGGAGGGCGCGGGCATCCCGTCGGTGGGTGGGCCCGGGGTGCCGGTGTCCTGGTCGGTGGGCGGGTCGGGCGTGCCGGTGTCCTGGTCGGTCGGGGGGTCCGGGATGCCCGTGTCCCCGTCGGTCGGGGGTCCGACGTAGGGGCCGGTCTCCTGATCGGTCGGCGGATCGGGGGGTCCCGTCTCCTGATCCGTGGGCGGGCCCGCGTACCCGCCGGTCTGCTCCTCCGTCGGGATGTCGGGCGTGGCCGTGCCGGAGCCCTTGCCGCCGCCCGCCGTCCCGTCCAGATCGCAGATCTCCGGGCTGGGCGCCGCCACCGGGGCGGGCCCCGCCGCCTCCCCGGCCCGTACGGTGCCGCAGGCCGCGAGCGCGGCGCACAGCAGCGCCGCCACGGCGGCCAGCGCCGTCCGCCCGGCCGGATTCGTCCGCCCGGTCCGGGACATCTCGGTCTTCGTCATGGCCATCGGCCCCCCTTTTCCCCTCAAGAGGGATTCACCGCAGCCCCGGTTCCCCGCGGGGGCCGCTTTCCTGCCGGATCCGGAGCTCGGCCCCCGGCTCGCCGCGCTGCCGTGCGAGCTGGTCTGGGCCACGACCTCGGAGGATGAGAGTGCGTGCCCGGCGCGGCGACGGGCGAACGTTGCCCGACTCGGCACTACCTTCCGACGAGGACGGCCTGGCCGGGACGCACTGGAAGACCCCGGGGCTCGTCGCCCGGGCGGCGGGCCGGGCGTTCGTCTGGGTGGACGACGAGATCAGCGGAGCGGACCGGCGCTGGGTCCGCGCCCATCACCCCGGAGCGGCCCTGCTGCACCGGGTCGACCCCCGGACCGGTCTCGGGGAGGCGGACTTCGCCGCGCTCGAAGGCTGGCTACGCGGCTTCGCGGACACCGGGTCCGCTCGTCCCGGGCTCAGCGGATGAACGGTTCGCCCTCGCAGTGCGGTGGTTCCTCGGAGCGGCCCACCGCCTCGCGCCAGATCTCCTCGGTCCCGGTGGCTCCTCCGGCGTCCCCGTCCGGCTCGGCGTCGTCGTCGGTGCGCACCGCGCCCCAGACCAGCCCGTCGCCGTAGGACTCGGCCGGGATCAGGGAGACCACGTAGCGCCGGCCCGGCTCCAAGGTCTGGATCAGCGGCTCGGCCTGCGGTGACATGCCGTCGGGCTGGCCGACCACGACCTCGGCGGGGACGGCCCCCTTGAGGGTCTTCTCCACGTGCAGCGAGAGCAGTTCGCCGTCCGAGAAGGGGGTCACGCCGGAGACGGTGGCCACGACCACGTCGCGCGCCACGTGCACGATGTACTCCGGTTTCGACCACGGGTCGGCGCAGGGCCGCTGCCCGGCCGCCGGTGGCGGCGCGCCGTGGGCGTCGTGGGCGGCCCACGTCTCCCAGCCGGCGGTACCCAGCATGACCACGGCGGTCGCGGCGACGGCGCTCCGCACGGCCCACGACATCATCGGCTTTCCTTACTCCCGGATCGGCGGAGGCTCGCATGATGACAGCGTCCGCGCCCCGGATCCCAACTCCGTTCACCCGTCAGGGGGATCGGGCCCGACCTGACCGCACGCCCGCCATCCGGCTCCGCCCGAAGGCGGATTCACGGCTGCCGTCCGGCGAGCCGGATGGCTTCGCGGCCCGTCCGAAATGGGTAGGCTTCCCGGGACATCGTGCACGGCGGGTTCGGGGTGGGGTTATGGGACGTCAGATACGGGTGCCCGGTGTGCTGCTGGCGGCCTCGCTGCTGCTCGGTGCTGCCGCATGTTCCGGTTCCGGTACGGGAACCGGCGGCCCGGCCAAGGACGCGAAGCCGGGCGCCTCCGCGCCCGCCAAGTCCGGAGCCCCCGCCCCCGCCGGTGGTAAGCCCGCCTCCGGGGACGTGCTGCCGGGCATGGTCTCCGTGTCCGTCGCCCGGACGCAGCTGGCCGCGCTGAAGGTGGCGACTCCCGGGACCATGTCCGGTTACAGCCGGGACAAGTTCACGCACTGGGTGGACCAGGGCAACAAGTGCGACACCCGCGAGGTCATCCTCCAGCGGGACGGCGCCGACGTCACCCGGGACTCCGAGTGCAAGGCGGTGTCCGGCACCTGGAAGAGCCTCTACGACGACGTGGTGGTCACCGAGGCCTCGAAGATGGACATCGACCACATGGTGCCCCTCGCCGAAGGCTGGCGTTCCGGCGCCGCGGGCTGGGACGCCGCGAAGCGCAAGGCCTTCGCGAACGATCTGACCCGTCCCCAGCTGCTGGCGGTGAGCGCGTCCTCGAACCGGTCCAAGGGCGATCAGAGTCCCGACCTGTGGCAGCCGCCGTCGAAGGCGGCCTGGTGCCAGTACGGGCGGGCGTGGACCACGGTGAAGTCCACGTACGGCCTGACCGTCACGGAGCCGGAGAAGAAGATGCTCTCGACCATGCTGGACACCTGCGCGGCATGACACCTATCACGCGTTTCGACACCGGCGGCTTCACCGAGCGGGAGCCCGGGGTCTGGACGGACGAAGAGCACGGGCTCGTCCTGTCCGTGCACTTCTTCCCCCTCGTTCCCGATCTGCCCGCGCCCCTCGACGCTCCCGGGCCCCTGTTCAACGGCCTCGCCCGGTCCGTGGCCGCGGCCGGGGCGGGCCTGATCGAGGCGGAACTCGGCCACGTGGACGGCCTTCCGGCGGTCCGGCAGCTGGCCAAGGTGGCCCGGCCCGAGGGCCGGGGCCAGGTCTTCCTGGGGTCGTGGACGGTCCCCCGGGCCGGCTGCAGCACCGTCCTGAAGGTGCAGGCGGGCGAGGGGGCGATGACCGGTATGCGTGAGGCGGTCGTCCTCGCTGAGCTCGGCGCGGAGCGGTACTTCGCCCCGCATCCGTACGGCCCCGGGGTGACGGGCGGACTGCCGTACCACCTTGCCGACCTGGAGGAATGGGACGAGCGGTTCCCCGATCACCCGCTCACGCTGGTCCGCCGGACCCTGCGGCGGATCGTCCCGACCGTGGCCCTGCACGAGCAGTTCAAGGCCCTGCCGCCGTTCGCCCCGCAGCCTCCCGAAGCGCCGCGCCGCCGCTGGTTCGGCCGGTCCTGATCGCGCCCCGCGGGTCGCTCACAGCACGGCGATGCCGAGCGGCCGGGAGCCCGCCGCGAGCCGGTGGCTGCTCCCGCCGTCCAGGTCCACGACCGTGATGCCGTTCCAGTAACCGTCGCGCGTGTAGCCCCCCGTGACGTAGGCCGTGCGACCGTCCCGGGAGACGGCCACGTCCTCGTGCGGCCCCTCCAGCGGGTACACGCGCTCCGCGCCGTCCGGGGAACGGACCGTGAGCGAGGGCCCCTTGCCCTTCCCGGGCTCCACGGCGCCGGTGCCGACGACCAGGAGCCGGCCGTCCGCGGTGACCGTGGTCCCGTGCTGGTGGGTGTCGGCCGTCAGCTTCTCGACGGTGGTGCCGCCGGTCCGCGGATCCACGACGGCCAGCCGCTCGCCCTCGAAGGGGAGCAGCAGCTTTCCGTCCGTCGGCCGCACGGCGGCGTAGTGGGGTTTCAGCCAGGACCCGAGGCCGCCCTCGGTCCCGTACGGGGCCACCTCGATGCGGCGGGGCCGCAGCGAGCCGGTGGGGACGACGGTGACGTCGAAGGAGTCGTGGCCGGTGACGTAGACCTCGGAGCCGTCGCGCGACACGTCCACGTCGAAGGGCCGCCGCCCCACCGGGACCACGGCGGACACCCGGGCCGTCGCCGTGTCGATGACCTCGAGCACACCGGTGGTCCCGGGAACGTTGACGCCCACGTACGCGTGCGCTCCGTCGGGCGACAGCGCGATGCCCATGCCGCCGCCCCGGTACTCGCCGCCGGTGACGGGCCCCGTGCCGGTGGTGCGGTAGGGGATGCGGGCCGTCCTGGTCCGCGTACGGGTGTCCACGACGGCAACCCCCTCGGCCGTGGCCACCCAGGCCCGGCCGTCCGCGCCGACGGCCAGGCCGTACGGGGCTCTGCCGACGGGAACGGAGCCGACGGAGCCCTTCTCCGGGTCCACGAAGGTGACGGTGTCGGCCCCGAAGTCGGCGACCAGAAGGGTGCCTTCGGGGGTCGGCGAGGCCGTCGGGAGCGGGGAGGCGGCCGGTGCGGCGGCCGGAACCCGGGCCGTGCCGGTCTGGGTGCAGGCTCCGAGGAGCAGCGCCGCGGCGAGGGCCGCGAGGGCGGTACTGGTTCCCCGTGCGCGGCGGTGTGCGAGCGGACGCGGGCGCTGGCGGTCGTGCTCCGGCATGGGTGCCCCTCTCGGTTCCGGGGGCGGGGCCGGTGGTGCGCCCGCTCCCCCGTACCCATCCTCACCGCGCGGGACCCGCCGCCCGCTCGGCCCGGCGGTCGACACCCGGGTCAGCCGATCGGCTGACCCGGGCGGCCCGGGGGTGTGCGGGGGGCGGGGTGCGGCGTACGAGGTGTCGGACGGGGGCGCTGGGCCTGGGGCGCTGGCCTCGAACGCGGGGCGTGCTCAGGCCTCGTACTCGGTGAGGTCGATCCCGTGGATGTTGAGCAGGGCGCCGGTCTCCGGGGCCGAGACGTCCTTCTCGGCCGTCATGCCCAGCTTGCGGATCACGTTCTCGGACTCGTCGTTGCCCGCCCGGTTGACGGCGACGACCCGGTCCAGGCCCCGGTCCTGGAGGGCGAACTCCAGCGTGGCGTGCGCGGCCTCGGAGGCGTAGCCCTGGCCCCAGAAGGACCGGCCGAGGCGCCAGGTGATCTCCGCGGCCGGCAGGACCTCCGGGAGCCACCACGGCATGGAGAGCCCGACGGCGCCGATCAGCTCGCCGGAGGCCAGCAGCTCGACGGCGAAGATCCCGAAGCCCTCCTCGTCCCACTCGTCCTCCCAGGCCTCCAGGAGCTCGGCGGTCTCCTCCAGGTCGAGGGTCTCCCCGTCACCGATCCAGCGCATCACTTCCGGGTCGGCGGTGATCTCCGACAGCGGGACGAGGTCGTCCTCGGTCCAGCGGCGGAGGAGGAGGCGGGGGGTGCGGATCTCGGTCATGGACACATCCTGCCGAACGCGCCCGGCATCGGGTAATCGGGGTCGCCCCGGCCTACCGGTCGGCCCCCGGATCCACCCCCGGACCTGCCGCTTCGCCCGCCTTCGCGTCCCCCTCCCCCGGGACGGTGATCGCATCGAGCTTCGCCCTCAGGTAGGCGTGCGAGTCGACCGGCTCGTGCGTGATCCGGCCGATGGGCGCCGGCAGGGACTCCACGCGGACATGGGGGTCGCACTCGTAGAAGTAGACCAGCGAGATCAGCTCCTCGGCCGGTGCGTCGGCGGGCGGGGGCAGCACCCGGTGGCGGCCGGCCCGCCACCGGTCGCCCGTCCAGCGCGCCATCAGGTCGCCGATGTTCACGGTGAGCGCGGCCGGATCGTACGGGGCGTCCTGCCAGCCCTCGGCGTCGGTGTGGATCTGGAGTCCGCCGGCGCCCTGCTGTCGGTCCAGGACGGTGACGGTGCCGAAGTCGGTGTGCGCACCGATCCGGAACTGGCCGGGGAGCGGAGGGCCGACGCGCTCGGTGCCGGGGTACCAGTTGACGTTGAAACCCCAGGTCGGGTGGCCCGTGTGCCGGGTGAAATGGTCCGGATCCAGGCGCAGCGCGGCGGCCAGCAGTTCCAGGAGCTCGTCGCAGAGCCCCCGCATCGCGGCCAGGTACTCCGCTGCGAGCGGCCGCAGCGCGGGAGCCTCGGCCGGCCAGGCGTTGGGCCGGAACCACTCCGCGTCCACCGAGGGGATCCCCGTGGGGTCCTCGGCCGCGCAGGACCAGGATTCCTTGAGGTCGGGCGGGGAGGCGGCGCCCTCCGCGTAGCTGTTGGCCTCCGCGCCGGGGCCGAGCCAGCCGCGCCCGCCGACCGCCACGGCGTACGGGGCCTTGGCGGCGGCCGGGAGCCGGAAGAACTCCCGCGCCGCCCCGCGGATCCGCTCGGGCAGCTCAGGGCCGATCCCGTGCCCGGTGACCAGCAGGAAACCGGCTGCCTGGAGCGCTTCGTCGACCCTGGAGGCGATGCGGCGGCGCTCCTCGGCCCCGCCGCCGCGCCACGGGCCGAGGTCGATCACGGGAACCTGGGAACTCACCACGGCGGAACCTGCTTTCCGGGTCGGAGCGGCGGCGCAGCCCGTGCCGGGCGGCGCGGGCCCGGCAAGATCCGAAAGAGACGGCCTAGCGCAGGGCGTACCGGATCGTGCCTTCCCCGGAGCCCGCCTCCGTGAAACCGACCCGCCGGACCACCGCGTGGGAGGCGGCGTTGCCCTCGTCCACCGTGGCCGCCAGCACGGCGACGCCCGGCTGGCGCAGGGCCCAGCCCGTCAGTGCCTTCAGCGCCTCCGTGGCGTAGCCGTTGCCGCGGGCCGAGGGGACCAGGTCGTAGCCCATCTCGGCGCGGCCGTCGGCGTCCGGGGCGCCGTGGAAGCCCATGCCTCCGATGGCCCGCCGGTCGCTCGCGCGGATGATCGCGTACGGTCCCCAGCCCGGCCGGTACCTGCCCTCCTCCTGTGCCTTGACCACCGACCCGGCGGCGCGCCGCGTGCCGTCGGCGGGGCCGTCCTCGGCCCAGGCGAAGCCTCCGGTGCCGCCCGCCACCAGGTCGGCCGCCGCCAGCGGGGAGATGTCGCAGAGCAGTACGCGCCCGGCGTCCACCGGGTAGGCGTACCAGCGCCACACCGTCTGCCGGGCCAGCCCCGGGAGTTCGCCGCGGCCGGTGGCCCACAGCAGGGTCCGCCAGGGGTCGTTCTCGCGCGGGGTGTGCGGGAAGAGGCGGTCCAGGACCCGCGCGGGCAGTTCCGGGCCCGGCTCCCAGTCGTGGACGCCGAGGCCGCCGAGGATGTCGTGGGTGTGCAGCAGCACCTCGACCACGCCCATCGCGACGAAGCCGTCCGCGCCCGCGCTCCCGTACGGGTGCCACCCCCGGAACCCGGGGTCGGCGACGGCCGCGGTGGCCGAGAGGAGTCCGCCGGTCGTGGTGAGGATCTCGATGAGCCCGTCGGGTCCGGTGCCGGGGTCGGGGACGATCCCGAAGGGGACGAAGTCCTCGCTCTCCCGGCCGGTGAGCTGGGTGGCGTAGTTCGTGAGGGCGCTCGACATGTGCACGGCCGTGTCGTGGCAGTTCCACTCCAGTCCGGCGGCCGGGGCGGCCCAGTCGAGGTGCGCCACGCCGCGCAGTGCCTGTGCGGCGAGGGATACCGCCGTGTCGATGTCCTGGGGACCCATGATCGTCATGAGCTGCACCTTAGAAGCCCGCCCGGGTGCCGCCAACGGGATTTCCGTGGCCCACGGCCGGTGGCCCCGGTGGCGCGCCTGCGGGCCGTGCCGGGGGCCGGGGCGCAACGCTTGTGCTCGGACGGCGCGAGCGGACCGCGCCCCGGTGAAGGGCGGAACAAGCGGTGGAGATTTCGACGAGGGACGTCTTCGGGGCGCCGTGCTGGGTGAGCCTGATGGCCCGCGACCTCGGTGCGGCGCAGCGGTTCTACGGTGCGGTCGTGGGCTGGCGGTTCAAACCGGCGCGGCTCGGCGACGCGTTCTCGGTGGCCGACCTGGACGGGGTTCCGGTGGCCGGGATCGGGGCGCTGGCCGGGGATCTGGCGGTGCCGGTGGCCTGGACCCCGTACTTCGCCGTGGACGACGCGGACGTGGCGGTGAGCCGGGTGCGGGAGCGCAGCGGGACGGTCGCGGTGGGCCCGGTGTCCTTCGAGTCCGGGGGCCGCGCGGCCCTGGTGGCGGACCGGGACGGGGCGGTGTTCGGGATCTGGGAGGGCCAGGTGTCGGCGGGCTGGCGGGTGGGCACGGGACACGCGCCGGCCTGGCTGGAGCTCCGTACCCGCGACGCCTTCGAATCGGCGATGTTCTACGGGGAGGTCCTGGAGTGGGCCACCGGGCGCGCCGGGTGCTGCGAGGTCAGTTACGAGAAGGACCAGGTCGTGCTCCGGCAGGGCGGGGAGGCGGTGGCGCGGCTCGACAGCGGTCCCGTGGAGGCGGGCGCCTACAGCCCGTACACCCGGCCCCGTTGGCACGTCCACTTCCGGGTGGCCTCGCTGGATGCGGCCGTGGCGGCGGCGGAGGCGCTGGGCGGGCGCACGGTCTCGGACATCGGGGAGAGCGGGACCGAGCGGTGGGTGTCCTTGCGCGATCCGGACGGGGCGCTGTTCACGCTGACGGCGTCCCGGGAGACGGACGGCGGGTCCGGGACCGGGGGCGGGGCTGCTTCCGGGTCCGGGTCCAGGTGAGCAGGTCGGCCGCCGCCCAGGTGTTGATGATCCGGTCGGCCGGTACCCCGCATTCCAGGGCGCGCTCGCAGCCGGTGGTCTGCCAGTCGAGCTGGCCCGGGGCGTGGGCGTCGGTGTCGATCGCGAAGTAGGTGCCCGCGGCGACGGCGAGCCGCAGCAGCCGGCGCGGCGGGTCGAGCCGCTCGGGCCGGCTGTTGATCTCCACGGCGGCGCCGGACTCGGCGCAGGCCGCGAAGACGGCCTCGGCATCGAACTCCGACTCGGGGCGGGTCCTGCCCGTGACCAGCCGACCGGTGCAGTGGCCGAGGACGTCGAGGTGCGGGTTGCGCACGGCGGCGATCAGCCGCCGGGTCATGGCCGGGGCTTCCATCCGGAGTTTGGAGTGGACGGAGCCGACCACCAGGTCCACTTCCGCGAGGAGTTCGGGTTCCTGGTCGAGCGAGCCGTCGGCCAGGATGTCGCACTCGATGCCGGTGAGCAGCCGGAACGGGGCCCAGTCGGCGTTGAGTTCGGCCACGGTCCGCAGCTGTTCGCGCAGCCGCTCCGGCGAGAGCCCGCGGGCCACCTTCAGGCTGGGCGAATGGTCGGTGAGCACGGCCCAGTCGTGGCCGAGGGCGGCCGCGGCCCGGCCCATCGCCTCGATCGGGGCGCCCCCGTCGGACCACTCCGAGTGCATGTGGCACTCGCCGCGCAGGGCCGCGCGCAGGGCGAGAGCCCCGGGGCTCGGCGGGGGGCCTTCGGGATGTGCGGCGACCTGGTCCTCCAGCCGCTGCAGGTACGCGGGGACGGACCCGGCGAGGGCTTCCCGGACCACCTGGGCCGTTTTCGGCCCGATGCCCTTGACGGATTCGAGCGAGCCCGCCGCGACCCGCTCGGCCACCTCCCGCTCCCCCATCCGGACGAGGGCCGCGGCGGCGGCGCGGAAGGCCTGGACCCGGTACGTGGGTTCCTGGGCGCGCTCCAGCAGGAAGGCGATCCGCTCCAGCGCCGCCACCGGGTCCATCGCGTGTCTCCTTCCCAGCGGCGAAGGGGTCCGGGCGGCGATCCCGTGGGACGCCGCCCGGACCCCGGGGGTCAGGGCCGAGGCCTCTGCCCCGTCCTGTCGGTGGTCAGGCGCCGTCCGCCGGTCCGGCCGCCGGACGGTGCTGCAGGGCCAGACCCGCGAGGACCGCTCCGGTCGCCGCGCTCAGCACCGCCGTGACGCCGGCCCAGCTCACGGAGGCACCGACCGCTCCGGCGAGCGGGTCGAACTCCACGGCTCCGCCGACCACATGGAGCGCGGTGACGCCCAGCGCGACCACGGCTCCGGCCCGCCAGGCCCATGCGGTGTCCCGTATCGCCAGCAGGGCTCCGGCGGTCAGACAGAGCAGGCTGACGGCCAGGGCCAGCAGCCCGCCGGTGTCGCCGGAGAACAGGCCGGCCGGGTCGCCGGGGACGTGCAGCGCTCCGCAGACCAGCAGCGCGAGCGCCACCGGCCAGCGCAGCACGCGGCCCAGCGCGCCGCCGACGGCCCTGGTCGGCGGTCGGGGCCTGTCCGGAACCCGCGGCGGGACCGGAACGGGGGCGGGCGGCAGGTGGAGGGCGGTCCGGCCCTCTCCTCCCGGCTCGCCCGGCCGGCCCGGCTCGCTCTCGGCCCGGCGGTACGGGGCCTGTTCGCCGGTTCCGAGGATGCTCACCAGCAGGGCCACGTCCTCGATGGGCCGCCCGAGGGCGGCGGCCTTCAGGGTGATGTCGGCCTCGCCGGTCGCGTGCGGGGGATCGCCCAGCAGGTCGACCATCTCGCGGACCTCGTGGACGGGACGGGCCACGGCCGCCGCGCGCAGCGCCTCGTGCCCGGGGTTGGGGTGCTGGCCGGAGTCCTTGAGGAGGCCGACCAGCGCGGTGACCTCACTGACCGGCCGGCCGGTGGCAGCGGTCTCCAGGAGGGTGCGCACGCGCGTCGCCCCCGCCCCGTCCTGCGGCCCGTTCGGGGTCCCGGGATCGGGGTCCGCGCCGGGGCCGGGGCCCGCCTCCAGGGGTGGCGCGGAGTCGGGGGCGTCCGTGTCCCGGGCGTTCTCGGGGCTCGCGACCTCAGGCGGCCAGATTTCCGTGGTGTCGGGGAGCCCGCGCGGTTCTTCGTACTCCGTCGCGGCGAGCGTGATCGGGTCATTCATGGAAAGCTCCGTTCGCCGACGCGCGGGTCTACACATCGCACGCCGGTCATCGTGCGTCATGGGAAGCGCACGCTTTGTTACATTCAGCGCCACCTCGCCGCGCTGCGCCATTCGGGGCGGGCAAACGGGGGTCCCCCGCGGCGCCGCGGGGCCTGTCGCCGCCTGTCGTGGGCATGGTGGAGGCATGAAGGGTACGGAGGTACTGGCCGACGCGTTCGGCCGGATCCAGGACGTGGTGCGCGAGGCGGTCGAGGGCCTGGACGCCGGAGAACTGGACGCCCGGATCGACGCGGGCGCGAACTCGATCACCTGGCTCGTCTGGCACCTGACCCGGGTCCAGGACGACCACGTGGCGGACGCGGCCGGCTGGGAACAGGTCTGGCACGCGGAGGGATGGGACGACCGTTTCGCCCTGCCGCTGCCCGCCGGATCGACGGGGTACGGACACACCGCGCACCAGGCCGGCACCGTGCGGGTCGACTCCGGGGACCTGCTCCTGGGGTACTTCGACGCCGTCCACGCGCAGACCCTGCGGTTCCTGCGCGGGCTGGGCGCCGCCGAACTGGACCGGGTGGTCGACGAGCGCTGGGATCCGCCGGTGACCCTGGGCGTGCGCCTGGTCAGCGTGATCGCCGACGACCTCCAGCACGCGGGGCAGGCGGCCTTCGTACGGGGCGTGCTGACGAGGGGGCGCTGATGGCGGCGACAGCCGGACGGGCTCCCGGCCCGACCGCCGGTCCGGCCGCCGGGCGGACCCCGGGGCGGGCTGCGCGGCGGAACCCCGGGCGGGCCGCCCGACGCGCGCTCCTGCCGGTGGCGACCATGGCCACGGCCCTGGCCCTGCTCCTGCCCGTCGCCACCCCGGGCCCGGCCGTGGCGGCTGCCGCCGATGACGGCGGCCGGCCCGTGGTCGACACCGATCGCGGGCCGGTGCGGGGACGGCAGGCGGCCGGGTACCGCACCTTCGAGGGCATCCCCTACGCCGCACCGCCGACCGGCCCGCTGCGCTGGCGGCTTCCGGTGCCCGCCGCGCCGTGGTCCGGGGTACGGGACGCGGGCGCACCCGGTGCCCGCTGCGTCCAGCTGCCCGCGGTGGGACCGGGCGGGCCGAGCGGCTCGGAGGACTGCCTGTTCCTCAACGTCACCGCTCGGGACAGCGCTCCGGCCGAAGGCGCGCCGCCCCGGCGTCCGGTCATGGTCTGGTTTCACGGGGGCGGATTCGTCAACGGCGCGGGCGATCTGTACCGGCCGGGGAGGCTGGCCGCCGAGGGCGGTGCCGTGGTCGTCACGGTCAACTACCGCCTCGGGGTCTTCGGCCTCTTCGCGCACCCCGCCCTCGGCGGCGCCCCCGACTTCGCGCTCGCCGACCAGCAGGCCGCGCTGCGCTGGGTGCGGGCGAACGCCGCCCGCTTCGGCGGCGATCCGGACCGGGTCACCCTCTTCGGCGAGTCCGCCGGAGCCCTCAGCGTCTGCGCGCACCTGGTCTCCCCGGCCTCGGCCGGTCTCTTCCACCGGGCGATCGTGCAGAGCGGCTCCTGTTCCACCGCCATCCCCGCCCGGTCCCTGCTGCCGGGGTACGGCGCCTACGTCCCGTTCGCACCACAGGAGCACGCCCTCTCCGAGGGCTCGGCGGCGGCCGCCGGCCTCGGCTGCGACCGGCCCACGGCCGCCGAGGCCGCGGCCTGCCTGCGCGGCCTGGACCCCGGGAAGCTCGCGACGCCCGAGCTGACGGGCCGGTTCAACCTCCTGTCCTACGGAGGCGACCTGCTGCCGACCGAGCCGCGACTGGCCCTGGAGCGCGGGGAGTTCGCCCGGGTCCCGGTGGTGCAGGGCGCGAACCGGGACGAGATGCGGATCTTCCTCGGGCAGACCCTGGCCGCCTACCCGGTCGGCGACCCGCAGGGCTACCGGGCCCGGCTGCGCGCCTCGTTCGGGGCTGCGGCCGACCGGATCGAGGCCGCCTATCCCGTGACGGCCCACCCGACGCCCGCGCTGGCCTTCGCCGCCGTGCTGTCCGACGCCTCGTTCCTGTGCCCGCAGCTGCGGGACAGCCGGGCGCTGGTGCGGCACGTGGCCGCGTACGACTACCGGTTCGACGACCGGGACGCCCCGAACCACACCGGGCTGCCGGAGGTGGCGGGCTTCCCGTACGGGGCCTCGCACGGCTTCGAGCTGCCCTACCTCTTCGACAGCGAGCCGCCGCTCAGCGCTGCGCAGCGGTCGCTGTCGGAGCGGATGACCGGGTACTGGACCCGGTTCGCGGCGACCGGGGACCCCAACACTCCCGGGACGGGGCCCCGGTGGCCGCGCTCCCCCGCCGTGCTGTCCCTGGCGCCGGGGCCGGCGGGAATCCGTACCGTGGACGCATCGGCGGAACATCACTGCGCCCTGTGGGACTCCGTGGCGCGCACCCCCGAAGAGCTCGGAGAGGCGGACTCGTGACCGGATCGCTCGAAGACATCCTCCAGCCGTACGTGGAGAGCAAGTCCCTGCCCGGGGCGGTGGCCCTGGTGGACCGGGGCGACGGCTCCGGGCCGGAGGTGGCCGTCGTGGGCAGCGCGGACGCCGCGGGCGGCGCCCCGATGGTGCGGGACTCCATCTTCCGGATCGCCTCGCTGACCAAGCCGGTGATTGCGGCGGCGGTCATGGCCCTGGTCGAGGAGGGCCGGTTCGCGCTCGTCGACCCGGTGGCCCCCTGGCTGCCTGAGATCGCCGAACCCGTGGTCGTACGCACCCCCGCGAGCCCGGTCGACGACGTGGTCCCGGCGGCGCGGCCGGTCACGGTGGCCGATCTGCTGACGTTCCGCGCCGGCTGGGGTTTCCCCGCGGACTTCTCGCTCCCCGCGGTGGCCCCGCTCTTCGGCGAACTGCTCCAGGGGCCGCCGCAGCCGCAGCGGGTGGCGGCGCCGGACGCCTGGATGGCCGCACTGGCCCGGATCCCGATGCTCCACCAGCCGGGCGAGGCCTGGCTGTACAACACCTGCTCGGACATCCTGGGGGTGCTGATCGCCCGGGTGGCCGGGTGTTCGCTGCCCGAGTTCCTGGCGGAGCGGGTCTTCGAGCCGCTGGGGATGACGGACACCGGTTTCGCGGTGCCGGCGGGGCAGCTGGGCCGCTTCGCGCACCAGTACCGCACCGGCCCGGACGGCGCCCTCGAACTGGTCGACGCCCCCGACGGACAGTGGAGCTCCGTGCCCGCCTTCCCCTCCGGCGGCGGCGGGCTGGTGTCCACGCTGGACGACTACCACCGCTTCGCCCGGATGCTGCTGGAGGAGGGCGGCCCGGTGCTCGCCCCCGAGTCGGTGCGGCTGATGACCACCGACTGGCTGACCCCGGCCCAGCGGGCCGGGGCCGGACTCTTCCTGGAGGGCCAGGGCTGGGGCTTCGGCGGCTCGGTCGACATCACACCGACGGACCCCTGGAACGTCCTGGGCCGCTACGGCTGGATCGGCGGGACCGGTACGGCCGCGCACATCGTCCCGTCGACCGGCGCCGTCACCCTCCTCATGACGCAGCTGGAGCTGACCGGACCGACGCCGCCGGAGCGGATGCGCGAGCTGTGGGCGTACGCGGCCTCGTAAGCCCCGTCCCGAACCGGATCAGTGGTTCTCGGTCGGCTGGAGGTCCCGCGGGATCAGCGTCCAGGTGGTCGCGGCGGCGGCCACCGCGAGGGCGCCGGCCAGCAGGAACGCCGGGGTGATCGCGAGGGTGTAGGCGTGCGAGGCGGCGTCGAGCAGGGTCTGGCCGACGCTGCCGCCGAGCCGTTCGGCGGTGTGGGCGGCCTCGCCCACGGAGTCCCGTACGGCGCTCAAGGTGGCGCCGTCCAGGTCCAGGGCCGGAAGGTTTCCGCGGTAGAGCGCGGCGGCCGTCGAGCCGAGGATGGCCACGCCCATGGCCGAGCCCAGTTCGTAGCAGGTCTCCTCGATCGCGGCGGCGCTGGAGACCTCGTCCGCGGGGGCCGCGGAGATGAGGGTCACCGAGGCGACGGTGGTGGCGAGGCCCGCGCCCAGACCCATGATGGTCAGGGCAGCGGCGAAGGCCGGGTAGCCGAGGTCGGTGAACTGCTGGAGGGTCCAGGGCAGGGCCATGCCCGTGGCGAGGACCAGCAGGCCGCCGCCGAGGACGTGCCGGATCGCGAAGCGCTGCATGAGGGTCGGGGCGACCATCGAGGCGCAGATCAGCGCGAGCGGGGCGGGCAGCAGGCGCAGACCGGCCTCGAGCGGGGTGTATCCCTGGCCGTACTGGAACCACTGGGTGACGAGGAAGAGGATCGCGCCCATGCCCACCATCGGCAGGAAGATCGCGGTGGCGGCCACGCTGAAGGCGGGCTTGGCGAAGAGCCTGACCTGGAGCAGCGGGTTGTCCAGGCGCAGCTGGCGGCGGACGAAGACGGTCAGCGAGATCGCGGCGAGGGCGAGCAGCGCCCAGGGCAGCGGGTCGGCGACACCGCTCTTGCCGAGCTGCTTGATGCCGCCCGCGAGGGCGAGCATGCCGACGATCGACTGGCCGACGCCCCACCAGTCCCAGGCGCCGGCGGCGCGCGGGGAGCGGGATTCGGGAAGGTAGCGCAGGCCGGCCGCGACGATGATCGCGGCCACGGGCAGGTTCAGGAGGAAGGCGGAGTGCCAGCCGTAGTCCTGGACGAGGAGGCCGCCGACGACCGGTCCGAAGGCCATGCCGCCGCCGAAGACGGCCGCCCAGACGGCGAGTGCGAAGGCGCGTTCCTTGGCATCGGTGAAGACGCTGCGCAGGATGGACAGGGTGGACGGCATGATCGCCGCGCCGCCGACGCCGAGGAGTGCGCGGGCTGCGATGACGTGCCAGGCCTCGGTGGAGAAGACGGCGATGAGCGAGGCGGCGGCGAAGATGCCGAAGCCGGCCATCAGGAGCCGCTTGCGGCCCCAGCGGTCGCCGAGGGCTCCGGCGGTGACGAGCAGGCCGGAGAGGGCCAGCGCGTAGATGTCGATGATCCACAGCTGCTGTACGGCGCCGGGCTGGAGGTCGCCGACGAGCGAGGGGAAGGCCACGTTGAGGATCGTGGTGTCCATCGAGATGAGCAGCAGGCTGCCGGAGAGGATCGCGAGCACGATCCAGCGGCGCGGGTCCTGCGTGGGGGTGTGCATGGGGGTTCCGTTCACGCGTGTACGGGAGGTGTGAGGTGGGGTGGGCGGGCTACTCGGCGGTGGGCGGCCGGGTCCCGCTGAGGAAGGAGGCGAGGACGAGCCGGCCGATGTCGCGGGGCGCGAGGTGGCCGTCACGGACGCCTTCGGCGGCTGCGTCGAGCAGGCCCCAGAGCGAGTACCAGATCCAGTACGCGGGCAGATCGACGCGCAGCCGCCCGAGGCGCTGGCCGAGGGCCAGGAAGGCGAGGGCCCGCTGGTCCTGGCGCTGGATTCCGGCCCGGAACTCTGGATCGGCGAGCACGGTGGCATCGCGCGAGGTGAATCCGTACAGGTGCGCGGCGGGCAGCAGCCCCGTGACGAGCCGCTCCAGCGCGGCGTCGAAGGCCGCGGCGTCGGCGGTGGCCGGCAGATCGGCGGGGGCCAGGCACCCGTCGACCACGTCGATGGCCCGGACGGCCACGGCTTTGAGCAGCGCCTCGCGGGTCGCGTAGCGCCGGCCGAGCGTGGCCCGGCTGGTCCCGATCCCTGCGGCGATGTGCGCCATGGAGGCGCTGTGGTCGCCGGCGAGTACGCGGGCGGCGCCGTCCAGCAGCTCTTGTTCGTGCACCATGTGATCCTCCTTCGCCTCAAACGATACAAATTTGTCTCACTTGAAGCAAGTCTGGTGCACGCCTGCGGCATGGGTACCCGCCATCCGGCATGCTCGGCGCATGCGCGTGGAACTGGTGGAACTGATCGACATCTCGCGCCGGCCCGCTGGCCACCCGCGCCTGGCCCGCGTTCGGACCCCGCTCGGGGAGGTCACTGTCGGCTGGGCCGGGGATCCGGCGGCGGAACCCGGCGCCCACTACGTCGAATGGACCGTCGACGAGGACCTCGCCTGGGGGCGGAACGCCGAGTCCGCGGGCCCGGAGGGCGCACCGGAGGTGCGGGAGGGCGGGGGCAGCGCCGTGATGCTGCGGGGATGGGTGGACATCGAGGAGGACGGGGTCCTCGTGCTGCGGCTCGGGGAGGACCTCGTCCTGCTGGAGGTGGCCGGGCCGGTGCCGGAGGGGGTCGTGCCCGGCTGGGTGCGGCTGCGCCTGGACCGCGGGCGGGTCGTGCTCTTCCCGTATGCCGTCTGACCAGGGGCTCTGGCTAGCCCTGCTCGTCGGTCGACGTGCGCGCACGCGCTCCCGAGCGGGTGCGGCCGGGGGTCTGGGCCCGCTCCGGGTGGCGGCGCAGGTACTCGCCCTCCAGCTCGTCCATCCGCTGGGTGTGGGTGACCAGCGCCTCGTCCGACCCGTGCAGCAGCGTCTCGTGGCGCGTGCGGTGGATGGCTTCGAGCTCCTTCATCAGGCGGCCCTCTTCCAGCCTGCCCGCCGACGGCCCGCCTTCGCGCGCCTCCTGCTCCGCCATGACAGGTCACCTCTTCCTCGGCCGGGCCGGGCGCACCGCCCGGCCGTCCTCACTCCATCATCGCGGAATCGAACGCGTCACGCTCAGGGGTGGCCCGCGCCCGCGCCTACCGCCCGGCCCTCGCTACGCAGCTGCGCGCCACCTCGTCGGCGAAGGCGCGGGCCAGCGGGGTGAGGGAGGACCAGCGGCGCACGGCCCAGCCGACCGCGAGCGGCGGCAGGGCGGGGATCGGCACGAGCCGCAGCGGCCCGTCCGTTCCGGGGACCTGCCAGCCGGGCAGGGCGGGTACGACCGCGTGACCCAGACCCAGTTCGGCGAGGAGCAGCGCGGTGTCCCAGTCGGCGACGCTGGTGTCGGAGCTGATCCGGATGCCCGCTTCGGCGAGGGCTCCGTCGAGATGGGCGCGGGAGGTGGAGTTCTCGGGCAGCCGGATGTGCCGGATGGAGGCGAGATCGGCGGGTTCCAGGCGGCTGCGGGCGGCGAGGGGGTCCTCGGCGCCGACCGCGAGGACCCAGGGAAGCCGCAGGACCGGGCGCTGCTCGATGCCGCGCACGGGGCTGCCGATGGTGATCCAGGCGAGGTCGAGGTCGTCCGCGGCCAGGGCGTCGAAGCAGCTGCGGCTGGAGTTCTCGGTCTGGAACTCCAGGCTGGCCCGGGGGTGTTCACGGCGGAAGGCGACGACCGCCTCGGCCATGAAGTGCCGGACGGTGGTGGCGCCGGTGGTGACGCGCACCGATCCGCCGTCGCCGCGCACGAGGGTGTCGAGCCGGCGCAGGGCCCCGTCCAGCCCGGCCAGACCGTCGGCGGCGGCCGCCTGGAGGATCCGCCCCGCCTCGGTGGGCAGGACACCGCGCGGGTGGCGCTCAAGGAGCACGGCGCCGGTCTCCTTCTCCAGGCGGCGGACGTGCTGGCTGACGGCGGACTGGGTACGGCCGAGGTCGCGGGCGACGGCACTGAGGCTGCCGGTCCGGCAGACGGCGACGAACACGCGGAGGTCATCGAGGGTCACAACCCCCAAGGTATCGCTGGGGGGTTGCGAGATGATCGGAGGATTGACTTGGGTTTCCGGCTGCCTGACGATCGACTCACGGCCCAGGGCGGCAACCCGGACCCGCCTTCGCGAGGGCGGCGACGGGTGCCGACCCGCCGGCGTCCGCCAATGCCTGCGGACGCCCACCGACGCCCGCCCCGGCGCATGAGGCGCCCGGAAGCGCTGTACCTGGGCGCTACCGCATTCCGTGGTTCCGGCGCAGGAAGTACGCCCGGGTCACCACCGCCAGCAACGGCCCTCACGCGAGGAAGGGGACGTAGCAGGCCCACAGCGCCCAGGCGCCGGGACCGCTGGTCGGGAAGACCTCGCCGTCGTCGTTCAGCGGCGGAACGAAGTGGAAGAAGTAGTTCAGGGTCGCGTACGCGCCCAGCGCCATGGCCAGGAACGCGCCGATCGAGGCCGGGACGACGGCCGTACGGACCGGTACCACCCGGCCCCCTGCGAACGGCACCCAGCCGGGCAGCCGTTCGCCCCACGGCCGGACCAGCCCCAGGGTGAGCAGCGCGAGGCACTCGGCGATCAGCGAGAGCGACAAGACGTACGCCCGCTCACCCGGCAGCCACGCGTGGCCCGCGTACCAGTCGGGCCAGCCCGCCACGAGCGCTACGCGCCACAGCCCCGACGGCAGCGCGCACAACGGGATCACATGCGCCGCCCACTTGATGCCGCGCGGCACCTCGAGCGCGGCCCCCGCCGGATCCCCGCCCTCGTGGACACCGGTCCCGGCCGACGTGACAGTGGTGGCGTCCATCGCGGTCTTCCCTTCACCTGGATGCGGCCCGGCAGACCCGGAGCTCCCACACGCCATCCTCGGGCCGCGCCCGTTCGCCGCGCTTCCGCCTGAAGTCCCGACCTTTCTCCCCCGGTTGGGGAAACGGACCGCGACGTCCGGGCGAGCCCCGAGTCCTGCCCCCAGCTGAAAACACCTTGCTCCCACGGCCCCCACCTTGGTGGGATGCGGGGGCTTCAACGGCGGGAGGGGGACAGCTTGGCGGTATTCGGGTGTGCGGGCTGCGGTGCGGTCCTGACGGCTCCTGTGTCGGAGGTGGCATTGCCGATCCACTTGGCCGACACCCACTGGGAGAGGCTGCACCCGCCACTGCTGGAGGCCGGGTCCTACTCCGTCGACCCCGCGCCGTTCCGCGTACTGTCCAACAGCGCGTCGCAGACCGTCCTCCTCGCGCCCGGCGACATGCGCGGCACCGGGCTGATCCTCGAGCGGGCCGGGGGCTACTGCAGGGGGATCGACGGGAGGGACGGACCGAACCTGGCCTGTCTGGGCTGCGGTCTGGCTGTGGGAACGAGGATCGACGATTGCGGGTACTGGCAGGTCGTCCGGCTCGTTCCACAGGCGGTATTGCGGCTGCCGGGCCCGCCGGAGCGACCGATCATGGACTGGACGGAGTTGTTCACCACCGGCACACCGTGGCACCGGCTGGACGAGTACCGGGACATCCCGGCGGGCGTGGCCCTCGCCCAGGTGGTGGTGGCCGCCGGGGGCGCACCGGTCGAGGTGGCGCCCGGACCGGTCGCGGAGCTCCTCGGCCGGGCACTCGCCGCACTGCTCCCCACCGGGGAAGGTGCGAAGCGGCTGGACCTGGCCGGCCCGGCGTACGGCGAGCCGGCCGCTGACCTGGTGCTCGTGCCGGTCCATCCGCAGACCGGAGACATGTGGCAGCCGCGCGCCGGGGCCGTGCCGGTCCCCATGGATGCCACGCTCTGGGCCGAGGTCGCCTTCCCGCCACACCGGACCCGGCTGCCGGTGGTCGGCGGGCTGCCGGCAGGTGTGGAGCGGGACGACCCGCTGCCGCCGCACCCTTGGTGCCCGTTCCAGCCATCCAGGGAGGCGTTCCGGAACACGCTGGCGCGAATGCCCGCCTTCAGGGAACCGTGGCTGCGGACGATCTGCGACCGCGGATTCTGACCTGTCGCCGGCTACCGGCCGGTGAGGGTCTCGGCGATGACGTAGCGGGCGGTCGACGCCATCGTGGGGTTCGTGTTCCGGTAGTAGTTCAGCTCCATCAGTGCGATCGACAGGGCCCAGCCGCGGGCTCGCGTCCACATTCCGTCGTCGGTGGCCAGGGCGGCGCGGAAGACGGGCCGGGCGGCGGCCGGGAGGACGTACCAGGCCGGGATCAGGTCGACGGCGGGGTCGCCGAGGCCGGCGCAGCCGAAGTCGATGACGGCGGCGAGCCGTCCGTCGGCGAGGAGCATGTTCCCGGGCTGCAGGTCGGCGTGGATCCACACCGGCGGGCCGGGCCGCGCCGGGGCCCGTAGGGCCGTGTCCCATACGGCGCTCACCGCGGCGGTGTCGATTTCGCCGAGCGCGGCCAGGCCGGCGATCGCGGCGCGGACATCGGTGTCCCGCGCCGCCAGGGTTTCGCTGCGGTACGAGGGCGGAGCGCCGGTCGGGTCGACTCCGCGCAGGGAGAGCACGAACTCCGCCAGGTCCGCCGCGAGCCGCTCGGGCTCGTCGATCCGCCCGGCGACGGGGATCCCGCCCGTGAGCCAGCGGAAGACGGACCAGGGCCAGGGGTACCCCTCGCCCGGCCGGCCCTCGGTGAGCGGTTCGGGGACGGCCACCGCGAGCGCCGGGGCCAGCCGCCGCAGCCATACGCGTTCCGCGACCACGTCCTGGGCGGCCCCGGCCGTACGGGGGAGCCGTACCACCATGTCCTCGCCCAGCCGGTACATGGCGTTCTGTGTCCCGGCGGAGTCGACGCGTTCGACGGGCAGTTGCGCCCACCGGGGGAACTGGGCGGCGATCAGGCGGTGCACGAGCGCCGTGTCGATGTCCGGTTCGCCGTCGTGCATCTTTCCTGCGGGCATGAGCACCTTCCTCACCTTCCTGGACGGTCCGGGGTCGCGGCGTCCAACTTATAGGCCGCGGGCCGGAGGACGACCACCGGACCGGCCGAGCCCGGCCCGGCGGGGTGCCGGGCCGGGCTCGGGAGCGGTTCGTCATCGGGGTCGGGTCAGGGGGTGAAGGTCCAGCGCTGGGCCGCGGTGGTGGCGCAGGCGACCCGGGTCGTCTTGGTGCCGTTGGCGGTGGCGGAGCCGGCCGGGGTAAGGCATTGGCCGGCGTTGCGCAGGCTGCCGTCCGGGCCGGTCTGCCAGGTCTGGCCGGAGCTGCCGTTGCAGGTCTGGACGGCGACGGCCGAGGCGGTGGCGGCGTCCAGGCAGACTCCGTTCAGGCCGGTCAGGCGGCCGTCGCTCTGCAGGGTCCAGCGCTGGTTGGGGCCTCCGTGGCAGCTGTAGAGGGTGGGTTGGGTGCCCGGGGTGGTGGCGCTGCCGGGGAGGTCGAGGCAGGTCGCCGATGCTCCGTTGACCAGGGTGGCGTCGGCCGGCAGCGGGGTGGAGCGGCCGGTGAGGGTGATCTCGGCGGCGCTGGTCCAGGGACCGCGTCCGCCGGCCTCGGTCAGGGCTTTCAGCCGGAGGTAGCGGCCCGTCTTCGCCGACAGGGAGACCGATTTGAGGGCCGAGGTGTCGGCGAAGGTACCGGTGGCCACCGCGGAACCCCAGTCGGTGGTGGTGTCGGATACGTACACCTCGTAGCTGCCGATCCGGCCGTTGACCCCGCCGTCCTGGCGGGGCAGGTAGCCGAGGCCGTCCACGGTGTAGCGGGCGCCGAGGTCGATCTGGATGTCGTGCGGCAGCGGGGCCGCGGTCCCGCCGGACCAGGCGGTGTGCCAGATGGTCGCGGGGTTGCCGTCGAAGGCGTTGCGGGCGGCGCCGTTCTCGGCGCTGGTCTCCTGGCTGTCGGCGGAGACCAGGGTCCAGGCCGACTGCGGGACGGGGTTGGAGGTGGCCGGGATGGGGTCGGCCGCCGGGAGGGACGTGCCGGTGGCCGAGACGCTGAACGCGCCCGACTTCGTACCCGTCTTGGTCCACAGGATGCCGCCGCGGTCCGCGGCGTCGAAGAACCAGCCGGTGGTGGCGGTGTCGTAGGCGGCCTTGGTGGTCTGCCGGGTGAGGGCGGAGCCGTCCACGGTGACCGTGCCGGGGGCGGTGGCCACGTGGAGGGTGAACTCGTAGCCGCGGGAGGCCGGCTTGCCGGTGTAACTGCCGTTCGGGGCACCTACGTTGATGGTGACCGCGCCGGATCCGGTGGTGGGGGCCGTGACGTCGACCTGCTGGCGGGCGAAGGCGCCCGACTGGTAGGCGCGGGTCGCGCCGTCGTCCTCGTAGAGGCTGAAGGAGGAGTTCCCGCGCGGGTGGATGTCGTAGGTGAGGGTGGAGACGGGCTTCTCCCCCGTGTAGTTCATCTGCGGCCACATCGGGACGATGGCGCCGCCCTTGACGAAGAGCGGCAGGGTGTCGAGGGGGGCCTGGTAGCCGTTGAGCCAGCCCGGTCCGGCGTACGTCTTGCCCGTCCAGTAGTCCGTCCACGTGCCGGCGGGGAGGTAGATGCCGTCCCGGACGGAGGTGTCGGAGACCACCGGCGCGACGAGGAAGGAGTCGCCGGCCATGAACTGACCACTGGTCAGGTTGCCGCGCGCCACCGGGTCTTCGGGGTATTCGAGCACCATGGCGCGGGTGCTCGGGACGCCGGTCTCGTTCGCGGTCCGGCTCATCGTGTACAGGTACGGCATCAGCCGCATCTTCAGCTGGAGGTACTTGCGGTTGATGGAGAGGTACGGCTCGGCGAACCGCCAGGGCTGCTTGTCCTGGTAGCCCGCGCTCGGGCCGGTCGCGCCCCAGCCGGACATGGTCATGAACGCCGGGGTGAAGGCCTTCCACTGCAGGTCGCGGGCGTACGTCTTGGGGCTGCCGGCGAAGATTCCGTCGACGTCCCCGGAGGCGTAGTTGAGGCCGGAGAGGCCGGCCCCCGCGATGGCGGGGACGTGCCAGCGCATGTCGTCCCAGGTGCCGTTGGTGTCACCGGTCCAGACGACGGCGTTGCGCTGGGTGCCGGCCCAGCCGTCGACGGTCCAGACGTAGCGTCGGGCGTCGGAGTTCTTCTCGATGCCGTCCACGGCCTGCTGGACTCCGGTGAACGCCGTCTTGTAGCCACCGCCGATCCAGGCGACGTCGGTCTTGACCCCGCGGGAACCGGCCACCCCCACCTCGTCGTTGATGGAGCCCAGACCGGTGGAGGTCCACAGGCCGGTCTGGAAGCCCTTCGCCTTGAGCGCGTCGACCGTGGACTTCAGGGGCGCGGTGTAGCCGCAGCCGTAGCCGTCGTTGGGCAGGAACCAGCCCGAGGGCATGTCGGCGGCGCGGGCGTCGGTCGCGTAGCCGACCACGTCCGGGGTGGTCTGGTGGCGAAGGCGGTTGTGGTCGCCCTGATAGGTCGGGTTGGAGGCGTTGAAACAGTCGGCGTTGCCGAGCTCGAAGCCCCACTGCGGGGCCATGAAGGGCTTGCCGCTCACGTCCGTGTAGGCGTCGAGGACGGTTTTGAGGGAATCGCCGGTGAAGTACCAGGCGTCGAAGCGCTTCTCGTCATGGGTGAGGGTGGTGGGGGCGTTGAATCCGTACGAGCCCGGGGCCCAGGTATTGCGCATCACGCCGTAGCCGTTGGTCGACATGTAGAACGGCGCCGGGCTGGCGTTGTTGTTCTCGCGCCACTTGTTGTCCACGGCCACCGGCACGGTCTTGCCGCGCAGTGCCCATTCGCCGAGCCGCAGCCCGGTTCCGTAGAACTGCTCGTCGGCGCCGCGCGCGAGGTACTGGGTGGTCTGGGAGCTGGTCCAGGAGGTGGGCTGGGTTTCCTGCCAGACCAGGGTGGCGTTGTCGGCCCGGTAGACGGAGAACTGCAGCGGGCTCTTGTTGACCCGGATCGACAGGGAGCCGGTGGTGATCCGGTAGTACGTGCCCGCGTCCGTCCAACTCGTGGTAACGGAGCCGAAGTCGGTGGTGGGGGCGAGGTCGGTGCCGGCCGGGTCGTTTGTGAAGGCTCCGTCGGGAGAGAGCCAGAGCCGGAAGATGTCGGCGCGGGCGACGACCACGCGGGCCTTGGCGCCACTGGAGGTGGTGGCGGTGAAGGTGTTCCCGGACTGCGTCAGGCCTGTGACGTTGCCGGCCGTGGCGGGGGCCGGGGCCGTGACGGCCGCCGAGGCGGGGGCGGCTATCGGTCCGGCGGCGGCCAGTCCCGCCACGGCGAGGGCGGCGGCGAGCAGTGCGGCCGCTGGGGCGCGCCGCCTCCGTGGGCTCCTGCGGATGCTGATGAGTCTCATGGGGCGGCTCCTCGTGCGGTCCGGATCGCGGACACACCTGTTGGCATGCACCGGGCAACATAGCGCTCCGGACGCCCGAGATGAAGGAAGATGCTCGAAGTGGCTTGTCAGCGAGCATCTTTGAGCATTACTCAGCAGGCCGTACGGACGAACGCGTTGACCAACTCCTCCATCAGGGCAGGGTCCAGCGCCGGATTGGCCGCGGCGTGACGGGCGAGTTCCCCGTCCTCCAGCAGCTCTACGATCCGAGCCGCGGGCAGGTTCGGATGCCGGGCCAGGACCCCGCGGACCTCCGGATCGGGGTCGCGCGTCAGGCGGTCGGCGAGAGCCGGAGCCAGCTCGGGATCCCGGGCCACGAGCGCTCGTACGGCCGGATCCTCGTGCTCCGCGTACGCGGCCAGGCCTACGGTCGGGAACTGCGGGCGGGTGAGCAGTTCGACGCGGTCGCCGCCGGTGTACTCCAGGAAGCTGCGCAGCAGGAGTTCGGCGGGCGCGTCGGGGTGGTTCTGCGCGAGGGTGACCCGCACCCCGAGGTCCGGGTCGGCGGCAAGCAGGTCGAGGAGATCGGCCGGCAGGAGCTGGTCCCCGGCCGCGCGGCGGCGCAGCAGGGGGTGGGCGGAGAGCGCGTCACGCCGGACGGCGGCGGGGTCGCGCGGCTCCGACTGCTGGTAGCAAGGCCCGAAGTACCCGTCCTGCGGCACCTCGTAGTCGATCCCGGCCCGTTCGGACTCGGTCAGCGCGGGGTGCGTGGACAGGGCGAGGCGCACCTTCGGATCCGGGTCGACGGCGAGCGCCCGGCGCTCGGCGGCACCGAGGTCGGGGCGACGGGCGATGTCCCCGCGGACCTCGGGGTCAGGGTCGGCCGCCAGCAGGACCACCACGTCGGGCGGCAGGCTCGGATTGCCGGCGATCATCGCCCGGTCCCCCTGACCGACCGGGGCGGTGAGCACGGAGTCGATGACGGCGCGGTTCAGGGCGTCGTGCATCAGCATGCCGGTGCGTGCATGACACGAGTGCTCCGGAAGCTCGCGCTGCACCCACTGCGGGTCCTCGTGCCGGGCATGCCGCTCGGCGCACTCGCGTACCTCCGGGTTCGGGTCGGCGAGCAGCGCGGCCCGGAGTCCGACCGGCAGGGAGCGCCACGAACCCACACCCCAGAGGCGCACCTTGGGGTCCGGGTGCGTGGGCATGTCGCGGCGGAGCCCGGCGGAGATCTGACAGTCGATGCCCTGCACCAGCTCCCCGTCGTAGGTGTTGATGATGTGGACGACTGTCGGGTCCGGCAGCCGCGGGCGTCGTACCGTCCAGCGGTTGGGCGGCCCTTCGGCCAGGTGTGCCTTGACGACGAACTCGGGGTCGTCCACCAGCCGCGCCCGCTGCGCGGGATCGGCGTGCGGGCTGGAGGCGAAGACCGCACGCGCCCACCGGTCGGGGTGGGCGAGCAGGGCGTCGACCACGGACCCGGGCAGGTCCCGGTCACCGCACAGCGCCATCCGGGCGGCGGGCGGGCCGTCCGCGAGCAGCCGGAGCAGGAGGCTCACCGGTGCGGCCGGATTCACCGCCAGCCCCGCCAGTCGCCGCTCCGCCGGGCCCGCCTCGTTCCAGATCTTCTCGCGTATCCACATCCGGCCGAGCCTAGGACCTCCTCGCTAGCCGAACCGCACCGGAAGGTACTTCACACCGTTGATGAAGTCCGAGCGCAGCCGGCGCACCTCGCCCGCCAGGCCGAAGTCGGGGTGGCGGCGGAGCAGTTCGCGGACCAGGGCCTTGATCTGGGTACGGGCGAGGCCCGCACCGAGGCAGAAGTGGGGGCCGCCGCCGCCGAAGGTGACGTGGTCGTTCGGGGTGCGGCGGATGTCGAAGGCGAAGGGGTCGGCGAAGACCTCCTCGTCGCGGTTGGCGGAGGTGTAGTAGGTGACCACCTTCTGTCCGGCGGCGATCGGCTGCCCGCGCAGCGAGGTGTCGCGGGTCGCGGTGCGCCGGAAGTTGTGGATCGAGCCGCCCCAGCGCAGGAACTCCTCGGTGGCCGAGGTCCACAGGAGCTCGTCCTGCGGGGCGGCGGCCAGTTCGGCGCGGGCCGCCGGGTGGTCCACCAGGGCCAGCAGGGTCGCGGAGAGCAGGTTGCGGGTGGTCTCGTTGCCCGCGACGCACAGCAGCACGAAGAACATGTTGATCTCGTCCTGCGTGAGCCGGTCCCCGTCCACCTCGGCGTGGACCAGGGTCGAGAGGATGTCCTCTCGGGGGTGGGCCCTGCGTTCGGCCGCCAGCGCGTCGCAGTAGGCGTAGATCTCGGCGGCCGCGAGGTCGCTGTCGTGCTTGCCCGCCGAGAGCTCCGGATCCTGGCCGCCGGCCATGCGGTTGCTCCAGTCGAAGATCAGCCGCTCGTCGCCCTCCGGAACGCCGACCATCTCGCAGATCGTCTGGATCGGCAGCCAGGCCGCGACCTCGGCGACGAAGTCCATGTCCCGGCCCGGGGTGACCGCCCGCTCCACCAGCGACACCGCGCGCTCCTGGATCCGGGCTGCGAGCTTTCGTACCACCCGGGGCGTGAAACCCGCGCTGACCAGGGAGCGGTACCGGGAGTGGCGCGGGGCGTCCATGCCGAGCAGCACCAGGCGCAGGGTCTCCAGGGACTCGGGGCTCTGGTCGCGGATCATGAACGAGCCGAGTTCGGTGGACCAGAGCTCGGGGTCGCGGCTGACGGCCTTGACGTCGGCGTGGCGGGTGACGGCGTAGAAGCCGTCGTGGCGGCCGGGCACTTCGTGCCAGTGGACGGGGTCCTCGCGGCGCAGCCGGGTGAACTGCGCGTGCGGGACCTCGCGGGCCCAGGTGTCCTCGAGGAGGTCTATGTCGCCGGTGGGGAGCACGGGTGGTTCCCTTCGTCCGAGCAGGGGGAGTGTTCGGGGACGTACGGGGCGTGCGGGTTGTGAGGTGTGTGCGGGTTGTCCGGGCCTTCGCGGACGGACGTGTCAGCCGAGGCCGAGGACTACGCCGAGGGCTTCGACGACGAGGGCGTCGGGGATGCCCTGCGGATCGAGCCGATGCTGCATGGCCAGTCCGAGGAGGAGGCCGAGAACCAGGGCGCCGGTTTCCTCGGGCGGTCTGGTGAGGGGGGTGCCGGTGGCCTGCGCCCAGTCGGCGAGCCCTTCGCCGAGGCGGGCGCGGACCTCGGCGTAGCGCTGGGCGAGCGGGCCGCCGATGAGGGGGCCCCGGGCGGCGTGCAGCCACAGCTCCGTCTCCAGCAGGAGCCAGGAGTCGCCGCGGTCGGGGTGCGGGCGGGTGAGGCTGCCCCACATCGCGGAGAAGTGCACGGCGGGGTCGGCGGGGCCGGCGGCCGCGATCTCGGCGGCCAGTTCCTCGGCGGTGCGCTCCTTCCACACCTCCAGGAGCGCGAGGAGCAGGCCCTCCTTGCCGCCGAAGTGACTGTAGAGCGCGCCCGTGGTGCGGCCGGCCGCTTCGGCTACGGCCTCGGCGGAGACGGCGTGGAACCCCTTGCGGGCGAAGAGTTCGGCGGCGGCGTCGATCAGGCGCGAGCGGGTTTCGGTCTTGCGGTCAGCCTGCGGCGTACGGTCCGTCTGGGGCCTGCGTGGTGCCTGCGGTGCGCGGTCGGGTGTCACCGGACCTCCGGCCCTCCGGGAAGTTATATCGGGCTCCCGATATAAGTTCCTCCCTCACCGGCAGCCTGTCAATCGCCCCGCGTCAGGCGCGGACCCGTCCCAGGTCCCGGTGCGAGGGCGCGGCCCCCTCGACCGGCCCCACCGCCAGGATCGGCGCCGCCGGTGACGTGTGCCGGTGGCCGCAGGGGTCGAACACCAGGACCACCGGCTGCCCCGGGCGCTGACGCCAGGAGATCCGCTCCGGGGCGCCGTCGCACACCGGACAGGACGGCAGCGGGCTGTGCTCCGGACGACACTCGGGGGCGGCCGCGAGCGGCGTGGAGTGCGGATCGCGCATGGAGGCTCCCTGGTCTTGCGGTTGGGCTGCTCGCACTGTGCCATGGACAGGCCCCTGTCCGCACCGGTGAAATTTCCGGCATTTTGGCTGGTCAGAGATGTGCGCCCGGGGCCCGACCCGGCCCCACCGGGTCTTCTCCCCTTCCCCTGCGGCGACTTGGCGCTCAGCCCGGCCCGTTCTCGACCGCCACCAGGCCCGATTCATAAGCGGAGATGACCGCCTGCGCCCGGTCCCGTACGCCCAGCTTGCCGAAGATGCCGGTGATGTGGTTCTTGACCGTGGAGATGCTGATGTCCAGGTCTGCGGCGATCTCGGCGTTGTCGCGGCCGGTGGCCAGCAGGTGCCAGATCTCCCGCTCCCGGGGGGTGAGTCCGGCGGTGAGGGCGGCGCCCTCCGGGGCCTGGCGGGCCGGCCGCGCGGGGGCCCGTACGAAGGTGGAGATCAGCCGCGTCAGCAGGCGCGGCGCGACCGCGGCCTCGCCGGTGTGGACGGTGCGGATCGCGGCGATCAGCTCCTCCGGAGAGACGTCCTTCGGGAGGAACCCGTAGGCCCCGGCGCGCAGGGCCGCGACCACGTACTCGTCCATGTCGAAGGTGCTCAGGGCCAGGACCCGGCACTGCGGTACCAGCCGGGCCAGTTCCGCGGTGGCCCCCACCCCGTCGAGGACCGGCATCCGGATGTCCATGACGACCACGTCCGGGTGCAGCCGGCCCGCCAGGGCCACGGCCTCGGCGCCGTCGCCGGCCTCCCCGACGACCTCGAACTCCGGGTCGGGGCCCAGGATCAGGGCCAGTCCCCGTCGTACGAGCGGCTGGTCGTCGGCGATGAGCACGCGGATCATCGGTGTTCCACCTCTCCCTCTCCCCCGGGCACGCCGATCACCGGATCCGAGGGCACCGGGAGGCGCGCCGCCACCCGGAAGCCGCCCCCGCGCAGGGCGGCGGCCTCCAGGGTGCCGCCCTGCAGGGCGGCCCGTTCACGCATACCGATCAGACCGTACCCGGAGCGCGGCGCCGACCGCGAAGGCTCCGGCCGGTCCCCGCCGTCGCCGAGGCCGGAGCCGGTCCCGTCGTCGGTGATCTCCACCGTCACCTCGTGCGGACGGTAGGTGAGCCGTACGTCGGCCCGTGCCGGCCCGGCGTGCTTGCGGATGTTGGTCAGGGACTCCTGCACGATCCGGAAGACCGTCAGTCCGAGCGCGGGCGGCAGCGGGCGGACCGGCCCGGCCACGGTGAACGCGGTTTCCGTTCCGGCCAGCCGGGACTCGGTGACGATCCGGTCGAGGTCCGCGGTCCCGGGCTGCGGGGCCGCCGGCCCGCGCTCCGGTTCCGGCTCCTCACCGGTCCGCAGCACGTCGAGCAGCTGCCGCATCTCGCGCAGCGCCATGCGCCCGGAGCCCTCCAGCGTGACCAGGGCTTCGCGGGCGGCCTCGGGGTCGTGCACGAGGTTGGCCCGCGCTCCGCCCGCCATCAGCTGCATGGCCGTGACGTGGTGGGCCACGATGTCGTGCAGCTCCCGGGCGATGCGGCGGCGTTCTTCGACCACGGCCCGTTCGGCGAGCAGGGTGCGGTTGGCGTCGACCTCCTGCTGCCAGCGGTTCACCGCGATGCCGGCGCCCGCGGCGAGGACGGCCGCGACCGTGTTGCTGAGCAGCCCCCACCCGGTCTGCGCCCAGTCGCCGCTCCGCCCGACGAGCGCCAGCGGTACGGTCACCAGTGCGGCCAGCGCGGTGACTCCCGGGCCCCTGATCCTGCCCACCGAGTAGACGGCGATGGCCAGTCCCGCGGTGAAGTGCGTACCGAGCGGGGTGGTCAGGTTCACGGCGCCGTCGAGGAGCACGACGACGGCCAGCACGGCCACGGGGTGGCGCCGCCGGGCGAGCAGGCAGAACGCGGCGAGGACCACCAGGGCCAGCGCGGAGACCTCCAGGGGCCGGCCGCTGTCGATGGTCCCGAGGGAGTAGCCGAACAGGTCCACGGCGGCGGCGCCGATGGCCACCAGGGCGTCGTTGCGGGTCCAGCCGAAGGCGCCCGCCCCGTCCCCTCTGTCGACTGTCGCCATGGCGGCCGGTCCTCCCTCGTGTCCGGCTCCGCCCGGTCCGTTCCGGTGCGCGCCACAGGTTTCGTACGAGGCCTCGTACGGGGTTTCGTACGGACCTTCGGGATCCAGTCTCCCATCGGCCGGGCCCCGCGCCGCCAGCCCGCAGCAGGACCCCCGACCAGGACCGGAGTACTGGTCGGGGGCCGGGTCGGGCCCCCGGCCCGGGCGGCGGATCCTCCCCTGTCCCGACGTCCCGGCGCGCGGCCGGTGATGGGCTGGAGAGCAGCCGGGAACCCCCGGCGCCACCCCGTTACGGAGGCCCCCTTGATCCGCGCCCTGACCGGCTTCGCCACCCGGAGTCCATGGAAGGTGATCGCCCTGTGGGCGGTGCTGGGCATAGCCCTGACCATCCTCGGCCAGGCCCTCGTCTTCCGGGCCACCCAGGCCCAGACGGCCGGGTTCCTGCCCGCCTCCTACGATTCGGCGGCCGCGCTGAAGGTCGCCGAGGAGCACTTCGGGGTCGACCCCGACGCCAATCCGCTGACCGTGCTGGTGGCCCGCGCCGACGGCCTGCCGCTGACCGCCGACGACGAACGGCGCATCGACGCCCGGGCCGCGGAGCTGGCCGGCCAGCGCGTGGCCATGCCCAGGACGAAGGACACGATGCCCTTCACCCAGGACCGCTCCCAGGTCCCCCTGGTCGCCCCGGCCATGACCGCTCCCGACCGGACCTTCCGGCTGCTGTCGGTCGAGCTGGACGGAAATCCCACCGACCCGGGGATGCAGGACCTCTACCGGGCCTTCCGGGACCACACCCGGGCCGAGTTCGAGCAGTCCGGGATGCGGACCGGCTTCACCGGCGGGCTGGCCGACAGCGTGGACACGGCCGACGGTTCGAAGACCCGCTCGATGATCGTGGGCCTCGCCATGGTCGGCGTGATCGTGCTGCTGCACGTGCTGGTGTTCCGCAGCTTCCTGGCCGCGCTGCTGCCGCTCTTCTCCGTCATCATCATCGGCGGAGCGGCGTCCGGGGTCGTGGTCGCCGGGGCCATGCTGACCGGTATCGAACTCGATCCGTCCACACCGCAGTTGATCAGCGTGGTGCTGGTGGGCATCGGGATCGACTACTTCCTCTTCCTGTTGTTCCGCTTCCGCGAGCAACTGCGCACGTATCCCGGGCAGTCCGGCCGGTCCGCCGCGGCCGAGGTCGCGGGCCGGGTGGGTACCGCCATCACCTCCGCGGCGCTGACCATCGTCGCCGCGTTCTCCACCCTCGGGGTGGCCGCCTTCGGCCAGTTCCGGGTGCTCGGTCCGGCGATCGCCCTGTCCGTACTGGTGATGCTGCTCGGCAGCCTGACCCTGATGCCGGCCATCCTGGCCGTCACGGGGCGCAAGATGTTCTGGCCCTCGCGCGGCCTGGTCCGCAAGCCCCGCGCGGGATCGGCCGCGCGGATGGGAGACCGGATCGCCCGGCGGCCGCTGACCCTGGTGCTCGCCTCGGTGGCCCTGCTCGGCGCCCTCTCCGCGGGGCTGCTGGGGATGCGGACGGACTACGGGCAGAGCGGCGGCGGTACGGGAACGGCAGCGGCGGCCACGGCCGCGGAGATCTCCCGGGCGCTGCCCGCCGGGGTATCGGACCCGACCAGCGTGTTCGTCACCGCCTCCGACGGGGGCACCTTGACCGCCGGACGGCTCGACGGGCTGTCCCGGGCCCTGGGAGCGGTCCCCGGGGTGGGCCAGGTGGCCCCGACCGTCCTGAGCGGGGACCACCGGGCGGCCCGGATCGACCTGTTCCCGACCGCCGGTCCGCACACCCAGGCAGCCCGCGACCTGGTCTCCGGGCCGATCCGCGCGGCGGTGGCAGCGCACCGGCCGGACGGCACCCGGGCGCACGTCGGGGGCACCGCGGCGATCTTCGCGGATGTCGCGGTCGCCGTGGAGAAGGACCTGAAGGTGGTCTTCCCGGTGGCGGCGGCGCTGATCGCGCTGATCCTGCTCCTGCTCCTGCGGAGCCTGCTCGCGCCGCTGGTGCTGATGGCGGCGGTCGGGCTGGGCTTCGCCGCGACGCTGGGTGCCTCGACGCTGCTGTTCCAGCACGTGCTGGACCGGCCGGGCGTGGACTTCTCGCTGCCGCTGGTGCTGTTCCTGTTCGTGGTCGCGCTGGGCACCGACTACAACATCCTGATCACGGACCGGATCAGGGAGGAGATGGAGCGGCCCGGTCCGGCCCGCGGGGCGGTGGCCCGAGCGGTCCGGCACACGGCTCCCGCCATCGCGACGGCGGGCCTGGTGCTGGCGGTGTCCTTCGGGAGCCTGGCCGCCGGGGACGGCTCGGCCACCCGGCAGATCGGCTTCGCGACGGGGCTCGGGATCCTGCTCTCGGCCTTCGTGCTGTCGATCGTGCTGGTACCGGCCCTGGCCGCGCTGCTGGGCCGGTCCCTGTGGTGGCCGCTCCGGACCCGGCCGGCCGCCGGGCCGTCCCTACCGGAGCGGGAGCCCGAGCGGGTGGCCGCCGGCTGAGCCGCCGCCCGGCCGGCGCGGGGGCCGGCGCGCGAAGGCCCGTAAGGCCCGTAAAGCTCGTAAGGCTCGTAAGGCCCGTAGGAGATCCTTCGCGCACCGGCCCCCGCGCACTCACGCCAGCTCGGCCACCTCGGGGTGGTCGGCCAGCCAGGCGCGGACGGCCTGCTGCTCCTGGCCCTTGCCGGATTCCTGGATCTTGGCCTCCAGGCCGGTCAGCTGGGCCTCGGTCAGCTTGAACGAGCGGAGCCACTCGGCGATCCGGGGCTCGTCGGCGGCGAAGCCCTTGCGGGCGATGTTGTGGATGCCGTCGCCCTTGCCCCAGACGCCCTGGGGGTCCGCGAGCTTCGTGAGGTCGTAGGTGGAGTACGCCCAGTGCGGCGACCACAGCACGACCGCGACGGGCTCCTTCTTCTCGTAGGCGCGCTTGAGCTCGGCGAGCATGCCCGGGGTCGATCCGTCGACGACCTTGTACTCGCCGTCGAGGCCGTACTGCGGCAGGACCTTGTCCTTGAGGATGCCCATCGCGCCCGCGCTGGGCTCGATGCCGATGATCCGCCCCTTGAACTCCCCGCCCTTGCCCTTGAGATCGGCGAGGGTCTTGACGTCCTTCATGTAGGACGGGACGGACAGCTCGATGGAGGTGGGTCCGTACCAGGAGCCGAGGTCGTCGAGCTCGTTCCCGTACTTCTTCCAGTACTCGGCCTGCGTCACGGGCAGCCAGGAGTCGGTCTGGAAGTCGATCTGGCCACCCGCGAGCCCGGTGAAGAGCGCTCCGAGCTCCAGCTGGCGGGCCTCGACCTTGAAGCCGCGGCGCTCCAGGAGCTCCTTCCACAGGAAGGTGGAGGCGATGCCCTCGTCCCAGGGGATGTAGCCGATGCTGACCGTGCGGCCCTTGCCGATGTTCTCGACGCCCGACCCGCCGGAGGCGTTGACCGAGGACTTCGAGGAGTCCCCGAAGACGCCGAGGCCCCCCGCGACCAGGGAGAGCACCACGGCCGAGGCGACGGCGAAGACGGGCTGCGGACGGTGGCTCCACACCTTGGCGGTGCCGGTGGCGGCGGACCGCGCCTTGGCGAGGGCGCGGCGGCCGAGCGGGGAGACGTGGCGGCCGAGCGCACCGGTCATGCGGTCCAGGTACATGGCGAGGATGACGATGGAGATGCCCGCCTCGAAGCCGAGGCCGATGTCCACGCTGCCGATGGCCCGGTAGACGGCGCCGCCGAGCCCGCCGCCGCCGACCATGCCGGCGATGACGACCATGGACAGGCCGAGCATGATGACCTGGTTGATGCCCGCCATGATGGTGGGCAGGGCCAACGGGAGCTGGACCCGTACGAGGGTGTCGCGCGGGGTGGTGCCGAACGCGTCGGCGGCTTCGACGAGTTCGGCGTCTACCTGCCGGATGCCGAGCTCGGTCATCCGCACGCCGGGGGCCAGCGAGAAGATGATGGTGGCGATGATGCCGGGCACCACGCCCACCCCGAAGAAGATGATGCCGGGGATGAGGTAGACCATGGCCGGCATGGTCTGCATGAAGTCCAGGACGGGCTTCAGGACGGCGCTGACCCGGTCGGAGCGCGAGGCCCAGATGCCCAGCGGGATCGCGAAGAGCAGCGTGACCAGGGTGGCGACCAGGACCAGCGCGAGCGTGGACATGGCTTCGGGCCACAGCCCGACGGAGTCGACGAGCGCGAAGCCGGCGAAGGCGAGCAGCGCGGCGAGCAGTCCGCGCAGCCACCACGCCGCGACGGCGAGGATGCCGGCCAGGAGCAGCGGGGCGGGTGCGTTCAGGACGGCTTCGATGCCGTCGTAGAGCCCGGTGACGGCCGTGCTGATGGCGTCGAACAGCCAGGACAGGTGGCTCTGGAGGAAGTCGACGGCGCTGTCGACCCAGGCGCCGAGGTGCAGGCGGGGCATCAGGCGGCCACCTTTTCGCAGGTCAGCGGGGAGCGTCGCTCGTCGCCGATGAGGGCGACGAGGCGGCCCTGGGCGACCTCGCCGACGACGGCGCCGTCGGCGCCGGTGACGGCCACGGGGTGCGGGACCCGGGCGCTGACGGCGCACAGGTCGGCGAGCGGGGTGTCGGTGGCCACGGTCGGGCAGCCGCAGTCCGCGTGTCCCGCGGCGGGGTCCGTCATGACGGCTCCGGCCGTCAGTACGCGCGAGCGGTCCACGTCCTGGATGAAGGAGGCGACGTAGTCGTCGGCGGGGCGGACGAGGATGTCCTCGGCCGTGCCCTGCTGGACGATGCGGCCGTCGCGCATGACGGCGATGGAATCGCCCAGCCGCATGGCCTCGTTGAGGTCGTGGGTGATGAACACGATGGTTTTCCCGAGGCGTTGCTGGAGCTCGAGCAGCTGGTCCTGCATATCGCGGCGGATCAGCGGGTCGAGGGCGCTGAACGACTCGTCCATCAGCAGCAGATCGGCGTCGGTGGCCAGCGCACGGGCCAGGCCCACGCGCTGCTGCATGCCGCCGGAGAGCTCGTCGGGCCAGGACTTCTCCCAGCCGCCGAGCCCGCACAGGGCCAGCGCTTCGGCCGCCCGCCGTTCGCGCTCGGCCCGGGGGACACCCTGGACCTCCAGGCCGTAGCCGGCGTTCTCCAGAACACTGCGGTGCGGGAACAGCGCGAAGTGCTGGAAGACCATGCTGATCTTGGTGGACCGGACCCGGCGCAGCTCGGCCGCGGACAGCGCGGTGAGGTCTTCGCCGTCGAAGAGGATGCGTCCCGCGGAGGGCTCCAGCAGTCCGTTGAGCATGCGCAGCAACGTGGACTTGCCGGATCCCGACAGACCCATGACGACGAAGATCTGGCCGGGCTCGACGCGGAAGGAGGCGTCGATCACGGCGGCGGTCGTTCCCTCGGCGCGCAGCGCCCCGCGGTCGGTGGCGCCGCTTTCGAGCGCGCGGACCGCGTTCGCGACGGCGGCGCCGTTGTCGGGGCCTGGCCCGAACACCTTGAACACGTGCTCGGCTATGAGCGTGGACACATACACCTCACGGGTAGTACCGGCAACGGCCCACCGGCGTACCTGCGGCCGGCGGGCCGTGGAGCGTGACGGGATCCACCCGTCACCCGCGCCCCGGCCCGTATCGGCCGGCGGACGGGTCCGCTCCAGCAGCGCTACTGCCCTGCCTTAACCCCTGCAAACGGTGAAGTGAGTCTTGTCACCTACGGTACGTAGCCAACCGCGCCCTCGGCTGCGCCCTCCGCATCGGGTTCCGCTTGCTGCGGGGCACCGGCTTCGGCCCGGTCCGGGTCTTCGAGCATGGAGGCCCGCAGGTGCGCGAGTACCCGCGTCAGGAGGCGCGAGACTTGCATCTGCGAGATGCCGAGGGCGGCTCCGATCTGGGCCTGGGTGAGCTCCTCGCCGAAGCGCATGGAGAGCATCCGGCGCTCGCGGTCGGTGAGCCGGTCCAGCAGCGGCGCCAGGGTCTGGATGTCCTCGACGCGCTCCAGCGCCGGCTCCTCGGCCCCCATGGTTTCGGCGAGGGTGTTGCCCTCGGTGCCGCCGTCGGCACGCTCGGCGTGCGGGGCGTCGAGGGAACCGCTGGTGTGGCCGTTGGCGGCGACGATGCCTTCGATGACCTCCTCCTCGGTGAGGGAGAGGTGCGCGGCGAGGTCCGCGACGGTCGGCGGCCGGTCGAGGAGCGCGGTCAGCTGCTCCTTGGCCTTCGCCAGGTCGATGCGCAGCTCCTGGAGGCGGCGCGGGACCCGTACGGCCCAGGTGGTGTCCCGGAAGTGCCGCTTGATCTCGCCGGTGATGTACGGCATGGCGAGGGAGGAGAACTCGACCTCGCGGGCCGGGTCGAACCGGTCGATGGCCTTGATCAGGCCGATGGTGCCGACCTGGAGGAGGTCTTCGAGGTCTCCGCCGTCGCCGCGGCCGCGGAAGGGGCGGACGGCGAACTGTACGAGGGAGGCGTTCATCTCCACGAGCGTGTCGCGCACGTAGCGGTGCTCGGGGGTGCCTTCGTCGAGTTCCCGCAGCCGCCGGAAGAAGAGTCTCGACAGCTCGCGCGCGTCCGCGGGGGCCACCTCGCGGGGTTCCGCGATCCGGGGCAGGGGGATCGCGCAGGAGGGTCCGGTGGCCGGGGTGGCCGTGGGGGCGGCGGATCCCGCTGCGAGTCGGGCATCGGGCCCCGCTGCGGGTCCGGTTTCGCGTCCGGCGGTATGGGAGAACTGGGCGGGCATCGGCATGGGGTCGCTCCTTGGGCTGGTCGGCTTGCGGCGCGTGACCTTGATGGTCGTCCACCCTAGCCGGTTCCGCATTCCCTTCCCCAGTCCTTCGCCACCCATTCCAACCGGCCGGGGCCCGGCCGGATTTACGGCGGGGCCCCGTTTCGGTTGCACATCGGCCGTCCGGCCCGGGACGCGTCGGCCGTACGGCCGTAGGCGTATCGGCCGTCCGGTCAGGCCTCTTCGACGGCGACTGCGACGTCGTCGTTCGTGACGTCGGTCGTGACCTCGGTCACGGCGTCGTGGTGGCGGGGGTCACGGTGTCGGTCAGCTCACGCTGGAGCACCTTGTCCACCCCGCCCACACCCGATTTCTTCACTTGCGCCCCGTCCGACCCGGGACCCCCTCCTGCCCCGGCTGCGCCCTTGTGGACCCGGTCCGGCGCCCACGACGGTGGGCGGATGACTTCCAGACCGCACTTACGGAAATTTCGCAGCCTACGGAGCTTCGTGCTCGCCCTCGCCGGCGCGCTCGTGCTCATCGCCCCGGGCGCCGCTTCCGCCGCGGCGGCCACTCCGGCCGAGGGCGTGGTCCGCTACACCGATGCCCGGGGCTCCGTCCCCGGCAGCTACCTCGTGGTCCTCGACCCGGCCCGCGCGAGTGCCCGTACGGCACGCGGCCGGTCGGTCGTCGAAGGGTTCGGCGGCGCGATCGGACGGACCTACGACTCCGCGCTCAACGGCTTCTCCGTCCGGATGTCTCCGCGCCAGGCCCGACGGCTCGCCGCCGACCCGGCCGTCGTCGAGGTCGTGCAGAACCGGAAGTTGAGGCTCGACGCCACCCAACCGAGCCCGCCCTCGTGGGGTGTGGACCGCATCGATCAGCGGCGGCTGCCACTGGACGGGGGCTACACCTATCCGGACACGGCCGGCCGGGGCGTGACCGCGTACGTCATCGACACCGGGATCAACATCACCCACCAGGACTTCGGCGGACGCGCCTCCTACGGCTACGACGCCATCGAGAACGACACCGAGGCCGATGACATGCACGGGCACGGCACGCACGTCGCCGGGACCCTCGTCGGCGCCACCTTCGGGGTGGCCAAGCAGGCGAAGGTGGTGGCCGTGCGGGTGCTCGACTGGAACGGCGAGGGCACCACGGAGCAGGTGGTCGCCGGAATCGACTGGGTGACCCGCAACGCGGTGAAGCCGGCCGTCGCGAACATGAGCCTGGGCGGCGACCCCGACGACGTGCTCGACGCGGCCGTCCGGGGTTCCATCGCCTCCGGCATCACCTACGCGGTGGCGGCGGGGAACCAGAACCTCGACGCCTCCCAGCACTCCCCCGCCCGGGTCCCGCAGGCGATCACGGTCGGCGCGGTCAACGACCACGACGCGCGGTCCTCGTACTCCAACTTCGGCCCGCTGGTGGACCTGTTCGCCCCCGGCGACTCCATCACCTCCGCGGTCTCCTGGGGTGACGACTGGAGCACGGTCATGTCCGGCACCTCCATGGCCACCCCGCACGTGGCGGGCGCGGCCGCGCTGTACCTGGCGGACCACCGCACCGCCACCCCGGCGCAGGTGGCCGACGCGCTCACCTCCTCGGCTTCCACCGGGGCGGTGCTGGGTGCCGGACCGGGCTCCCCAGACCGCTCCCTGTACGTGGGCGGCGCGCCGAACCGGGTGCCCGGCAAACGCTTCGCGAGCACCACGGACTACCCGGTCGGGGACCTGGAGACCATCGAATCCCCGATCACGGTCAGCGGTGTCCCGGGCCGGGCGCCGTCCCAGCTCGGGGTGGAGCTGTACACCGTGCACCCGAACTCGGGGACCCTGCGGGTGGATCTGGTCGCGCCCGACGGAACGGTGTACCCGGTCAAGGACGAGTACACGGACTGGGGCGAGAGCGATCTCGTCGCCCTGTACACGGTGGACGCCTCCCCGGAGACGGCCAACGGAGTGTGGAAGCTGCGGGTGTACGACGCCTTCGCCGGCGACACCGGCCGTCTCGACGGGTGGGCGCTGCGGTTCTGACCCCGATGGCGGTGGAGCGGGGGCGCGCCGCGCGGCGCGCCCCCGCTTTCCGGCCGGTTCAGCCGTTCGGGACCCCGTCCTCGAAGGCCGTGCCCGCCGTGCGGTAGGCGGCCACCTTGGCGGCGACCTGGGCCGGGGTGAGGACCTGGTCCTTGACGTGCAGGACGTAGTCCACCTTCTGGTCGTAGGCGCGGGCCGTCGAACCGGGCTGGCCGTTCAGGTCGATCAGCCACTGGTTGAAGTTGATCGACATGGGCCGCTCGGGCAGGTACTTGGCGTCGTGCGTGCCGAAGACCTTGCCGTCGATGTAGTAGGTGATGGCGTTGTTGTCGATGGTGAGCACCAGGTCGTGCCAGCCCGCGTAGCTGGTACGGGACTCCGTGTGCTGGTTGACCGCCTCCCACGGGTCGGGGCGGTAGGTCTCCCAGGAGGTGGTGTAGAGGATGTTCGAGGGCTCGCCCCAGCCGCCGTTGGGGAGGTACTCGAAGTCGTACTCGGCGTAGTCGTCGGCCATCGGGGCCTTGAGGTCGTTGATGGTGAAGAAGGTCTGCACGAGGTGGTCCCCGTCCGGGCCGTACTTCGGGGCGTCCGAGAAGTTCACCCGTGCCGCGTAGGTGCCGTTCTTGAACTTCGTGGCCTTGGTGAGGACTTCGGTCTGCTTGGTGCTCTCACCCGAGCCGGCCGTGGAGGTCTCCATGTTCATGATGGAGTTGCCGCCCTCGGTCGCGAAGGTGACGTTCTCGGGGGACCAGGTGGCGTTCGGGACGCCGGGGCCGCCGGAGTTGGAGCGCACGCTCCAGCCGTGGGCCGCTATCGCCGGATCGGCGGACGAGGCGTAGTTGAAGTCGTCGAAGAGCGTGGCTCCGGCCGGTCCAGGGTCGGTCGGGGTCGGGGTGGGCGTCGGATCCGTCGGGTTCGGCGTGGGGGTCGGGGTCGGGTCCGGGGTGTTGCCGCCGGGCGCGGTGCCCCAGACGGTGGACGCGCCCAGGCGGGCGGTCACCTTGTCCCAGTCCCCGTACGCGGTCCGCGTCCCGTCGAAGGAGTAGTCGTCGGACTGCCGCAGCGTCTGCCAGTCGGCGCGGTAGAAGCGCAGCTGCATGTCGCCGGTGTCGGCGCCGGGGGCGAGGGTTCCGGCGCCGCCGGTGAAGGTGATCTCCAGGTAGCGGTCCGCGGTGGCCGTCGGGGTGGCCAGGGTGCCGAAGGTTCCGGTGATGTTGGCGCAGCCCCTGACCGCCCAGGAACAGGCGTACCGGTACTGGGTGTCCGGCCCGTCGGCCTTGAAGTAGTAGCGGATCCTGACCTGGTCGAGGGAGACGGCGGCGGAGCCGTTGTTGACCACCTTGAACCAGGGCTCCGCCTGGTCGGCGGCGGCTCCGGTCGCGCTGGTGCGGTACTGGACCTTGACGGAGTCGGCCGCCGCGGTCGCGGGCAGGGCCGTCAGGGCGGCCGAGCCGAGCCCGGCGGTCAGGGCGATCGCCAGGGCCGCGGCCGTACGGCGCTTGCCGGTTCGTTGGGTGCGCATGCTGCGTTCCTCTCGGGGTGGGGGGATCACGTCGGGGTGGGGATCACGGAGTGAGCAGAGGGGATTGCGGGGATCGGCCGCGCACGCCGAGGGCGGCGAGCCGGGTCCGGTGGTGGTCCAGCCGGCGGCGGAAGTCGGGCCAGTCGCGGTGCGTCGACCAGGCCGTGTCGGCCAGGGCGCACAGCCTCGGGAAGGCGAGGTACTCGAGCTCCGCGGGGGTCCGCGCGTACTCGGTCCACAGCTGGGCCTGGGTGCCGAGGACCCGGCGCGCGGCCTCGGGCTCCCAGTGCGCGGGGGCCGGCTCGTTCTCGTAGGCCCCGCGCAGGTCGAGGACCCCGTCCTGGCCGCGCGGCTCGGCGGGGTCGGCGGACTGCGGGTAGTCGAGGTAGGTGGAGCGGTACGGGGCCATGATCACGTCGTGGCCGCGCAGCGCGGCGGCCCGCCCGTGTTCCGCGTCCCGCCAGGCCAGGGCCGTGAAGGCGGGCGGGAGTTCGTCCCCGGTGTCGGTCCAGCCGAGCGGGCGTCGGCCGAGCCGGGCGAGGTGTGCGGAGATCTCGCCGAGGAACCAGCCGTGGAGAGCGGCCGGCCCGGACAGGGCCTCGGCGGCGATCCGTGCTCGGGCCGCCGGGGAGCGTTCCCATTCCGTGCGGGGGCATTCGTCGCCGCCGACGTGGACGTAGGGGCCGGGGAACACGTCCGCGACCTCGTCCAGTACCGCGCGGCAGAAGTCGAGCACCCCGTCGTGGACCCCGAGGACGTTCTCGCAGACGCCCCAGCGGGTCCACGGCTCCAGCCGGACGCCGGGCCGGTTGCCGAGCCGGGGGTAGGCGGCGAGTGCGGCGCGGGCGTGGCCGGGCATCTCGATCTCCGGGACCACGCTCACCCCGCGCCGGGCCGCGTAGGCCAGGAGTCCGGTCAGCTCCGCACGGGTGTAGGCGCCCTGGTGCGGGATGCCGTCCCCGGCGCTCTCGGTCCGGCGGCCGCCGATCCCGGTGAGCCGGGGGTAGGCCGCGATCGGCATCCGCCAGCCCTGGTCGTCGGTGAGGTGCAGGTGCAGGACGTTGAGCTTGTGCAGGGCGAGCAGGTCCACGAAGCGGCGCAGGTACGTCACGGGCTGGAAGTGCCGGGCCACGTCCAGCATGGCTCCGCGCCAGGCGAACCTCGGCCGGTCGGTGATCCGTACGCAGGGCATCGACCAGCCTGCGGCGGGCGTACGGGGCTGCGCGCCCCCGGCGGCCGCCGCCAGGGCTTCGGGTGGCAGCAGCTGGCGCAGGGTCTGGACCCCGCGGAGCAGCCCGTCGGGGCGGGCGGCGACCAGCAGGACGGCCTCGGGGCGGACGGTGAGGGCGTACCCCTCGGCTCCGAGGGCTTCCTCCCCGGGGGCCAGGAGGAAGGTGATCGGCCCGGCGGAGTCCGGTGGCAGGGGCAACCCGGTGGCGGGGGTCAGCAGTTCGCGCAGGAGGGCGGCCGCCGTCTGCGCGCCCGGTCCGGCCCGCAGTCCGGTGCGGTGGTCCAGGGCGAAGCGGCCGGGCTGGACGGTGACCGAGTCGGGGCGCGGGACGAGGCCCAGTTCGGGGCCGGGGCGGGGGCCGGGGTGGCGGGTGGCGGCTACGGACAGCACGGTGTCGGGGTTCCTCACCTGGTCGGGCACTGGCGCAACTCACCACGGGAGCCAGCGAATTGACCAACTGACCAATTGGTTAGCTGAGTGGCTAGAAGGTGACACGGCCCGCCTGCGCCGTCAACCCCGCACGCTCCCGGAAATTTCGACGGATGCCTCGCTTCCACCACCGGCCGAATGGTTAGATGCATATGACCAGTTGGACAGATGACCAGCAGGAAAGGGGGTCCGCCCATGGACAAGGACTCGAGCAACTCGACCGACCCGTCGGGCTCATCAGGCTCGGTACTCAAGCGGGAGCGCGTCCGCGAGCACCTGCTGGGCCTCATCGACATCCGCCGACCGGGCGACGCGATCCCCTCGGAGCGCACCCTGTGCGCCACCCTGGAGGTCTCCCGCCCCACCCTGCGCGCCGCGGTCGACGAGCTCGTGGCCACGGGCCTCCTGGTACGGGAGCACGGGCGCGGAATGTTCGTCGCCCCGGCCAAAATCACCCAGGAACTGGCCGCGGACGAGGCCTCGTTCGCGATGCGCCAGGCCGCCGGCCACTGGTCCGGCCGGATCCTGGAGCACTCCACCGTCCAGGCGGGCGCCCGCATCGGCCGCCGGCTGCGGATCTCGCCGGGCGCGCACCTGCTGTACATCGCCCGCCTGCGACTGGTCGACGGCGCCCCGATGGCGATCGAGCACCTGCACATCCCGGCCGATCTGGTACCCGCCCTGACCCCGGCGGAGCTGGAGGCCGGGGACCTCTACGAGCACCTGCGCAACCACCACGGCGTCTACGTGCACGAGGCGCAGCAGTCCATCGAACCGACCGTGGTCAACGAGGCGGAGGCGGGCCTGCTCGATGTCCCGCTGCTCTCCCCCGCCCTGCTCATCGAGCGGCTCACCACCGACTCCACCGGCCGCCCGGTGGAGTACGTGCACTCCGTCTACCGGGGCGACCGCTACCGGATCGTCTCGCGCCTGGCCCTGGGCGTGCCCCCGGGCAGCGGCCGCCCGGGCGCCCACCACCCGGGGATCCCGCCCGGCGACCTGGGCCGCCGGGCGGTCATCACCTCCACCACCACGGGGGACGTCCACACCGGCCCGTGAGGGGCCGGGCGGGGACCTGGCGGGATCCGGACGGGACGACCGGAGAGCCGACCGGAGAGACGGCCTATGTCACCCGCAGTCCGGACGCAGGGTGGTTGCGGTCGAAGGTCAGCCGGTCCCAGGTGGGGAAGGAGAGGTCGGTGACGGCGAGGAGCCGGCCCGAGGCCTCGTACAGGGTGCGGCGCACGGAGAGGCCGCCGGCCGGGGTGGTCGGATGGGGGAAGGTGGTGCGGGTCATGGTGATGGTTTCGGCGACCCGGCCGGTCCGCGCGGCGCGCTCCAGCCAGAGGTGCAGGGGCCCCAGGTCCTCGTCCCGGACGCCGGCCGCCGCACGGTCGCGGTAGCGGGTCAGTTCGGGGGCCCCGGCGACGGCGCGCGGGCAGAGGTACGTCACCGCGTGCCGCCGTGTCTGGCCCGCCGGGCCGGTTTCACGGTGGTGGTGGACCAGGGTCCGCTCCCCGCCGCGCATGCCGAGCTGTTCGGCGAGGGCGGGCGCGAGCGTGACGAGGGTGAGCCAGTTCTGGGTGTGCACCTGGGGGGACGCGGCGGCGGAGGCCGTCGCCACGGCCTCCGGTCCGGGCGCGGGGGCGGCGGCCGCCGGGGGCGCGGGTGGCGGCGCGGGAAGGGCCGGACGGGTGCCGCGGCGGCCGGTGACGACGAGGCCGTCCTCGCGCAGGTACTGGAGGGCGGCCCGGATGGTCTGCCGGTTGACCTCGTACCGGATCGCCAGGCTGCGTTCGGAGGGCAGCTTGGCTCCGGGGGTGTGGGCGGTGCGGTCGATCTCGCGCCGCAGCGCTGCGGCGATCCGCTGGTACTTGGGCATGGCGGCCGGGCCGCCACCCCGCGAAGGGGAGGGCATGGCTTCTCCTCTGACGGGTGGTCAAGGACTGCGCGGTCTGCCCGATCAACCTAGCATTGGTCTATACCTTTAAGTGAGGGGTCCCCGGCAACCGCTCCCCGATTGGCCGGAACCCCACCGCCCGCCCCACCGCCCGCCCCGCTCCCGCTCAGCCGTGCAGCGGGTTGGGAAGCGGCAGGTAGCGGGCGTCCGCGCCGTCCGCCCGGGTCCAGCGCAGCAGCAGGTTGGTCTTGGCCGGGAGGCTGGGGGCGGCCAGCAGGGCGCCGATCTCGGGCAGGCCGTGGGCCGAATCGAAGCGCCGGAACTCCTCGCGGGCCGCGGGCCACAGGGTCCCGGCCACCTGCGGATGGCACTCGGCGAGGGCCCCGGCGATCTCGGTCAGGTGGTTGACCACCAGGCAGTAGACGAGCCGCTGCCAGGCGGCGGCGCGCTCCGGGTCCGGCAGCAGCTTCACGCCTTCCGCGTCCCGGAAGAGGGCCTGGGCCGGCATCCCCCCGGCGTCGACGGCGACCAGGGTGTTCTGGAGGTGGGCCTCCAGGACGATGCCGTGCCGGGCGAACAGGTGCAGCACGGGCGGCACCACCCGGCGCAGGTACGCCCGCCACCACCCGGCCGGGTCGGCCGTAGCCGCGAGCGGGCTGTCCGGGTAGCCCTCCGCCATCGCCGCCGCCAGCAGGGGCGTGAGGCCGGGCTCGACGTGCGCCCGCAGGCCGTCGCGGACCAGCACCGCGAGCTCCTCGAAGGCGAACGCGGCCGTGCGGTAGCCCCGGTCGGGGAGCCAGGCCGCGTTCGATCCGGTCGCGCGCAGCTCCGCGAATCCCGCCTTGACCGCCGCGTCCGTGCGGCGGAGCTTGAGGAGGTCGTGCCGCCACAGCCGGCGCACGTCGTTGGTGATGCGGACGTCGAGGCTGAACTTCACGAAGAGGTCGCCGTCCGGGGCTTCGGCCTCCGCAGCCCCCGGGCCGGTGTCCTGCCGGCCGTTGCCCGCATCCGGCCGACCGGCGTCCGGGCCCTCGCCGCCGGGCACGTACAGGGTCCGGATCGAGGCGGTCGGCCAGACCGGCACCGGGCCGGTCCCCAGCCGCAGCAGCCGTCCGTCCGCGAAGGCCTCGCGCACCGCCGGGCGGGAGGCGACCAGGTCGAGTTGCCAGGGGTGGGCGGGCAGCAGCCGGTAACCGGCGGGCGGGCGCGGCCCGCCGCATGCCGCCGCCAGCGAGTCGATCGCGGCGGCCGCCCGCGGCCCGCCCTCCTCCACCACCTGGTCCTCGCGCAGTCCGAGGAAGACCAGCGGGAACCGGGCGTGCGCCTCCGGGGCGTACGGGAGCCAGCTCGCGGCCGGGGCGCCGCCCCGGGCCTTGGGCGCGGGATGGTGCGGATGCCCCATGACCAGGGCCTGCTCGGAGCGGACGTACGGGTCCGCGGACGGCTCGGCCGCGGCGCGGGCGGCCAGCAGCGCGGCCACGGTCTCGCGGCTGTCGGCGATCTCCACGGGCAGCTCGTCGTTGGAGACCCCGGTGTACTGGCGCAGTTCGTCGGAGACGAGTTTGACCAGTTCGGTGTGGTTGAGCGGGTGCCAGCCGCCCGCCGTGCGCAGTTCGGGGTCCGCGGGCCGCCGCCCGGCGCGCACCCGCAGCAGTCTGCCGCTGCCGAGCAACCGGTACGAGCCGTCTCCGGCGGGCTCGGCCGCCTCCCTGAGCAGGCAGTTCAGCAGCGGGGCGGCAGCGTACGCGTCGGCGGCGCTGTCGGCGGCGTTGAGGTCCACTGATTCCATTCGGTCCATCCGGTGCGCCGGAGGTTCGCGGGACGTCCCACCGGCCGTGATCTTCAGTATCCGCGATGATGAACTGATCATCGCCTCACTCGTTCGCCGTTCACCCGTGAGAGGACAAGGCCCTGGCCTCCAGCATGAACCTCCCCGCCACCCCGGCCGAAGAGGCCGTAGCCGCAGAACTGGCCGGACCGGCCGGATCTGCCGCCCTCGGGCCCGGCTACGCCGCCGCGCTCCCCGGAGCGCGCGCCGCCGTGCTGACCCGGCTGTGGCGGGGGCTCGCCTGTGAACCGCTGCCGTGGGTGGAGCGCCGCGAGCGGGGCTCCGGCGGGCTCCGGCTGCGGCTCGCCTCGGGTGCCCGGCTGGAGGGCCCGCCGCCGGATCCGTACGCCACCGCTCCCTACGTCACCGAGCTGCTGCTCGACGGCCGCCCGTACCGGCAGGCCGCCCGGCTGGTGGCGGCGCTCGGGCTGTCCCACGGGGAGGGGTTCGCCGCCGAACTCGACGGCAGCACCGCCTCCCTCGCCCTGTCCCGGGCCGGGCAGCCTCGCGGGGACGGGGCCGGGCCCTCGGCCGCCTGGGAGTGGGAGCAGCGGGTGGTCGACGGGCACCCGTACCACCCCAACTGCCGCTCCCGGCCCGGCTTCACGGTGGCGGAGCAGCTCGCGTACGCACCCGAGCACCGGCCGGTGGTCACGCTCGGGCTGGTACCCGTACCGGCCGGGGAGTGCCTGGTCGCCGGTGACTGGCCGGCGCCGTGGCGGGAGGCCGGGCGGATCCTCGTACCGGTCCACCCCTGGCAGGCCGAGCACGTCCTCAAGCAGGGGGCGGACCCGTCGGGGATCCGGCCTGGGCCGGCCGCGCACCCGCTGATGGCCCTGCGCACCCTGGCCCCCGCCGACGGCGGGCCGCACGTGAAGACCGCGCTCAGCGCCCGGCTCACCTCCTCCGTGCGCGATATCTCCGTCTACTCCGTGGAGACGGCCGCCGTCCTCTCCGCCTTCGCGCAGAGCCTGTCCGAACGCCTCGAAGGCCGCCTGCACATCACCCGCACGCTGGGCGCCGTCACCGCGCACTCCGCCGACCTGGCCGCCGTGCTCCGTGAGCCGCCCGAGGCGTACGCGGACTCCGGCGCGGGCGAGCGCGTGCTGCCCGTCGCCGCGCTGGCGCTGACCCCGTACGCGCGTTCCGCGTCCTGGCGGGCCGGTTTCGCCCGCCTGGCGCTCTCGGTGTGCCTACGGGTCCTGGACCTGGGGGTGGCGCTGGAGGCCCACGGCCAGAACCTCCTGGTGGTCCTCGCCGCGGACGGCACCCCGCTGCGGCTGGTCTACCGCGACCTCGCCGACATCCGGATCAGCCCGGCCCGGCTCGCCCGCCACGGCCTGCCGGTGCCCGACCTGTCCGGCCGCCTGATCACCGACGACGAGACGGTCCTGCGCCGCAAGCTCTTCGGTTCCCTGGTGGCCGGGGCCCTCGGCTCCACGGCCGGTTCGGCCGCGGCCCTCGGGGCCGATCTCTCGGCGGCGGCCTCCGGCCTCGCACCCACGGCCGACACCCGGGCGCTGCTGACCGGCCCGCTGCCGACCAAGGCCCTGACCCTGATGCGGCTGAGCCCCGGCACCCCGGGCGACCAGTGGGCCGACCTGGACAATCCGCTGACCGGGGGCTGAGTTCGGAGCGGGGCGCGGCTAGTGTGCGGGGGCATGGCATCGACTTCGCACCTGAACACCGTACGGGCGTCCTACGACACCGTCGCCGCCGACTACGCCCGGCTGCTGAGCACCGAGCTGGCGGGCAAGCCGCTGGACCGGGCCATGCTGGCCGCCTTCGCGGAGTACGTGCGCGGCGACGATCCGCACGGCGGCCGGGCGGTCGCGGACCTCGGCTGCGGGCCGGGCCGGGTGACGGCGCACCTCGACGGTCTCGGTGTCCGGGCCTTCGGCGTCGACCTGTCCCCCGCGATGGTGGCGGTGGCCCGCCGGACGTATCCGGGGCTGCGGTTCGAGGTCGGCTCGATGGCCGCGCTGGACATAGCGGACGGGGTGCTGGGCGGAGTCCTGGCCTGGTACTCCACGGTCCATACCCCACCCTCGGAACTGGCTCCGCTGTTCGCGGAGTTCGCGCGGGTCCTGGCCCCGGGCGGGTACGCGCTGATCGCCTTCAAGGCGGGCGGGCAGCAGCGGAGGCTGGAACACGCGTACGGACATCGGGTCGAGCTCGACGTGTACGAGAACCGGCCCGAGCACATCGCAGCACTGCTGGCGGGGGCCGGTCTCGTCGAGGTGGCCCGGCTGGTCCGGGAAGCGGACACCCAGGAGAGGTCCCCACAGGGGTTCCTGATGGCCCGCAAACCCGCCTGACGCCGCCGGAGCCTCCCCGCCGCCAGACCCCGCCCCCCGCCCACGGGCCTCCCCGACCTCCCCGGAATGGGCCGTTCGGGCGGCAACTCGGCCCCGGCGGGCCCGCCTTCGCCCCGAAAGGGCGCGGCGGTGGCAGGAAGGAGGGATGAGCCTCCACCGCCGCCGGGTCCTCGCGGGCGCCGCCGCCGGCATACTCGCCTCCCTCGGCGCGACGACCCGCCGCACGGGACCGGATTTCGGGGCGCTGGCCCGCGCCCTGGACGGCCGGGTGGTCACGGCGGCCGACGGGGACTATGCCGAGGCCCGGCGGCTCTTCCAGCCCCGCTACGACACGGTCCGGCCGGGCGCGGTGGCCTATCCCGCGCACGCCGGCGACGTGGCCGCCTGTCTGGACTTCGCCCGGAGCTCGGCCGTCCCGGTCGTCCCGCGCGGCGGCGGGCACAACTACGCCGGCTGGTCCACGATCGAAGCCGGGCTGGTCATCGACCTCGGTGCCATGGCGGAGGTGTCCGTGGCCTCCCGGTCCGAGGTGCGGATCGGCGCGGGCGCCCGGCTCGGAGAGGTGAACTCCGCCCTCTCCGGACGGGGCCTGGCCGTCCCGACCGGGCTGTGCCCCTCCGTCGGCATCGCAGGACTCACCCTCGGCGGCGGGCTGGGCCTGGCCTCCCGGTCCTACGGAGCCACCTGCGACCAGCTCACCGGCGCGACCGTGGTGACCCCCGACGGGACCGTCCGCCAGGTCGACGCGGAACGCGACCCCGACCTGTTCTGGGCCCTGCGCGGCGCCGGGGGCGGCAACTTCGGGGTGGTCACCGGCTTCCGCTTCCGCCCCCACCCGGTCGCCGACTGCGCCTTCGCCGAGCTGCACTGGTCCCCCGCCCACTCGGCCGCCGTCCTGCACGGCTGGCAGCGCTGGCTCGAGGCGCTCCCGGACCCGTTCTGGAGCCAGGTGGAGTTCACCGTCGACGGCGGCCCCGTCGGCGCCCCGGCCCTGCGGGTGCTCTGCCTGGACGGCGGCCGCGGGGAGCTGGACCGGCAGCTGACCCGGCTCTCCGGCCTGGTGGGACGGGAACCCGCGGACGACTGGAGGGTCGTGCGCAGCTACGGGGACACGGTCCTGGCCATGTCCGGCTGCCTCGATCAAAGCCCCGCCGAATGCCGGCTCCCCGGCACCCTGCCCGGCCACGACCCGCAGGGCCGGCTGGGCCGTGACTCGTATGCCGCCCGCTCCGATTTCTGGGCCCCGGGCGGACTGACCGGGCCCGCCGCCGAGGCGGTGCTGGCCGCCGTCGAACGCTACGGGGCGAGCGTGCCGGGCGGCGGGCTCGGGGTGGTGCAGTTCGACGGGGTCTGCGGCGGCGCCCTCAACCGGATCCCGGTGGGGGCCAGCGCCTTCGCGCACCGTGCCGCCGGGTTCCTCGCCCAGTACCTCGTCTACTGGCCCGCCCCGGCGCCGTCCGCCGACATCGCCCGGCACCGGGCCTGGCTCGACGGGCTCTGGCGCGACCTGCGCCCCTGGGCGAGCGGGGCCGCGTACCAGAACTACGCCGACCCGAAGCTGACCGGCTGGCGCGAGGCCTACCACGGGCCGAACCTGGCCCGCCTCGAAGCGGTCCGGCGCCGGTACGACCCGGGCCGGCTGTTCCGCTTCCCCCAGGCGATCTAACCCTTATCCCCACGAAGGAGACGGACATGCGACGTACGTTGACGGTGGCGGCGACGACGGCCGCCCTGCTGCTGCCGGGCGGGCCGCTGCCCGTGGCCGAGGCCGGGAACGCCCCGCCGCCCGCCGGCCGGTGGTCCGCCCGGGAGGCGGAGAACTTCTGGACCCCCGACCGGATGGCCTCCGCCGTGCCGATCAGCCGGGGCGGCGCCCCGGCGGCGGGCGACGGCACCGGCCAGGACTTCGACGGCATTCCGGTCGTCGGCCGGATGTTCGTCATGAAGGGCGGCGGCGCCTACTTCTGCACGGCGAGCGTGGTCGCCTCCCCCGGCCGCGACCTGGTGCTCAGCGCGGCCCACTGCCTGCTCGGGACGGACGCCCGCCAGGTGGCCTTCGTACCGCAGTACACGGCCGGCAACCCGCAGCCCTACGGGATGTTCCCGATCCTGCGCGATGCGGGCGGCCGGTCCAAGGTGTGGATCGATCCGCGCTACCGGGAGCTCGGCGCCGACCGGGGCGCCGCCCTCGACGTGGCCTTCGCGCAGGTCGGCCCGGACGCCGACGGGTTCCCGGTGGAGGACGTGGTGGGCGGCAACCGCCTGGTCACCGGCGCCGGGTTCACGCACGGGAAGGTCTCGCTGATCGGCTATCCGGCGTCCGCCGCCCGGCCGCGGCTGTGCGTGAACCGGACCACGAAGTTCACCAGCACCGATCCGGGGATTCCCGGGGACTTCCTGCGGATCGACTGCACCGGCTACCCGGGCGGGACCAGCGGGGGCCCGTTCCTGACCGCGTACGACGAGCGGACCGAGACGGGCAGCGTGGTCGGCGTGATCGGCGGCTGGAAGACGGGCGGGGACACCCCCGACACCTCCTACAGCTCCTACTTCGGCCCCGAGATCAGGAAGTTGTACGAGACGGCTCTTGCCGGGGCGCGGGTGGCGTGAGCACCCGCACCCATCGGGTGCGGCGCGGGTTCCCCACGGTCCGCGGGGTCGCCGGCAGCCCGTCGGCGGTCAGCGGGTCGGGGGGCGCGAGGCCGAGCTGACGGCGCAGGTCCGCGAGGGCGGTGTGGACCGGGGCCAGGATGACCTCGGCGCGCGGGTGGGCGTGCGCGAGGGCGTGCGCGGCCGTCTCGATGGCCTCGGCGGCGTCCTCGGCCGCCGTCCGGCTCCATCCGCCGGGCGCGGCGTGCCTCCAGGGCGCGAGGGTGTCGTACAGATGGCAGGCGGCGTCCGCCACGGCGTCGGCCTGTTCCCCGACGCCGGGCGCCGCGATGGTCGGCAGCTCCATACCGGGTCAACGAGCGGAGCCCGCCGGGGGAACGAGGGCCTTCACCCGGCCACGGTCTGCAGCCAGAGCGGCAGCAGCAGGAGGGACACCACCGAGCTCTTGATCACGACGGAGGCGGAGAGGTCCACGCCCACCTCGTAGCGCTGGGCGAAGATGAACAGGTTCTGCGGGGTCGGCATCGCGGCGATCAGCACGAGGTACGTGAGCCACTCGCCCCGGACCCCGAACAGCACCCCGCACACCGCCCAGGCCAGCAGTGGGAAGGCCAGGCATTTGAAGCCGATGAGCGTCAGTTCCTCGCGGGTGGTGCCCCGGATGTCGAGGCCCATGCCGCCGAGGTGGAGCCCGAGGGCGAAGAGGGCCACCGGGGAGGCGCTGTCGCCGACGAACGCGGCCCCGTCCAGGACCACCGTGGGGACGTGCACGGACAGCAGGTTCAGCAGGATCCCCGCGTTGCAGGAGAGCACCACCGGGGTGACCAGTGAGGCGCCGACGGCGCGGGTGAGCTTCTGGCCGGTGCTGCCCGCGCCCGGACCCGAACGGCCCAGTTCCATGATGGAGATGACGACCAGGGACAGGACGCAGACCTGGAAGAGCAGGACCGGGAAGATCGGCGCCGCCGTCCCGAAGAAGGTGATGAAGACGGGGACCGCGAAGTAGGCGGTGTTCACCTGGACCCCGGCCATCACCCGCAGCGCCACGTCGCGGGGCTCCCGGATCCCGGCCAGGGCCGAGGCGGCGGCGACCAGGACGACGGCGAGGGCGGCGGCGGCCGCGTAGCCGCCGATGGCCCGCCAGGCGAAGAGGGCGGAGAGGTCCGCACCGTAGATGTTGCCGAAGAGGTAGCAGGGGACGGCGAAGAGGAAGGCGTAGTCGGCGAAGACCTTCGAGGCCTCGGCGGGAACCACCTTGCGGCGTGCCAGCAGCACTCCGGCGCCGAAGGCCAGTACCACCGGCATCAGCTTTTCCAGCGCGGCTGCCCCGCCCATGTGAACCGCTCCCCCTTGATCGACCGCCTCGCACCCTACCCGTACCGGTCGTTCGGTCGGCCGGCCGCCCCGTCGAGCCGGACGGCCCCCGCGGGGCCCGCACCTGCATAAGGTGGTCCGATCATGAGGAAGACGCTGAGGACGACGCCGAGGAAGACGCCGAGCAGGACGCCCCGGCCGAAGACCCGTGCCCCCGCTTCCGCCGCGCGGGCGCCGCGCGCGCCGTCCCAGCTCGCGGTGGCGCTGCGGACGCCCGCCAGGGCCGCCGAGCCGCTGTTCGCGCAGGCTCCCAAGGCCTGGCAGCGGATGCTTCCCTACGCCGTGACCGCCGCGTGCGTGCTCTCGCTGCTGCCCGTCACGATCGTGGTGCTGACCAACGACTACCGGGCGGGCGGGGGCTGGGCCGGTGCGCTGGGCGTGGCCCAGACCGTGCCGCTGCTCCTCGCCGTGACCCGGCCGCTGCCCGCCTGGGGCCTGGTGCTCCTCGCGGACACCGTGGGGGCCGTGGTCCTGACCCGGGCCGACCAGGTGGCCGGGCACGCCTGGCCGTGGACCCCGATGGTGATCGTCGGCTATCTGGTGCTGATGGCCTGCCTGGGGCTGCGCGAGTCGATCCGGACCCTGGTCGGGGTGTGGCTGGTGACCGGGGTGACCGGGGTGGTGCTGGGCTTCTCCCAGACCGCCGAGGTGATCAACACCGCGGCCCTGCTGTTCGTGCTGGGCGGGGTGGTGCTCGCGCTCACGGGCGCGCTGCGCGGGCTCGGGGACGCGCGGTACAAGATCGCCGAGCAGGAGAGCATCAGCGAGGCCGAACGGGCCCGGCGCACGCTCCTGGAGGAACGGGCCCGGATCGCGCGGGAGTTGCACGACGTGGTGGCCCACCACATGTCGGTGATCACCGTGCAGGCGGACTCGGCTCCGTACCGGCTGCCGGGCATGGCCCAGCCGGTACAGGAGGAGTTCGCCGCGATCGCGGCGAGCGCGCGGGAATCGCTCGGAGAGATGCGCCGGCTGCTCACGGTGCTGCGCGGGGACGAGGCGAACGGCGGCGACCTGGCCCCGCAGCCGGGGATCGGCAGGCTCCAGCAGCTGGTGGAGGCGACCGTACGGGCCGGGCAGCCCGTGGAGTTGGCGCTGGCGGCGGGCGCCGCCGACGCGGCCCCGCCGGCCGTGGACCTGTCCGCGTACCGGATCGTGCAGGAGGCCCTGGCCAACGTGGTGCGGCACGCGCCGGGGGCGCCGACCCGGGTGTCGGTGACCTTCGACGCCGAGGAGGTGCTCGTGCTCGTGGTCAACGGCCCCGCGCGGGACGCCGTGGTGGCGGTCGAGACCTCCGGCACCGGGCACGGTCTGGTGGGGATGCGCGAGCGCGTACGGTTGACGGGCGGGACGCTGGACACCGGCCCGCTGCCCGACGGCGGCTTCCGGGTCGCCGCCCGCCTGCCCCTTACCGCAGTGAACACGACCGACGAGGACGCAAGTTGACCATCCGCGTGATCATCGTCGACGACCAGGCCATGGTGCGGGCGGGGTTCGCCGCGCTGTTGTCCGCGCAGCCCGACATCGACGTGGTGGGCGAGGCCCCGGACGGACGCCAGGGCGTCCAGGTCTCCCGCACCGTCCACCCCGACGTGGTGCTGATGGACGTGCGGATGCCGGAGATGGACGGGCTGAGCGCGGCCCGCGAGCTCCTCGATCCCCCGCCGGGGGTGGTGCACCGGCCCAAGGTGCTGATGCTGACCACCTTCGACATCGACGACTACGTGTACGAGGCCCTGCGCGCCGGAGCCTCCGGGTTCCTGCTCAAGGACGCCCCGCCGGCCGATCTGATCGCGGCGGTCCGGGTGGTCGCCTCGGGCGAGGCCCTGCTGGCCCCTTCGGTGACCCGGCGGCTGATCGCGGACTTCGTCGACCGGCGGCCCGCGCCGCGCAGGGATCCGGCGCTGCGGCTGAACGGGCTGACCCCGCGCGAGACCGAGGTACTGGAACTCATCGCGCGCGGGCTGTCGAACCAGGAGATCGCCGGCCACCTGGTGCTCGCCGAGCAGACGGTCAAGACCCACATCGGGCGGGTGCTGGGCAAGCTGGACCTCCGGGACCGGGCCCAGGCCGTGATCTTCGCCTACGAGGCCGGGCTGGTGCGGCCGGGCGACGGCGGCTGAGGCTCCCGCCTCCCCCGCGGGATCCCGCCGCCCCTTTCCTGCCCGGATCTCCTCCACCCCCTACCGGGGTATGACATCCGACTTGGCTCCACGGTCCGACGCCCGCGCGGGTACCTCCTTCTTACCTTCCTCCTCGTCACGAGGAGAGGAGAAGGGGCATGCGCCGCTTCGCAAGGACAGTGGTCACGGCCGCACTGGCGGCGGCCGTGGTCGCGGGGACCGCGGGATGGGCCTCCGCGGATGCCCAGGCCGCGGTCACCGGGCCGCTGCCGGGCACGGCCGCCTGGCGGGCCGACTCGGTGTCCGGGCGCCCGCTGCCCGATCCGGCCCGGACCGCGCCGCGCGAGGTCGCGCGCTTCTTCGCGGGGCTGGACGAGGCCCGGGCGCGAGGCCTCGTACGGTCCCACCCGCTGGTGGTGGGGAACCTGGACGGGGCTCCGCTCCCGCTCAGGTACGAGGCCAACCGGCTGGCCGTCCTCGCCACGGGCGAGGCCCGCTTCGCCTCCCTGGCGGAGCCCGGCCGTCAGATCCTGGCCTTCGACCCGCGCGGGCGGGGCCAGGTCGCCGAGGTGTTCGGGGACCTCGGGCGGGCTGCGCACGTCTCGGTGATCGTGCCCGGCTCGGACAACGACGCCGCCGGCCACGACCGCAGGCGCACCCCGTACACGGGACCGGCGGGGATGGCCCGCGCACTGCGGGCCGCCGCCGGGGACGCGACCGCCGTCATCGCCTGGACCGGCTACACCACCCCGGTCGGGGTCGGCCTGGACGCGGCCGAGGACCGGCTCGCCGCGGCGGGTGCGGTCCGGCTCGCCCGCCTCACGGAGGGACTCGACGCGGTCGGAGCCCCCGACCCTGTGCTGTTCTGCCACAGCTACGGCTCGGTGGTCTGCGGGCTGGCGGCCCGGCACACGGACGCCACCGACATCGTCGCCCTCGGCTCCCCCGGGATGCGGGCCCGGACCGTCGCGGGCCTGCACACCGGTGCCCGGGTGTGGGCGGCGCGCGGGCCCTCCGACTGGATCTCGAACGTGCCGAACGTGGAGTTCGCGGGGCTGGGCCACGGAGCCGATCCCACCTCTGCGGCCTTCGGCGCCCGCCGGATCCCGGCGGGCGACGTGTCCGGCCACACCGGCTACTTCACGCCCGGCACCCAGTCCCTGAAGGCCTTCGCCGCGATCGCGACGGGAGAGACCCGATGAGCACGACGGGCACCATGAGCACGCCGGGCACGACGACGACACGTGGGCTCGCCCGGATCCACCGGACCGCCGACCGGATCGACGCGAAGACCCCCGCCCACCGGGACCGGGCCATCGACGGGCTGCGGGCGCTGGCCCTGCTCGCCGTGCCCACCGGGCACTGGCTGCTGGGCGGGTTCACGCTCGACTCCGACGGCGCCCTGCACAATGCCAGCCCGCTCTCCGCCTTCGGCGGCCTGGCCCCCGCCAGTTGGCTGCTCCAGATGCTCGGCATCTTCTTCCTCGTCGGCGGTTACGCCTCGGTGCTCTCCTTCCGGCGGCGCACCGGCTCCACGAGGGCCTGGCTGGGGGGCCGGATCGCCCGGCTGGGACGGCCGGTGCTCGGAGTCACGGCGGTCTGGGCGCTGGCCGCGCCCCTGCTGTACGCGGCCGGGGTGCCGCAGGCCACGCTGCGGACCGGGGCGACGCTGGTGATCCAGCCGCTGTGGTTCGTCGGGGTGTACGTGGCGGTCACCGCCCTGACCCCCTACTGCGTACGGGCGGCCCGCCGGCTCGGGGGCTGGGCCGCGGCCCCGCTGCTGGCCTCCGTCGCGGTGGTCGACTTCCTGCGCTACGGGCCCTTCGCGGACTCGGTGCCGGGCTGGCTGGCCCTGGTGAACATCCTGCCGGGCTGGCTGTTCGCCTACCAGCTCGGTGTGTCCTGGGCCGAGGGCCGGATCGGCCGGCGCGGGGCGTGGCTGCTGCTGGCGGGCGGGGGCGTGCTGTTCGCGGCGCTGCTGACCCTCTTCCACTACCCGGCGTCGATGGTCGGCGTACCGGGTGCGGCCCGGACCAACTCGCATCCGCCGTCGCTGCTGGTCCTGGCGCTGGCGGCAGCCCAGTCGGGGGCCGCGATCCTGCTGCGGGACCGGCTGGCGCAGCTGCTGGCCCGGCCGCTGCTGTGGGCTCCGGTGGTGGTGATCAACCTGTGCGCGATGACGATCCTGTGCTGGCACCAGACCGCGATGCTGGCGGCGGCGGTGCCCGCGTCGTTCGCCGGCGGGCTGGCGGGGCTGACCACGGCGCCGGACAGTCCGGGGTGGATCCTGGCGCGGCTGGCGTGGATGCCGGTGTTCGCGGCGCTGCTGGTGGGCATCGCCCGCTACGCGCGCCGGTTCGAGCAGCCGTGGACCAGGGCCACGGCAGTACGCAGGACCGTGGCGGGCCTGCTGGCGGCCGGATTCGCGGTCTTCGCGCTGGGCCTGGCGTAGGCCGCGCCGCGAGAGCACCGGCATACGACGAGAGCGCCGCTCCCTCCAGGGGGCGGCGCTCTCGTTTCGCAGCGGTGCTCTCAGGCCCTCAGGCTCTCAGGCGATGGACGCGGCGACGATGGCGGCCACGGCGATGTTGCAGGAGGCCGTCACCCATACGGCCGGGTGCGGCTCGCGGTCGACCACGATGGCGCCGAGCTTGCCCGGGGTCACCAGGTCGAGGACCAGGAAGGCGACCGCCATCAGGACCAGGCCGAGCAGGCCGAAAGCAGCGGTCGAGAGCAGGCCCTTGCCGAAGTCCTCGTAGGAGGTCCAGATCGCGGTGAAGAGGATGCCGCCGATGCCGAGCAGCGCCGAGCTGAGCACGACGGCGGCGTTGCTGTTGCGCTCTTCCCAGATCTGCTTCGGCAGTTTGCCGGGGGTCAGCACGTCCACCAGGACCATGCCGAGGATGAGCAGCACCAGGCCGACACCGCCGAATGCGGCGGTACGGCCAAGTCCGTTGATGATGTCGCTCATTGAGAAGCCGTCTCCGGGTGGGTAGGAAGTACGTCGCATGCCTGTCGTCGCGGTGGCCGAATCTATCGCACGCCGTGGCACCGGACCATGGGGAGGTCAGGAAATGGCAAAGCTCAGGCCCGCACGGGCGACGGAGGCCGAAGCGCTGACGGGGCTGGTCATGCGGTCGAAGGCGCACTGGGGGTACGACGCCGGGTTCCTGGCGGCGTGCGCGCCCGAGTTGCGGGTCGACGCCGGCGCGGTGGCGGGGAGGCGGATCGTCGTCGCCGAGGATCCGGCCGTGGTCGGGCTCGCCTCGCTGGACGGGGAGCCGCCGCTCGGGCGGCTGGGGTTGCTCTTCGTGGAACCGGCCGCCATCGGGCGGGGGGTCGGGCGGCAGCTGTACCGGGACGTGCTGCGGCGCGCCGCCGCGCTGGGTTTCCGCCGGCTGCTGATCGATTCCGATCCGCACGCGGCCGGCTTCTACCGGGCCCAGGGCGCCCGCCGGGCGGATGCGGGGGCTCCCGCCGGACTGGTCCGGTTCGAGGTGTCCCCCGCGCCGCTCGCCGACTGGGCGCGGAACTGGACGGGCGGCGGGTCCTCCGTGCACGTGGGCAATGTCGCCGAGTACAACGTGCAGTTCGCCGACGCCTCCCTGGCCCGGGAGCAGCGGACCGCGCACCACTACGCCTGCCTGGCGGCCTTCTACGGTCCGCGGCCGGCCGCTCTGGTCCTGCCGCTCCCGGTGCCGCCAGGCTGGATCGCGCTGGTCGGCCGCCAGTTGGGCTGGTCGCAGGAGCCGGATGCCCGGGTGGAGGTGTACGACGGGCTCGCCGAGCGGGATTCCGGGCTCTCGGACGCCGTACGGGCCCGCCCGGCCCTGGCCGCGCTGCTGACCGGGGGCGGGCTGCCCCTCGTACCGTGGGGCCTGACCGCCACCTTCGCCCGGCTGGCGGGACGGCGCTGGCGGCCGCGGGAGCTGCGGTACGAGTCGAAGTCGGCGGCGCACGGGCTGTTCGGGCGGATCCTGGCGGAGGGCGGTCATCCCGGGATCGTGCTGCCCGCGCAGTGGCGGGCGGACACCCGGCGGGCGGCGGTGCGGCTGCTGGCCGCGCGGGCCGGGGCGGGGAAAAGCACCGTTCTCAAATCGGAGCACGGTGTCGGGGGTTCGGGCACCACCGTGGTGACCCCGGAGCAGGTCCGGGCCGCGGGCGGGGCGCGGGCGGTGCTGCGCGGCATCCCGCGGGGGCCGCTGCTGGTGGAGGAGTACGTGAGCGGCCCGGCGGACCGGGATGAGCCGCGCGATCTCACGTACGACGGGTTCGTGGACCCGCGCGGCCGGGTGCACGAGGTCGGCGGGGCGGTGATGGACGTGGCGGACGGCGGGTACCGCGGGGCGACGGTGGGGCCCGGAGTGGTGCCCGGGTGGGCCCAGAAGCCGCTGCTGGCCTTCGGAGAGGCGGTGGGCCGGGAGCTGTCGGCCGCCGGGTACCGGGGCTGGTTCGACGTCGACTTCGTCGCCGACGGCACGGGCCGGCTCGCCCCGACCGAGACCAACCTGCGTCTGACGGGTCCGTCCGTCGCCTTCATGGTGGCGGCCCGGCTCGACGAACTGCGCGGCGCGGGACACCTCGTACGGATCTGCGACCGGGTGGAGCTGGGGGCCCGGCTGCCGGAGGCGGCCTTCGACGAGCTGTGCGAGCGGCTGGCCGCGCGGTGTGCGGAGCTCGGGGCGGTGTTCGTGCCCGCCATCCCGACCGGCGCCTTCGAACCGGCGCCGTGGATGGGGGTGCTGGTGGCCGCGTCCGACGCGCGGGCGCTGGACGCGGCCGAGGCACTGGTGCGGGCGCAGGCCCTCGCCGTCGGGGCGATGTTCGACGGGGCCGGTCGCGATGGATCAGCTCGCGACGGATCCGGTCCCGGTCAGTCGTCGGGGTCCGGGTCGAAGTCGAAGGCGCTGCGCGGCGGCTGGGTGACGTAGAGGACCACGATCGCGGCGGCGATCATCAGCGGGACGTTGAAGGTGTAGACGAGCGAGGCCTGGAGCTGCCAGTCCTGTTTGGCGGCGAGCCGGTAGAAGTTGTCCTGCGGCCACCAGGCGGCCAGCAGGTAGCAGACCGCCAGGTGGGCGGCGTTGGTGATCAGGGGGCCGCGCCCCTGGCGCCGCATCCGGGAGCGGCCCATGCAGAGGAACAGCACCCCCGCGGCGAAAGCGGTGGCCTCGAACAGGTAGAGGACGAAGAAGAGGAAGGCGTACGGGTCCGGTACGCCGGTGAGGTCGGTGGAGCCGGGCCAGAACACGTCCGTGAGGAGCACGGTGGTCATGGTCAGGAAGAACATTCCGAAGATGAGGGAACAGGACGGCACGAACCCGGCGGGGTTCAGGGCCGCCGACTTCCCCGAGCCCCGGACCAGCGGCTCCCGCTCGGCGGGCCGGACCGGCAGGGGCAGCGCGCTGCGGTCCTCGCGGCCGGACCGGTCGCGGGGGATCTTGGCCAGCCGGACCACGGTGCGCGGCATCCCGTCGGCCGGGACCCTGCCCGCCAGGTACCGGCGCAGCGCCCCGCCGTCGGGGAGGCCGAAGCCGTGAGGGGGGCGGCCGTTCCCCTCGGCCGGAGGGGCGATGTAGGCGACGAGCACCGGCCGCGCGTCCTTGCCCCTGCCCTTGCCCTTGCCGCCCTTGGCTCCCGTGCCGTCGCCCGGGATCTCGCGGAGGAGGACGGCGCCGATGCCCCCGTGGGTCCGGATCTCGGATTCCACGGGGTGCGGGTCCAGGCGGCCGCCGTCCAGGGTGAGCCGGTCGCGGATCCGGCCGCCGAACTCCAGCAGCCCGTCGGGGCGCAGCTGGGCGAGGTCGCCGGTCGGGACCGGGTCTCCGCCGCCGGGTGGGGTCAGGCGGAGCTCGCCGTCGCGGAGGTCGACGTGGCAGCCCGGGAAGGGCGCGCCGATCAGCGAGAGCCGCTCGGGGCCGTCCACCGGACCGGCCGGCTGCGGGAGTTCGAACCAGGTACCGACGCCCGCCGACTCGGTGGTCCCGTAGACGTTGAGCAGGCGGGCCCCGGGCCGCAGGCGGGCGAGCAGGGCGGAGTGCTCGTCGAAGTAGAGGCGGTCTCCGGTGACGGTGACCAGGCGCAGGGAGCGCAGGGCTTCGTCCGTGGCGTGCAGGGCGTGGGAGGCCACGGCCCGTTGGTCGCGCAGCAGGAGCTGGGTGACGGTGCCCGGGTCGGTGTGCAGGAAGGTGACGCGCTCCGCCTCCACCGCGCGGCGCAGGGCCTCGGCCGTCCAGCGCGGGCCCTCGGGCAGGACGAGGGTGCCGCCCGTGCACAGGGCCCGGGTCCAGCCGGCGGCGAAGGCGGTGAGGTCGCAGCCGGCGGTGATCAGGTGCCGGTCCTCGGGCTCGGGTGCGGCCACTTCGGCCCAGCCGTCGTGGGCGGCGAGGAGCCGCTCGTGGCCGATGGGGACGGGTCGGCGGTCCGCGCCCGCGGTGAACAGGACGGCGGCGGCGTCCCCTTGAGGGGCGCGGGCCGCGGGGCCGGAGGGCCGCGCGGCCGGGACGGCGGTCCCGGTGACTCCGGCGGTCCCGGCGGCTTCCGCGCCGAGGGGGATCACCCGTAGGCCCCGGCCGTCGTCCAGGCGGGCCCGGTGGGTGGCGTGGGCGAGCAGGGCGAAGGGGCTGAGGGCGGCGAGCTGCCGCTGTCCGGCGCGGGGGTCCTGCACGTCGACCACGGCGTAGGCCGCCCCGGCCTTGAGCACGCCGAGGAGGGCGACGACGACCTCCACCGGCCGGTCGGTGCCCACGGCCACGACGGTGCGCTCCGTCGGTCCGGCCTCCAGTCCGGCCTCCAGGAGCTGGTGCGCCACCTGTTCGGCACGGGCGTCGAGGCGGCCGTAGGTGAGACCGTCCGGGCCGGCGGCCACGGCTTGGGCTTCGGGGGTGTCGCGCGCCCAGCGCTCGAAGCGGGACAGGACGGTGTCGACGGTGGGCCGGCGGGAGTGCGTGGACTCTGATCCCTGCGTCATGGACCGATGATGCCACCGGCCGCGAGCGCGCACGAGGTCTTGAAAATCCCTCATACGAGCGGGAGTTGGACACGTTTCGGAGTGACTTGACCCCCATCCCTTGACCTCAAGTTTGGTTGAGGTCTTAACGTTCGGTTCATGGACATGGAAGTCACCGCTTGGACATCGCTGCACAGCGCGATGAACGCCCAGAAGGACCGGCGCCCGCTCTCTAAGGACGGCCTGCGCAGGGTCGCCGCCTTCGCCCGCCCGCACCGTCGCGGGCTGACGCTGTTCCTGCTGCTCAGTGTGGTGACCGCACTGCTCGCGGTGGCCACCCCCGTACTGGCGAGCCGGGTGGTCACCGCGATCGTCGACGGCCGCGAGAGCGGTACGGTCACCCACCTCGCCCTCCTCATCGCGCTGATCGCCGTCGCCGAGGCCGGCCTCGGGCTGCTCGTCCGCCGCCTGTCGGCCACGCTGGGCGAGGGGCTGATCCTGGATCTGCGCACCGCCGTCTTCGACCACGTGCAGCGGATGCCGGTGGCGTTCTTCACCCGGACCCGCACGGGGGCGCTGGTGAGCCGGCTGAACAATGACGTGATCGGCGCGCAGCGCGCCTTCAGCAACACCCTGTCGGGGGTGGTCGCCAATACCGTGACCCTGCTGCTGACCCTGACCGTGATGCTGGGCATCTCCTGGCAGATCACCCTGCTGGCCCTCGTGCTCCTGCCGGTGTTCGTGCTGCCGGCCCGCCGGATGGGGGCGCGGATGGCTTCGATGCAGCGGGAGGCCTCGGCACTCAACGCATCGATGGGCACGCAGATGACGGAGCGGTTCTCGGCTCCGGGCGCCACCCTCGTCAAGCTCTTCGGCCGCCCGGCCGACGAGTCGGCGGAGTTCGCGGCGCGGGCGGCCCGGGTCCGCGACATCGGGATCCGGACGGCCATGGCCCAGTCGGCCTTCATCACCGCCCTGACGCTGGTCTCGGCGCTGGCCCTCGCCCTGGTCTACGGACTCGGCGGCTACTACGCGCTGCGCGGCACCCTGGACGCGGGTTCCGTCGTCGCGCTCGCCCTGCTCCTGACCCGGCTGTACGCGCCGCTGACCGCGCTCGCCGGGGCCCGGGTGGAGGTGATGAGCGCGATGGTCAGCTTCGACCGGGTCTTCGAGATCCTCGACCTGAAGCCGCTGATCGCCCAGAAGCCCGACGCCCGGCGGGTGCCGGAAGGTCCCGTGGCGGTGGAGTTCGACCGGGTCTCCTTCGGATACCCCTCCGCCGACAAGGTCTCGCTCGCCTCGCTGGAGGACGTCGCCACCCTCGACTCGCGGGGCGGTACGCGCGTACTGCACGAGGTGTCCTTCCGCGCGGAGCCCGGTCAGATGATCGCCCTGGTCGGCTCCTCCGGAGCGGGCAAGTCCACGATCGCCCAGCTGCTCCCCCGGCTGTACGACACCGACCTCGGCTCGGTCCGCCTCGGCGGCATCGACGTACGGGACCTGACCGCCGACTCGATCCGCGAGACGCTGGGCATGGTCACGCAGGACGGCCACCTCTTCCACGAGTCGGTACGGGCCAACCTTCGCCTCGCCCGCCCGGACGCCACGGAGGAGCAGATCTGGGAGGCCCTGCGCCGCTCCCGCCTGGACGGTCTGGTGGCCTCGCTCCCGGACGGGCTCGACACGGTCGTCGGCGAGCGCGGCTACCGACTCTCGGGCGGTGAGCGCCAGCGGCTGACCATCGCGCGACTGCTGCTGGCCAGACAGCGGGTGGTGATCCTGGACGAGGCCACCGCCCATCTGGACTCCACTTCGGAGGCCGCGGTCCAAGAAGCCCTCGGCGAGGCCCTGGCCGGCCGGACCGCGGTGGTGATCGCGCACCGGCTGTCGACCGTGCAGGCCGCCGACCTGATCCTGGTGGTGGAGGACGGCCGGATCGTGGAACGCGGCACCCACACCGAGCTGCTGGCGGTCGGTGGGCGCTACGAGGAGCTGTACCGCACCCAGTTCGCGGCGGCCGACACGCCGTCGGGCGACACCGTTGCGGGCAGCGCGGCGACCACGTCCGGCGGATGATGGTCCGACAGGACCCACCCTCTAGCTGGGGAGCGTTTGATGGACATCAAGCTGGAACTGGTCGCCGTCCCGGTCACCGACATCGACCGGGCCAAGGCCTTCTACGAGCGCATCGGCTTCCACGCCGACCACGACATCACGGTCAGCGAGGACATCCGCTTCGTCCAGCTGACCCCGCCGGGCTCGGCGTGCTCGATCGCCATCGGCAAGGGCCTGACCCGGATGAAGCCGGGCTCGCTGGACAACATGCAGGTCGTGGTCGCGGACATCGAGGAGGCCTTCGCCGATCTCAAGGGCCGGGGCATCGAGGTCACGGAGATCGAGGACATGCCCTGGGGCTCCTTCGTCTACTTCTCCGACCCCGACGGCAACGGCTGGGCGGTCCAGCAGACCACTCCCCGCACGGCCTCGGAGGGCTAGGGGGTGTCTGATGGATCCGGACCGGACGGCCTCGGGTGCGGTGATCGGCCGTGTACCCGTGGAGACTGTCCCCCGAGGACGCCTGAGGGATGGTCAGAGGAGAAGTGACGCCGTGAGCACTGTCGCGCTGCTGGGAACGGGAATCATGGGATCGGGCATGGCCCGCAATCTGCTCCGGGCCGGTTTCGAGGTCCGGGTGTGGAACCGGACCCGGGAGAAGGCGGTCGCGCTCACCGCCGACGGCGCGATCGTCGCCGACGGACCCGCCGAGGCGGTGGCCGGGGCCGATGTGGTGCTCACCATGCTGGCCGATGGCGCGGCGGTGGCGCGGGCCATGGCCGCGGCCGTGGAGGGGCTGAGCGCCGGTCAGGTGTGGGCGCAGATGGGCACGGTCGGCGTGGCCGCGCTCGAGGAACTGGCCGTCTTCGCACAGGAGCACGGGCTGGTCTTCGTGGACGCCCCGGTGCAGGGCACCCGCCAGCCCGCCGAGGCGGGGACCCTGGTGGTCCTGGTGTCCGGCCCTGCCGACCCCCGCCTGGACCCGGTCTTCGCCGCCGTCGGGGGCAAGGTCCTGCGGGCCGGGGACGAGCCGGGGGCGGCGACCCGGCTGAAGCTGGCGACCGTCGGGTACGCGATCACCGTGACGGCCGCGGTCGGCGAGGCCCTGGCGCTGGCCGAGGGACTCGGGGTGGACACGGACCTGTTCGCGCAGGCCGTGACGGGCGGGCCGATGGACAACCCGTATCTCCAGGCCAAGATGCGGGCCGTGCTGGAGCGGGACTTCTCCCCGTCGTTCACGGTCCGGGGCGCCGAGAAGGACACCGGCCTGATCGCCGACGCCGCGGAAGCCGCCGGGATCTCGGTCGACCTGGCGGTCGCCGCGCGGGCCCGTTTCCACCGCGCCGACGCCCTGGGCCACGGCGACGAGGACATGGCCGCCGGCTACTTCGCGGGCTTCCCCGACCAGCCCTGACCGCCCCGGGCGACCCGGTGACGGGCCCGCCGAAGATGCCGTCCCGGGCCCCGTGTCGTAGAACGCGCTCAGCCCTCGTACGGGCGCGCCCGTGTGCGCAGGGTGTGGCCGTGCCGGACGCCCTCCAGGAAGGCCGCCTCGTAGGCCTGGTCGCCGAGGGCGCCGCGCGCGGTGCGCTCGAACTCCTCGCGTACGGAGGCCAGCTCGGGCGTTCCGCGCTGCGGGTGGCCCACCGCCTGCCAGTAGGCGTGGCCGGTGCCGTACGCGCGCGCCGCGCCGGCCCCGTCGCCGGCCGCCGCCCGGGCGGCCGCGAGCAGGTCGAGGCCGAGCGCCGTCCCGAAGCTGTCGCCGAGCTCCCGTTTGCTCTCCAGCATGGCGCGGGCGTGGACGGCGGACTCGGCGGGGCGGCTCTCGAACAGGCAGATCAGGGCGAGCTGGTAGTCGGCGTAGGCCCGGGTCCAGTGCTCGCCGCGCTCGGCGCAGCCGGAGCGCAGCAGTTCCGCCTCCTCGCGGGCGTCGGTGAAGAGGCCCATGCCGGTCAGCGCGAAGACCCGTACGAGGTGGCAGCGGATCCGGGGCGCCGAGTCGAAGGGGGTGCCGGGGAAGGCCTCCAGGGCATTGTCGGAGACGATCCGCGCGGCCAGCGGCCGCCCGGCGAGCAGGTGGCTCAGGCCGAGCAGGTACGCGGCGTCCAGTGCGGGCCCGGACGCTCCCGGCCCGGATCCGGCCTCCCCGTCGAGCCCGGCGGCCAGGGCCTCGCAGCCCACGGCCAGCCGGTGGGCCTGGTCCTGTTCCCCCTGGAGCAGCAGCGTCACTCCGAGGGCCCACAGGGCGCGGACCCTGATCAGCGGGGACACCTCTTCGGGCCGCGCGGCCGCCAGGGCCCGTTCCAGGTAGCCGCGGGCGGCGTGCAGATGGCCGCAGCAGGCCCAGTAGAAACCGGCTCGGGCGGCCAGGTCCAGGGCGCGTGCGGGGGCGGTGTCCAGGTAGTGGTCGAGGGCCGCGCACAGGTCTCCGTGGACCGCCGCGACCCGCCGGTACCCCTCCTGCTGGGCGGGGCCGAGCCAGTCCCGCTCGGCGGCGCGCACGAGGTCGGTGAAGTACGCGGCGTGCGCGGCCCGCAGCGCGTCCCGTTCGCCGGCCTCGTCCCGCCACATGGCCCCGTACTCCCGGACCGTGTCCAGCATCCGGTACGAACCGTCCGCGCCCCGGCGTACGACGGACTTCGCCACGAGCGCCGCGAGCAGCGGCGCGACGAGCGCCTCGGTGAGCGGCGGGGCGGAGCACACGGCGCGCGCGGCCGATTCGTCGAAGGTGCCGCCGAAGACGGACAGCCGCAGCCAGAGCAGCCGTTCGCGCGGTGCGCACCACTCGTGGCTCCAGCCGATGGCGGTGCGCAGCGCACGGTGGCGGGGCGGCTGGACGGGGGTGGCGGTGGACAGCGGTCCGATCCTGCGGGCGAGGCGCTCTGCCAGTTCCTCGATGGTGTGGTCCGTCAGCTGCGCGGCGGCCAGTTCCAGCGCGAGGGGGATCCCTTCGAGGCGGGCGCAGATCGACCGGGCGGACCCGAGGCGGGCTTCGGTCCAGGGCGGCGCGTGCCGGGGGGCGGTCGCGGCGGCCCGGGCGGTGAACAGGGCGAGGGCTTCCTCGTTGCCGTAGGGGTCGGCGGCGTGCGGCAACGGCCCGATGTCCAGGACGTGTTCGCGCTCCAGCCCGAGCCGCTGGCGGGCGGTGAGCAGCAGCACGAGGTGCGGGGCCGCGTCGAGCAGCTCCGGTACGAGGCCCCGTAGGTCCCCCACCAGGTGCTCGCAGCAGTCCAGTACGAGGAGCAGCCTGCGCTCGCCGATCCATTCCCGCACCGCCGTGGCCAGGCTGCGCGCGGTGTGGTCGGCGAGGTCGAGTGCATCGGCCACGGTGGCGACGAGCAGGCGCGCATCGGGCAGCGGGGAGAGGTCGGCCCAGTGCACCCCGTCGGGGAACGGGCCCGCGACGCCCGCGGCCCGGACCCGGTCCGCGGCCCGCCGGGCCAGGCGGCTCTTGCCCACGCCGCCCGGCCCGGTCAGGGTGATCAGCCGGTCACCGGTCCGCCCGCCCTGCCGCTCGCCCCGCCATTCGCCCCGCAAGGCCCTGTCGAGCGCGGCCAGTTCGCCGGCCCGCCCCACGAAGGAGGTGTTCCCGCCGCCTTCGTACCCGTCGCCATGTCCCAGCACCCGCCCAGTGTGGCGTACGGGGCGGATGCCTTGGTTCGGGCGCGGGGGCGCGGATCAGAGCGCCGGCGTGCGGTTCAGGGCGTCGGCGTCGCCACCGGCAGCTCTCCGGGCTGCGGGATCACGGGCGACCAGGCCGCGTCGCAGGTGACGGCGCGGCCGTTGCTGACGCAGTGGGTGTGGTAAAGCGTGCCCGTCTTGGTGAGTGCCTTGATCTTCACGTCGTTGCCCTGGATGGCCAGGGCCACGGTGCAGACGCCGGACGGATAGCCGGTGACGGGTGCCACGGTGAGGTCGGTCCAGCTGAAATCGCCCCAGTTGCCCGCCATGTCGCGGGTGCGGCGGCCGAGGTAGGTCTTGCCGTCCTTGAGGACGAGCGCGAACTCCTCGGAGTTGTTGGGCATCTGGCTGTCCACCGAGGAGCACGGTCCCATCGGGCCCGGCACCCCCTGCGGTCCGACGGGGCCGAGCGGGCCGAGCGTTCCGGCGGTGCCGGTGGGGCCGGGAGCGCCCTGGCGGCCGGGAGGTCCGGCGAAGCCCTGGGGGCCCGCGGGGCCGGGGAGTCCGGGAAGTCCCTGGGCTCCCGGAGGGCCGGCCGGGCCCGCGGGGCCCTGCTGTCCCTGAGGTCCGGCGGCCCCGGGGTCACCGGGTCGGCCGAGGTCGCCCTTGGGTCCCGGGTCCCCCTTGCGGCCGAGGGCCCCGATCTCCCCCTTGAGCCCGACGAGGCCCTGCTCGCCCGGCTCTCCCTTGGGGCCCGGCGGACCGGTGTCCCCCTTGGGTCCGGCATCGCCCTTGGTTCCGGGGGTGATCGCCTCCCCCTTCTCGCCCCTCTCCCCCTTCTCCCCCTTCTCGCCCTTGGCGCCCGGCGGCCCGGCCGGGCCCTGCTTCCCCTGCGGGCCCCTGGGCCCGTGGGGTCCGGCGGGTCCGGTAGGTCCGGGGCAGGAGTGGCCGTTCGCGGGTACCGCTTCGGCGCCGGTCCGGTCACAGGTGCCGGGCGCGGCCCGGTCCGCGCCGGGGGCGCTTGCGGCTCCCCCGGCTTCCGGCGCCGGCGCCGTCACCGCGGCGACGCCCGCGGCTTCCGCCGGACCGCCTTCGGAGGCCGATGCCGGCACCGCGAATCCGCCCAGCACTACGGCCACCGGCAGCACGAGGCCACCGGCCAGCCGGGCCCTTCGTCCGGTTCTTGCTGTGGAAGACATGCGAGTACCCCTTCGCCGAACGGAATGGTCGAATGCTCCGGCCGAAGCGAGGGGGAGCATCTCCCGGGCGGGGGTCACACGAAGATCAAAAACGCTAATGTCGCCGCAGCGTCAACGAGTTGGTCCAACGACACGCGGTGCCGGTACGCCGAACGGCAGCCCGTACGGGGCCGCGCGCGGCCGCCGCGGGCCGGCCGAGGACCGACTCCGGACCGGCCGAGGACGGGCTTCGGACGGGCTACGGGGCGAGTACGTCCAGCTCCTCCAGGGCGCCCACCGCGATCTGCCGGGTCAGCGCCTCGGCGCGGGCCGCGTCCCCTTCCCGCACCGCCTCGGCCACCCGTACGTGCAGGGTGACGGCGGCCGGGTCGGGGTCGTGGAACATCACCGCGTGCTGGGTGCGGCCGGTCAGGACCTCGGCGACCACGTCGCCGAGCCGCGCGAACATCTCGTTGCCGGAGGCGTTGAGCACGATCCGGTGGAAGGCGATGTCGTGGCGGAGGTAGCCGTCGAGCTGGTGGCCCCGCGAGGTGCGGACCATGCCGAGGGCCGCCTCGGTGAGTTCGGCGCACTGCTCCGGGGTGGCCCGGGCGGCCGCGAGTCCGGCCGCGACCGGTTCGATGGCGGAGCGCAGCACGGTGAGGGAGCGCAGCTGGCGGGGGCGGTCCGTGCCGGCGAGCCGCCAGCGGATGACGCGCGGGTCGTAGACGTTCCATTCCTCGGTGGGGCGGACGGTGACCCCGACCCGGCGGCGGGACTCGACCAGGTGCATCGACTCCAGGACCCGGACGACCTCGCGGACCACGGTGCGGGAGGCCTCGAAGCGCTCGGCGATCTCGTCTGTGCGCAGGACGCTGCCGGGCGGGTGCTCCCCCGCCGTGATCGCGAGGCCGAGGGTGTCCAGGACGTGGGAGTGGAGCCCCTGGCCGCCTGCGCCGTCCCGGCCGCCTTGGCTGCCTTGGCCTGCCTGGTCTCCCGGGCCTTCTGTGGTCATGGCGTAAGCGTACGGTGACGCCCTGGCGAACAAAAGATGTGATGTTTTACCGAGCACCCCTTGAATAAGTACTACGTAATGAGCTTCAGTGGTGCCAGGCGCCGTACGGGCCGATGTCGACGAGGACAGCGAAACGAGGTGCGCGGTGAAGCGCGTCATTGTGGTGATGGGCGTGGCGGGTACGGGCAAGAGCACCGTGGGCCGGCTGCTCGCGGACTCGCTCGCCCTCCCGTACGCGGAGGGCGACGCCTTCCACCCGGCGGCCAACGTCGCCAAGATGTCGGCCGGCACCCCCCTGGACGACCGGGACCGGTGGCCCTGGCTGGACGCCATCGGCGACTGGATGCGCAACCGGGCCTGCCACAGCGGCGGGGTCATCTCCGCCTCCGCCCTCAAGCGCGTCTACCGGGACCGGCTGCGCGCCACCGCCCCGGGCACCGTGTTCGTCCACCTCACCGGCGAACGGACCCTGATCGAGGAGCGGATGGCGGCGCGCAAGGGGCACTTCATGCCCACCACGCTGCTCGATTCGCAGTTCGCCACGCTGGAGCCGCTCCAGGCGGACGAGCCCGGCGTCCTCGTCGACGTGTCCGGAACCCCCGCGGAGATCACCGAACGGGCACTGGCCGCCCTGCGCGACCTCCCCGTCCCGACCGCGTAGCGGCAGTCCCCCTCTCCTCACCGGAGATCGACACCTCCGGAGAACGACACCTAAGGAACCGTCACCGTGACCAGTCTCAGCGTCGAGACTCTGGCAGCGGCCGCCACCGAACCGATCACCTCGGCCGGCAACACGCAGCTGGGCATCGCCGTCATCGCGGGCATCGCCGTCATCGTCCTGCTCATCACGCGCCTCAAGCTGCACGCCTTCCTGGCGCTGACGCTCGGCTCGCTCGCCCTCGGCGTGTTCGCGGGCGCCCCCCTGGCCAAGACCATCACCAGTTTCACGGCCGGGCTCGGCTCCACCGTCGCGGGCGTCGGCGTACTGATCGCGCTCGGCGCGATCCTCGGCAAACTGCTCGCCGACTCGGGCGGCGCGGACGAGATCGTGGACACCATCCTGGCCCGCGCCAAGGGCCGGGCCATGCCGTGGGCGATGGTGCTCATCGCCTCGGTGATCGGGCTCCCGCTCTTCTTCGAGGTCGGCATCGTGCTGCTGATCCCGGTGGTCCTGCTGGTGGCCAAGCGGGGCAACTACTCGCTCATGCGGATCGGCATCCCGGCGCTCGCCGGCCTGTCCGTGATGCACGGGCTGATCCCGCCGCACCCCGGCCCGCTGGTCGCCATCGACGCGCTCCACGCCAACCTCGGCATCACCCTGGCGCTCGGTGTGCTGGTCGCCGTACCGACCGTCGTGATCGCGGGACCGGTGTTCGCCCGGTACGCGGCCCGGTGGGTGGACATCCCGGCGCCCGAGCACATGGTCCCGCAGCGGCCCTCGGCGGACCTGGAGCACCGCCCGCGGTTCGGAGCGACGGTCTTCACGGTGCTGCTGCCGGTGGTGCTGATGCTGGTGAAGGCCCTGGTCGACATCGTGGTCAACGACCCGGCCAACGCGGTGCAGCGGGTCACCGACGTGGCCGGTTCCCCGCTGATCGCCCTGCTCTCGGCCGTACTGGTGGGCATGTTCACCCTCGGCCGGGCCGCCGGTTTCACCAAGGCGCGGCTCTCCGTGACGGTGGAGAAGTCCCTGGCCCCCATCGCGGGGATCCTGCTGATCGTGGGTGCGGGCGGCGGCTTCAAGCAGACCCTGATCGATGTGGGCGTCGGCCAGATGATCATGGACCTGTCGCAGAACTGGGCGATCCCGACCCTGCTGCTCGGCTGGCTCATCGCGGTGGCCATCCGGCTGGCCACGGGCTCGGCCACGGTCGCCACCATCTCGGCGGCGGGCCTGGTGGCCCCGCTCGCGGCGGGCATGCCGACGACCCAGACCGCCCTGCTGGTCCTCGCCATCGGGGCCGGATCGCTGTTCTTCAGCCACGTCAACGACGCCGGGTTCTGGCTCGTCAAGGAGTACTTCGGCATGACGGTCGGCCAGACCCTGAAGACCTGGTCGGTGATGGAGACCATCATCTCGGTGGTCGCGCTGGGCTTCGTCCTGCTGCTGTCGCTGTTCCTCTAGGTCGCCCCTTTCGGATCCTGTCGGTCGGGTCCGCGTCGTCCGGTGCCGTGCCTGTCGGTTCGAAGCGTCCCAACCCAGGTGCAACACCGCAGGTGGAAGCGTTGAGAACGTCCCACCGTCCCAGATCCGGCGCCGCCCCTTGTCCAGGGCCCTCCGCCCACGGAACTCTCACCCCGACCCACCCGCAGTTCCAGGCCAGGGAGACCGAAATGAATCTGACCCGCGCACGCCGCCGGATCGCCAGTACCGTGGCGGCTTCCGCACTCGTCGCCGGAGCACTGCTCGGTGCGGCACCCACCGCGAGCGCCGGCGAGGCGTGCGACGGCGGTTGCTCCGAGACCTACAACGACACCGGGGACAGCATCCTGGTCGCCCGCAACTGGTGCTGGGGGTACTGGGACGGCATCACGCGCGAGGGGGACAACCCGGTCAGCCAGTGCAACAGCAGCGACAAGTACACCTGGCTGTCCGCCGGGACGCACACGCCCGGCACCGTGGACTGGGACACCTTCCGGGTCGACGCGGGCTGGTGTTACAAGATGTACTTCTACAACGACTGGACGGGGCTGAGCACTTACTACTACGTCGACAGGACCGGCATGAGCGCGCTCTGGGTGAAGGTGTCGAACAACGAGTCCGCGCACATCTACTCCCAGGCGTACGGCCACTGCTAGGCCGCTCGACCCTAGGAGCGCTCACAGCCCGCCAGTTGGGCCGCGGCCAGGTCGAAGCCGCCTGCGGCCGTGGCGCAGCGCTCGGCCAGGCCCTCCACCTCGGCGCGCAGGGCATCGGCCCGCGGGCCCTGCCAGTGCAGGTCGCCCGCGGCCCGGCGCAGCCGCTCGGCGTGCGAGCGGAGGGCGGCCGAGTGGGCGCGCAGGCCTTCGGCCGGAGCGGGTCCGGAGATCTTCCTCAACTCGGCCTCCCGGGAACGTAGACATCGGGCCGCCCCGGCAGTCCGACGAGATGGCTGCCGGTGACCCAGCCCTCGAAGACGGCCAGGCCGGCCGGGGATCCGGAGCCCGTGCACAGCCGGGCGGCAGGATAGACGGTGGTGAACTCCCGGCTCGTGGCGAGCCGTTCGGCCGAGCGGGCGCCCGGCCCGCAGCCGAGGAGGGCCAGTTCGGATCCGGAGGGCACGAGGCGGCGTACGGTACCGGCCACCATGCGGAGGTAGCTGTCCTGCCCGTCGCGCCCCTCGTCCTCGTCGGGCCCGCCGCAGCCGGCGCACCCGCCGTCCGGGGAGCCCTCGCCGTCGGACTCGACCGGCTGGGGGCCGGCCAGCTGGACCACGTAGCGCTCGCCCCCGTCCGCCCCGACGACCTGCTGGAGCAGGACCGCTCCCCCGGCGTCGGCGCCCAGACCCTCCGCGTTGCGCAGGTATCCGGCCGGGGTACCGGTGGTGTCCAGTTCCGCGAGGAAGCCGGTCTCCGGTCCGGGGCAGGCGGGGCCCGGCTCGAAGAAGGCCCGCAGGGCGGCGCCGAGCCCGAGGAGCGGTTCGGCGGTCACGGCCCTGCCGGTGGCGATCTGCCAGCCCGCATGGTCGTTGAAGGGGTTGCCGTCGGTCAGCGCGTTCCAGGCGAGGATGTCGGCGAAGGACGGGCCCAGCAGGGCGAAGGCCGGTCCGGCGCCTTGCCGGCGCATCAGCTCGCGGAACTCCCGGACGGCATCGGCCTGCCGGTCCTCCTCCACGGCCCGCAGGACCACGGCCGCGTCCGGGTCGGCCGCCAGTGCCGGGTTACGGGTGTGCGCGGCCCGGATCCGGCCCTTGAGCCCGCACACCGCGAGGCTGACGGCCAGGCTCTCCCGGCCGCCGAAGACCCCGGCGAGCCAGCCCGCCCGGGCCACGCCCCGCCCCCGGGGAGCCCAGCCGAGTCCGGCCGGGTCGGTGAGGGCGCGCAGCAGCGTACGCCAGGCGGCCCGGCGGCGGCTGCCCGAGGTCAGGGCGGTGACCGGCAGCCGGGAGCCGAGGGCCAGTCCGGAGGCGTAGCTGGCGGCTTCGCCGACGGCGTCGGCGGCTTCGCACAACTCCCGGCACAGGGCGCCCAGCTGGTCGGCGTCCGGGTCTGGGTCCGGGTCGGCCGACTCGGAGGTCGCGGAGGTCGCGGCGTCGGACATGGATCCCTCGTGAGGTCGGGTGGATGGGGCGGGTGGGGCGGGTGGGGCGGGACGGACCGGTTCTGTTCTGTTCTGTGGAGCGGAGTTTCAGCGCCGGGTGAGCCGGAGCCGGATCCCCTGGGGTTCCAGCGCAGCGGGCAGCGGACCGAGCGGGTCGAGCGCGGGCCGGACGCCGTGGACCCGGTGCCCGCGCAGCACCTCGGCGCAGAGCGCGGCCGTGACCAGCAGGCCCAGTTGCTCACCGGGACAGCGGCCCTCGGCATGACTGAAGGGGGCCATCCGGATGTCCCGCGCCGCCTCGGGCGAAGCCCACCGGCCCGGTACGAAGACGTGCGCGGCGGGTACGCGTTCGGGATCGCGCTGGTGGAACAGGGCGGGGAGCAGTACGCAGGTCCCGGCGGGGTGGCGCACGCCCCGCCATTCGGTCTCGGCGCGGGTGATCCGTATCAGGTCGGGGACGGCCGGGTACAGGCGCAGCGTTTCGCGGACGCAGGCCCGCAGCCGGGGCAGGGCGCCCTTGGCCGCGTCCGCTTCCCGCGCCTCGGCGGCCGCCGCGCTCTGCTCGGCGGGGTGCGCGCCGAGGAGCAGCAGGGTGCGCAGCATCAGGCCGGGCACCAGGTCGAAGGCCGACAGCCACTGCCGGGCCTGCCCGACCGGGTCGAGGCTTCCCGTCGGGTCGGCGTGGCGGCGGGCCCGCCCGACGAGGGTGTGCGGTTCGGCGTCGGCCGCGTACGCGGCGATGCGCGCACCCGTCTTGTCGTGGAAACGTCCGAGCCGGCGGGTGAGTTCCACGTCTTCGGCGGCCGCGTCGCCGAGGACGATGCGGCGGGCGGCGCGGGCCACGACGTGCCGGGCGCGGGCGAGTTCGAGGGAACCTCCGGCCGTCAGCCGCCGGGCCTCCTCGGCGAGGACCGACAGGAACGGCCCGCACGAGGGGTGCACGGAGAGCCCGGCGGCGAGGACGGCGTCGTCGACCGCCCGACGCTCCGCACGCAGCCCCGCGTGGGCGCAGCCGTCCGGTGCTCCGGGGGCGGAGGCCAGGGCGAGGGTGTCGACGGGTTCGGCGTAGAACTGCCGTACGTCCTGCGGATCCAGGATGAGCAGGACGGTGCCGGTCAGCCCCCGTACGAGTACGGGCGCCCCGCCGTGCCGCGCGCGCAGGGCCCGCAGGGTCGCCGCGGACCAGCGCGGCCGGCCGGGTGCGGCGTGTCCCCGTCCGGTGCGGGGGCGGGCGCTCACGAAGCCCCGTACGAGCACCGGCAGGGTGTGGGCGGCGGCGAACCGGACGCTCCCGGCGCGCCCGGCCCGGCCGGTGCGTCCCGCGCCGGCCGTCATACGCGGGCCGCCGCGGCCGTGGCCGGAGCCGGGGTGGCCGGAGCCGGGGTGGCGCAGGCCCGTCCCGCGGGCACATCGAGGGCGGTCTCCTGGGCCGTACGCATCCGTGTACCTCCGCGCAGCCGGGATTCGACGGTCGGTGATCTCGCGCTCACCGTACGTCGATCACCCTGGGTCCGCGCTTCGAGGAACTACGGGAGGGGGTCGAGGTCCACGAGCAGTACGGCGGCGTCCAGCCCGGCGGTGAGGTACTCGGTGAAGGTCTCGTTGTGCAGGGCCCACGGGGAGCGCTTGCGGCGGACGAGGTCGATGGCCTCGGCGGGGGCCGGTACGAGGCCGCGCTCGACGAGGCACTGGGCGACGACGAGCCCGGACCGGTTGTAACCGGAATGGCAGCGGACCAGGATCGTCCGTCCGGAGTCGAGGGCGGCGCAGGCGGCCCGGACGAGCCGCTGGACCGTACGGAGCTGCGCGCCCGTGAGCGGGGCGTCGGGCATGTCGCCGACCAGGTGTTCCACGCCGGGACCGGGACCGTGGCCCGGGTGGGTGAAGAGGCTGATGACCAGGTCGAACTCGGCTCCGACGACGACCGGCCACAGCTCCCCGGCCGGGTCGGTCCAGAAGTGGCCGCCCATCCAGAGGCCGGGGGCGATCTCGTCCCAGGGACTCCCGGGACCGGGCGGTTCGCGGTCCTTCTGACGGGTCTCCTTCATCGGACCCCGAGGATACAACGAAGCATCAGCTAGCGGGAGTTGATCCGAAGACCGCGTCGCGGAAGGCGGTACGGAGCGAGGCCGACGGGGTGGTGGGGAGCAGGGCCGCCCAGCGCTGGCGGCGCGGGGAGACCCACAGGGCGGGGCCGTCACCGTGGGACCAGGCGCCGTGCGGGGCCGGGTGCCAGAGGAGGCCGCGGGCGGGGGTGAGCTCGCCGGTGCGGATGCGCAGCGACTCGTCGGTCCAGGCCCGGCTGACGGGGCCCGCGGCGGAGGCCCCGGAGGGATCGGAGGGATCGGAGGGATCGGAGGGGGCCAGGAGGTGGCTCAGGAACCGGGCGAGGTCGGCGACGGGGGCACGCAGGGTCCCGTCGGCGGCGAAGCGGGTCCGGGCCATGCCGAGCGGGCCCCAGATCCGGTCGGCGGCGAAGTCGGCGAGCGGCCGGCCGCCGAGCCGCTCGGCCAGCCGGACGAGGGCGGGCAGGGCGGGCAGAGCGGGCACGGCATCCGGGGCGGAGCCGTGGGGGACGTGGGTGACGTGGCCGACGTGGGTGAGCAGCTGGTGTGCGGTGGTTCCGGCGGGCAGGCCGTCGCCCGCTTCGTACGCGGTGAGCGGGGTGTGCAGGCTCAGCTCCCCTTCCCCCACGAGGATCCCGATGACGGGCCAGACGGCCAGCACGGCCATCAACCCGCCGACGTCGAGTCCGTCGGCGTCGAGTCCGTCGGCGTGGGAGGCGCCGGTGGCCGCTCCGCCCGCCGCGCTCGGGCCCTCCGGCCCGCCGAAGGCCCAGGCGGCCCCGGGATCGGCCTCCCGTACCAGGGCCCCGACCCGCTCCGCGCACTCGCTCTGCCCGCTCTGCCCGGCCCGGTCGCTCTGCAGCGTCATGGTCGGTACGGTACGACGTCCGACGGCCCGCCTCCGGCGCGTCCCGCGGTCCGGTCACCGCCGCCACCCGAATGCCCCCACCCCTCCCGCGCCCGTCCCAACGCCGCCCGCGCAGACCGGCGCCGAAATCCGGATGACGCCGGGCCGGGCCCTCCCTCAAGATCACCACATGACCCTGCTCCTCCCGCCCCGCCTCACCGCGTCCGCCGCCCGACTCCGGGACGCTGCGCACGCGCGCGGGCTGGCCACCGTACGTCTGGACACCTTCGCCGTGCCCGAAGGGCTGCGGGCCGCGCACCTGCACGCCGGTCCGCGCTTCGCCGACGCGGTGGCCGCCGGGCTCGGGATCGGCCTCCTCGAGGCGCCGTCCGACTGGCTGGCGCGGCTGCCGCGGCAGCTCACCGGTCGCGAGATCCGGCTGATGACGCTGCGCGAGGCGTACGCGCTGCGCCGGCCCGTCTTCGTGAAGTCCCCGAACGACAAGGAGATCCCGGCGCTCGTCTACGCGGACGGCTCCCGGCTGCCGGGGCCGGACGCGGTGGATCCGCAGACCGAAGTACTGGTCAGCGACGTGGTGCGGTTCACCGCCGAGTACCGGCTCTTCCTGCTCGACGGGGAGGTCCGCACCGCGAGCCGCTACGCCGAGGACGGCCGCCTCAGCCTGGGGCCGGTCTCGGCCGATGCCCTCGCCTTCGCCGCGGGTCTGCCGTTCTCCACCCTGCCGTCGGCGATCGTGGTCGACGTGGGCCTCGCCGACGGCGGCGGCTGGTCGGTGATCGAGGCCAACGCCGCGTGGGCGAGCGGTACGTACGACTGCGACCCCGGCCGCGCGCTGGACGTGGTGCTGCGCGCCGCCCGGCCCCGCTCGGCCCTGGAACCCCGGGATTTGGAGTTCCTGCGCTGACCGGCGGGTCCCCAGGCCGCCTCTTTCCGGATCTCGCCGCGGCCGGGTGGCCATCCGGGGGCGGACCGGCCAGCCTGGGGGGATGACCGACCCCGTCGTGCAACAGCCACCCGGCGTCCGGCTCCGCTCCGCGCAGGGCCGGTGGATCGTGCTGACCACCGTCCTCGGGTCCGCCATGGCGCTGCTCGACTCGACCGTGGTCAATGTCGCCCTGCCCAGCATCGGGCGGGACCTCGGCGCCGATCTGGCGGTGCTGCAGTGGACGGTCAACGCGTACCTGCTGACCCTCGCCGGGCTGATCCTGGTCGGCGGGGCGCTCGGCGACCGCTTCGGTCGGCGCCGGATCTTCGTGCTCGGGGTGGTCTGGTTCGCGGTGGGTTCGCTGCTGTGCGGCATCGCGCCGAACGCCGGGGTGCTGATCGGGGCCCGCGCCCTGCAGGGCATCGGCGGCGCCCTGCTGACTCCCGGTTCCCTCGCCCTGATCCAGTCCTCGATCCACGCCGACGACCGGGCCCGCGCGGTGGGGCTGTGGTCGGGGCTCGGCGGGGTGGGCGCGGCCGTGGGACCGTTCCTGGGCGGCTGGCTGGTCGACGGGCCGGGCTGGCGCTGGGTGTTCCTGCTGAACGTGCCGTTGGCCGCGCTGTGCGTCCCGGTGGCGCTGAGACACGTACCGGAGTCCCGGGATCCGCAGGCGCACGGGCGGTTCGACGTGGCGGGCGCCGTCCTCGGCGCGGCCTCGCTGGCGTTGATCACCTACGCCCTCATCGAGGCCCGGTCGGGCACCGCCCTCGTCGTGGCGGCGGGGGTCGGCGGCGTCCTGCTGGGCGTCGCCTTCGTCGTGGTCGAGCGGCGGCGGGCCGATCCGATGGTTCCGCCGGGGATCTTCGCCTCGCGCCGGTTCACCGCCGTCAACCTGGTCACGCTGTGCGTGTACGCGGCCTTCGGCGGGTTCTTCTTCCTCGTCGTGCTGCAGCTCCAGGTGGTGTCCGGCTACTCCGCCCTCGCCTCGGGGGCCGCCCTGCTGCCGACCACCGCCCTGATGCTGCTGCTGTCGGCCCGGTCGGCGGAGCTCGGCGAGCGGATCGGCCCGCGGATCCCCCTGACCGTGGGACCGCTGCTGTGCGCGGCGGGGATGCTGCTGATGCTGCGGGTGGGCGAGGAGGCCTCGTACGTACGGGACGTGCTGCCGGCGCTGCTCGTGATGGGCATGGGCATGGTGACCCTGGTGGCTCCGCTGACGGCCACGGTCCTGTCCTCGGTGGATCCCGGCCGGGCGGGGCTGGCCAGCGGGATCAACAACGCCGCCGCGCGCGCCGCCGGGCTGCTCGCGGTGGCCGCGCTGCCGCTGCTGGTCGGGATGGGCCCGGACGCCTACCTCTCGGCCAGTGCCTTCGACGCGGCGTTCGGGCGGGCGATGCCCTGGTGCGCGGGGGTGCTGGTGCTCGGCTCCGTGGTGGCGTGGACGACCGTACGTTCCCCCGCGCCCGGGAGCTGCCACCCGCAGTGCCGTACCAACTGCGCGGTGACCGCTCCGCCGCTCGAACCCCCGGGAGCGGCGAAGCGGTGATCCGGGCGGCCCGCCCCCTGCTACCAGGGGCCGGGCGCGGGCGGTGCCACGACCGGCGGGCGGTCGTCGCAGGTGATGGTGTTGGGCAGTTCCCAGCCGGCCAGCCAGGGGCCCGTGGTGCCGCCGCCGTCGTTGCCGCCCCGGTCCACGAGGGTGAACTCCGACCCCGTGGCGGGGAAGTTGAAGGAGCCGCAGTTGTTGACCCCGACGGCCCCGACGTTGCGGGCGTCGACGTTCTCGAAGGTCGCCGATCCGGCCGCCCGCGCGCTCAGAACGGAGGTGCCGGTGCCGTCGACCTTGATGTCCTTGAAGTGGAGGTTCTCGATGCGCACCTTGTCCTTCACCGGCCAGTCGCTGACCAGCATGACCGCGTTGTAGGTGGAGTCGAGGAAGGAGTTGTCCGTGACCTGGATGTCGGCCCGGTCGATGCTGCGGTCCAGGGCGTAGAACCAGATGGAGCCGAGCCCGATCTTCCAGTTCAGTTCGTACGTGCCCGCGCGCGCGGTGGTGTTGCCCGCGATCCGCAGACTGCCCGTGAAGGGTTCGGCACCGAACCGGGAGCCGACGTGCAGGGCGCTGCCCTCGCGGACCGGGTCGGCGACGAGGTTGGCCGTGACGGTGGTGTCGGCGCCGCCGTAGACGGCGATGCCGTTGGCCAGGGTCGGGCTCTGCACGGTGTTGTGGTCGAAGGTGTTGCGGGCGTCGGCCGTCTTCTCGGACCAGAGCGCGAGGCCGTCGTCCCCGGTGTTGCGGACGAAGTTGTCCTGGACGAGGGAGTCGGTGACGCCGGTGTGGAAGTTGAGGCCGTCGGCGATCTGGTCGGTGATGACGTTGCGGGTGACCTTCACGTTGCTCATCGGGCCGTCGAACCAGAGCCCCACCTTGGTGTGGTGGATGTAGAGGGAGTCGATGGTGGAGTCGCTCATGGCTCCGCCCACGCCGTTGACCTGATCGGTGTCCACGCGCTCGCGGACGTCTCCTTCGATGGCGAAGCGGGAGAGGTGGACTCCCCGGCTGCCGCTGCCGGGGGCGCCCTGCGTCGCCTCCTTGCCGTAGAAGCCGACGCCCTTGCCCTTGACGGTGGTGTACCAGCTGCCGGCGCCGGTGACCGTCACGTCGTCCACGATGACGTGACGGTTGACCTGGTAGGTGCCGGGCGGCAGGTAGACCGGGAGCCGGTGGCGCCTGGCGAAGGCGATGGCCCGGTCGAGGGCGTCCGCGGAATCGCGTCGGCCGGTCGGGTCCGCCCCGAAGAGCAGGGCGTTGGCCGCGGCCGTCTCGATGTGGGGGGCGCCGACGAGCTCGGAGTCGAGCAGGTCGATCACGGTCCAGGCGGCGGTGCTCCCGGCCGGGACGGTGAGCCTGATCCTGTCGCCCGCCTGGTGGGTGCGGCCGAGGAGCAGCCGCTGCTCGTCGTACATGTGGGTCGGCCGGAACGGCTTGGTGACGACCGGGGCCGGGGTGGTCGCCGCGGGGACACAGCCGCACTCGGTGATCCACCAGTCGGGGTGCAGGAGGTCGGCCTGCGGGTCGTTGCTGAAGGGGTACTGGTTGTAGAGCCAGGAGTACTGCGAGGTCAGCGTCATGGAGCGGCGGTTCTTGCCGTTGACGGTGACGTCGAGCGGGGCCGTGATGCCGCCGCCTGCGGGGGCGTCGGGGAGGCTGTAGCGGACGGTGAGCGCGTCGGCGGCCGCGGGCAGGGTGAACTCCACGTACTCGCCGGGGGCCAGTTTCACGGCCTTGCGGCCGGAGGCCTCCGCGGGGAGGGAGTAGGCGGTGCGGTCGGGGCCGATGAGCGTGCCGGAGGTGGCCGCGTTCTCCGCTTCCTGCTCGGCGAAGGCCACGCGGGCGCCGCGGCCCTCGACCAGTGCGGGATCGAGGGCGGCCCGGGTGACGGCGGTCGCGGGGGCGGGGGCGCTGGGGCCCGCTGCAGCCGCGCCGGCGCCCAGGGCGCCGAGACCGAGCGTGGACACGGTGATCGCCGCCAGCGCGGCGGCGGCTCTTCTTGGGGGCATGGCGGGGACAGTAGGGCCACGCACACGAACACAGCAAGAGTCGTGCAGAATTCTTCTTCCTCCCGTCGATTTCTTCCAAAGATCTGTGGCGTGGCAGACGGCACCGGTCCGCCCTACCGTGGGAGCGGGAGGTCGCCATGTGCTGGAGCGCGACGGCCGATCTGACGGCGGGTACGGCCATCACCGCCGTCGGGATCGCCTGCCTGGTGCGCACGCGAAGGGCCAGGGACCTGCCCGTCGCCGCACTTCCACTGATCCTGGGCACACACCAGCTGATCGAAGCCGCCGTCTGGAGATCCGGCGGCGGCTGCGGTCCGGCCACCACCGCATGGGCGGCGATCGCCCTCCCGCTGCTGCCGGTGTGGGTTTCCCTCGGGGTGCTGCTCGCCGCCCCGCCGGCGGCCCGGCCCCGGCTCCGGTGGCCCGCCGCCGTCGGCCTCGCCACGGGCGCGCACCTCTCGTACTGCCTGGCGACGCGCCCGGTGAGCGCCGAGATCCGCGGCCACATCCTCGGATACGGCGTGAATGTTCCATGGATGCCACTGGTTCTTGCGGGCTATCTGTTCGCCACCCTCGGCTCCCTGCTGATCTCCGGCGACCGCGGGCTGCGCCGTCTCGGTGCACTCCTCGCCGCGGGGGCGCTCGTCTGCTCCGCGCTCTGGAGGCTGGAATTCGCCTCCACCTGGTGCGCCTTCGCGGCGGCGGCCTCGACCCTGATCCTCGCCCGGACCCGGGACCGTGGGTTCTCCTTGTGTACACGGGGACCCGGTCCGGAGGAGGCCGGGCCTGTAACACCGGCCCGGACGGCGAACAGGCCCACTTGGCGAAGGTAAAAAGATTTCGGGCCCGATCACGGTCGCACGCTGCGGTTTGCCGCTTTTCGGCCGCCGGGCGCACGGGACGCAGCCATGACGGAGTGGCTGCGTGGTCCCGGATTCCCGGCCACCCGGCGATGGAGGCCGCCCCGTAACGCGTTCGACTTCTGACGTGCCGGATTCGAGCGGCGCGCACGCCGACGACCCGCGCCCCTCCCCCGCACTCCCGTCACTGCGAGACCACCGCCCCTCCACAGCCAGTGGTCGTTCCCAGCGTCCGATGGGACCTTCGGCGCCGGAGCGCGGACCGCGGACCGGCGCACTCCATGACCATGATCGGCGAAAGATACCTAGGCGTATCTAGTGACTTCACAAGCACTCGGCAGTAGAACTCGTTCTCATTCAGCCTAGAGTGAGGAAGCTCACATGAGCGACAAAAGCCTGCACAAAACCAACACCAACGGCGTCTCGCGTCGCGGGTTTCTGGGTAGAACAGGTTCCATTCTGGGGGCCATGGCCCTTGCTGGTCCGATCACCTCGACCCAAGCGCAGGCCGCCACGGCCGACGCGACCGCCGCCGGCCCCATCGACAACGGCGCCCACGTACCGGCCCTGGTGATCGGCACCGGGTACGGCGGCTCCGTCGCCGCCCTGCGGCTCGCCCAGGCCGGCGTGGACGTCCACATGATCGAGATGGGCATGGCCTGGGACACTCCGGGCTCGGACGGCAAGATCTTCTGCAGCACCACCAGCCCGGACCAGCGCTCCTACTGGCTGCGCACCAAGACCAAGCAGCCCCTGAGCAACTTCCTGGGCTTCCCCATCGACAAGGACATCCCGCGCTACACCGGCATCCTGGATGCCGAGGAAATGGGCGGCATCATCGTCTACCAGGGCCGCGGTGTCGGCGGCGGCTCGCTGGTCAACGGCGGCATGGCGGTCACGCCCAGGCGCGCGAACTTCGGCGCCATCCTCCCCTCCGTGGACGCGGAGGAGATGTACAGCACCTACTACCCGCGCGCCAACGCGGGCCTCGGCGTCGGCCTGATCGACCCGGCCTGGTTCGACACCGTCGACTGCTACCAGTTCGCCCGGGTCGGCCGCAAGCACGCCCAGCGCTCCGGCTTCCCCTTCGTCTTCGTCCCGGACGTATACGACTGGGACTACATGAAGCAGGAGGCGGCCGGGACCGTCACCAAGTCCGCGGTGGCCGGTGAGATCCTCTACGGCAACAACTACGGCAAGAAGTCCCTCCAGAAGACCTACATCGCCCAGGCCAAGGCCACCGGCAAGGTGACCATCTCGCCCCTGCACAAGGTGACTTCGGTCTCCCAGGCCTCCGGCGGCGGGTACACGGTCGTCATCGAGCAGATCAACACCACCGGCGACACCATCGGCACCAAGACCGTCCTCGCGGACAAGGTGTTCTTCGCAGCCGGCAGCGTCGGCACCAGCAAGCTGCTCGTCCGGCTGAAGGCCACCGGCGCGCTGCCCAACCTGAACTCGGAGATCGGCAAGGGCTGGGGCGACAACGGCAACGTCATGGTCGGCCGGGCCAACCACATGTGGGACCCGACCGGCAAGGTGCAGGCGTCGATCCCCTGCGGCGGCATCGACAACTGGGACGCGGGCGGCGCCTTCGCCGAGGTGGCCCCGCTGCCGACCGGCATCGAGACCTACGCGTCCTTCTACCTGTCGATCACGAAGAACCCGAACCGCGCGGAGTTCAGCTACGACGCGGCCTCGGGCGCGGTCAAGCTGAACTGGCAGACGGCCTGGAAGCAGCCGTCCATCGACATGGCCAAGACCATCTTCGACAAGATCAACTCGAAGGAGGGGACGATCTACCGGACCGACCTCTTCGGCACCAACAAGATCTGGGGCGACCACCTCACCTACCACCCCCTCGGCGGCGCGATCCTGAACAAGGCCACCGACAACTACGGTCGCCTGCACGGCTACACCGGTCTGTACGTCATCGACGGCGCGCTCATCCCGGGCAACACCAGCGTCAACCCGTTCGTCACCATCACCGCGCTCGCCGAGCGCAACATCGAGAAGATCATCGCCACCGACCTGTAGCGCCCGGCCCGCAAGGGCTCACCAGATCGCGGCAGACAGCGCGAAGGCCCGGGGCCGTCGGATTCACCGACGGCCCCGGACCCAGCGAGGAGTCCCGCGGTTTCAGGCCCGGTCGGTATCGCTTCTCTGGATTGCTCTGACCCGCAGGCATTGGCGTTTGGTTCCCAGAGCGGTGACATAGGGCAACGCTACGATCACCGGCATGAAGATCGTCGTGCAGGTGAAGCCGATGCCGGAGGCCGTCCAGGCCGCCGCACTTTCGGCAACCCTGCACACGGTCAATGAGGCCGCGCGCTGGGTGTCCCGTGCGGCGTTCGAGCGGGGCGTGCCGCGTGAGTATGCCCTGCGGAAGCACACCTACCTGGAGTTGAAGGCTCGGGGGTTGGGGGCGCAGGCCGCCCAGCACGTCATCAAGAAGACCCGCGACGCCTACACCACGTTGAAGGCGAACATCCGCGCAGGGAACCTGGGCAAGCCCGGTTCGAAGCGCAGGGTCAAGGCCGAGTCGAAGCCGATCGTCTTCCGTCCCGACGCGGCGCAGCCGTATGACGACCGGTGCCTGTCGTGGCAGTACGACGCGCAGAGCGTCAGCATCCGGACGACCGCCGGGCGGATCAAGAGCCTGCGGTTCGCCTGCTCGGCGGACGCTCTCAAGACGCTTCGTGAGTTTCGTCGGGGAGAGTCGGACCTGATCGAACGCGACGGCGTGTTCTACCTGATCGCGGTGTGCGAGATCCCTGAGGCCGAGCAATTCGAGCCGGCCGGGTTCGTCGGCGTGGACCTGGGCATCGCCAACATCGCGACCACCTCCACCGGCTACGGTGCCGCCGGACGCGGCCTGAACCGTCACCGCAAGCGGCAGATGGATCTTCGGCGCAAGCTCCAGGCCAAGGGCACCAAGTCCGCCAAGCGGCGGCTCAAGCACCGTGCCCGCAAGGAAACGCGGCATGCCGCGAACGTCAACCACATCGTCTCGAAGACCATCGTCACCACCGCTGAACGCACCGGCCGCGGGATCGCTCTGGAAGATCTTCAGGGCATCCGTGACCGGGTACGGCTCCGCAAGGGCCAGCGGGCACAACTGCATTCGTGGAGCTTCCACCAGCTCGGCCAGTTCCTTGAGTACAAGGCGCGCCGGGCCGGGGTGCCGCTGGTGTACGTCGATCCGGCGTACACCAGCCAGCAATGCTCCGAATGCGGCCACCTCGACCGGAAGAACCGTGTCGATCAAGCAACGTTCGCGTGCAGGGCCTGCGGGTTCCTGGCCCACGCGGACGACAACGCGTCCCACAGCATCGCCGCGCGCGGCGAGAGCGTGTGGATTGCGGGGCGTGAGTCACGCGTCCCAGCCACCCCGTAGGTGGTCCGGACGGAGGAGCAACCCGGCAGCCAGTCGGGCGGCTACCTCCAAGCCCGGTCCTTTAGGGGTGGGTCAAGTTGACTGGCCCGGCAGCATGCACACGCTGTCGAGGCCGAGCACGTGGTTGAGCCGGCCGAAGGCCAGCCAGGACCCGATGCTCATCGTCAGTTCCACGATCTCGACCTGGCTGTAGAGCGCCGTCATCCGCTCCCAGAACTCCTCGTCCAGGCCGTGGTGGTCGAGGCAGTACCGCTCGGCGTACTCCGCCGCCAGCCGGGTGCGCTCGTCGAAGCGGTCGGTCGTGCGCCACTCGGTGACGGCCTCGGGGAACTCGTCCTCGACCTTCTCCCCGTCCCGGTCCGTGCGCCAGTCCAGGCAGAAGATGCACCCGTTGATCTGCGCCACGCGCAGCCGGGCCGCCTCGAACTCGCGCAGCCCCAGGGTGGTGTGGGCGTACACCGACAGCGAGAAGTTGGCCGCGGCCATCCCGATGCCGGGTACCAGGTCGCCCCATACGTACTCGATGGGGTGCTGGCCTTCGGGTACGTCGATCCTCATGGGTGTTTCCTTCCGAGTTTGCCGATGGCGGGGCGCAGCGGGATGTCCAGGGCGTCGTAGAGCCCCGGTTCGGCCTCCACCAGCCAGTCGATGGCACCGACGAGACGGCCGACGGCGGTGGCGTTGCCGCCCGCGGAACGGTTCTCGCCCTCGTCCGTGGCCTCGATGGTGACCTCGATGTGCGGGCGGCCCTCGATGACGACCCGGTGGGCTCCGTCCCCGCCGTCGGGCGGGGACGGCCAGTCGGGGGCGCAGGAGGCGTGGATGCGGGTGACGTGCTCGATGACGATGCGGGGTTCGCCCTCGACGATGCCCTGCACTTCGAAGCGGATGGCGCCCTGGGTGCCGGCCTCGAACTCGCCCATCGTCCGCGTGGTGACGGTGGTGTCGAGGGCGCGGCGGTCCACCGTCTCGCGGATGTCGTCGAGTTCGACGCCCAGGGCGCGGGCCATCATCCGTATCTGACCGCCCCACACCATGGTCGGGATGGACGGCATCAGCATCATCGGTTCGAAGTCCATGGGCTGGCCCATGCCGACGAGGAGGCGGACCGAGTCCGGCTGGTCGTAGGTGGAGTAGTCGAAGATCTCCTGGCAGCGGATGACGTCGACCCGGGTGCCGAGTCCGCTGAGCAGGAGCGGGAGCACGTCGTTGCCCCAGCCTGGGTCGACGCCGGAGGCGAAGAGCGAGCCGCCGCCCTCCGCGACCGCGGTGGTCACCGGATCGAGGAACTCCGGTGGTGCGTTGCGGTAGTCGTAGAGCGGATAGAGGGCGGGGCTGACGACGACGGCGCCGGAGCGGATCGCCCGGGTGATGTCGGCGAGGGCGTCGTCGGGGCGGATGTCGCCGGACGCCGCGTAGAAGACGGCCTGCGGGCGGGCGGCGAGCACCGCCTCGATGTCGTCGGTGGCCGCGACACCGACCTCGTAGTCGAGTTCGCCGAGTTCACCGGCGTCCCGGCCGACCTTCTCGGGATTGTGGACGATGACGGCGGCCAGTTTCAGCGCCGGATGGGCCTCTACGGCACGGATGGCCAAACGGCCGACGTTGCCGGTACCCCAGACAACCGTGGAAATCATGCGCGGAGGGTAACTTCAAGACTTGCAGGTTCCTAGAGCCGCGAACGGAAACTTCGCACCCGTCCTCACTGGCGCTGGGCGCCCAGGACGAAGAGCAAGTAGACGAAGAAGGCGAAGAGATGGCCTACGAACAAGTAGGCAACGAGCCGGATGACCAGACCGCGCGGGAACTTCGACTCGATGCGCCGCAGCACGGTCGGGTTCTGCTCGGCGTCGGGCTGCTGTTCTGTCTGGGCCACGGGTACGGCTCCTTCGGCTGTCGGGTCGACTACTGGTGGCGCGTGGTGCTGGTGATGGAGGTGCTGGTACCGCCCAGGCACAGCCCGGCGAGGCTGCTCTGCAGCAGGGTGTGGACGAACAGCAGGTCGGCTCCGGCGGACGAGGCCGCGCCGATCCGGTGCGCGGTGAGCGAGTCGAAGTGCGCGCTGTCCCCCGGCTCCAGCAGGTGCTCGCTCTCCCCGAGGTGCAGCCGCAGCCGCCCCTTCAGCACGTACAGCCACTCCTCCCCTGGATGTACGCGGACCAGCTCGCCCTGGCTCCGGCCGTGGGGCACGTGCACGCGCAGCGCCTGCATCCCGCGGCCGGAGCCGCCGGCCTGCCAGTACGTCCAGCCGTCGGCCTCGCGGGCGCCGGGGCCGCCGGCCCGTACGATGGGATCGGCCACGGCCGGGGTCTCCCCCAGCAGCTCCGAGACCGTCGTACCGTAGGTGCGGGCGAGACCGAGCAGCAGCGGCAGCGAGGGCTGGCGTCGGCCGGTCTCCAGTCGTGACAGGTGGGCGGGCGAGAGCCGGGCCCGCGCGGCGGCGGCTTCCAGGGTCAGTCCGGCGCGGCGGCGGAGCTCGCGCAGCTGCGGGGCCACGGTGGGCAGCTCGGGGCCGTCGACGGCCGCGCTCGCGCCGGTGTCGTCGTTGAGGTCGTTGGCGAAGTCGGCCGCGTCTTCGGGGCCGGGGGCAGGGCCGGTTGTCATGCCCCGATTGAGCCAGATCCTTACCCCTCTGGCAATCCGCGTTGCCTCTGAGGCAAAACAGCCCCTGCTTCCGGCATCCCCGGGGTCCTATCGGTCCTGGGCCGGCGGATGCCCCGGCCCGCGCTCGCCCAGCACCGTCTCCACCGTGTCCGCGTCCTCCGCCCGCTTGTCGGGACGGTGCCGCAGGACCCGCGCGAAACGCAGGGCCACCCCGGCCGGGTAGCGCGGTGAGCGCTGCAGGCCGTCGTAGGCGATCTCCACGACCAGTTCGGGGCGGACCCGGACGGTGAAGCCGTCGTCCTCGACGGCGAGCTCGCCGAGCCGTTCGGTCTGCCAGCGCAGCATCTCGTCGGTGAGTCCCTTGAAGGTCTTGCCGAGCATGGCGTAGCTGCCGTCGGCCGCCCGTGCGCCCAGGTGCAGGTTGGACAGGAGCCCGGTGCGGCGGCCGTGGCCCCGTTCGACGGCGAGCACCACGAGGTCCAGGGTGTGCACCGGTTTCACCTTGAGCCAGTGTTTGCCGCGGCGGCCGGCCGCGTAGGCGGAGTCGAGGGCCTTGACCATCACCCCCTCGTGACCCCGGCGCAGCGTTTCGGCCCCGAACTCCTCCGCGTCGGCGAGCCGCGCCGCCGGGTCCTCGACCACCAGGCGGCGCACCCGGGACTCCTCGGGCACCAGGGCGGCAAGGACCTCGTAGCGCTCGCGCACCGGCAGGTCGAGGAGTACGTCCGCGCCCGCCGCCAGGACGTCGAAGAAGAAGGCGTCGACCGGAAGGGTCCGCCGGGCGGCCTCGACGTCGACCCGCGAGCCGACCCGGCTCGCCACCTCCTGGAACGGCACCGGCCGCCCGTCGGCCCCCGGCCGCCCGATGACCTCCCCGTCGAGGATGAACCGCTCGCCCGGCAGCGACCGGGCCAGCTCGGCCACCTCCGGCAACCGGTCGGTGATCTCGTCGAGGGAACGCGTGTACACCCGTACCTCGTTCCCCTCGCGGTGGACCTGCACCCGGATCCCGTCGAGCTTCTCCTCCACCGCGCACGGCCCGAGCGCGGCCAGCGCCTCGGCCACCGACTTGGCGGTGTTCGCCAGCATCGGCTGTACGGGATGCCCCACGCGCAGGGTCACCCCGCGCAAGGCCGCCGCCCCGTCGGCCAGGACCGCCGCCGCCACCCGGGGCAGGGAGCCGTCGAGCATCGCGGCCCGGCGCAGTTCGGCGGCCGGCACCCCGGCCGCGGCGGCCACGCCCTCCAGGGCCACGGCGTCCAATGCGCCCTGGCGGACCTCGCCGGAGAGCAGGCTGCGCAGGAACCGCTGCTCCGGCTCGGTGGCGGCGCCGAGCAGGCCGTCCAGGATCCGGCGGCGCTCTGCCTGCGCACCGGTCCCGGCGACGGCGGCGAGCCGCGTCACCTCGGCGTCCACGGCGGACACGGTCAGGGTGGGGTCGGCGGCGGGCTCCGTGTCGCGGGCCAGCGCACGCCAGCCGATCCCCGGACGCCCCTGCGGGAGCCGTCCGGCGAGGTACGAGACCACGAGCGCGGCCTCCTCCGGGGGCGCGGCGGCGAAGACCCCGGCGAGCAGTTCGGTCTTCCGGGACCGGGCGGAGGTCTCGGCCACCTCCCGGGACACGCGCGCGACCTCGGCCAGCAGCATGCGGCCATCCTCCCGCCGGTCGGCGCGCCGCGCAGGTCGACGGGTCACGCCGAGCGGCGGGACGCGCGGGGCGACCGGTCACCCCGAGCGGCGGGACGCGCGGGGCCGCGGGACAACTCCTCGGCGTACACCGCGGGCGCCGCCGGGTGTACCGCAGGCGCGGTACGGACGCCGGGTGAAGTAGTCCTTGAGAACGTCGGCAGTTCAGCCTTCGGGAGCGCGGGCCGGGCGGACCCGGCGATTAGGGTTCCCGTATGAAGCTCCGACTGCCCCGGCGCCGCCGAAGCCGCCTGCTCGCGGGCGCTGCCGCGCTCGCCGTCGTCGCGGGGGCGGGCACGCTGACCGCCACGGCCGCGGCCGGCGAGGACCCGGCCGTGCACCGTGAGGACCGGGTGCTCGACATGCCCGGCGCCGGAATCGACATCTCGTACTTCACCTCCGGCGACCGGGGCGGTCAGGGCCAAGGCGGCGGGGCGAAACGTCCCGTCGTCCTCCTCGCGCACGGCTTCGGCGGCAGCAAGGAGGACGTCCGGCCGCAGGCCGAACGGCTCGCCCGCGACGGTTACGCGGTCCTGACCTGGTCGGCGCGCGGGTTCGGCCGCTCCGGCGGCAGCATCGGGCTGAACGACCCCGACTACGAGGTCAAGGACGTCTCCCGGCTGATCGACTGGGTCGCGGCCCGCCCCGGGGTCCGGCTCGACGCGGCGGGCGATCCGCGGGTGGGCATCGCCGGCGGCTCCTACGGCGGGGCGATCTCCCTCCTCGCGGCCGGTCACGACCCGCGCGTGGACGCCATCGCCCCCTCCATCACCTACTGGAACCTCGCGGACTCCCTCTTCCCGAACGACGTCTTCAAGAAGCTGTGGGCGGGCCTCTTCTTCACCACCGGCTCCGCGGGCGGGCTCCAGCCCGGAGCCTCCGCCGCGAACGCCGCCCCGGCCACGACCGGAGCCCCCGCAGCCAGCGCCCCGGCCTCCGGCCAGGGGTGCGGGCGCTTCCAGCCCGAGCTGTGCGCCATGTACGAGCGGGTCGCGGTGGCCGGCAAGCCCGATCCGGAGGCCCGGGCGCTCCTGGAGCGGCGCAGCCCCTCCGCCGTCGGCTCCGCGATCAAGGTCCCGACCCTGATCACACAGGGCCAGGACGATTCCCTCTTCCCCCTGGACCAGGCCGACGCCATGGCCAGGGCCATCGCCGCCAACGGGGCTCCCGTCTCCGTGGACTGGGCTGCGGGCGGCCACGACGGCGGCATGCGCGAGGCGGACCGCGTCGAGGGCCGGGTGAAGACCTGGTTCGACCGCTACCTCAAGGAAGACCCCTCCGTGGACACCGGCCCCGTCTTCCGGGTCTCCCGCTCCGGCGGCATCGACTCGACCGACGGCGAGGTCAAACTCCGCGGGGCGACCGGCTCCACCTACCCCGGGCTGCTGTCCGGCCCGCGCGAGTTCGCACTGGCCGGCCGCGAGCAGAGCTTCGGCAATCCGGCGGGCGGGGCCCCGCCCGCGCTGTCCGCGCTCCCGGGCATCGGCGGGCAGCTCGCCGCCCTCGGAGGCGGGCTCTCGCTCGACTTCCCCGGTCAGAACGCACGGTTCGAATCGGAGCCGCTGACCGACGAGGTGCGGATCACCGGGACCCCGACTGTCACCCTAAAGGTGAGGTCGACGGCTGCGGACGGTTCGGCCGTCCTGTTCGGCAAGGTCTACGACGTCGGACCCGACGGCCGCCAGCAGGTGCTGCCGAGTCAGCTGGTGGCCCCGGTCCGCGTGGAGAACGCGCAGCAGGACCGGACCGTCGAGATGCGGCTGCCCGCGATCGACCACGCTTTCGCGGCGGGGCACCGGCTGCGGCTCGTCGTCGCCGCCACCGACCTGGGCTACGCCTCCCCGGCCGCGCCCGCCACGTACACCGTCTCGGCGCAGGGGCCGCTGGCCGTGCCCGTCGCGGAAGGGGTGCGCACGGCGTCTTCGGGGCTGCCCGCGTGGACCTGGGGGATGCCGCTCGGGGCGCTGCTGCTGGCCGCGGGGCTGGTGGGGATCCGCAGGACCGGTCGGGGGCGGGGCGGGATCCGGGCGGGCGCACCGCAGCCCGAACCGGAGCTGGCCGACGTACCACTGGAGATCACGGGGCTGACCAAGCGCTATGCCAGGGCGCAGGACCGCTACGCCGTACGGGACCTGTCCTTCCGGGTCGAGAAGGGCCAGGTGCTCGGCCTGCTCGGGCCCAACGGCGCGGGCAAGACCACGACCCTGCGGATGCTGATGGGCCTGATCACCCCGGACGCCGGGGAGATCCGGGTGTTCGGGCACGCGGTACGGGCCGGCGCGCCGGTGCTGTCGCGGGTCGGAGCCTTCGTGGAGGGCGCCGGCTTCCTGCCGCACCTGACCGGACGCGCCAATCTGGAGCTGTACTGGCAGGCCACCGGCCGCCCCGCCGAGGACTCGCACATGGAGGAGGCCCTGGAGATCGCCGGGCTCGGCGACGCCCTGGAGCGCGCGGTACGCACGTACTCGCAGGGCATGCGCCAGCGGCTCGCGATCGCGCAGGCCATGCTCGGGATGCCCGACCTGCTGATCCTCGACGAGCCGACGAACGGTCTGGACCCGCCGCAGATCCGCGAGATGCGCGACGTGATGATCCGCTACGCGGCGGCCGGGCGGACGGTCATCGTCTCCAGCCACCTGCTGTCGGAGGTGGAGCAGTCCTGTACGCACCTGGTGGTCATGGACCGCGGCCGCCTCGTACAGGCGGGCGAGGTCGCCGAGATCACCGGCGGCGGGGACACCCTGCTGGTGACCCTGGCCGGGCCGGTGGACGAGGTGACGGTCGGCAAGCTGGCCGCGCTGGAGGGAGTGGAATCCGTGGACCGCACCGAAGACGGGCTGCTGGTACGGCTGGACGGCGCGAGCGCCGCCGAGCTGATCACCGAACTCGTACGGCTGGAGGTGCCGGTGTCCGGAGTGGGACCGCACCGGAGGCTCGAGGACGCCTTCCTCACCCTCATCGGAGGTGCGGCATGAGCGCCGTGACGGATGCGCCGGACAGTGTCGGGGGTGCTGCGGTGACCGAGGTGGCCCCCGGCTACCGGGCGAGCCGTACGCTGCCGCTGCGCGTGGAGGCGCTGCGGCAGTGGCGACGGCGGCGGACGCTGGTGATGGCCGGGATCCTCGCCGCACTGCCGTTCGTCCTGATGATCGCCTTCGCGGTGGGTGGCGGACCGGGCAGCCGGGGCGGCGGCAACGGCCGGATCACCTTGATCGACACGGCGACGGCCTCGGGCGCGAACTTCGCGGCCACCTGTCTGTTCGTCTCGGCCGGGTTCCTACTGGTGGTGCCGGTGGCGCTGTTCTGCGGGGACACGGTGGCCTCCGAGGCCAGCTGGTCCTCGCTGCGCTACCTGCTGGCCTCGCCCGTGCCCAGGGCCCGGCTGCTGTGGAGCAAGCTGGTGGTGGCGCTGGGGTTCAGCCTGGCGGCGATGGTGCTGCTGCCGGTGGTGGCGCTGGCGGCGGGCACGGCGGCGTACGGGTGGGGGCCGCTGAGGCTCCCGACGGGCGGCGCCCTGGCGGCCGGGGACACCGTGGGGCGGCTGGCGATCGCCGTCGCGTTCATCTTCGTGTCCCAGCTGGTCACGGCCGGGCTGGCGTTCTGGCTGTCGACCCGGACGGACGCGCCGCTGGGCGCGGTGGGCGGGGCGGTCGGTCTGACGATCGTCGGCAACGTGCTGGACGCGGTGACGGCCCTGGGATCCTGGCGGGAGTTCCTGCCGGCGCACTGGCAGTTCGCGTGGGCCGATGCCCTGCAGCCGCAGCTGGAATGGGGCGGAATGATCAAGGGCGCGGCGGTGTCGGTGTCGTATGCGCTGGTGCTGTTCGCGCTCGCGTTCCGCGGGTTCGCGCGCAAGGACATCGTGTCCTGACCCCCGGGCTCGGGCGCCCCCGCTATCGGCCGTCCGTGGCACAGGCGCCCGCGCCCGCGTGTGCCTGCCACGGCTGCGCCCCTCCCGGGCTGAACAATCGCCACGGCCAGGACGCCGCCGCGAGCAGCACCGAGGGGTAGACCCGATGGACAGAGCAGAACTTCCGCCGCGCAGGTTCGTACTGACCGGAGGCCTCGCCGCCGCGGTGGCCGCCGCGACCACGCTCTCGGGGTGCTCCGCGAAGAGCGCCCCGAAGGCGACGACGGCCGCACCGGAACCGCGGCCCAGCACTCCGGAGGCCGCGTACGCCCGGCTGATGGAGGGCAACAAGCGCTGGGTCAGCGGCAGCCTCAACCACCCCGACCGGGATCCGGACCGGCGCCGGCTGGTGGCGCAGGCCCAGGATCCCTTCGGCTCCGTCCTCGCATGCATCGACTCCCGGGTGCCGCCGGAACTCCTCTTCGACACCGGACTCGGGGACCTGTACGTGCTGCGCACCGGCGGGCAGGCGGTCGGCCCCGTGGTCACCGGGTCGGTGGAGTACGGACCGATGACGGGCGGCACACCGCTGGTCCTCGTCCTCGGGCACCAGCGGTGCGGGGCGGTCTCCGCCGCGTACAAGTCACTCCAGGAAGGCAAGCCGCTGCCGGGCAACCTGCAGGCGATCACCAAGGCCCTGGAACCGGCGTACGAGCTGACCGTCAAGGATCCCGGCGCCGACCCGGTCGACACGATGATCCGCAACCAGATCAAGGTGACGGCGGACGAGTTGCGGGCCAACGCGGACCTGGCGCCCCTGGTGGCGAAGGGCTCCCTGGCCGTGGTCGGCGCCTACTACTCGCTGGACACCGGCCTGGTGGAGGTCCTGACCGGCGCGCCGACGGGCACCGCGTACGCGAGCCCCACCGCGAGCCCCTCCGCAAGCGCTTCGCCCAGCTCTTCGGCTACCTCCTCGGCCAGCCCGTCGCCGAGCGCCTCGGCGAACGCCTCGCAGTCCGCTTCCGAAGCCCCCGAAGGGCAACCGACCCCGTAGGGCAGGTCACTCCGCGGCCCCCGCTATGGCGTCGACCTCGGCCAGCAGTTCGGCGTCGAGCGGCCGGTCGGCGACGGCCGCATTGGCGCGCACCTGCTCGGCCGAGGTGGCGCCCGCGATGACGGAGGAGCAGCCGGGCTGGGCGCCGAGCCAGCCGATGGCGAGTTCCAGGACGGTGCGGCCGTGCTTCTCGGCGAGCGCGGCCAGGGCCTCCACGATGTCGAGGCGCGCGTCGGTGAGGTAGGCGTCGCGGCCTTCGAGGCGGGAGCCGGCCGGTACGGGGGCGCCCCGGCGGATCTTGCCCGTCAGCAGGCCGTTGGCGAGCGGGAAGTACGGCAGGACGCCGACGCCGTAGTGCAGGGCGGCCGGGACGAGCTCGCGCTCCGCCGACCTCTGGAGGAGCGACCATTCGTTCTGGGCGGAGACGAAGGGAGTGGCGCCGGTCTCGCGGGCGACGTGGGCGGCTTCGGCGAGCTGCCAGCCGGAGAGGTTCGAGTGTCCGATGTAGCGGATCTTGCCTTCGGCGACGAGCTCGGTGAGCGCGGCGAGGGTCTCCCCGATGGCGACGGAGGGGTCGGGGCTGTGCAGCTGGTAGAGGTCGATGTGGTCGGTCTGCAGGCGGCGCAGGGACTCCTCGACGGCACGCCGGATGTAGGCGCGGCCGCCGCGGGAGCCGGCGGCGGCCCCGTATCCCATGTCCATGGAGTGGTAGCCGAACTTGGTGGCGAGGACCACCTGGTCGCGGCGGCCCTTGAGGACCTCGCCGAGCTGGGTTTCGGAGCCTCCGAGGCCCCCGTAGATGTCGGCGGTGTCGAGGAGGGTGATGCCGGCGTCGAGCGCGGCGTCCACCACCCCGCGGGTGGCCCGGACGTCGAGGCGGCCACCGAAGTTGTTGCAGCCGAGCCCGATCGCGGACACCTGAAGGCCTGAATTGCCCAGGGGGAGATAGCGCATGCTCTTCGTTCCTCCGTGCTCGTCCGGCAGATGATCAACCAAGTCGCCAGTCTAGGCCGAGAGGTTGGGGCCGGGCATGCGCCTGTGGACAACCTCTGCCGGGTACCGCCAGGGCTTCGGATCGGGCCGACCGGCGCCGTCCGGCGCTTCTCAGTAGTCGATGTCGACGACCGTGGGACGGCCGAGGTCGGGCTGGTCGCGCAGCGGCAGCTCGGTTCCGGGCTGCTCCAGTTCGAGGACGACGATCTCGTTGGCACCGGCCTGCCACAGCGGGGCGGGGGCGTACAGGGTGCGCTGCGGGCCGCGCGGGGTGTCGTAGTGGCCCAGGAGGAAGCCGTTGAGCCAGACCAGGCCGGTGCCCCAGCCGGCCAGGTCGAGGAAGCCGTCCGCGGGCGGCTCGGTGAGGGAATGGGTGAACCGGTGGAAGGCGGGCCTGCCCGGCTCGGCTCCGTCCGCCGACCACCGCAGGGCGCCGGGACCTGCCGTGTCGGCGAGCGGCAGCGGCCGTATCTCCCACTCGAAGAGGTGCTGGTGGCCGTGGCGCACGGCGCGCGTGATGCCCTTGCGGTCGTCGAGCAGGGGTCCGTAGTTGACCCGGCCCTGGGCCCGGACGAGGAGGTCGAGGACGACCCCGGCCTCGCCGACGGGCAGGTCGAGGCCCTCGTCGGGGGCGTTGCGGTCGAGGATGCCGAGCGGCGCGCCGTCCGCGAAGACGTACGCGCGGTCGCCGAGCCCGTCGATCCTGACGGGCATGGCGGGGCGGGGCCCGGTGATCGTGGTGCGGTAGTGGATCAGGCCGTGGTCCTGGCCGAGCTTCTCCATGGGCTCGGGGGCCGGACGCAGGACCGGGTCCCCGGCGAGGACGTCCAGGTGGGCGAGGAGCGGCGCGACGCCCCCGGGGACGGCGCGGGCTGGTGTCATCCGGGGCGGCGGCGCGGGCAGCGGGCCTTCGGGCAGCGGCAGGTACTTGCCGATGACCTCGCGGAACGCGTGGAACTTCGCCGTCAGTTCGCCCGCCTCGCCGATGGGGGCGTCGTAGTCGTAGCTGGTGACGGTGGGCTGGTAGCCGGGGTCGCCGGGTCGGGAGCCGGAGTGGTTGGCGCCGGCCCAGTAGCCGAAGTTGGTGCCGCCGTGGGCCATGTAGAGGTTGACGGAGGCGCCGGAGGCCAGGAGTTCGTCGAGCGAGCGCGCCGCCTCCTCGGCCGGGCGTACGTGGTGCTCCTCGCCCCAGTGGTCGAACCAGCCGATCCAGAACTCCATCGCGGTGAGCGGTCCGGTCCGCTGGTAGCGGCGCAGGGACGCGAGACGCTGGGCGGGCTTGGCTCCGAAGGTGGCGGTGGCGAGCCTGCCGGGGAGCATGCCGCCCTGCAGCATGGCGTCTTCGGGACCGTCCGCGGTGAACAGCAGGCAGTCGACGCCGCGTTCGACGAGCCCGCGCTCTACGTGGGCGCGGTAGCGGGCGTCGTTGCCGTACGAGCCGTACTCGTTCTCGATCTGTACGGCGACGACGGGGCCGCCGCGGCTCGCGAGGTGGGGCAGCAGCTCGGGGACGACCAGGTCGAACCAGCCGTCCACCTCGGCCTGGAAGCGGGGGTCGGAGCAGCGCAGGCGCAGGCCGTCGACGGCGAGCAGACGGGCGGGCAGACCGCCGAAGTCCCATTCGGCGCAGATGTACGGGCCGGGCCGGACGATGGCGTCGAGGCCGAGGTCCTGGGCGACCGTCAAGAACCGGCCGAGGTCGCGCCAGCCGGTGAAGTCGGCCTTGCCCGGGGCGGTCTCGTGGAAGTTCCAGGGGACGTAGGTGTCCACGGTGTTGACGCCCAGGGCGCGCAGCCGGGTGAGGCGGTCCTCCCACAGGTCGGGATGGACCCGGAAGTAGTGCAGGGCCCCCGACACGATGCGGTGGGGGCGCTCTGCGCGCCGGAAGCCGTCCTGGTCGTGCGTGAGCATGCGCTGACTCCCGGGAGAGGTCGAGATGGTGCCGCGAGGCGCGGGGACGTGGCCGAATATATGAACGTGCGGGCCGCGCCGTCAATGACCAGATGATCGATGCCGATCGATTCGATCATTTTGATTCCCCATGGCGAACCGGAGCACGCGGCGATGGCGGCATGGGACGAGATCCGGCGGAGGCACGGGGCGAGGCCGGACGGACGAACCCGACTGATTGTTTTGATCGACTTGCACGTTCACTCTTGACGGCATGGTTGTTCGCACAAAGGATGGACCTCTCACGAACAGCCCCGGAGCCGCCTCTTTGGGGAGCGGCGGCCCCGGGGCCCTCGTCGTCGGATCTCACCGCAGGAGCCGTCAAGTGACCCACCCCGCCTCCCCGTCCGGTTCGGCCGCCGCCCCGCCGTACCGCCCCGCCACCGTGCTCGCCATGAGCCCCGGCACCCGGGCCGCCGTTCTCGGCGACCGGGTCCTGCCGGAGCTGGCGAGGGTCGCCGACGTGGACCCCGATCTGCTCCTCACCGACTTCGGGTCCGCCTTCGCCGAGGACGCCTTCGCCCGGCGGCTGGCCACGGCCGAGGTGCTGTTCACCGGCTGGGGGTGCCCGCCGCTGGACGCGGACGCGCTGGAGCGGATGCCGAGCCTGCGGGCCGTCGTCCACGCCGCCGGAAGCGTCAAGAGCCATGTCACCCGGGCCTGCTGGGAACGCGGGCTGCTCGTCTCCAGCGCTGCCGCCGCGAACGCCCTGCCGGTCGCGGAGTACACGCTCGCCGCCATCCTCTTCGCCAACAAGCGCGTCCTGGAATCCGCGCACGCCTACAGGGCGGCCCGCGGCCCCATCGACCTGCTGCGCCGCTACCCGGCCATCGGCAACTACCGGCGCACGGTCGGCCTGGTCGGAGCCTCGCTCATCGGCCGGCGCGTACTGGAGCTGCTGCGCCCCTTCGACCTGCGGGTGCTGGTGAACGACCCGTACGCCGACCCCGCCGAGCTCGCGGCCCTGGGCGCCGAAGCCGTCCCGCTCGACGAACTGCTGCGCCGCAGCGACGTGGTGAGCCTGCACGCTCCCGCGCTGCCCGAGACCCGCCACCTGCTGGACGCTTCGCGGCTGGCCCTGATGCCCGACGGCGCGACCCTGGTGAACACCGCGCGCGGCTCGCTCGTCGACACCGCGGCACTGACCGAGGAACTGGTCTCGGGCCGGCTGCACGCCGTACTGGACCACACCGAGCCGGAGGTGCTCCCCGCGGTCTCCCCCCTGTACAACCTGCCGAACGTGCTGCTGACCCCACACGTGGCAGGGTCGCTCGGCGGTGAACTGGACCGCCTGGCGGCAACGGCGGTGGAGGAACTGGAGCGCTACGCCCTGGGCCTCGGCTTCCGTCACCCCGTCGACCCGTCCCGCCTCGGCCAGTCGGCCTGACGTCCCGACGGCCCGAACCGCGCCCGGCCTTCAGCCTTCACCGCAGGCCCTGGCCAACCAGCCCTTCCAGGTACGCCCGGCCCCGCGCGAGCTGCCCCGGCAGTTCGGCGGCGTCGGGGTACCAGCGCTTCTCGTACTCCCAGCAGAGCCACCCGTCCGGCGGTACGAGGGCCACCGCCTCGGCGAGCGGCAGTGCGCCCGCGCCGAGCCCCAGCGGGGTCGGCTCGTGCGCCGACGCCACGTCCTTGACCTGTACGTAGCCCAGGTGCGCGGCCAGGGCGCGGTGCGACTCGGCGGGCGACTCGCCCCCGAGCCAGGTGTGGAGCACGTCCCACAGGGCGCCGGCGGCCGGATGCCCGACCCGGTCGAGCACCCGGGCCGTCGCGTTCGCGGTGCGGTGCGAGTCGTGCGTCTCCAGCAGGATCCGCACCCCGTGCCGCTCGGCGAAGGGTGCGGCGGCCCGGAGGCGGCGGACCGCGAGGGCATCGGCTTGCACCGCGGGCAGTTCACCGCCGCCGGGGAAGACGCGTACGCAGGGGGCTTCGAGGTCGGCGGCGAGCCGGACCAGGGCCTGGATCTCCGCGAGGACCGGCTCGTCGGGGCCGGGGGCGGCCACCCTGGCGTACCCGGCGACCCCGAGGACGGTGACGCCCGCGCCGGTCAGGGTCCGCAGGCCCGCCGCGCGGTCGGCGGCGGAGCTGCCGGGGTGCAGGGGCTCCTCGGAGTGGGCGCGCAGTTCGAGCCCCTGGTAGCCGTGGGCCGCGGCCAGAGCGGCGCTGCGCTCCAGGGTCGCGCCGGGCAGACCGAGGGTGGAGAAGGCGTACTTCACGGGCGGCTCCCGGGGGCGGCGGGCGGCGGCGCGGTGGAGCCGCGCACCATCAGCTCAGCCGGGAGCGTGGTGATGCCGCCGGGGGGCAGCGGTCTGCGGCCGGTGACGAGCTGGGCGGCGAGAATCCCCGCCTCCCGCAGCGGCACCCGGACCGTGGTGAGGGCGGGCGCGGTGTCCACGCAGACGGGCAGGTCGTCGAAGCCCGCGATCGAGACGTCCTCGGGTATCCGCAGCCCTGCCTCGCGCAGGGCTGCGGACACCCCAGTGGCCACGGTGTCGTTGGCTGCGGCGACGGCGGTGAAGGGGGCTCCCCGGCGCAGCAGTTCGCGGGTGGCGTCGTATCCGGCGGAACGCTCGAATCCGGCGTGCACGGTGAGGTGCGCGCAGCGCTCGGGCAGTCCGGGGTCGTGGTGGCGCAGGGCGTCCTGGTGTCCCGCGAGCCGCTCCCGGGTGGTGCTCAGTCCGGGCGGTCCCGCGATGTAGGCGATGTGGCGGTGACCGAGGCTCAGCAGGTGCTCGGCGAGCCGGAAGGCGCCGCCCCGGTCGTCGAACATGACGGTGGCGACGGGGAGTCCGGCGGGCATGGGCAGTGGAGGACGTCCGCACAGGACCACCGGGGCGCCGCCGGCGGCCATCCGGGCGAGGCGGGCGGCGAGCGCCCGGGTGTGCTCCGATTCCTCGACGGCTCCGCCGGTCAGGACGACTCCGCCGGCCCGCTGTCCCTCAAGGAGCGCGAGGTAGGCGAGCTCGGCGGCCGGCGCTCCCTCGGTGTTGCAGACGACGGCGAGGCGGCGGGCCCCGCCCTGGCCGCCGGGGGCCAGGGCGCGCTGGACCGACCCGGCGAGGATGCCGAAGAAGCTGTCGGCGATGTCGTGGACGAGGACGCCGACGAGGTCGGAGGTGGCGGCGGCGAGGGCCCGCGCGGGGCCGTTGGCGATGTAGCCGAGGTCCTCGACCGCTTGCTCCACCCGGGTCCTCGTGGCGCCGGCCACCGGATATCCGCCGTTCAGCACGCGCGAGACCGTGGCGGGCGATACGCCCGCCTGCGCCGCGACTTCGGCGAGTGTCACCGCCATCAGGCCCCTCCTCGCGTTCTCTTCCGACCGGTCCGCTCCGGTCCGTCCGGGCCCATCGTCTCATCCGGTGTGTGGATCTCCATTCTCGCCGATGAAGAAAGCGCTTTCTATCACCCGTTCGAGTCTTGCACTGCCATGGCGTTCGACCCTAGCCTGATGCGAGTGAAAGCGCTTTCTATCGCTTCTGTCGCATCCATCGCACAACGAGGGGACACCGTGAAGCGCAGGACCATCAAGATCGCAATGAACGGCGTCACCGGGCGGATGGGATACCGCCAGCACCTGGTCCGCTCGCTCCTCGCACTGCGCGAACAGGGCGGGCTCGACCTCGGCGACGGCACGGTGCTCTGGCCGGAGCCCGTGCTGGTCGGTCGCCGCGAGGCGGCCCTGCGGGCCATCGCCGAGCGCCACGGCCTGGAGCACGTGTCCACGGACCTGACGGCCGTACTGGCCGATCCCGAGGTCGAGATCTACTTCGACGCGCAGGTCACCGGGGCCCGCGAGGCGGCTGTACGGCAGGCCGTGGCGGCGGGCAAGCACGTGTACTGCGAGAAACCCACCGCCCTGACCTTCGAGTCCTCGCTCGAGCTCGCCAGACTGGCCGAGGCCGCCGGGATCAAGCACGGGGTGGTGCAGGACAAGCTGTTCCTGCCGGGCCTGCTGAAGCTCAGGCGCCTCATCGAAGGCGGCTTCTTCGGCGAGATCCTCTCCGTGCGCGGGGAGTTCGGCTACTGGGTCTTCGAGGGCGACTGGCAGCCCGCCCAGCGGCCGTCGTGGAACTACCGGACACAGGACGGCGGCGGCATCGTCGCCGACATGTTCCCGCACTGGGAGTACCTGATGCACGAGCTGTTCGGCCGGGTCCGCACCGTGCAGGCGCTGACACGCACCCACATCGGCCGCCGCTGGGACGAGGAGGGCAAGCCCTACGAGGCCACGGCCGACGACGCGGCGTACGGGATCTTCGAGTTGGAAGGCGGGGCGGTCGCCCAGATCAACTCCTCCTGGGCCGTCCGCGTCAACCGCGACGAACTGGTGGAGTTCCAGGTCGACGGGGTCCACGGCTCGGCGGTGGCCGGGTTGCGCGGCTGCCGGATCCAGCACCGCGCGGCGACGCCGAAGCCGGTGTGGAACCCGGACCTGCCGCTGACCGAGCGGTTCCGCGACCAGTGGCAGGAGGTACCGGACAACAGCCCCGCCGACAACGGCTTCAAGGCCCAGTGGGAGCTGTTCCTGCGCCACGTCGTCCTGGACGAACCCTGGCAGTGGGACCTGCTGGCCGGGGCCCGCGGGGTACAGCTCGCCGACCTCGGGCTGCGCTCCGCCGCCGAGGGCAGGCGGCTCTCGGTGCCGGAGGTGACGCTGTGAGCATCCGGCTCCCTTCCGCGGACGGCGGGCTGCGCCTGCACGTTCCGCTCACCCCTCCCCTGGCTCCGCTGACCTGCGGACCGGCCCGCAGCCGCACCTTCTATTCCGCCGCGCACGTGGTCGCCGATCCGCTGCGGGCCTGCGCCGACGCGCCGCCGGCGATCGACTGGGAGACCACGCTCGCCTTCCGCCGCCGTCTGTGGGACCAGGGTCTCGGGGTCGCCGAGGCCATGGACACCGCGCAGCGCGGGATGGGCATGGACTGGCCGGCCGCGGCGGAGCTGATCCGCCGGTCCGCCGCCGAGGCCCGCGCGGTGGGCGGCCGGATCGTGTGCGGTGCGGGCACCGACCAGTTGGCCCCGGGCACGGAGCATTCCCTGGCCGCCGTCACCTCGGCGTACGAGGAGCAGCTCGCGCATGTCGAGGAGTGCGGGGCGGGGCCGGTGCTGATGGCCTCGCGGGCCCTGGCCGCGGCGGCGCGGGGCCCGGAGGACTATCTCGCCGTCTACGGTGCGCTGCTGCGCCAGAGCGCCCGGCCGGTCGTCCTGCACTGGCTGGGGCCGATGTTCGACCCGGCGTTGGAGGGGTACTGGGGACACTCCGATCTCGACGAGGCCACGGACGTCTTCCTGAAGATCGTCTCGGAGTACCCGGAGAAGGTCGACGGGATCAAGGTCTCGCTGCTCGACGCGGGACGTGAAGTGGACATCCGGCGTCGGCTGCCGCCGGGCGTGCGCTGCTACACGGGCGACGACTACCACTATCCGGAACTGATCGCCGGAGACGGGGAGCTGGCCAGCGACGCCCTCCTGGGGATCTTCGATCCGATCGCCCCGATCGCGGCGCGGGCGGCGCACGCACTCGACCGGGACGATGTGGAGGGGTTCCGCGAACTGCTGGATCCGACGGTGACGCTGTCGCGCCACCTGTTCGCTCCGCCCACCCGGTACTACAAGACGGGGGTGGTATTCCTCGCCTGGCTTGCGGGACATCAGGAGCACTTCGCGATGGTGGGCGGTCTGCACTCGGCCCGCTCGCTCCTCCACCTCGCGAGAGCGTACGAGCTGGCGGACTTCCTGGGCCTGTTCCCGGATCCGGAGCTCGCCGAGGCCCGGATGCGGCAGTTGCTCTCCCTGCACGGGGTGGCGTCGTGAGCCGGGCACCGGCTCCGGCCCGGTTCAGCCTGAACCAGGAGACGATCCGCCAGTGGTCGTTGCCCGAGCTGGTCGCCGGGTGCACGGCGGCAGGGGTCGGCGCGGTCGGGCTGTGGCGCGATCCGGTACAGCGGTTCGGGGTGCGGGAGACGGCGAAGCTGGTGGCCGGGGCCGGGCTGCGGGTCAGCTCCCTGTGCCGGGGCGGCTTCTTCACCGCCGCCGACCCGGCCGGGCGCGCGGCCGCCCTGGAGGACAACCGCCGGGCCGTGGAGGAGGCCGCCGAGCTGGGCGCCGACGCCCTGGTCCTGGTATCGGGCGGGCTGCCGGCCGCGGACCGGGACCTGGCGGGGGCCCGGCGGCGGATCGCGGACATCCTCGGCGAACTGGCCCCGTACGCGGCCGCGCACGGGGTACGTCTGGGGATCGAGCCGCTGCATCCGATGTACGCGGCGGACCGCTGCGTGGTCTCCACGCTCGGTCAGGCCCTGGACATCGCCGAGCAGTTCCCGGTGGAGCAGGTGGGGGTGGTGGTCGACTCGTACCACCTCTGGTGGGACGAGCGGCTCCCCGCCGAGGTACGGCGGGCCGGTGAGGGCGGGCGGATCGTCTCCGTCCAGGTCGCCGACTGGGTGACCCCGCTGCCGGAGGGCGTGCTGCTCGGCCGGGGACAGCTGGGTGACGGCTCGATCGATCTGCGGGCCTTCCGGGAGCTGACCGACGCGGCCGGGTACCGGGGTCCGGTGGAGGTCGAGATCTTCCATCCGGGCCTGTGGGCCCGGGAGGGTGCGGAGGTCCTGCGGGAGGTGATCGAGCGCTACCGCGAGCACGTCGCGTGAGGCATGGCGCATGAGGTATGTCGCGTGAAGCACGGGTGAATCAGCGGGGTCGAGTAGCCGGAAGCGTTTCAGTCAAAGGAGACTGCGATGACAGATGTGTGGAGCCGCCGCGCCTTCCTCACGGCGGCGGGTGCGGGTGTGGTGCTGCTCGGTACGCCCGCCTTCCAGGCGGTCGCGGGGACGGTGACCTCGGTCCACGAGGCCATGCGCACGGTCTGGCAGGGCCTGATCCTGGGTTCGCGGTTCTCCGCGACCGCGGAGCCGTTCCGTACCCGGTTGGCGGCCCTGGGCACGCAGGCCGGCCAGTGGCAGGCCGCCATGGCTCCGGCCACCGGTTCGCTCTGGCCCGACCAGGTCTTCACCACCGACCCCGAGTGGATGGCGCAGAGCTACTACCGGCTGCGGACGATGGCCGAGGCCCATGTCCGTCCCGGCACCGGGCTCACCGGGGACCCCGGGCTGCTGACGGCCCTGCTGACCGGGCTGGACCACATGCACGCGCAGGTCTACAACGCCTCCCGGGCGCGGTACGGGAACTGGTGGTGCTGGCAGATCGGAGCCCCGCAGGCCCTGCTCGACATCTGCGTACTGCTCCACGACCGGCTGCCGGCGGACCGGCTCGCCGACTACTGCGCGGCGGTGGACCATTTCGTGCCGGACTCGGTGGTCGCCTCGTACTCCGGGACCAGCACGGGCGCGAACCGGGTGGACCTGTGCCGGGTGCTGGCGCTGCGCGGGGTGGTCGCCGGGGAGGACGCGAAGATCGCGCTGGCCCGGGACGCCCTGTCCCCGGTCTTCCCGTTCGTCACCACCGGCGACGGGCTCTACCGGGACGGCTCCTTCATCCAGCATTCCTACGTCGCGTACACCGGCTCGTACGGATCGGTCATGCTCGGCGGCCTGGGCATGCTGTTCGGCCTGTTGAAGGGTACGGCGTGGGAGGTCACCGATCCCGGCTCGCAGATCGTCTTCGACGCGGTGGAGCACGCGTGGGCGCCGTTCCTGTTCAACGGCCTGATGATGGACGCGGTCTCGGGGCGGGCCCCCAGCCGGGGCGTCCAGGTGGCCGATCCCCTACAGGTGCAGATGGACGACCACACGCGCGGCCACGCCGTACTCGCCGCGATCCTGCTGCTCTCCGAGGGCGCGAGCAGTACCGAACGGGCCCGCTGGCGGGCCCTGGTCAAGGGCTGGGCGGCGCGGGACTACTACAGCGCACCGCTGTCGGACACCACCCAGACCCTGTCGGCCCTGGCCCGGATCTCCGAGGTCTCGGCGGACGCGTCGGTCACGGCCGCGGCGGAGCCGGTGGCGCACCGGCTGTTCCCGTCGATGGACCGGGCCACGCACCGGCGGCCCGCCTGGGCGGCCTCCCTGTCCATGGCTTCGAAGCGGATCACCCACTACGAGACGGGCAACGGCGAGAACCTGCGCGGCTGGCACACCGGTAGCGGCATGCTCTGCTGGTGGGGGTCCGGCTACGGCAACGGGCAGTACTCGGACGCCTTCTGGCCCACGGTGAATCCGTACCGGCTGCCCGGGATCACGGCCTCGCGCAAGGCGCTGGCCGACGGCGCGGGCGGCGACTGGGGGGCCGCCCGGCCGGACGTCACGTGGGTGGGTGGCACCACGGACGGCGAGTTCGCCTCGGTGGGCCAGCACCTGAAAGGGCTGGGGAGCACGCTCACGGCGCGCAAGTCGTGGTTCTTCCTCGACGACACGGTGGTGTGTCTGGGCGCCGGGATCAGCGCCTCGGACGGCACCGCGGTCGACTCGGTCATCGACAACCGGAACCTGGGCGCGACCGGCGCCCACGCCCTGACCGTCGGCGGCGCGCTCCAGCCGGCCACCCTGGGCTGGACGGCCTCCTTCCCCGGACCCGGCTGGGCGCACCTGGCGGGCTTCGGCGGGTACGTGATGTCGGGCTCCGGCACCTTCCGGGCGCTGCGGGAGGCCCGTACCGGCAAGTGGAGCGATATCAACCGGAGCGCTTCCACCACTCCCCTGACCCGGCGCTACCTGACCCTCTGGTACGACCACGGGACGGATCCGACCGACGGCGGCTACGTCCACCAGCTGATGCCCGGCGCCTCCGCCGCCCAGACCTCGGCGCGGGCCGCAGCGACCGGATGGCTGACCCTGCTCGCCAACGGCCCGGCCGCCCAGGGTGTGTCGGTCGGCTCGCTCGGCTTCACCGGGGTCAACTTCTGGCAGGCCGCGACGGTGGGCCCGCTGCGGGCGAGCGCGCCCTGTTCGGTGACGGTGCGGGAGCGGGGCGACGGCACGGCCGTGGTCTGCGTCTCGGACCCGACCCGCACGCTGACGGCCCTGACCCTGGTCTGGAACCGGCCCGTGGCCCAAGTGCTCTCCCGGGCGGCGAGCGTGGTCGCGGCCACCGGCGGGACCGGGCTGCGAATCGACTTCGGCAGCCTGGCCTCGCTGGAGGGGGCCTCCCAGGAGGTGGTGGTGCGGCTGGGCTGATCCCGGGGACCCGCGCGGGGCGGTAAAAGCCATGGCCACAGGGTGACATAACGTGCCCTGTATGGATCAGGAGCACATAACCGGGGACGGCGCAGGCCACGAGGGCGGCGAAGGCACCGGCGCCGGCAGACGGCGGTTTCTCGTCATGGCGACGGGGGCGGCGGCCACCGCCGCCGGGCTGGCCGCCACGGCCGGCTGCGCGAACACCGACGCCGCCCACACGGGAGGGGCGGATGGAGCGGGCCCCGGCAAGGGCCCGAAGCCGTCCGGTTCGCCGGACAAGGACGGGTCCCGCGGCTTCGACGTCAAGGCCGAGAACGCCCGCCCGGGGAACGCCGACTGGCAGGTGACCAAGGCCGGTCCGGCGCGGGCCATCGAGGGCTTCGCCGACAAGGTGAGCGTCCTGCCCGGCGAGTCCTTCGGCCTGCACGTCTCCACCACCGCACCGCGGTTCACCGTCTCCGCCTACCGCATGGGCTGGTACGGCGGAGCCCGCGCCCGCCTGGTCTGGCGGTCCGAGGCCCTGCCCGGGGCGCGCCAGCCCGACCACACGGTGGATGCGGCGACCCGCATGGTCCGCACCCGGTGGACCCGTAGCGCCACCGTCGAGACCAAGGACTGGCCCGAGGGCTGCTACCTGCTGCGGCTGGACGCGCAGGGCGGCGAGGGCCAGCGCTTCGTCCCCGTCACCGTGCGCTCGGCCGCCACGACCGGACGTACCGTCGTGGTCAACGCGGTGGCGACCTGGCAGGCGTACAACCGCTGGGGCGGCTACGGCAGCTACGACGGCCCCTCCGGGGGCTACGCCTCGCGCTCGCTGGCGGTCTCCTTCGACCGGCCGTACGAGTACGACGACGGCGCGGGCCTGTTCCTCGTCTACGAGGCTCCGCTGCTCGCGCTCGCCGAGCGGCTCGGCATACCCCTGGCGTACACGACGACCACCGACGTGGCCCGGGAGAAGCGGTTGCTGGAGGGGGCTTCGGCGGTCCTTTCCCTCGGCCACGACGAGTACTGGTCGCCGGAACAGCGCGCGCACTTCACGGCCGCCCGGGACGCCGGCACCAACATCGCGATCCTCGGGGCCAACTGCTGCTTCCGCCGGATCCGGCTGGAGGCGTCCGATCTCGGACCGGACCGCACGCTGGTCTGCTACAAGTCCTCCTACGAGCAGGACCCCGGCTTCAAACGCGGTCACCCCGCCACCGTCGACTTCCGCTCCGCGCCCGGGGCCGACCCCGAGAGTTCGCTGCTCGGCGTGATCTACGACGGCTACCCGGTGGACGCCCCGTACGTGGTGACCAACCCGGGCCACTGGCTCTTCGAGGGCACGGGCACGAAGGCGGGCGATACGTTCGCGCACCTGGTCGGCGTGGAGTACGACAAGGTCAACACCGGTTTCCCCACCCCCCGCCCGATCGAGATCCTGGCCCACTCCCCCGTGGTCTGCGAGGGCCGCCCCAGCCACCAGGACACGGCGTACTACACCGTGCCGAGCGGCGCCGGGGTCTTCGCGACCGGCACGATGCGCTGGGTGGAGGCCCTGGACGCGACGGGCGACGGGCGCAGCGGAGCCAACCACGGCCTGGACGCGCGGTCGGGGGCACTGACCACGCGGGTGACGGAGAACCTGCTGCGGGCCTTCGCCGCCGGCCCTGCGGGCAGGACGCACCCGGCGCAGGACAACGTGAAGGCGGTGTACGGGGGTTCGGGCTCTTGAGGCCCGAGGCCCCCGCCGCCGGTCAGCCCGAATGCACTGGACTCCACCCGTAAGGGGTGTTTAGGATCATGTCGCGGCATCGCGTGTCGGTCACCGACTGGGTGAGACATGGAGGTGCCGAGACATGCCTTTCGGAGGCATCCACCCATGGCGATTCAGCTCAACCACACGATCATCCACTCCCGTGACAACCGGGAATCGGCCGAGTTCCTGGCGTACTTCCTCGGCCTGGAGGTCGGAGCCCCCTGGGGCCCGTTCATCCCCGTCGACACCGCCAACGGCGTCACCCTGGACTTCGCGACCATTCCGGCCGAGTCCATCACGGCCCAGCACTACGCGTTCCTCGTCTCCGAGGCCGAATTCGACGAGGCCTTCGAGAAGATCAAGCGGGCGAAGATCACCTACTTCGCCGACCCGCACGGCCGGCTGCCCGGCGAGATCAACCACAACGACGGCGGCCGGGGCGTGTACTTCCAGGACCCCTCGGGGCACGGGATGGAACTGATCACCCGCCCCTACGGCTACCAGGAATGAGCTTCGAAGCCCAGGGCTGGCACCTCGACAAGATGTCGGTCAAGGCCCTCGACGACGAACGCACAGCGGTCATCTGCCCGTTCCGCCGGCGCCAGTAACCCCGCACGGAACGGGCTCTCGTCGGATCACACAGACACACATCGTGACCTGCGGAGATGTCGCTCGTGTCGACTGGCCGCAGGCGGTATTGTCGGCCGGTCACGGACGGCATACGGACCGTCCGTCCAACCCAGGGGAACCAACATGACTGATCTCAGCTCGCTGCGGACAAGCCTTGCGTCAGGTGAGCACGAGTTCGCCGACACCTTGGCCTTCGTCGCCGCGCATTACGAGTATCAGCCGCAGGCGTTCCGCAACGGGGACCTCGAAAACGCCGCGGGCGAGAACGAGGGCTCCTGCAAGACCCTGGGACTGGCCCTGCTGGAAGGGCTGAGCGACCAAGAGGCGCTGTGGGCATTCGGCGAGCACTACCGCAGTGTGCTGGCGACGCCGAACGGCACCGATCACAGCAACATCCGCAACCTCATGGCTCACGGCCTGGAAAGGGTGAGCTTCGCCGGACAACCGCTGGCCCGCAAGAGCTGACCAGCGAAATCCCGGCGGGAACACCTGTGGCCCAGGTCGGACGATCACTCGTCCAGCCTGGGCCACAGGGCGTCCTGCACAGCAGGGGTGACAGGAGTCGAACCTGCGACATTCGGTTTTGGAGACCGACGCTCTGACCAACTGAGCTACACCCCTTCGGCAGGACCAACCATGTCATGGCGCGGGCGGAAGATCCAATCAATTCGGGGGCCGGTCGTGGATCAGTCGCGCGAAATCTCCTCGCGGGTCCGGGCGCCGGAAGACCGGAGCCAGTCCAGAAGGGGCGCGTCCTGGCCGGTCAGGGCGATGTCGAGGGGGGTCAGCTCGTCGTAGCCGATCCAGTTGATGTCCGCGCCTCGGGACAGCAGGTACCGAGCCGTGGACAGTCGGCCTCCGTGGCACGCGCCCCAGAGGGCGCTGTCGAGCTCCTCCCGACCCACTCCCGCGGCCACGAACTCCTCGACCCTGTCCAGCAGTCCGAGGGTGGCCGCGTCCTGGAGGGTGGGGCGGGCTCCGAGTTCGAGCAGTCGGCGGGCCGCCCGCCACTGGCCGAAGCCGGTCGCGTCGGCCAGTGGGGCCCCGCCGCCCAGGACGGCCCCGGGAGCCTCGATGTCGGCGCCCGCCTCGACCAGTGCGTCGATCGCGGCCACGTCGTCGTTGCTCGCCGCCCAGTGCAGCGGGGTCTCGGGGTGCGAGCCGACGAACCCGGCTCCGGGAGCGGCCCCGGCGGCCACGAGGGTACGGATCACCTCGGCGGTGCGTGGGTGGTGGCCGGGCCAGTCCACGGCGATGTGCAGCAGGCTGCGCTCACCGGCGGCGGCGCCCCGCTTCACGATCCGGCCCGCGGCCAGCCCGGGGTGTGCGGCGAGCAGCCGGCGCAGCCCGTCGAGGTCGCCGCCCCGGATGGCGGCCGTGACGGCCACGGCCACGGGGTCCTCGGACTCGAGAGAGAGCATGGCGCCCAGGCTACGAGACCCGGCCCGGCGGCAGCGAGCGACGGAGCCCGTCCCCCTCCGGATCCCGCCACCCCTTTGAGCCGCCACTGTCGCGAGCCTACATATACATGCAGATGTACGCATATGCTCGACGTTTACTTCGTATCCTCAGGGCGTGCTTCCGCCGTAGAACGAATCATGGGGCGGCTCGGCGATCCGGCTCAGCAGGCCGTCCAGGCCCGCGACCAGCTCCTGCTCGTCGTCGTACTCGGCGAGTCGCGGGACGAGCGCGCGCAGGCGCGGGTACTCGGCGGCGGGCAGCCGGTGCAGGCCGAGGCGCAGGATCAGGTCCGGCTCCTCGGTGTCGTCAACCACCTGACGCTTGTCCACCAGGAGGCAGCCCAGGTTCCAGGCCACGAAGGCGCGGTAGACCGTCAGCGTGGTGGCGTCGTCGAAGCCGGCCCGGCCCAGGACGGCGAGGATGTGCTCCGTGAGTTGGAGCAGAGGCGCCGGGCGTCGGGCCATCGGCACGCTGAGCGGGCGCGTGGCCACCACGGGCAGGATCTCGGGATGGGCGTGCACCGCGGAGGCGAAGGCGCGGGCGATCCTGCGCAGCTCTGCGTGCCAGTCGGCCCCCGGGTCGGAGCGGGCCGCCCCGGCCCCTGCCTCGGCGGAGGTGCGCAGCCGGTCGTTGACCTCTGCGAAGAAGGCCTCGACCAGGCCGTCGAGCAGCGCCTCCTTGCCAGCGGTGTAGCGGTAGATGGCCATCGGCTCGACGCCCAGATCGGTGGCCAGGCGCCGCATGGTCAGCGCCGCGAGCCCGTCCCTGTCGACCAGCGCTACGGCTGCGGCGAGCACCAGCGGCCGACTCAGCCGCCCCCGCTTCTCCGGGCTGTCCCGCTCAACCATGTCCGCACTCCCATCGCCGGGCAGGATACAAAGTAAATATAATCGCTAATTGTACTAAATATCCTCTCCAGATGCGGTATACGCCGTATCGGACGATGATCGAGAGAGGGTGTCGGCGCTTGCGCGGCCGATGAACCTCACGTCACCGCCACCGGCGCCGGGACGGCAAGCCCCTGCGCGGGCCCCGTCGGCGCACTGGTCGTCAGCACCGCCGACGAGCACGATGAGTGGAGGGGCCATGACGTATCTGGCTCGGATTCCGTTGGACGGCGGGGGCTCCATCCTGGTCGAGGCTCCGGCCAGGGTGGACGGGCCGCTGAAGGCAGGCGTCATCAGCGATGCCATTCATGACCTGCCGGGGAATCTGCAAGAGGCTTTGGGGTCGGTCGCCGAGGCGGCGCACACGACGCTCGACCAGCTGCGCAAGGCCGGCCCTGACGGGATCACGGTCGAGTTCGGCGTCGACCTTTCGGTCGCCGCCGGGGCCGTGATCACCAAGACCAGCGCCAACGGCCACCTGAGGGTGACCATGACGTGGAAAAAGGACAGTCCTGGCCGTCCCGACGCGGACGAGCATTCGGGGTGATCCCATGGACAACGCAGGCACTGGTCCGACCCGTGACCACAGCGCGCGTCTGCTCGCCGCCGTGGCCCAGATCCTCGGACCGGATGATCAGGTGACCGGGGCCGGCTTCCTGGCTGCCGAGGGCATCCTTGTCACCTGTGCCCACGTCGTACGCGCTGCCGGAGCGGGGCCCGGCGAGCATGTGCAGCTGGTCTTTCCGCACGCGGGCGGGGCACGCAGGCTCGAGGGCCTTGTCCTGGACGAGCCGTGGCGTGCCCCTGAGGACCAAGACGTGGCCATCCTGCGGCTGGCCGATGCGTCGGCGGTTACGGAGGCCTTGCCGTTGGGCTCCGCGGCGGGCTGCCGGGACCACGCCGTGCGCTCGTTCGGGTTCCCCACCCAGGCCCCCGTCGGCGGGCACTTCGGGTATGCGGTGGCCGGCGATCTGCTGCCGGCCACCGAGGGCAGGGGCATCCATTTGCAGTTGACCGGAGCCAACGACCTGACCACCGGGTTCAGCGGCGCGCCGGTCATGGACGAAGTGACCGGCTTGGTCGTCGGGATGGTCACGGAGATCACCGTCCCCGACGAGAATGAGAGGGGGCAGGGCATCGCCTACATCACGCCTGTTCAGGTACTGCGGGAGATCTGGCCCGAGCTGACCGAACAGGATGTGTGCCCCTACCGGGGACTGGAGTCGTTCACCGCAGAAGAGGCCCAGTGGTTCGAGGGCCGGAAGGACGCGGTCCGGCAGGTACTGGCGAACATGCACCAGCAGCAGCGGGTGACCCTGCTGCTGGGGCCCTCCGGCTCGGGCAAATCATCCCTGATCCAGGCCGGTGTCCTGCCCGCACTGGCCGCAGGCGGGCTCCCGGGCAGCGACACGTGGCTGCCCGTGGTCATCCGGCCACGGCAGGACCTGCTGGCCGAACTCGAGCGCGCCGGACTGTCCGGGGTCGGCAGTGACGGAATCGCCACGGCCGTCACCCGCCGACTCTCCGCCGAACCCGCTTGTCAACGCGTCGTACTGATCATCGACCAGTTCGAAGAGCTCTTCACTCACCCCGCAGCCGGCCAGCAGCTGGAGCGCCGCCTGGCTGCCACGGACCAGATCACCACCGCGGTCAGGTCGCACGCCGCACTCGACCTGATCCTGATCATGCGTGACGACTTCTACCCCCAGCAGGCCGCCCTGGCACCCAAGTTGCTGGAGGCCGCGATGCCGGGGCTCCTGAACATACCGGGCACCCTGAGCCGGAACGACCTGCACGACATCATCACCCTGCCCGCCCTGAAGGCGGGCGCCCGCTTCGAGCAGGGGCTGCCCGAGCAGATCATCACCGACGTCCTCGCCACCACTCCCGAGGGGGCCACGACCGGCCAGGCACCGGTCACCGTGCTGCCTGTGCTGGAGCTGACACTCAGCCAGCTGTGGCAACGGCGCCACGACGGGTACCTCACCCACGATGCCTACCGGCGCATCGGCGGAGTCACCGGAAGCCTGACCACTTGGTGCGACACGGCCCTCAACCAGCTGTCCACGGGGCAACGGCCCATCGCACAACGCATCCTGACTTCCTTGGTGCGCTCCGCCGACCCCCGCCACAACATCCCCGCCATCCGCGAGCAGGTCCCCCTGCAAGAACTGCGCGAAATGGCAGCCGACCTCAGCGGGGAGCCCGATGGCGGCGAAGACATCGACGAAGTCCTCGCGCACCTCAAGCGTCATCGCATCATCACCACCCACACACTCCCCATCTCCCTCCTGCGCAACACCCCACCCGCGCTGCCCGTGGCCGAACTGATCCACGACGCACTCATCCGCGACTGGGGCACACTGCGCGACTGGGTCCATCAAGACCACCGCTTCCAGGAGTGGCTCGACCACACCCGCGCACGGCGCGCCCGCTACGCCGAAGGGAACCACCCCGGAGACCTGCTCGGGGGAACAGCACTGGCAGAAGGTCTCGAATGGTCGCAACAACGCCGTCTGCCGGGCGACATCGCCACCTTCCTCACGGCAAGCAAGGAACGCCAGCAGGCCGTCATCCGGCGCAGCAGGCGCCTCAACACCATCCTGGCCGCGCTACTCGCCCTCGCCCTCGTCGCCGTGGGAGGAGCCGTCTGGCAGTGGCGGACGGCCGTCACCCAACAGCAGACAGCCCAGTCCCGTGAACTCGCCACCCAGTCCAGCACGCTCATCGGCAAGAACCCCGACCTCGCCGCGCTCCTGGCCGTCCACGCCTACCGCACCAGTCCCACTCCCGAGTCCAAGGAAAGCCTGCGAAACGCCGCAGCTCTCCCACTGCAGCGACGCCTGATCGGTCACACCGATTGGGTGAACCGGGTGGCGTTCAGCCCCGACGGACGCACCCTGGCCACCGGAAGCGGCGACGGGTCCGTGCGGCTGTGGGACGTGGCCACCGGCACGATGCGCAGCACCCTGCCGCAGACCGTGAAGGTGGGCGCGGTGGCGTTCAGCCCCGACGGACGCACTCTGGCCACTGACAGCGAGGACAACACGGTCGTGCTGTGGGACGTGGCGACCGGCAGTCCCCGGGCCACCCTGAAAGGCCACTCCGGTTTGGTGTGGTCCATAGCGTTCAGCCCCGACGGACGCACCCTCGCCACCGGCAGCGACGACAACAAAGTCATGCTGTGGGACGTGGCGACAGGCGTGCTCCGGGCCACCCTGAAAGGCCACTCCAACTTGGTGTGGTCCATAGCGTTCAGCCCGGACGGACGCACCCTCGCCACCGGCAGCCCCGACAGGACCGTACGGCTGTGGGACGTGACCACAGGCGCACTCCGGGACAAATTCACCATCCAGAGCGAAACGGCCGGCTCGGTGGCATTCAGCCCCGACGGACGCACGCTCGCCACTGAAGGTGACGACTACACCGTGGTGCTGCGGGACGTATCCACCGGGAAGAGCCGTAGCACCCTCGCCACCCATACCGACGGGGTGTGGTCCATGGCGTTCAGCCCCGACGGGAGCACACTCGCCACCGGAAGCGCCGACAACAGCGCGGCGCTGTGGGACGTCGCCACGGGCACGATCCGTACCACCCTGCCCGGCCACACCGACACGGTGACCTCAGTGGCGTTCAGCCCCGACGGACACACGCTCGCCACCGGCAGCCACGACAAGACCGTACGACTGTGGGATCTCACCACCGGCACTAACCGCCTCGCTCTGACCGGACACACGGACGCGGTGATTTGTGTGGCGTTCAGCCCCGACGGACACACGCTCGCCACCGGAAGCACTGACAAGACCACGGTGCTGTGGGACGTCGCCACCGGGAAAGCCCTGGCCACCCTGAAAGGCCACACCGACCAGGTGACCTCGGTCGCGTTCAGCCCCGACGGGCTCACCCTCGCCACCGGCAGCGCCGACAAGACCACGATGCTGTGGGACGTCGCCACCGGGAAAGCCCTGGCCACCCTGAAAGGCCACACCGACCAGGTGACCTCGGTCGCGTTCAGCCCCGACGGGCTCACCCTCGCCACCGGAAGTCGCGACGCCTCCGTGCTGCTGTGGGACCTCGCCACCCGTGAGAGCAGCGCTCCCCTGCTCCACAGCGACGCGGTGGCCTCGGTGGCATTCAGCCCCGACGGGCACACACTCGCCACCGGCAGCGTCGACAACAGCGTGCTTCTGTGGACGGTGACCCCGCTCGACGAGACTCCGACCACTCTGCCCGGCCACACCGGGCCGGTATACGCGGTGGCGTTCAGCCCCGACGGAAACACACTCGCCACGGGCAGCGCAGACTCCACCGTATGGCTGTGGGACATGCGCACCCACGAGTCCCGCGCCACCTTGGCCCACAACGACATGGTGTATGCGGTGGCGTTCAGCCCCGACGGAAACACACTCGCCACCGGAACCACCGACAAGACCGCGCGGCTGTGGGACGTGCGCACCCACGAGACCCGCGCCACCCTGCCCCACAACGACACGGTGAACGCGGTGGCGTTCAGCCCCGACGGAAACACACTCGCCACCGGAACCACCGACAAGACCGCGCGGCTGTGGGGCGTGACCCTCCTCCAACCCGCCGAAGCCGTCCACAAGATCTGTCGGGCCGTCGACCGCGACTTCACGCCCGAGGAACACCAGGCGTACCTGCCAGGCCAATCGGTCGGCCCCGTGTGCCCCATGGACTGAAGCTGCTCGGGCGGACGACGAACCTGGCTCCGCGCGCGGCCCCGGCGGGGGTGAGCGGCGGAGCCCGCCCCCCCCTCCGGATCCGGCCGGATCCCGCCACCCCCTTGACCCGCTCTGGTCCAGACCAATAGTTTCCGCATGCACAGCGCACGCGCCCCGGCACCACTCCCCGCATCCGCAAAGGAAGCCCATGCGCCGCAGCACGCTCGGCAGGCTGGCCGTCGCCGCCTGCTCCCTCTCCCTGCTGACCGCCTTCGCCCCCGCCCACGACGGCTCCGGCCATGGGGACTCCGGGCGCGAGAGCTCGTACAAGAAGGTCGGCTATTTCACCCAATGGGGCGTCTACGGGCGGGACTTCCAGGTCCAGGACCTTGAGAAGAACGGCAGCGCGGGCAAGCTCACGCACATCAACTACGCCTTCGGCAACATCAGCGCGGACGGCAAGTGCTTCACCGGGAACGTCCCCGGGGAGGCCGACGCCTGGGCCGACTACGTGCGTCCGCTGGACGCCGAGAACTCCGTCGACGGGGTCGCCGACGACTGGAGCCAGCCGCTCGCCGGCAACTTCAACCAGCTGCGCGAGTTGAAGGCCAAGCATCCGGGCCTCAAGGTCCTGCTCTCGCTGGGTGGTTGGAGCTGGTCCACGCACTTCTCGGACGCCGCGCTGACCCCGGCCTCCCGCAAGGCGCTCGTCGCGTCCTGCATCGACCTGTACATCAAGGGCAACCTCCCGCAGGACGGCAGCCGCGGCGGCGCGGGCGCGGCGGCCGGGGTCTTCGACGGGTTCGACATCGACTGGGAGTGGCCCGGTTCGGCCGGTGACTCCGACACCACCTACCGCCCCGAGGACAAGAAGAACTTCGCCGCCCTGGTGGCCGAGTTCCGCACCCAGCTCGACGCCTACTCCCGCAGCCAGAAGCGGAAGTCCAAGTACGAGCTGACGGCCTTCGTCCCGACCGCCCCCGCCAAGATCGACGCTGGCTTCGACGTCCGGCGGATCATGCGGGACCTCGACTTCGTGACCCTCCAGGGCTACGACTTCCACGTCTCCGGCGAGAAGACCACCGCCCAGCAGTCCGCGCTGTACGCCCGGGGCGACTTCAGCGTCGACGGCACCGTGGACGCCTGGGAGCAGCGCGGCGCACCCGCGCGCAAGCTGGTGATGGGCATGCCGTTCTACGGCCAGGGCTGGACGGGCGTCAGCGGCGGCGGGGACGGCATGGGCCAGCCCGCGACGGGGCCGGCGCCCGCCACCTGGTCGGCCGGGTACGAGGACTACAAGGCCTTGAAGAAGCTTGCCGATTCGGGCAGTTACAAGGTCTACCGCGACCGGCACAACGGGAGCGCCTGGCTCTTCGACGGCTCCACCCTGTGGACGTACGACGACCCGCAGGTGCTGCGCACCAAGACCCGGTACATCCGCGAAGAGGGCCTGGGCGGCGCGATGTTCTGGTCCCTGGATGCCGACACCGCCGACGGCGAGCTGATGACCGCCGTCGACCAGGGCCTGCGCGGCCACTGACCGGCCCGCTGCCGGCCGGCACCCCGAGCAGCGCCGCCGGGCCGTGGAAAAACGACCCGGCCCGGCGGCGCCCCAACCCGTACGCTCCCCCGCATGAAGACGAAGACGGTACGGGCGGTCAACGCCCTCACCTCGAGCTGGGCAGAGCACGCCGTAGTACCGGGCGCGGGCACGGCGTTCACGGCGGCCGGGGTCTGGCCGCTCCTGGCCCTCCTCGCCGATGGCGCCGAAGGCCCGGCCCGCACCGAGCTGGCCGCGGCCCTCGGCATACCCGCCGACACTGCCGCCGAAGCGGCGCGGGAGCTGCTGGCCGCGCTGGACGGCGTACGGGGCCTGCGCGCGGCGACCGGATTGTGGACGCGGCGGGACCTCCCGCTGGAGAAACCGTGGGCTGCCGGGCTCCCGGAGGGCGCCCACGGGTTCCTGACCTCCGACGAGGACGCCGACCGCAAGACCCTGGACGCCTGGGCCGCCGACCGCACCGGCGGCCTCATCGACAGGATGCCGGTCGAGGTCGACGAGGAGACCCTCCTCGTGCTCGCCTCCGCGCTGACGCTGCGCCTGCGGTGGATCCAGCCCTTCTGGGACTGTCCGACCCGGATCGATGAAGGCCCCTGGGCCGGAACGCAGGTGCTGGGCCTGAGCCGCAGTACGGGCCTCCTGGACCGGGTCCGCGTGGCGCAGGCGCCGACCGGGCCGGTGACCCTGCTGGAGGTGGTGGGCGACGGCGGAGTGGACGTCCACCTGGTCCTGGGCGAACCGCAGGCCCTGCCCGCGCAGACTCTCCAGGCGGGCATCGCGGCCGTCACCCGGGCGATCCCGTCCACGGGCGCGAGCCTGCTCCCCGAGGGGAACCCGGGGCCGGGCCTGCACATCGGGCAGATGCTCTCGGAGGCACCCCAGCACCGGCTGAACATCCAGACGGTGGCCTTCGAGGTGGAGGCGGATCACGATCTCCTCGACCTCAGGGGGCTGTTCGGCCTGCAGAGCGCCTCGGACGCGCGGACCGGACACTTCCCGGGCATCAGCAGCAGTCCCCTGGCAGTCACCTCGGCCCGGCAGTCGGCCCTGGCCCGCTTCCACGCGGAGGGGTTCGAGGCAGCCGCCGTGACCGCGATCGGCGTGGCCGCCGGTTGCGCGATGCCCCGCCTGAAGTACCGCGTTCGCCGGGCCCGGGTCGCCTTCCACCGCCCCTTCGGCTTCCTCGCCGTTCACCGGACCTCCCGCCTCGTCCTCGCCGCGGGCTGGGTGGCGGACGCCGTCCCGCACGTGGAGAGGGACCACGAGGCGGAGGAAGCGGAGGCGTGGGCGAACAGCGAGCTGGAGGAGTGGGATTGATCCGACCCGGTTCCCGCGCCCGCGCTGTCCGCCGTGCTCACGTCGTCGCCCGGCCCGCCCTGAGGACGTGGTCGCGGTGGGCGGCCACGAGGGCGGCCGTCTCGGAGAAATCGGGTACGCGGCCGGTGCCGCCGCGGCCGGACACGGAGAGCGAGGCGGCCGCCATGGCGTACGCGACGGCGTCCGCGAGGGTGTCGCCGAGCGCGATCCGGGCGGTGGCTGTGCCGGTGAAGCAGTCGCCGGCGCCGGTCGCGTCGACCGGGGCGGGGTTGCGGGGTACGGGCAGGTACACGGCTCGCGTGCCGTCGTCCAGCAGCAGCCGGTCGGCGCCCGCGGTGACCGCGACCGTACGGGCTCCCAGGGCCCGGTAGCGGGCGGCGGCCTCGGCCGGGTCGTCGGTGTCGACCATGGCCAGCGCGTCGGCCGGGCAGGAGGTCTTCAACAGGCCGGTCAGCGGGGCCATGCGGGCCAGCAACGAGCGGGCCTCGCCCCGACTGGTGAGCCGCGAGCGGAAGTTGGGGTCGTAGGACAGGTGCCCGCCCGCCTCGTGCACAGCCTCGGCGGCGACCAGCACGGCCTCGCGGCTGCTCGGCGACAGGGCGCCGGTGATCCCGCTGGTGATGAGCGCCTTGGATCCGGTCAGCAACTCACGCCAGGATTCGACGTGTTCCACCGAGAGGGTGGAGCCGGCGCTGCCGGTGCGCCAGTACACGAACTCGCGGTCGCCCTCGGTGTCGGCGGAGAGCAGGTAGGCGCCGTTGGGGCGCGGGGAGCGGCGTACGTGGGAGACGTCCACGCCGAGTGCGGCGGCGCGGGCCAGCAGCGGGAGGCTCAGCTCGTCCTCGCCGACGACGGCGAGCAGGGCGGTGCGGGCTCCGGCGGCGACGGCCGCGGCCGCGGCGTTGAGGGCGTCCCCGGAGTAGGAGACCCGGGCGGGCGCGCCGTCGACGGCGTCCCGCAGGGCGGTTGCGACGTGGATCTCGACAAGCACCTCGCCGAGCACGAGGACGTCGTACTGCTGGGGCCCGGTCACGGTCGCGGCTCCGTACCCGCGCAGTGCCCGCAGCAGGGCTGGGCGAGGTCGGCGAAGACGGCGGCCAGTTCTGCGGGGTCGGCGGGCAGGCCGTTGCCCACGCCCACGGCCGCGGCCCCGGCGGCGAGCCACTCCCGGACCTCACCGGGCTTGATGCCGCCGGTCGGGATGATGAGGGCGTCCGGGAGGACGGCCTTGAGGGAGCTGATGAACCGGGGGCCGCCCACGTGGGCGGGGAAGACCTTCGCCGCGCCGCCGGAGCGGACCGCGGAGGCTATCTCGCCGGGGGTGAAGCCGCCTTCGATGAAGACGGCCCCGCGCTCCCCGGCGACCTGGCGGACCTCGGGGGCCGGGTAGGGGGAGACGAGGAAGGCGGCTCCCGCGTCGAGTGCGGTCCTCGCGGCTTCGGCGGTGGTGACGGTGCCGACCCCGATGAGGGCGGGGCGGCCGTGCGCGTCGGCGAGCGGGACGGTGCGGGCCACGGCCTCCGCCCAGCCGGGGGTGGAGGTGGTGAGTTCGACGGCCCGGCACCCGGCGGCGAGCAGGGCGGCGGTGTGGCGGACGACCTCGTCCGCGTCGGCGTTGCGCAGGACCGGCAGCAGTCGCTGCGCGGTGATGGCCGCGTACGGGTGACAGGACAAAGGACCCTCCATTTGTTCCATGTAATGGAACTTGGTATCATGTAACGGAACTTCTGATGCAGACCATACCCAGCCCTGGAGATCACTTGTCCACGGACGAAAGCCCTGGGACCACGGAGGCCGAAAACACCGCACGCGGCGGCCGGACCTCGGCGGCGGGCACGGCGCTGGAGAAATCGATGCGGATCCTGGAGGCCGTCGCCGCACCCGGCGGCCCGCACCGGCTCACCGACGTGGTGGCGGCGGCCGCGGTCCCCAAGTCGAGCACCTTCCGCATCCTGGCCGCACTGATCGAGCAGGGCTTCGTACGCTCCGAGGGCGAGAGCCGCTACGGCCCCGGCCCCCGGCTGCGCACCCTGTCCGCCCTGGTCGCCAGCGGGGAGCCGGCCGGCATCGAGCAGATCCTGCGCGATCTGCAGCAGGCCACCGGGCAGGCGGTCCACCTCGCGCTGCACAGCGGGGAGACCATCACCTACATCCGGAAGCTGGAGAGCGACCAGCCCTTCCGGACCGCCTCGCGCGTCGGCATGCGGATGCCGCTGCACACGACGGCGATCGGCAAGAGCATCCTGGCCCACCTGCCGCCGGCCGAGGTCCGCGAGCTGATCTCCGCCGCCGGGCTGGCGCGCCGCACACCGAACACGCTCACCACGCCGGAGGCGCTGGACGCCGAGCTGGCGACGGTCCGGGGCCGGGGGTTCGCACTGGACGACGAGGAGAACGAGCCCACCATCCGCTGCATCGGCGCCGCGATCCTGGGCCCGACGGGCCGCCCCGTCGGCGGGGTCAGCGTCACCACGGTCACGTTCCTCGTCTCCCGCGAGGAGATCGAGGCCTACGCCCCCGCCCTGCGCGCGGCCACGGAGGCACTGGCCCCGCTGCTCTGAGCCACAGCGCCGGGGGCCTGGGCAACCGGCCTACGGGGCTTCGCGCCCGGCGCGGCCACAGACCTCGGCCAGCAGCTCGCGGGCGGTGCGCAGATGCAGGTGCCCGGGTTCCAGGACGGTCTGCGCGTGCGCCAGCACCGCTGTCAGGAGCTCACCGGCTTCGGAGGCCCGGCCCCGGGCGATCAGGGCGCGGGCCCACTCCAGCCGGGCGTAGATCACGTGCGGATGGTCCGCGCCGAGCACCCTGGTCCGGTCCTCGGTGAGCTCCGCCCACGCATCGGCCGCTTCGGCGGCACGTCCTGCGCGGGCGGCCAGCGCCGCCCGACTCCCCCGGATGGCGAGGGTGTGCGGGTCGTCGGGGCCGATCCGCTCCTCGGCCTCGGCCAGCAGCTCCGCCAACTCCCGGTCCGCGGCGGCCGGATCGTCCGAACCGAACCAGATCAGGCTGCGCCGGGCGGCCAGGACCAGCGGGTGGCCCGGACCGTGGACGCGCAGCCGGTCGGTAAGCAGCGCCTCCAACTGCTGGGCCGCCGCACTGGTGTCTCCGCTCGCTCCTGTGAAGTAGGCCAGCTGGTGGCGGGCCGCCAGGGTGTCCGGATGGTCGGGCCCGAGTACCTCCTCGGCATCGGACACCAGGGCCGCGAACCTGGCCGCCGCCGCCCTGTGAGCTCCCGACTCCCCTATGAAGAAGGCCAGTTGGTGCCGGGCGGCCAGGGTCTCCGGATGCCGGGGCCCCAATCGGTCCGCGCGGCGACGGGCGATTGCGGCGAGGTCGGCGGAGGCCCGGCGCGGCTTCCCGGAGTCCCCGATGGCGATGGCCAGCGGCAGTTCGGCGCCGGGGACGCCGCCGCGCCGGGCGAGGTCGAGTGCTTCGACGGCGCGCGCGAGCCGGCCGTCCTGGTGGGCGACCAGGCCCATGTCGTAGGCGTCGGCGGGGTCCACCCGGGCCAGCAGCCCGCGCCACAGATGGTCGGGAACCGGGACGCCGGCATGGCCCGGCGCGTTCACCAGGTAGTCGAACGCGGTGAATCCGGCGCCGTAGTTGCCGATCAGCAGCCCGCTGGTCGCGTAGGCGGCCGCGCAGGCCCAGTCCATCGCCTCGGCGAAGGGCTCCGGCTGGAGGTCGCCGCCGCCCCGGGCCGCCAGGTAGGGGGCGTGGAGTTCGCGCAGCCACTCCCGGCTCACCGGGCGGCGCAGCCCGGCCCGGCGGCAGTCCACCGCCGCCGCGACGACGGCGGCACCGCGTGGATTGGCGCCCGGAGCCCAGCCGTTCTCCCAGGAGGCCAGCAGTTCCGGACCGGCCGCCAGTACTTCGGCGACCCCGAACCGCTCCCCCGCGCGCAGCGCGGCCCCGATCCGGGGATCGCCCTGGTGGGCGGCGGCCCGTCGGCGTTCCGGCTCCGACCAGTGCCGTGGCAGCCGTAGGACAGTGGCCTGCTGGAGCAGGTCGCGCTGGGCCCGCCAGGCATCCCGGTCGGAGCCGGTGAGCCGGCTCTCCTCTCGGGCGTCGTAGCGCCGGTACTCCTGGACCCGCATGGTGGCGATCACCACCGCCGAGTCCAGGGAGGCCAGATGGAGCGCCGTGAGGCCGCCCGCGCCGAGGTGGTCCTCCAGGTCGTCCAGCCACAGCACGGCGCGCCGCCGGCGCGCGGCGATCCGAACCGCCTCGGGCAGCGCGGCGCGGGAGAGCGGGCGGACGAAGGCGTGGCGTGGGTACCGGGTGCGGGCCACCTCGTAGGCGAGCCGGGTCTTGCCCGCCGTGGACTCCCCCACGACGAGCACGAAGCGGGCCCGCTCCAGGGCGGCGCGCAGCCCCGGCTCGGCGTCGCGCTCGATGTACGCGGGTGCGGCGCCCGGCGCCTCCGCCGGGTGGGCTCCCGCCAGTTCGGGCCGGTCCACCTGGCGCAGCAGCGGAACGCGGCCGCCCGGGGTGCGCAGCACTTCTCCGGCGGCGCCGGCGGCTGCCGTCTCGTCGGGCCGCATCCGCTCGGCCGCCAGCCCGGCCAGCGTGGTGACGGCCGCGCCGATCCCGGCTGCCCAGGGTCCAGAGGTCCAGACCGCCGCCAGAGCGACCGCGCCCGCGCCGAGTCCGACCGAGCCGAGGTACCCGGCCCAGGCCCGCGCCCGGCCGGGTCCCCGTAAGAGCAACGCCGACATGCCGCCCCCAACACGTCCCGTGGGAGCCCCATTGTCACCCCGGACCGGGGTCCGGACACCCCAACGGACGGACTCGGCAGGGATGTTCAGGCGGCATTGATTTCAAGCGGCATTGATTTCAATAGGTGACGAAGACGCGGCGGGCCACCCCGTCCACGCGGACCCGGCCCCCCACCGGGATCACCAGCTGTGGGTCGGTGTGCCCGAGGTCCACGTCGAAGACGGCCATGGTGTCGGGGGCGTACGCGTGCAGGGCCCGCAGAACGGCCTCGCGCTGCTCGCGGCGGTAGCGTTCCCGCTCCTCGGCGCCGAAGCGGTTCTCGAACGACCAGCTCTTCGCCCGGCCCATCAGCAACGCCGGGAACTGGCGCAGCAGTCCGCGCTCGCCCATGCTCCGCAGGATCCGGTGGACCTCGTCGGCGCCCGGCATCCCCTCCGAGGTCTCCAGGAAGAGCACCTGCCCGGCGTGGGAGTCGACGGGCCGCCCCACCCGGTCGGCCATCAGCAGCCAGGACAGGATCTCCAGGCTGCCGCCCCAGGCGGCCCCTTCGACCACCCGGTCGGCGTTGTGCCAGAACCAGCCCGCGGTGGGCTCCAGTTCGGGTTCGGAGTCGAAGGTGCGCGGGTCGTCCCAGGGGTCGTTGACGTCCCCGCTGGCGGCGGCCGGGGTGAGCTCGTACTCGCCGGAGGTGAACAGCGCCGCGCGCAGGGACCGCTCCGTCAGCGGATGCATCGCGCCGGGCCGCCCGAGCTCGACCATCACCGATCCGCCGTGATAGCCGACGATCCCCAGGTCCCGCAGGAAGAGCAGCAGGTTGGTGTTGTCGCTGTAGCCGAAGAACGGCTTGGGGTTGGCCCGGAGCAGATCGCGGTCGAGGTGCGGGAGGACGGTGATCTGGTCGTCGCCGCCGATGCTGGCGATCACGGCCTTGATGTCGGGATCGGCGAAGGCCGCGTGGAGGTCGGCGGCCCGGTCCTCGGGGCTCGCGCCCATCTTCCGGGTCGTCGGGTACTCCACCGGACTGAGCCCGAAGTCCTCTCGGAGCCTGCGCAGCCCGAGCTCGTAGGGCTGCGGGAAGAGTCCGGGCAGCCCGGACGAGGCGGAGACCACCGCGACCCGGTCTCCGGGGCGGGGCTTGGCGGGGTAGCGGGGAGCCGTCATCCCCCGAGCCTAGGAGACGGGCTGATCGGCACCGAAGCCATTTTCACCTCGCCGAGATTCCCTAATCTTCCCCATCGCTCCTCATCCTCACTCCTTACGGTAATATTCGGCACTATGGAGAATGAGGAACGCGAGCTGTACTCGGTCGGCGAGGTCGCCGAGCGGCTGGGGCTGCACGTGCGGACCGTACGGAACTACGTCCGCGACGGGCGGCTGAAGGCCGTGCGGATCGGCAAGCAGTACCGGATCAGCCGCGAGGACTTCGAGGCGCTGACCAGCCGGCCGGCCGCGGACCCCGCACCGGCTGAGCCGGACCGGCCGCGCGGGCACGTGGAGGTGTCGAGCATCGTGCAGATCGACGCGATCGGCCCGGACGCCGCGAGCCGGCTCGCCACCCTCGTCACGGCGGCCGCGCGGTCCCCCCGGGACACCCCCGACCAGTTGCGCGTCCAGACGGTCTACGACAAGGAGCGGGCCCGGATGAAGATCGTGGTCCTCGGCGATCCGGCCACCACCGCCGATCTGCTGCACCTGGTCGACGGGGCACTCGGACCGGGCAACGGCATGGGGGTGACCCACCGTGACTGACCGCCTCGTGGAGCACCACGGCGTTCCCGTGCTCGTCTGCGCCCCGGACGGGCCGCCCGTCGCCTCCGAGCAGGACGCCCTCGACCAGCTGATCGGCGCGGCCTTCTACCGGGCCGAGGTGGTCGCCGTCCCGGCGCGGCGGCTCGACGACGGGTTCTTCGACCTCAGCAGCGGCCTCGCCGGGGCGATCATGCAGAAATTCGTGAACTACCACCTCCGGCTGGTGGTCCTCGGAGACCTCTCGGACCACCTGAGGGCGAGCTCCGCCCTGCGCGACCTCGTCCGCGAATCCAACCGGGGGCGCCACATCTGGTTCCTGCCCGACCTCGACGCCCTGGCGGCCCGGCTGGCTCCGGATTCATACTCCGGATAAGTGTTATCTGGGTCCCCCTCGACGGTCTCCCAGGTATTGGGCATCATCGACCGCCGGTACGGACAGGGATTCGCATCATGAGCACTCAGCACACGGCAGCACTGGTCGCCGCCGCCCGCGCGGGCGACCCGCGCGCCCAGGACGACCTGGTCAGCACCTATCTGCCGCTCGTCTACAACATCGTCGGGCGGGCCCTGAACGGGTCCGTCGACGTGGACGACGTGGTCCAGGACACGATGCTGCGCGCACTCGACGGCCTGGGCGGCCTGCGCGACGACGACAGCTTCCGCTCCTGGCTGGTGGCGATCGCCATGAACCGGGTGCGCGCCCACTGGCAGGCCCGGCGCAGCGCCCCCGGCGAGAGCGGCCTGGAGGCCGCCTGGGAGCTGGCCGATCCGGGCGCCGACTTCGTGGACCTGACCGTCCTGAGACTCCAGCTCGACGGGCAGCGGCGCGAGACGGCCCGAGCCACGCGCTGGCTGGAGCCCGACGACCGGGCGCTGCTGTCCCTGTGGTGGCTGGAGTGTGCCGGGGAGCTGACGCGCACCGAGATGGCTGCGGCGCTGGAGCTGTCCCCGCAGCACACCGCGGTACGGGTGCAGCGGATGAAGGCCCAGCTGGAGTCGGCCCGGGTGGTGGAGCGGGCACTCGGCACGCAGCCGCCCTGCGAGGGGCTGCGGACGGTGGCGGCGGGCTGGGACGGGCTCCCCTCGGTGCTGTGGCGCAAGCGAATAGCCCGGCACGCGCGCGAGTGCCTGCGGTGCTCCGGGCTGTGGAACGGCCTGGTGCCGGCCGAGGGGCTGCTGGCCGGGCTGGCGCTGGTACCGGTCTCGGTGGCGCTCATCGCGGGCGTCCGGTCGGCCGCCGCGGCCGGCTTCGCCCCCGTGGGCCTGGCCACCGGAGCCCCGGGGACCGTGGATGCCACGGGCCCGGCGGGCGATCACCTCGTGTCGTTCCCCGCCGATGGGGGTGTCCACGCCGACGGGGGCGCACACACCCTCGCGGACGCCGCCGACGCGGGCGCCGGCCGCGCCTCGCTGCGCAAGCGCCGCCGTACCCGCAGCCGCCGCCGGGTGGTCGGCGGCGCCGTGCTCGCCGCGTGCGTCGTGGGCGGCGGGCTGACCTACCTCGCCACCCGGCCCGGTACCGCCGCCCCCGAGAGCCCGGCGGCCTCGCTGCTGGCTCCCGACTCCGGTGTCGCGGTGCCCCCGCAGTCCCCGTCGCCCAGCCCCTCGGACTCCGCTTCGCCGAGCCCGAGCCCGAGTCCCAGTCCGAGCGCGACGCCCACCCCGACTCCCACGCCCACTCCCAGCGCCAAGCCGAGTCCGAAGTCCTCCCCGGCGAAGCCCCCCGCTCCCGCCCCGGCCGGCGGCGGGGCCGCGGCGCAGGTGATCGCGCTGGTCAACTCCGAGCGCGCGGCGGCCGGCTGCGGTCCGCTCAAGGACGACGCACAGCTGCGTACGGCCGCCCAGGGGCACTCCGACGACATGGCGCAGCGGAACTACTTCTCGCACACCGATCCCGACGGCGGCGACCCGGGGAAGCGGACGACGGCGGCCGGGTACCGCTGGTCCACGTACGGGGAGAACATCGCGATGGGGCAGCAGACCCCGCAGCAGGTCATGGACGCCTGGATGAAGAGCCAGGGACACCGCGAGAACATCCTCAATTGCTCCTTCAAGGACATCGGCGTGGGCATCCACCAGGGCCCCGGCGGACCGTGGTGGACGCAGAACTTCGGAGCCCGGATGTAATCCCCGCCCTCCTCTCCCCCCGCGCCGCGCACCGGAACGCCCCACATTGATTCAAAATGGGGGCAAGATAGGTGCTGGAAGCGAACGGGCAGTTCACGGGGGAGGTGACCCGCATGGCCAGGAGGAAGCTCCGTCCGCACCAGCGTGAGGCCGTCGACGCCGTGGTGCGGGCGCTGGAGCTGCCCGCCGGACGCCGGGTCCCACGGACGGGGCTGCGGACCCAGGTCATCATGGCGACCGGCTCCGGCAAGACGCTGGTCGCGGTGCACGCGGCCGACGAGCTGCGGGCCGGGCGGGTACTGGTCCTGGTGCCCTCCCTGGACCTGCTCGTCCAGACGGCGGAGGCCTGGCGGGCGGGCGGCCGGACCGGGCGCGCCTTCGCCGTGTGCTCCCTGCGCGGCGAGGACGCGGGAGTGCCCACCACCACCGATCCGGCCGAACTGGCCGACTGGGCGGGCCTCCCGGTGGACCGGGTGACCGTGTTCGCCACGTACGCCTCGCTGGGCCTGGGCACGATCGAGCGCGCGCACCTGGAGGGGCTGCCGGGCTGGGACCTGATAGTGGTCGACGAGGCGCACCGGACCTCCGGTCGGATCGGCAAACCGTGGGCCGTGGTCCACGACAACACCCGGATCCCGGCCGTCCGCAGGCTGTACATGACGGCGACCCCGCGGGTCTGGCAGGACGGCGAGGAAGCGGACTACCCCGAGGACACCGCGAGGGCCGCGGACGTCGCGGATGCCGGTGGCACGGGCGGCGCCGGTGGCACGGGCGGCGCGGGCAAGACACGCGGCCGGGGTGACCTGGTGGCCTCCATGGAGGACGATCCGGACGGCCCGTTCGGCGCCCGCTGCCACACCCTCACCCTCTCCGAGGCCATCGACCGGGGCATCTGCGCCCCGTACCGGGTGGTCTGCGTGGACGTCAGCGATCCGGAGTTCCAGGCGGCCGTCCTGCTCGGACCGGACGGACGCTCCGACGCGGTGCGCGGGGTCCGCCTCGCGGCGCTCCAGACCGCGCTGGTCAAGGCCGCAGTGGAACAGGGTTTCCGGCGCACCCTCGTCTTCCACCACCTGACCAAGGAGGCCGAGGCCTTCGCGGCCGGGCTCCCCGCGGTGGCCGCACGGCTGCGGGCCGCGAGCTGGGCCCCCCGGCCGGTGTACCCGCGCACCGTCTGGGCGGACTGGCTGTGCGGGCAGCACACGGCGGCGCAGCGGCGCCGGGTGCTGAGCGCCTTCGCGGACGACCGGCGCGCGGACAAGGCGTTCCTCGGCAGCGTCCGGGTGCTGGGCGAGGGCGTGGACACCAAGGAGTGCGACTCGGTCTTCTGGGCCGACGTACGGGGTTCCATGCCCGACCTGGTCCAGGCGGTGGGCCGCGCCCTGCGCATCCGGCCCGGGGAGGGCAAGGTCGCCTCCCTGGTCGTGCCGGTGCTGCTGGGGCCGGGCGAGTCCCCCGAGACGATGCTGTCCTCACGGGCCTACGGGGACCTCGCGCGGCTGCTGGAGGCGCTGCGGGCGCACGACACCCGGCTCGTCGAGTCCCTGGCCCAGCCCCAGGCTCCGAGCCGCCGGGCCGCCGAGTCCGGCAACACCGCCTCGGAGGTGGGCACTTCCGGCCTGCGCGCGGGCGCGCAGGCCCTGCTGAGCTTCTCCACCCCGCGCGACCCGGCCCTGCTGGCGGCCTTCATCCGGCTGCGGGTCCTGCATCCGGAGCACGAGCACTGGCGGCGGGGAGTGGAGGCGGCCCGGCTCTACGCGGCGGCGGCCGGGGACCTGAAGGTCCCGTTCGCGTTCAAGGTGCCGGGGGACGGCAGGACGGGAACTCCCCTGGCGGCGAGGGCAGTCGAGGTCGAAGGGAAGGCGGCCGGGGAAGCCGGGACAGCCACGGCGGCCGGGGAAGCCAAAGAAGGCACCGAAGCCGGAGCGGTCGCGACGGCCACGGAGTGGCCGCCAGGACTCGCCCGGTTCCCGCTGGGCCAGTGGATCGCCGACGCGCGCCGCTCCAACCGCCGTGGCGCACTGGGCCGGGAGCGGGTGGCTCAGCTCGACGAACTGGGCATGGTGTGGAACCACTTCGACGTGGCGTTCGAGGAGGGGCTCGCGGCGGCCCGGGGCTGGGCGCAGGAGCACGGACACCTGCTGCCCCCGGCGGAAGCCAGCTGGCGCGGAGCCCCGGTCGGGGTATGGGTGAAGAACCAGCGGGCGGCGGCGCGTCGCGAGGGGCCGGGCGCGCTGGCGGAGGAGCGCCGGGAGGCCCTGGAGGCCATCGACGCCTCCTGGTGTCCGGCCTGGGAGATCTCCTGGCAGCGGGCCTTCCACCTGACCCGGGTCCACCTGGACGCGGGCGGCCGGCTCCCGGCGGGACCGGGCGAGGCCGTCGTGCAGGGCGAGGACCTCGGGGTGTGGCTGCGGAGGCAGCGCACCTCCTGGGAGCGGTTGACGTGGGCCCAGCGCTGGCTGCTGGAGCACACCCTCGGCGTGACCCCGGCCTCGGGGGCGGACCGGCCGCGGGCCCGGGTCCCCCACGCCGAGGCCTGGGCGGCGCACCTGGAGGCGGCCCGGCAGTTCCACGACCGCGAGCGGCACCTGAGGGTGCCCCGTACGCACGTGGAGCGGGTCGGCGAACGGGAGCTCCGCCTCGGCGCCTGGATCGCCAACCAGCGCTCCCGCGCCGTCTCCCTCACCCCGCAGCGCGCGGCCGCCCTCACGGACCTGGGCATGCGCTGGTCGGGCTCCCCGGGCTGACTCCACCCCGCCCCGCCCCGCCTCGCCCGTACGCCGCCGCCGGTCAGTGGTGGAAGCCGGACCGGCGGGCGGTGGACGGTTCGGGCTGGGGGGTGGCGGCCAGGTGTTCCACGGACCGGCGCAGGTCCGAGACGAGCAGCGCGATCTGGTCCCGCGTCACTCCGTGGCGGATCAGGACGCGCTGGATGACGGTGTCCTCGCGGTCGGCGGGCAAGGGGTACGAGGGCACCTGCCAGCCCCGCATCCGCAGCCGGTCGGAGAGGTCGTAGAGGCTGAAGCCGGCGGCCTGCGGGTCGGTGAGCCGGTAGGAGACGGCGGGGAGCGCGCCCTGGCCGTCGTAGAGGAGGGTGAAGGGGCCCATCGTCTCGATCTCGCGGGCCAGGTACCGGGCGGTGTCGGCGCAGGCCTGCTGGACCCGGCGGTAGCCGCCCTTGCCCAGGCGCAGGAAGAGGTAGTACTGGGCGATGATCTCGCCGCCGGGCCGGGAGAAGTTGAGCGCGAAGGTCGGCATGTCCCCGCCCAGGTAGTCCACGGAGAAGACCAGGTCGGCCGGGAGCAGTTCGGCCGTGCGCCAGACGATCCAGCCGACGCCGAGCGGGGCGAGGCCGTACTTGTGCCCGGAGGTGTTGATCGAGGCCACGCGCGGCAGCCGGAAGTCCCAGACCACGTCGGGGTGGAGGAAGGGGGCGACGAAGCCGCCGCTGGCCGCGTCCACGTGGACCGGTACGTCCCAGCCGTGCTCGGCCTGGATCCGGTCGAGTTCGGCGGCGATCTCGGCGACGGGCTCGTAGACGCACGTGTAGGTGACGCCGAGGATGGCGACGACGCCGATGGTGTTCTCGTCCACGTGGGCGGCGAGCTGCTCGGCGCGCAGGCCGGTCGCGCCGGGTTCCAGCGGGATCTGGCGGAGCTCGACGTCGAAGTAGCGGGCGAACTTCTCCCAGCAGATCTGTACCGGTCCGCACACCAGGTTCGGCCTGTCGGTGGGCAGTCCGGCGGCGCGGCGGCGTTCGCGCCAGCGCCACTTGAGGGCGAGGCCGCCGAGCATGGCGGCCTCGCTGGAGCCGGTGGTGGAGCAGCCGGTGCCGGTGGTGCCGGCCGGGGCGTTCCACAGGTCGGCCAGGATGTTGACGCAGCGGGCCTCGATCTCGGCGGTCTGCGGGTACTCGTCCTTGTCGATCATGTTCTTGTCGAGGCATTCGTTCATCAGCCGGTGGACCCCGTCGTCCGACCAGGTGGTGCAGAAGGTGGCCAGGTTCTGGGCGGCGTTGCCGTCGAGGAGCAGCTCGTTGTGGAGGAGCTGGTAGACGACCTCGGAGGATGAGTGGTCGTCAGGCATCCGGTACTTGGGGAGGATTTCGCCGCTGAGGGCGGACGCGAACACGTCCGTCTCGGCGTCGCGGGCACGCGCGTCCTTCGTCTCATGCAGGGCCATAGCGGGACTATAGGGGATATTTCGCCCTTAAGTCGGCTTCGGTTTGCACTGCACCTTCCGGCCGACTCCGCGGTGTGACCCCTCCCATAGCCCCCCAGTGCGACCGAAGGATCTTTCGTCAGCTAGGGTTTTTCCCATAGGTCTTCCCGTTCGGGCTGCTGGAGCCGGTCCGGACGGGAAGATCATCCAAGTTTGCCAGCCAGGCAATTTATCCGCGCATGTCCGGATAACGGCCTACGGCTCTCGGCGCCCTGATACCTCTTCGGGTCATGAACAAGATCACCCGCCGGCAGGCATTAACCGCCACCGCCGGCGCGCTCAGCGCCATCGGCCTCGCAGGCGCCACCGCGCACGCGGCCGTCACCGACCCCCGTCCCGCCGCACCCGCCACCCCCACGGGAACGGTCGACGAGGTCTACCAGGGCCGTCGCATCCGAATAACCCCCGCTGCGGGCGGTGGTGGCCACCACGGCGGCCACCACTCCCCCGGTCTGCCGACCGTCCTCATAGACGGCCGCGAACTGCACGTCATGCAGAACGCCGACGGCACCTGGATCAGCGTGGTCAACCACTACGAGACCTACGCCGACACCCTCACCCTCGCCCGCGCCGCCGTGCGCGAACTCCAGGGCGCCGCCCTCGTCCCGATGGGTGGCATGTGATGACCGTCCGCAAGAACCAGGCCTCGCTCACCTCCGAGGAGAAGCGGGCCTTCACCAACGCCCTGCTGGAGCTCAAGCGCACCGGCCGCTACGACCGGTTCGTCACCACCCACAACGGCTTCATCATGGGCGACACCGACTCCGGCGACCGGGTCGGCCACCGCTCCCCCTCCTTCCTCCCCTGGCACCGCCGGTTTCTGCTGGAGTTCGAGGCGGCTCTGCAGGCGGTGGACCCGAAGGTGGCCCTCCCGTACTGGGACTGGACCGCGGACCGCACCGCCCGCTCCTCGCTCTGGGCCGCCGACTTCCTCGGCGGCACCGGGCGGGCCCGCGACGGGCAGGTGCTCGACGGTCCGTTCGCCTACGCGGCGGGCAAGTGGGAGATAGCCGTACGGGTGGACGGGCGCTCCTATCTGCGGCGCGCGCTGGGCACCGGCGTGGCGCAGCTCCCCACCCGGGCCGAGGTGGACTCCGTCCTCGCGATGCCGGTGTACGACGCCGCCCCCTGGAACAGCTCCTCCAACGGTTTCCGCAACAACCTGGAGGGCTGGCGCGGGGTCAACCTGCACAACCGGGTGCACGTATGGGTCGGCGGGCAGATGGCCACCGGGGTCTCGCCCAACGACCCGGTGTTCTGGATGCACCACGCCTTCATCGACAAGCTGTGGACCGAATGGCAGGCGCTGCACCCGCAGTCGGCCTATCTGCCCGCCGCCGGCACGCCGAACGTCGTGGACCTGCACGACACGATGCGGCCGTGGAACGACGTGACCCCGGCCGACATGCTGGACCACCGCAAGTTCTACACCTTCGACACCGAGCCGGCCGCGGTCCCGGCCGGAGCCGCCGCCAGCCAGCGGTAGTGCAGTTCGGGGCGGCCGACCTGGCCGTACCGGGGGCTGCGGTCCGCGCGACCGGTGTCCACCAGGTGCTCCAGGTAGCGGCGGGCGGTGATCCTCGAGATCCCGGCCGCCCCGGCCGTCGCCGCCGCGGTCAGCCCCTCGGGGGCCGAGCGCAGCAGCGCGGCGACCCGCTCCAGGGTCGGCGCACCGATCCCCTTGGGCAGTTCGGCCGGGCGGGGTGCGCGCAGGGCCGCCATGGCCCGGTCCACATCGTCCTGGCCGGCCGCCTCGCCCGCGGCGCTCGCGCGGAACTCGGCGTAGCGCAGCAGCCGTTCGCGCAGCGTCGGGAAGGCGAAGGGCTTCAGTACGTACTGCACCACGCCGAGTGAGACGCTCTCGCGGACCACGCCCAGGTCCCGCGCCGAGGTCACCACGATCACGTCGGCGGGGTGCCCGGCGGCCCGCAGGCCGCGCGCGAAGCGCAGCCCGTGGCCGTCGGGCAGGGTGAGGTCGAGCAGCAGCAGGTCGATCCGGGTCCGCTCCAGGGCCCGGGTGGCCTCGGCCAGCGAGTGGACGGCCGCGACGGCCGTGAAACCGGGCACGCGGCTCACGTACAGCGCGTGCGCGTCGGCGGCGACGGGGTCGTCCTCGACGACCAGGACCCGCACCTCGGGCGTGATCATCCGCTCACCTCTCCGCTCACCCCTGTACTCACCCCTGTACTCGCCTCTGCACTCGCCTCTGCACTCGCCTCTGCGCGCGCCGGCAGTCTTACGGTGAACCGCGCGCCTCCCCCGGGCAGTTGGTCGGCATCGGCGCTGCCGCCGTGCCGGTGGGCCACTTGGCGGACCAGGGCGAGGCCGAGGCCGCGCCCCTCCCCCTTGCCGGACCAGCCGCGCCGGAAGACGTCGGCCCCCTCGGGGAGTCCGGGGCCGTTGTCGGCCACGCTGAGCAGGATCCCCTGCCCGGAGGCGGCCGCCGGGCCGTCGGGGCGGACCGTGACGGCGATCCGGCCGCCGGGGACGCCGGCCAGGGCGTCGACGGCATTGTCCACCAGGTTGCCGAGGACGGTGACGAGGTCCCGGGCGCAGGGCCCGCCGGGACCGGAGCCGATGGCCCCGCTGTCCGGGGTGACCACCAGTTCGATGCCCCGCTCGTGGGCCTGGGCGGCCTTGCCGAGCAGCAGGGCCACGAGCACCGGCTCGCCCACCGCGGCCATCACCTCGTCGGTGAGGGCCTGCGCCAGGGTCAGTTCGGCGGTGGCGAACTCCACCGCCTCCCCGACGCGGCCGAGTTCGATCAGGGAGACCACGGTGTGGAGCCGGTTGGCCGCCTCGTGGGCCTGGGACCGCAGCGCCTGGGTGAATCCGCGCTCATGGTCCAACTCTCCGGTCAGGGACTGGAGTTCGGTGTGGTCGCGCAGGGTGACCACGGTGCCGCGGCGGCCGCCTCCGGCCACCGGCGCGCTGTTGACCACGAGCACCCGGTCGGCGCTCAGGTGCACCTCGTCCACCCGGGGCCGGTCGGCCAGCAGGGCGCCGGTGAGCGGGGCGGGCAGCCCGAGGTCGGCGACCGCGGTCCCCTTGATCTCCCCGCGCAGCCCGAGGAGTTCGCGCCCGGCGTCGTTGACGAGGGTGATCCTGCGCTGCCCGTCGAGCATGAGCAGTCCTTCGCGGACTCCGTGGAGGGCGGCCTGGTGGTAGTCGTACATCCGGCTCAGCTCCGCGGCGTTCATCCCGTGGGTGTGGCGGCGCAGCCGGGCGTTGACCACGTACGTGCCCACCGCGCCCAGGGCCAGGGCCCCGCCGGCCACCCAGGCCAGGGCGGAGAGCTGCGCGGCGAGCCGGGCGCTGACGGCGCGGACGGTGATCCCGGCGGCGACCATGCCGACGACCCGGCCGCCGTCCATGATCGGGGTGACCACGCGGATGGAGGGGCCCAGCGTGCCGGTGTAGGTCTCGCTGAAGGTCTCCCCGCGCAGCGCGGGCGCGGTGTTGCCGAGGAAGGGTTCGCCGATGCGGTGCGGGTCGGGGTGGGTCCAGCGCCGCCCGTCCGGGGCCATGATGGTCACGAAGTCCACGCCCGCGTCGGCGCGGACCTGCTCCGCGTAGGGCTGCAGTGCCGCGGAGGGTCCGGCTCCTGAGCCGCTCCCGGGCACGTCCCCCCGTAGCGCTGCCCGCGCCGCGTTCCGTACCGCTTCGCGCACCGACGGCGAGTCCGCCACCGCGCGGGCCACGGCTCCGGCCTGGCGCCGGGCGGCCCCCTCGGCCTGGCCGCGGGCGGTCGCGTAGGCGAAGACGGCGCATCCGGCGACGACCACGGCGACCAGCACCACCTGCATGGCGAAGAGCTGGCCGGCGAGGCTTCGCGGCGGCCGGGGGAAGCGGAACATGGCGCTCAGTGTGCACCCGGCCGTGAACTCTATGAACGCAAGGGTGACCGGGGTCACAGCGGCGGGCGATGGTCTCCCGGGACGCCTTCACCACCAGGAGGCCAGGCACAACCAGGAGGCAGCGTGGCCGCCAGGCGCGACAAGACGCACTATCTGTACATCGCCGTGATCGGCGCCGTACTGCTCGGCATCGCCGTCGGCTTCGCCGCGCCCGGCGTGGCGGTGGAGCTCAAGCCGCTGGGCACCGGCTTCGTCAACCTGATCAAGATGATGATCTCGCCGGTGATCTTCTGCACGATCGTGCTGGGCATCGGCTCGGTGCGCAAGGCCGCCAAGGTCGGTGCGGTGGGCGGGCTGGCGCTCGGCTACTTCATGGTGATGTCCACGGTGGCGCTGGCCATCGGGCTCCTGGTCGGCAACCTCCTGGAGCCGGGCAGCGGACTGCACCTGACCGAGGCCGCCCGGCACGCCGGCGAGGCCCAGGCCAAGGCGGGCGGGGCGCAGAGCACCCCGGAGTTCCTGCTGGGGATCATCCCGACCACGCTGGTGTCGGCCTTCACCGGCGGCCAGGTGCTCCAGACGCTGCTGGTGGCGCTGTTGTGCGGGTTCGCGCTCCAGGCGATGGGCCCGGCGGGCGAGCCGGTACTGCGCGGGATCGGGCACGTGCAGAAGCTGGTGTTCCGGGTGCTCGCGATGATCATGTGGGCGGCGCCGGTGGGCGCGTTCGGCGCGATCGCGGCCGTGGTCGGAGCCACCGGGATGGACGCACTGAAGTCCCTGGCCGTCATCATGATCGGCTTCTACGTGACCTGCCTGCTCTTCGTCTTCGTGGTCCTGGGCACCCTGTTGCGGGTGTGTACGGGGATCAGCGTCTTCGCCCTGCTGCGCTATCTGGGCCGGGAGCTCCTGCTGATCCTGTCCACCTCCTCCTCGGAGTCGGCGCTGCCCCGGCTGATCGCGAAGATGGAGCACATCGGGGTGTCCCGGCCGGTGGTCGGCATCACGGTTCCCACCGGCTACTCCTTCAACCTGGACGGGACCGCGATCTACCTGACGATGTCCTCGCTCTTCGTGGCGGAGGCCATGGACAAGCCGCTCGCGCTCGGCGAGCAGATCTCGCTCCTGCTGTTCATGATCGTGGCCTCGAAGGGCGCGGCCGGGGTGACGGGCGCGGGTCTGGCCACGCTGGCCGGAGGGCTCCAGTCGCACCGGCCCGAACTGGTCGACGGCGTCGGCCTGATCGTGGGCATCGACCGGTTCATGAGCGAGGCCCGGGCGCTGACGAACTTCGCGGGCAACGCCATCGCGACCGTGCTGATCGGGACCTGGACCAAGGAGTTCGACCGGGCCCGGGCCACCGAAGTCCTCGCAGGCCGACTGCCCTTCGACGAGACCACGCTCACCGAGGACGACCACGGACCCACCGCCGCCGTCCCCGTCCAGACGGACGGCTCCAAGGACGGCGTACCCGCCTAGCGGGGACGCCCGAAAGGGACCGGCCGGGCAGGGCTCGCCCCCACGGTGCCCAGCCCGGCCGGTCCCGACACCTCTTCCAGCGTCGATATTCAGCCAAGTTCAGACCAACCGTCCTGCGGTAAAAGGTACTTCCATATCGGTGCAGACGTCTGACATCTTGCGTCCACCACTCGTTTCGTACGGACCGGTAGGTGCCACCCGCACCCCGGGCCGTCTTCGGAGGACGCATTGATACCCCACATATCCAGCCGACCTCGACGTACCTTCGTGCTCGCCGCCGCCCTCGGCGCGCTGGCCTTCGGGGCCCCGGCCGCTCTGGCCGGCACCCAGCCCATTTCCCCGGCGGGCACCCCCGTCACCTCCGCACCCGCCAAGGCCCTGGCCGCGGCGCCGACTTCCCAGAGTGCGACCTGGGTTGCCGGCACCCGCGCCTACCTGGTGATCACCGCCGCAGGTGACAGCACGGCGGTCCGCAACGCCATCACGGCCAACGGCGGCACCGTCTTCTCCACCTTCGACTCCATCGGCGTGATCGTCGCCCACTCGACCTCCGCGACCTTCGCCGCCACCATGCGCGGAGTCAGCGGAGTCCAGCAGGTCGGCGCGACGCGCACCTCGGACGTCCCCGCCGACGCCTACAACCCGGCGCTGCCGGCCAACCCGGCGCAGTCGACGACCCCCGCGGGTGAACCCGTACGGGCCGACATGAGCCAGATCAAGGCCGACCAGGCCTGGGCCGTGAACCCGGGCTCCGCCTCGGTCAAGGTCGGCATCCTGGACACCGGTGTGGACGACCAGCACCAGGACCTGGCGCCGAACTTCAACGCCGCCGACTCCGCCTCCTGCGCCTACGGCAAGCCGGACACCCGGGTCGGCGCCTGGCGTGACGTGGACACCCACGGCACCCACGTCGCGGGCACCGTCGCCGCCGCCAAGAACGGCAAGGGCGTCGTCGGCGTCGCCCCGGGCGTGAAGATCTCCTCGGTCCGCGTGGCCGAGCCCGGCAACTCCTTCTTCTTCGCCGAGAACACCATCTGCGCCTTCGTCTGGTCCGGGGACCACGGCTTCAAGGTCACCAACAACAGCTATTACACGGACCCGTGGCAGTTCAACTGCCCGGACAACATCGACCAGGCCGCCATCATCGAGGGCGTCAAGCGCGCCCAGGAGTACGCCGAGGGCAAGGGCTCGCTCCAGGTCGCCGCGGCGGGCAACGAGGACTACGACCTCGCCCACAAGACCACCGACTCCGCGAGCCCCAACGACTCCACGCCCACCACCCGCACCATCACCAACGCCTGCCTCGACATCCCGACCGAGCTCCCGGGCGTGGTCACGGTCGCGGCCAACGGCACGGGCACCACGAAGGCCTCGTTCTCCAACTTCGGCCAGGGCGTCATCGACGTCGCGGCCCCGGGCAGCAACGTGTACTCCACCGCCCCCGGCGGCGGGTACAGCACCAAGAGCGGCACCTCGATGGCCACCCCGCACGTCGTGGGCGTCGCGGCGCTCATCGCCAGCGCCAACCCGGGCATCACCCCGGCGCAGATCCGCGCCAAGCTGGCCACCCAGGCCAACGACACGGCCTGCCCGTCCGACACCCGTTGCACCGGCACCACGGCCAACAACTCGTTCTTCGGCGAGGGCCAGGTCGACGCGCTGAAGGCGGTCGGCGCCACCCCGCCGCCCGGGAAGTACTTCGAGAACCTGACCGACTTCGCGATCAACGACAACGCGACCGTCGACAGCACGATCACCGTCAGCGGGGTGACCGGCAACGCGCCGGCCACCCTCAAGGTGGGCGTGGACATCAAGCACACCTACATCGGTGACCTCAAGGTCGACCTCGTGGCTCCGGACGGCTCGGTCTACACCCTGAGCAACCGGGCCGGCGGCAGCACGGACAACATCATCCAGACCTTCACCGTCAACGCCTCCTCCGAGGTCGCCAACGGTGTCTGGACGCTGCGCGTCAACGACAACGCCAATGCGGACACCGGCAAGATCGACGCCTGGAACCTGACCTTCTAGTCGGTCGGGTCGTCCGGATCGGTCGGGTCGGCCGATCTGATCCATCAGCGGTGCAGTACGTCGGCCAGCCAGTCGAAGACGACGTCGCAGTGCTGCTGCGGGGCCATCGGGGAGCAGTGCAACTGCGCCCCGGTGGCCTCCGTCAGTTTCACGTACTCGCGGCGCGAGCGGAGCAGGTCGTACATCTGCTTCGGCTGGCCCGGGTAGAACTGCTCGGAGTCGTAGTCGAGGACCAGGGCGGGCGCCTTGATCTTCGGCACCACGGCGGTGACGTCGAGGCCGATGGCCAGCCGGGCCGGGGTCCACAGGTCGGTGAGGACCCGCCCCGCGCGCGCCTCCCGCAGGGCCTCCCCGGAGAAGATCTCGAGCCGCTTCTTGACCGTATGGGCGAGCCGTGGGGTGAGTGCGGGGACGAGCTCGTCGTTCCACCGCCGGTTGGTCCGCGCCTTGTCCGCGGTGACGACGTCGCGGAGTTCCTCGGGGAAGGCCAGCCACGGGCTGAGGCAGCCCGGCTGGCAGACGAGGGCCGCGATCCGGGGTTCGAAGGCGGCGGCGCGCGCGACGAGGTTGCCGCCCATGCTGAGTCCGGTGAGCGCGATGCGGGCGCTGTCCACGTCCTTGCGCTCCTCCAGCCAGTCGATCAGCGGCCCCACGACCTTCTCCCAGCGGCTGGTGAAGGGGATCCCCTCGACGAACAGCAACTGGCCCTGGCCCGGCCCCTCGTAGACCAGGGCGTTCCAGCCCCGGTCCAGGGCGGCGGACACCCCGTAGGTCCACATGTCGACATTCTGGCCGTCGCTGCCGTTGGTGAGGATGACGGTGGGCCGCGGCTCGGACGGGTCCGCACCCCCGGGACGGAAGAACCACACCGGCAGGTGCGTCCCGCCGTACGGGACCTTCGCGCGGACGGCCGCCGGGGAGCAGAGCTGGGTGAAGGTGTCCCAGGCGCGGCGCCCGGCGAGATAGACCTCCTCCTCGTCACCGGGCCGCTCGGTGCCCAGTACGTAGAACAGGGCCTGCGCGTAGTACTGCGCGGCCCGCAGCGCGCGGAAGCGGCGGGTTTGGGAGGGAGCTTCCCGGCCGTGCCGGCCGGCGGCCGGGGGCGTGGCGAGCCGGTCGCCGCAGCCGCGGAAGGTGTCGGTGAAGGTCTGCTCGGACGGTCCGGCGGCGTTGATCGCGTCGACGGCGGTGAGGACCTCCCCGACCTCGGAGGCGCGCATGCCGGCGGCGCCCAGGGCGAAGAGGCCGGCGAAGTTGAATCCCGGGTCGGCGAAGAGTTCCACCGCTCCGGGTGCGGGATCGGGTGCCGCTTTGACGATGCCGCTACCGGTGCCGGTACCCGCCGGAGCGGCGGCGACCGCCGGTCCCGCGGCACCCGCCCCGGCGGCGAGTGCCCCGGCCCCGGCTGCGAGTCCGGTCAGGGCCGCCCGGCGGGAGATCCCGGAGGGGTCCCCGTGCGATGTCTGAGCTCGAGTCATGGCAGGGAAGGTAGGAGCAGCCCCGGGCGAGTCCCCGGCCGCCACACCCCGCACTGCTCCGAACGGCCCTATGGCCTAGCGGGTCCGCAGCACACAGTCCCCGCAGAGGCCGCCGCCCGGCGCGCGGTAGTACAGGCAGCAGCTGCGGCGCACGAAGGCCACCCCGAGGCCGGGTTCGTGGACGAAGGTGCCCGAGGCGCCGAGCGGCCCGCCGTCCGCGAGGAGCTCGGCCGCGAGGGCCGCCGCCGCCTCCCCCGGCACCCGGTCGCCGAGCACCCGCACCGCGCCGACCAGCCCGGAGGCGGCGTTCCCGCGCAGCACCTGCGGCGAGACGCCGAACCGGGTGCGCAGCCGGTCGTCGAGCAGGGCGAGGTTGTCCGTGAGCACGGTGTCCGCCAGCGACTGCGCCAGCGTCTCGCCGGGCACTGCTGCGGGCAGTGCGGTGGGCTCGGGCAGCCACAGTTCCAGCGACCCGGCCCCGGGGAGCCGCCACCACACCCGGTCGGGGCCCAGGTCCGGAGCCCGGCCGGACAGGGCGGCGCCGCCCAGGGCGATCGACCAGAGCCGGGAGGCGATCCCGAACTGCGCGGTCGAGGCGGCCACCCGCCCGGGGCCGCTCCCGAGCCGCCGCCCGATCTCGTCCACGTAGGCCCCGAGCTGCTGCCCGTAGAGCTCGGTGAGCGGGCGGAAGCCGGGCCCCGGCGGCTCCTTCCCGTACGCCACGGTGAAGAACGGCCCGACGGAGCGCAGCTGCCGCAGTACCGGCGTGAAGTCCATGCCCGGATGATCTCAGGCGGCACTGCGGCCACCGCCCGCACCCCGGCCGCCATCAGGCGGTCGGGGTGCGGGCGGTGGCCTAGGCCTGGGTGAAGGCCGCCACCTCGAAGTCGGACATGTCGAGGCCGCCCTGCTTGGTGTCGTCGTTGGCGAAGACGAAGGACTCGATCGGGACGTTGCGCTCGGCGCTGAGCTGGGCGACCAGCTCCTGGAGGACCACCGTCTCCAGGACCACCCGGACCGCGTCCGCGACCTCGGGGAGGCGGACGACCGACAGGTTGTCCGCCGGGGCGGTCTCGGCCGTGGTGATCAGCAGGGTGAGGTGGCCGGCGCCCGCGAGCGAGCGGGCCAGCTCGATCTCGCGCCCGTCGCCGTAGACGAGGTGGAGGGTGTTGCCCGCCGACTCCATCTCGCCGTGCAGGTAGTTGCGGGTCGCCGAGGCGGCCGCGGTCATCCGCACCACTTCGCGCAGCAGCAGCGCGCCCTCTTCGGCGGAGGCCCGGGAGGCGCCGGCCGCCACGCCGTCGGAGGCGATGCAGCGGGCGCCGCGGTCGCGCAGTCCCGCCACGACCTCGGTGGCCTGCTCGTGGACCGTGGTGGTCTGCTCCGCGATCTGGCCCCACGGGTCGCCTTCGCGTCCCGCCACGGCGCCCGCGATCAGGTCGAGGGCGACGACGGTGCCGGTGTAGCCGATGGTCGAGGCGTAGGAGTCGGGCTCGTTGCCGAGGTCCACCGTCAGGTCGGCGAGGTCGCCGAGCGGGGACGGGACCACGTTGAGCAGCGCGGTCTTCGTGATCCCCGGGGCGGCGCACTCGAAGGCGGCGATGGTCTCGGAGCTGCGGCCGCCCTGGGAGACGGCGATCAGGCAGTCGGTGTCGAAGCCTTCGGTGCCGGTCTCGATCTCGCTGGACAGGACCCGCTGGGTGACGATCCCGGCTTCGCGCAGCTGCTGCACGGGGACGGCGAGGGCGGCGTAGGAGGCGCCGATGCCGGTGAAGAGGGGGCGTTCGGCGCCGCGCAGGCCGGCCAGCTCCGGGGTGGCGAGCTGGGTGCGGACGCGGTCGGCGATCCGGGCGAGGGCTGCGCCCTGGTCGGCCTGGCCTTCGAGGAAGGTGATGCGGGATCCGGACATGGTGTGGGGGTCCTTAGCGGGTCTGGGGAAGCCTGGGCGGGCGGTACGAGGGGGAAGCGGCGGGATCAGGCGGAGGCGTCGGCCTCGGTGCCCGGCTGCGGCTGCGCGTCCTCGTCCCGTTCGCGGCCCGGGGTCGGAAGGTCGAACCTGACGATCGCCCAGCGGAAGAGCACGTAGTAGATGGCGGCGAAGGCCAGGCCGATCGGGATGAGCATCCAGGGCTTCGTGGCGATGCCGTAGTTGACGATGTAGTCGATGGCGCCGGAGGAGAACCCGAAGCCGTCGCGGATGCCGAGGGCGTAGCAGACGGCCATCGAGACGCCGAAGAGGAAGGCGTGGATCGCGTAGAGGACCGGGGCCACGAACATGAAGGCGAACTCGATGGGCTCGGTCACGCCGGTGACGAAGGAGGTCAGGGCGACGGAGATCATCATGCCCTTGATCATCGTGCGGTTCTCGGGGCGGGCGGTGTGCGCGATGGCCATGGCGGCGGCCGGGAGCGCGAACATGTAGATCGGGAAGCCGCCGGTCATGAACTGGCCCGCGGTCGGGTCGCCGGCGAGGAAGCGGGCGACGTCTCCGTGCACCTCGGTGCCGGTGGCGGGGTTGACGAAGCTGCCGGCCTCGAACCAGGGGAAGACCGAGAAGAAGTGGTGCATCCCGATCGGGATGAGGGCCCGGACGACGAGGCCGAAGAGGCCCGCGCCCCAGGCGCCGGTGCCGACCAGCCACTCGCCGAAGTGGAAGAACCAGCCGCCGACGGTCGGCCAGACCACTCCGAATACCACTCCCATGCCGACGCCCGCGAAGGCGCTCAGGATGGGTACGAGCCTGCGGCCGCCGAAGAAGCCGAGCCACTCGGGCAGCTTGGTCCGGCTGTAGCGCTGGTAGAGGAGGGCCGCGACCAGGCCCATCACGATGCCCCCGAGGACTTTGGCGTCGAGCGGTTCGCCGTCCACGCCCTTGGGGAAGGCGGGGCTGGCGAGGACTGCCTTGAAGACCAGGTAGCCGACCACGGCCGCCAGGGCGGTGGAGCCGTCGGACTTCTTCGCGAAGCCGATGGCCACGCCGACCGCGAAGAGCAGCGGCAGGTGGGCGAACACGGTGTCACCGGCGGCCGCCAGGACCATCGCGAGCTTCTGCACGATCATCGGGAAGTTCTCGCGGCCCAGGAGGTCGGCGCCGCCGAGCCGGGTCAGCAGGGCTGCGGCCGGCAGCGTGGCCACGGGCAGCATCAGGCTGCGGCCGATGCGCTGCAGGACCGGCATGACGCGGCCCGGCTTCTTTCCGGCGGCCGGTGCGGCAGCCGGGACGGTGGCCGTACTCATCTCGGGACTCCTCGTCGAGCGGGGTGGTGGGGACGAATCGAACGTATCCAGTGGTTTTACATTGGTCAACAATGGTCTCTTGTGGTCTTATTCAAAACATCAAGATGGGGCCCAAGGTCCCACCCGCACGAGGCCAGAAGCCAGACCCAAGTGGTAGCAAGTGGTATGTTTTGCCCATGACCGACGACGCTGCCATCGCCGCCGCCACCTCCGCCGTCAACGCCTCCGACCCCCTGTGGTCCCAGGCCTCGGACCGGATCCGCGAGGAGATCGCGCGCCGCGGCCTGTCCGCGGGCAGCAAGCTGCCGCCCGAACGCGAGCTCTGCACCCGGCTGGACGTCTCCCGCGTCACCCTGCGCCGCGCGCTGGCCCACCTCGTCGACCAGGGGCTGGTCACCGCCTCGCACGGCCGCGGCTGGTTCGTGGCCGCCCCCGTGCCGCCGGCGCCCGCCCGCGAGTGGCCCAAGGACCTGGAGTCCTTCACCGCCACCGCGCGCCGCAAGCACATGCGCGCCAGCTCGGTCGTCCTGCACCAGGAGACGGTCACCGCCTCGCTCGACGACGCGGACCGCCTCGACGTGCCCGCGGGCACCCCGCTGCTGCGCCTCGAGCGGGTCCGGCTGCTCAACGAGGTCCGGATCGCCCTCGACCGGACCCTGGTGGTCGCCGAACTCGCGCCCGACCTCACCCGCACCGACTTCCGCGAGGCCTCCCTCTTCGAGGAACTGCGCCGCTGGGGCGTCGAGCCCGACCGCGCCGAGGCCACGATCGAGGCACGCACCGCGGACGGGGAGCTCGCCGGGCACCTGGGCATCGCGGAGGGCGCGCCCGTACTCGTCCTCGACCAGACCGTGTACACGCGTGACCAGCGGCCGCTCCTGCTGTCCACCGTGGAGTACAGCGGGGACCGCTACCGGCTGCGCACCACTCTGCAGACAGACTGACACCGCCGCCCCGGCGCGCGGTAGCACCGTTCGGCTCCCCCGGAGCCGCCGAACGGCCCCGGCCGGGCGGGCCTTTGCCCCGGGCCGGCGGTGATCCTGCGGTGCGGCGCCCCGACGGCTACCGCGACCGTACTGAGGCCCGCGCGGCCCCGTCCCCACCGTCGTTGCCGCCGTCCCCGTCGTTGCCGCCGCCGTTGCCGCCGTCCCCGCCCCGGGCGGCCTCCGCCCGGCGCACGGCGGGACCCATCGCGTACGAGGCCGCCAGCAGGAGCCCACCCAGCAGCAGCCAGCCCGGGATCCCCCAGAGCAGCAGCAGCGAGGTCAGCACCAGCGGGCCCAGGGTCCGGGCGATCGGCACCCCGGTGCCGAAGAAGCCCTGGTACTGGCCCATCCGTTCGGCGGGGGCCAGCCCGAAGCCGATCTGCCAGGACCCGGCGGACTGCCGCATCTCGGCGTCCACCTGGAGCACGGCGCCCGCCAGCAGGATCGCCGCGGCGGCCCACCCGGACCGGGGCAGCGCCGACAGGGCGAACACCCCGCACGCGGCGGCCACCACCAGCCCGGAGACCCGTACCGCCCGCCGAGCGCTGTCCAGATCCGTCACCGGGCGGGCCACCCGCACCTGGAACAGCATCACGGCGAGGGTGTTGAGCACGAACAGCGCCGACGCCATCCAGCCGGGGGCGTGCGTGCGCTCCACGATCCACAGCGGTATCGCCAGGCTGAGCAGCGGCATCCGCAGCAGCAGGATCGCGTTGAGCAGGGTGACCAGCGCGTACGGCCGGTCCCGGAGCACCGCCAGGCGCGGCTCCCCCGCCGCCCGGTCCGGGACGGGCGCCACCACCGGCAGCCGCAGCAGTACGGCGGCGCACAGCAGGAAGGCCAGGGCGTCGAGCGCGAAGACGGCGAAGTAGGCGCGCTCGGTGCCGACGCCGAGGGCCAGTCCGCCGAGGGCCGCGCCCACCGCGAGGCCCGCGTTGAGCACGGCCTGGAGGTGGGCCAGCACCCCGGTCCGCTCCTCGGGGGCGACCAGGCCGGCGAGCAGCGCCTGGCGGGCCGCGGCCAGTCCGCACTGGGCGGTGGCGTAGACGAGGACGGCGGCCAGGAAGGCCCAGAAGGAGCGGATGAACAGGAAGGAGCAGACGGACGCGGCCGTGGCCACGGCCAGCAGCACGGAGGTGCCGCGCGGCCCGCGCCGGTCGGCGAGCGCGCCCAGCGGCACGCCCGCGACCGAGCCGACCGCCCAGGCGATCGTGAGGCCCAGACCGATCTGGGCCGGCGAGAGACCCACCACCCGGGTGAAGTAGAGCGCCGAACACACGTAGTAGGCGCCGTCTCCGACGGAGTTGCTCAGCTGGGCGGCGGCCAGTCGGCGCGGCACTCCGGGCGGGGGCAGGATCCGGTTCGTCACGCCATCATTGGACCAGCTGAATGGCCCATTCCGTTGGTCCATTCGCCATCTGTGTCACCGGGCCATTGCGATCCCGCCCCGCGAGCTGCCCCCGCCCGTCCCTCAGTGCGCCTCGAGGAACTCCAGCAGTGCCCGGTTGAAGGCCTCCGGCTGCTCAACGCCCGGCAGGTGCCCCGCCCCATCGATCACGGCGAGCACCGAGTGCGGGGCCAGTGACCGCATGGACTCGGCTTCGGCGACCGGGGTGTACACGTCGTCGCGCCCGACCAGGATCAGGCAGGGCACGGAGGCCGGCAGTGCGGCGAGCACGGGCGCGTAGTCGGGCCGCTCGGCCCGCCCGCGCAGCGCGGCGGCCGCGCCCTGGGGGTCGGTGGCGTACATCATCGCGGTCACCTTCGCCGCCGCCTCGGGCATCGCGGTCACGTTGTACGCCGCGAGCATCTTGTCTATGACCTCGTCGGTGTAGGGCTTCATCCCCTCCTCGAGGAGCCGCTCGGCGAGCTCGCGGCGGTAGGTCTTGCCTTCGTCGGTCTCCGGCGGAGCGGAGGTGTCGCTGAGCACGAGGGCCCGTACCAGACCCGGGTGGCGCAGCCGCATCTCGAGTGCGATCTGCCCGCCCATGGACACACCCCCGACGACCGCCTGTTCGACGCCCAGGGAATCGAGCAGGGCGGCCAGATCATCGGCGAAGTCGGCGAGCAGGGTCTTGCCGGGCACGACCGGGCTCTGACCGTATCCGCGCAGGTCAGGGGTGATCACACGGTAACCGGCGGCGGTCAGGGCCGCCGTCTGGGGGGACCACATCGAGTGGTTGAAGGGATGTCCGTGGATGAGGATTACGGGGGCTCCGTCGCGGGGACCCAAGTCCTCGAAAAAGACGTTCACGCCATTGCCAATCAGGGGGTTCATGAGAGCACTTTAAGGAGTTACATTGAGCCACTCGCGTTCACCTGACAGCCCGTTGCCTTTCACCCGTGTTTTGCACGGGGGGCGACGTCAGAGACGCAGACTGTGCAACCACCCCACCGCCCAGAAGGACCGAAGGCTCCGTGCCCGTACCCGTACTCCTCGCCGGCCGCTCCGTGCGGCTCGAGCCCCTCGCCCCCCACCACACCGAGGCCTTGGCCCTGGCCGGGGCCGAGGATCGTACGACTTACGCCTTCACTCCCGTACCTCACGGGTTGCAGGCGTCCCACGAGTACATCGACCGTGCCCTCGCTGATCAGGCAGCGGGTCGATCGCTCCCCTTCGCGGTGGTCAGAGCCACCGACGGTCGGGTGGTCGGTTCGACCCGGTTCCTGGAACTCGATTACTGGCAGGGGCCGCTGGTCTGGCCCGCCGTGCCGGGGATCCCGTTCGGCGATCCGGCGACGGCGATCCCCGATGCCGCCGAGATCGGCAATACCTGGCTGTCCCCGGCAGCCCAGGGAACCGGCATCAATACCGAGGCGAAGCTGCTCCTGCTCCGCCATGCCTTCGAGACCTGGGGCGTGCGGCGCATCTCGCTGCGCGCGGACGCCCGCAACGGCCGCTCGCGCGCCGCGATGGAACGGCTCGGGTTCACCTGCGAGGGGGTCCGCCGGGCCCATTCGAGGGGCCTCGACGGCGCGGTCCGCAGTACGGCGTTCTACTCCATCCTCGACGAGGAGTGGCCCACCGTGCGGTCGGTCATCGAGCATCGGATGTCGGCGGGCGCGCAGCGCAAGCGGCGCCGCAAGACGCTCATCCCGGCGTAACGGTCCTTCTGCGCGGACAGCGGCCCGCGGCCGGCCCGCGCTCGGCCCCCGTTCGTCCCTCCCCCTCCCCCTCCCCCTCCCCCCGTCTTCCCGGCGTCAGCCGAGGAAGGCGGGGGCGAGGGCCGAGGTCATGTACCGGGCCGGTGCTCCGCTGCCGTCCGTGGGCAGCGAGTACAGGTCGGCGCCGAAGTCTCCGGGCAGGGAGTAGACGACCGTCCGGTCGTCGGTCCACACCACCTGGTCGTCCACGCTGCGCTCCTCGGCGAGCGGGGTCTCCGCCATCGTGGCCAGGTCCAGGACGTACAGCCGCCACGGCGCGTCCGGCGACAGGCCGGGCACCCGCTTCTTGAAGACCAGCCGGGTCCCGTCGGGCGACAGGGACGGGCATTCCAGGTTCTCGCGCAGCGTGGTCACCGTGCGCGCGGTGAGGTCGCCGCGGACCAGGTAGGTCTGGCCGCCGGTCGCGAGCGTGGCGTAGAAGGTCTGCTCGTCGGCCGCGAAGGTGACCCCCCAGAAGTTGACGTCGGCGTTGCGGTACGTCTTGCCGTCCTTGTGGATCGCGAAGTCCTCCAGCGAGGCGTCGAACCTCCCCGTCCGCAGGTCCAGCAGCGAGGTCCGGGTGGAGAAGTTCGTGCCGGCGTAGGAGTCCCCGCCCACGAAGACCGTCCAGGCGACCAGGTGGCCGCCGGGCGAGACCCGCGCCCGGGTGGGGATGCCGGCCAGCGGGTGGCTGGAGACCTCCTTCAGGTGCGCGTCGAGGACGACGGCCTTGTAGCTGTCCTGCACCCCGCCCTTCTCCGCCTGGAGGCAGATCCCGGTGCCGCCCGCGGAGTGGAAGCGCAGGCAGCTGACCGCGGAGGCGGTACGGGCGCCTTCGGGCGCGTCGGCGGGCACGGTGGAGAGCTCGTCGCGGTGCGGCCCCCAGGCCATGTTGCGGAACACGATCCGCCGACCGCCGTCGCCCGGGGCGAGGGTGACCTCGCCCCGGGTGATCGGTGGCCCGCCGGCCTGGACCTGGTTCTTCTCGTCGGCGCGCGAGGAGGCCCGTACGACGGCGAGCGCTCCGACGGCGGCGAGCAGGGCGATGGCCGAGACGAGGATCAGGATCCGGCGATGCAGGGTCATGCGTGGGGGGCCTTTCGGGATCTACGGGATGTTTCAGACGGCCGGGTCGGCCACGGGGGCCTCGGGGCCCGACGGGTCCGCGCCGGCCTCGGGAGCCGCTCCGCCTCCGGCGCCGTCCTGCGGCCGCAGCCGGACGCAGAGCGCGACGGCCCCGGCCAGGAGCACGGCGGCGACGGCCAGCGCGGGGCGGGCGCCCCAGAACGTCCAGGCGGCCCCGAAGCCGAGCGAGGCGGCGAACCGGGCGAGGGCCTGGCCGGTCTGGACGAGGGCGAGGCCCCCGCCTTGGTGCTCCTCGGGTACGGCTCCGGCGGCGGTGGCCATGAGCACCCCGTCGGTGGCCGCGTAGAACGCGCCGTGCAGCAGGAGGACCGCGTACGGGAGCGCCGGCTGGTCCCCTCCGACGAGGAGGATCCCGTAGGCGGCGAGCAGGGCGAGGTGGCCGCCGAGGAAGACGCGCCAGCGGCCGATGCGGTCGGCGAGCCGGCCGAGCGGCAGCGCGAGCAGGAAGAACGCGGCGGCGGTGCCCAGGGGCAGCAGGGCGAACCAGCGGTCGGCGATGCCGGTGGAGTGCTGGAGCAGCAGGAAGACGAAGGCGTCGCTGACGGTGCACAGGCCGAGCAGGAGCGCGCAGAGGCTGATCCGGCGCAGGTCGCGGCGGCCCAGCAGCCCGAAGGAGGCCCGCAGCGAGACGGGGGCTCCGGTGGCGGTGGGCGCGGTGCGCCGGCCCGGTACGAAGAGCACCAGCACCAGGACGCCGAGCGCGGCCACGCAGGCGCTGACCGTGAAGACGGCGTCGTAGCCCTCGGCTGCGCCGCGCAGGATCAGGAAGGCCAGGATCGGTCCGATCAGCGCCCCTGCGGTGTCCATGGCGCGGTGCACGCCGAAGGCCCGGCCGCGGTCCTCGGGGGCGGCCGACAGGGAGATCAGCGCGTCGCGCGGGGCGGTGCGCAGGCCCTTGCCGGTGCGGTCGAGCGCGAGCACGGCCCCGATGGCGGGCAGGGTGTGGGCGAGCAGCAGGAGCGGCTTGCACAGGGCGGAGAGCCCGTAGCCGATGCCGGCGAGGGCCTTGTGGCGGCCGAAGCGGTCGCCGAGGTGGCCGCCGGTGAGCCGGACGAGGGCGCTGACGCCGTTGTAGAGGCCGTCGAGCAGGCCGAAGCCGAGGGGGGTGAGCCCGAGTCCGGCGACGAGGTAGAGCGGGAGCACGGCCGTGACCATCTCCGAGGAGACGTCGGTGATGAGGCTGACCGTGCCGAGGGCGAGCACCGTGGGGGCGAGCGCGGCGCGCCGCCCCGGGCGGATGCCCGGGGCGACGGCCTGCGGCTCGGGGGTCACGGCGGGCGCGGGGGTGCCGCGACTGTCCGCAACGTACATGGTCAGGAAGTCCAGATCCCCGTGATGTCGGTGGCGCCGGCAGCGTTCCCCGCGTGGGTGGTCAGGCCGGAGAGGCCTTCGAGGGTGCGCAGCATGTTGTAGTGGTTGTACGTGGTGGAGCTGGTGGAGCCCGGGGTCACGGACTGGCCGTAGAACACGGTCGGGATCTTGTTGCCGGCGAGCCGGTTGTCCTCGTCGAAGGTGACGACGAGCAGGCTGTTGTGGGTCTTGGCCCAGTCCGCGTAGGCCTTGAGGTTGTTCTTCAGCCAGGTGTCGCCGGTGCCGACGGAGCAGTCGTGCATGTCGCTGCAGAGGTTCGGGACGACGAACGAGGTCTTGGGCAGGGTGGTGAAGTCCGTCGGGAACTGGGTCATCGTCTTCGCGGTGCTGGTGGGCACGTTGGAGAAGGCGAACCAGGGGTTGTGCTTCTGGGCGTACTTGCCGCTGGAGCAGGTGGTGGAGCCCTGGCTCGGCAGGGTCTCGTTGTAGCTGGCCCAGGTCTTGCCGGCGGCGATCAGCTCGGACGCCAGGTTGGGCGCGGAGCTGAAGCCGGGCGTGTAACAGCTGTCGCCGGTCACGCCCTGGTTGGAGCCCGAGAAGAGCTGCAGGTAGTTGGGCTGGCTCGGGTGCGTGACGCCGTAGGAGTTGGTCAGGTTGCCTCCCCCGGTCTTGAGGGAGTTGATGTAGGGGGCGCTGGAGCTGCCGATGACCTGGTTGTAGGCGTGGTTCTCGAAGACCACGACGACTATGTGGTCGGGTGTGGGCAGGCCGGCCGCGTGCGCGGGCTGAGCGGTGCCGATGCCCGCCCACAGCGCGGCCGCGGCGGCGGTGAGGCCGAAGGCGGTGGCGAGGGCGGTCTTGCGACGGGACCGTGAAATGGGCATGCCGAACACGGAAATTACCTCCGGGCAGGGGGAGTCTGGGGGCGGCGCGGACGTACCGTACCGAGTGGCATGTGCATGGGCCAGGGATAGTTGGCGAACAGCACGGGAACTCCGCAGGCCCTTTTCACGACGGGCAACGTCCTGCCCTAAGGAACCCCAAGAGTCGGAAAAATGTGGAACCCCGGAGCACGTACGCTCATCCTTCGATCGAAAGCAGTCTCATCCCGCCCCAATGGGGCAGCACCAAGCCGGAGAGCACCCGCACATGTCGCAGCAGCCGCCCTACGGGCAGCCGTACCCGCAAGGGCAGCAGCAGTACCCCCCTCACCCGCAGCAGGGCCGGGGCCAGGGGTACGGCTCGCAGCAGCCTCCGTACGGGCAGCAGGAGGGCTACGGCCGCCAGGACCCGTACGGACAGCAGCCGGGCTACGGGCAGCAGCCCGGGTACGGACAGCAGCCCGGCTACGGCCGGCAGCCCGGGTACGGGCAGGAGCCCGCCTACGGTGAGCAGCAGCACCAGTACCGTGAGCAGGGGCCCTACGGCGAGCAGCCCCCGTACGGCAACCAGCCGCCCTACGGCGACCAGCAGCCCGGCGAGCCGCCCCGGCGCCGCTCCAGGGTCCGGCGCTGGGTGATCGCCGGCGCCTCCGTGCTGGCGCTCGCGGGCATCGCCGCGCTGGTGATGAACCACTACGAGATACCGCCGTTCACCGACAAGGGCGAGAGCGTCTCCTTCGGGAAGGCCCCTGGCGGTTCCGGCGATACCGGTGGCAAGGCCGTCAAGCCGGCGGCGAACTCGAAGATGTCCATGCCGACCGGCCCGGCGGCGGACTTCAAGAACTCGATGACCCTGCCCGACGGCACGCACGTCGCCGTCACCACGCTCGACGGCAAGAAGTCCGGCTTCAAGGGCAAGGTCTGGGTCTGGGCGCCCAAGGAGTACAACGACCCCAAGTACGCCAGGAGCGGGTTCCCGGTCATGATCGCCCTGCCCGGCGGCGCGGGCTACCCGAACAACTACTGGATGGGCACCGACCTGGGCCTCCAGGCGAGCATCAGCAAGTGGTACGGCGAGGGCAAGAGCAAGCCCTTCATCCTGGCCATGCCGGTGCTGAACCCGGCCCCGGACGACAAGGGAATCTACTGGGACGGCTCGGACATCCCGGGGCAGCCCAAGATGGGCACCTGGCTGACCGACGACGTCCCGGACCTGATGCGGGCGAACTTCCGCACGATCAAGTCCCGTGACGGCTGGGCGTACATGGGCTCCTCCACCGGCGGCTTCGCGAGCCTGAAGGCCGTGCTGAAGTACCCGGAGAAGTTCAAGGCCGCGATCTGCTCCGGCCCGGACATCGTCCCCGACTCCTCCCTGTGGAAGGGCCACGACAAGGAGAAGGCGGAGAACAACCCCGAGCTGCTCGCCAAGGAGCTGATCGACAAGAAGGGGCCGGACGTCTACCTGGCCTTCCAGGTCGGCACCAACGAGAGCAACAAGAACACCTTGCCGAACGTGCAGAAGTTCATCGCCACGTACGGCAAGGGGCCGGTCCACACCGACCTGAGGATCATCCAGGGCGGCCAGCACAACGCCAAGACCTATGTGCCCAACATGGGCGAGGGGCCGATCCAGTTCATCAGCAAGGTCATGGAAGGGCCGGTGGAGTAGCCGGTCCCCGCCCCTCCCGCCCCGGCCCGCCGAACACCTTCGGCGGGCCGTCGCCGTTCCAGGGGGCCCAGCCCGGGTCCCCAGCGACGGCGAAGCGCACCCAGGCCGCGTGCATCTCCCCGGCCAGTTCCTGCGGGGCGTCCGGCCCGGCCAGCCAGGCGGCCTCGGGCACCGCCAGGGTGTCGAAGACGAAGCCCAGTTCCAGCGCGTGGCAGGACCCGAGTCCCGGGACCCCGGACGGCCACGCGAACTCGTACACGAAGCGCGGAGCGGTACGCCGCTGCGCGCCCTCCCCGTGGTCCTCCCCATGGCCCGCGGCGAGCTTGCGCAGCGGGTCGCGCAGCAGCCGGTCGGTGAGCAGGTGCCCGGCGAGGTCGGCCGGGCCCGCTGCGGGCCGCTCGGCGCGCAGCGCCCGTACGGCGGCCTGGTCCTTGCCGCTGCGGATCCGGCCCAGGGACACGGCGAGCGGCCCGAGCCGGTCCAGGAACCGCATGGCGCCGGTCGGGGCGAGCCAGAGCCGGTACTCCTCGGCGGTCCAGCCCATCAGCAGCGGCATCTCCCCGGCGGCCCGTACCGCCGCTTCGAGCGGGTCCCCCGGCAGCGTGTCCGGGTCGGCGACCAGGCCGAAGGCGGGGCCGCCGAGCAGCGGGGAGGAGCGGCGCAGCACGGCCGACTGGGCGGCGAGCAGGTCGGGCAGGGCGACGGCGGCGAAGGCCCCGGCGGTGGCGTCCACCTTGAGCAGCGCGGCCATCCGCCGGACCATGGTGCGGACCTTCTCGCGGGCCAGTGCCTCGGGGGCGCCGCTCTGCAGGACGGCCCGGTGGAAGAGCCCGGCCGCGCGGGGTGCCGCGAGCAGGGCGCCGACGCTGATGGCCCCGGCGGATTCGCCGAAGACGGTGACCCGGCCGGGGTCTCCGCCGAAGGCCTCGATGTTCTCGCGGACCCAGGTCAGGGCGGCGATCTGGTCGAGCAGGCCGCGGTTGGCGGGGGCGTCGGGGAACAGCCCGTAGCCGAGGACGCCCAGGCGGTAGTTGACGGAGACGAGGACGACTCCGTCGCGGGCGAAGGAGCCGCCGTCGTAGACGGGGACGGCCGAGGAGCCGCGGGTGAGCGCCCCGCCGTGGATCCACACCATGACGGGCAGCCGGGCGCCGGACTCCGGGGCCGGGGTCCACACGTTGAGGTTGAGGCAGTCCTCGCCGGGGATCTCCGGGTCGGGGAGCAGCGCGGCGAACTCGTCGGGGTAGGGCACCTTGGGCGCGGTGGGCCCGTAGGCGCCGGCGTCGCGGACGCCGTCCCACGGCTCGGGGGGTGCGGGCGCGGCGAAGCGCAGGGCGCCGACGGGCGGGGCGGCGTAGGGGATGCCCCGGAAGACGGCGGTGCCGGCGCGGCCGGTGCGGCCTTCGACGGTGCCGTACGCGGTCCGGACCCGGGGCCGTGGACCGGATCGGGTGCGGTCCTGGGCTTCGTCGGCCGCTGTGCTCATCGTGTCCGTCCTCCTGGGCTGGATCGGCTGGTTCCGGCTGGATCCGGTGTCGCGCGCACCGCCGGTCGCACCGTCGCACAGGCGCGCGGCGGGTGACAAGGCGTGACCCCGGCCGGGGCGCGCCCGGTTGGGCGGGTCATGCGATCCATGCCTCTTCACCACACCATTCGGAGCCTGGTCCGGGCCGGCTCGGTCCCGGTCCTGCTGTTCGCGGCCGCGGCCGGGACGCTCACGGGCGCCGAGGCGTACGCGGCCGACGGCCCGACCGCCGCTCTGGGGACTCCGTCGACCGTCGGGCCGGACTTCCAGTACCTGGGCACGGACGACAAGCCGCACGGTTTCGCGGCCCCCAAGGGCTGCCTGCCCGCGTCCGGCGGCGGCGGGCGCGCGGTGACCAACAAGACCAGGTCCACGGTGACGCTCTACCGGGAGCCCGGCTGCGCGGGCCCCGCGGTGGAGGTCCTGCGGCCGGGAGCCGTCCAGCCGGTGCGTCCGTACTTCGCCTCCGCCCGGTTCGGGATCACCAAGTAGTTCGGATCACCAGCGGCCCAGCGGCCGTGACCCTTGGGCTGTCCCCGCGTTGTATGCCATGTCAAACGCCGCAGGTTCTCTTTCTGCGGCACCCCCGTTTCACTCTAGGAGATCTTGATGTCGCGTATCGCGAAGGCATTCGTCATCACCGCTGCCGCCGGTAGCGCCCTGGCCGCCGGTGCGGGTCTGGCGGCTGCCGATGCCGGAGCGCACGGTGCGGCGGTCGGCTCCCCCGGTGTCCTCTCGGGCAACCTGCTCCAGGTCCCGGTGCACGTCCCGGTCAACGTCTGCGGCAACACCGTCAACGTGATCGGTCTGCTGAACCCGGCGTTCGGCAACACCTGCATCAACGCGTCGGGCCACGACGGGCACCACACCGAGGGCAACTACGGCGGCTGAACCGCCTGACCGACCCTGAAGGGGGCCCCCGCCGTACGGCGGGGGCCCCTTTCCCGTGCTGTCCTGCTCCTCGGGCTCACCACTCGCCGCGGTGGGGCCCGGTTCACTCGTAGCGGTAGAGCCCCTGGTGGCCGAGCATCTCGCGCGGGCTGACGTCCCACGGCGGCATCGTCTCGTCGGCCGCGATCACCCGGCCGCGCTGGAGGTCGCCCAGTTCGAGCGGGGCGGCGGGCAGGTAGCCGGCCCCCGGGTGCTTCTGCTGCCAGCGGTCCCAGAGCAGGTCCACGAAGGCGTGGTGCAGCCAGAACACCGGATCGTTGGGCGAGGTGCCGCCCGTCATGTGGCCGCCGATCCACTGGTGCACCTTGTTGTGGTTGCGCCACTTCTCGCTCTTGGGGGCGGACCAGCCCTCCAGTTTGTTGCGGAAGCCGCCGCCCTCGGCCGTCGAATCCCAGGGCGCGGAGTCGTACACCGGGTCGTCGAGCGCCCACTGGAGCTCGGCAGCGGTCGGCAGGCTGATCGGGTTCTGCGGCCGGCCCAGGTTGCGGGTGAGGAAGTGGGCTTCCGTGAGGCCCACGGTGACCGTCCAGTTGCCCCGCGCGTAGGCGAAGGGGCCCGTCATCACCTGGCGGTCGCTCTCGCGGCCGGTCCCGCCCATGAAGTCGTCGGCCCACAGGGAGGAAGCCGGGCTGTTGTCGGCGGTCCAGTCCCAGTAGGGGATGGTGACACCGGAATCGACGCTCTGCAGCCGGCGCTCGAACTCCAGCAGGTAGCACCGGTGCCAGGGGAAGAACGACGGGGACATGTGCCCGACGCGCAGCTTGCGGTCGCGGTCCGGGACGAAGTACTTGTCGTGGGTGCGCACCAAAGCGTCGTAGGTGCCGTTGCGCTTGAGCTCGATCACGGCCGCCGTGAACCGCTTCTTCTGCGCGCTGGTCAGGTTCTTCTGGTTCTGCCTGACGTACACGGCCGGCTACTCCGGTCCGCCGTGGTGCGCGGCACCGGACGCCAGCTGAGTGGAGCCCAGTTCGTCCACGGCGGCGCGGGCCAGCTCCCACGGGGTGTCGTAGGACTGGAAGTGGTTGATCCCGCTGAGGTAGCTGCCGTCGGCGCGGCGCATGACGTGCAGGGGCCTGCCGTCGATGCGGACGGCGGCGGCCGCGAGGTCCACGGCGATGTGGCGGCCGCGGTAGGTCTCCTCGGTGAACCGCGTGAGCGGGGCCGGTGTGAGGGTCTGCCGGGGGCGGCGGGCGCGCAGTACGGGGGCCAGGGCCGCGGCGGTGCCGGCGAACACGGCCGCGGTGAAAGCCGTACGGAGGACCGCGCGGCGGGTGAGTGGTGCGGCGGCGGGTGCTGCGTACATACGGTCTCCCTCGCTCGGTGGCCGGTGCCTACGGGTCTAACGCGGCGCGGCGGGCGAGGTCACCGAGGAGACCCCTACTGCTTGGTGTGCTTGTAGTAGAGAGTGGTCGCCACGAGCCGTCCGGCCGGATCGGTGGCGTAGTCGGGGATGGCGCCGGCCACCGTCCAGCCGGCCGCCCGGTACACGCGCTCGGCGGGGCTGCCGCTCTCGGTGTCCAGGAACAGCAGCAGCACCCCGGCGCGGGCGGCGGCCGCCTCGGCCTCGGCGAGCAGTGCGCGGCCGGTGCCGCGGCCGCGGGCCCCGGGGTGGACCATCAGCTTGCGCAGCTCGGCGCGGTGGCGGCCGTTGGCCTTCGTCTCGCGGTACCAGCTGACGGTGCCGTCGGCCCGGCCGTCCGGGCCCCGGGACACCCACAGCGCGAGGGAGCCCTCTTCGAGGGCGGGGAGCAGCGAGTCCCACCAGGCGGCGGCGCCGTCCCGGTCGAGGTCGGCGAGGAAGCCGATGGAGGAACCGCCGCGCACGACGGCCAGCAGGAGGTCCGCGAGTTCGTCCCGGTGGGCGGCGAGCCCGGTGGCGTCGAGCCGCGCGATGGCGTGGGTCATCCCCCGAGGATAGGGATCAGCCGGCCGCGCGCTGGAGGCGGGGCAGGTGCAGATCGCGGAAGATCGCGGCCATCCGGAGCCCGAAGACGAGGACGGCGGACACGACGGTGCTGACGGTGTCCGAGGTACCGACGGAGTGCAGGCCGAGGTAGCAGAGCGCCCCGGCGAGCGCGGCCGTCGCGTACACCTCCTCGCGCAGCAGCAGCGGCGGGAACTCCCCGCAGAGCACGTCGCGGACGACCTCGCCGGTGACGCCCGTCAGGACGGCGAGAATGAGCACGGCGACGGGGGTGACGTGGGCGTCGATGGCGGCGCGGGCCCCGATGACGGTGACCACGGCCAGCCCGACCGCGTCGACCACCATGAGCGCGCGGTGCGGGAGCTCCCAGCGGCGCAGGTAGAGCATGGTGGCCACGGCCACGGACGCGATGAGGACGAGCAGCAGCCAGTCGTGGGTCCAGTAGAGGGGGTGCCGGTCGAGGATGAGGTCGCGCAGGGTCCCGCCGGAGATGCTGGCCGCGAAGGCGAGGACCAGCCCGCCGAAGGGGTCCATGTTGGCGCGGTGCGCGGCCAGGACGCCGGAGGCGGCGAAGGCGGCGATACCGAGGAGGTAGAGGGCGTGCAGCATGGTGCGCCTCCTTCACGGGGCGGGCGGTGCGGACGGGGCGGGGCAACCTGTAGAGGTTGCCGCACCCCGGCCGCGGCCCGCATCGGCCGTTCGGCCGGTCTCTGCGGGGCAGGGCGGGTGCCGTTGCGCGGGGCTTCTCCCCGCCCCGCCCCTTCACCGTTTCCCGGGGCTCCGCCCCGGACCCCTACGTGCGCTGCGCGCCCGTGCCCTCGAACGCCGGGCCGGCTGGATTGCCGCGCAGCGGTGGAGCCTGTGACTACGGCGCCGGGAGCTCCGCGAAGTCCGCCACCAGGCCGCGGTGGTGGCCGGCCGTGCCGAGGGCCAGGGAGTCGGCCTTGGCCCGCTTGAGGTAGAGGTGGGCCGGGTGTTCCCAGGTCATGCCGATGCCGCCGTGGAGCTGGACGCATTCCTCGGCCGCGCGGACCGCGACGCCCGAGCAGTAGGCCTGGGCCACGGCCACCGTGAGCGGAGCGTCGGGGGCTCCCGTCGCCAGGGCGTCGGCGGCGGCGCGGGCCGCCGCGCGGGCGGAGGCCACGTCGAGCCAGAGCCGCGCGAGGCGGTGCTTGAGTGCCTGGAAGGAGCCGACGGGCCGGTTGAACTGGTGGCGTCCGCGTACGTAGGCCACCGTTTCCGTCAGGCACCATTCGGCGATCCCGAGCTGTTCCGAGGCGAGCAGCCCGGCCCCCGAGAGCAGTGCTCCGGCGATGGCCGCGCGGGCGGTGGCCGGATCGGCGAGCCGGGTTCCGGCGGCCCCGTCGAGGGTGACGGTGGCCAGGGGCCGGGTCAGGTCCAGCGCGACGAGCGGGGTTAGCGCGACCCCTGCCGCGGTGGCCGGGACGGCGTACAGGCCGGTGTCGGCGAGGACGAGCAGGACGTCGGCGGCCACCGCGTCGGCCACAGCCATCACGGTGCCGCTCAGCGCAGTGCCGCTCAGCACCCCCGCGCCGACGTCCCGGACCGGCGGCGGCAGCGGCGCGCCGGGGGCCAGGGTCAGCGGCAGCGCGGGTACGAAGATCCGCCGGCCCGACGCGAGTTCCCGTAGGAGCTCCGTGGCCTCCGGGCCGTCGCAGCCGATCAGGATCTCCGCCGCGAGGACCGCACTCGTGAGGTAGGGGACCGGCGCCGCGGCCCGGCCGAGCTCTTCGAGGACCACGGCCGCCTCGCGGTGGCTCGCGCCCTGTCCGCCCAGCTTCTCCGGTACGAGGAGTCCCGCCGTGCCCATGTCGACGGCCAGGGTCCGCCACAGCTCCGGGTCGTGCGGACGGCCGCTCTCGATCCGGCCGAGGATGCCCGGGGCGTCGCAGCGGGCAGCGAGGAGGGAGCGTACGGCCGTGCGGAGTTCCTCCTCCGTCTCGGAGTACAGCAGGTCGAGGGGGGCGGCGCTCGGGGGGTACGGCGGCGTCATCGAGCCAGGTCCTTCCATGCGAGGTCCTTGTCGTCGCGCGGCTCGGGGGGCAGGCCGAGTACGCGTTCGGCGACGATGTTGAGGAGGATTTCGCTGGTGCCGCCCTCGATGCTGTTGCCCTTGGCACGCAGGTAGCGGTATCCGGCGTCGCGGCCGGTGAAGTCGACGATCTCGGGGCGGCGCAGGGTCCAGTCCTCGTACAACAGCCCTTCCTCGCCGAGGAGTTCCACCTCCAGTCCGCTGATCTCCTGGTTGAGGCGGGCGAAGGTGAGCTTCATCCCCGAGCCCTCGGGGCCGGGCTGGCCGGCGACGAGCTGCTGGCGCAGCCGCTCCCCGGTGAGCCGGGCGACCTCCGCCTCGACCCACAGTTCGAGCATCCGCTGGTGCAGGGCGTGCGTACGCAAGCGAGGGCGCTCGCGCCAGGCGGCGGCGACCGGGGCGATCATGCCGCCCTCGCGCGGGATCCGCATGCCGCCGATGGAGACCCGTTCGTTCATCAGGGTGGTGCGGGCCACGGCCCAGCCCTGGCCCACGGCGCCGAGGCGGTGGGCGTCGGGGATCCGGACTCCGGTGAGGAAGACCTCGTTGAACTCCGCCTCGCCGGTGATCTGGCGCAGCGGACGCACCTCGACGCCCGGGGCGTGCATATCGCACAGGAAGTAGGTGATGCCCTGGTGTTTGGGCAGCGCGGGGTCGGTCCGGGCGATCAGGATGGCCCAGCGGGCGGTGTGGGCGCTGGAGGTCCACACCTTCTGGCCGTCCACGACCCATTCCCCCGCGGCCTCGTCGAGGACCGCGCGGGTGCCGAGCGCGGCCAGGTCGGAGCCGGCGCCGGGCTCGCTGAAGAGCTGGCACCAGACTTCCTCGCCGATCCACAGGGGGCGCAGGAACCGCCGCTTCTGCTCCTCGGTGCCGTACGCGAGGATCGTGGGCGCTGCCATGCCGAGGCCGATGCCGATCCTCCGCGGGTCGTTGTCGGGTGCTCCGGCGGCCTCCAGCTCGGCGTCCACGACGGCCTGGAGGGAGCGGGGCGCGGCGAGTCCGCCGAGGCCCTGCGGGTAGTGGACCCAGGCGAGTCCGGCGTCGAAGCGGGCCCGCAGGAAGTCTTCGCGTCCGGTGGCGGCGGGCGGGTGCGCGGCCAGCAGCTCCCGTACGCGTACGAGCAGTTGGTCGGCGGTGACCGCTGCGGCGGCCTGGCCGGCGGCGGTCATCGGGCGCCCCCGTCCAGGGCCGGTACGACGACCAGGCGCCCGGTGGTGGTCCCGTCGGCGAGGCGCTGCACGGCGTCGGCGGCCCCGGCGAGCGGGACCCGTTCGCTGACCAGCGGCCTGATGGAGCCGTCGGCGGCGAGGCGGGTGAGCTCGGCGTGGCAGGCGGCGATGGCGGCCGGGTCCTTGGCGGCGTAGAGGCCCCAGTGGAGGCCGAGGACGGCGTAGTTCTTCACCAGGGCGTGGTTCAGCGCCGGAGCGGGGATGGTGCCGCTCGCGAATCCGACGACGACGATGCGGCCCTCGAAGGCCACGCATTTGGCCGAGGCGGTGTAGGAGTCGCCGCCGACCGGGTCGTAGACGACGTCGGCGCCGCGTCCGCCGGTGAACTCCTTGACCCGGGCCACCACGTCCTCGCTGGTGCGGTCGATGACGAGGTCGCAGCCGAGCTCCTCGGCGGTGCGGACCTTGGCCTTGCCGCCGACCACTCCGATGACGGTGGCCCCGGCGGCCCTGCCGAGCTGGACGGCGGCGCTGCCGACCCCGCCGGCGGCCGCGTGCACCAGGAGGGTCTCGCCGGCCTGGAGACGGGCCCGGCGGTGCAGGCCGAACCAGCCGGTCTGGTAGCCGATGTGCAGGGCCGCGGCCTCGGCGTCGTCGAGGGTGTCCGGGGCGGGGAGCAGGGACCGCGCGGAGGCGGTGACGTACTCGGCGAAACCGCCGTGCGGCAGGCTCGGGTTGGCGATGACGCGGCGGCCGTCCTCGGTCTCGCCGCAGATCTCCACGCCGGGGGTGAAGGGCAGCGGCGGGCGGATCTGGTACTGGCCGCGCACGAGCAGCGCGTCGGGGAAGTTGACGTTGGCGGCGAGTACCTTGAGCCTCACCTCGCCCTCGCCGGGCACCGGTTCGGGCACCTCTTCGAGGCGCATGGCCTCGCGGGGCTCGCCGGGGGTGTGTACTCGCCATGCCTGCATCCGGGGCCTCCAGCCGCCGACGGGGATCACGCCTCGCGGGCATACTAAGCGGTCGCTTGCAGCCCTGGGAACCTCCCGGGACCCCCGGGAACCGGCTGCTCCGCATCAACCGTCGCCCATCGGGTCGCATCCGTCCCGCTTTCGGGCCACATACGGCGCGAGCACGGCGGGAGCACGGCGCGAGCACGTCATAGGAACGAGCTGCGCCGCGGCCATGGCGGTCTCGGCGTCCGCACGCTATCGATGGGCCGCATGGAGAACCCCTTGCGCGGCCTGCCCGCGCCGCCGCCGCTCGGCTCCGCCGCCCTGCCCCCCGGTACGTACGCGGGGCAGGTGGTGCTCGTGACCGGCGGCGGCACCGGGCTGGGCAAAGCCATCGCCACCGAATTCGCGCGGCTCGGCGCGGACCTGGTGATAGCCGGCCGCCGGATCGAGCAGCTGAAGTCGGCCCAGGAGGAGCTGGCGGCCGTACCCGGCGCGGGCCGGGTGACGGCCGCCGTCTGCGACATCCGGGACCCGGAACGGGTGGCCGAGGTGTTCGACGCGGCCGGGGCCGCCTTCGGCCGGCTGCCGGACGTGCTGATCAACAACGCGGCGGCCAATTTCCCCTGCCCGGCCGAGGACTTGTCCCCCAACGCCTGGCGGGCGGTGGTCGACATCACCCTCACCGGCACCTGGTTCACCACCCGCGAGTTCGGCCGCCGCCACCTCGCCGCGGGCAGCTGCGGGTCCATCGTGAACATCGGAGCCTCGTACGCCTGGACGGGCGGGCCGGGATTCGCCCACAGCGCCGCCGCCAAGGCCGGGGTGAAGAACCTGGTGGAGACCCTGGCCGTCGAGTGGGGCCCGTACGGCATCCAGATCAACGGCCTGGTCCCCGGGCTGTTCCCGCACGCGGACATGACCGAGGACATCCGGGGCGGCCTGGACCGGGCCGCCCCGGACGCCAAGGACAACCGGCAGCCCGCCCTGCGGGTCGGCGCACCGCGCGAACTGGGCTGGGCCGCGACCTTCCTGGCCTCCCCCTACGCCCGTTTCATCACCGGCCACACCCTGGTGGTGGACGGCGCGAACTGGCAGCGCCGCTCCCTCGTCAACCCCGAAGTGGTACCGGTACGGGAGCAGCTGGGCCGTGGCCCGTTCACCCTCTGACCACTCTGCGGAGCGGCCCCGGGGGGCGGCCGGTGGTGTGGCACATTGACCTCTTGCATCCCCTTGGCCTCTTGCATCCCAGGGCCTCTTGCATCCCATCGACCCCCCGGAGGTGTTGCGGTGAGCACGGTCAGTACGGGCCGCCCGTCGTTGACGGAGCGGCGCAGGGAGGCCACGCGGTTCGAGATCGCGGAGGCCTCGGCCGCGCTGTTCTCCGAGCGGGGGTACGAGGCCACGACGGTCGACGACATCGCACGGGCCGCCGGCATCTCGCTGCGCACCTTCTACCGCTACTGCCCGGCCAAGGAGGACGCGCTGACCCCCGTACTCACGGCCGGGGTCGCCACCCTGGTGGAGGAGCTGGCCCTGCGCCCGGCGGGCGAACCGCTCACCGAGGCCGTCCAGGCCGCCTTCACGACCGCGACGGCGGGTGCGCGCTACGAGGAACCGGGCCAGACGGTCCGCCTGATCCAGGTGATGAGCGGGGTCCCGGCGATCCGCCTGCGCTGGCTCGCGGCCGCCCGCGCGATGCAGGACCGCCTGATCCCGGTGCTCGCGCTCCGTACGGGCCGCCCCGAATCCGCCCTGGAGACCCGCCTCCTGGCGGCCGTGCTCATCGACGCCGTCACGGTCGCCCTCGAACACTGGGCCGCCGAGGACGGCCGCGACCCCCTCCCCGCCGTGTCGGCCCGCGCCCTCGCGCTGCTGCGGCTGGAGGAGTAGGCCGTCCCTTCCAGATCCTGCCGGTCAGTTCGGGCAGGTGCTCGTGGACGGCTCGGGCACACCGCGGCGGGCCCACAGGAGGGCTCCCGCCAGCAGCGCGGCGCCTCCCACCAGCCAGGGCAGCGGACCCGGCCCCAGGACGCCGATGGCCAGACCGGTGAGGGCTCCGGCCAGTTGCAGGGCCAGGGACTGGACCGAGAGCGCGGTGGCCCGGCCGGCACTGGAGACGCGGCGGTGCAGGATGTCGTTCTCGCTCGGTCCCGCCGCACCGATGCCGAGGTAGACCAGTCCGTAGCCGGTGGCCGCCAGGACCATGGAGCCCACCCCGGTGGACAGCGCGGTGACGCCGAGCAGGAGCAGGCCGACCGCACTGGCGCCGAGGCTCGCCATGACGGCACGCTCTCCGCTGCCCGCGAGCCGGGCGGCTGCCGGTGCGAGGTGGCTGCCGACGCCGGAGCAGACGAATCCGGCGCAGGCGAGCGCGGCGAAGAGCACGGCGCCCGAATCCGATGCGCCCGTGAGGGCCGCGGCGCGTCCGGGAGTGAACAGTTCCAGCGCGGCCAGGGCGCTGCCGGCGGCCCCGGCGCTGAGGAAGATCCGGCGGACCATCGCGTCGCGGCCGCCCAGGCGCAGTCCGTCCACGACGGTGACCGGGATGCCCCGGAGCACCTCGCGCAGGGTGGCCGCGGGCCGGGACGGCTCGGGCAGGGCGGCCAGGATGTACAGCACGAAGGCAATCTCGACCGCCGCGCCCAGCAGCAGAGGCACGGAGAGCGGCAGCACCAGCCCGGAGGTGGCTCCGCCCAGCCGGGCGCCGAGGTCGGGGCCGGCTCCGAGCAGCCAGGGGAGGGTGCCGCCGAGCAGGGTGCCCGCGGCGAGCGCGGCGGAGGTGGCCGAGGAGCCGCGGGCCAGGCCGGTGCGCAGTTCGGCGTCGGGGCCGGAGTGTGCCTGGAGGGTGTCTACGTACCAGGCTTCGGCCGGTCCGCTGGACAGGGCCCGGCCCGCGCCCATCAGCACCATGCCCAGGCCCAGGAGCCAGGGGGCGGAGCCGAGGCCGAGGAGGGTCAGGGCGGCCAGGTTCAGCAGCCCGGCGGCGGCCAGGACGGCGCGGCGCCCCAGGACGTCGGAGAGTCCCCCGGTGGGCAGTTCGAGCGCTGCGGCGACCAGGGAGTGCGCGGCGAAGAACCCGGCGATGGCGGCCATGGTCATGCCGCGCTCGGTGAGCAGCAGGATCAGGGGGGCGACGGTCAGCCCCAGCGGCAGCCAGAAGAGGGTGCAGGCCGTGACGTAGCGGCGGCGCGCGGCGGGTATGTCCAGCCGTCCGGTCACGACGCCGCCTCCCCGGTGCCGGTGGCCGCCGGGGCGGGCGCGGCGGCGGGGGCGTCCGGTACGGGCTGCGCGGCGGGTTCGCGGGGGGCCAGGGGCAGCCCTGCGGTGAGGAGGACGACCCGGGCCGCGCGGGGGTCCTGCGCGTCGCGGCCGGTCAGCTCCTCCAGCTTCCGGTCGAGGACCTCCCAGAGTTCGGTGAGCGACTCGGGGGTCAGGCGGGGCATCAGGTCGTCGATCCTGGCGGGCTCCGCCCACTCCCGCCCCAGGCGGCCGTCGGCGATGTCGGCCTCGTGCCGGACGAGGGAGGCCTCCAGGTGCTGGATCTGGGCCCGGCGCGAGAGACCGACCCAGGCGCGGCTGTCCGGCGAGGCGTCCATCGCCCCGTTGCTCCAGGAGGTCACCAAGTGCACTGCCCGCCAGCGGCGTTCCCGCCCGTCGCGGTGCTCGGCCTCGGCGACGAATGCGTACTTCGCCAGGACGCGCAGGTGGTAGCTGGTGGATGCGGAGGACTCCCCCGTGCTCACGGCGAGCTCGCTCGCGGTGGCCGGGCCGTCCTGCCGAAGCAGTCCGAGCAGCCGGATCCGCAACGGGTGCGTGAGGGCCTTCAGGGCTGCCGCGTCCCGTTCGGGATCGATGACACGTCTCTGCTCTTCGCCGATCATGACGGGAGGCTAGATCATTCCGGGGCTTTCCAAAAGTTTTTTTGCAGAACTTCCTTTGGAATCCGGTGGACCGGCCGCCCGGGACCTCAACCGCCGCGCGCTCAGGCCCCCGTGAAGCGTGGTGGGCGGCGGGACGCCTTGGCGGTGTAGCCCTCGCGGGAGTCCTCCGAGGTGAGGGTGAGGGCCGCCGTCATCGCCACGCGGTCCAGGGCCGCGGGCAGGGCGGCGTCCGCGTAGGAGTCGACGGCCCGCTTGATGCCCTGGACCGCGAGGGGGGCGTTGGCCGCGATCTCCGCCGCGAGGGAACGGGCCGTCGATTCCAACTCGGCGACCGGCACGACCTGTTGGACCAGGTTGAGCCGCAGCGCCGTCTGCGCGTCGATGCGGCGGCCCGTCAGGGCCAGGAACTTGGCCCAGCCCGCGCCCGCCTCGCGGGCGATGCGCAGGTCTCCGCCGGCGTCGACCGCGACGCCCAACTGGGCTTCCGGCAGGGCGAAGACGGCATCGTCCGCCGCGATCCGGATGTCGGCCATCAGGGCCAGCTCGAAGCCGAAGCCCAGGCAGTAGCCCTGCGCCGCGGCCACCACCGGCTGCGGCAGCCGGGCGAGGACCGCGAAGCGTTCGTGGACCCAGCGGATGCCCTCGTAGTAGTTCCGGTTCCGCTCGGCGGCCGAGGCTCCCGCGATCGCCCCGCCCGGGGCCGTCACGTCGATGCCCGCGCAAAAGGCCCGCCCTTCGGCCCGCAGCAGGACCACCCGTACGTCCGGGTCGAAGCGGATCCGGTCCGCCAGCAGGCCCAGCTGGCGGGTGGACTCCCAGCTCCAGCCGTTGAGTTTGTCCGGGCGGCAGAGGGTGAGTTCCGCGATCCCGTCCGCGACCTCCAGACGGATCCGTTCCTCACCCTCCGCGATCTCCGTGCCGATGGTGTCGATCACGCGGACACCCTAAGCGGTCTCGGGGAAATGGGGTACGTTTCCGCGAGACCGCTTAAGGCGGACCGCTCAGCGCGGGAAGACCTCGAACGCCACCGCCGGCCGCCCGCCGAACCGGGCCGCCGCCTGCTGGGCGTTGCCCGTCAGGAAGTTGCGCACGTAGGTCTGCGGGTCCTCGTCCGTCAGGACCTCGATGTACGCCTTGTGCTCCATCAGCGATTTCACCGAACGCTCCAGCCCCGGACCGGCGTCGGCCGCGTGCGTGGGCGTCGTGGTGCCGGACACCGCGACCCAGCGCACCCCGTCCCAGGGTTCCAGCCCCTGCTCCGCGATGAGTTCGGGGAAGATCCAGCGGTTGCCCGCGTCGCCCGCCGCGTCCAGGGTGGCCCGGCCGACCGCCTTGTGGTCGGGGGTGTTCCACCAGCCGCCGCCGTCGGCCCCGCCCCATGTGTCGCGGTGGTTCATGGTGATGACCAGCTCGGGCCGGTGCCGTCGGATGGCGGCCGCGATGTCCCGGCGCAGTGCGAGGTTGTACTCGATCACGCCGTCGCGGTAGTCCAGGAACTCCACCGTGGACACTCCGACCACCGCGGCGCTGGCGCGCTGTTCGGCTTCGCGCAGCGGGGCGCAGGCGACGGGGTCGATCGTGTCGATGCCCGCCTCACCGCGCGTGGCCAGCAGGTAGACCACCTCGCGGCCGCCGTCGGTCCAGTCGGCGATGGCCGCCGCGCACCCGTACTCCAGGTCGTCGGGGTGGGCCACCACGGCGAGCGCGCGCTGCCAGTCGGTGGGCATCGGCTCCAAGGGCGCTGCGGCCGTGTCCAATTGTTCAGTCATGCGTCGCACAATAGGCGAATGGACGGACAGGGCCCTGTAGTGGCGCTGCTCGACGTCGTGGGGACCTTTCCCGGGCAGCTGCCGCGGCCGAAATGCGACCGCCGTGCGGGCGTCCTAGCATGAACGGGAGAAGGGGAGAGCCATGGCCCTGATGTCCGGCAAGCCAAGGACGCGCGGCGGGAAGCGGCGGTTCGTTCGGATCGTGCCCGCGGTCGTGCTCGCTTCCAGCGCCGTGCTCCTGACGAACGTTTCCCCCGCGACGGCCACGGTCCCGGCCGCGATGACGGTCGCGGCGCGGGCCGATGACCAGCAGGATGACAAGCAGCTCGCTCTCGATGCCCTCGACGAAGTGGTGCGGGGCGACTTCGACGCCGTCTCGGGCCGCTTCGACGAGACGCTGCGCCTCATGGCCTCTCCGGAGCTCCTCGCGCGCTCCTGGCAGGACTACCAGGAGCAGTTCGGGCCCTATCTGTCGCACGGGGATCCCCAACAGGTCGCGTCCGCACAGGGGATCGTGGTCAACGTGCCGCTGCGCATGACGAAGAAGCCCGGAGAGTTCCGCGTCACCTTCAACGAGGCCGGACACCTCACGGGGCTGTACTTCCTGCGAACGGGCATACCGGTCCCGTAGTCCGCCCGGGTCAGACCTCTTCGCGTACGAGCGCCAGCAGCCGGTCCAGGACGCGCGGGCCGCCCGCCCGGACTCCGTCGTGGTCGAACTCGTCCGTCACCCAGGTCCGCAGGCCCCGGACAGCCCGGGCGGTGGCCAGGGAGTGCGCGGTGTCCACGTACATGTCGTCGTGGTAGACGGCGGCGGCCACCGGCACCTCGTTGGCGGCGAGCCGCGCCGGGTCGTACAGGGGCGTCCAGCCGGTGCGGGCGGCCAGCAGTGCGGCGGTCTCGCGCAGCGGGGCGAGCGCCGGGTCGCAGTCGAAGTGCCAGGGGTGGACGGTCTCGCCGGTGAAGTACAGCGGCTCGTCGCCCTTGAGGGTGCGGGCGGCGTCGAAGCGCGGCTGGTCCGCGCGCACCCGGTCGGCTGCCCAGCCGAGGGGCGCGGCCGGGTCCTGGGCGTAGATCGTCTCGTGGATCAGGGCGTACAGGGGGTGTCCGGCGAAGGAGAGCTGGGCGTGGACGGCCTCCAGGAAGGCGTCCGAGAGTGCAGGCCCGGCCGTGGTGGGGACGAAGGCGTCCTCCAGCAGGTAGTGCAGCTGGTGGCTGCCGTCCGAGACGCCGAGGAGGAGGCCCAGGGACTGGAAGGCCTCGACCGTCAGCCGGTAGCCGCCCGGGAGTTCGGCGGGGTGGTCGTGGAGGTGGGCGGCGATGCGCCGGGCCCGCTCGACGTCCATGGGGTAGCGGGCGTAGTGCTCCCGGTTCTTGCGCTCCATGCGGGGGTACGCGGCCTCGTACACCTCGGTGGCGGTCGCGTCGAGGGAGGGCAGCCCGCCGGTGATCAGGGCAGCGGTCAGCCCCTCGGGGGCGGCGCCGAGGTAGTGGGTGACGCAGAACCCGCCGAAGCTCTGGCCGAGGACGGTCCAGGGCGCGCCGCCGGTGAGGAGGGGGCGGATGGTCTCGGCGTCGCGCACGATGGAGTCGGCGCGGAAGTGGGCGAGGTACTCGGCCTGCTGCGCGGGGGTGCCGCGCAGGGGCAGGGTCTGCCGGTTGAGCGGGGTGGACCGGCCGGTTCCGCGCTGGTCCAGGAGGAGGACCCGGTACTCGGCCAGGGCCCGCTCCAGCCAGGCCTGCCGGCCGACGAACCGGCGGGCGCCGAAGCCGGGACCGCCCTCCAGGTACAGCAGCCAGGGCAGGGACTCGGGGTCCTTCCCGGTGGCCACCAGCTCGCGCGCGTACAGCTCGATCCGCTCGCCGCCGTCCGGGCGGGCGTGGTCGAGCGGCACCGTGAAGCGGTGGTCGGTGATGACGACACCGGGCTGACGGTAGCTGGCACTGGAGGTCACGGACGGCCCCTTGGACGGCGGTGCCCCGGCCGGGTCGCGACCGGGGTGCGGAATGGCGGTGCGGCCGAGTCTAGTACGACTCTCCGCTACGCCCTGCCCCTTACCTGCAGGGCCCGGCCCCTCGCGTCCTCACCGCAGGGACCGGGCCCCTCGCGTCATAGCCGCCGAGCCCGGGCCCCTCGCGTCAGAACTCGACCACCGAACGGAGCACCTCTCCGCGTTCCATCCGCTCGAAGGCCGCTTCGACCCCGTCCAGTGCGATCCGCTCGGAGACGAACGCGTCGAGGTCCAGGCGGCCCTGCAGGTAGAGGTCGATGAGCAGGGGGAAGTCCCGCTCGGGCAGGCAGTCCCCGTACCAGGAGGACTTCAGGGCGCCGCCGCGCCCGAAGACGTCCAGCAGCGGGAGTTCGAGCCGCATCTCCGGCGTCGGGACGCCGACCAGGACCACGGTGCCGGCCAGATCGCGCGCGTAGAACGCCTGCCGGTACGTCTCGGGGCGGCCGACGGCCTCGATGACCACGTCCGCGCCGTTCCCGCCGGTCAGCTCCTGGATGGCCTTGACCACGTCCTCGGCACCGCCGTTGACGGTGTGCGTGGCGCCCAGCCCGCGCGCCCACTCCAGCTTCCGGTCGTCCAGGTCCACCGCGATGATCTTCGAGGCGCCGGCCAGCCGTGCGCCCGCGACGGCCGCGTTGCCCACGCCCCCGCAGCCGATGACGGCCACGGAGTCCCCGCGCCCGACGTTGCCGGTGTTCAGGGCGGCTCCGAGGCCGGCCATCACCCCGCAGCCGAGCAGGCCGGCGGCGGCGGGCGAGGCGGCCGGGTCCACCTTGGTGCACTGGCCGGCCGCCACCAGGGTCTTCTCGGCGAAGGCTCCGATCCCCAGGGCCGGGGAGAGCGGGGTGCCGTCCTCCAGGGTCATGGGCTGGGTGGCGTTGTGCGTGGCGAAGCAGTACCAGGGCTTGCCGCGCTTACAGGCCCGGCAACTCCCGCACACCGCACGCCAGTTCAGGATCACGAAGTCGCCGGGGGCCACGGAGGTGACGTCCGGGCCGACCGATTCGACGACCCCGGCGGCCTCGTGGCCGAGCAGGAAGGGGAACTCGTCGTTGATCCCGCCCTCGCGGTAGTGCAGGTCGGTGTGGCAGACCCCGCAGGCCTGGACCCGTACGAGGGCCTCGCCCGGCCCGGGATCGGGCACGAGGATCGTCGTCGTCTCCACCGGTGCGCCCTTGCTCCGGGCGATGACCCCTCGTACGCGATGCGTCACGTGCTACCCCGATCTCATTCACGGTCCGGTCGGGTCCGGTCCGGCTGCTCCGACGGATCCCCCCGGTCCGGCCAACGTACACGCGCGTTCACACATGCGGGAGTTGCCTCATGCCCCCGCGCGCCGGGGGTCCAGCTCCGGCGGCACCGCCGAGCGCAGCGCCGCGCCGAAGGCGGCCACGGCCGGGTGGGCGCCGGCCCCGCTGCGGAAGGCCAGCTTGGTGCGGCGTTCCATGAGGAGGCGGGTGAGGCCGACGGCCGGGCCCGCGTGCCCGGCGATCCCCAGCTGCGGCACCACCGCCACGCCCTGGCCGGCCCCGACCAGCGCGAGGACGGTCGCGAAATCGTCGACCCGGTGACGGATCCTCGGGGCGAACCCGGCGGCCTGGCAGGCCCGTACGGTCATGGCGTGGCAGAGGGTGCCGTGCGTGGCCATGATCCAGGGCGCGTCGGCGTGCCTGCGGAGCATCGCGCCCTGGTCGGGTCCGGCGGCTCCGGCGCCGGGCACGGGCGCCGGGGGCTCCGCCTCCGCCGGGGCCGCCGGGGCCGCCAGGTACATCGCCTCCCGGTACAGCGGCTCGGTGGCCAGCCCCGGCTCCTCGGGGGTGGGGACGAAGTCGTACTCGTGGATCAGGGCCACGTCCAGGTCCCCGGCCCGCAGCGCGTGGGCCACGGCCGCCGGGTCGGTCTCGGACACCATCGGCTCCAGCCCCGGGTGGCGGCGGCCCAGGGCGACCAGGGCCGCCGGGACGATGGCCCGGGTGGCGGTGGGGAAGGACCCGATCCGCAGCGCTCCGGCCAGGCCGCTGCGGGCTTCGGCGAGGTCCGCGTCGGCCTGTTCGAGCAGTTCGAGTACGGCTTCCGCGTAGCGGACCAGGTTCTGCCCGGCGGGGGTGAGGCGGACCCGGCGGCCGGTGCGCTCCAGCAGGGCCAGGCCAGCCTCGCGTTCGAGGACGCCGAGCTGCTGGGACACCGCCGAAGGGCTGAAGGACAGCGCTTCGGCGACGGCGGCGATGGTCCCCCGGCGGGCGAGTTCGCGCAGCAGGCGCAGGCGTCGTACATCGAGCATCGGATCAGCTTACGGTTCAGGTAAGAAATGCGAACTGGATTCGACGCTCGGAGCGAGCAAAGCTCGACGCATGACACCGAACCACTCCACGCGGAGCCTGCGCGGGATCCACGTACCGCTCGTCACCCCCTTCACCTCCACCGGCGAGGTCGCCGCCGAGGCCCTGGAAGCGCTGGCCCATGAGGTGCTCGGCGCGGGCGCCACCGGGATCGTGGCCCTGGGCACCACCTCGGAGGCCGCCGCCCTCGACGAAGGGGAACGCGACCTGGTCACCGACGTCTGCGCCCGGGTCTGCCGGGAGCGGGGGGCGCTGCTGAGCGTGGGCGCCGGGGCGAGCGCGACCCTCGCCGCCGAGGCCTCGCTCGTCCGGCTGAAGCGGTGGCCGGAGGTGCACGCGGCGCTGGTGAGCGTGCCCGCGTTCGTCCGGCCCGCGGCCGCCGGGGTGCTCGCGCACTTCACCCGGCTCGCGGAGGTGAGCCCGGTGCCGCTGATCGTCTACCACGTCCCGTACCGGACCGGGCAGCCGCTGGACGCGGCCGCGCTGCGGGCGATCGGAGCGCTGCCCGGGGTGGCGGGAGTGAAGTACGCGGTCGGCGCGGTCGATCAGGACGCGGTGGAGCTGATCGGCGACCTGCCCGAGGAGTTCGAGTTCCTGGTGGGCGACGACGCGTACCTCTCCGCGCTGCTCGCGCTCGGTGCGGCGGGCGGGATCCTCGCCTCCGCGCATCTGGCGACGGCCTCCTTCGCCGCACTCGCGACGGCCTGGAGCGCGGGCGGGGCGGGCGACGCGGACCGGGCCCGCGCCCTGGGCCACGGGCTGGCCCGGCTCTCCGCCACGCTCTTCGCCGAGCCCAACCCGGCGGTGATCAAGGGCGTGCTGTACGCGCAGGGCCGGATCCCGACCCCCGACGTACGGCTCCCCCTGCTGCCGGCGAGCGGGGCCGCGGTGGCGGCGGCGCAGCGGGAACTGGGCCGCCTCCAGGACGCGTTCCCGGGGCTCGGCGGGGAGGCCGTACGGGCCCCCGCCTAGGCAGCCTCGCGCGGACTACGGCCTAGAAGCCGATGTAGCGGAACTCGTCCAGCACGGCGAAGCCGGTGTTGTCGTAGAGGCTCATCGCCACCTCGTTGCCGCCGAAGACGTTGAACATCATCGCCTCGTCACCGCCCTGCCGGGTCGCCCACTCGCCGGCGGCCATGGCGGCCCGTCCGTAGCCCTTGCCGCGGTGCTCCTCGTAGACCTCCAGCGAGAAGCCGAAGGTCACGCCGGGCAGGAAGCCGTGGTTCACCCAGCCGGTGCCGATCACTTGCCCCTCGGCCTCCAGCGCGTAGAAGGCGTGACCCGGGGTCAGGTACCCCTGCGGAAGGAACTTCTCGAAGTCCTGGTCGGACTTCTCCTTGGCCTGGGCCGGGGTCAGGGCTCCGGCCCGGACGATGTCCGCGATGTACGCGGCCTCCTCCCCGGCGTACCAGCCCGGGTACTCCTCCTCGGTGAGCCGGCGGACCGTCAGGCCCGCCGGCAGCTGCGGCTGCTCGGCCACGGCGCGCATCCGGTTCTGTCCCCGTACGGGATAGTCGGCGAAGGGCCCCGCTCCGCCTCCGCCGGTGATCCGGACCTCGGCCCGCTGCGCGCCGTGCTCGGCGCACCACCGCTCGGCCCACGCACGCCCGTGTGGCGCCGTCAGGTCGTGGATCCGGCCCAGGGTCGCCCCGTTCTCCTCGGCGACCTCGACCGCGGCCCACCCCGTGCCGTCCGTGGCCACGGTCCAGCCGTCGATGCCCTTCGCGGCCCGTTCCAGCAGGGCCCGCGCCAGCGGTTCCGAGCAGCCCGCGGCCCGGTATCCGGCCAGCACCCGCTCCCGGAACCCGGCCCGCCACTCCCCCTGGTCCGCCACGATCTCCATCTCGTCCATCCGCCCACCCTAGGCGGGACCACCGACACAGCGGAGTGCTAAACCCCCGCCGCGGCGGGGGTTTAGCACAACCTCAATGATTCGGGACCGAGTTGTGGATGCTCCCCGCCGACCGGCCGGGGGTGTGCCGAGAATGCGGTATGAGCAGTGAGGTACCTCCCGGGCGCGAGCACCTCTACATGAACGTCGAGCAGGCGCGGCATCCGGTGGCGGCCGCGCAGGAGGCCGACGCCTCCGACGCGGCGCGGAAGTACGACCACTACGTCGTCCGGGGACCGCTCTTCGGGATCGCCTGCCAGCCGGTGGGCGGCGGGCACCGGTGGCAGGTGCTGAACCCGGTCGCCTGCGGGGTCCCGCAGGACGCCCGGGACGGCCTGAACTCCTCCCTGTGGTTCCGGGCCAAGGACGACACCGACGACCGGGAGGTCCGCCGGGAGCTGCTGGCGGCCGTCGCACGACTGGAGACGGAGCCCCTCAACGAGATCACGGCGGCCGGCACCCGGTACCGGGTGGTGCGGTGCGAGGAGCTGCTCTACTGCAACAGCGAGGGGCCGGAGCCGCCCCGGCCCACCGATCCGGAGCCGCCCGAGCGCGGCTGGGACCCGGGGGCCCGGGATCCCGGGCTGGACGCGGACTTCGTGATCGACCACATCGCGGCGACGAGCGTCATGGAGGCCACGGAGCGGCTCGCGCTGATGGGCCTGCAGTACCGCAGCCCCCGCTATCCGGCCAAGGTACGGGCGGACTCGCGGCGGGCGGTGCGCACCCATGCCGGGATCGTGCTGCTGCCGGCCGCGTTCCGGGTGCTGGAGCGCACCGGGGCGGGCTGGGAGCCGGCGAGCACGCTGCTGGCGAGCCCGCACGCGGCCCGGCGGGCGCTGGTGCACATGCTGACGTGGCTCTGGCCGGCCGTGTACGAGCTCCCGGAGCCGGAGCGGGCCGGGTACGCCCGGGCGGCGGCGGATTTCCGGGCCGCCGGTGACGCGGACTCGGTGCGCCTGGACGACGGCCGCGAGCTGCTGATCGTACGGATGCGGCGGGTGCTGCGGATCGGGCCCGACGGGCCGGAGGCGGCCCGCCCGTCGGACGAGGTGGAGGGCGGCTGCGGGCCCTCCCGGCTGCACCCGCCGATGGACGAGGACGGCAGGGTCTCCTACGAGACCTGATTGACCCTTGATGGGCGATTCGCCGCCAACGGGCGGGTCGCCCGAATCAGGTGCGGCGACGGGCGACTTGCCCGTTTTGGGGACCCGTCCGGAATTCCGTGATGTGAGTCACGCCCGCCGGATCAACATCATTCCCCCGGAAGGGTCGATTCCCTTTTCCCGGAGGGAATTTCCGCAATTCCCGGATCCCTTTTCAAGGTCATCCACCGGGCCGATAGCGGGAAGTGGATCTCCCGGTCGAATTCGTGTCTTGTTCCGGCCCCGCGGACTCGCCTACGTTCACCTCGTTCCCGGTGGTCAGCTGCCGAATCCGGCCGCCGCCAGGGCTCTCCCGTACCCCCACGTGAGGAATTCCGCCATGCCCGCTCAGGGAAAGCACCGTCGGCCGAAGAACAACCCGCTCACCCGCAAGCTGGCCCTCGCCGGCACCGGCGGCGCGGTCCTGGCCCTCCCGCTGATCAGCGCGACCACGGCCGGAGCCGCCGAGGTGACCGCTGCGGTGACCGCCGCCCCGACCACGTACTCCGTGGTCAGCGGCGACACCCTGGCGAAGATCGCGGCGGAGCACTCCATCGGCGGCGGCTGGCAGCAGCTCTACGAGGCCAACCGCAGCGCGGTCGGAGCCAACCCCTCGGTGATCCGTCCCGGCCTGAAGCTGAAGCTCGGCTCCCTCGCACCGGCCGCGGCCCCCGCCGCCGCCCCCGCGGCCACCGGCTACGCCAACAACCTCGACGGTTGGATCCGGCAGTCGCTCGACGTCATGGCCCAGCACGGAATTCCCGGCAGCTACGAAGGAATTCACCGCAACGTGATGCGCGAATCCTCCGGGAATCCGATGGCCATCAACAACTGGGACTCCAACGCCGCGGCCGGCATACCCTCCAAGGGCCTGCTCCAGGTGATCGACCCGACCTTCCGCGCCTATCACGTCCCCGGCACCGCCCTGGACTCCTACGACCCGGTCGCCAACATCACGGCCGCCTGCAATTACGCGGCCGCCCGCTACGGCTCGATCGACAACGTCAACGGCGCCTACTGAGCCGCGCCGAGCGCTAACCGAGCGGGCCTCCGGGCCCGCCCGGTCACAGCCAGCCCTGGCGGCGGGCCGCGCGAACGGCCTCCATGCGGTTGCGGGTTCCGGTCTTGCCGATCGCCGCGGACAGGTAGTTCCGCACGGTCGACTCCGACAGGTGGACCTTCGCCGCGATGTCGGCGACGGTGGCCCCGTCGGCCGCCGCGTTCAGGACGTCGACCTCGCGCGGGGTCAGCGGGTTCGGGCCGGCGCTGAGGGCGGCGGCCGCGAGCGCGGGGTCGATCACGGTCTCCCCCGCGAGCACCCGCCGGACGGCCGCGGCCAGTTCCTCCACCGGGCCGTCCTTCACGAGGAACCCGGCCGCCCCCGCCTCCATGGCCCGGCGCAGATAGCCGGGCCGGCCGAAGGTGGTCAGGATCAGCACCCGGCAGCCGGGGATCCGGCGCCGCAGGTCGGCCGCCGCGTCGAGTCCGCTGCGGCCGGGGAGTTCGATGTCGAGCAGGGCCACGTCCGGCCGGGTCTCCAGGGCAGCGGGCACGATCTCGTCGCCGGCGCCGACCTGCGCCACGACCTCGATGTCCTCTTCCAGTCCGAGCAGCAGGGCCAGGGCCCCGCGCATCATGCCCTGGTCCTCGGCCAGCAGCAGCCTGATCATCGGTCCTCGCCTTCGCCCGCGGTCTCGCCCGCCGTCTCACCCACGGTCTCGCCCGCCGTCTCGTACCCGGTCTCGCCCGCCGTCTCGTACGCGTCCTGGTCCACCGGGAGTTCGGCGGTGACCCGGAAGCCGCCCCGGCCCGGGGCCGGGCCGCCGACCAGGGTGCCGCCGGCCACCGCGAGCCGTTCGGCCAGCCCGGTCAGACCACTGCCCGGCGGGGTGGAGCCTACGCCGCCCCCGTCGTCCGTGATCACCAGGCGGACCCGTTCGGCGGACCCCCGCACCTCGATCTCGCATCTGGTCGCCGAAGACCCGTGCCGGATCACGTTGGTGACCGACTCGCGGACCACCCAGCCCAGCAGCGCCGCCGTCTGCGGGGGCAGCGGCGGCCCCCACTGCCGTACGACGGGCTCGATCCCGGCGGCGGTCAGGACCCCGCGGGCCCGGTCGAGCTCACCGGCCAGACTGGCCTCGCGGTAGCCGGTGACGGCCTCGCGGATCTCCACGAGGGCCTGGCGGCCGACGGATTCGATGTCGGCGACCTGGGCGAGGGCCGCGTCGATGTCGCGGGGCGCGAGCCGGCGGGCAGCCTCCGACTTCACGACGATCACCGACAGGGTGTGGCCCAGCAGATCGTGCAGGTCCCGGGAGAAGCGCAGCCGCTCCCGCTCCACCGCGGTACGGGCCAGCTCCTGGCGGGTGTCGCGCAGTTCGCGCACCGTCTCGGAGAGGGCGAGGATGGCCGCGGTGACCATGCCGGACAGGAAGGTCCCGTAGACGACGCCCACCGCCCCCCAGCCGTCGCGGTAGACGCCGATCGCACCGGCCACGGCGCACAGGCCGAGGACGGTCAGACCGAGTGTCCGGCCCCGGAGCACGGCCCCGACCGCGAGCCCGAGCAGGGGGAAGAAGGCCAGCCAGCTGCCCCCGTAGGCGAGGGCCAGCCCGCAGGTGACCGCTCCCATGGCGACCAGGCTCCAGCGGGTGCTCGCGGCCTCCCGCGCGCCCTTGTGGAAGGCGCGGAACACCACGCTGATGTAGAGGGAGTTGAAGATCAGCAGGCCGGCGCCGCCGACGAGCGGGTTGGGGGTCTTTCCCTGGATGATGTTGGAGAAGGCGCCCATGCCCATGAGCAGCCACGGCAGCAGGGAGAGCCCGCTGTTCACGCCGATCCCGGCGGGTCTGGGCAGCCGGCTCCTCTTCACCTCGGCGGCCGAGCCCGGGCTGACACCCATGTCCGTTCCCCGTTCCGCGGCGCATGCCGCCTCGCGTACCGCGCGCATCGCCTACACCGTCCGCGCGGACCGACGGTACGAGAACACCGCGTACGAGCCGAACAGCAACGCCCACGCCAGGATCACTCCCGGCGCCGCCAGCCCCGGCGCGGCTCCCGCGGCGAGTTGCTGCCCGATCTCCGCGAACCGGTGCGTCGGGGTGAAGTCGCTCAGCGTCTGCAGCCAGTGCGGGAACAGCGCGGCCGGGAACCAGAGGCCGCCGACGATCGACAGCAGCAGGTTGCAGGAGACGTTGACGAGGCCGGTGGTCTGGGCGGAGAGGCGGTAGCCGTTGCCCAGGCCGAGGAAGGTGAAGGGGAGGGCCCCGAGCCAGAGCGCGAGGACCACGGCCGCCCACTGCCAGGCGTCGAGGCGGACCCCGTTGACGAGCGCGCCCGCCGCGAGCACGGCGGCGACGGCGGGCAGGACCACGACGGAGCCGGTCAGCGCCCGGCCGGTGACCGCCTGGCGCGGGGTCATCGGGGTGACGCGCAGCTGGCGCAGCCAGCCGACGCCCTTGTCCTCGGCCACGCCCGTTCCGGCGGAGAGGGCCGCGCCCAGGGCCCCGTAGGCCGCCATCGCGACCATGGAGGCGGTCTTCCACTCGGGGTCAGCGGTGCCGAGGTTGGTGAAGAGCAGGTACATCACCACCGGCATACCGATGCCGAAGAAGACGAATCCGGTGTCGCGCAGCGTGCGCCGCACTTCGAGGCGGACATAGGCGGTGATGATCATCGGGCACGCTCCGCGGCGGTGTCGGATCCGGCCCGGGTGTCGGCTCCGGCCCGGTAGTCGGCTCCGGAGCGGGCCCCGGAGCCGGTCAGGGCGAGGAAGGCCTCGTCGAGCGAGGCGGCCGTGACCTCCAGGCCGCGGACGGCGCCGCGGTGCACGAGGGCGACGACGGTGGCGTCAGGGTCCTGGGTACGCAGCTTCGCGCGGTCCCCGGCGATCTCCACGGCGACCACCCCGGGCAGGGTGGTCAGCTCCTCGGTGGACCGCCCGGCCAGGTCGAAGGCGACGAGGGAGCCGCCGGCGGCGCGCCGCAGCCCCTCCCCGGTGTCGTCGGCCACGGCCCGGCCGCGGTCCAGGACGAGGATGCGGTCGGCGTGGGCGTCGGCCTCGTCCAGGTAGTGCGTGGAGAACAGCACGGTGTTGCCGCGCCGGGCGTACGCCCGCATGGAGACCCAGAAGGCGCGCCGGGCCTCCACGTCGAGGGCGGCGGTCGGCTCGTCGAGGACGATCAGCTCGGGGTTCCCGGCGAGGGCGACGGCGAAGCGGACCCGCTGGGCCTGGCCTCCGGAGAGCCGGTCCACGCGGCGGCCTCCGAGGCCGGTGAGCCCGGCCAGCTCCAGGGCCTCGGCCACCGGCATCGGCGCCGGGTAGGTGCGGGCGACGAAGGCGACGAGCTCGCGCACGGTGAGCCGGGGCACGGCCCGGCCCTCCTGGAGCATCGCGCCGACCCGGCCGGAGCGCACCGCCCGCGCGGGGCTCTCGCCGAAGAGGCGCACGCTGCCCGCGTCGGGCTCGTCCAGGCCGAGCAGCAGGCTGATGGTGGTGGACTTGCCGGCGCCGTTGCGGCCGAGCAGGGCGACGGTTTCGCCGCGCCGGATGTCGAGGTCGAGACCGGCCACGGCGTGGACGGGTCCGAAGGACTTGGCGGTGTGCCGGAAGCTGACCGCCGCGGGCACGGATCGTGCCGCGGGACGGGCCGTCTCCGAATGCGTCTGCGTCATGTACGCAACGCTACGGAGCGCGGCGGCGCCCCGGCAGATGCGCATGTACGGACTGCGGCCGTACGAATGTCACTGCCGTTGGACGTCACTGTCGTTCGGATGTCACCGCTGTTCGGATGTCACCGCCTTTCGGATGTCACCGCCTTTCGGATGTCACTGCCGGACGGCGGTGCGCGGCCGCTGCGCCCTGGCGCGGGCCAGGGTGCGCAGGGGCGCCACCAGGCCGTAGCCGACGTCCTTGCGCAGGGCGCCGACGCCGACCCGCTCCACCCCCGCGAGCTGGTGTTCCATGAGCTCGGTCATCGTCACCACGACGGGCCGCAGCCCGGGTTCGGCCAGGTCGAGGAGGACCTCGGTGGCGGCGAGGGCGGTACGGGCGCGGGCGCACTCGGTGGTCAGGAGTTCCCGTACGCCCGGGGTGTCACGGGCCTGTTCGAGGTCGGCCCGGGTCACGGAGTGCTCGGCGAGCCGGTCGCGGGGGATGCACAGCCGCCCGTCCGCCAGGTCCCCGGCGAGGTCGGCGAGGAAGTCCACCCGCTGGGCGGCGTCCACGAACCGCCGCCAGGCGGCGGCCTGTTCGGCGTCGGGCCCGCCCTGGTACTGGAGCCCGGTGAAGACGAGCACGCCGGGCCAGGCGTAGGCGTCGAGGTAGGCCTGGAACTCGGCCTCGGTGGCGAACCCGTCGAACACCGCCTCCGCGGTGGCGGCGCCGTCGAGGAAGCGGAAGATCCATTCGGTGGGCAGGCCGCGGGAGCCGACGGCGTGGGCGTAGGCGCGCAGCAGCGGGTCGGGGCTCTCGCCGGTCTGCAGGGCCCGGCGCACCTCGGCGCCCAGCTCCTCCAGGCCCTCGGCCCGCTGTTGCGGGGTGCCGGTCTCGGCGACGTCGTCGACCCGGTTCATGAAGGCGAGCCCGGCCGCCAGCCAGGGCACGAGCGCCGGGTCGGCCAGCAGCCGCAGGGTCAGGTAGGGCGCGGGCTCCCGGCGCAGTACCCGGCGGGCCGTGTGCGTGTAGTCGGCGCGAAGCCGGGGGCCGGAGATCCCGGCCGTGGTGAGCGTGGTGCGCCAGCTGGGCATGGTGGTGGGTACTCCGCTTCGTTCGTCCGTACCGGACGGTCAGTTCCGGTAGACCTTCTTGATCTTGAAGTCGGTGTCCGCGAGGACATAGCCGCCTTGACCGTACGGGTCGTTGATGTACGGGCGGATCGCGGGGGTACCGGACCAGGGCGAGACGTTGAGGTAGCGCGAGCTCGGGACCGCGACGGCGAGTTCCTTCTGCGACTGCTCCAACAGGGCGGGCAGGGCGTCCCAGTTGAGCGCGGCCATGTCCATGAGGGGCTCGCCGGCCTTGACGGTGCCGTCCGGGCCGCCGCGTTTGGCGACGCCGCCCCGGTACTGCCAGGAGTCGACGGTCCTGGCCCCGGGCGCGGTGGGGATGGAGGCGATCACGTAGTCGTCGTAGACCCTCATGTCCACGAAGGTGGTGGTGCCGGCCTGCTGCTTGAAGGCTTCGATGGCGGCGCGGATGCCGGCGGGGCCGATCAGGCTGCCCTTGGGCGCGCTCGCGGTCGCGGTCGGGGCGGTGCTCGCCTTCGGGGTCGGAGCGCCGGAGGTTCCCGGAGTCGCGGTCGACGGGGACGGCAGCGCGGAGGAGGAAGGACTGCTCGGCGGTTTGGCGTCGACGCCCTTGCCCTTGCCGCCGTCGCCGTCCGCGCCGCCGCCCGGCCAGTTCAGGATGCCGATCGTCGCCCCGGCGGCCAGGACCGCCACGAGGAGGCCGCCGAGCAGGGCGGTCCGGCGGCGGGGACGGGGGTGGTGGGGGCGGACCGACCCGGGGACGGGCACGGTCGGCGCGTACGGGTTGCCCGCGCCGGGTTCGAAGCGTGTGGGGGCCGGCGGGGCTGCCGGACCCGCCGGGACCGCGGGTCCGAACTGGCCCAGGGCGATCGGCGGGGTCACCGGGGTGGCGCCGCCGAGAGCACTGCTCGCGCTGCGGAGCAGCGCCTCCAGCTCCTCGGCGCCGGGCCGCACGGCCAGGTCCCGTACCAGCAGCCGTTCCAGTACGGGCCCCAGCGGGCCGGACCGTACCGGCGCCGGGATCGGCTCGTCGAGCACCGCGACCACGGTGGCCAGGCTGGTGGCCCGGCGCAGCGGGTGCACCCCCTCCGAGGCCACGTACAGGAGCATGCCGAGCGACCACAGGTCGGAGGCGGGCAGCCCCTCCTCGCCGCGGGCACGCTCGGGCGCGATGTACTCCGGCGAGCCGATCAGGACGCCGGTGGAGGTCAGCGCGGTCGCCCCGTGCAGTGCGGCGATGCCGAAGTCGGTGAGGACGGCGGAACCATCGGTCCGCAGCAGTACGTTGGCCGGTTTCACGTCCCGGTGCAGCACCCCCTCCGCGTGCGCGGCCCGCAGCGCGGAGAGCACGTCGAGCCCGAGGCGCAGCACGTCCGCGACCGGCATCGGCCCGGAGGCCAGCCGGTCGTGCAGGGAGCCGCCCTTGACCAGCTCCATCACGATCCACGGATGGCCCTCGACCCCGTCGGCGGGCTCCACGATGTGGTGGATCGTGACCACGTTGGGGTGGGCGAGCCGCGCGAGCGCGCGAGCCTCGCGGACGGCCCGTTCGCGCAGCTGGACGGCGAGGTCGGGCTGTGCGGCGGCGGTCGCCGGGTCCGGGGGCCGGACCTCCTTGAGCGCGACGTCCCGGTGCAGCGCGATGTCCCGCGCGCGCCACACCGTCCCCATCCCGCCGCTGCCCAGGGGCCCCGCGAGTTCGAAACGCCCGTCGATCAACCGTCTGCCGGAATCACTGCTCTCCATGGCCGGTCATCGTAGGGGCCGCCACCGACGGCGGTGCGACCGGAGTGGGTGGTACCGGCAGGCACCGGGCGCGGGGAGGGACCCCGGGGCGGGGATCAGTGGCGGGAACTGCGGGAGTTGCCGAACAGGAGCCGGTAGGCGATGAGCAGGACCAGGGAGCCTGCGATGGCGGAACCCCAGGTCGCGAGGTCGAAGAAGTCGTTCTGGATCGGCTTGTCGAGGAACTTCGCCGAGAGCCAGCCGCCTATGAAGGCGCCCGCGACGCCGATGAGGGTGGTGCCGATCAGGCCGCCGGGGTCACGGCCGGGCAGCAGGACCTTGGCGATCCCGCCCGCGAGCAGTCCGAGGATGATCCAGCTGATGATGCCCATGCCTGTTCACTCCGCTTCGGTGTGCGCACCCTGTGCGCGCTTCGTCTTACCGAGGAGGACGCGCGAAGGGGTGAAACGGTTCTCGCCACAGCGCGGCGAACGCGAAGGCGGCGGCCGGCGGCGACCTGAGCCGCCGCCGGCCGGATCAGGCCGGGACCCGGTCCTTGCGCACCGCCGGGGAGGCCGTCTGCAGGGGAACCCCGGAGAGCGGTGCAGCCACCTGTGCGGCCGGTACGGATACGGATCTCGATGCCGGTGCCGGTGCCGGTGCCGGTGCTGATGCGGCGGCCGGGGCCGGGGCGGGCGCCGAGGTCCGGGTGAGCAGCAGCACGCCCCGCGCCGCCGCGAGCGCGCCCGCCACCGCCAGCAGGACGCCGACCGCCCCGCCCTGGAGGCGTTCGCCGAGCAGCACCATGCCGATCGCGGCGGCGGCCAGCGGGTTGGCCAGGTTGACCACCGCGAGCGGGGCTCCGAGGCCTCCCCGGTAGGCCCGCTGGGACAGCAGCATCCCGCCGACCGCGAAGACCACCACGAGCAGGGCCACCGAGACCACGCGGACGCTGAGCAGCGCTCCGCCGCGGCCGCCCGCCACGGCGACGGTCTGGGTCAGGGCGGAGGCGGCCGCCGAGGCCAGCCCGGAGGCCGTCGCGTGGCGCAGCCCCGAGCGCGTGTCCCTGCGTACGGTCAGCAGCACGATCACCGCGGCCGTGGCGCCGGAGACGGCGAGGGCCTCGGTCAGGGTGAGGGTGTCGTCGGGGGCGGGGCCGGAGGCGGGGAGCAGGAGCAGGCCGAGGCCGACGACGGTGGCCAGGGTGCCGCGCCACTCGGTGGCCGCGACCCGCCGCCCGGCGCCGTGGGCGCCCATGGGGACGGCGGCGACGAGGGTGAGCGCGCCGAGCGGCTGGACCAGGGTGAGGGGCCCGTACCGCAGGGCCGCGGCGTGCAGGAGCGCGGCGGCGGCGTTGAGTCCGGCGGACCACCACCAGGCGCCGTTGCCGAGCAGTGAGGTGGCGCTGCGGGCGACGGCCCGGCGGGCCAGGCGCTCCTGGGCGACGGCGGCGGCCGCGTAGGTGGCGGCCGCGGCGAGGCAGAGCAGGACGGCTACGAGGGTGGCATTCACCGGACTCCTCCTACGGTGGCCGGCTCGGGTACGGCGCGGCGCTGGGCCGGCACGCTCCGGGCCGCGACGAGGGAACGGACGGCGGGACGCGGGACGAGCAGCAGGGCGGCCCCGAGCAGCAGGGCCGCGACGACGGCGTCGAGCCAGTAGTGGTTGGCCGTGCCGACGACGACGAGCAGGGTGGCGAGGGGGTGCAGCAGCCAGAGGAACCGCCACCGGGAGGAGGTGGCCGCGATCATGCCGAGGGCCAGCATCAGCGCCCAGCCGAAGTGCAGGGAGGGCATCGCGGCGAACTGGTTGGCCATGCTGTCGGCGGCGGGCGAGGCTCCGTAGACGGTGGGCCCGTAGACCTGGCCGGTGTCGATCAGGTGGGCGGCGGCGAGCATCCGCGGCGGCGCGAGGGGGAAGGTCAGGTGGATGGCCAGGGCGGCGCCGGTCAGGACGGCCAGGACCCGGCGGGTCCAGAGGTAGTGCGCGGGGCGGCGCAGGTAGAGCCAGACGAGGAAGAGCACCGTGGCGGGGAAGTGCACGGCCGCGTAATAGGTGTTCGCGGTGTGCACGAGCGCGTCGCCGTGCAGGAGCAGCCGCTGGACCAGGCCCTCGCCGGGCAGGTGCAGGGTGCGCTCCGCGTCCCAGACCCGGGTGGCGTTGCGGAAGGCCTCGTCCGTGCGGCCCGTGGCAAGCAGGCGGCCGGCCTTGTAGACGGCGAAGAGACCGGCGACGAGCAGCAGCTCGCGCATGAGGCGGCGGCGCTGTACGGCGCCGGCCCCGGCAGGTGTGGTGTGGGAGGTCATCCCCCGGTCTCGCTTCCTGTACACGGGCACACATCGACACGCCAGTGTATCGATACATTCGCGTATCGATACGCGGGTGTACCGATACGCCTGCGTTCCCGTAGACTTTCACTCGACACAGTCTCCGGATGGTCACTGGACGATCGCTGGAAGATCGCCACAGGACCGCTGGGCGACAACTAGAGCCGCAGGCCGGACCGACTGCGATACCGGACGCGAGCGCCCACCGAGGAGAGCAGCCCATGACGTCGCCGACGCCGGAAGCCGCCCCGGCCCCTGCGCGCCGCTCCAAGATCACCCCGGAGCGGGAGCGGCAGTTCTACGAGGCCGTCCTGGACCAACTGCGCGAGGACGGCTACGAGGCCCTGACCATGGAGGGCATCGCGGCGCGGGCCAGCTGCGGCAAGTCCACGCTCTACCGGCAGTGGAAGACCAAGCCGCAGCTCGTCGCCGCGGCCCTGCGCGCGGACCGGCGGGGCACCCTGGCGGCGGTGGACACCGGAACACTGGCGGGCGACCTGCGCGAGGCGGCCATGATCGCGGCCTGCACCTCGGGGCGCGACACCCGGCTGACGCAGGCCCTCGGCCATGCGGTGCTCAGTGACGAGGAACTCAAGGCGGCGCTGCGCGAAGCAATCGTGGAGCCCGAGCTGGCGGCCTTCGACGCGATCGTGGACCGGGCCGTGGCGCGCGGCGAGCTCGCGGCGGGGCATCCGGCCGTGGAATTCCTGCCGGCGCAGCTGATGGGCGTGGTGCGGATCCGGCCGGTGCTGGACGGGCGGTACGCCGACGCCGAGTACCTCGTACGGTTCGTGGACGCCTGCCTGCTGCCGGCGCTGGGCGTGAGCCCGCACACCGACCCCGCTCCGGCCCAGCCCGCCGGCCCGGCCGCGCCCGCCGCTCCGGCCCAGCCCGCCGGCCCGGAGCCGGCCCCCGGCCCGTAAGCGGACCGGCCCCCTGAACCGGCAGACCGCCGTCCCCGATGACCGGGCGGCGATCTGCCCGCGCTGCCTCGTGGGGACGGTGGCAGCGCACCACGGGACCGGGCGGCGGCCACTCCCTCGCGGAGTGCCCGCCGCCCGGTCTGCGCGGTGATCCAGAACCCGTCGTGCAATTCCCGTACGGGGATCAGCCCCGGGCGGAGCCCATGACCCGGGCGAACTCCTCCGGGTCGGCGTCGAAGCCCCGTACCGCCGGGTCCAGCGACCAGCTGCCCGAGGCCTCGCGGGTGAATTCGGCGACCGTGGCGGCGCGGGCGGACCCGACGGCCGTGAACCCCTCCACGGAGAGGTCGGTGTAGCCCTCCCGGATCCGCAGGCCGGTACCGGCCACGGAGGAGAAGGTCAGCGCCGGACCGGAGCCCGCCGGCTGGATCACCACCCCCACCACCACTCGGATCAACTCCGTTGCCATGCGCGACAGTTCGAGGGTCATCACCTCGTCGAAGCCGAGGCCCTGGCCGGTCCGGCTGTCGCGGTCCAGCGTGATGGTGCCGTCGGGCGAGCGGCTCCCGAAGTGCACGAGGTGGACGGGCTGCCCGTACGGGGCGGCGGCCCCGTAGACCGCGGCGAGTATGTCCAGATCGTGTACGGGCGCACCGGCCGGGCTGGGATCCCAGCGCAGCGCGATCTCCACCTTGGACAGGCCCTTGCGTACTCCGCTCACCGAACTCCCCCTCCGCTTACCGTGCGTTGCCCTCCCATGCTGTCACGGGTCCGTCCGGGCGGACCGAACTACCGTACGTTCCAGGCCAGTACGCGGGGCGGGCCGGACCTACCAGTCCCCGTCCTGCACCGGCCGGCCCCCCGGCCTCGGAGCCTTCCCCAGGGGTTTGACCTGGCCGGGGCCGGGCTGGATCCACGGGTTGTCGTCATCGCCGAGCCATTCGCCCACCGGCTCCACCTGGCCCAGCGCCCCGGAGGGGGCCAGGTCGGTGCCGCTCTCGTCGTAGTAGTCGAACCACGGCAGCCCGGCCTTGGTGTAGGCGGCCCGGTCCACCGGCGAGGGCGGCGGCTCCTCCCCGGTGATCCGGCGCCACGCGGGCGGGGACACCAGATGGACGAAGACCCGCGCGGCCGGCTCCCGCGCCCACTCCCCGGGCCCGCGGTCGTCCCGGTACACCTCCTGGCGCATGGACCCGCCGACGCCGAGTCCCATCGCGGGAGACCTCTGCGGACCCGCGGCTCGGGCCCGCATCCGCGGCTCCGCGGCCGAGCCGGGGGGACCTCCGGGAGCCGGCGCCGGGGCCGCCGCCGGCATCATCGGCCCCGCTCCGTACCCCACGGACGGCGCGCTCGGGACCGGTCCGCCGCCCGGCGGGCCCCAGCGGTGCGCGGCCGTGCGCGCCTGCTCCGCCTCCCGCCACCGCGCCAGTGCCTGCGTACCGAGCCCGAACGCCTGGAGCTGGACCCCGCCGGTGGTCTCCTCCCCGGTGACCTGGCCCTCGACGGTGGCGCCGAGCCCGAGCGGGACCGCGACGAACTGGCGCACCGTCCCCTTGCCCGAATTGATCCCGTCCAGCCACGGCTGGCGCGGGAGCACGAGGTAGTTCTGCGGATCGCGCCCGAGCTCCCCGGTCCACCGCTCACCGGAGACGGCGCACACCTTGCCGACCCCGACCTGGAGCGCGGTGGGCTGCGCGGTCCCCGCGAAGCTGAGCCACATCGCCTCGCGCAGGTACACGGGCAGCATCACCCCGCCCTTGGCCAGCCACTCCTGCGGCACCGTGTCCGGATGGTCCTCCACCCGGCGCAGCGGAAACTCTCCGAGCCCCGGCGGCAGGTTGTGCGTACCCGACTCCGGGAGGCGCAGCGTCCGCATGAAACGGACCTCCGCTCCGTCCCCCAGCAGCAAAGCGTTCCCCTTGACCCTTGCCCCGCCCTCGGCCATCCGACCGGCTCCTCTCCCGTACAGGACCGGATCCGCCGCAGGATCTGCCGCCGATCCGGATCGTTACCCTCAAGATTTGCTCAGATCCCGTGACACTGCGCCCGGCGGTTTCCTAGCTTCCTCATATACGCGTCCACCTGCCCCCGCGGTTCCCCGCGTCCCGGGCCCGTCCCGGCGCGCTCCCGCGCGCCCGCGCGACCCTGCGTACCGCTGTCGCGTCCCGCGCACCGCGTATCGCGTTTCCAAGGAAAGAGTGCAGCATGAAGGTTTCCCAGGCCGGTGCGGTCGCCGCAATGATCGGTCTCGCGTTGACCGCATCCGGATGCGGCGGTGACGACGGCCAGGGAGACCTCTCCATCGGCATCAAGTTCGACCAGCCGGGCGTCGGCATGCGCGAGCCGGACGGCACCTTCACCGGTTTCGACGTGGACGTGGCGAGGTACGTGGCGAAGACGCTCGGCTACAAGCCGGACCACATCACCTTCAAGCAGGTCCGCAGCAGCGACCGCGAGCTGCTGCTCCAGTACAACGAGGTCCAGTTCGTCGCGGCCAGCTACTCGATCAACGACAAGCGCAAGGAGAAGGTCGACTTCGCCGGCCCGTACTTCCTGGCGCACCAGGACCTGATGGTCCGCGCCGACGACCCGTCGATCACCAAGGCCGAGGACCTCAACAGCAAGCGGCTGTGCTCGGTGACCGGCTCGACCTCGGCGGAGAACGTCAGGAAGACCCTGGCCCCCAAGGCGAGCCTCCTGGAACTCGGCGGCTACTCCGAGTGCGTCGTCGCGCTCCAGGACCACCTGGTCGACGCCATGACCACGGACAACTCCATCCTGGCCGGGTACACGGCCCGCAAGGGCAACGAGGGCAAGTTCCGGCTGCTCGGGTTGAGCCTGAGCAACGAGAACTACGGAATCGGCATGAAGAAGGGCAGCCCCGAGCTCCAGGGCAAGATCAACGCCGCGATCCAGAAGATGGTCGCCGACGGGTCCTGGGAGGCCGCCGTGAAGAAGAACTTCGGCCCCGACTACAAGTACGAGCCGGCCCCCGCGGCCGTCACCTCGGGCAGCTGACGACCGCCGGAGCTCCCCTTCCGGGCCCTGCGGGGCCGGAAGGGGAGATGGCCTACGCCAGCGGGGCCTTGCCGCGCAGCACGGTCAGGAACTCCCGCATCCACGCCGAGTGGTCGGGCCAGGCGCGGGCCGAGACCAGCGTCCCGTCCACCACGGCTTCGGAGTCCTCGAACTCGGCGCCCGCCGCCTTCATGTCCAGCTCCAGGGCCGGATAGGCCGTGACCCGGCGGCCGTCCAGCGCGCCCGCCGCGGCGGTGATCAGGGGGCCGTGGCAGATCTGCGCGATCGGCTTGTCGGAGCCCGCGAAGGCGGCCAGGATCCGCCGCACCTCGGGGTCGTTGCGCAGGTACTCGGGGGCGCGCCCGCCCGGTACGACGAGGGCCGCGTACTCCCCCGGGTCCACGTCCGCGAAGGCGATGTCGGCGGGCCAGGTGTAGCCGGGCTTCTCGGTGTAGGTGTCGAAGCCGTCCTCGAAGTCGTGTACGACGAACCGCAGTTTCTTCACGGTCGGCGCCGCGATGTGGACCTCGTACCCCTCTTCGCGCAGACGCTGGTAGGGGTAGAGGACCTCCAGCGACTCCGCCGCGTCGCCGGTCACGATGAGGATCTTCACTGCCATGGGCTGCTCCTGGTAGGGCTGTTCACGGTGTGGCCTCCGCCACAGTGCAGGGGTCGACCTGTCCTGCCAAGTGACTCTTGCGCCAATTCACCCACATGACGCGCGTAGAAAATCCTGACTCCCGACACGTGCTTTTCATCTGTTCGGCACATGACAATGTGAACCTCGCTCTGCCACCTGATGCCCCGCCAATTCCCCGGGCGGGAGCGGTGCGTTGTGGAGAGGTACCCCCACGTGATGAGAATCTCGCGCCTGGCTCCCCTGGCCGCCGGCCTCGCGGCGGCGGCCCTGGCCCTGGTCCCGGCCTCCGCCACGGCCGGCCAGCGAACGGCCGCCACCGCCACGGCCTCCTCGAACTCCGCTGTCTCCTCCACCTCCGCAGCGGTGGACGCGTACTACACCTCCGCGGAGGGCAAGACCGGCGCCGCGCTCAAGACGGCGCTGCACAACATCATCAAGACCCAGTCCAAGGTGACGTACGACGGCGTCTGGAACGCCCTGAAGGTCACCGACCAGGACCCGGCGAACTCCAACAACGTCATCCTGGTCTACTCGGGCCGCTCCCAGTCCAAGTCCACCAACGGCGGCGGGGTCAACGACTGGAACCGCGAGCACGTCTGGGCCAAGAGCCACGGCGACTTCGGCACCGCCACCGGGCCGGGCACCGACCTGCACCACCTCAGGCCCGAGGACGTCACGGTCAACAGCACCCGCGGGAACAAGGACTTCGACATGGGCGGCAGCCCGGTCGCCGAGGCCCCCGGCAGCTTCACCGACTCCGACTCCTTCGAGCCGCGGGACGCGGTCAAGGGCGACGTGGCCCGGATGCTGCTCTACATGGCCGTGCGCTACGACGGCGGCGACGGCTTCGCCGACCTCGAGGTCAACGACAAGGTCAACAACGGCACCGCGCCGGCGATCGGCCGGATCAGCGTCCTGAAGCAGTGGAACCTGCAGGACCCGCCGGACGCCTTCGAGCAGCGCCGCAACCAGGTCATATACGACACCTACCAGCACAACCGCAACCCGTTCATCGACCACCCGGAGTGGGTCAACTCCATCTGGTAGCCGCCCGGTCGGCCGCAGCCCCGCCTACTGCTCGCCCAGGGCCATCCATTTGTCCGGGGCGGCGAGCGGCTCGAAGCCGACCTTGGCGTAGACCCCGTGGGCGTCCCCGGTCGCCAGCAGGATCCGCCGCAGCCCGTACGGGGCGAGGTGGTCCCGCACCGCCCCCGCCAGGGCCGTGCCGAGCCCCTTGCCCCGTACGCCCCGGTCCACGTACACGTCGCAGAGCCAGGCGAAGGTGGCCCGGTCGGTGACGACGCGCGCGTACCCGACCTGGGCGCCCGAAGCCTCTTCGTAGACCCCGAAGTTCAGCGATCCGTCGATCGCGGCGTCCTGCTTCTCCCGGCTCCGCCCGAGGGCCCAGTACGAGTCCTCGGACAGCCAGCGGTGGACCAGCGCGCGGTCGAGCCGCCCGGGGTCGACGGAGATCTCGTAGCCATCGGGGCGCTGGGGACACTCGGGCAGCCGTTCATTGTTCATCCCCGCATCCAAGCAACAGCACGATGCCCGGACCAGCGAATATCACCGTACGAGACCCGTACGAGACCCGGACCCGGACCGGGCGGGCCCCGGCTCCGTACGGGTGGGCGGGACACCCGTGCGGGGGACGAAATGAGCCGGTCGGCGCAGTCCCGGCTTGCGGACCGGGCCCCGCGTGGCAGTCCTCCAGCGATCCCCACACGGACCGTCGGAGGACCTGCATGGCACGCATCATCACGGCCGGTGTCGTCACCGCCGCCCTGTTCACCCTGGGCCTGCCCGCGAGCAGCGCGGGCGCCGCCCCGATCGGCTGCTTCGGCGCCGTGGCCACCATCACCGGCACGGGCACGATCAACGGCACGCCCGGCAACGACGTCATCGTCGGATCCGCGGCGGCCGACACCATCAACGGCCTCGGCGGCAACGACCTCATCTGCGGGCTCGGCGGCAACGACCAGCTGGTCGGTGGGGCCGGCAACGACCGGCTCGACGGCGGCGAGGGCAACGACGTGATCCGCGGTGACGCCGCCGTGGCCGCCGGAAACGCCACGGGCGGCGGCAACGACGAGCTGCGCGGGGGCGCCGGCGACGACGACATGGTCGGGGATTCGTTCACCGCGAGCGGCAACGCGGAAGGCGGCGGCAACGACCTCCTCGACGGCGGCGCCGGAGCCGACCTCATGACCGGCGACTCCCAGAGCAACGACGCGGGGAACGCGCGCGGCGGCGGCCACGACCGGCTGTTCGGCGGGGACGGCGACGACGAGCACATGACCGGCGACAGCGTCGCCCTGGGCGGCGATGCCACGGGCGGCGGCAATGACCTGCTGGACGGCGGCAACGGCGACGACGGCCTGCTGGGCGACTCGGCGGCGCCCTTCCAGGGCACGGGAACCGGCGCGGGCGACGACATCCTGCGGGGCGGCGCCGGAGCCCACGACAACCTCATCGGCGACAGCGAGGGCATCACGGCCGCCGTGGGCAGCGGCGGCAACGATCTGCTGGACATGGGAGCCGACGGCGGCATCTTCGCCATCGGGGACCACAACATCGGCGACCCCGCCGGCGGACGGGCCGTGGGCGCGGGCAACGACCGCATCATCGGCGGGACCGGGGACGAAGACCTCATCGGCGACAGCTCGGTCGGGGACGCCTCCGTCACCTCGGCCGGCAACGACCGGATCGACGGCGGGGGCGGCGACGACTCGATCTTCGGCGACAACTCCAACTTCGACGGGGACGCGACCGCCGGCACGGCGGGCGGCCGGGACCGGCTGCGCGGCCAGGGCGGCAACGACTCGATCTTCGCGGGCCCGGCCGACGACTTCCTCGACGGCGGAGCCGACACCGACGCCTGCGACGGCCAGGCGGGCACCGCCGACGAGGCCGTCAACTGCGAGTCGACCGCCAACATCCCCTAGGACACCCGCCGGTTACTGGAGGCGGTCGGCGAGGGTCTTGAAGGAAGTCCAGTCCAGGCCGGGGGTGCGGGGGTCCCAGAGCTTCTGGGACAGGGCCGCGAGCGGGAGGCGGATGCCGGCCGCCACCTGGGCCTGGGTCTGGGCTCCGGCCAGATCGCACCAGACCGCGAGTCGTGCGCCCAGGATCCGGTCGCCGTAGGTCGCGGGGACGGCGGCGGTCCCGCGCAGCACGAGCGGGGTCCACTGTTCGTATATGCGCCGGCCCGTGGGGTACGTGAACTGGTTGGGCTCCCCCAGCACGTAGTAGAGGTACTCGTCGTTGAGGTTGACCACCTTGCGGCCCTCGCGCAGGTACTCCAGCGGCGGCCGGGCCCCGCCCTCCTTGCCCGTCCAGTACTCGACCTGGATGTCCTGGGCGGGCTGGGCGAGCCCGCCGGTGAAGAAGCCGTCGTTCCAGGCCGCCGGTGCCCGGCCCGCCGAACGGACCACGTCCGCGCGGTCGTTCAGCCAGCCCGTCGCAAGGTCCTGAACCCGGGCGGTGGGCCCGTACCGCTGCCGGGCGGCGGCCGTGAGCTGGGGGAAGGAGGCCTGCGGATCGCGGTAGACCAGCGCCTGGTACTCGTCGGCGCCCAGGTTCCATATCGCGCCCGGGAACAACGGAAGGTACTCCCGCAGGAGTTCGTCCACGAGCTTCGCCGCCGCCGGGTTGGCTATGTCCACCGCGCCCTTGACCACCCGGCCCTGCGAATCGTGCAGTTGGAGTCCGGGGTGCGCGCGCAGCACCGCGCCGAGGTGGCCGGGCGAGTCGATCTCGGGGATCACCGCGATGTGCAGCCGGGCGGCGAGCGCCGTGATCTCGCGCACCTGCGCCTTCGTGAGGTGCGGGGTGGAGACGATCTCGGGGTGGGTGTCGGACTGGATCCGGAAGGCCTGGTCGTCGGAGAAGTGCAGGCCCAGCTGGTTCAGCTTCAGGTCGGCCATCTCGCGCAGCCGGTCCTCGATCCAGTCCGGGGTGAAGTTCTTGCGGGCGATGTCCAGGTTGAGTCCGCGCTGCGGTTTGGCCGGGGCGTCCCGCACGGTTCCCTCCGGGGCCGAACGGCCGCCGCTCACCTCCTGTTTGAGGGTGCGGGTTCCGTAGAAGACCCCGGCCTGGTCGGGTCCGGTGATGCGGACCTGCCCGTCGCGCACGGTGAGCGTGTAGGACTCGGGAGCCCCGGAGTCCTTGGCCCCGAGGGCCAGTTGGACGTCCCCGCGGCGGGTGTCGGCCGATTCCGCGAATCCGATGTGGAGTTCACCGGCCAGCAGCCTGCCTTCGTCGGCCAGGGCCGCGCTGTCGGACGGCGCTACGACGACCCGCGCCTCGGGGGCGGGCCGCCAGCCGGGGCCACGGGCCGGCACGTGTTCCCGTACGGCCGGGATGGTGCCCGGGGTGGCGGAGAGCGGGTACGAGCCCGTCGGCGAGGGTTCGGCGGCCGTCGGGGTGGCGGCGGACGGGGTGGCGGCGGACGCCGAGCCCGCCCGGTCCGGCGAAGCGGCGGCGGCCGGGGTCCGGGTCCCGCCGGGGGCGGCCGAGCCGGTCGTACAGCCCTGGACGGAGGCAAGGGAGACCAGCGCGGCGACCGTGGCCGTCGCGATGAGATGGCTCCGCCTGTCCTGCTTCGTCTGTCGCATCATGCGTCCGTGTCCCCCGTACCAACGTGGCACGGGGGACACCGGTGCGCGACCCGGGCGAAGACGACCTAGTGCTGTGGCCGGAAAGGTTCACCGTGTCGCGACGCCCGGCACGGCACCTCGCCGCGTTGTCGGACCGCGGCGGTACGTCCAGTACGAGCCCCGGCCCTCCGCCTTGCGATGCACCGCACCGGACGCCGCGCCCCGGCAAACCTTCCCGGCCACAGCACTAGGCGAGGGCCGCCACCGCGGCGGCCGCGAAACCGTGGTCCTGGGCGGGGGCCCCGCCGCCGACGCCGACGGCTCCGACGAGCCGGCCGTCGCGGTGCACGGGCAGGCCTCCCGCGATGAAGAGCAGCGGCCGGTCGAGGGCGGTGGGCAGGGTGTGGAAGGGGCCGCCGGGCTGGACGGCGTCGACCAGGTCGGCGGTCGGGGCGTTCAGCTGGAGTGCGGTGAAGGCCTTGCGGGTGCTGGTCTCCCCGGAGATCAGGACGGCCCGGTCGTCGCGCCGGAAGGCCAGCAGATGGCCTCCCGCGTCGAGGACGGAGACGCTGACGGCGACCCCCGCGGCTCCGGCGGCGGCCGTGGCGGCGGCGACGAGCCCCTCGGCATCGGCGGTGGTCAGCGGGGCGACGGCGGTACGGGCGGTGGCGGTGCTGCTGGACATGCGGGGGGCTCCTGCGGTTCGGACTCGGATGTGTGTGGGGGGACGAGGGCCCGGTACGGGTTCTCGGGGATCAGGGGATCAGTGGTGGGCGGGGACGGCCACGGCCGCCGGGGCCGGGGCGCCGGCCGCGACGATCCGGCCGGGGCCTTCGCCGCCCGCGCGGGCCGCCGTACGCCGTTCCAGTGCGCCGGAGAGCAGGGCGAGGACGAGGGCGGAGGCGGCGAGGGCCGCACCGACCCAGTTCGGGGCGGTCCAGCCGAACCCGGCGGCGATGACGATCCCGCCGAGCCAGGCGGCGAGCGCGTTGCCGAGATTGAAGGCGCCGATGTTCACGGCCGAGGCCAGGGTGGGGGCTCCGGCGGCCTGGTCGAGGACGCGCTTCTGCAGCGGCGGGACGGTGGCGAAGCCGAGGGCTCCGATGAGAACGATGGTCACGGCCGCGCCCGCCTTGGTGTGGGCGGTCAGCGTGAACACCGCGAGGACGGTGGCGAGCGCGCCGAGGGACACGTAGAGCATCGGCATCAGCGCGCGGTCGGCGAACCGGCCCCCGATGAGGTTCCCGGCGACCATGCCGAGTCCGAAGAGGACGAGCAGCCAGGTCACGGAGGTGTCGGCGAATCCGGCGACGTGGGTCATCATCGGCGTGATGTAGGTGACGGCGGCGAAGACCCCGCCGAAGCCGAGGACGGTCATCGCCATGGCGAGCAGGACCTGGACGTTGCGGAACGCGGCCAGTTCGTGGCGGATCCGTACGCCTTCGGGGCGGGGCAGGTCGGGGACGAGCCGCGCGATGCCGATCAGACCGACCACGCCGAGCGAGGCCACGGCCAGGAAGGTGACCCGCCAGCCGAGGTGCTGGCCGACCAGGGTGCCGAGCGGGACGCCGATGACGTTGGCCACGGTGAGGCCGGTGAACATCATGGCGATGGCTCCGGCCTTCTTCTGCGGCGCGACCAGCTCGGCGGCGACGACCGCGCCGATCCCGAAGAAGGCGCCGTGGGCGAGGGAGGCGACGACGCGGCCGGCGAGCATGACGCCGAAGACGGGGGCGAGCGCGGAGACGACGTTGCCGACGACGAAGAGGCCCATGAGCAGCATCAGCATGCGCTTGCGGGGAATGCGGGTGCCCAGGACGGCCATCAGCGGAGCGCCGAGGACCACGCCGAGGGCGTAGCCGGTGACCAGGAAGCCGGCGGTGGGGATCGAGACGCCGTAAGTGCCGGCGACTTCGGGGAGGAGGCCCATGATCACGAATTCGGTGGTGCCGATCCCGAAGGCGCCGATGGCGAGGGCTAGCAGTGCGAGAGGCATGAGGGGGTGCCCTTCAGGGGGAGATTGCGTGCGCGGCGGCAGCGGGGCTCGCGGAGCGGAAGCAGAAGCGGAGAGGTGTACTGCGGCAGCTGATTGCCTGCGTCCACATTAATTGCAGACGCTGTTTAATTGCAAGCGCGGGCTATTGCGGCCGTGGCCTATCCTGTGGGTACACGCCGTGCGCGACTTGCTCGTATGACTCGCATGACTGAAGGAGGGGCCCATGACGGCCACGGACAGTGCACTCACCGCCCTCTCCCAGGGCTGGTGCGCCCTCTCCCTCCTGCACGGGCGGATCGAAACGCACATCGAGCGCGCGCTCCAGGCCGGACACGGGCTGAGCGTGCGCGAGTACTCGCTCCTCGACGTCCTCAGCCGCCAGCACAGCGGCCCCGGCGGCCACCTGCGGATGCACCAGGTCGCCGACTCCGTGGTGCTCAGCCAGAGCGCGACGACCCGGCTGGTCAGCCGGCTGGAGGACCGCGGGCTGCTGGGCCGCTACATCTGCGACACCGACCGGCGCGGCATCTACACCGATGTCAGCGAGGCCGGCCTGGCCCTGCTGGCCGAGGCCCGGCCCACGAACGACACCGCCCTGCGCGAGGCGCTGGACGAGGCCGCGCGCACGCCGGAACTGGCGCCGCTGGTGGACGCCGTGAAGAACACCCCGGCGGCGGACGCGGCGTAGGCCGTCTCTTTCGGATCTTGCCGGGTCCGCGCCGCCGCGGCCCCGCCCCGGCCCGTCCCCGCTATCGGGCGCCGGACGGGGTGGCCGGCGGCCGCGAGGGCGACGCGGAGGCCGAGGGCCCGGGCTTGGGCGAGGAAGACGGGCCGGAGCTCGACAGCGGCACCCCCGCGCCGGGCGTCGGCGACGCACTGGGCGCCGGACCGCGCATCGAACTCGGCGTCGCACTGGGCGGAGCCGAGACCGAGGGCGAAGACGGCCAGGGCGACGGCGAGGACGGCGTGGGCGACGACGGGGCCGGCACCAGCGGATCCGGCGCCGGAGCGGTCGGCGAGCCCGACGGCGGCGCGGCCGGCGGTACCGGGTCCGGGTGGACCGACCCCGGGTCCGGAGCCAGTACGGCGTACCCCACGGCCGCCGCCGCGGCCAGCCCCGCCAAGGGCAGCGCGAACCCGCGCAGGCGCAGCCGGGCCCACGGCAGCACCCGTACCCCCGGCCCCGGGGGCTGAGCCGGGCCCAGCTCGCGCACGGTGATCGCGGTGGCGCGGGCGTCGAGAGCCTGCCGCAACCGCCGCTCGACGGGGCGCTCCTGACCCTCGCGACCCTCCAGACCCTCGGGGCCCTCGTCACGCGTCATATCCGACCCTCCAGAATCCGTTCCAGCGCGTCCAGCCCGCGGCTCGCGTTCGACTTGACCGCGCCCCGGCTGATCCCGAGCGTCTCGGCGATCTCCGCCTCGCTCAGGTCGGCCCAGTAGCGCAGCACCAGTACCTGGCGCCGTCGCGGCGTCAGCCAGCCCAGCGCGGCGAGCACTTCGCGGTGTGCCTCGTCGAGGACCACGGAGGACTCGGCGGACGGTACGTCGACGGGCGGAGCCGGGGTCCACGCGCGGGCGGTCCGCCTGCGGCGCAGCACCGACCGGGCGGTGTTGACCACGGAGGTGCGCAGGTAGCCCAGCGCGTTGTCCACCTCCGTGATCCGCTCGCCGTGGCGCCGGTACAGCGCCGTGAAGGCGTCCTGCACCACGTCCTCCGCGGTCCCCACGTCGTCCACGAGGAGCACGGCGAGGCGGACCATGCGCAGCCGGTGGGCGTGGTACAGCTCGGTCACCGTGGGCTGCGGGTTGCCGTCCTCCCGGGCCAGGCCGTACGTGTACCCGTGCCGGTACGGCTCCGCCCGCGCGGGCGGAGCCGCCGGGGCCGATCGCTCGCGGCGCAGCAGGAACGACCACAAGCCCCGCCGCGGCCGGTCGAAACCGGGCGCGGCGGGGCCCACGGATGGTGCGAGGTGGAGCACGGGGGTCCTCAGCCGTTGGTGCGGCGCCGCAGGGTGTACAGGGTCCCGGCCCCGGCGGCGATCAGCACGGCGGCCCCGGCACCGAGTGCGGCCGTGGTGGCGGAGGAGCCAGTATGCGCGAGCTCGGGCGCACCGGGCGCGGCCGGGGCCGCGCTGGGGGCCGCGCTCGGGGAGGAGACGGGACCCCTGCTCGGGGTCACGGTCGGCGTCGAGCCCGGGGGCAGGCTCACCGAAGGCTGCGGGGTCGGGCTGGCGGAGGGGGCGGAAGGGGCCGAGCTCGGCTTGGCGCTCGCGCTCGGCGCGACCGTCGCCGGGGCGGGCGCGGCGCTGGGCGTCGCGGACGCCCCCTGCGCGGCGACGGCCGGCCCGGCCAGCGCGAGGGCCATCCCGGCGGCCGCGACGGTGACGGCCGCGGCCCTGCGGATGTCCAGCGGGGTGCGCTTCAGGTTCTTCACGGTGGTTCTCCACGGTCGGGTCGAGGGCGCGGGTTCACGCCCTTCACCCCCACACGACGCGCGACCCTCCGGGAGGTTGCCGCGGTTCCCGAAAAACTTTTCGCGCGGCCACCACCTGCGGCTCCACCGCGCCCGAGGGTCAGGGGCGCAGCCCCCGCAGCGCCGCGCCGAAGGTGGCCACCCCCTCCTCGATCTCCCCCGTCGTCCCCGCCGCGTAGCCGAGGATCAGCCCCGGAGGCCCCGGGGTCATCCGGTGCCAGGACAGGGGGTGGGCCTTGGCGCCGAGGGCGAGGGCCGACGCGGCCAGGGCGGTGTCGTCGAAGTCCGCTCCGTCGAAGGTGACCATCAGGTGCAGCCCGGCGGCGGCTCCGTGCACCCGCGCGCCCGGCAGCTCGGCGGCGATCGCCCGCAGCATCGCGTCGCGGCGGGCCCGGTGGCGGCGCCGCACGAAGCGCAGGTGGCGTTCCAGCTCCCCCGATTCCATCAGCCGGGCGAGCACCAGCTGGGCGAGGACCGGGTTGCCGAGATCCGCGTAGCGCTTGGCTTCGATCACCGCGTCCAGGTGGCGCGGCGGGACCAGCAACCAGCCCAGCCGCAGGGCGGGGGCCAGGAGTTTGGAGACGCTCCCCGCGTAGCAGACGGCCTCGGGCAGCATGGCGCGCAGCGCGGGTACGGGGGCGCGGTCGTAGCGGTGTTCCGCGTCGTAGTCGTCCTCGATGACGATGCCTCCGGCGGCCGCCCAGCCGAGGAGCCGGCGGCGCCGCTCCCCGTCGAGCACGACCCCGGTCGGGAACTGGTGCGCCGGGGTCAGGACCACCGCCTGGGCCGGTCCGGCCGCCAGGGCCGCGGTGTCGATGCCGCCCTCGTCCACAGGTACGGGCAGGAGCTCCATCCCGCCGTGTTCCAGTTGCTGGCGGGCCCCGAGGGAGCCGGGGTCCTCGACCGCCACGCGTCGCACGCCCTGCGCGTGCAGCACCTGGGCCAGCAGTCCGAGCGCCTGCGCGACCCCGGCCACGACGACCACCTCGCCGGGGTCGGCGCGGATCCCCCGGTTCAGGGCGAGCCAGCCGACGATCGCCTCGCGCAGCGCGGGCGTGCCCTGCGGGTTGCCGTAGCCGAAGTCGGCGGGGGTGAGTCCGTCGAGGACCCGGCGTTCGGCCTGGAGCCAGGCGGTGCGCGGGAACGAGGCCAGGTCGGGCACCCCGGGCGAGAGGTCGATCCGGCACGGTACGGCGCGCAGGGCGTCGACCAGCCCGCCGCGCGCCGGGGGCGGCGCGGGCGGGCCCACGGGCGGCGGCGCGGCGACGACGACGGTGCCGGCCCGGCCCCGGCCGTCCACCTGCCCGGTCTCCGCCAGCCGCTGGTACGCCTCGGTGACCAGGCCCCGGGAGACCCTGAGCTCGGCGGCGAGGATCCGGGTGGCCGGCAGTCTGCTGCCGACTGGAAGCCGGCCGTCGGCAATGGCGGCGCGCAGCCGGTCGGCGAGCCAGTCGGTGCGGCCGCCCGCGGGGGCGCGGCCGATGTCGAGCTGGAGGAAGTCCGAGCCGGCCTCGGCTTTGGACCCCTCGGGTGCGTTCTCTTTGGACCTGCCCATGAGTCCATTGTGGGGGCAGGCTCGAAGACATGAACAAAACGTCCGCTACTTCCCCTACGCCCACTCCGTCTCCCTCTCCCGCTTCCGCCTCCGCCACACGGCCCACGCCGTCCACTTCGACCTCGTCGCTGCGCGACCTCGCGCCCGGTGTCGTAGGCATGGCGCTCGTCGGCAGCAGCGTCACCGTCTCCCGGTCCCTGGTCGACGCCCCGCTCTTCGGCGTACAGGCCGTCCGCTACACGGCGGCCGCGCTGCTCCTGCTCGCCCTGGCCCGGTTCGCCCGGGTGCGGATCCTGCTGCCGCGCGGCCGGGAGTGGCTGTGGCTGGCGGGGATCGCCGCGACCGGGCTGGTGCTGTTCAACGTGGCGGTCGTACGGGGCGTCGCGCACGCGGAGCCTGCCGTGATCGCCGTGGCCGTGGCCTCCGTGCCGATCCTGCTCGGGGTGATCGGCCCGCTGCTGGAGGGCCGCAGGCCCAGCCGCCGAGTGCTCCTGGCGGCGCCGGTGGTCGTGGCCGGGGCGGTGCTGGTGGAGGGGACGGGGCGGACCGACGCGGCCGGGGTGGGCTGGGCGGCGCTCGCGCTCGGCTGCGAGGCCGGTTTCACCCTGCTCGCAGTGCCGGTGCTGCGGCGCCACGGCGCCTGGGGGGTATCGCTCCACGCGGTGTGGATGGGGGCGGTGATGCTGGCGGTGCTCACGGTGTGCGTCGAAGGGCCCGGGGAGCTGGTGTCGGTGACCCCGCGTCAGTGGGCGGCCGTCGGGTACCTCGCCGTCATGGTGACGGCGGTGGCCTTCCTCCTCTGGTACCGCACGGTGGCCGCGGTGGGCTCGGGCCGGGCCGGGCTGCTGACCGGGATCGCCCCGCTCGCCGCGGCCGGAGCGGGAGCCGCCACCGGCAGCGGGGTACCGGGCACGGCGGTGTGGCTGGGCCTGGCCGTGGTGATCGCCGGGCTGGCGGCGGGACTCCGGCCGGAGCGGACCGGAACCCCCCGGACGGACGGTCCGCCGCACGGCCGGGCCGACGCGGCGAGCTCCCCGGCGGACTCCCCCGCCGACTCCCTGGTGCCGGCCCGCGGCACGCATGCCCCGTAAGGCCCGGGAATCGGCGGCCCCATGAGCAGGCCGGTCCGGCACGATCCGAAAGAGACGGCCTAGGTGCCCGCGGGCACCAGCACGACGGCCGTGCCGTACGCGCACACCTCGGTGCCCACATCGGCGGCGTCGGTCACGTCGAAGCGCATCATCAGCACGGCGTTCGCGCCGCGTGCCTTCGCCTGCTCGATGAGCCGGTCCATGGCCTGGTTGCGGGTCTCCACCAGGGTCTTGGTGAGGCCTTTCAGCTCGCCGCCGATCATCGACTTCAGGCCCGCGCCGATCTGGCTGCCCAGGTGGCGGGAGCGCACGGTGAGGCCGAAGACCTCGCCGATCACCTGCTCGACCCGGTAGCCGGGGACGTCGTTGGTCGTCACGACCAGCACGCCGGTCTGCTGTGCGCCGGGGCCGCCGCCGTAGTCTTCGATACCCATGGGTCCCAATGTGCGGGCCCCGGACGGCGCCCGCAACCGGCCGGACCGCTGCCCCCGGCCGCTTCGGCGGAACAGTCAGCCGAGGCCGGTGGCGAGGCCGAACTCGTAGGCCACCACCACGGCCTGCGCCCGGCTGGAGAGGCCCAGCTTGCTCATGCATCGGTGCACGTGGGTCTTGACGGTGGCGGCGCTGAGTACGAGGCCTGCGGCGATCTCGGTGTTGGACAGTCCGGCCCCGACCAGGCCGAGGATCTCGCGCTCCCGCGGGGTCAGGGTGTCCAGGCCGGGACGCGGGGTGCGGGCGGCGGCCGGAGCGGCGTACGTGTCCACGAGCCCGCGCAGAGCCCCGGGGCTGAACAGCATCTCGCCGGCGTGCACGGTGTTGATGGCGGCGAGCAGCCGGTCGGGCGGGGTGTCCTTGAAGAGGAAGCCCCCGGCCCCGACGCGCAGAGCCCGGAAGACGTACTCGTCGGAGTCGAAGGTGGTCAGCATGAGCACCTTCGGGCGCGGGCCGGGCTCGGCGGCGCAGGCCGCCAGGATGCGTTCGGTGGCGGTGATCCCGTCGATCCCGGGCATCCGGATGTCCATGAGGATCACGTCGGGGCGGGTCTCGGCGGCGAGCCGCACCGCCGCTTCGCCGTCCTCGGCCTCGCCGACGACCTCGTAACCGGGCGCGGCGGTGAGCAGCGCGGTCAGGCCGGACCGGATGAGGAACTGGTCGTCGACGACGAGCACGCGCAGCACGCTCTCTCCTTCTCTCTCGGATTCCCGGTCAGCCGGCATGGCCCGTCCGGGGCACGGGGACGCACAGGCTGACCTCGAAGCCGCCCCCGGGGGCGGGCTCGGCGGTCACCGTGCCGTGGTAGATCATCGCCCGCTCGCGCATGCCGATCAGCCCCTGCCCGCTGCCGCGCCCGGCGGAGGGTCCGTCCCCCCGCGCACGGCCGTGTCCGTCCCCGCGGCCGTCGTCCTTGACCCGTACCCGGACCTCGTCCTCGGCGTAGTCCACGCGGACGGTGGTGCGTGCGGCCGGGGCGTGCTTGAGGACGTTCGTCAGGGCTTCCTGGACCACGCGGTACGCGCAGAGGTCGATCCCGGGCGGCAGGGCGTACGCCGTCCCCGTGATCGTGACGTCCACGGGGACTCCCGCGGCGCCGACCCGGCGGACGAGTTCTTCGAGGCGGCCGAGTCCGGCGACCTCCGGGGTCGCGTCCTCGGCCGGGGCCGTCCCGTCCTCGCGGAGCACGACCAGCATCCGGCGCATCTCGGCCAGGGCCTCGCGGGCGCTCGCGCCGATGGTGTCCAGGGCCCGGCGGGCGGTATCGGGGTCGGAGGAGAACACGTACCCGGCGAGCCCGGTCTGTACGGAGATCACCGAGACGTGGTGCGCGATGACGTCGTGCAGTTCGCGGGCGATCTGGATGCGCTCCAGGGCGACGGCCCTGCGGGCCTTCTCCTCCTGCTCGAGGCGGAGCTGACGGGTCAGCTCGCGCAGCCGCCGGGAGCCGTCGCCCGCGACCCAGCAGACGGTGGTGGTGACGGTCACGAAGCCGACACTGAGGGGGCCGATGCCGGGTTCGGCCAGCCGGGTGCCCCAGAGCAGGACCACGAGCGAGGCGGCGGCGCAGCGCAGGGAGACCGGGCGGGGGCGCTGGGAGGCGACGGTGTAGAGGGCGAGGAGCACCCCGCAGACGGCGGGCACGTGGTAGTAGCCGAGGGTGAAGTAGGTGCCGACGCAGAGCATGGTGCTCACCAGTACGGCCACGGGGAAGCGGCGGCGCAGTACGAACGGCAGGTAGACGGCGGCGAGCAGGGCGTAGGCGAGCGGGTCGGTGTCGCGCCAATAGCCCTCGGGATCCGGCCAGTTCCGGAGCATGTCCGACGAGATCCAGAGCGAGCCGACGGCCCACACGATCTCGCCGACGACCGACCGCGCGGCGCGGAGCCGGGTCGCCACCGGATGCGCTGACAGCGCGGACAACTGCACGTCGAACCCCCTCGTGTACACCCCTGGTTGTACAGGGTCACCACCCTCGGGGGTAGCCGGAGTTCAACCCGTGGATGGGCGAGAGCGGCGGGCCGGCGCCCGTAGATTCCTCGTACCGGCACCAGCCGGCAGTGGCCCGATCCCCCCGGGGCCCGCCAGGCGGCCGTGCCCGTTCGGGGGCGGGCACGGCCCCGCCGGCCTCCCTCATGGCACCGATCGTCGCAGATTGGGCATATCGGGCTAAATTCCGGTGCGCCAGCCGGGCGTTATGCCCCTCCGTCGTCATAGTCGTCCCTGACAACCGCCAGGTTGCCGTCCCGTGCCGCGTTCCGCGGCCGGGTGGACGTCTTCTCGGAGGAGCCGGCTCATGCTGAAGCCCACCAGGACCATCCTCGCCCTCGCCGCCGGAAGCCTGGTGCTCGGCCTGGTAGGGGCGGGTGCCGCCGTCGCGGACCAGGACCCGCGGCCCGACAACCCGGGCCAGGAGAACGTCATGGACGACGATGACCAGGGCTCCGACGGCCTCACCGACCCCGACACGTACCCGGAGCGCAAGCACGCCCGGGGCATCGTCATCTCGCGCGGCCCGCTGACCCTGCGCAGCAGGCCGACCACCCACTCGCACAAGGTGGGCCGGGCGCACCCGCACCAGAAGCTCTCCATCGAGTGCAAGAAGCACGGCGAGCGCGTCGACGGCAACAACCTCTGGTACCTGCTGGACGACGAGGACAAGAAGGACCACATGAACCGCATGAACGGCGGCGGCATGATGGCGATGCCCCAGGCCGCCAAGGAGCGCCAGGACCACTGGGTCTCGGCGCGCTACGTCAAGAACCTCACCGAAGTGAAGTACTGCCGCTCGTAGCCGCACCGGCTGTGACCTGCGCCCCCGCGGACCCGGACCTGTGCAATCCCATTGGCCATCCGGGCCGCGGGGCAGGTAGACAGGCTCTGTCCCCGCAGGCAGCCGGCATGCGGGCAGAGCGAAGGACAGACACGGTGCCCCGTAGCGGACGACCCGGACGACCCAAGCATCCCGCCACCCTGGCGACGGCCGTGGCAGCCGTAGCGGCCGTAGCCGTTCTCGGCGGTTGCTCCTCGGGCGGCGCCACGACGGACCGGGCCGCGGCCTCTGCGAGCGGCTCCCCCACCCCGTCGGCGCCCGCCTCGCCCTCCGCGGCCTCCTCGGCCTCCGCCTCCTCGCAGGCCCCGTCCAGCGGGCAGAGCCCGCAGTCGGACCGGAGCTGGCCGGACGGCTTCACGGTGATCCAGAAGTGGAAGGACCAGCCCCGCGGTGTCGGCGCGCCCGACGCGGAGGCGGTCCACTCGAAGTCCGTCGGCCTGCTCAACGACACCGAGACCCGCTACGGTTCCGAGAAGGGCTCCAAGTGCTGGCCCGAGCGGCCGACTTCGCTGACCCCGCTCTGCGCCGGGAACGCGGCCAAGGCCGCCGAGACCGCGAAGACCTCCCTGTCGTGGATCTCCCACGAGGACCCGCGCACCTTCACCACCCTGCGCGCGAACGCCGGCAAGGTCACCAAGGCGGCTGAGTCCTACAAGGCCCACGCGTGCGAGAGCGCCCCCGCCGCTCAGGCCGAGCGTGACGCCTGCTGGGAGGCCGGCTGGACCATCGCCCAGGCCTACCCGCTGCTGCGCGACGGATTCAACGCCGCCCTCCAGGCCCGCTGACCCACCGGGGCGGCATCCCCCAACACCCCTACGCCCCCTGCGCGTCCGGGCGCACGGCCCGCGGTCCCACGCACCGCGCGCCGTGCGCCCGTACCCGCTCGCGCAGTTCCCGGTCCGCCGTCACCACCACGCACCCGCCGCGCTCCGCGCAGGCCCGGGCCAGCTCCACGATCCGGTCGTCGCCGCTCCCGGGCGCCGGGTCCACCCGTACTCCGGGAACGGACTCGACGCCGCGGGCGGCGCCTTCGACGACGAGGACGATCTCCTCCCCCTCGTCCCGCCCGGCCAGCAGGTCGCGCAGCCGCTCGGCGGCGCCGCGCCGGTCACGCCACCAGCCGTCCGGCACGGACCCGACGACGTTCGCACCATCCACGATCAACACGGTCACCACCCCAGTATGGGCAGGTGGGACCCGGTCGGGCCGGACGGCCGACGTCCGCGTTCCGAAGCCGTGGCACAGCGGCACTAGAAATCGCCGTAGTTGACCTGCCAGGTCGCCAGCCCCATGCGGCGCCAGATCGCCACCACCCGGTCGCGGTCGTCCAGGGAGACCCTGATGGCGTACCGGCCGCGTACGTGCTCGTTGAAGAGCTCCGCCTTCACGATGTCGTCGCGGCGCGTGTCCCCGGCCGGGCGCATCCACAGTTCGTCGTACGGGACTTCGTGCTCCCGGAGCCAGGCCTCGGTCGGCTCCCGGTGCTCCTCGCCCCGGCCGGACAGCAGCACGATGACGTCGCCGTCGGCGCGCCGGAAGGAGTCGAGGGCGTCGCGCACCGGCACGTTCAGCGCGTCGATGCCGCAGCGCGAGAAATCGTACGGGTTGCGGTCTCCGGTCAGCGCGAGCGTGCCGTCGATGTCGCACATCACCGCCGTGGGCAGTGCCGGGTCGGCCACGTACGGGGTCACATCCGGCTGGTCGTTCAGCCACTCCGCGGTGAGCCGCCAGCCGCCCCTGCGGGCCTTCGCGTGCTTGTCGGCGAGTATCCGGATGATCTCCTCGCCCACCTGGCGCTCCCGCGCGGCGTCGCGGCGCAGGCACTCCTCCAGGGGCACGTCGGTGAAATCGTGCACGACGAAGGTGGCCCGTCCCGCCACGGCCGCCTTCAGCCGCTTGGGGATGTGCGAGGTCAGGTGCGTGTTGTCGACGACCACGTCGAAGCCGCCCTCGACGGCCGCGCCGACGGCCGCGTCCTGGATGTCCAGCACCGTCTGCTCGTGCTTGTACGAGCGCTCGCGCCCCGGGTCCGGCACGTCGAGCATGCTGCGCAGGTCGTCGAGGTTGACGCGGCGCATCCGGCCGCCGGACCGCTCCTGGAGGGCGCGCGCGGCGGTGGTCTTGCCGGAGGCCGGCAGCCCCGTCATGACGTGCACCACCGGCAGTGCGGGGGTCGGGGCCTCGGACTCGGACACGGCTACGGCCTCAGCCACGGCCTCGATCTCGATCTCGGACTTGGTCTCGGACTCGGACTTGGTCTCGGACTCGGACTTGGTCTCGGGTGCTGCGGACACGGGGGTCAGTTCTCCTCGTCGTTCGTGAAGGGGTCGGCGGTCTCGGGCCGCACCTGACGCCAGGTGACCAGTTCGGTCGTCCTGCCGTCCAGGCGCTGGAACAGCGCGCCGCGGATCGCGCCGTCGCGGATCCCCTGGGTGGCGCGCGCGAACGCGCCCCGGTCGCCGGCCAGGTGGGCGAGCGAGGCGTACGCCTCGTCGATGGCGCGCTCGCGCGCCCCGGCCTCCTCCTCAAGGCGTTCGATCACCGAGCGCACCCAGTGGTCGAACTCGTCCGGCACCTGCTCCAGCAGCGCGTCGAGCGGCTTGCCGCCCGAGGCCTCGATCTCGGCGACGGTGCAGTTCAGCCCCTGGGCCACCTGCTTGACGGGCAGTCCGGCGAACCGCTGGATGCCGTGTTCCCGCCAGATGTCCCGCTCGGTCACCCCGGTGAGCACCTTGTGGAGCCGTACGTACTCGGCGATCTTGGCCTTGGCGCGGACGCCCGAGGCGAAGCGCAGCACGAAGCCCTCGGCGTCGGTACCGGTCGCGTTCCCGCCGTCCGGCAGGGTGTTGGAGGCGGTCAGCGCGAGCAGTTCGTCGAGCGGCATGGCGGGCCACACGGTGACGACGGAGCCGATCCCCTCCCAGTGTGCGGCGGCCTCGGCGAGCGGCACCTCGGCGCCGGCCGCTGCGTACGCTGCGAGCAGCACGAGGTCGCGGCGGTCGCCGTAGTCCACGACGATCCGGTTCTGCGGGTACAGGATCTCGGCGAGGTACGTGGTCCCCGGCACCAGGCCGGAGGTGTCGCGCCGGTCGAGGCGGCGCTGTGCCCAGACGGCCTGGGTGCTGGTGAAGGAACCCCTGGACGCGGCCCGCCACTGGCCCGCGTAGTGGAAGACCACGCCGAGACTGCCGTCGACCTTGTCGTACACCTCGAACGGCTCGTCCGGCAGGGCGGGCGCGTACGGCTGCCCTGCCTCGTGCTCGCCCACGTTGAAGAACTTGGGCAGCGGCAGCGCGACGACCGCGCCGGTGACGTCGTCGGCGACGAGACCGCGACAGCGCGTGGTGACCTCGTTCCAGACCCGCTCGTACTGGGCGGTCCGGGTGTAGGTGTAGAGCGACAGCGGCAGCTCGGGGTGCGTTTTGCGCAGCACGTATCCGGCGTCGATGGCCTCGGTCAGCGCCTGTGTGGGCATCAGGTCGTGCAGAGTCAGGCGGTCCTGGCTCATGGGGTTCCTCCCGGTTCGAGATGCCTCATTCTCAGGGGCGGGAGGCTCTGACCGGAACCGAATTACCGCTGGTCCGGGGCATCCCCGCCGAGCCGGTTGATGTCCCGGGGCCGCAGGATGCGCTGGGTGCCCGCGTCCCCCGGCGCGGCCGCCGCCACGTTGATCATGGCGCGCCCCAGCGCCCGGGTGGTGGTGACCAGGTCGGGTGCGAAGCGCCGCAGCACCGGGAAGAGGGGCGCGGTGACGGCGTACGCGGCACGGTAGAGCGGGGTCTTGGAGGGCACGCCGCGGTCGGGCTGCACGATCCCGGGGCGGAACATGTAGGCCTCGAAGTCGAGTTTCAGCAGGTCGTTCTCGGTCCTGCCCTTGACCCGGGCCCACATGGAGCGGCCGCTCTCGGTGCTGTCGGTGCCCTCGCCGGAGACGTAGGCGAAGGTGAGCCGGGGGTTGGCGGCGGCGAGGGGGCGGGCGGCCGCGAGCGTCAGATCGTGGGTGATCCGCCGGTACTCGTCCTCCTTCATGCGGAAGGAGGAGATCCCGAGGCAGAAGAAGCACGCGTCGTACGAGGCCAGGTCGATGCCGGCATCCGACAGCCCGGCATCCGACAGGCCACTGTCCGACAGGTCGGTCGGGTCCGCCCGGACGAGCTCGCGCAGCTTGGGGTGGGTGACGGTGAGGGGGGTGCGGCCGATGGCCAGGACGCTTTCCACGGAGTCGTCCCGCAGGCATTCGCGCAGCACACCCCGGCCGATCATTCCGGTCGCGCCGAAGAGGATGACGTTCACGGGCCCACCCTATGCGGGGGCCGCACGGCTCAGTGGGAGACGCAGAGCTCGTTGCCCTCGGGGTCGGAGAGGGTGGTCCAGGCGAAGGGGCCCTGGCGGCCGTCGTGCAGGTGCTTGGCCCCCTTGGCGATGAGCCGTTCGACCACGGCCTCGGGGTCGTCCTCGCCGGTGCGGACGTCGAGGTGGACCCGGTTCTTGACGGTCTTGGGCTCCTCGATCAGCTGGAAGAGGACGCGGGGCGCCCGTTCCAGGCCCTCGGGGTGGCGGATCCCCTGGCCCGCCTTCCATACGAGGACGCCCCGATGGGTGGTGGTGTCCTCCTCGCTCGCGTGCCCGGCGGCGATCAGGCCCCGGATGAACTCCTCGTCGCTGGGCTCGACTTCCCATCCCAGGGCCTCGGCCCACCAGTCGGCGAGGGCGTGCGGGGTAGCGGAGTCGACGGTCACCTGAAACGTGTAGGCCATGCCGGGACCCTACTGAGGGGCCTGCGGCTGCGCCACCGCAACCTCCGTCGCCCCGAGTCGGTGGGACCGTCGCGCGCCCGCGATCACTATCGTTTGGCGGGCCGAAGTCTCTCTCGGCCCGAGCAGCAGAGGGGCGGACCCCATGAGCTCCACCGCACGGCGCGGGATCCTGCGGCCGCTGGCCGATGCGCTGTTCCCTCCGGGACCGGACGGGGAGCGCCCGTACGGGGTGCTGCCGCCGCTGCTGATCGTCCTCACCTTCGTCAGCGGGGTCGTGGACGCGGTGAGTTATCTGGGGCTCGGCCATGTCTTCGTCGCCAATATGACGGGCAACGTCGTCTTCCTCGGCTTCGCGCTCGCCGGGGACCGGTCCCTGTCCGCCCCCGACTCCCTGCTGGCCCTCGGCGCGTTCCTGACCGGGGCGCTGGCCGCCGGCCGGCTGCGACGGACCACCGGGGCGGCCGGGATGTTCGCTCCGCTGGTGGCGGTCCAGGCCGTCCTGGTGGGCGGGGCGCTCGCGGTGACGGTGGCCGGCGGCGGCGCCCCGCCCGTCATCGCCCTGCTCGCGCTCGGCATGGGCCTGCAGAACGCCGTGGTGCACCGGCTGGCCGTGCCCGATCTGACCACCACAGTCGTGACGCGGGCCCTGACCGGGCTGGCGGCCGACCCCTGGGGACCCGCGCCGCTACGCCGCCTCGTGACGGTCGCCGTGCTGCTGCTCGGAGCCCTCGCCGGAGGCCTGCTGGTGCTGCGCCACGGAGCGCAGTGGGCGCTGACCCTGGCCGTGGGCCTGCTGGTCTGGGTGGTCCTGGCCCTGGGATGGGACGGCCGCGGGCGGCGCCCGTAGGTCGCCCAAGCGCTTTCGACACCCGGGCCGCTCTTCCTCAGGAGCGCGGTGGTCCCGTCGGCGGGCGGCGCGCCGCGATCAGGGTCGCGATCAGGGCCACGAGGGTCAGCACCCACGCGCCCACCGCGACCCAGAGCAGCAACTCGCCCAGCGGGCGCAGCCATTGCACGTCGGTCGGTCGCGCCGCGGAGAGGCAGGCCGTCGCGGTCATGCCGAGCGGGAAGACGCTCGACCAGCGCCGGATGTCGTAGCGCGGGCGCGGCCGGAACACCTCTGCGGCGAGGAGTACGGCGTACCAGGCCAGGGAGAGGCCGAGCGCCACCAGGGTCGCGGTACGCAGCCCCGTGTGCACCCGGCCCGTCCACAGGGGTGACGCGGTGAGCCCGGCTCCGGCGAGTGCGGTGATGGACAGGGCTCCGCCGGCCACCCAGTGGTCGCCCGCGCCGGACACCACCTCGCGGAAGTCGAAGCGCAGCAGTGCCTCCGCGTAGAGCAGGAGCCCCAGGCAGAAGGCGGCCAGCGCCGCCCGGCCGAGCCAGTCGCGGCCGGTGGCTCCGGCCAGGGTGCCCGCGAGGACGGCGAGCCCCTGGGTGGCCACGCAGACGAGGAACGCCGCCCCGGGCATCCGTCGCCCCCAGTGCCGCAGGACGGCGAGGAGCAGCCCCGGCCAGAGCGCCGCCGCCAGGGCCAGCAGGGCCGCGGCCACGGCCTGCCATCCGAGGAGGGAGAGCCGGGCCCCGAGCACGGTCGTGGCGGCGACGGCGGTGAGGGCGGCCGGGGTGTCGGCCTCGGCGCGAAAGCGCCGCCGGTCACCCACCAGCCGGGCGGTGAAGTCGGCCGCGAGGACCAGCCAGAGCGCTGCGGAGACGGCCAGCGCGGCGAGCGACAGCGCGCCGCGGCCGATGAGGTGCAGGCCGGCCGAAATGATCCCGGCGGCCATGACGGCGGCCCCGGCGGCCGGTGACAGCTCGGCCCACCAGCGGGCGCCCACGCAGACTCGCACCCGCCCAGCGGACACCGCCCGGCCGGGCTCCGCCGGTGAGGCGCGCCACGGGGACCCCGGCGATGACCCTTCCGGGCCCGGCCCGAGCCTGCGGAGGGGGCCGCTCCGGCGCCCGCGTATTGCGATATTCCGATACCCGGATCGCATTCCAGGCCTCACGGAACAGGAAATCCGAGCCCTTGTTGCAATCGATACCTAATAAGGCGAATAACATGAAAGTCGGACCTCCGCAACCGTTCGCGCTTTCGACCGTCCGACACCTCCGCGAGCCTCCGGACCCGGTCCGCACCCGGTCCATACCCGGTCCACACCCGGCCGCGAACGGACCCCGACACCCCCACCTCCAGGTGGGATTGTCCCGATTTACCGGTACTGTCACTGTGTGGCCGGTCACATCCGCCTCATCCGGTTCCGGCTGCCCAGTCGCGGCGCATGCCGATTCCCGGGCCCCTGCGGGCCCTCTCTTTTTGCGCATTGGAGACGGAAATGCAGGCCGTGGCAACGGAGCCCGCACGACAGGCTCCCGCTCAACCCGCAAGCTTTGTCCAGGAAGTCCTGCGGGGCGTCGCCCAGGTCGATTTCATGCCGAATGCGATCACGGGCATCTTCTTCCTCGCCGCCCTCGCCGCCGCCGGCTGGCAGTACGCCCTTTACGGACTCCTCGGCGCCGTCGTCGGTACCGCCACCGCCTACGCCTTCGGCATCGACCGCGAGATCGTCTCGGCCGGACTGCGCGGCTTCAACGGCACCCTCGTCTCACTCGGCTTCGCCGTCTTCCTCGGCGCGGAACACCTGTCCACCCTGCTGCTCGCGATCGGCGGCAGCATCACCGTCGTGGTCGTCACCTCGGCGCTCGCCACGATCCTCGGCACCTGGAACATCCCCACGTTCACGGCGCCCTTCTGCATCATCGCGAGCGTGATGACCATCGCGGCGCCCAGCTTCTCCCGGGTGTGGCACACGGGCCCCGACCTCGCTGCCCTGCCCAAGTCCGCCAACGAGACCACCACGCTGGACTGGGAACAGCTCTGGCACGGGTTCTTCGCCAACGTAGGCCAGATCTTCTTCATGCCGCAGTGGTACGTCGGCCTGATCTTCCTGGCCGGCATCTTCGTGGCCAGCCGGCTCGCCGGGGTCATGGCCTGCGTCGGCAGCATCACCGCCATCTTCATCGCGTGGGCGATGGGTTCGCCCGCCGAAGGGGTGTCCGAGGGGCTGATGGGCTACAGCAGCGTGCTCGTCGCGATGGCCCTCTGCGGAGTCTTCATCGTCCGCTCGAACTGGAGCTTCGGATTCGCCGTCCTCGGCGCCGCGGCGGCGACCGGGCTGACCTCGGCGATGACAGCCTTCTTCGCCCCGTTCGGCGGCCACACCTTCACCTGGCCGTTCGTCCTGACCACGCTCGTCTTCGTCGCGGCCGTCCCGCAGATCCCCCGGCTGCGACGGACCTGAGAAGTCCGGAGCGCCAGGGCCTCCGGGGACGGCTGGCCCGCCGCCCGCCTGCCCCGCCCCGTATCGCCACGCCCCGCCCCGAACCCGAGTCGCGTGCATCCGAACCAGCTCGAGAGCCGAAAGTGAGTGACCGATGAATCTCGCCCCCCGTGAGATGGACAAGCTCTGGATCTACGTCGTGGCCGATCTGGCCCGCAAGCGGCGCGACCGGGGCGTCAAGCTCAACTACAGCGAGGCCTGCGCCCTGATCAGCGAGGGCATCCTCGAAGGGGCCCGCGACGGCAGGACCGTCGCCGAATGCATGGAGCTCGGCAAGCAGATCGTCTCCGGCACCGATGTCATGCCCGGCGTACGGGAGATGCTGCCGCTGCTCCAGGTCGAGGCCGCCTTCGTCGACGGCACCAAGCTCGTCTCCTGCCACGACCCCGTGGGCGCCTGATCCATGGCCGCCGCAGTCGCACCCGAACGGCCGGGCAGGGCCCCGGAGTCGGCGGCCACGGTGATCCTGGCCGGCGGCCACGAAGGCGCGGCCGCGGCCGGGGCCGTGAGCGCTGGCCGGCCGCTGGCCGAAGCCGTGCGCCGGGCGCTCGCCGCCTCGCCCGAGCCGGTCTGCGTGGTCCCGATGACGCTGGGGCGCGACCCCGGGCTGATCGCCGACTGCGCCCGCGCGCTGCGCTGGCTGGGCCGTGACGAGGGCCGCGGGCGGCTCGTGCTGGCCCCGCCGTTCGCCACGGTGGACCATCTGACCGCGTGGCTGCGTACCGCCGCCCTCAAGGCGGTGCGCGAGGCGCCCGAAACCTCCGCCGTCCTGGTCACGGCGCCCGCCGCCGGGCCCTTCGAGGACGCCGACCTCTTCCGGGTGGCCCGGCTGGTGCGCCAGTACGGGCACCACCGCTGGGTGGAGGTCGCCTTCGACGGCGGTGACCCGGACCTCGCTGAGGGCGTGGAGCGGTGCCGCCGCCTGGGCGCCGGTCACGTCGCCCTGATCCGCGCCGCGTTCGCCGCTCCCGCCGAGATGCCGGCCGGGGTCCTGGACACCGGCCCCCTGCTGTCGGAAGCAGCGCTCGCCCAGGTGGTACGGGCCCGGGTGCAGGAGGCCCTGCACCGGCTGGCCCACGGGCAGGACGGCATCACCGAGGGGCTGGACGCCGAGCACGGCCACGGGTACGCGCACGCCCACGGCCCGGGCGGCGACCACGGGCACCCGCACGGCGGGGACCAGGGGCACGAACACGGCCACGCGCACGGGCCCGGGCATCCGCACGGGCCCGGCCACACACACGGCCACTCCCACCACTGATCCGAGGGAAGGGAAGTACCACCATGTCCGGTGGCGCCAAATACCTCTACGGAGAAGGCTCCGTAGAGATCAACGCCGGCCGCCGCAAGGCCAAGGTCACCGTCTCCAACACGGGCGACCGCGCGGTCCAGGTCGGCTCGCACTACCACTTCTTCGAGGCCAACCGGGCCCTGGACTTCGACCGCAACGCCGCCTACGGCATGCACCTCGACCTCCCCGCCGGTACCGGCGTGCGCTTCGAGCCGGGCGACACCCGCGAGGTCGAGCTCACCGCGTACAGCGGACACGGCCGGCTGATCGGCTTCAGCTCCCTCGTAGACGGCGGCCTCGGCTCCACCGACACCCGCATCCGCGCCCTGCGCCGGGCGGTCGAACTCGGCTTCAAGGGCGCCCGGATCGAGGACGTCCACACCGAGACGGCGCCCCGCGCCGCCGGTGCCGGGGACGGCGCCAAGGCCGGAAGCGGCGCCAAGAGCGAGGACGGCAAGAAGAGCAAGTCCCACAAGAAGGGCGACAAGTAGATGGCTGTCCTGAGCCGCAAGCAGTACACCGACCTGTTCGGGCCGACCGTCGGCGACCGCTTCCACCTCGCGGACACCAACCTGGTCGTCGAGGTCGAGAAGGACCACAACGAGGGCCACTACGGCGACGAGGCCGTGTACGGCGGCGGCAAGGGCATCCGCGACGGCATGGCCCAGGACCCGCAGGCCACCAACGCGCAGGGCGCCCTCGACCTGGTCATCACCAACGTCGTCGTCATGGACGCGATCCTGGGCGTGGTCAAGGGCGACCTCGGCATCAAGGACGGGTTCATCGCGGGTCTCGGCAAGGCCGGCAACCCGCACACCCAGTCCGGGGTCCACCCCAAGCTGGTCATCGGCCCCGGCACCGAGGTGATCTCGGGCGAGCACCTGATCGCCACGGCCGGGGGCATCGACACCCACATCCACTTCATCGCCCCGCAGCAGGCCGAGCACGGCCTGTCCAACGGCATCACCACCCTCATCGGCGGCGGCACCGGCCCCTCCGACGGCACCAACGGCACGACCTGCACCCCGGGTCCGTGGAACATCGGCCGCATGTACCAGGCGGTCGAGGACATGCCGGTCAACGTCGGTCTGCTGGGCAAGGGCAACGGCTCGCTGCCGGACGCCCTGATCGAGCAGATCGAGGCGGGCGTCTGCGGTCTGAAGGTGCACGAGGACTGGGGCACGACCCCGGCCGCCCTGAGCAAGGCCCTGGACGTCGCCGACGACTACGACGTCCAGGTCGCGGTGCACACCGACACCCTCAACGAGTCCGGTTTCTTCGAGGACACCCGCTCGGCCATCGACGGGCGCACCATCCACACCTTCCACACCGAGGGCGCGGGCGGCGGCCACGCCCCCGACATCATGCGGGTGGCCGGAGAGCCCAACGTCCTGCCGTCCTCCACCAATCCGACGCTTCCGTACACCGTGAACTCGGTGGACGAGCTCCTCGACATGGTGATGGTCTGCCACCACCTGTCGCACGACATCCCGGAGGACGTCTCCTTCGCGGACTCCCGCGTGCGCGCCGAGACGATCGCCGCCGAGACGGTGCTGCACGACGAGGGCGTCATCTCGATCTTCTCCTCCGACTCGCAGGCCATGGGCCGCATCGGGGAGTCCTGGACCCGCGCCTTCCAGACCGCGCACCACTGCAAGGACCAGCGCGGCAAGCTCGACGGGGACACCGAGCGCAACGACAACTTCCGGGTGCTGCGCTACCTGGCCAAGATGACGATCAACCCGGCGATCGCCTCGGGCACGGCCGATTACATCGGCTCCCTGGAGGCGGGCAAGCTCGCCGACATCGTGCTGTGGCCGATCAACTCCTTCGCCGCCAAGCCGAAGATGGTCATCAAGGGCGGCCTGATCAACTGGGCGCTGATGGGCGACCCGAACGCCTCGCTGCCGACCCCGCAGCCCGTCTACTACCGGCCGATGTTCGGCGCGTACGGCAAGGCCCGGCAGGCCACCCGCGTCTCCTTCATGTCCCAGGCCGCGATCGACCTGGGCGTACCGCAGAAGCTGGGCCTGGACAGCAAGGTCCTGCCGGTCCGGCACTGCCGGACGGTCGGCAAGCAGCACATGGTCCGCAACGACGCGCTGCCCCGGATCACGGTGGACCCCGAGACGTACAAGGTCAGCCTGGACGGGGTGCCGGCCACCATCGAGCCGGCCCGCGAACTGCCGCTGAACCACCTGTTCTACCTGGCATGAGCATCACCGTGGACTCCCCGGGCGCAGCGGCTTCCTCGGGCAACGCGGCCTCCCCCGCCGCCACGCCGGTGCAGGCCCTGCTGGTCAGCCTCCAGCTGACCGACTCGGCCTTCCCCAGCGGCTTCTACACGCTCTCGCACGGCCTCGAGGGCTACGCCCAGGCCAAGGCCGTGACCCCCGAGGGCGTGCCGGAGCTGCTGGCCGACCTGCTGCGGCACTCGGTGGGGCCCTCCGACGCCACCGCGCTGGCGCTGGCCCACCGGGCCGCGCTGGCCCGTGACTGGGACGCCCTCGCCGAGACGGACCAGCGGCTGAACGCGACCAAGCTGAACGAGGGCCTGCGCCGCGCCGCCACCCGTACCGGCCGACAGCTGCTGGACCTGGCCCGGGAGTGCGTCGGCGGCGAGCCGCTGGAGCAGTACGCGGCGCTCGTCGCCGCCAAGCGGGCCCCCGGCTCACAGGCCGTGGCCGCCGGGGTCGCCTACGCGGCCGCCGGTGTCCCGGCCGAACAGGCGGTGGTGAGCGATCTGTTCGCGTACTCCGCCAGTTTCACCGGGGCGGCGCTGCGGCTGCGGCTCACGGACCACCGCAGGGCCCAGGTGGTCCTGCGGTCCATCGCGCCCGTCATCGAGGAGGTATCGGGCGCCGCACTGCGGCGCGAACTCGCCGATCTCGGCGGGTGCGTTCCGATGGCGGACGTGATGTCGGGCCGTCACGAGCGGGCCGAGGCCCGGCTGTTCGCCACCTGATCCCTGTTATCCGGATGTCTCTTCAGAAGGTATGTGACTTGTGATGAACGTGGACAATGTCCTGCGCGTCGGCATCGGCGGCCCCGTCGGCTCCGGGAAGACGGCTCTGATCGAGGCCCTGGTTCCGGTGCTCATCGAGCGCGGCCACCGGCCCGCCGTGATCACGAACGACATCTACACGCAGGAGGACGCCCATCACGTGCGCCGCACCCTTGCCGGGGTGCTCGATCCCGAGCGGGTCGTGGGCGTGGAGACCGGAGCCTGCCCGCACACCGCCGTGCGCGACGACCCGACGATGAACCTCGCCGCGGGCGCCGAGATGCTGGAGCGCTTCCCCGATGTCGACACCCTGCTCTACGAGTCCGGCGGCGACAACCTCACCCTGACCTTCAGCCCGGTCCTCGTCGACATGTTCCTCTTCGTCCTGGACACCGCGGAGGGAGAGAAGATGCCCCGCAAGCGCGGGCCGGGCATCACCGAGTCCGACATGCTGGTGATCAACAAGATCGACATCGCCCAGTACGTGCGCGCCGACATCCGCGTGATGGAGCGCGACGCGCACCACGTGCGCGAAGGGCGCCCCGTCGCCCTGACCAACTGCCTCACCGGAGAGGGCCTGGAGGAGATCGCGAACTTCATCGAGTCCTTCCGCCGGGTACCGGCGTGAGCATCGTGGCGGCCGCGCCCGAAGCGCCGGTCCCGCCCGGTGCGCCGGTCCCGCCCGCACGGCTGGACCCGGCGCACTACGAGCCCCCGCGCGTCCCCCTGGAGGTGCTCCGGCACGCTTCGGTGCCGGACACCCTGGGCGTGGGGCGACCGGGGAAGGTCGGCCTGCTGGAGCTCGGCTTCGAGCGGGCCGGCGGGCGGACGGAGCTGGTGCGGCACTACCAGAAGTCCCCGCTGCAGATCATCCGGCCGCTCTACTTCGACCCGCACCGCCCCGACCTGCCGATCACCTTCCTGATGTCCACCGGCGGCGGGATCATCCAGGCCGACCGGCTCCGCACCGACCTGGTCTTCGGCCCGGGCACCTCGGGGCACGTCACCACCCAGGCGGCCACCAAGGTCTACCGGATGGAGCACGACTACGCCGTCGCGCAGACCTTCCTGACCGCCGGGCCGGAGGCGTACGTCGAGTACCTGCCGGATCCGGTCATCCCCTACGTCGACTCGCGCTTCTACCAGCGCACGATCGTCACCGCCCACCCCACGGCCACCGTGCTGGCGAGCGAGACGGTGCTGTCCGGCCGGCTCGCGCGCGGGGAGCGCAACGCCTACGAGGTCTTCGCCTCGGACTTCGAAGTACGCAGGCCGGGCGGCGAGTTGGTCGCGCTGGACACCGTACGCCTGGAGCCCGGGGGGTCCGGGGTGGACGGTCCCGCCGTGCTGGCCGGGCACTGCGTGATGGCCTGCTTCTTCGCGGTCAGCCCGCTCGCCCCCGCCCGGGAGCTCGCCGACCTGCTGCACGCGACGCTGGCGGGCCGCGGACTCCCCTACGGGGTCAGCGTGTTGCCGCAGGAGTGCGGGGCCTGGGTGCGGGTGCTCGGCGAGCACACCGAGGCGGTGACCCTGGCGCTGGTCGCCGCCTGGGACGCGGTGCGGCGGCGCCTGATCGGCGTACCGGCTCCGGACCTGCGCAAGACCTAGGCCGAAAGAGACCCCCCAGCCCGAAAGGGACGACCCAACCCCGCTCCACCTCCTGCCCGTTCACGATCAAAGAGAGCTCCGCCCATGCCCAGTGGCTACGACACGGGTAATACCGCCTGGATGATGGCGAGCACCGCCATGGTGCTGCTGATGACTCCCGGCCTCGCCTTCTTCTACGGAGGCATGGTCAAGACCAAGCACGTGCTGGTGATGCTCAAGATGAGCTTCGCCTGCCTGTCGCTGGTGACGATCCTGTGGCTCGCGGTCGGTTACAGCCTCGCGTTCGGCAAGGACTCCGGCGGCGGCCTGATCGGCAATCTCGACCACGCCTTCTTCCAGGGCATCGGGATGGACTCGCTGCACGGCTCCATCCCGACGGTGATCTTCGCCTGCTTCCAGATGTCGTTCGCGATCATCACGGTGGCGCTGATCAGCGGCTCGATCGCCGGCCGGGCCACCATGAAGGGCTGGCTGGTCTTCGTCGTCGCGTGGACGATGCTGGTCTACGTGCCCACCGCGCACTGGGTGTTCGCCCCCGACGGCTGGATCCAGCAGTCCCTGGGCGCGCTCGACTACGCCGGCGGCCTGCCCGTCGAGCTCAGCTCGGGCGCTTCGGGGCTCGCGGTCGCCATCGTGCTGCGCAAGCGCCGGGACTTCGAGCGCGAAACGATCCGCCCGCACAACCTGCCGCTGGTGGTCATCGGTCTGGCCCTGCTGTGGTTCGGCTGGTTCGGCTTCAACGCGGGCTCCGCGCTCCAGGTCGCGGGCAGCGCCCCGACCACCTTCTTCAACACCCAACTCGCGGCGGCGGGCGCGATGATCGGCTGGCCGATCATCGAGAAGTGGCGCCTGGGGCACGTGGAGATGCTGGGCGTGGCATCGGCGGCGGTCGCGGGCATGGTGGCGATCACCCCGGCCTGCGGTGAGGTCTCCCCGCTGGGCGCGCTGATCATCGGTTTCATCGCCGGTGTGGTCTGCTGCTTCGCCATCAACCTGAAGTTCAAGATCGGCGTCGACGACACCCTCGACGTGGTCGGCGTGCACGGCTGGGGCGGCATCGTCGGCGTCCTGTCCATCGGCTTCTTCGCGACGGCCGCGATGAGCGGCAAGAAGGGCCTCTTCTACGGGGGCGGCCTCGATCAGCTGTGGCGCCAGGCGGTGGCCATCCTGGCGGTGGGCACCTTCGCCTTCGTCATGACCTGGCTCATCGCCCGGGCGATCGACGGGGCCGTCGGCTTCCGCACCTCCGAGGAGTACGAGAACGTACCCGGCCGCGAGGAGGAGGTCGCCTACGACAACGAGACCCTCGAGCAGATCCGCGACCGGATGGACGAGTCCGGTGACGCGTCCAAGGAGCACGCGGTGGTGGGCGCCGACGAGCGTCAGGACGCCGCGCTGCTGGCCGAGATCCTCTCCGTGCTGGACCGAAGGGAGCGTGACAAGTGATCACCCTGACCGCTGCCGCCGTCGCGGACTCCGGCGATGCCTCGTGGCTGATGATGGCTTCGGCCCTGGTGCTGCTGATGGCCCCCGGCGTGGCCTTCTTCTACGGCGGCATGGTCCGCACCGGCCAGATCATCGCCATGCTGAAGATGATCTTCTTCTGCGTCGTGATCGTCACCGTCCTCTGGTACGCCATCGGCTACTCGCTGGCCTTCGGCCCCGACGCCGGCGGGCTAGGCGTCATCGGCACCCTGGACCACGCCTTCCTGCGCGGGATCGACGCCTCCTCGGTGTCCGGCACCGTGCCCACCGTCACCTTCGTGGTCTTCCACATGTCCTTCGCGATCGTCACCGTGGCCCTGATCGCCGGTTCCATCGCGGGCCGCGCGAGCATGGGCGGCTGGATCGCCTTCGTGGTCGCGTGGACCCTGCTGGTCTACATCCCCATGGCGCACTGGGTCTTCGACCCGGAAGGCTGGGTCGCCGAGCAGCTCGGCGCCGTGGACTTCTCGGGCGGCACGGTCGTGGAGATCGGCTCGGGAGCGGCCGGGCTCGCCCTCGCGATCGTCGCGGGCAAGCGGGCGGACTTCGATCGCCAGGGCATCCGGCCGCACAACCTGCCGCTCGTCGTCATCGGCCTGTCGCTGATGTGGTTCGGCTGGTTCGGCTTCAACACCGGCTCCTCGCTGGGGATCCCGGGCGGGGCCGCGATGGCCTTCCTCAACAGCCAGCTCGCGGCGGGCGCGGCGATGGCCGGCTGGGCGGTCACCAGTTGGTGGCGCACCCGGCGGGTCGGCCTCCTCGACATGTGCATGGGCGCCGTCACGGGCCTGGTCGCCACCACCCCGCTGGCGGGCGGGGTGAGCCCGGTGTGGGCCACCGTCATCGGCTTCCTCGCGGGCCTGACCTGTGCGTTCGCGATCAGCTGGAAGTACCGGCTCGGCGTGGACGACACCCTGGACGTCGTGGGCATCCACGGCTGGGGCGGCATCGTCGGCATGGTGATGGCGGGGCTGTGCGCGACCGGCACGCTCACGGGCCACAAGGGCCTGTTCTACGGCGGCTCGTGGGACCTGCTCGGCAAGCAGCTCACCGCCACCGTGGTGCTGGGCCTGTTCTCGTTCGCGATGACCGCGCTGATCGGCAAGGTCATCGAGGCCACCATCGGCCTGCGCCAGCCCGGCGGACTGGTCGAGAAGGAACAGGCCTACGCCGAGGTCCTCTCCGACCACCTCAAGCAGCTCTCGGCCGACGACAGCCGCGCGACCGGGACGAGCGAGGAGCCGGAGAGCGCCTCCGCCCTGGTGGCCCGGCTGCGCGAGGTCCTGCTGACGGGTCGGGAGAACGGCGGTGACCAGGGGCGTTAAGAGCGCGTCAGGATCGGAACCCGCGCGTGAAAATCCTGTCAGGTTCCGTACGCTCGGTGCTCGGTCGTACTGATGGCCGAAAATCGAGTTGTACGACAGGAGCACCACGATGGCCTCCGCCACCGCCACCCCGACCACGCGCCTGCGTGCCTGGCTGCTGGACGGTCTCACCGACCGCCCGAAGCACCACGCCGGCGGGGACGGCCCGCAGGCGACGGAAACCGGGCCCGAGGGCCGGCCGTGGTGGCGGGTGATGTGCCTGACGGGTCTCGACTACTTCTCCACCCTCGGCTATCAGCCGGGCATCGCGGCGCTGGCGGCCGGCCTGCTGTCGCCCCTGGCGACGATCGTGCTCGTCGTCCTGACCCTGTTCGGCGCGCTGCCGGTGTACCGGCGGGTGGCCGAGGAGAGCCCGCACGGCGAGGGCTCGATCGCGATGCTGGAGCGGCTGCTGTCGTTCTGGAAGGGCAAGCTGTTCGTCCTGACCCTGCTCGGGTTCGCGGCGACCGACTTCCTCATCACCATCACGCTCTCGGCGGCCGACGCCACCGCGCACCTGGTGGAGAACCCGCACCTGACGAGTGTGCTCAGCGGTCACCAGATGGTCATCACCCTCATCATGATCGCCCTGCTGGGCGCGGTGTTCCTCAAGGGGTTCAGCGAGGCCATCGGCGTCGCCGTGGTCCTGGTCATCGCCTACCTGTCGCTGAACGTCGTGGTCATCGGGAACGGGCTGTGGCAGGTGCTCAGCGAGCCGCACGTCATCGGGGACTGGACCGAGGCGCTCACCGCCCAGCACGGCAACCCGGTCATGATGGTCGCCATCGCGCTCCTGGTCTTCCCCAAGCTCGCCCTCGGCATGTCCGGCTTCGAGACGGGCGTGGCCGTCATGCCGCACGTCCAGGGCGACGCGGGAGACACCCCCGCCGAGCCCGCCGGGCGGATCCGCGACACGAAGCGCATGCTGACCACGGCCGCCGTGATCATGAGCGTCTTCCTCATCACCAGCAGCTTCGTCACCACCCTGCTCATCCCGGCCGATCAGTTCAAGCCGGGCGGCGATGCCAACGGGCGCGCCCTGGCCTACCTCGCCCACGAGAACCTGGGCTCGGCCTTCGGCACGGTCTACGACGTCTCGACCATCCTCATCCTGTGGTTCGCGGGATCCTCCGCGATGGCCGGCCTGCTGAACCTGATGCCGCGCTACCTGCCCCGCTACGGCATGGCCCCGCACTGGGCCCGCGCCCTGCGCCCGATGGTCATCGTCTTCACCCTCGTGGCCTTCCTCGTCACCTGGATCTTCGACGCCGACGTCGACGCCCAGGGCGGCGCGTACGCCACCGGCGTCCTCGTCCTCTTCACCTCCGCCGGCGTGGCCGTGACCATCGCCGCCCGCCGTGCGGGGCAGCGCGGCTGGACCATCGGCTTCGGCGTGATCTCCGTGGTGCTGCTCTACACGACCGCGGTCAATGTCGTGGAGCGGCCGGACGGCGTGAAGATCGGCGCCTGCTTCATCGCCGGCATCATGGCCCTGTCCCTGCTGTCGCGCCTCGCCCGGGTCTTCGAGCTGCGCGTCACCCACGTGGAGCTGGACGACATGGCGGAGCGGTTCGTCCGCGACACCGCCAACCGCACGATCCGGTTCATCGCCAACGACCCGGGCAAGCGGGACAAGGCCGAGTACCGCGACAAGGTCGAGCAGATCCGGACCGACAACGACATCCCGGCCGGCGACGACCTGCTGTTCGTCGAGGTCACCGTCCTGGACCCGTCCGAGTTCGAATCGGGCCTGAAGGTGCGGGGCGAGGTGCTCCACGACCGCTACCGGGTCCTGACGCTGGAGAGCTCCACCGTGCCCAACGCGCTCGCGGCCCTCCTGCTCCACGTGCGCGACAGCACCGGGCAGCGCCCGCACATCTACTTCGAGTGGACCGAGGGCAACCCGATGGCCAACTTCCTGCGCTTCTTCCTCTTCGGTCAGGGCGAAGTCGCCCCCGTCACCCGCGAGGTCATCCGCGAGGCCGAACCGGACCGGGCCCGCCGCCCCCACGTCCACGCCGGCTGATCCACGGCGACCTACTACAGTGATGCGGACGGTCTACATCACCGTAGACGGGGAAGTGCGGAGGAGCGTCCCGGATGGGCGACACGAACGCGGAACGCCGGCCGGCCGGTGAGCTCGAAGCCGCCGTACTGGCCGCCCTGTGGGCCGCCGGGACCCCGCTGACCCCGGTCCGGATGCAGGACGCGCTCGGCGGGACGCTGGCGCGGACGACCGTCACCACGATCCTGTCCCGCCTCTACGACAAGGGCACGGTCGACCGCATACGCTCCGGCCGCGGCTTCGCCTACCTGCCGATCGAGGATGCCTCCGGACTGACCGCCCGGCGGATGCACGCCGAGCTGGAGAAGACGCGGGACCGCGGCGCCGTACTGACCCGCTTCGTCTCCCGGCTCAGCGACGAGGACGAACAACTGCTCCGCGCACTGCTCGAAGGGGACGCCCCGTGATCTACATGGTGTGGCTGCCGCTGCTCCTCCCCTTCCTGGCCGGCCCCGCCGCCGCCCGGCTCGCCCCCTCGCTCCACCCCCGCCGGGCGGCCCGGCTGCTGGCCGGCACCGCCGTGGGCCTGGCCGCCGCCAGCACCACCGCACTCGCCCTGCTGATCGTCCCGGGCGCCACGCACCTGCACGCCGTGGCCGCCCTCGGCAAGCTCCTGACCCCCCTCTCCACCGGTTCCCCCGACTCCGTGATCGCGGTGGCCGTCACCGCCGCCGGGCTGCTCGCCGGGTGCGCCGTCTCACTGGGCCGCGCCCTCCACCACCGCCTCGCCCAGCTGCGCCGCGCCCGGCGGCTGGCGGCGCGCGCCGACGGCGAACTCCTCGTCCTGCGCGACGACCGCCCCGACGCCTACGCGCTGCCCGGCCGCCCCGGCCGGATCGTGGTGACCACCGGAATGCTGCGGACCCTGTCGGCCGAGGAGCGCGAGGCCCTGTTCGCCCACGAGCGGGCCCACCTGAGGGACCGCCACCACCTCTACGTGGCCGCGGCCGAGCTGGCCGCCCTGTGCCACCCCGCGCTGCGCACCCTGCGCGAGCCGCTGACCTACGCCCTGGAGCGCAGCGCCGACGAGGCCGCCGCCGCGGCGGTGGGCGACCGCCGGCTGACGGCGCGCGCGATCGGCAGGGCCGCCCTGGCCTCCCGGGCCGCGGCCACCCGTACGGCGGACCGGCCCGGACTCGCGCTGGCCGCGACGGCCGGACCGGTCCCGCGCCGCGTCGCCGCCCTGCTCGGCCGGCCCGCCGAAGCCACCCCCGGCCGGCCGGGGAGCCCCGGCCTGCCCCGGCGGCTGGCCGGGCACCTGATCGCCGCCACCCTGCTCGCCTGCCTCGCCCTGTCGGCCGCCGCGACGGTCGAGGCCGCCGACGATCTGCACGCCGGGATCGAAGCGGCCCAGGGCGAGGCTCCGCGGAGCCAGGCGCCGACCCGCTGAGCGGGCCCGCTCCCCCGCATGGCGAACACTTGACGCAAGGTTGACCGCTTCCAAGGAGAGCCCGCGGCGAAGGTCAACTACTTTCCCTGGCATGCCCCTACACCCCCCACCCCTGCCCGTCCTCCCGTACCGCAAGCCCACCCGCGGGCGCGACTACTGGGAACTGGACAACGTACTGCCGGATCCGGAGGCCGTACGGGAGCGCCTGCTCGCCCGGGACGACTGGACCGAGGGGTACCCCCACAAGCCCGAGGCCTGGCCGGGCCTGCGCTCCATGCCCGCGCTCGAACCGGACGAACTCGCGCACGTGGAACGGCTGGTGCGCAAGGCCACCGGAGCAAAGCGGATCTGGGCGCAACAGCCTGCCGGCGGCGGCACGTTCAACCACAACTGCGTACAGGTCGTCGGCGAGGGCGAGTGCGAGCCGCGGCCCCACACCGACTCGCGCACGCTGTGCCGGTACGCGGCGGTGCTCTACCTCAACCCCCGGGTCCCGAAGGGCTGCGGCACCAGCTTCTACCGCCAGAGCCTGCCGGGCGGCGCCCTCGGCGGCAATCAAGTGGCCGCGCCCCACAACAACTTGGTCGACGCACTGGGCACCCGCTTCGTCGCACCGGACTCCTTCGTCGAGGACATCCGGGTCCCCCACCGGGCCAACAGGCTGCTGCTCTACTCCGCCAACCTGATCCACACCGCCACCGCCTACTGGGGCCACACCCTGGAGGACAAGCGGATGACGGCGGTGTTCTTCTGGATGGCCTGACCGGACGCACTAGAAGATCCCCGACACCCTGAACACCGTGCGCGCCGTTTCCCGCTCGACCAGCCGGCGGAGCCGTCGCAGCGGCTCCCGGCCCTCGCGCAGGGTGCCGCGCGACAGGCTGGCGGCGATGCCCTGGTCGAGGGCCCGCCACAGCTCCGGGTTCGCGAGGAGGACCCGGGGGTCGGTCTCCAGCCGGTTGCCGTCGGTGTCCCGCAGGACGATCCGCTGGGCGACCCCGTCGTACCAGGCCACCGAGGTCAGCCGGTCGGTGCGCACGTGCCGGTGGTGCACCAGCCCCCGGGTCATGAGCAGTCCGGGGGCGGCGCGCACGCGGGTCGGCCACAGGACGGCGAGCAGGACCAGGCCCAGGGCGCTCCACAGCAGGACGCGCGGCCAGTCGCTGTATCCGGCCGCCGCGTCCACGCCCGTCAGCAGCGCCGGGAAGGTGACGGCCACGCCCGCCGCGGAGCGGGCGTCCGCGGCCCAGTCGCGGTTCTGCACGGTCCGCGGTACGGGCACCCGCCCGGTCGTCGAGCTCACCGGACCAGGTCCCCGGCGTCCAGCGGCCGCCGCCACACGATCCGGCGGCGTACGGCGTCCAGGTCGGCCCGCAGCGGACTGGGCGGCACCGCCAGCACCGGGCAGGGGGCGTGCGCCAGGCAGTAGCGGGAGACCGAGGGGCGCAGCGCGCGCAGCAGCGGGCCGCGCGGACCCGTACCGACGACCAGCAGGTCGTCGGGGTCGCGGACGGAGTCGACCAGCGCCGCGCCCGGGGTGCCGCGGACCGTCAGCCCGGCCAGCGTCACCCCGGAGGGGGTACCGCCGAAGGCGGTGAGCAGGACCTCCCGCAGCCGCTCCACCGCCGCGTCCCGGGATGCGGCCAGCAGCGGTGTGCCGCCCCCGCCGCGCCGGGCGCCGGGTCCGCCGAGCGGTGGCTGCCATGCCAGGACGACCCACAGCTCCGCATCCCGCGCCCGTGCCTCGGCGTGCGCCACGTGCAGTGCCGTCACGCTCCCGAGGGATCCCCGCGCCCCCACCACGACTCGTCCTCGCACCGCGCCGTCCTCCCTCTCCGCTGCCTCCGTCACCTCCATGGAACGGCGGCCGCGGACTCCGGGACAGGCTTCCTGACGGCCTCATGACGCCGGGACCGCAAACCCTGACGGACCTCTGACGGGCCCCTGACGGACCCGGTGTCCCCGGCGTCCCCGACGAGGCCGAGGACCCCGTTTTCGGCCCGCACCTGAACGGCTCAGCCGGTGAAACCCCGCTCGCGCAGCGCCTGCTCGATCCGCGAGCGGTGCTGCTCCTCCCAGGCGTCGAGGGACTCCCCTGCCTCCTTGGCCAGCTTCGCCAGCGCGGCCCGCAGGACCTCCTCCTGGCGGGCGGCCGGGGTGACCACGACGCCCTCCTCGTCGGCGACCACGATGTCCCCGGGGTGCACGAGGACCCCGCCGACCCGAGCCGGTGCGCCGAGCTCCCCGATCTTCTCCTTGGCGCCGGGGATCGGGACGACCCCGCGGGAGAAGACGGGGAACCCGGCTCCGCGCACCTCGCCGAGGTCGCGGATGACCCCGTCGAGCACGAAGGCGGCGATGCCCCGCCGCTGCGCGACGGCGCACACGTTGCCGCCGGCCAGCGCGTACTCCACGTCGCCCGACTCCACGACGATGACGGAGCCCGGCTCCGCGCGGTAGATGGCCGCGTGCAGCATCAGGTTGTCGCCGGGCTCGCACCGCACGGTGTACGCGGGTCCCGCGACGCGCGGCGAGTCCCACAGCGGGCGGATGCCGATGTCCATGACCTGCTCGCGGCCCAGCAGGTCGGCGAGGGTGGTGGGGGGAACATCCTTGAATGCGTCGTCCATGCCGGTCGGCCTCCGTACTGTGAAAGTGCTGGTCGCAGCTGGTTCCGCGGTCCGGGCCCGACCTTACGGGTGCGCGCGCGGCGCGGGCTCGCCGCCCCTCGTACCTCCTTGTATCTGCTCGCATCTGCCCGTACCTGCCCGTACTTCGACGATGCCCCGGGGTCCGCTGTCCGCGAACCCGCCCCACGGCGGCGGGCTTCGCGTGCTTGGCTGCCGGGATGGAGATCTTGGTTCTGGGTGGAACGGCATGGCTGGGCCGGGAAGTGTCCCGGCAGGCGATCGGACGCGGTCACCGGGTGACGTGCCTGGCGCGCGGCGAAAGCGGAGAGGCCGCGGACGGGGCGACCCTGGTGGCCGCCGACCGGCGCGGCCCTTCGGCGTACGAAGCCCTTCGCGGCCGCACCTGGGACGCGGTCGTAGAGGTCTCGTGGCAGCCGGGCTTCGTCCGCGCGGCGCTCGACGCGCTGGGCGACCGGGCCCGCCACTGGACCTACGTCTCCTCGGTCAGCGCCTACGCCTCCCACGGCACTGCGGACGCCGACGAATCCGCGCCGCTCCTCGCCCCGACCGAGCTGGACGAGGTCGGGCGCGAGGCCTACGGCGAGGCGAAGGCCGCCTGCGAGCACGCGTCCACGGCAGCCGTCGGCGAGCGCCTCCTCATCGCCCGCGCCGGGCTGATCGGCGGCCCCGGCGATCACAGCGGCCGCTCCGGATACTGGGCCGCCCGCGCCGCACTCGATCCGCGCGGCCCGATGCTGGTCCCCGACGAACCGGACATGCCCACCCAGGCGGTCGATGCGCGGGACCTCGCCGCCTGGATCCTCGACTCCGCGGAGAAGGGCACCATCGGTACGTTCAACGCCGTCGGCCCGGCCGTCCCGTTCTCCGAGTGGATCGAGCTGTCCCGCGGCGTCGCCGGCCACACAGGTCCGGTGGTCACCGCCGATTCGGCATGGCTGCTCGACCGCGGCGTGGCCCAGTACATGGGGGCCGACTCGTTCCCGATGTGGATGGTCGAGCCGGGCTGGGAGGGATGGTCCGCCCGCAACGGCTCCGCGGCAGCCTCCGCCGGCCTGCGACACCGCCCGCGGGCGGAGCTGCTGGCAGACACCCTGCGCTGGGAACGCGAGCAGGGCCTGACCCGGGACCGTCGGGCCGGCCTCGCCCCCCGCCGCGAGCGCGAGCTGCTCGACGCGCTCGGAGTTCCCGGCGCCGGCTAACCCGACCGCTCGGCTGCGTATCCCGCCGAGGCGATCGCCGCGACGACGGCGGCCGGATCCACGGACCCGTCGGTTTCGACGACGGTGCGGCCCGTGCGGATGCTGGTCGCGCTGGCGACCACCCCCGCCAGTTCCTCGACCTCGTCGTCGATCAGCAGGCCGCAGCTCGCGCAGTGCATGCCGGTCACGGCGAATTCCATCCGCGTGTTCCCCGTCCCTCGCGTCCTCACTGGGTGCCTCCCGGGGTCTCGAAGGTGATCCGGCCGCCGTACATGCCCATGCCGCAGGTGTACGACAGGGTGCCGGGCTTGCGGGTACCCAGGTCGACGGCGGTCTTCCCGGTCGTGGGGAGGATCTTCTGGACGCCCAGGTCCGGGACGACGAAGGAGCGGACGCAGCCGCCCGTCCCCTGCGTGGCGACCACCAGCGTGGTGGGAACCCCGGCCTTCACCGTGACGGCGGCCGGGCTGTACGAGGTCGTACGGGCCTGGATGGTGACGGTCTGGCTGCCGTCCGCGTTGACCACGACGGCCTCGGCCGCCCCGCTCTCCGGCGCGCCCCCGCCCACCGGCGCGGCCGCGACGGCCGAAGGCCCGGCGACCGGCCACCAGCCTCCGAGGCGCAGCCCGGACCCGAGCGTCCACACCGCGACCAGCAGCACCACGACGGCGGTCACCAGGGTCAGCCGCCCCTGCCACAGGCGGGCGGCGGAGCGCAGGAAGAAGCCGAGGACGGCGAAGAGCGGGCCGGTCCCGAGGACGAAGCCGGCCATCACCGCCGCTCCGGTCAGCGGGGCGCCGGAGGTGACGGCGAGGAGTTCCACGCTCAGCGTGACCCCGCAGGGGATGAGCACGGTCAGGAAGCCGAGTACGGCCGGTGTGGTGACGCCGGTGGACTTCGCGGACCGGCGGACCCTCCTGCCCCAGGAGGCGGGCGGCCGGGGCACGAAGCGGCGTACGGCCCGCACCCCGAACATGTCCAGCGCGAAGAGCACCATCAGCACGCCGGCGAGCAGCATCAGCGCGGCCTGGGTGCGCGGGCCGGGCTGGATCGCGGCGCCGAGCAGGCCGAGGGCGGCGCCGAGCAGGGCGTGGGAGACGAGCTTGGCACCGAGGAAGGCGCCGACGGGAGCGAACAGGCCGCTGCGCTCCCACCTCTCCTCGGACCACTCGGCCGAGCGGCGGCCGACGGCCCCGGCGAGCAGACCTCCCTGGACGGCGGCGCAGGACGCGCCGCCGGCGAACAGACCGGTGGAGACACCGGTGACGAACAACGCGGTGGTGGAAGCCATGAAGGAACGGACTCTCTGTGCGTCACAGCGGATCAGGACACGGCGAAGCACCCCGGCCGCCCGGCATGCGGGCGGGTACGGGTGCGGGGCCGGTCAGGTCCGGCTGACGCAGAGGGAGTCGAGATCGGGCGCGCGCGGCTGCGCGCACACCCGGTGCGGTACGGGCCCGGCGGGGCCCGCGGCCACGGAAGGCAGGCCCCACGCGGCGGATCCGGCGAGGTGTCCGGTCGCCGCGGCCGTGTCGGCCGGGGCCCACGCCGAGGCCAGTGGGCAGTCCTCCCCGGAGGCCGAGCAGCCGCCGTCGGCACCCTTGCCCGCGGTCTTGGCTGTGGCAGGGCCCGTGTTCGTGGCCGTGTCCATGGCCGTGTCCATGGCCTCCGAAACGGCCGTGTCCATGGCTGACGTGTCCGCCGTGGCAGGCATGCCGGCCATGGCGGACATGGGATGCGTGGAATGCGCGGGATGCGTGAACAGACCTCCGCAGACGAGCAGCACCACCGCCACGACGCCTGCGACGACGGCCGCCGTGCGTCGTGGGGCCCGGATGATCTGCATGGCCGCGATGCTACGCCAGCCACCCGGCCGTCTCGCGGACCGGGGCGGCTCTGCCACCCTGGAGCCATGGACGCACCTCTGCGCGGCGCATGGCTGCGCGCCGGAATCAGCCGTGACGACGGCCCGCTGCGGGAAACCGGGCACGTCGTGTGGCTCCAGACCGGCACCTTCTACGCGGACAGCCGCGGTTTCGCCGGAACCACCTCCTACGAGGGCGGCCGGGTCACCTTCCACCACGACGCCGGCACCCCGGGCCACGACGTCGGGACCCTGCGCTCCGAGGGCACCCTCATGATCGAAACCGGCACCAACCTCGACGGCAGCACCTTCCTGGAGGTCTGGACACCGCTGCCCCACGTCGAGGGCCCCGAGGGTTCCTGGACCACCGGGGGTGCGCAGACGGTCCGGGTGGGCAGCCACGTCGTCCACGTCGACGCGGCCGGCCACGGCACCCACCTGCTGCTCCCGGACTGACCTCCCTCCGCCTCCCCCTCAGCTCCCCGGGAGCAGCCGGGTCTCGGCGGTCGGCAGCTTGTTCCACCAGTGGCCGTACCGGCTGTAGACCGCCGGGTCCCGGTCGGCGAGGAAGGCCGTCAGTGACCGGGCCTCGTCGGCCAGTGCCTCCCAGACCTCGTCCGGCAGCGGGTGGAAGGCGGTCGCCTCGATCCCTCCCGCGGCGGGACGCCACACTCCGGCGACGTACCCGTCGACCAGCAGGGTCGCCAGGGTGTCGCCGTTCACGCGGGTGACGAGCTTGCGGTACTGCGGCGGGATGACGCGGTCGCGGTCGGAGTAGGCCAGCAGGGTGCTGTCCCACATGGCCATCAGCCGGGGCGGTGCCGGTGTGTCCTCGTCCGGTCGCGGTGCGCCGGGGACGTCGAAGAGCTCTTCGCCCTTCGGCCCTTCCAGACGTTCCACGCGCGGCCCGTGGCCTTCGGTCGCCGTCGGCGCCCGCAGTGCCTGGAGCGCCTTCCTGACCCTGGCCCGCTGGACCATCGCGAACTGCGCCACGTCCGCCACCGAAGCGGGTCCGAACCCTTCGAGGTAGCGCAGCACCAGCTTGCGCAGGGACTCCTCGGAAGCCTCCGGGTCCGCCGGCACCGCCCTCGGGACGGTCGGGGGCGCGATGTACGACGGGCGATCGCCGAAGGACCACGGCCGGGCGGTCGGTGCGTGCAGCAGCGGTGCGTACTGCCGCAGCCCCCACCAGGCGCCCGGCTGCGCGGGTGCACCGAGCCGCTCCCCCAGCCAGGCCTCGCACTCGGCGTTCGTCCGGGGCCGGTCGGCGAAGGCGAGCAGCTCCGGAACGAGCGCGTCGGCGTCCTCGGCGGTCAGCCCGGACGCCGTGAAACGGTCCCCCAGCCGGGATGCCCGTACCCCCGGCTGCACGGCCTCGCGGAAGGTGGTGAAGTCCTCGTGGTGGACGGCGTGCAGGGTGATCCGCATCAGGGTCGCCTTGACGACGGCGTGGCGGGCGAAGGCGGCGTCGAGACCGGCCGGGTCGAAGCCGCTGAGCCTGTTCCACAGCGCGAGATAGGGCGAGGCCGCCTGCTGCGCCTGCAGGGCGACCACGCGCCGGATCCCGTCCTCGACGCCGAGCGGCGCCCGCTCCAGCAGCAACTGCCGGGCGAGAGTGGAACGGTTGAGTCCTCGTGCGGTGATCGTCACGGCGGTCACTGGATGCTCCTGCGGTGCGGGTGCCGGGAGGCGGCGGGGCAGGCGAAGACGTTGAGCTTGCCCCAACGGCCACAATAGTCCGGGTGGGCTCGCCGGGGTCCTCTCCGGCCGGGACCCGGCCCTCCCGCGGTCGCCAGCTGCTTGTCCCCTACCCGCCCTTCCTCCGTTCCCCGGGCTCTGCCCGGACCCGGTCCTCAAACGCCGGACGGGCTGGAAGAGGCCGCTCAACGGCAATATCCAGCCCCGCCGGCGTTTGAGCGCGGGGTCTGGGGCGGAGCTCAGCCCTTGGTGATCCTGACCACCCCGGTTTCCGTGCCCTGGTAAAGGGTGCCGTCGGGGCCCGTGGTTCCGGTCATCTGGAGCGGGTTGTACACCAGGCCGATGCCCAGGAAGGAGCTGGTGAGCTGCGCCCCGGTGGCCGGGTCGAGCACGGAGTGGTGGTACGAGGCGAAGGTCTGGACGCCCGCGCTGCCCGTCGGTCCGGTGACGGAGACGGTGTAGATCTTGCCGTCGGCCACCGAAAGCCGGGGCAGGGCGGCCGACTTCACGGAGCTGTTCCACACCAGAGTGCAGCCCGTCCCCTCGGCGTTGACGTCGACCCGGCTGAGGCCGCCGTCGAAGTTCGCGGAGGACGGCTTGCTCTCCGGGGCCCCCGCGGGCAGGGCCGGGTAGGGATATCCGTAGGTGTTGGTGACGAAGACGCTGCGGCCGGAGGCGATGACGGCGTCCTCGGTCCCGCTGTTGGCGTACTGGGTGAGCACCGGGGTGGAGCAGATCGGCGCCGGTCCCCCGTCCACCCGGTAGACGAGCAGGTTCTCGTGCCCGGCGGCGTTGTCGGTGATGGTGACGTACTCCGTGCCGTCGCCCGGTCCGAAGAAGCTCGGGGTGGCCCCGGTGCCCCAGCTGAGCTGGCCGGGCTTGCGGCCGGGACCTCGGTCGTAGGGGGCCCGCCAGTCGATGACGGGGGTGCCGTCCGGCGACTCGGACAGCAGGTAGAGGGCGTGGTCGGTGGCGACCGCCGTGTGACCCGGCACGGTGGAGATGCTGTTCTGTACGCCTTCGCCGGTGCCGATGGCGCGTACCGCTCCGGTGGCGGTGTCCGCGGTGCCGATCACGCCGCCGGTGGTGGCGAACCAGACCTTGCCGTTCCACGCGGGGGCCAGGCCGACGATGTTGTCGCCGGCGGGGACGGCCGCCGCGAGCGGGGTGGACTGATCAACCGTCAGCGTCCAGCCGGAGCCGCTGCGGTGGTGGCCGATGCGGAGGAGGTTGTTGTTGCCGTCCACGGCGACGAGCCGGTCGTCGTTGTCGAGGTAGGAGTAAACGCCCCCGAACAGGCTGCCCTTGGGCAGGGCGAGGGAGGCGAGGTCGGTTCCGGTGGCGGGATCGAGCAGGTGCACGGTCGGGGTCCGGCCGAAGATGGTGGTGCACAGGGCGACGACGTAGCCGTCCGATCCGATGACCACGGTCGGGCACGCCGAGGCCAGCGCGGTACGGGAGTACGCGATCTTCCCGGTTCCGGGGCCCGGGTAGGGCGTGGTGTCGCTGGAGGCGCTGTCGCCGTGCATTCCGGCGGTGCCGTTGGGGGCGCTGGCCGGGTTCCGGGGCGGCAGCGGACCGTAGGCCGTGGTGTCGGCGGAGGCGTCGCCGGCGGTGGCGCCGAAGGTGCCCAGGGCAACGACCAGGGCGAGGGAGAGCGCGGCGAAGCGCCCGCCCGCGGGCAGGGAAAACGGCATGGGGGTGTCCTCGGACAGGAAGGGACGGCAGGGAGAGGGCATGGGGGCCGCACGCTCGATCGGCGTACGGCGAGGGCCGGTTGTGGTGGCCCGGGCCGTGTTCCGATCGCGGTGGCGCACCGACACGGCCCTGACGAAGACGCTAGCCGGTGATCACGGCCCCCGGCCGGCTCCGGGGCACACCGCACAGCATGTTCATGCCCCTGCAGCACTCGCGCAACAGACCGCCGCGAACGGCCGCCCCGCCCTTCAGCCGGCCGGTCTCGGGTGCACGACCGCCCGGTCGCCCCGCGGTCCGAACAGGTGCAGGATCTCCACGGCGGTCGTGCCCGCCGGACCGAACCAGTGCGGTTCCCTGGTGTCGAACTCGGCCACCTCACCGGGCCCGAGGGTGGATTCGTGCTCCCCGATGACCAGGCGGAGCTCGCCCGCGAGGACGTACAGCCACTCGTAGCCCTCGTGGGTGACCAGCTTCGGCTCGCGCGGAGCCAGTACCTGCTTGAACACCTGCACCCGGCCCGGATACTGCGTCAGGGGTACGAGGGTGCTGCCGTGCCCCTTGTGCAGGGGCGCGAGGTGCACCCGGGGGTCTCCGCTGGCCGGCGCGGCCACCAGCTGGTCGAGGGCGATGCGGTGCGCACGGGCGAGCGGGATCAGCAGCTCCAGGGTCGGGCGCCGCTTGCCCGATTCGAGGCGGGACAGCGTGCTCACCGAGAACCCGGTCGCGGCGGCCAGCGCCTCCAGCGTGAGTCCGCGGTCCCGGCGCAGCGCGCGCAGCCGGGGCCCGATGGCGTCGAGGATCCGCTCCACTTCCCCCGTGCCGTTGTCCTCGTCCTGGTGCCGGCGCTGGTCCTGACGCTTGTCCATGGCTCCATTTTGCAGTCTTCGCAAATCTTCTGGGTCCTCGAGGCCGTCCGGCCGGAGCATGGCCGCACAGATTCCGACCCTGTGAGGTAGGCCGTGGCCACGACGATTCAGGCAGTTCCCCCCGCGCTGAGCGCACGCAGACGCTGGACGGTGCTGGCCGTCTGCTGTCTGAGCATGTTCCTGGTGGGCCTGGACACCACCATCGTCAACGTGGGCCTGCCCGCCATCGGGCGCGGCCTCCACGCCGGGACCCGGTCGCTCGAATGGACCGTGGACGCCTACACCCTGGTCCTGGCCAGCCTCCTGATCACCTCCGGCGCGATGGCGGACCGCTTCGGGCGCCGCAGGGTGTTCCGGCTCGGGCTGAGCGTGTTCGCCCTCGCCTCGCTGCTCTGCGCGATCGCCCCCTCGGTGGAGGTGCTCGTCGCGGCCCGGGCGGTCCAGGGAATCGGCGCCTCGATGCTCAGCCCCGTGGCACTGGCGATCGTGGTGAACGCGATGCCCGACCCGAGGGAGCGGGCTCAGGCGATCGGGGTCTGGGCGGCGGTCTTCGGGCTCAGCATGGCCGTCGGCCCGGTCATGGGCGGCGCCCTCGTCGCGGCCTTCGGCTGGCGGTCGGTGTTCTGGATCAACGCACCGGTCATCGTGATCGCCCTGGTGCTCAGCTCGGTGTTCGTCCCGGAATCCCGGGCGCAGCGGCCGCAGCGCCTAGACCTGCCGGGCCAGCTCCTGCTGACGGCGGTCATCGGGATCTCGGTCGCCGTCCTCATCGAGGGTCCGCACATCGGCTGGACCTCGTCCGGGGCGCTGTGCGCGTACGGGTTCACCGCCGCGGCGGCGGCCGGATTCGTACGGGTCGAGTCCCGTCGGAGCGATCCGCTGATGGATCCGCGGCTCTTCCGTACACCGGCCTTCCGGAGTGCGTTCCTGGGTGCCGTGGCGGTCTTCGTCGCCCTGAACCTGACCCTGCTGCTCAACACCCTCTACCTGCAGCACACCCGGGGATGGACCCCGCTGGCCGCCGGTACGGCCACCTTGCCGATGGCGGTCGGGGCGGTCTTCTGCGCGCCGCTGTCCGGCCGGATGACCGGCCGCGGCGGGCCCCGGCTGCCGCTGCTGCTGGCCGGCGGGTTCATGACGGCTGGCGGGCTCTGCCTGGTCCGGCTCGATGCGGACACCGGCGTGCCGCTGCTCCTGCTCGCCTACCTGCTCATCGGCACCGGGTTCGGGTTCGCCAACGCTCCGATCACCAACACGGCGGTGAGCGGGCTGCCGCCGGCCAGGGCCGCGGTGGCCGGAGCGATCACGTCCACGGCACGGCAGTTCGGCGCCGCGATCGGCATCGCCGTCGCCGGCGGGCTGGTCGCCGGTGCGGACCCGGCCGGGCTGGCGCGGGCATCGCGGCCGGGCTGGGTCCTGGTCACCGCCTGCGGGCTGTTCCTCTTCCTCGTGGCCCGGTCGGCGCGGCGGCCGGCCGCCATCGGTGGATGACGGCCGGCCCCGGCTCCGTGACTAGACCAGGTCGAAGCGGTCCAGCTTCATGACCTTGTCCCAGGCGGCGACGAAGTCCTTGACGAACTTCGCCTTCGCGTCGTCGCTCGCGTAGACCTCGGCGAGCGCGCGCAGCTCGGAGTTCGAGCCGAAGACGAGGTCGACGCGGGTGCCGGTCCACTTGACCGCCCCCGCGGCGTCCCGGCCCTCGAAGGTGTCCTCGTCCCCGGCCGTCGTCTTCCACGTCGTGCCCAGGTCGAGCAGATTGACGAAGAAGTCGTTGGTCAGCGTCCCGGGGGCCGTGGTGAGGACGCCGAGCTTCGACTGCTGGTGGTTCGCGCCGAGGACGCGCAGACCGCCGACGAGGACCGTCATCTCGGGGGCGCTCAGGTTCAGCAGGTTCGCCTTGTCGAGCAGCAGGTACTCGGCCGACAGGCGGTTGCCCTTGCCGAGGTAGTTGCGGAACCCGTCGGCGGCCGGTTCGAGCGCCGCGAAGGACTCCACGTCCGTCTGCTCCTGCGTGGCGTCCGCGCGGCCCGGGGCGAAGGGGACCTGGACCTGGACACCGGCGTCCTTGGCGGCCTGCTCGACGGCCGCGCCGCCGGCCAGGACGATCAGGTCGGCCAGCGAGATCTGCTTGCCACCGCTCTGCGCCGAGTTGAAGGACTCCCGGATGCCCTCCAGCGTGCGCAGCACCGTAGCCAGCTCGTCGGGGTTGTTGACCTCCCAGCCGCTCTGGGGCTGGAGGCGGATGCGCGCGCCGTTGGCGCCCCCGCGCTTGTCGCTGCCGCGGAAGGAGGAGGCGGAGGCCCAGGCGGTGGAGACGAGCTGGGACACCGACAGGTCCGAGGCGAGCACCTGGCTCTTGAGCGAGGCGATGTCCGCGGCGTCGACGAGCGGGTGCGTCACCGCGGGGAGCGGGTCCTGCCACAGCAGCGTCTCGGAGGGGACCTCGGGGCCGAGGTAGCGGACGACCGGGCCCATGTCGCGGTGGGTCAGCTTGAACCAGGCGCGGGCGAAGGCGTCCGCGAACTCGGCCGGGTTCTCGTGGAAGCGGCGCGAGATCTGCTCGTAGGCCGGGTCGATCCGCAGCGACAGGTCGGTCGTGAGCATCGTCGGCGCGTGGCTCTTGGACGGGTCGTGGGCGTCGGGCACGGTGCCCGCTCCGGCGCCCGCCTTCGGCCGCCACTGGTGGGCGCCGGCCGGGCTCTGGAAGAGCTCCCACTCGTAGCCGAAGAGGATGTCGAAGAAGGTGTTGTCCCAGGCGATCGGGGTGTTGGTCCAGATCCCCTCGAGACCGCTGGTGATGGCGTCGCCGCCCTTGCCGGTGCCGAAGGAGTTGGCCCAGCCCAGGCCCTGCGCCTCGATCGGGGCGGCCTCGGGGTCGGCGCCGACGCTCTCCGCCGGGCCCGCGCCGTGGGTCTTGCCGAAGGTGTGGCCGCCCGCGATCAGGGCGACGGTCTCCTCGTCGTTCATCGCCATCCGGCGGAACGTCTCACGGATGTCGCGGGCCGCGGCGACCGGGTCCGGAGTGCCGTTGGGGCCCTCGGGGTTGACGTAGATGAGGCCCATCTGGACGGCGCCGAGGGGGTTTTCCAGCTCCCGGTCACCGGTGTAGCGCTCGTCGTCGAGCCAGGTGGTCTCGGGACCCCAGTAGACGTCCTCGTCGGGCTCCCAGACGTCGGCCCGGCCGCCGCCGAAACCGAAGGTGTCGAAGCCCATGGACTCCAGCGCCACGTTGCCGGTGAGGATCATGAGGTCGGCCCAGGAGAGGCTCTGGCCGTACTTCTTCTTGACCGGCCACAGCAGGCGGCGGGCCTTGTCCAGGTTGCCGTTGTCCGGCCAGCTGTTGAGGGGCGCGAAGCGCTGCTGGCCGGCCCCGGCGCCGCCGCGGCCGTCGCTGATGCGGTAGGTGCCGGCACTGTGCCAGGCCATTCTGATCATGAACGGGCCGTAGTGGCCGAAGTCGGCGGGCCACCAGTCCTGCGAGCTGGTCAGGACCTCGGCGATGTCCCGCTTCACCGCCGGGAGGTCGAGGGTGTTGAAGGCCGCCGCGTAGTCGAACTCCTCGCCGAGCGGGTTGGCCACGGCGGGGTTCTTGGCGAGGATCTTCAGGTTGAGGCGATCCGGCCACCACTGGCGGTTTCCGCCGCCCTGGGTCGGGTGCGCGGCGCGTTCGTGCGCGACCGGACAGCCCGTCGCGCCCTCCGCCTTCGCGTCGGTGACGATTGCATCATGGTTCTCAGACATGGGAATCCTTCCGGACCGGACCAGGCGGTCACGGTGATCAGGAACTGCATGCGGTGGAACATTGGTGGCTCAGGACCCCGGTAACGGGCCCGGCTCCGTTGATCGTCCTGACGCCGAGGTTGTCGCTCACGTCCAGTCTCCCGCTGCTTTGGAGTCTGTCTGTCCCTTGGCTATCGACGGAACCGATCCTACGATCGACGGAATCCAAGTCAAGAAAGACACCAAGCCCATATCCCGTCGGTTTCCGGACGTCGGCCGGTAAGTTTCGGGGTACCCGTCGAACCTGAAAAGGTGAGCCGATATGAGTGACCTGCTGGAACGGCTACGAGGGCGCGCCTGGCGGATGACCTCCCAGCGGCGCGTGGTCGCGGAGGTCCTCGACGGCGACCACACCCACCTCACGGCCGACGAGGTGCACGCCCGGGCGGTGCGGCTGCTGCCCGAGATCTCCCGGGCCACCGTCTACAACGCCCTGGGCGAGCTCGTCTCCCTGGGCGAGGTCGTCGAGATCACCACCGACGGCCGGGCGAAGCGCTACGACCCCAACGCGCACCACCCTCACCAGCACCTGGTCTGCTCCGACTGCGGCCTGATCCGCGATGTCCACCCGCAGAGCAGCCCGCTGACCGGGCTTCCGGACGAGGAGCGGTTCGGCTTCACGGTGACCGGGGTCGAGGTCACGTACCGCGGGCTGTGCCCCGCCTGCGCCCGGTCAGCGCAGGGCGGCGCCTGATTCGTCCAGTTGCATCTGGGGACGCCCGGTGACCAGGAGCCAGGCCGGGAGCAGCGCGAGGCACAGCAGGGGCAGCAGGCCGATGCCCGGGGCGATGACCGCCGCGGTGAACAGGCTCAGCCAGCCCTGCCGGGTGACGGCCAGCAGGAGGCCGAGCACCCCGCAGGTCACGGCCACCGAAGGCTCCACCGCCGGCACCAGGGCGTGGACGGCCAGGCCGAAGGCGGCTCCCGCGAAGACGGACGGGAAGATCCGCCCGCCCCGGAACCCGGACCCGCAGGCCACCAGTACGGCGGCCAGCTTCACCACGGTCATCATGACGAGGGCGCCCGCGGAGTGCCCCTTCGGATCGGCGGCCAGTTCGCCGATCTCGTCCAGCCCCTTGAAGAGGGTGAGGTGGCCGCCGAGGGCCCCGAGCAGACCCAGCACCACTCCGCCCAGGGTCAGCGCCAGTACGGGATGCGGCAGCATCCGGAAGGCGCGATGGACGTACGGGAAGGCGTAGACGGCGGCCAGGCCCAGGACCGCGGCGACCGGGGCGACCAGGAGAGCGGCGAGCAGGTCGGGCCAGCGCGGGCCGTCGAAGGCGGGCAGGGACAGACCGAAGGAGGGCACGCCGAGCAGCTTGGAGGTGACTCCGCCGGCGCCCGCCGCGACCAGCGGGGCGAAGAGCTGGTCCCACAGGCTCGGGGTCCGTTCGGCCGGGTTCTGCGGACGGGGAGCCGCGGCCAGCGACTCGGTGAGGATCAGCGCGGCCGCGACGGGGGTGCCGAACAGCGCCCCGACCGTACCCGCGGCGCCCAGGGCCGCCCATACCTGTCCCGAGCTGCCGGGCACCAGGCGCCGGCCCAGCCAGTAGGCGAGGGCGATGTTGGCGGCGGTGATCGGGTTCTCCGGGCCCAGGCTCACCCCGCCGGCCAGGGCCAGCCCGGTCGCCAGCAGCAGGCCCGGGACCACGCGGGGGGACAGCGGAGCGTCCACCAGTCCGGTGGTAGCGGGATCCGGCCCGGCGTGTCCGGGTGCCTTCCACACCACGAGGCCGACGGCGATGCCGGTCGCCGTCAGGACGGCCATGATCCACCCCACGGACCAGCGGCCGATCCCGATGGCGTCGGGAAGGGTCTCCCAGAGCACGTCCTTGAACAGCTCGGCCGCCTCACTGACGGCGGCCAGCAGCAGGCTCGAGCCCAGCCCGATCACCAGGGCGGGCAGGACCAGGGGCAGCAGGGCCCTGGCCGGGGTGGCCGGAGGTGGCACGGCGGGCTTCACTACGTCGCTCACCGGATCAACCTAGCGGCGAATAGTGCTAAAACCTGGCAAATGCCGCACGTGAGTGGCGCCCTGCGAAGACGGCCTAGGCGCCAGCGGTCCGCGCTCAGCGGCGGTGGATCCGGTCGATGTCGTACCACTTGGAGACGCAGGCGGAGACCCAGTCGCGCTGGTAGTTCTTGGTGTAGAAGGGCTCGGCGAGGTTTCCGATGTAGAGGGGCTTGTAGCCGACGTCGGTGGTGCCCTGCCGGGCTTCCTTCTCGATCCGGGCGTTCTGGGCGTCCCAGGCCACCGATCGGGTGACGGTGGTGGTGGTCAGCGTCTGGACGGCGGGGACGAGCGCGGCCATCGCGGCGAGCGTGAAGGCGCCTGTGGCGATGACGGCGACGGGTGCGTACCGGGTGGTGGTGGTCCGGCTGGCGAGGTGGCGGCCGGCCCACTGGCCGAGCAGGGCTCCGTAGGCGCAGAGCGCGAGGACCATGGGGACGAGGTAGTTGGTCCAGGTGCGGGCGTAGGTCCAGCCGGTGGGGCCGTATCCGCTGCGCAGGCCGGCTGCGACGGCGAAGGAGCCGAGGACGACGACGAGCGCCGGGAGCAGCCAGAGGGCTGCCCGGGTCAGCCGCGGGACGGTGCGGTCCGGTCCTCGCCGGCCGGCGGGGGTGCGCAGGCCGATGGCGAGGCCGATCAGGATGCCGACGGCGGCGGCTGCGAGGTAGGCCCACTGGCCGGTGACGGAGTCCCACATGAGGAGCCAGTCGTGGGTGGTGGCGCGCAGTCCCTTGCGGGAGAGGAGGGATTCCTTGGAGGGGTTCTGGGCGCGGCGCCAGCGGGCTCCGGGGGAGGTGTAGAGGAGGAGCAGGCCGCTGAGGAGTCCGAGGCACCAGGTCAGGCACCAGGTGAAGGGGCGCCAGGTGGCCGCGAGCCGGAACCGGGGGATGGCCAGGAGTCCGGCGCCGGCGCCGAGGAGGCCGGTGACCAGCGTGAACGGCTCGCTCAGGGTGCCGAGCGCGGCAGCGATGAGGAACGTCGCCACGAACCCGAACGTCCGGGCTCCGCCGGCCGGCCGGCGGACCGTCCGGATTCCCAGCAGCAGCGCCCACACTCCGATGACGCTCGGAACGGTGTGCGAAATGGTGGCCGGGGCCCACAGCAGTACTTGATAGCTGCGGGTTCCGGCGAAGTAGAGGAGGGCCTGGAGGACCAGGGCGGCGGCCGTGAGGAGGAGCAGGCGGGGCTTGGCTCCGAGGAACCGCATGAACTGGGCGCCGAGGAGGACCAGGCCGAGGGTGAAGGTGACGGCGATGACGGTCGGCAGGATCTTGGTGCCGATGAGTCCGTCGCCGTAGATGACGCCGCTCAGGAAGGCGTTGGCGACCCGGCCGTTCTGGGTCATGTAGAAATCGGAGGTGATCCCGAAGACGCCCATGTCACGGGATTTCCAGGCGGCGCACCAGTCGTCCGAGGTCGGCCGCACGTAGAGCCCGAGGAAACACCCGACGGCGACCAGCGCCCCCGACACGGTCACCAGGATCCCGGCCGTACCGAGCATCAGCCCGCGGCCGAACGCCCGCCGGTCACTGCCCCGGACCGCTGCCGGGGAATCCGTCCGCGGGTCTCCCTCCCCCGCGGGCCCGTGCTTGCCCACGCCGACGCCCTCGCCCATGCCCTCGGTCACATCAGTGCTCATTCACCAGTCCTTAACGTCGGCGCAGGGCGGGTCCGGTCACAACAATGTGCACGGTGCCGCGCCCACCGGCATCCGGAGGTCACGCGGGTACATGAGTTCGCGAGGGGCCTCGGTCGTCTCTTTCGGATCTTGCCGGTCGAGCCCGCGTCGTCCGGTGCCGTGCCTCGCCGTGCTGCCGGGTCTCCCGCGTACTGGACGTACTCGGGTGCCCCGGCAGCGCGGCGAGGTGCGGTGCCGGGCGGCGCGGACCCGGCAAGATCCGAAAGAGACGGCCTAGATCACCCGGGCGGCGGCCCTGTCGTGGTGGGCTCAGCCCGTCGCGTCCACGATGGAAGATCCGGGGCGACCCGCACACGCACCTCCTACGGAAGGAACGGCGATGCCTGCTGCCCCGCTCGTCCGCTGGGCGGTCGTGGCGGCGTCCCTCGTGAGCGTCGCCCTTCCCGTGTGCATCTCCACGGGGCCGGCCCGCCGGCCCGCCGAGGGAGCACGGTCGCCGTTCCTCGTCAGACCCACGGGGCACCAGGGTCACGGCGCCGCCCTGTACGGCAGCTACCCCTTCCTGCCGATGCCCGCCGCCCTCACCCCCTCCGTCGGGGTCCTCTCCAACACGACCGCCACCGAGGGCATCGCTCCGTCCGTCGCCGCGGGCGCGCGGTACATCGAGCGGAGCAACGTACTGCGGCTGGCGTCCGGCCGGTGGAAGTACCTCCCCGACGGCCGGACCGCTTCGGTGGTGGTGGCTCCCGGGGATCCGGCGGCCCGGCGGCAGATCGAGCGGAGCCGTGCCTGGCTGGCCGCCGGACGGGTCCCGGGCAGGTCTCCGGCGCAGCGCGCGGCGGCCGAGCGGGCCCTGCTGGGGATGCGCGCCCTGCTCCGGCCGGACGGGGCCATGGCGGCGGGGTGGACCCCCGGCTGGATGTACTCCTGGCCCCGCGACTCCAGCTTCGCCGCCGCCGCGTTCGCACACACCGGCCACGAGGCCGAGGCCTACCGGATTCTGCGCCACAGCGCCCGGACCCAGCGCAAGGACGGCACCTGGGAGGCGCGGACCAAGCTCGACGGCTCCGGCCCGCCGGACGGCAGGCGGTGGCAGCTCGACGCCAACGGCTGGGTCCCCTGGTCCACTTGGCAGTGGTACCGGACGGCGCCCGGTGCGACCCGGCAGGCCCGGCTGGCCGTCCTGTACCCGATGATCCGCAAGGCGGCCGACCATGCGGCGGCCTCCCTGGGGAAGGACGGGCTGCCCCCGGCTTCCCCGGACTACTGGGAGCTGATGACGGCCACCCCGAACATCGGCACGGCCGCACCCCTGCTCGCCGGGCTCAACGCCTCGGCGGACCTCGCCGCGGAGATGAACAGGCCGCAGGACGCGGCCCGTTGGAGCGCCGCTGCCGGGCGGCTCGCCTCCGCGCTGGCCAAGAGCTTCGCTCCCGGGGGTTACCGGCGCACGGCCGACGGACTGCACGGGCACGACAGCGCGGTGACCTTCATGGCGCCACCCTTCAACGCGGCCCCGGCCGGTCTGCCCCGAGCACTCGACACCACGTACGAGGCCCTGCTCCTGCCCAACGGCGGCATCACTCCGGGGAACGACCCGAAGGCACCCTGGGGCGGGAACGCCTGGACTCCGAGCACCTCGCTCTTCGCCCTCGCCTGGGCCGGCACGGGGAGGGCGGAGAAGGCCGGGCAGGTCCTGGACTGGGTCCTGTCCAAGCGGAACCCGCTCGGGGAGCTGCCCGAGAAGGTCGACGGCGCCGGCAGGCCCTCATCGGTCGCACCACTGGCCTGGACGGGCTCGATCACCGTCCTCTCCCTGCTGGCACTCGACGGCGAGGCACTCCCGACGCCACCTCTGCGGTCCTGAGGAAGCCCGGGGCCGCGGCGGTGACGACCCCAGTGCTAGGGCTTGACCGCGCGGTGCCACGGGGCCGGAGGGCCGGCCGGCGGCTTGGATCCGGGCGGCGGGGTCGGGGTGATCACGTGCAGATCGGCGTCCAGGCCGAGGGCCGCCGCGACGTCCGTACGGGGTCCGTCGGCCACGCCCGCCGGGGCGCCCGTGAACAGCATCCGGGATTCCTGCCAGTCCTGCGGACCGCCCGTGCCCGCCATGCCCACCAGGCCGACCGCGCCCGTGCTCGCGCGGCCCACCAGCATGTCGCCCACGACGCCCACGGCGCCGTAGCCGCCCGGACCGCCGGTCTCGGTGACCGGGGAGAACCGCGGTGCGGGCTGTCCGCCCGCGGTGGCCAGGGTCGTGGCGACGGTGCCCTTGCCGGGCCTGCGGAAGAACAGGCGGACGCCGTCGCCCTCCGGCACCGCCGAGAGCACGCCCGTCGTCGGGGGCAGATAGGTCGGGAAGGGGCCGCCGAGCGGGGCGCCCGGCGCCGGCTGGACCCAGGCGAGCACGGAGCCGTGCGTAGCCGCGTAGACGTGGCGCCGCCCGGACCTGTCGGTCTCGGCGACCGGATCGCCCTGGAGACCGGCGCCGCCCAGGGCCTTCCATTCGCCGAACGCCCCGTCCGGGGCCGACTGCGCCGCGGCCCGCAGGGTGCGCCGGGAGTCGCGCACGTACGCCGTCATCCGGCCGGACTGATCCACGGCCACGGCCGGCCCGCTGATCGCCGAGGTGCCGGACCGGTCGACGGTGTCCGGGGAGCCCAGTGACTTCCACGGGCCGAATGCGCCGTTGGCCTCGGACTGGACGGCGTACACGAGGTCACGGCTGTAGTCCTGGTGCTTCGCGCCCAAGGTGGTGCGGGTGGCGAACACCGCGAGCCTGCCGCCGGGGAGCCGGACCGCGGTCGCCCCCGTGTCGAGCGCGGTACCGGGGCCGGTGCCGGGGCCGGGAAGGAACTGGGGGCCCTGCCAGGGAGCCTTCTCCCCGCCGCGGGTCCAGTACGCCATGCGACCGTCCAGTACGGCGAAGGCCCACACCCGTCCGGGGGCGCCCTCGGCCATCCAGGAGGTGGCGTCGCCCCGGCTGTAGCGGATGGTCTGATTCCAGCCGGCGCCGGTGGGCCGGGTCGCGGTCTTGCGGTCTCCGCAGCCGGCGGGGCTGCGGCACCAGTCCTCGCGGTCCGTCCAGGCGTAGGTCTTGAGGTAGCCCAGCTTCTCCTCGGCCGCGCGCGCGTCGAGCGTCGGGGGCAGGCCGGTGTTGGGGTAGCTGATGTAGTTCTGGATGGAGAAGTGCGGCCGGTCCGCGGACTGCGCGTAGCGTTCGCTGGCGGCCTGGACGAAGCGGGCGCCGTACATGTGGTCCTGGTGGTCGAGGAAGACCCCCGTGGCCTCGATCCTGCCCGGGGTCGGGTCCTGCGTCCGTATCGTGGTCGGCTTGTACGTCGACAGGACGCCCGCGATCGCGGCTATCGCCTGGTCCTTGGTGTACGAGAACGTCTGCTTGACCGGCGAACCGGAGGACAGCTGGGCGTCGAGGGCGGTTATCTTGCCGTCCCACAGTCCGCGCAGGCTCTGCGGGTTGTCCCCCGAGATGCTGCGGGCCTCGCGGAGCTCCATCCACACCAGGTTGACCTCGGGGCGGGCTATGAGGACGTCGACCTCGGCACTGCCCCCGCCGGCGGTCCGTATGGACTTGCGCTCCCAGGGGCTGGTCCGGTCACCGGTGGCCATCTGCGCGTAGGCGCCGCGCACGCCGTTCTGCCGGGCCTCCGAGTAGGAGGCGTGGTCGGCGGGGCCCACGGGGTCCTGCAGTGCCCCGCCGTGCGCCTCGTTCCTGCCGTCGGACTCGCCGGAGGTCAGGTAGACGGTGGTGACCTTGATGCCGGCGGCTATGGAACGGCTCACGTCGGGGTTCATGAAGAAGAGGTCGTCGTCGGGGTGCGCGACGATCTGGAGGGTGGAGCCCTCGGTCACGCTGGCCTGGTCCGCCACCTCGGGGCCCGAGCCGTCCTGCCGCCCGGTGTCGCTCGCGCCGTCGTCGTAGGCCCATGCCGTCACACCGGCGGCGCCGACGCAGACCGCGGCGACCAGGGCCGCGAGGCGGGTACGGCTGACCAAGGACATCTGGAACACCTCGGGGTATCGGAAACGGCCGGGCCCAATTATGCCTTGTTCGCTTGCCGATGACGCACCTTCAAACGCCATATCAAACAAGCTGAGTTGAATGCGCAATATCAGCTGTTTACTCCCTTTGTCGCTTTTGGGACCAAGGCCTCCCGCCCCGCTCTCAGTTTTGGGACCAAGGCCTCCCGTCCCGGCGCAGGCTCCCGTGACGGACGGCACATCGCCCGGCGGATTCGTCCGGCGCCGGCACCGGAGTGACGGGCGCCGCGCGGCGAGCGCGCCCGCGGTGGCCATCGAGGCGCCCCACTACGGGTCGTACCAGGTCAGGCCGCATTTACGGCCGAGCGGCGGCGGTTCGGGAGCCGGTGGAAAGCCCCCGCGTCCGCCGCCCGCCCGGACGCCTCCCTGCACTGGCGGTACGGTCCGCCCGGAACCGGCGGACGGGTCTGCCGTCGAGCCGGTTCCACGGGATTCTCGTGAGCAGTCTCACGCCGGTGAACGTCAGTCGACGCCCAGGAGGCGCCGGCGGTCCTCGGGGCTGGACCGGAACTCCGCGCAGGGCGCCCGGTGGACGATGCGGCCCTTCTGCATGACCGCCACGTCCTGGGCGGCGGAGAAGGCGAGACCCAGGTTCTGTTCCACGAGGACCACCGACATGCCCTGCGCGCCCACCTCGCGGATGACCTCGCCCACTTGGGCGACGATCGCGGGGGCGAGGCCGTCGGACGGCTCGTCGAGGAGCAGGAGGCGTGGGTTGCGCAGCAGGGACCGGGCGATCGCGAGCATCTGCTGTTCACCGCCGGAGAGCTGGTCACCGCGGTGCCCGAGCCGCTCCCCCAGCCGCGGGAGCAGATCGAGGACGCGGTCCCTGGTCCACGGGCCCGGGGCCGGTCGCCTCGAGGCGATCGTCAGGTGCTCCGCCACCGTCAGCGGCGCGAAGACCCGGCGCCCCTGCGGTACGGCGCCCACCCCGGCCCGGGCGATCACATCGACGCGGGATCCGGCGATCTCCCGGCCGCCGAGGGTGATGCTGCCTTCGTACGGCCGGACGAGACCCATGACGGTCGAGACGAGGGTGGTCTTCCCCACCCCGTTGCGGCCGAGGACCGCGAGGGTCCCGCCTTCCTCGAGGTCGAGGTCGACACCGCCCAGGACCACGCCCCCGGCGTAGCCGGAGCTCAGGCCACGGATGCTGAGGAAGGGCTTCACGAGGCGGCTCCCGTCGTGCCGAGGTAGGCGTTCTGGACCTCGCTGGAGGCCCGGACCTCGTCCGGGGTGCCGGTGATCAGGTGTCTGCCGAGGTGCATGACCGTCACCGTGTCGGCGAGCTCGAAGACCATGTCGAGGTCGTGTTCGATCAGGAGCACGGTCACTTCGGCGGGCAGGGCGGCGACGAGCTCGGTGAGTCGCGCCGTCTCGGCCGGGGACATCCCGGCGGCCGGTTCGTCCAGCAACAGCAGCCGGGGTTCGGTGGCCAGGGCGACGGCCACCTCCAGCTGCCGCCGTTCGCCGTGCGAGAGGGCGGCCGCCTCGGCGTCGTGCCGGGCGGGCAGCCCCACCCGTTCGAGCAGCGTCCGCGCCTGCGCGATCGCCGCCGGCCGGGCACTCACCCTGCGCCAGCCGCCGGCACCGGCCGCCCGGCGCAGCACGGCGAGGAGGACGTTCTCCAGGACGGTCTCGCGCAGGAAGAGGCTGGAGTGCTGGAAGGTGGCGGCGACGCCGAGTCCGACCCGGCGGTCCACCGGCAGCCGGGTCACGTCCTGGCCGTCGACGAGAATGGTTCCGGCGGTGGTCGCCAGCGTTCCCGAGATCAGGCCGAACAGCGTCGACTTTCCGGCGCCGTTCGGGCCGATGACCGCGTGCCGGGCACCCCGGCGGACGGTGAGGCCGACCTCGTCCAGGGCCCGGAAGGAGCCGAAGTGCCGGGAGACCCGGCGCAGTTCCAGTAGATCGCGTGTCGTCACGCCGTCCTCTTTCGGGTCAGCCGGGGCGGGAGCCGTACGCCGGCCAGCCCGTGGGGCAGCGCGTAGACGGCGATGACGAAGAACACTCCGAGCAGCAGCGGCCCGCGGCCCGCGACGGCTTCGAGGTGTCCGAGGTAGTCGCGGGTGAGCCAGACGAGCGCGGCTCCGGCACAGGCCCCCCACAGCGAGCCGGAGCCGCCGATGACGACGGCGAGCAGGGCCAGGGCGGCGATCTCGAATCCCGCGTCGCCGGGCGAGACGAACCGCTGCACCGACACCCACAGGCCGCCGGCGACCCCGGCCAGCGCACCGGCACCGCAGTAGACGGCCAGGGCGTACCTCCGGGTGGGGTATCCGATCGCGCTCATGCGGCGCTCGTTGTCGCGGATTCCGCGCAGGGCGAGGGCGAAGGGGGTCGAGCCCAGGCGGGAGACGGCCGCGAAGAGCGCCAGGAACACGGCCAGGACGTAGAGGTACACCAGCCCGTCGAGCTCCAGGGCGGGCATCCCCGGCAGCGGTACGACGGGCGGGATGCCGGACACGCCGTCGGTGCCGTTGGTCAGCGACTTCCAGTTGACGGCGGCGCTGTAGGCGATCTCGCCGATGGCCAGCGTCAGCATCAGGAACACCACGCCCCGGGCCCTGACCGCCAGCCATCCCGTGACCGCGGCCACCAGCGCGGAGACCGCTGCGGCGATGAGCAGTTGGAACATTCCGACGTCGGTGAGCCGGGTCGCGACGATGGCCGCCGTGTAGGCGCCGACGCCGAAGTAGGCCGACTGGCCGAGGGTCGGCAGCCCGGTCAGACCGGTGAGCAGGTTCACGCTGATCGCGAGGAGGGCGAACACCAGGATCCGCGACAGGGTGCCGATGGCGTACGGGCCGAGGAGGAAGGGGGCCGCCGCGAGCCCGAGGACGACGGCGGTCACGGACAGCCGCCGGGCGGCGGATCCCTCGGATCCGGACGGGCTCATGCGCCCACCCCCGACGGGACCAGGCCGTGCGGGCGGACGACGAGCACGGCCAGCATGGTGCCGAAGAGCAGGAAGGGGGCGTACTCCGGGAGGAGCGCCACCCCCAGTGTCTGCACCTGGCCGATGAGGAGCGCGCCGACGAGCGCGCCGCGCACGGATCCGAGACCGCCCACGACCACGACGACGAGCGAGAGGACGAGGACGGTCTCGTCGACGCCCGGGCCGGGACCCAGGATCGGCGCCCCGAGGACACCGCCGGCCACGGCCAGGGCCGCGCCGAGCGCGAAGACCCCGTAGAGCACCTTGCGGATGTCCACGCCCAGCGCGCGGACCATGTCCCGGTCCGCGACGGTGGCCCGTACCAGTGCTCCGAGCGGGCTGCGCTCGAACAGGAGGTAGACGGCGGTGGCGAGGCCGGTGGCGACGCCGATGAACACGAGCCGGTAGAGGGGATAGGCGTGGCCGAGGAGGTCCACGGTCCCGCGCAGCGACCTCGGCGGGTCGGTGGGCAGCACCTCACCGCCGAAGGCGGCGGCGAGGAGATCGGCGACGATGAAGGTGATGCCGAGCGTCAGCACGGCTTGGTCGAGGTGCCCGCGCCGGGCCAGCGGCTGGGTGAGGAACGTCAGCGCCGCTCCGCCGCAGGCCCCCACCAGGGCGCCTGCGGCCAGCGCGAGGAGCAGGCCCCACAGGCTCCCGTCGGAGAGGGCGTAGGCGATGTAGGCCCCGGCGAGGTAGAGCGTGCCGTGAGCCAGGTTGAGCACGTCCATCATGCCGAAGACCAGGGAGAGGCCGACCGCGATCGTGAACAGCAGCAGACCGAAGGCGACCCCGTCGATGACGCTGACGAAGTTGCCGTCCAACCATCCGTACATGTCAGCCGCCCAGCCGGACGAGCTCTGAACTGACGGTGTTGGCACCCTGCTTGACCTCGCGCAGGTACCAGGGCTGTACGGGCGTGCCGCCGGCGTTGAAGTGCCAGGTGCCCCGCGGGCTGTCGATGTCCCCCACTGCGGCGATGGCGGCGTTGACCGTTTCCGAAGTCACTGTGGAACCAGCGGACTTGATCGCCTTGTCGAGCACCTGCGCCGCGTCCCATGACGCCATCGCGTACGTGGTGGGGGCCGATCCGTAGGCGGCCGTGTAGGCGGGGGCGAACTGCTTGTTGGCCGCGTTGTCCAGGTCGGCGCCGTAGTTGAGTGCGGTGAGGATGCCTTCGGCCGCCTCGCCCTGTCCCTTGAGCACGCCGCCCTCGGTGAGGAAGCCGGGTGCGTAGAGCGGGATCTTGCCGGCCAGGCCGAAGTCCCGGTACTGCTTGACGAAGTCGACGGCCGCGCCGCCGGCGTAGAAGCAGAAGACGGACTTGGCTCCGGAGCGCTCGATCTGCGCGAGGTAGGGCTGGAAGTTCTTGGTCGCCGGGAACGGCGTGTAGACCTCCTCCCCCGCGATCTTGCCGCCCGCCGGGAGGAAGGTGGACTTGAAGCCTTCCACCTCGTCCTTGCCCGCCTGGTAGCCCGCGGCGATCAGGAAGACCGGGCCCCCGGCCTTCTCGGCCACGTACTTGCCCAGCGCCTTGCCGGGTTCGTCGTTGACGTACGAGGTGCGCCAGATGTACTTGGTCCCGGTCAGGGTCGTGGGCGAGGCGTTCGAGCCGACGAGCGGGACCTTGGCGCTCTCGAACAGGTCCTTGACCCCGTTGATGGTGGCTGAGCTGACCACGCCGCTCACCGCCAGTACGTGGTCCTGCTTGACCAGCTTCTCCGCCGCCGCCTTGCCCGAATCGGCGCTCTCCCCCTCGTCCGCGACCACGATCTCCACCTCGCGGCCGCCGAGTCTGCCGCCGTGCCGTTGTACGTAGAGCTCGAAGCCCTGCTTCATGTCGTCGCCCAACGCCTTGTAGGTCCCCGACTGCGGGACGAGGAGCCCGATCTTCAGGGGCCCGTTCTGCTTGTCGCCCTCGCCTGTCCCGAGGCTGGCGCCGCCACATGCCGTGGCCAGGAAGAGGGTTGCCGTCGTCGCGGCGATCAGACCAATGGGACGGATTCGACCTGCCATGGAAACTCCGAACGTAGTCAACCGGCGCTGGAAGGCCGGATGTTGCTGATGGCCTGGGCCTGGGCGAGCCTGCTGGCCGCCCGGCAGCGCATCGGAAGTGACACGTGTCTATCGCGCATTGCTGACGCACGTCAATAGTTCGTAATATCACCGACCGCGCAGGGCCCGGACCCCTTGACCCCGGCCCAACTCATGGCGCAATACTGACCCTCGTCAAAATCACGCTATGCCGATTCGGCGACGGGCTCTTGATCAGTCAGGGAGTGAAGCACCATGACCGACGTTCCATCGCGGCGCGAAATCCTCAAGAACACGGGGGTGTTGGCCGGGGCCACGCTGCTCTCCGGCATGCCGGGCGCGGGCACGGCGCAGGCCGCACCGAGCACGGACGGGTCCTCACCCATGGTCGAGGCGCCCGCGGGCCGGCTCCTCGGAAGTAGGGAAGGGGGCCTCGAAGTCTTCAAGGGCGTGCCCTACGCGGCGCCGCCGGTCGGCGCCCTCCGATGGCGGCCGGCCCAGCCCCATCCCGGATGGCAGGGGACGCGCGATGCGACCGCCTTCGGACCGAGCGCACCGCAGCCCTACCGGGAAGGGGGCGACCAGGTCCTCGGAACGCACGGCTCACCCCCCTTCGACGAGGACTGCCTCACGCTCAACGTCTGGACCCCCGGAGCCGGCGCCGCCAAGCGGCCCGTACTGGTGTGGATCCACGGCGGCGGCTTCATCTCCGGATCCGGCTCGCTGCCGAACTACTCCGGCGAGACCTTCGCCCGCAACGGCGACCTGGTCGTCGTGACCATCAACTACCGCCTCGGACCACTGGGTTACCTCTACTTCGGAGAGGATGGCGCCGGCGGGAACTTCTGGCTCACCGACCAGCTCGCGGCGCTGAACTGGGTACGGGACAACATCTCCGCGTTCGGCGGCGACCCGGACAACATCACCGTCGCCGGACAGTCCGGCGGCGCACTGTCGGTGGCGGCGCTGGCCGGAGCCCGGACCAAGGGCCGCCCGCTGTTCCGGCGCGCGATCCTGCAGAGCCCGCCGCTCGGGCTGAAGATCCCCACCCGCGCCGAGTCGCTGCAGCGCACGGCGGGCTTCCTGGACATCGTCGGAGCCAAGAACGTGGCGGAGCTCCGCGCCGTGCCCTGGCCGCGCCTGATCGCGGCCACCTTCGAGATGTTCGGGCGCACCGCGCAGTGGGGGTACTGGTCGACCCCCTTCCTGCCGGTGCTGGACGAGGTCACCCTGGACCGCAACCCGGCCGACCTGCTCCTCAGCGGCGCCGGGGCGGACATCGAGGTCCTGGTCGGCTGGACCAGGGAGGAGGCGAACTTCGCCTTCGCCCTGAGCGAGCCGTACGCCACGGCGACCAGGGATCAGGTGCTCGCCAGGGCCCGGAACACCTTCGGAAGCCGGGCGGCCCAGGCCTACACCGCCTACGAAGAGGCCCGGCCGGGCGCCCGCCCGCTGGACGTGCTCATGGATCTGATCACCGACGACCTGTTCCGCATGCCCTGCGTGGCGCTGGCCGAAGCGCGGGCGGCCCGTGGACGCCCGGTCTGGGCGTACCAGTTCAACCTCCCGACGCCCGCGCACAACGGTCAACTCGCCGCCGCGCACTGCCTGGAGCTGCCGTTCGTGTTCAACAACTTCGACAAGTGGTCGCAGGCCCCCTTCCTCGCGGGGCTGGGCCCCAGGGTCCGTGACGGTCTCGCCGCGACCGTGCACGCGTCCTGGATCTCCTTCATCCGCACCGGCGACCCCAACCACCACCCCATGCCGCAGTGGGACCGCTACGGCCGGGACTCCCGCACGACGATGACCCTGGACTCGGTCACCACCGCCACCGAGGACATCGCCGGATACTGGCGCCGCCTGCACCATCCGGCGCTGCCGTAGCCACGAAGCGGCCCCGGGGCCCCGTCAGAGGTGCTGGAGGAGGGTGGAGGTGAACTCGGCGGTGGAGGCGCTGCCGCCGAGGTCGCGCGTGCGCACCGGGGTGGCGGCCAGGACGCGGGCGATGGCGTCCGTGATGTCGGCCGCGGCCGCGGGGTGGCCGAGGTGGTCGAGCATCATGGCGGCGGACCAGATCGCGCCGATCGGATTGGCGATGCCCTGACCGGCGATGTCGGGGGCCGATCCGTGGACCGGCTCGAACATGGACGGATGCTCGCCCCGCGGGTTGAGGTTGGCCGACGGCGCGATGCCGATGCCGCCGGCCACCGCCGCCGCCAGGTCGCTGAGGATGTCCCCGAAGAGGTTGGAGGCGACGACGACGTCGAAGCGTGCGGGGTCGAGGACGAACTTGGCGGCCAGCGCGTCGATGTGCTCCTGGTTCCACTCCACCGCGGGGTGCCCGGCGGAACGCTCGGCCACCAGCTCGTCCCAGAACGGCATGGTGTGCACGATGCCGTTGGACTTCGTCGCCGACGTGAGCCGGCCGCCGCGCAGTTCGGCGAGGCCGAAGGCGAAATCGAGGACCCGGGTCACTCCCGCCCGCGTGAACACCGCTTGCTGCACGGCCATTTCGTCGGGACGCCCGCGGTTCATCCGGCCACCGATCTCGCTGTACTCGCCTTCGCTGTTCTCCCGGACGACCACGAAGTCCACCTCGCCGGGCACGGCCCCGCGTACGGGGCTGGGCAGGCCCTCGAACACGCGGATCGGGCGGAGGTTGACGTACTGCTCGAAGGCGCGGCGGATCGGGATGAGCAGCCCCCACAGGGAGACGTGATCCGGCACGCCCGGGTAGCCGACCGCGCCGAGCAGGATCGCGCCGTGACGGCGGAGCTGCTCCAGTCCGTCCTCGGGCATCATCGATCCGTGGCGCAGGTAGCGCTCGCAGGACCAGTCGAACTGCTCGTAGCCGAAGGTGATGCCGTGGCGCTGCCCGACGGCGTCCAGGACCTCGCGTGCCGCCGGGAGGACTTCGGCGCCGATGCCGTCACCGGGGATGAGGGCGATGCTGTGGTGGGTCATGGCTCGCATTCCAGCAACCGGACGCCGTCCGGGTCCAACACGTATCGCCGATCTCCCTCATAGGCCTGCCCTATGAGTCGGCGGGACGGGGGTCCGGGACGGCGATCTCCAGGAAGGCGCGGGCCGCCGGCGTCAGCTGCGCCTTGCGGCTCACCAGGACGTTGTGCTGGAGGCAGGCCGGTTCCAGGTCGAGGACGAGGGCTCCGGCCCGTTCGGACAGGTCGGCCCAGGACCGCGTCACCACCGCCAGTCCGACACCTGCGAGCACCAGCGGCAGGAAGGCCATGCGGTGTTCGGTCTCCACCGCGATGCGGACGTCGACGCCCTCTGCCTTCAGGTCGTCGACGTAGGCCCGGATCCCGGTCCCCCGCTGCCCGACGATCAGCCGGCGCCCGGCGAGCTGCTCCGCCCGTACGGCCCGTCCGGGCGGGAAGGGGCCGTCCGCCGGGGTGACCAGGACGAGCCTGTCCTCTCCGAGGCGGTGCGGGACCACGTCCCGGCCCGGCAGCGGCGACGAGGTGGTCAGCAGCCCGAGTTCACAGCCTCCCGTGCGCACCGTCTCGACCACGTGCTCGCGGGTGAGGGCGACGCGCAGGCTGAGCGACACCTCCGGATGGCGCTCGGTGAAGCGCTGGACCAGGGTGCTGAGGGGTTCGATCGTGGGTGAAGCCATCGCGGTGATCTCCAGGCGCCCGCCGCGCAGTTCACGTACGGCGCCGACGCTCGCCCTGGCCAGCTCCAGCGCGTGCAGGGCTTCCCGCGCCCGCGGAACCAGCGCGGTGCCGGCCTCGGTCAGGGCCACCCTCCGGCCCATCCGGTGGAACAGGCAGCTGCCCAGGTCGCGTTCCAGGGTCTGCACGGCCTGGGACAGGGACGGCTGAGACACGTAGAGCGCAGCGGCCGCCCGGTTGAACCCTCCGTGGTCCACGATGGCGAGGAAGTACGTCAGCTGCCGGAAGTCCACGGTTCAGCGCCTGCCGCCCGCGACGAACCGTACGGTCCCGTCGCCGCCGCGCCGGAGCAGGCCGGCCGTGGGTGCGGGGAAGTGCGTGCCGATCACGAGCGTTCCCGTGTCGGCGTACCGCTCGACGAATGCCCGCCGGGTGGCAGCGGCCAGCGCCGGGTCTGCGTCGGCGAGGCCGGCCACATCGGGTTCGATGAACTGCACCGGGTGGTGCACGAGGTCACCGGTGATCACGGCGCGTTCCCCGCCGGATTCGACCACTACGGCCACCTGGCCCGGGGTGTGCCCTGGAGCGGCTTCCAGGCGCACGCCGCCGCACACCTGGTGATCGGCTGCGACGAAGTCGACGAGACCCGCATCGATCAGCGGCCGCATCGTGTCCTGGAGGTTCGTATCCGCTTCGTCCGCCCAGTGGTCCCATTCCGCGCGGGTGACCAGATGGCGTGCGCGCGGAAAGGTCGGTACCCACTCCCCTTCCACCAGTCGCGTGTTCCAGCCGACGTGGTCGAAGTGCAGGTGGGTGCAGACCACGGTGTCGATCGACTCCGGAGGGTAGCCGAGGGCCCCGAGGTCTTCGAGCCAGGCCGAGTCCAGCATGCGCAGGAACGGCACCGATGCCCGCGCGTTGCCCACACAGGTGTCCACGAGGATCCTGCGCGTACCGGTGTCCACGACCAGTCCGTGGACCGAGAGCACGAAGGTGCCGTCCGCCCTGCTGAAGTCGGGAGCGGGCCACGGGTACCTCTTCAGGAGCGCGGTGTCGTCCGTCCGCAGGACTTCCGAGGGGAGGACCGTCAGCTGCGCCTCCAGGACTTTGTGGATCACCGTCGTACCGATACGCCACGTCGTCATGCACGCCTCCGCTTCAACCATGGGATCGAATAATATTGACGGTCGCCATAAATACGCAATATCTTGAGCGGGCCGAAGACTCCCGATCCCGGTCTGGAAGGACGCACCGAATGGGTTTCGCCCAGGACGGCACCTCGCCCGTCGTTCACACCCGCTCCGGTCCGATCCGCGGCGTCGTCGAAGACGGCCTGGCCGTGTTCAAGGGCGTGCCGTACGCGGCGCCGCCCGTCGGGCCCCTGCGGTGGCGCCCCGCGCAGCCGCACCGGGGATGGAGCACGACCCTCGACGCGACGACGTACGGGCCCAGTGCCCCGCAGGCCGTCCGCGAGGGCGACCCGGTCCTCGGCGGCCACGGCTTCCCGCCCTTCGACGAGGACTGCCTGACGCTCAACGTGTGGTCGCCCGGCGCCGACGACGCCCGCCGCCCCGTCCTGGTCTGGATCCACGGCGGCGCCTTCGTCTCCGGGTCCGGGGCGATGCCGAACTACTCCGGCGAGACCTTCGCGCGCCACGGCGACCTGGTGGTGGTGAACCTCAACTACCGGCTCGGGCCGCTCGGTCTGCTGTCCTTCGCGGCGGACGACGGCGCCGAGTGCCGCAACCTCTGGCTCACGGACCAACTCGCCGCCCTGCGCTGGGTCCAGGACAACATCGCCGCCTTCGGCGGGGATCCCGGCAACGTCACCCTCGCCGGCCAGTCCGCCGGCGCCCTGTCCACCGCGGCACTCGCGGGCCCCGGGGGCGACGGCCGCCTCTTCCGGCGAGCCATCCTGCAGAGCGTCCCGCTCGCCATGCCCCTGGCCACGCCGGCCGAGTCCCTGGCCCGCACCGCCGCCTATCTGGAGATCGTCGGCGCGAAGGACGAGGACGAGCTGCGCACGCTGCCGTGGCCGCGACTGGTCGAGGCCACCACCGGACTCCTCGCCGCCACGGCGCAATGGGGGCACTGGACCGCGCCGTTCATGCCGGTGCAGGACGACGGGACGGTGGCACGGCACCCCGCCCTCAACCTCCTCGACGGTCCGGGCGCGGACATCGACGTCCTCATCGGCTGGACCGGGGAGGAGTCCGCCTTCACCTTCGCGCTGGGCGAGGCGTACGCGGCCACGACCAAGGACCAGGTGCTCCGCCGGGCACGGGACAGCTTCGGCGACGGCGCGGCCGAAGCGTACGCGGCGTACGAGGCCGCCCGCCCGGACGCCCGCCCGATCGACGTCCTGGTCGACCTCACCACCGACGAGCTGTTCAGGAAGCCGACCCTGGCCTTCGCGGAAGCGCGGGCGGTACGGGGCCGCCCGGTCTGGACGTACGAGTTCGGGTTCCCCACCCCCGCGCACGACGGCCGCCTGGGTGCCCCGCACTGCCTGGAACTGCCGTTCGTCTTCGACAACTTCGACAAGTGGTCGCACGCGCCGTTCCTGGCGGGGATGGACACCGGGATCAGGGACGACCTCGCCAGGACCGTGCACCGGGCGTGGATCTCGTTCATACGCACCGGAGACCCCAACCACCCCTCCATGCCGCGCTGGGACCGGTACGACCAGCAGTCGCGCACCACCATGCGCTTCGACACCGTCACCTCGGCCGTCTCCCGTCTCACGACCTAGTGCTGCGGCCGGGAAGGATCCGGCCTTCGCGTCTGTTCGATGAGGGAGTGGTCCCGGGAATTTCCGAGCAGAGGGGCGAGGCTGTGTCAGAGCTTTTCGATGAGGAGACGCGCAAGCTGCTGGACGGGAGGAACTTCGCCACCGTCGCGACGCTGAACCCGGACGGCGGGCCTCAGACTTCGGTGGTCTGGATCATCAGGGAGGGCGATGCCGTGCTGTTCTCCACGACGGCCGGGCGCCGGAAGGCGCGGAATCTCGCGCGGGACCCACGGATCAGCCTCACGGTCTTCGACACCGCGAACCCCTACCGGTCCATCGACGTCCGCGGCACCGCCGAACTGATCGACGACCCGGCGAAATCGCTGCCGCGCAGGCTCTCGCAGAAGTACCTGGGCGAGGACCCCCTGGCCGAGCCGCAGGAGGTGCTCCGGCTGATCGTCCGGGTGACCCCGCAGAAGGTCACGGGCTTCTCCGTCTGAGGCGCGCGGACGCCGGGTGGCCCGCCGTGGCGAGCGCGGCGGGTCGGCCGGACGGGCCGGCTACGCGCTGTGGTTGCCGACGGCCTTGCGGGGCAGGGCCAGGCACAGCGCCGCGCACAGCACGTAGGCCGCGATCGCCCAGGGCCCCGCGTGGGCGAGGGCGGTCGTGAGGCCCTTGTCGGCACCGGAGAAGAAGACGCTGCCGATGACCGCGACGCCGAGGGCCCCGCCGAACTGCTGGGCGGTGGACAGGATCCCGGAGGCCCCACCGGCGAGTTGGCCGGGCACGGTGCTCAGGATGGTGTTGACCAGCGGGATGATCAGGAAGATCAGGCCCACGCCGGCCAGGAACAGCCCCGGAACCAGCGGCCAGGCACCGGTGTGGGACGGGGCGGAGTCCTGGGCCGCCTGGCGCACCCAGTACAGGCCGCCGGCCATGACCAGGGCCCCGAGGATCAGCACGGTGCGGCCGAGCTTCGCGGCCAGCGGGTCGACCGCGGGGGCCGCGAGGATCGAGCCTGCGCTGAAGGCGATCATCAGCAGCCCGGCCTGGGTGGGGGTGTAGCCCTGCCCGTTCTGCAGCCAGATGGTGAAGACGAGCATGAAGCCGGACATCCCCCCGTAGAAGAGGAGCTGGATGAGCAGACCGGCGCTGAAGGCGGGCTTCTTGAACAGGCTGACGGGGAGCAGCGGATGTTCGGTGCCGCGCCTGGACTCGAGGACGGCGGTCGCGATCACGGTGAGGACGCCGGCTGCCAGGCAGAGCCAGCCCCACAGCGGCCAGCCGTTGGAGCGGCCCTGGACCAGCGGCAGCACGATCGCTACGAGGGCGGTCGCCAGCACCAGGTTCCCCACCGCGTCGATGCGCCCGGTGAAGGATCCGTCCCTGGAGGCGGGGATCCACTTGGCGCCCAGGAGCAGGACGAGGGCGGCGAGGGGCAGGTTGACGGCGAAGATGGTGCGCCAGCCCCAGCCGAACAGGTCCCAGTCGGTCAGTACGCCGCCGAGCAGCACGCCGACCGCGGTGGACAGGCCCGCGATCGCCCCGTAGAGGGCGAAGGCCTTCCCCCGTTCCTCGCCGTCGAACATCGTGCGGAACGAGGCGAGGACCTGGGGCATGATGATCGCCGCCGCCACGCCCTGGACTCCGCGAGAGGCGACCAGGACCTCGGCGCTGCCGGCGAGCGCGCTGGCCAGACTCGCGGCGGCGAAGGCGCCCACCCCGGTCATGAACAGCCGCTTGCGCCCGTAGCGGTCTCCGAGGTGCCCCGCGATGATCAGCGTGGCGGCGAAGCCGAGCATGTACGCGGAGACGGTCCACTGGAGCTCGGCCGGTGTGGCCCCGAGCTCCTTGCCCATGGACGGAAGCGCGGTGTTCACGATCGACCCGTCGATCATGTCCAGGAGCGCCGCGAGGATCATCACGAACGCCGCTGCCCACCGCTGGGGATAGGGCGTCACCGCCTCCTCGGGGCGGGTCTCGGCCGCGTCCCGTCTGTCGCTCGTGCTGGAGGTCATGTCGCTCCCTAGAATTGCTGGACTTTCGGGTATCTTGAATACCGAGCTATCCGCAACCATGGAGGAAGGATCCCTTGAATGTCAAGCGAGAGTGAGTCGGTCGAGTCGCGACTGGGCAAAGCCGTACAGGCCTACCAGTCGGCCGTCGACGACTTCGACCGCGAGCTGGCCCGCCTGATGGGAGTGAACGAGACGGATCTGCGCTGCCTGGAGATCCTCATGGGCACCGAGGAGATCACCCCCCGCGAGCTGGCCACCCGCCTCGGCCTGACCACCGGCAGCGTCACCACGATGCTCGACCGCCTGGAGAAGCTGGAGTACCTCACGCGCAGCCCGCATCCGACCGACCGCCGCATGACCCTGGTCCGCGTCACGCCCGAAGCCACCCAGCGCGCACACGGGCTGATCGGCCCGTTCCTCGGCGACGCCGGCCAGCAGGTCGCGACCCGCTACGACGCCGGGCAACTGGAGCTGGTCGCGGACTTCCTGACCTTCACCCAGGAGATCCAGCAGCGCCACGTGGACCGGCTGCGCACCATGGAGTCACCCCGCCCCGGACGGACCGGCGGCCGGCAGAGCCCCGGCCCGCGCGCAGGCGGAGCCGCCCGGGCGTGACCGGTCGATCACAATCGATCGTATCGATCGCTTCCATTCCCTATGATGGCGGGTACCGGGGCACACCCCCCGCACCGTCACGACCCCAGGGGGACCGGATGAGACCGCACGTGGACCAGCGGCAGGCGCAGGTGCGCGAGATCCTGCGGGTGCGGGGCAGCGTCCGCGTGGCGGAGCTCGCCCAGGAGCTCGGCGTCTCCCCCGTGACCCTGCGGCGGGACATCGAAGCGATGGCGGCGCGGGGCGAGATCCAGCGGATGCACGGGGTGATCAGCAAGGTGGCGGCGGGGCATGCCGCCACGGCCGCATCGGTGTCGGCCCGGGCCACCGCTCCGGCCGGTGACGGCGGCGAGGGCCTGGTGATCGGCATGGTCGTGCCGACGACCGAGTACTACTACGCCGACGTCGTGCGCGGGGCCCGCGAGGTGATCGAGGCACGGGGGGCGAGGCTCACCGTGGGACTCACCCGGTACCTGCCGGGCGAGGACCGGACCCAGGCGGACCGGCTGCTGTCGACGGGGGCGGACGGGCTGCTGCTGACCCCGACCTGGGACGCCGGGTCGCCCGGTCCCGGCGAGGGCGCCTGGACGGCGGAACTGCCGGTGCCGACCGTCCTCGTGGAACGCTGGGCTCCGCCGGGCCATCCGGCGGCGGGCCTGGACCGGGTGGCCTCCGACCACGCGCACGGCGCGGCGCGGGCCGTACAGCACCTGGCGGAGCTCGGGCACCGGCGGATCGCGCTGGCCAGCCGTGAGACGCCGACCTCCGCACGGCTGCGGGCCGGGTTCGAGGCGGCCGTGGCCGCGCTCGGGCTGGAGCCGGCGCCCGCGTGGCCCGAGGCCGGGGCGGGGGCGGCGGCCGGACAGGGGCCGCTCGCGGAAGCGGAGCTGTTCGCGCGGACGCTGGACTACCTGTGCACGGCGGTCCAGGAGAGCGGGGTGAGCGCCGCCCTGATCCACAGCGACACGGACGCGATCATGCTGATCCCCCGGCTCCAGGCCCGGGGAGTACGGGTGCCCGAGGACCTGATGGTCATCACCTACGACGACGAGGTCGCCGGCCTGGCCGACGTACCGCTGACGGCCGTGGCTCCCGCCAAGCGCGAGGTGGGCGCGCGGGCAGCGGGGCTCCTGCTGGACCGGTTGTCGGCGGGCGCCCCGCAGGACGTTCCCCGCCAGCACCTGGAGCTCCTTCCGCTCCTGACCGTCCGCCCCTAGGCCGTGGCCGCACGGCAAGCCAATTGATGGTCGATACGAGCGTAAAGAACGATCGATCGATACAATCGATTGCCATCGGGCCGGGACCGCGCGGCCCGTGCCCGAGTGCCTGGGGGCCCCGTGCGAGAACACGTCCGCGAGCGACACGAACGGGCGGTCGCGCTCGTGCGCGACCACGTCAGCCTGCCCGTCGCCGTCCTCGCCGTCCTGCTGGACGTCTCGATGGTCACCGTCCGCCGCGACGCCGAGGTCCTCGTCTCCGAAGGCCGGCTCGGGCGGATCCACGGCGCGCTGGTGTGGCCGGGGACCGGTCGGCCGGTCCCCGCACCCGCACGGACCGCCCCGCGGACCGGGGAGGGGACCGTGGTCGGGATGGTCGTGCCGACCATGCACTACTCGTTCTCCGAGATCGTCCAGGGCGCCCGCAGCGTCCTGGCCGTGCGCGGGGCGCGGCTCGTGCTCTCGCTCTCGGGCTACTTCCCCGACGAGGACCGCACCCAGATACGGCGGCTCGTGGCATCCGGGGTGCACGGCCTGCTGGTGGCCCCCAGCTGGGAGGACGGAGCGCCCGGCCCCGGGGAGGCCGATGCCGTCCTGGAGGCCTCCGTGCCGACCGTCCTGGTCGAACGGTGGACCAGGACCGGCAGCCCCGTCGACGTCCTCGACCGGGTGCGTTCCGACGCGGCCCACGGGGCGGGATCCGCCGTCCACCACCTGGCCTCCCTGGGCCACCGGCACATCGCGCACGCACTCCAGAACAGCCCGCACACGCAGCAGTTGAAGGCAGGTTTCGAGACCGCCCTGGCCACCCTCGGACTCCCCGCCGCGGTGGTTCCCGGCTTCGGCCCGGGCTCTGCGGCCTCCGAATCGCACCGCTACGACCTCACCCTGGAGTACCTGCGTGCCGGGGTGCGCGAACACGGGGTCACCGCCGCGCTCGTGCACACCGACGCCGACGCCGTCGTCCTCCTGCCGCGCCTCCAGGCCCTGGGGATCCGCGTCCCCGAGGACCTCGCGCTGGTGGTCTGCGACGACGAGGTGTCCGGGCTGTCCGAGCTGGCGCTGACCGCCGTGGCCCCGCCCCGGCGCGCGGTCGGCGCGGCGGCCGCCGGACTGCTGCTCGACCGGATCGACGGCCGGGCCGCCGGGAGCCCGGAGCCCCCGCCCGTGCCCGCGCCCCGGCTCCACATCGACCTGCTGCCCCAACTGCGCGTCCGGGACTCGTGCGGCGCTCGCCGCGTACACATATGACCATTCGAACGAATCGATCTCTGCACGACTCTTGAGTCATATTTCGATCACATGCTAGAAATCCGGTGAGCGGAACGCCCCCTCCCCCGCTCCCACCCCGTCACCGCCTCGATGCCGAGCGGTCGCCTCCTGCTGCGCGCGGAACCCGCTCGCGGCCGTGGCATGCCGTCCGACGAGACGGTCACGCCCCCTCCCTGGAGGCTCCATGTCCAGCCCATGGTCCCGCCGTTCCTTCCTCCGCCTCTCCGGCACCACCGTCCTGCTCGGCTCGGTCTCCTCGGCCGGCGTCCTCGCATCGGCCGGCGACGCGTTCGCCGTCGACGCGTACGACACGCTCCGCCTCAAGTGGCGGGACATGGTGCTGGGCACCGGCTTCGACCCGGCGGCCGCCCCCTTCGCCCAGAAGCTCGCACTGCTGGGCACCCAGGCCTCCGAGGTCCGGTCCACGATGGCTGCCGTCAGCGGATCCCTCTGGCCGGATCTGCCCCTGACCGTCTCCAGCTCGATCACCGGCAGCTACGCCCGCCTGGCCACCATGGCCCAGGCCCACGCCCAGCCCGGCACCGGACTGACCGGCAGCACGGCGCTGGCGGAAGAGATCAGGACCGGTCTGGACCACCTGTACAACCAGGCCTACAACCCGTCGAAGAGCCAGTTCGGCAACTGGTGGGACTTCCAGATCGGTTCCCCGCAGATCCTGCTGGACATCACCACGGTCCTCTACGACCAGCTCTCCGCCACCCAGATCGCCAACCACCTCGCCGCCGTCGACAAGTTCGTCCCCGACTCCTCGGTCACGAGCTACACCGGGACCAGTACCGGAGCCAACCGGGTCGATCTGTGCCGCTCGCTGGCGCTGCGCGGCGTCCTCGGCAGGAGCGACGCCAAGATCACGCTCGCACGGGGCGCCCTCTCCCCCGTCTTCCCCTTCGTCACCAGTGGGGACGGCTTCTACGCCGACGGATCGTTCGTCCAGCACAACTACCTCGCCTACACCGGCTCCTACGGCGCGGTGCTGCTCGGCGGACTGGCAAGCCTCTTCTCCCTCCTCAGCGGTTCGGCCTGGGCGGTCGGCGACACCAACCGGCAGATCATCTTCGACTCGGTGGAAGGGTCCTTCGCCCCGTTCCTCTACAACGGCCTGATGATGGACGCGGTCTCCGGGCGCTCCACCAGCCGGGGCAACCCGAGGAGCAACACGTACGGGTTCCAGGGCGGCGACCACGGCCGCGGGCACGGCGTCCTCTCGTCCATCGCCCTGCTGGGCACCGCCGCGAGCAGCGCGGAGAACCAGCGCTGGCGCGGTCTGGTGAAGGGCTGGATCCAGCGCGACTACTACAGCCCCGTCCTCACCGACACCGACCTGGGCATCGCGGCACTGGCCCGGCTCAAAGCCGTACAGGACGACAGCGCCGTCACCGCGATCGCCGAGCCGACCGCGCACCGGATCTTCCCCGGCATGGACCGGGCCGTCCACCGCAGACCCGGCTGGGCGGCTTCCCTCAGCATGGCCTCGAAGCGGATGGGGTTCTACGAAACGGGCAACGGGGAGAACCTGCGCGGCTGGCACGCCGGTGCCGGAATGCTCCAGTGGTGGGGGGACACGTACGCCAACGGCCAGTACACCGACGCCTTCTGGGCCACCGTCGACCCGTACCGGCTGCCCGGGGTCACCGTCTCGAAGAAGGCTCTCGCCGACGCCGAGGGCGGCGCCTGGGGCCTGCCGCGGCCGGACGTGAACTGGGTCGGCGGCGCCACGGACGGGGAGTACGCCGCCATCGGCCAGTTCGTCCGCGGGTTGTCCAGCACGCTCTACGCGAAGAAGTCCTGGTTCTGCCTGGCCGACTCGATCGTCTGCCTCGCGGGCGCCGTCCGAGGCACCGACGGCGCCGCGGTGGAGACCGTGGTCGACAACCGCAACCTCGGCGCCGCGGGAACCCAGGCCCTCACCGTCAACGGCACCGCCCAGTCCGCGGCCCTCGGCTGGTCGGCCACGCTCACCGGAACCAACTGGGCGCAGATCGCCGGCCACGGCGGGTACGTGTTCCCCGGCGGAGCCACGGTCAAGGCGCTGCGCCAGGCCAGAACGGGGTCCTGGCACGACGTCAACACCGGCGGCACCACCGACCCGATCACCCGCCGCTACCTGACCCTCTGGATCGACCACGGCGTGGACCCGGTGGACGCGGCCTGCGTCCACATCCTGATGCCGGGCGCCACCACCGCGGCCACCGCGGCACGGGCCGCCGCCACCGGCTGGCTGACCGTCCTCGCCAACGACAACGACCAGCAGGGCATAACGGTGCCCTCGCTCGGCGTCACCGCCGTCAACTTCTGGTTCGCCGGCACGGTCGGCACCCTCACCGCCGACAACCCCGCCTGTGTACTGGTCCGGGAGCACGGCGACGGCACCGCCACCCTCTGCGTGTCGGACCCCATGCGGATGCGGGACGCCCTCAAGATCATCTGGAACCGCCCGGTGGCCTCCGTGATCTCCAAACCGGCCACGGTCACCTCCGCGACCACCGGCTCCGCCCTCACGCTCACCTTCGGGGACCTCACCGGGAAGGCCGGAGCCACCCAGGAGATCGAGGTCGTCCTGGGCTGACCGGTAGCGCACGGACCGCCCCGCCCGCGTCGCGCGGACGGGGCGGGGCGGGCGGTCCGGCCGTTCGGGTCAGCGGGCCACCAGGGAACGGAGCAGCTCCGGGTCCGCCTCGGTCAGCCGTTCCAGGACCAGCCGCCCCTCGCCCGGTTCGGCCGGCACGGTGGAGGGGACGACCAGTACCGCGCAGCCGGCCGCCTCGGCGGAAGCCGTGCCCGTGGGGCTGTCCTCCACGGCCACGCAGGAACGGGCATCGACGCCCAGGGCCTTCGCCGCGGCGAGGTAGGGATCGGGATGCGGCTTGGTCCTCGGGGTCTCGCCCTCCGCCACGGTCACGGCGAACCGGTGTGCGCCGAGCCGCTCCAGGACCAGGTCCACGATCGGGCGGGGGGAAGCGGAGACCAGTCCGAGCGGGACGCCGGCCGCGGCCAGGGCGTCGAGGAGTTCCACCGCCCCCGCCATGAGCCGGGGGCCGCGGGCGACCCGCTCGTGGAATCCCGCCAGGAGGTCCTCGCCGATCTCCACCACCGTCCGCGCGGCGCCGCCGACGGCGTGCAGGTGGGCGGCCGTGTCCGCGACCGACCGTCCTACGACATCGGGTACGTCGGCCTCGGTCAGCGTGTACGCCAAGGACGCGGCCACGGCTTCGGCCGCCTGCCACCACAGCGGCTCGGAGTCGATCAGCGTCCCGTCCATGTCGAAGAACACCGCCCGCACGTCAGACCCCGGCCGGTACGGGGACGACGGGGGCCGAGAAAGGCAGACCGTCGAGCGTCCAGTGCGAGTCGGACGCGAGGCCGAGGCTCGCGTACACCTGCGCGGCGACATCCTCGAAGCGCAGCTCCCGGGCGGGAGGCCCGGTGGGGATGTCCGGGCCGCAGCAGGCGACCCAGGCCGTCCGCTCCTCCACGCTCCGACCGCCGTGGCCGCCGCCGTCCCGGTGGCCGTGGTCGGTGACGACGATGACGGTCCAGGCTTCCCGTGCGTATCCGGGACGGGCGCGGACCGTGTCGAGCAGGCGGCCGAGGCGTTGATCGGCCCGCTCTATCGCCCGCAGGTACTCGTCCCCGCAGCCGAGCAGGTGTCCGGTCTCGTCGACCGAGCCGAGATAGACGAAGGAGACCTCCGGGTCGTCGGTCGCCAGCACGTGGACGGCTTCCCCGGTGACCTGGTCGTCGCAGACCTGCCAGTCCTCGCTGGTGTCCGCGCGCGGTGCGACGTACGAGAGCCTGCTGGGTGCGGCGAACAGCGGGCCGCCCTGGCGGGCGAGCAGCAGCGGCTCCCAGCCGGCGGCCACGAAGGTCTTGCGGCCGTTCTCCTGGGCGAGCCGGGTGGTGAAGTCCGGGAACACGTCGAGGCGGTGGCCCGTGAAGTTGTTGCCGTAGACGCCGTGCTTGGCGATGCCCACTCCGGTGACGACGGTGGCCCAGCAGGGGCCGGACATCGTGGGCGTGGCCTCGTCGATCTCGATGGGGCCGAGGAATCCGGCGGCGGCCACCACGTCGAGGTGCGGTGTGGCCACGGTGGGGAGCGCGTCGAGTCGTACCCCGTCGATGCCGACGACGAGGACGTGGCGGCGGGGGTCGGGCGAGGTGGACAAAGGTCGGTTTCCCGTCTTCGGTGGGTGAGTGGGTGGGTGGATGGCGGCGGCGGCCGGTCAGTGGACGGGGTCGTCGAACTTCTCCGTGGCGCCGCGGGGCTGCTCTTCGAGCGCGGGGGCCGCTCCGCGGCCCGTGAAGAATCCCGATATGCCGGCCAGTCGGCTGCCGGAGCCGGTGAGCCGGATGCTCAGCTTGGTGACCTCCACGGGAGGGAACGCGTGGATGCGGCGGACGCCGACGGTCCGGCCGGAGGCGATCACCTCGCCGTCCACCAGGACCTCGTGCCCGCTGATGAACTGGCCGTCCGTGAGCTCCTCGTTCAGTTCCAGGTGGTCGAGCACGACGGGCCTCGTGAACCGGGCCTCGACCGTGCCGCCCGGTCCGGTGGCCAGCCGCGGGACGAACGGCCGGGAGAAGCTCCGTTCCACCTCCGCGGTGAATTCGAGCAGGCGCGCGCCGTCCGCGGGGTCGATGCGGCCCGTGCGGTCCGGCGGGACGTTCAGGAGCAGGCCGGCCCCGAGTCCGAGCGAGCGGTACCAGATGGCGAGGAGGTGCTCGCGGCTCTTGAGGGTGTGCAGGTCGTCCGGCTGCCAGAACCAGTGTCCGCGGATGGGTACGTCGCACTCGGGCGGCAGGTAGCGGGCCCGGCCGAGCAGGGCCGCACCGTCGTCGTAGATGCTGATGCCGGTCGAGTCGACGGTGTACCGGCAGGGGTCGCTCGCCAGCCCGTCCTCGTTGCCGATCCAGCGGATCGTCGGGGCGCCCATGTTGAACACCATGGCGTCCGGCTGGTGTTCGGAGATAAGGGCCGTGACGGCTTCCCAGTCGTAGGTCCTGCCCTCGGATCCCGCGCCGTCGAACCACAGCTCGTACAGGGGGCCGTACCGGGTGCACAGCTCGGTGAGCTGCTCCAGGTAGAAGGCGTCGTAGGCTTCGGGGTCCTCGTAGCAGGGCGCGTTGCGGTCCCAGGGGGACAGGTAGAGGCCCAGTCCGATGTCTGCTTCCCGGCAGGCTTCGGCGAGTTCGGCGACGACGTCGCCCCGGCCGTCGCGCCAGGGCGACGAGGCGACCGAGTACGTGGTGGTGGCGGTCGGCCAGAGGCAGAACCCGTCGTGGTGCTTGGCGGTGAGGACGACGTACCTGGCGCCGGCCGCGACCGCGGTCCGCACCCATTGCCGGGTGTCCAGGGAGGTCGGGTCGAAGCTGGTCGGGTCCAGCGTGCCGTCGCTCCACTCACGGCCGTTGAAGGTATTGATGCCGAAGTGCAGGAAGAGACCGAACCCGTCCCTCTGCCAGGCGAGTTGTGCGGGTGTGGGGCGGGTGGTCATATCGCTTTCCCTTCGAGATCGGGAGGCGGGGCGGAGCCGGCCCCTGCGCCCCCACGGCTGCGGGCCGGCTCCTCACGGGGATCACGGCGCCGTCAGGCGGTGCGCATCCACACGGCGGTTCCTCCCGGCAGCAGTCCGCTCCCGGTGAGCGGCCCACTGGCCAGCAGGAGGCTGGAGCGCGGGGGCAGTTCGACGGCCTCGGCGGCTAGGTTGACGAGGCAGGTGAAACCGGCGCCGCGGGTGAAGGCCAGGACCCCGTCCGGGGCCGGGAGCCATGCGAACTCCCCCGCCACCAGGTCGGGTTCCGTGCGGCGCAGGCCCAGGGCAGCGCGGTAGAGCTCCAGCGTGGACGCCGGGTCGCCCTGCTGCGCGGCGGCGCTGAACCCGGCCCAGTCCGGGGGCTGCGGGAGCCAGGGGGTGTTCGTCGCACCCTCGGGGCTGAACCCGTACGGGGCCCCGTCCCCGGACCAGGGCAGCGGCACCCTGCAGCCGTCCCGGCCCCGGTCGGTGAATCCGGAGCGGGGCCACCTCGGGTCCTGGATCAGCTCGGCCGCGATGTCCTCGACCTCGGCCAGGCCGAGTTCCTCGCCCTGGTAGACGTACGCGCAGCCGGGCAAGGCCAGGGTGAGCAGCGCCGCGGCGCGGGCTCGGCGCCTGCCGAGGGCGAGGTCGACGGGGACGCCTTCGGTGACCGGATCCCAGCTGTGCCGGGTGTCGGCCCGGCCGTAGCGCGTGACGTGGCGGATGACGTCGTGGTTGGAGAGCACCCAGGTCGGGACCGCGCCGATCGGCCCGTGGTCCGCGAAGGTCCGGTCGATGACCGTGCGCAGCGCTTCGGCGTCCCAAGCCGTGCTGAGGAAGGGGAAGTTGAAGGCGGTGTGGAGTTCGTCGGGACGCAGGTAGGCGCGGAACCGGTCCCGGTCCTCGAGCCAGATCTCGCCCACGAAGACCCGCTCGCCCTCGTAGGAGTCGGCGAGGGCACGCCAGGAACGGTAGACCTCGTGTACCGGGTCCTGGTCGGTCCACGGGCTGTCGTTCGCGTCGCGCGCCCGGTAGTCGCGGACCTCCGGCAGGCCGGGGGCCTTCGCGAGATGGTCGGCGACGTCGATGCGGAAGCCGTCGACCCCGCGGTCCAGCCAGAACCTCAGGACGTCCTCGAACTCGGCGCGGACGTCGGGGTGGTCCCAGTCGAAGTCCGGCTGTTCGGAGGCGAAGAGGTGCAAGTACCACTCGCCGTCGGCAACCCTGGTCCAGGCGGGGCCGCCGAAGTGGGACTGCCAGTCGTTGGGCGGCAGTTCGCCGGCCGTTCCGCGTCCGGGGCGGAAGTGGAAGCGGGCCCGCTGCGGTGATCCCGGGCCGGCGGCCACGGCTTCGGCGAACCAGGGGTGCTGGTCGGAGCAGTGGTTGGGGACCAGGTCGATGATGATGCGCAGGCCCAGCGCGTGGGCTTCGGCGATGAGCCGCTCGGCCTCGGCGAGGCTGCCGAAGAGCGGGTCGATGTCGCGGTAGTCGGCCACGTCGTAGCCGCCGTCGGCCATCGGGGAGGCGTACCAGGGGCTGATCCAGACGGCGTCGACGCCGAGTTCGGCCAGGTAGGGCAGGCGGGCTCGGATGCCGGCCAGGTCGCCGACGCCGTCGCCGTTCCCGTCGGCGAAGCTGCGGGGGTAGATCTGGTAGACGACCGCGCTCCGCAGCCAGTCCTCGTTCTTCATCTACTTCACCGCTCCGGCGGTGAGTCCCGAACGCCAGAAGCGCTGCAGGCAGAGGAAGGCGATCACCAGCGGGATCACCGCGATCAGGGAACCCGTGATGGCCAGCGAGTACATCTCGGGGCTCTCGGTGGTCGAGACGTTCCACATGTGGAGGCCGAGGCTGACGGGGTACAGGTTCTTGTCGTTGAGCATGATCAGCGCACCGTAGAAGTTGTTCCAGCTCGCGGTGAAGGAGAAGAGGAAGAGCGTCATGAATCCGGGGGCGAGCATCGGCAGCGCGATCCTGCGGAAGGTCCGCACCTCGCCGGAGCCGTCGACCCTGGCCGCCTCGATGACCTCGTACGGAACGTAGCCCTCGGAGAAGACGCGGGCGAGGTAGACGCCGAACGGGTTGACGAGCGAGGGGATGAGCAGGGCCCAGTAGGTGTTGGTGAGCCCGGCCTTGGAGGCCAGCAGGTACATGGGCAGTGTCAGGACGGCCCCGGGTACGAGGACGCCGGCGAGGACCACGCCGAAGAGCTTCTCCTTGCCGGCGAAGGCGTACTTGTCGAAGGCGTATCCGGCCGCGACGGAGACGAGCGAGGAGAGGGCGGAACCGACCACTGCGTAGACGACGGTGTTGAGCAGCCAGCGTCCGTAGATGCCGTCATTGTGCGTGAAGACCTCGTGGATGTTGGAGAAGAGGTTGAACTCCCCGAACTGGAAGCCGTTGGTGGCGAAGAGGTCGCGGCGGTTCTTGGTGGCGGCGATCAGCAGCCAGCTGATCGGCATCAGCGTGTAGAGCGCCAGCATGACCAGTACGGTGTTGACGGCGGCCTTGGAGGCCCAGGCCCGCGGGGCGCGGGGCCGGCTCGGCGCCGTGGAGCGGACGGGCGGCACGGGGGTCCGCTCGACGGTGCGGGAGGGGAGGGCTTGCGTGCTCATGATTCCTGCCACCGCTTCCCGATCCGGGTGACCACGAAGGACAGCGCCCCGGCCACGAGGGCCAGCAGCAGCGACGCGGCGGCCGCGGAGGCGTAGTCCTGGTCGATGAAGGCCTTGCTGACTATGTACATCGTGGGCGACCAGTCGTTGCCCAGTGCCTGCGCCTTGTCGGAGAGCAGCCTGGGCTCGGTGAAGAGCTGGATCGCTCCGACGCAGGTGAACAGGACGGTCATGACGACGGAGGACCGGATGATCGGCACCTTGATGCCCAGGGCGATGCGCCAGGCGCCCGCTCCGTCCACGGTGGCGGCCTCGATGACCTCGCGGGGCACCGCTTGGAGCGCCGCGAAGAAGATCACCATGTTGTAGCCGATCCACTGCCAGACGGCGATGTTGACCATCGACGACAGGGAGTTGGCGGGCGAGAAGAAGTTCCAGCTGCCGCCCGCGCCGTCGATCCATTCGATCACGGGGCTGAGTCCGGGAGTGTAGAGGTAGATCCAGATGATCGCGGCGATCAGTCCCGGCACGGCGTGCGGCAGGAAGAAGGCGAGCTGGAAGAAGCGCTTGGCCCGGGCATAGGTCGAATCGACCAGCAGGGCCAGGCCCAGGGCACCGCCGATCATGACCGGGATGTACAGCACGCAGTACGTGGCGACGTGCAGGAAGGACGTGCGGAACTCCGGATCGGCCAGCACTGCCGAGTAGTTCGCCAGACCCGCGAAGGTCCGCTCGACGCCGCCGAATCCGAGTCCCGAGGACTGCTCCCGAAACACGCTCATCCACCCCGCGTAGACGACCGGCGCCACCATGACGAGGGCGAACAGGACGAAGAACGGGACGAGGAACAGGGCTGCGGCGCCGCGCTGGTTGCGGCGCAGCGTGTTTCCGGCGCGTGCCGGAGCTACGGGAGGTGATGCCACGGTTGGCTCCTTGGCGGTGCGGGTGGTTCAGACTTCCTGCTTCAGGCTTCCGGCTTCCGGGTTCCGGCTTCCGGGTTCCGGCTTCGGCCTCCGCGGAGGGGGTGACCGCGAGGGTTCGCGGTCACCCCCTCCGCGTCACTCGGCGAGCTTGAGCCCACGGCTCCCGATGGTGGTCCGGGCCGATTCCTGCGCCTTCACCAGGCCGTTGGCGAGACCGTTCTTGGCCGCCTCGTCCTTGAAGTCGGCGTTGACCTTGCCCCAGACCGGGCCCCAGGTCCAGCCGGGAACGATCGTGTCGATCTGCTCGCCGGTCAGCTTGTAGAAGTCCTGACCACCGAAGTAGGAGGTGTCGAAGGCCTTCGCCGCCACCGCGGCCATCTCCCGGTTCGCGGGCAGGCTGGTGCTCGGGTTCTTCAGGGCGCCGATCCGGGCCGTCATCGCGGCCGGGTCCGTGGTCACCCACTTGACGAACTCCGCGGCGGCCTTCGTGTGCTTGCTGCCCTTGGGCACGGCGAAGCTGGTGCCCCCGAACATGCCGCTGGCCGGGGTGCCCCAGTTCGGGATCGGGGCGACGCCCCACTTGCCCTTGAGATCCGGCATGGTGGAGATCATTCCGCCGCCGCTCCAAGCGGCGCCCACGATGCTGGCGGACGTGCCGTCGGCCCTGGACTTGTTCTCCTCCGGAGTACCGGAGCCGTAGTTGAAGACCAGGTCGTCCTTGAGCATCCCCTGCCAGAAGGCGGCGACCTTCTGCGAGGGGGCGTCGTTGATCTCGGGCTTCCAGGCGCCGTCCTTGATCTGGAACCACTTGGCGCCGGCCTGCCAGGAGAGCGTGGCTTCCAGCGGAGTGTCGGTCGGGAAGTTGCCTATGCGCGCCTTGGGGTCCGCCGCCTTGATCTTCTCGGCGGCCGCACGGTACTCGTCCCACGTCGTCGGCACGGACACCGCGTACTTCTCGAAGAGGTCCTTGCGGTAGAAGTACACCTGCGGAGTCGCGTCGAAGGGGACCGACCACGTCTTGCCGCCGAAGGTCACCAGATCCTGGACGCCGGCCGGGAAGCTCTTCTTCACCAGTTCGCCCGAAGAAGCGGTGAGGTCCTCCAGGTAACCCTGGCTCGCGAACTCCGGGACCATCGCGTACTCGATGGTCGTCACATCGGGCGCGCCGCCCGCCTTGATCGCGTTGCTGATCTTGCTGTAGCCGTCAGCGCCGCCCGGGATCTGGGAGAACTGGACCTGGATGTCGGTGTGCGTCTTGTTGAACTCCGCGGCAGCGGCCTCGGCGCCGGCGGTCCAGGTCCAGTACGTGATCGTCACGGGCTTGCCGTCGTCCTTCGCCGCCGACGAGGTGGTGGAGCCGGAACCGCAGGCGGAGGTCAGCAGGGCAAGGGACACCGCTGCGGCCACCGCGCCGTAGACACGCAAGGACTGAGCCTTCATCTGTACTGCTCCTTGGCGAGTGGGCTGAACGACTTGAATCATTCGCCCACGCATCTTGAACGTCAAGACCATGTGAACTATTGATCAAAACGATCAGATCGCCAGTGTCCGCACGCCCTTTCAGCCCCGGCCCTTGCCCCGGTAGAGGCCTCCACGGGCGGTAGCGCCGCCAGGCGACCGGGTCCTCGCGCCCCTCGGGCGGGGTGACGAGGGGGTTGGTGCGCACGTCCTTGACGACCGTCAGATCGGATTGTGCGGAGTCCCGGAGGCAGACCCCGTCGTGGTGGCGTGCGGTGAGCACGGCGTACCGGGCACCCGACTTGCGTCGGTGAACCACTTCTGCATCGCCATGCGACACCCTCCTCGTCGATTCCCGAGGTGGTCCAGAACGTGTGCCATCTCTCGCTGCCGGCACCAACGCCAGAGTTTGGACAGGGCAGTTCGTATGGGCGGGGCTCACCACCACTGGTATTTTTTCACCGTGATCGCGATCCATTTGAACGAGCCGCCGAGGGTCGCCATGGTCGGTGTGGGCGTGCACGGGACCTCCACGGCGCGGGAGGTGTTCCGGCTCCCGGACCTGTGGCAGCTGCACCTGTACGGATACGCCGGGGAGTTGGTGATCGACGGAACGGTCCACACCATCCGGCCGGGTCATGTCAGCCTCGTGCCGCCGGACACCCCGGTGGAGTTCCGCTACTTGGGCAGGTCCGAGCACCTCTTCGCCCACCTGTGGCTACCCGAGAGCGGCGAGTCCAGCCGGGTGCCGGTGATGCAGGACGCGGGAGCGCAGGCTTCGGCGCTGTCCGAACTGCTCCACAACGCCATCGCGGCCGCACCCGGCTCCCCCGCCCGGGCGTCCGCCGAGATCTGGGCGGCGCTCTGGCGGGTGGCCCAGCTGCCACCGCCGGTACTCCAGGGCGCCCCGCACCCGGCCGTCACCCGGGCCGTCGCGCACATCGAGGCCCACCTGGCCCGGCCCCTGGCCGTACCGGACGTCGCACGGGCCGCCCGGGTGTCCCACAACCAGCTCACCCGGCTCTTCCGCGCCGAGACGGGCGACACCGTCATCTCCTACATCCGGCGACGGCGCCTGCACCGGGCCCGGCACCTGCTGCTCGAGTCGACCCTCTCCATCCCGGCGGTTGCCGCGTCGGTAGGCATCGCCGACCTGCAGGCCTTCAACAAAGCCTGCAGGCGCGAACTTGGCGCCTCCCCCCGCGCCGTCCGTGCGGCGGCGGCGCCGGCGTCCGCCGAAGGGGCGTACCGGCCGCGGCCGAAGGCTCATTTTCCGGCTATCGAGAGCGACAGTCCGTCGGTCAGCCATCGATGAGCCACCGTCATGTTCAGCACGCGCCCGCCGGTGGCGGTGCCGACGAGGGCCCAATACCGTTCCAGGCGGGGGTCGAAGCCGGATGACCTCGTCACCAGCCCGTGCAGGTATGCACGAAAGGCCGGGGTGTCCGACTCCCGCCGGGCCCGTGCGTGGGCGGATACGAATGCGTTCACCGCATCCCCGGCGCTGGGCGGGAGACCCTGGGCCAGTGCGGCGGCCGTCAGCACGGCAGCTTCGTCGATCTCCCCGTAGAAGGCCGGGGCGTCCCTCATCTCCTCGTCGTGGTCCTGAGTCCAGCGGGTGAAACTGGGCGTGGCGATGAGCAGATGAAGCTCCGCGTAGGCCAGGGCCGAACCGGGATCGGGGTCCTGCGGTGGGGCGGGCGACAGCATGGCGATCATGATGTCGAGTCGGTGCTTGGGCATGGTCCCGGACAGCTCGCGATACCAGTGATCGGTGAGAGTGCGGTGCGCCTGCGGCAGCCGCTGCACGCGGGAGAGGATCTCCAGACGCCGGAGCCGCTCCTCGCTCGTGCAGTCGTCCAGGGACTGGAGCGTGGCCTGGCGCCACCGCAGTTCGGTCAGTCGTTCCTGCACCATTTCGAGCTCGGTCGCCACCAGTTCACCGAGGGAGCACTCGCCGGTGACCACCTGCGTGATGGTCGCGATCGGGGTGTCCAGCGCCCGTAGGCGTCTGATGAGACGGATCCGCTCCCACGCCTCAGGACCGTAGCGCCGATGACCACCGGCGCTACGGCCGGCCAGGGGCAGCAGACCGCTGTCGGAGTAGTAGCGCAGGGTCTTCACCGGAACCTCCGTTCCGGCCGCGAGCTCACCGATGCTCCACGTGTCTTGCGTCACAGCCTCTTGAACCTCCAGTGCGCGGGAGGTTCTAGCGTATTGATCACTGACCGCGCCGGTCCGCACCAGCCCCCCACCGCCCAGGACTCGTTCCGGCCCGAGCGACCTCGTGCGGGCTCGTCCGACCTCGTCCGACCTCGTCCGATCCCAACCCCTACCCCGACCCCGACCCCGACCCCGACCGAGAACGGTGGGTACGCATGTCCCCGACCATGACAGCACCGCGTCCATCCCGAAGAGCCAGGATCCGTGGGGTGCTCTTCCCCCTGCTCTGCGCGGTGGCGCTCCTCACCGCCACCGCCGTGCCGGCGACCGCCGCACAACCCGGTTCCCCGCATTCCGCGAGCCAGAGCGGTGACGTCGTACGGACCGACCACGGCCTGGTACGCGGTGTGTCACACGGCTCGTACACCACCTTCGACGGCCTTCCCTACGCTGCGCCTCCGACGGGACCGCTGCGCTGGCGCGCTCCCGTACCCGCTGCCACGTGGCACGGTGTCCGGGATGCGACGACGGCGGCTCAACGCTGCGTCCAGATGCCGGCACCAGGTGCGAGCGCGGTCCTCGGATCGGAGGACTGCCTCTACCTCAACGTCACCGTGCCGACGCCGAAGCCGAAGCCCGCCGGACAGAAGCGGCCCGTGCTGGTGTGGATGCACGGCGGTGCGTTCCTGGGCGGCTCCGGCGGCGACTACCGCGCCGAACAGCTGGCGGTCCGGAGTGACACGGTCGTCGTCACGGTCAACTACCGGTTGGGGATCTTCGGTTACTTCGGCCACCCCGGGTTGGGCTCCGCCCCGCCGTTCGGTCTGGCGGACCAACAGGCCGCCCTGCGCTGGGTGCGGGCGAACGCGGAGCACTTCGGCGGTGATCCGGGCAGTGTCACGCTGTTCGGCGAGTCCGCAGGCGCCCTCAGCATCTGTGCACACCTCACCTCACCGACCGCCGTCGGACTCTTCCAGCGGGCCGTACTCCAGAGCGGTTCCTGCCTCATGTCCTTCCCGCGCGGCGCTCTCGGACCCGGGATACCGGCGTACGAGCCGTTCGCCTCACAGCACGATGTCCAGACGGCCGGAGCAGAAGCCGCCCGGCAACTGGGCTGCCCGGCGGACGGCGGAGCCGAGGTGCTGGCCTGCCTGCGCGGGCAGAGCACGGATCGCCTCGCCACCGCGCAGCTGATGCAGTCCTTCAACCGGCCCGCCTTCGGCAACACGTTGCTGCCCGTGGCACCGGCCGAGGCATTGGCATCGGGACGCTTCCACCGCGTGCCGGTCATCCTGGGCACCAACCACGATGAGATGCGGATGTTCGTCGGCCTGACGCTCGCCGCGTTCCCGATCCGCACCGAGAGCGACTATCGCGCCCGTCTGGTGGACGCCTTCGGGCTCGATGCCCCGGCCGTCGAGGCCCAGTATCCGGCAGCACACCACCCCACGCCCGCACTGGCCTGGGCCACGGTGCTGACCGATCGATCCCTCGCATGCACCACACTGGCGGCCGGGCGAGCCATCGCCGCTCATGCCCCGGGCCTCCCCCTCTACGGCTACGAGTTCAGCGATCCGGGTGCTCCCGTCCTCACCGGTCTACCGGCGAATCCGGACTTCCCCTACGGTGCGGCGCACGGCTTCGAGATGCCGTTCCTGTTCTCCTCCCTCCCCACCGAGCAACCGCTGACCGATGCCCAGCGCGCCCTGTCGGACCGGATGGTCGACTACTGGACGAACTTCGCGCGCACCGGCAACCCGAACGCCTCCGACGCACCGCTCTGGCCTCGCCTCCACCCTTCGTCACCTCTCGCGCGGTCGGTGCAGTCGTTGGCCCCCGGAGCAGGCGGAATCCACCCCGTCGATGCGCGTTCCGCGCACCACTGCTCGTTCTGGGACCGCCTGCCTCAGTGAGCCTCTGCGCGTACCGGATCAGGACGCCCCCGGCGTCGCAGAAGCCAATCGGTCCCGTCAGCCACCGGGCTCGACCGCCTCCTCTCGCTGACCGATTTGCACACACACTGCTGACCGCGGGGCCCGCCGTGCCGCAGAGTGGGGGACAACGGCGCGAGCTCGACAACACCGGCGAGAACCATGGGGGTCACATGGCTGGCAGGGCGACGTACGACGACTTCACCGGCGGTGACTTCGGCGCGGACGACTCCGAACGGGACGACGCCCTCCCCGGTGTCTCCGAGGGTCCGCTCTTCGGCCGGGGCTACGAGGCGCGCGCTTTGCTGGACCTGATCGACCCCACGCGGCCGGGCGAACGGGAAGTGGTGGCCGTGGTCATGGGGCCGCCCGGTACGGGCAGGTCAGCACTCGTGTCCCGGGTCGCTCGTGAAGCCACGGCGCGCGGCTGGTTCCCCGGCGGAGTGCTGCGCCTACCCGACCCCGGCGCCCCCTGCCCGGGCACGCACCGTCCCCCGGACGTCGCGGTTGCCATGGCCGCAATGCTGCGGTTCCTCGGGCTGCCCGACAGGCAACTCCCGCCGGAATCAAGCGCGTCCGACGCAGTGACCGGGTTCCTTCTGTCTTCCTTGGCGACCCCGGGAGAACGCCTGCTCGTGATCGCAGAGGACGTCACTGACGCCACTGAACTCCGCTTCCTCCTGAGCATGGAGGCGCCGCCCGTCTTACTGGTCACGGCAGTCGAATCCCTGGACCTGACCGCCGCAGCCACGTTACGACTCGGTCCGCTGGCCGAGGACCCAGCCGCACGCCTGATCACGGGCGCGCTGCGGTCGAGCGGCCCGACAGGCTCGCGTCGACCGGGTGGATCCGACGGGCTGCGCGAACTCGTCGCCAGCTGCGGGCGACTGCCCGCAGCCCTGGTGGCGGCCCGTGCTCTGCTGGCCAACCATCCCGGGCTGTCGTTCGCCGCTCTGGCCATGGAGTTGACCGCGAGCAGGACGGAGACGGAGACCGATGTCACCGGCCATCCGGCGAGTTCCCCGTTTCTGACCGGCGTCCTCAATGCAGCCCGACGGCGGCTCGCACCCGACCGGGCCGAGGCGTTGCGGCTGCTCGCCCGAGCGCCCGGAGAGGAATGGTCCACGCAGGCCATCGCCGCGCTGATGGGCTGCTCGCCCGCCGAGGTGACGGACCTTCTGGCCCTCCCCGCCCGGCTGCAACTCGTCGAGCGGCATGGCGGCGGTGAGGGTCGCACCCGCGGCGACCGCTGGCGGCTGTCCACTCACCTGCCGTGGGACCAGGCTCAGGCCTCGGCCCCGGCCGGGCGCGCCGCGGTCGCGGACCAGGACGAAGCAGCGCTCGACCGCCTCTTCCAGTACTACGACGACCTGTCCGCGGCCGCCGACCGGCACGTCCGCGGCCAACCCGCGAACCAGGCCGGCCTCTCTCCCTTCGCCGACCGCGACCAGGCATTGAGGTGGTTGGAGACCCATCAAGGGACTCTTGTCGCCGCCGTCCGTCACGCTGCGGCCTCAGGGCGCGCCGCAGTCGCACGGTCGCTGGCTCTTCATGTGACCGAGTTCCTTGTCCAGGGACGGCGCCATCACGACGTGCTGATGGTGTGCGGGACGGCGCTGGAGGCAACCCTCGCCGCCGGCGAGGTGAACTCCGTCGGCAACCTCGTGAACAACGCGGCGCTGGCGCTTTCCGGTCTGGGCCTGTACGACGAGGCGGTCACCGCCTTCGACTGGGTCGCCGACGCATGCCAGACGGCGGGCGACGCCGAGGGCACCGCAGTGGCCCTGTCCAACAAGGGCGTCGCACTCCACTCGGCCGGGCGACTGGAGGAGGCGCACTCCGCCCTGACGGTCGCCCGGTACGTCAGCCGGGAGGCGCGAGACGAGCACGGCGAGGGAGCCGTGCTGCACAACCTCGGCATGCTCCTGCGAGACCTCGGCGACCTGGAGGGCGCGCTGGAGGCCCTCACCACCGACCTGGGGGCGTGCGTAGACAAGGGCGACCAGCGAGGAACCGCGCAGACCCTGGTCAGCCTCGCAACGGTACTGAGCGAGAGCGAGCGCCCGGAGGAGGCCGCCAGCGCCGCGGCCCGGGCCGCGGCCCTCTTCGCCGAGCTGGGCGACCAGCACGACCAGGCGATGGCGCTGTTCAACCTCGGAAGTCTGCTGCTGAGCCTGGACAGGAACGACCAAGCGGTCAATGCCCTCGATGCCTCCGCCGAGCTCTTCGCTCGGGCGGGCGACCCAGCCGGCTCGCTCACGCCACTCAGACAGCTCGCGTGGGCGCACGATACGGCCGGGCGGCGGCTTGAGGCCTGGGCGGTGCACTCCCGGTGTCTGTCCGTGGCCTTGGCGGTGGGTGACCTGAAATCAGCCGCTGAGGCGCTGGGCAGCCTGGGGAGCATTCTGTTGGCCGGCGGACAGTTCGAGGATGCGATTGCCGCGCACGCTCAGGACCTGGCCATCTGCCGAAGCATGGGAGACAGGGCGGGGGAGGCCCAGGCGCAAGGCAATCTCGGCCTCGCGCTGCTCGGAGCAGACCGGGTGGAGGATGCGATTGCCGCCCACACTGCAAGCCTGGAGATCGGCCGGGAACTCGGCGACCTGCGTTCCGAAGGGTTCGCCTGCGCCAACCTCGGCGCCGCCCTGCCCCGGGCCGGCCGCACCAGGGAAGCCGAGTCGGCGTTGAAACGGGCCCTGGAGATCTTCTCAGGGGAAGGGGACGAGGTGTACGCGCACGAGGTCTCCAGGCGGTTGGCCAAGCTGAGGGCCGGGGAATGACGGCGGGCCGCAGCTCAGACGCGCGGAATCACCTTCTCGGCGATGTGGGCCACGAAGTCGTCCTGGACCGTCCACTTGGTGAAGTCCTTCAAGTCCCAGACGTGTACGCCGTACGTTTCGGAGAGCTCCTCGGTCCTCAGCCGGTACACGTACTTGCGCACGAGCTGCTTGCGTTCGGTCACCTGTGACAGCCGGCGTGCCTTCGCCTCGTCGCCGAGGTGGCGCGCGAGCTCGGTCAGGATCTCCATGGTGACGTAGAAGCAGTCACTGGCCTCCGTCGCCCTGAGGATCGCTTTCACCGCCGCGCCGGTGAACGGGTCCGCGGGCGCTCGGGGAGTGGGCGTGGGCCCCTGTGCCCCCAGGTTCCCGTCACCGGCCTCGGCTTCATCCACGTGTCCGTCCCGGCCTTCGTCGCCTTGGCCGTCCTCGCCTGTGTCCCCGGCCGTCAGCCCGCCGAGCCGTCCGCGGCGATGGCTATTGACCTCCCAGATTGCGGCGTTCATGTTCCAGGTGAACGCGGCGCAGTCGGCCTCCGCCTCCCGGCGGATCTCGTCCGGCAGATGCGAGAGAAAGTTGGGAACCCGGCTGCGACCGAGTCCCCCGAAGTGGTCCATTTCGATGTGCGAGAGCTCGTGGCACAGCGTGAAGCGCACATTGGAGCGCCACACCTGTCTGACCGTGTCGGAGTACGGACTACTGCACGGCACGCCGTGCGGGATGACTGATTTCGTCAGGGTCGGGTCGCGGTGGAGCGTCGAGCGGAGATAGGAGAGGACGCACTCGTCCAATGCTTCGACGAGCTCCTGGTTCTCACGCACGCGGCCCACCCCGGCGTACTCGTAGGCGAGCGGCAGCGCCCATGCAATGTTCGCGGAGAGCTCGCAGACCAGCGGGGAGACCGCGATCACGTGGCCGGCCTGCTCACCGGGATTCTCGAACACCCGGGACTCCATCGCGAGCGACGGAAGGAAGACCGCCTCGACCAGCCCTGCTCTACGCCGGGTGACAGGCCAGTCGGTGGTGCCGTTGTCGGATACTTCCACGGCGGCGCGGGCGATGAGCACGCCGTCGAGGATGTGCCGGAGCATGTCGTTGGACTGTGCGTAGGACTCCCATCCACGCAGACCGCTCCCGGGAGCGATCCATCGCCGGACGAACTCACGGTCGGCGAACACCCTGCCCCGCTTGGCCGCTTCCCTTGCCAGAGCCGGGTTCTGGTCGTCCCGGAAGAGGGAGCTGCGGGCGTACCCTGGTGCCTCAGACACCAGGCTCGGTCTCGGCGGGGGCAAGCTCGGCGGGGGCGGCTTCGGCCTCGACCGCGCTGGTGGGGATCTTCCCCGTCGGCGCCGAGTCGGCAGCAGGTGCGTCCCTTCCTCGGCCGAGCGCCGCGAGCAGGCTTTGCGTCGCTCCTTCGGCGTTCCGGACCTCCAGCTGGCCGTCCTCGCTCCGGATCACCATCACCCCGCGCGGGACCGAACCGTCCGACCGGATGATGATCTCACCGTCCCCGAGAGCGTCGATGACGATGCCCCGCTGGAACATCCTGCGCAGGGACCCGATCGCCACGGTCAGCGCGGACACGGTAGAGGTCCCGACGATGAGGATCTCGTCCAGCGGAACGCTGCCCTTGGCGTCAACCACCTTGAAGTCGGCCGGGATCTCGCTCAACGCGGACCTGACGCTGTCGACTTCTCCCTGCTCCAGGGATGCGAGAACGCTAAAATGCGCGACGTCTTCCATCTCTCTCAATTCCTGTTCGGGTCAGCCCTGTTGGCCGCATGAATCAACGGCCTTTCCCTCTCCTGCACCATCCGGGCCACTGCGAAACCTGCCGCGAAAGCAGGCTGCGGGCCGGTGGTTCACCCCTCTTCGAGGAACCCCCGGGCGATGAGCGCCTCGCGCAGGCGTCCAGCCGTCTCGGCCGCCTGCTCCGGCGGATTCGGCAGGACACCGTTCTCCGTCATCAGAGCGTGGAACTGCTGCTGCGAGTACGGAACGCCGGCCGGCAGGGGGGCCACGTGCCAGTGCAGATGCGCATTGCCCTGCTGGCTGCCGAGCGAGTAGAGGTACGTCCGCTCCGGCTCGCAGACAGCCTCGACAGCGAGGGCGATCTCCCGGACGAAGAGCATGAGCCGGGTGTAAGCCTCCTCGCCCAGGTCGCGCACGGCATGCTCGACGTGCGCCTTCGGTGCAACGAGAACCTTGCCCGGCACAGTGGGCCACCTGTCCAGGAACGCCACGTGATCGGCATCCTCGAACACCGTCTCGTGCGAGTAGTCCGGGTCCCCGGCGAGGAAGGCACAGACGAAGCACGGCCCGCTCCGCGTGCGCTCCACGTATGCCGCAAGATCCATCGGCCGTCGGTCCATCGACACCGCTGCCCCTCTCCGTAGGGTGCGCCAGTCTCCCCCAGCCCTGCGACGCCTGATTCAAAAAGACGCAGGTCAGCGCACCCGTCCCCGGGGCTTCAGGGGTACCGGCGGGAGGTTCGGGGCCGGGATCGGGGGGCCGTCGTAGCCCTTGACCTCGCCGTAGCGGGTGCCCTCCATCCAGTCCGCGCGGAACTGCTCGATGTCGGCCTGGCTGCGCCCGATCCAGTTCCAGAACATGACCAGCTCCTCCTCGAACGGCTCGCCGCCGAGCAGCATCAGGCCGGCGTCGGAGAGTGCGCGCAGGGGGAGGTCCGTGCGGCCGCAGCCGAGGTAGAGCATCGAGCCGGGGAGGAGGCGGACCCCGTCGACTTCGGCCTCGCCCGACATCGACAGGACCGCGTACTCGAAGTCCGGGTCCAGCGGGAGGCGGGTTTCGGTGCCCGCAGCCAGCGCCAGGTCCGCGCCGACGATCGGGGAGTACGTGGATCCGGGCGAGGTGGCGGTGTCCAGGGTGCCCAGGATGACGGTCGCGGTCAGGCCGGGGGCGGTGACCTGCGGGAGGTCCGCGTGGTGCTGGAAGTGCGGGGCCACGTCGCGGTGGGCGTCCGGCAGGGCCACCCACAGCTGCGCGCCGTGCAGGAAGCGGGCGTGCCGGCGCGGGCTCTCCTCGGAGTGGCTGATTCCGTGGCCCGAGGTCATCAGGCCGAGTTCGCGGGGGCGGATCGTCGCCAGGCTGCCGACGCTGTCGCGGTGCAGTACCTCGCCCTCGTGGAGCCAGCTGACGGTCTGGAGGCCCGAGTGGGGGTGGGGGGCCACCGCCATGCCGGGCTCTTCGGCGATGTCGTCCGGGCCGTAGTGGTCGACGAAGCACCAGGCGCCCACCATGCGGCGGCCCAGGTTCGGCAGGAGCCGGCGGACCTCGGTGGATTCACCGAGCTTGACGGTGCGCGGGCTCAGGAGCTCGCGCACGGGCTCGGCCACGACGAATCCGCGGCCGCCGCAGGTGGAGAGAGCGGGCTGGCGATCGAGATTGCTCATGGGGCACAACTTAGTACCGGCGCCGTCGCCGCGGTCCTTGGAATGTGGAACGCGCCGCCCGTGTTGGAGCGGGTGCCGCAGAGCGCGCCGGAGCCCCGCCGGAAGGGGCGGACCTGCGCGAGGACCCGGCACCGGACGCCGCGGCGCACTGCCGCCCGGCGTGGCACCCGAACGGCGGAAGGGATTTCGAATGAACGCGTCGACCGCGACCGGCTACCTGGAGCACGGGACCACGGCGGAGCGCTGGGAGCGGGCGAGGCTCTTCTTCGAGGCCAAGGAGTACGCGACGGCCGCCCGGGTCCTGGGCACCGTGACCGCCGAGGCCCCCGAGCAGCTGGCGCCCCGGCTGCTGCTGGCCCGCGCCTACTACCACTCCGCCCAGCTCTCCCCGGCCGAGCGCGAGCTGCGGGCCATCCTGGACCGCTGGCCCGTGGAGGACTACGCGCAGCTGATGCTGGGGCGGACCCTGCAGCGCCAGGGCCGGGCCGCCGAGGCGGCGCCGTACCTGAGGATCGCGGCGGCGATGGCCGGCGAGTTCCCGGAGTAGAGGGCCCGTCCCGGACCCCGCGGACACCCCCTGGCACTCCCCCGGCCCCGCCCATGCGGGACCGGGGCCGCCCCTCGGTTAGCCTGGGGGCAATATGAACCGTCTGACCACGCCCTTCGGCTCCTACGAGCTCGCCCGCTTCCCCGAGGACCCGCGCGACCGGCTCTTCGCATGGGACGCCGCCGACGAGTACCTGTTGCGCCACCTCGAATCCGGTACGGGCGAACGCGGCCCGGTAGATCTCGCCGGCGCCGGGCAGATCACCGTGATCGGGGACCGGTGGGGGGCGCTGACGACGGCGCTGGCCGCGCACCACCCCACCCAGATCACCGACTCCTCGCTGACCCGCTCCGCGACCGCCGCGAACCTGGACCGCAACGGCATCGGCACCGCCAAGGGCACGGTGACGCTGCTGACCGTCCAGGACCCGCCGCCCGAGCGGATCGACGTGCTCCTGGTGAGGGTCCCCAAGAGCCTGGCGCTGCTGGAGGACCAGCTGTACCGGCTGGCCCCGCATGTGCACGCCGGCACCGTCGTCGTGGGCACCGGCATGGTGAAGGAGATCCACACCTCCACCCTGCGGCTCTTCGAGAAGATCCTGGGCCCGACCAAGACCTCGCTGGCCGAGAAGAAGGCCCGCCTGATCTTCTGCACGCCCGGCAACCCCGGAGCGACGCATCCCACGACCCCCGGGCCGTGGCCGGTGACGTACACGGTGGACCAGGAAGCGGGGTCGGGCTCCGGCCTGACCGTCGTCAACCACGCCGGGATCTTCTGCGCCGACCGCCTCGACATCGGCACCCGGTTCTTCCTCCAGAACATCCCGACCAACACGGACGGGGCCCGGGTCGTCGACCTGGGCTGCGGCAACGGCATCGTCGGCACGGCGGTCGCGGTGGCCGACCCCGACGCCGAGGTGGTCTTCACCGACGAGTCGTACCAGGCGGTCGCCTCGGCGCGGGCGACGTACCGCGCCAACATCCAAGGCCGTCTGGACCGGGCCGAGTTCCTCGTCGGCGACGGTGTCGCGATGCTGCCGCCCGGGTCGGTGGACCTGATCCTGTGCAACCCGCCGTTCCACTCCCACCAGGCGACGACCGACGCGACGGCGCTGCGCATGTTCGCGCAGTCGCGCAAGGCGCTGCGGCCGGGCGGCGAGCTGTGGGTGGTCGCCAACCGCCACATGGGCTACCACACCCATCTGCGCCGCCTCTTCGGCAACAGCGAAGTCACCGCGAGCGAGCCGAAGTTCGTGGTCCTGCGGGCGGTCAAGCGGCGCGAGCAGCCCCGCCCGGCGTGACCTGCCGCGACACCGGGCCGAAGGCCTCCCGGAGCGCTGCGGGAACGCCCCTTCGGTAACCCGCCGGTAGGCCCGCCGCTTCGTCCTACACTCGGCCGCGTGAGCAGTCAGGTGGATCAGGACGGGAGTTCCGGCGGGCGCTACCGCCGGGAGGACGTGGCCCGCGCGGCCGGCGTCAAGGTGCGCAACCTGCGCTACTACCAGGAGCGCGGGCTGCTCCCGCCGCCGCGCCGCGAGGGCCGGATCGCCTGGTACTCGGACGACCACCTCACCCGACTGCGGCTGATCAGCGACCTGTTGGGGCGCGGCTACACCGTCAACGGCATCGCGGAGCTGCTGGCCGCCTGGGAGCAGGGCGGTGGGATATCCCAACTGCTGGGCCTGGAGCGGGAGATGACCCGCAACTGGGAGCAGGAGGAGCCGGTCTCGATGTCCCGGGCCGAACTGCGCGAGCTGTTCGGCCCGACGGCCTCCGCCGAGGACACCCGGCGGGCGGCCGAGCTGGGCTACGTGACGATCACCGGGGACCTGGTCACGCACCGCAGCGCGCGCCTGCTGGACGTCACGCTGACGCTGGTGCGCGCGGGGGTGCCGCTCGGGGAGGTCCTGGATGCGGGGGGCTTCGTACAGACGCAGGCGGCCGCGGTGGCGGACCGGTTCGTCGCCCTGTTCCGGACGCACGTGATCGGCGCGGAGGGGCTGGAGCAGCTTTCGGCCACGCGGCTGCGGCAGATCACGGAGGCGGTCGCCGCACTGCGTCCGCTGGCGGGCGAGGTCGTGGCCGCCGAGTTCGCGCGGGCGATGGCCCGGCGGGTGGACGCCGAGGTCTCCGAACTGCTGCGCACCGAGCCGTAACCCGACCCGGCCGGACGGCAGGACTCGGCCGAAAAGGTACGCCCGAGCAACCTTGCCAACCCCCATTGGCACTCTTACATTCAACTCGTCGGTAACAACGGTGCACAGCCGAAGACAAGGGTCGATCTCATGGCAGATTCCCCGAAGTTATCCGAACCGCCCGGCGACGCGAACGAGGGCAGAGCCGACGACGAGGGCCGGGTGCGCTGGCGCCGGTTCGCCGTACTGACCGTCCCCGCCATCGCCGTGACCGCGGGTCTCGGCATCGCCCTCGCGCAGGGCGCGCTCGCCGCCTCCTTCGCCGTATCGGGACAGCAGTTCAAGGTCTCGGCGACGAGCCTGGAGGGCGAGGGCTTCGCGCAGTACGGCAGCGTGGACGTCAACGCCCGCGAGGAGCTCATCCCGGTGGCGGTCACCGCCATCAAGGAGGCCAAGCTCCACAGCCTCTGCCAGTCGGTGGTCACCACCCTGCCGCTCATCGGCGACATCTCGCTCAACCTCACCGCCGGCCAGAAGGCCCCCGTCGAGGCGAGCAACCTCTTCGTGGACGCCACCCAGCTCTCCGGCGACGCGGTCTTCACCAACATCGAGATCGGCCGGGACGCCTCCACCCTCGACAAGGGGCCGACCGAGGCGGTCGGGATGCAGGACCTGTTCGCCCAGCAGGCGGACACCGTCACCATCTCCGACCTCCACCAGACGGCCTGGGCCACCAACGCGGGCACCTTCAAGCTCTCCGGGCTCAACATGAACATCAGCAAGGGCAAGAAGGAATGCTTCTGAAGCGCTGGCGGCGCGGCCGGCCGTTCTGGGGCGGGGTCTTCGCCATCATCGCCGGCGCCGAGATCTGCGCCCTCCCGCTCGCACCGTTGAAGATCATGCTCCAGCAGGGAGTGGCGGGGATCCCGTCCGTCCTGATGGGCATCGTCATGATCGTGCTCGGCCTCACCGCCTGGTTCTCGCCGGCGCAGCGCAGCCTGGCCGGCGTCCTGACCACCCTCATCGCCACCGCCGCGCTGGTCCTGTCGAACCTCGGCGGGTTCCTGATCGGCACCCTGCTCGGCATCATCGGCGGCGGCCTGATGTTCGCCTGGCAGCCGAACGCCGCCAAGCACGCTCCGCCCGCCGCCACCCCCACCCCCGCTCCTCCACAGCACCACGATCCCCAAGGAGCACAGCCATGAGCCGTACGCGCACCACCCTCACGCTCGCCGCGGCCGCCGCGGCGGGAGCGCTGTCGCTGGCCCCGGTCGCCGCCGACGCAGCGCCGTTACCCCTGGCCGGGTCGACGACCGTCACTCCGGCAGGACACGCCTTCAAGGCCACCCTCAGCGGCAAGGCCACCCTCAAGGCCGGTTCGGTCACGGTGACCTGCACGGTCTCCGTCTCCACCGGCGCGGTGCCGGCCGCCCCCGGCAACCAGAACGCCTCGGGCCCCGTCTCCTCCCCGATCTCACCGCCCACGTACAGCTCCTGCACCTCCAGCATCCCCGGCGTGACCCCCACGGTCACCACGAGCGGCGCCTGGTCGGTGTCCATGCAGAACGGCTCCCCCGTCACCGCCACCATGACCGTGCCCACGGGCGGGCTCGTCGTGCACACCACGGGCCTGGCGGTCTGTACGGTCACCGCCGCGCCCTCCGGTCCGGCGGGCGTCGCCGGAAGCTGGACGAACGGCGCCCCGCCGAGCCTGACCTTCGTCAACGCCTCGGTGCCGGTCACCGTCACCGGCGGTTTCGGCTGCCCGACGAGCGCGACCTCGTCCACCTTCAACGCCGTGTACAAGGTGGCCGACACCACCGACCCGGCGCAGCAGATCACCGTCGGTCCCTGACCCCCGACCGCCACCGTACGAAGAGCCCGCCGGTCCCGGAGCGCTCCGGGGCCGGCGGGTGTCGTCGTGCGCAGAGGTCTCAGCGGTGGGCGGGGAACTCCACCACCTGCTGATAGGTGGGCCGGTTCTGCCAGTTGATCTGCGGATGGGCCAGACCGCCCACCGGCCGCTGCACGATCGAGTCCGCGCACCACTGGTTGCCCGCGGCGCAGGTCCCGTCCGCCGGATAGACGGCGGCGGGGGTGGCCGCGGCCGCCTGCTTGAGGGTGGCGGTCAGGGCGTCGCGGCACGCGGGGAGCGAGCCGCCCCCGCAGTACGTCCGGGCCAGCGGTCCGGACACCGGGCGGCCGAGCACCGTACGCAGGTCCTTGTCGGCGTAGCTCCACCAGCCGTACTGGAAGGCCGATCCGGCATGTGAACCGGTGGGCCCGTGGCCCGCGTTGGGTGCCTCGTCGATGGTGAGGGAGGCGCGCAGGGCATCGTAGAGAGGCGCTCCGAGGCCCGGCTTGAACTCGGCCTCGACGAGCAGCGGCCACCAGGCGTCCATGATCCGGACGGCGTCGGCGTGCGCGTACGCCTTCGACCCGGGAGCCGTCTCCTTTCGCTCGGTGCCCGCCGCCTGCCACGCGGCCAGTCTGTCGACGGCGGCGGCCACGGCCGGATCGGCGCCGGGGCCGCTGCGCAGTACGGCCAGCAGTTCGGGCAGCAGGTTCTCGGCGCGCAGGTCGGTGACGGCCGCGTCGGCCATGGCCTGGGTGAGCTTGGCGCGCGTCACCCCGCCGGCGGCGACGAGCGGTTTGACCCGCTGGTCGAGGAGGTCGCCGCGGTGGACGGAGCCCATTCCGAAGCCGGCCGCGCTGTACTCCTTGGCCTGCTTGTTGTTCCAACTGATGTAGTAGTCCTGGCCGATGGACTGCGGGTGTTCGGCGGGCGGGGTGTAGGCGGCGGTGTTGGCGACCGGGTCGAAGCCCTGCCACTCGTACCTCTGCTCGCCCCGGACGGGCAGTGCGGCGTCCACTCCGGCCGGGCGGACCGGGTTGGATCCGCTGTTGTAGTACGCCGCTTCGCGGGAGTCGGCGTAGAACCAGTTGAAGGCGTAGCCGATGTGCTGCGCCGCTTCCTGGAAGGTGCGGGCGTCCTTCACGTAGGAGGGGTCGTTGAGCATCTGGAAGCCGATGATCGAATCGGCCTCGTGGCGGTAGGTGGAGCGCAGAGCCGTATAGGCGACGGGCTTGCCGCCGACGGTCGCGCGGTGGGTGACGATGCCGTAGTTGGTGCGCCAGACCTGCATCCGGTAGGAGCCGTTGGGGGTGGAGTCCGCGACGGAGGACTTCCAGGCGTTGGTGTGCTCCAGCTTCTCCATGGGTGTGCAGGTGCCGCGGTAGAGGTAGGAGGTGCTCGCTCCGGTGGGGGCGGAGCCGCCCGGCTCGCACAGTTCGACGGCGAAGGTGTCGGTGATGTCCTGGCCGGCGGAGGTGGCGCTCCAGGCGTAGTCCTGGCCGCGGCCGAGCTGTACGTACATGCTGACGCCCGCGAAGGAGGCGCCGCGGGCGCTGATGCCGGGGCCCTGGAGCTCCTGGAGCATGAGGAGTTGGGGGGCCAGGTAGCCGGTCTGCGGGCCGAAGACGGCGACCGGGTGGCCGCTCGCGGTCTTGGCACCGGAGACGAGCAGGGCGTTGGACATGCTCTGTTTCATCAGTTTCGGCGGGTTGGCCGCGGCGGCGGTCGCGGCCGCGCCCGTACGGTCGTACACGAGCGGTTCGGCGGTGACCGAGCCGGCGTCGGGCAGGGCGGTGCCCTGCGGGTTCGCGGGCTTCTGGGCGTAGGGGAAGCTCGTGCCGTCGTGCACGGTCAGCACGGCTTCCGGATCCTCGCGCTCGCGGAAGGACTCCCAGACCCGGGTGCCCTCCTCCACCCCGTACTGCTGCTGCGCGGACAGCAGGGAGAGCGCGGCCTGCACCTCGCCGCCTCCGCCGCCGCCGAACAGGCCGCCGACGACGGAGGCGAGGGCGATCAGGTCGGTGAGTTTGAAGGGCTGGATCTCTCCGGCGTTGGTGATGGAGTTGACGTGGCCCGTCAGTACGTACTCGCCGGGGAAGTAGCGGCCGTTCTTGGACTGGACGCGGTAGGCGTTGATCCCGTCGATGTAGGCCTGCGAGTCCTCCATCGCGAGCCGTCCGCGCTCGCCCTCGGTGGTCCGGATCCGATCCACCTGGGCCTGCAAGTCAGCCTCGGTGTACGGGGCTTGCGGCCAGAACTGCTGCTCCAGGCCCTGGTTGGCGAGGGCCCCGCCCGCGAAGGGGGTGAGGTCGCCGCGGCCGACGTGGCGGAAGAGGTCCATCTGCCAGAGCCGGTCCTGGGCGGCGGCGTAGCCCGCACCGAAGGAAGTCCCGTAGCGGGTGGTGCCCTTGATGTGGGGGACGCCGGTCTTCTTGTCGCGGGTGATCGTCACGTCGGAGCGGGGGCTGGTGGTGGATTCGACCTGATCCGCGGGGACTCCGAAGGAGGCGTCGTTGAAGAAATCGTTGACCTTGGCGTCGGTGAGGCCCGGGTACCCGGCCACCAGCGAGTCGTAGCGCGCCAGTTGGTCGGAGGTGTGGGCGGGCATGGTGCCGAAGGCCTTGTGCGCCAGGATCTGCGCGAGGGTGGCGTTGCCGCTCTGACCGGGCGGCAGGATGTCGGCGCACTGCTGACCGCAGTAGTCGGCGATGGGAAGCGGTACGGGGCTGTCGGCGCCCGCGGCCGCGGCGGGCGGCGTCAGCAGGGCCGCGCCGAGGGCGATGAGTGCGGTGGCGACGGCAGTTCTCATGCGGGTGGTGGGGCGTCGCATACTTGCTCCTCCGTGGGGGGCAGGAACCGGTCACGGGGAGGGTACTGGCAGGTACTACCACGCAGTAAGATGAACGACCGTCACTTTTTGCGCGGGAGTCCGGCGGCGGAAAATGCGTTGCCCCCGGACGGATCGCCGGGTGATGCTCGGCCATATGTCCCAGAACACCGAAGCACCCGCCGCGCGCACCCAGCGAGGCGTGGCCGACCTCTTCACCGCCGCCGGCCGCCTCGCGGTCATCCCGCGCAAGCCGGCCCGCCGCGAGCAGCTGCTCGCCCACCTCACGCAGACCCTGTTCGCGACGGACCGCGACTACACGGAGTCCGAGGTGAACGGCCTGCTGCGCACCGTCCACGAGGACTGCGCCGCGCTGCGGCGGTACCTGGTCATCGCCGGGCACCTCACCCGGACCCGCGACGGCTCCGGCTACCGGCGGGCCACGACCACCCTGTAGTGGGTGGTCAGCCGCCCGTCCCCGCCGATGACGTGGAAGGCGAGGGCCGGCGGCTCGTCGAGGTGGACGTACTCGTTCTCCCCGGACGCCGCCTCCCACGGAAGCCTGGTCGTGGACACCACTCCGGGCGCCACCAGCAGCGGACGCCCCGCGAAGGTGGTGGCCGCGCCGGTGTGCGCGTGCCCGCACAGGAAGGCCGTCAGGTGCGGGTGGCGTTCGGCGAGCGCCGCGAGCCGTTCCTCGCCGAACTGCCGGATCCCGTCCACGTACGGGATGTGCAGCGGTACGGGCGGGTGGTGGAAGGCCACGAGTACGGGCACCTCCCGCGGGGTGGCGGCGAGCACCCCGTCCAGCCAGTCGATCGTCGTGTCCTGAAGGTGTCCCCGGTGTTCGCCGGGGACGGAGGAATCGCACACCGCGAGCACGAAGCCCTCCCCGCGCAGCACTTGGTCGACGGGGGCCGCGGACGGCCGCCCTTCACCGGCTCCGCCGGCCTCTCCGAGGAGCCCCCTGCGGAAGGCGGCCCGGTCGTCGTGGTTGCCCGGGCAGACGACCACCGGATGCCGCGAGCCGAGCAGTTGGCGCGCCTCCTCGTACTCCGCGGCGGTCGCGTGATCGGCGATGTCCCCGCTGACCAGCACCGCGTCGAGCTCGTAGGGGAGTTCCTCCAGGTACTCCATGACCGCTCGGGTCCGCTCGGCGGCACGGCCGCCGCCGTCGAGGTGGACGTCGCTGAGGTGGGCTATCACGATCACGGGCGGTGGCTCCTTGGGTCCGGACGTACGAGGGGATCGGTCAGACCTGTTCGAAATGGAACGCCTTGATGAAGCAGTCGCGGGGCTGGCCGACCGCGAAGACGATGCACTCCACGAGCGACTGCGCGGTGAGGGTGTCCTTGGACTCGCGCGGGGCGGTCTCCCACTCCTCGGAGAGCGGGTCGGGGTTGTCGAAGTCGGGCGGGTAGAGCGATATCACCCGGACCCCTTGGGGGCGCAGCCGCTTGGAGAGGATCTCGGTGAACCCTGCCTGGGCGCTCTTGGCCGCGTAGAAGGCATCGTGGGCGTCCGAGCGGTGATGCCCCGCCGTTCCGCACGTGGAGACCATCGTCACGACGTCCGGCTTGTCCGAGTTGAGCAGCAGGGGGAGGAAGTTCTTCACGGTCAGGACCGTGCCGGTGCCACCGGAGGCGATGGTGTCGATGACATCGGCGTCCGTCGCGGAGAGCAGATCCGGCCCTTCGAGCCAGCGGGAGCCGTTGTTGACGAGCAGGTCGACACGGTCCGTGTGCCGCGCGACGCCGGAGGCGAACTCGCGGATCGAGGAGGGGTCCGTCAGGTCGCAGGCGAAGGCGTGCACCTTCTGATGGCCGCGCTCGCGAATCTCGTCGCGGACGCGTTCGGCGGCATCGAGACCGCGGGCGGAGAGGAAGACCTCGGCGCCGAGCTCCGCCAGCCGGATGGCCAGGGTCCGCCCGAAGTCGCGGCCGGCCGCGGTGACGACGACGCGGTGGTTGTCGAATCTCATGCTGTCACTCCTGTTGCCCTGATTCCCTACAAGTGCGCGAGTGTGCGCAGCGCCTGCTCGGATGCGGTGCCCGGCTCGGCGGCGAACAGGTCCAGGCCCCAGCACGACGGTTCGTCCGGCAGGGCGATGAGTTCGCCGTGCAGGGTCAGTTCGCCCACGACGGGATGGTTCAGCACGTACGCCCGGTCCCGTACCTGCGCGACCGGGTGCTCCGCCCACATCCGGGCGAAGTCCGGGCTCAGTTCCCGCATGTGGTCGATGTGCGCCGCGAGTCCGGCGTCCCCGCGGTAGCGCCCGAGCAGGACGCGCAGGTGTGCCACGTGCGCGCGTGCCGCCCGCTCCCAACCGGCGTGGCGCAGCCACAGGTACGGCTCGGTGAACCACAGGTGCGAGACCGTGCGGCGCTCTTCCGGCAGTGTGGGGAAGTCGCCGAACACCGCCACCGCGAGCTGGTTCCAGCCGACGATCTGCGTGTGCCGCCCGACCAGCAGCGCCGGCGTCATCACGAACGACTCCAGCAGGTAGCGCAGGCCCGGACGGACATCCGCCGCGGCCTCGCCTCCCGCGCAGGGGCGGGGGCGTCGGGCGATCCGGTGCAGGTACGCGGATTCGTCCGCGTCCAGGCGCAGCGCCGTGGCGATGGCGTCCAGGACCTCGTCCGAGACGCTCTCGCCCTTGCCCTGTTCCAGGCGCGTGTAGTGGGCGGTGCTCACCCCCGCCAGCCGGGCCAGCTCCTCACGCCGCAGGCCCGCCACCCGGCGCACCGCGCCGTAGTCGCGCAACCCGACGTCCTGCGGGCGCAGTCGGGCACGGCGTGATGTGAGGAACTCGCTCAGCTCGGTCCGATCATCCACACCACGACCATACGACGCCCCTACGCCCGCACGTGCGCCGGGTGATCACGCCGTGAGCACGCACCACACGGACCTGGCCGGACGGTCACGGCAGAGCCAGGCTGTCAGGCGAACCACCCAGTGACCGCCGGACCACCCACGGACCACCAACGACCACCCAGCGGCCGCCCCCGGTCGGATCCACCCGAACGACCCGGACGACCCGGACGAACGGAGAGACGGCATGCCTCGAACACTCGGACTCATCGGCAGCGGAATGATCGGTTCTTCTGTCGCCCGCCTGGCCATCGCGGCCGGCCTGGAGGTCGTCCTCAGCAATGCGCGAGGACCGCAGACCCTTGCCGGCCTGGTCGCAGACCTGGGCCCGCGGGCCCGAGCCGCCACACCTGCGGAGGCGGCCCGCGCCGGGGACCTGGTGGTGGCGGCGATCCCGCTGCTTGCCCACGAACAGCTGCCCGCCGACGCCCTGGCCGGCAAAACGGTGCTGGACACGGCGAACTACTACCCCCAGCGCGACGGCCACCTGGCCGAACTGGACACGGGCGAGCTGACCTCCAGCGCTCGGCTCCAGCGCCACCTCAAGGGCTCCCGCGTCGTGAAGGCCTTCAACAGCATCACCCCGCACCAACTGCTCTCCCTCGCCCGGCCCGTGGGCGCCCCCGACCGCAGCGCCCTGCCCATCGCCGGCGACGATGCGCAGGCCAGGGCGGAGGCCGCCCGGCTGCTGAACCTCCTCGGCTACGACGCGGTGGACACCGGCGCCCTCGCCGCCAGTTGGCGCAGCGAACCGGACACACCGGTGTACGTCCGGCCGTATCTCGGCGACGTGCCCGCCATGGGCGTCGAGGAGTTCCTCCGCTGGACCTTCGGGACACCGGGCATCGCCGTTCCCGCGGCGCAGGTCCGCAGGCTCGTCGACGGCGCGCTGCGCCGACCGGCAGGCGAGGCCCTGCTCCCCTCATCGTGAACCGCTGTGTTAACCACCGTTGCGGCACACCACCTTGATCCACTTCCCGGCTCCTCCGATTCTTGACCGTGTCTCAAGACGCCACCCGGGAGGAGATCGATACATGAACGTCATCGCGTCGGCCGTGTTGTTGACCGTTGGTGATCCGGCGGCATCGAGCCGGTTCTTCACCGGTCATCTGGGGTTCCGCGAAGTGTTAGTGGCCGAGGACGTCATCCACCTCTCGCGCGACGACGCGGCCGCCGACCTGGTCATCCTGCAATCCGATCCACAACCGCGCCCCGGGACGGGGCCTCCGGCTCCGCGGGCCGAAGTGACGGTGTCCTTCTCGGTCACCGACCTCCCCGCCGAGTACGAGCGGCTGCGGCGGGAAGGTGCGCGGATCGCGATGCCGCTGCGCCAGGAGCCTTGGGGCGAGTGGGTGTTACAGCTCGAGGACCCCAACGGCGTGCCGGTCCAGCTGGTGGAGTGGGTGGCGCCCTCCGGCGCCTGACCCTTCCCCGCCTCCTGCCCGAACGCCGTTCACCACCGCGCATCCACTCCGCCGGCCCGCCGCAAGACGGCCTGGCCCGCACCCCCTTGAACGATGGAGCACACACACCATGAGCAGGAACACCGAAGTGGCCGTCATCGGCGGCGGATACGCCGGAGTCATGGCAGCGAACCGGCTGACCCAGCGCGGCGACGTGACGGTGACGCTGGTCAACCCGCGTCCGGACTTCGTCCACCGCATCCGCCTGCACCAGCTGGTGGGCGGGTCCGACCCCGCGGTCCTCGCCTACCAGGACGTCCTGGCCGAGGGCGTCCGGCTGGTGGTCGACACCGTGGCACTGATCGACGCGGACGAGCGCAGCCTCGCGCTCGCCTCGGGCGGCACGCTCGGCTACGACTACCTGGTCTACGCCGTGGGCAGCGGCAGCGCCGACCCGGGCGTGCCGGGAGCGGCCGAGTTCGCCCACCCGATCGCCACGCTGGAGGACGCGCAGCGGCTGATACCGGCCCTGGACGCGGCCCCACAAGGTGCCGCGGTGACCGTGGTCGGGGCCGGCCCGACCGGCATCGAGACCGCCTCCGAGCTCGCCGAGCAGGGCCACACGGTGACCCTGGTCTGCGGCGGGGTCCTGGGCCCGTACCTGCACGCCCGCGGCCGCCGCACGGTCGCCGCCCGGCTCGCCCGGCTCGGCGTGACCGTACTCGACGGCCCCGGCACGAAGGTCACCGCGGTGAGCCACGACTCCGTACGGCTCTCCGACGGCCACGACCTGCCGAGTGCCGTGACCATCTGGACCGCCGGCTTCAGCGTGCCGGACCTGGCCGTGCGCAGCGGTCTGAGCACCGACGCGCTGGGCCGGCTGCTGACGGACGAGACGCTGACCAGCGTGGACGACGTACGCATCTTCGCGGCCGGGGACTCGGCGGCCCCGTCGGGCCTGCCGCTGCGGATGAGCTGCCAGGCCGCGATGCCCTTGGGTGCGCGGGCCGCCGACACGGTGCTCAGCCGGATCGCGGGCGAGGAGCCCGCGCCCCTCAACCAGCCGTTCGGCGCCCAGTGCATCAGCCTGGGCCGACACGGCGGCATCTTCCAGTTCGCCAACCGGTCCGATGTCGCGGTGTGGTTCAACGTCAACGGGTTCCTGGGTGCGAAGCTCAAGGAGACCGTGTGCAAGGTCGTCCCCAAGCACCTGGCCGACGAGGCGGACAAGCCCGGTTCGTACAGCTTGCACCTCAAGTCGGGAGCTGAAGCGCGCCAGCAGCTGCTGGAGGCCAAGCGCGGCGCGGCGCCTGCCACCGCGGAGCGGGTCGTTTAGGGGGTGTCGATGCGGTCCGACCCGGTCGGACCGCATGCCCTCAACCCTCCTGCGGGTCGCGGTGATGATCAAGGTAGACTCCCGCGCTGTTCGATAGCCGCCGGGTTATCGCCGGAGAACTGGGGAGCCGGTGGAGCTGCGGGACGTCGAGATCTTCCTGGTGCTGGCCGAGGAGCTGCATTTCGGCCGGACCGCGGAGCGGCTGCACGTCTCCCCGGCGCGCGTGAGCCAGGCCATCAAGAAGCAGGAGCGGCGCATCGGCGCCGAACTGTTCAGCCGCACCAGTCGGACCGTACGCCTGACCGAGATCGGCCGGCAGCTCCGTGACGACCTGCGCCCGGTCCACGCCGGCCTGCACGCATCCCTGGATCGCGCCCGGCTGGCCGCCCGCGGCATCACCGCACAGCTGCGCGTCAGCATGCTGCCCTTCAACATCGTCGATCTGCACCCCTACTGGAAGGCGTTCCGCTCGCGGTACCCCCACTGGGGACTCCAGATCCGCCAGACGACCTTCACCGATGTGTTCGGCCAGCTCCGTTCCGGTGCCATGGACGTCGTCGTCGCCTGGCTGCCGGTGGAGGAGGCGGACTTCACCGTCGGCCCGACCCTGTGCACCGACTCCCGGATCCTTGCCGTTGCCTCAGACCACCAGCTCGTGGGACGGGAGTCCGTGCCCCTCGAGCTGTTCGCCGAATTCCCGCACAGCACGGCCCTCGGCCTGGAGGACTACTGGGAGGACAGCTACCTGCCCTTCCACACCCCACGGGGCCGGACGATCGAGCGCATCGCGCCCGCGGGCACCGCCGATGACCTGATCAGCATGGTCGGCATGGGCGAGATCATCCACAGCTTCCCCGGCCATGTCACCCGGTACTGGGGTGGTATGCCGAACATCCGATGGCTTCCCGTCCCCGACCTGCCGGCCATGACCTTCGCCCTGGTCTGGCGGACCGAGGCCGAGAACGACCTGATCCGCGCCCTGGCCGACACGGTGCGCGACCTCGGCGCGTTCCGGTTCGATCAGCAGTGAACAACTGGGTGACTTTCAGGCTTGGTTCATGGAGTCCGCGAGAGAGGGGCGAGCTCACTGCTCGAGTCGGGTCATATCGGGTGCCCGCGCTCCGGCGGCCTCGCCCACCGCCTCGGTGGCCGCCCGAAGCAGGTCGGGCGAGAGGCTGAGGCCGAGGGAGCCGGTGTTCTCGCGCAGGTGGGCCCGTCTGCGCATTCCGGGGAGCGGAAACACGTCCGTTCCCTGCCCGAGCAGCCAGGCGAGCGCCAGCTGCGCGGGGGTGCATCCGGATTCCGACGCGAGCGTACGTACGCGCTCGACGAGGCGCAGATTGGCGGTGAGGTCGTCACCGAGGAAGCGCGGCTGCTGCCGCCGGATGTCGTCGGCGGCCAGCCCCTCCACGGTCGCCGGCCCGCCGGCGAGAAGACCCCGGCCCAGCGGCGCGTAGGCCACCACCGCCACCCCGAACTCCCGCGCGACAGGCAGGATTTCTCTCTCCAGTCCACGGGTCCACAGCGAGTACTCGCTTTGCAGTGCGGCGATCGGAGCCTCGGCGCAGCCCCGCCGCAGCGTCTCGGCGCTCACTTCGGAAAGCCCCAGGAATCGGACCTTGCCCTCGGCCACCAGGCCGGCCATCGCGCCGACGGTCTCCTCGATCGGCACATCCGGATTTCGGCGATGGAGATAGAAGAGGTCGATGTGATCCACCGCTAGCCGCCTGAGCGATGCCTCACACGCACGCCGGGCGTACCCCGGAGAGGAGTCGATCCTCCGCGCCCGCGGATCCTCGCTGCGCACCACACCGAACTTGGTCGCCAGGAAGACCTCGTCACGGCGCCCGGCGATGGCCCGCCCGACCAACTCCTCATTGGTGTGCGGACCGTACATGTCGGCCGTGTCGAGGAAGTTCAGGCCGTGGTCGAGGGCCTCGTGGAGCGTGGCCCTCGACTCCGCCTCGTCGGCGGGACCGTAGAAGTCCGACATCCCCATGCAGCCCACTCCGAGGGCTGACACCCAGGGGCCGTCCCGCCCCAGTCGCCGCAGTTGCCCCATCGGCATCGACACCTCCCCGCCTCGCAGCGTACGGACAGGTGCGGCTGCCGAGGAGGCGCGATTGCGCCTTCCGCCGATCCGCCACGGCGGCCTAGCCTCGCAGCGGCTGCCCGGTCGACGCCGGCCGGTGCCGGGCCGGTGCCGGGCCGACGAAGGAGCGTGAACCGTGGCGAAGCCCTCGCACGGCTGGACCGGCCGGAAGCAGGCCGAGGCCGAGGCGTACGGATTGCCGTACGACCCCGACCACGCGGCCCTGGCCCGGCGACTGCGTGAGAGGCTGCGGTCGGGTGACGGCTTCACGGTCGTCCGAGGGACCCCGGCGCGCACCATGACCACCGCCCAAGCCCAGGAGCTGGCAGTCTCGATGATCCGGCCCCTCGGTGATCCGCTCCCCCAGGGCGAGGGCGCGGAGCGGACCACGGGCTGGCTCGTACGGGACGAGCGCGTCTCCCAGTACACCGACGACCGGCGTTTCCACGAGGTCGCCTACACATCGAAATCGCGTGGCGATCTGCACCTCCACAACGACATGGCGGTGACGCCGTTCGGCGCCGAACCCGCCTACTTGGCCTTGCTCGCCCACCGTGTGGCACGCCGGGGCGGGGAGTCCGTCCTCGCGGACGGCGCAATGGTGCATCACACCCTGGGCGAGGAGTATCCCCGCGAACTGGGCCTGCTCCGTACCCCGTTCGCCTTCGATCGGCGCCATGTGACACCGGCCGGCGAGAGTCCGGTCGTCTGGGGTCCCGCCTTCGCCGAGCACGGCGGGCACCTCCGCGTCCGGTGCAATGTCAGGCGGATGCGCAGCGCCTACGACCTGCTCGGCCAGCCCCTGCCTCCGGACCGTCGCGCAGCGATCGACGCCCTGGAGGAAGTCCTGTCCCGCTCCGCCCTCTCCATCACCGTCGCCTTGGAGGAAGGAGATTGCCTGGTCCTGAACGACCAGCGCATCCTCCACGGCCGCACTGCCTACGAGGATCACGAACCCCTCGGCCGTAGGCGCTGCCTGATCCGAGTCATGGCCGCAGAGAGCCCGACCCGTCAGCGAGTCCCCGATGACTCATCGGCTTGACCGGGTCCAGTGAGGGCGACGGCCAGGCCCGGCAGCGCGAACGGGTCAAGGCCCAGGTCGCCTCCTTCGGATCTTGCCGGTCAGGTCGGCGTCGTCCGGTGCTGACGGCGCACCGGGCGGCTGAGCGCGTCGATCGCGTGCCGGAAAGCCCGGCTCCCCCGTCAGTGATCCGTAAGGACTTGGCCGGGAGCCGTATGGGACCCGTTACGAGGCGACCGAAGGTGCGCAGGTGCGGGGATACGTTCGATGACGCGTCCCGGACCGCCTCCCCGCACCCGGGGCGCCACCTGTCACTCGTGGTTCCTCAGGGAGGGCCCCATGTGTTTGTTTCAGTTCGCCGACGACGCCGAGCCTGAAGAACGGATCCCGGCCGGGCCCCTGTACGTGCCCGCCCGGCCGGGAGCAGCACACCTGGTGGTGCGTCTGTTCCGCACCCCGCTGGGAACGCGCACGGCTGTCGGCTTCACCAGCCCGGACCGGCTGGCCGCCACGCTCGGCGCGGCCCAGCCCTGGATCCGGCTTTCCGAGGCCGCGCTCCGCGCGCTGGCCGAGCCGCTCGGAGTGTCCCTGCTGACCATCGACCCGGCCCTCACCGCGCCCCCGGTCACTTCGACGGCAAGCACCGGTCCGGCGGTCGGGGCACCGCTCCCGCACGTACCCGAGACCACCGCCCGGACCGTGTGAAGGGGAGCGCTCCATGACCGTCACCGTTCTCCCCGAAATACCGGCCGGCGCCGGCGAACTGTCCATCTGGCCCGCATCCACGGCCGCACTCCCGCACGGCGACCTGGCCGTCGCCGGAGTGTCCCTCGCCGAGATCGCCGAGCGCTTCGACACCCCGGTCTACGTCCTGGACGAGGGCGAGGTACGCGGACGCTGCCGGACGTACCGGGAGGCCTTTCCCGAGGCCGGTGTGCTGTACGCCGCCAAGGCGTTCCTCTCCCGCGCGATGGTGCGCTGGGTCGACGAGGAAGGCCTCGGGCTCGACGTGTGCTCGGCGGGCGAGTTGGAGCTCGCCGTCACCGCCGGCTTCCCGCCCGAACGCATCGTGCTGCACGGCAACGCCAAGTCGCCCCGCGACCTGGAGGCGGCTCTGCGGCTCGGCGTGGGGCGGATCGTCATCGACAGCCCGTCCGAGATCGCCCGGATCGCGGCCGCCGTCGGCCCCGAAGGTCGCCAGAAGGTCATGGTGCGGGTGGTGCCCGGCGTCGCGGCAGGCGGCCACGACAAGATCCGTACCGGTACGGACGACCAGAAGTTCGGGCTGTCCCTCGCCGACGGGGGCGCGCAGTACGCCGTCGCGCGGATCCTCGGCCAGCCACAGCTCGAACTCACCGGACTGCACTGCCACATCGGCTCCCAGATCACCGAGGTGAAGCCCTACCTCGTGGCCCTGCGCCGGATGGTGGGGCTGATGGCCCGGATCCGTGATGCGCACGGCGTCGTCCTGCCGGAGCTGGACATGGGCGGCGGCCACGGCATCGCCTACCGGCCCGGCGAGGCCGCCCTCGACCTGACCGCGCTGGCGGTACGGCTGCGCGCAGAGCTCGTCGAAGGCTGCGCCGCCGCCGGGCTGACCGTACCCCGGCTCCTCATCGAGCCCGGACGGGCCGTCGTCGGGCCGGCCGGAGTCGCCCTGTACCGGGTGCTCGCCGTGAAACACACCGGCGAGAAGGTGTTCGTCGCCGTCGACGGCGGCATGAGCGACAACCCACGGCCCGCCCTGTACGGGGTGCGCTACGCGCCCCGCCTCATCGGCCGCCGCTCGACGGCCGGTCCCCGTAGGACGACCGTAGTCGGACGGCACTGCGAGGCCGGCGACATCCTCGCGGAGACCGCGGAACTGCCGGGTGACATCCACCCCGGCGACCTGGTAGCCGTACCGGTCGCGGGCGCCTACCAGCTGTCCATGGCCTCCAGCTACAACCTCGTCGGCCGCCCGGCGGTCGTCGCGGTCCACGAAGGCACGGCCCGGCTCCTCGTGCGGCGAGAGACGCTGGAGGACTTCCGCAGCCGGGACATCGGTAGCTAGTGCCGCGTCAGGCAACGTTCGCCCCGTCGCGGGCGAACATTGCCTGACGCGGCACCAGGCCGTCTCTTCCAGATCCCGCCGGCCCCTCCCCTGAGCGAGGGCGCCCGACTCCCGCAGTACAGGGGCCGGTTCGCCGGTGACTTCCGACTCGTCCACCATCGCGGCGCCGTCGACTTCCTCCCCGTCGGCCGGGATCATCTCGCCAGCCCCGACTCGGAGAAATTGGCGCCGCCTTGACGGCGGCGCACGAGATGCGGCAACCATCCGTCAGGGGTGCGTCAACGCAGGTCCCCGCAGTTCAGCGCAGGTCAGTGCACGTCGTCGGTGATGCGGAAGCGCAGTCGGCAGATGACGGCGTCGGTGTCGCGGCGTACCGCGTGGGCGACGACGGAACCGCGTTGGTTCTGCAGCATCCGCTGCCACAGGTGGGCGGGTTCGGTTTCCGGGATGAGGACGCATCCACATCGGGCACGCCCGGCTCCTGGCGGCCACGGAGAAGACCGCGGTCGATCTCCAGCGTGCCCTGGTCACCGAACCCGGCCGGCCGCATCCCAATCTGGAGATCGCCAGCCGCTACCTGCCCCTCGGAGGTCGCGCCCTGGTCGGCGGCGACTGGTTCGAGGCGGTCCGCCTGCACTTCGGCCGCACCCTGCTCGTGGTCGGGGACGTCATGGGACACGGCCTGGATGCCGCCGTCGACATGAACGCCTACCGCGCCGCCCTGCGCGAGTTCGCCTCCACCGATCTGGCCCCGCACCGGGTGCTGCGCCAGATGGACGCGCTGTCCGCATCGGACGAGGCGCGTCGGCCCGCGACCTGCCTGCTCGTCCGGGTCGATCCCGCCCGCGGCACAGCCGTCTACGCCAGCGCCGGACACCTGCCGCCCGCCGTGTTCATCGGCGACGGCGCGGGCGAGCTGCTGGACGTCCCCGTCGGCCCGCCGCTCGGTACGGGCGTCGGCGGCTACGAGGCACTGGCCCGGCCGATCAGCTCCGAGCAGACCCTGCTGCTCTACACGGACGGTCTGGTGGAACGCCGCGGCGAGGACATCGACACGTCACTGGCCAGGCTCACGGCCCTGCACATGAGCGGCGACGCACGGCTCGTGGACGTGGTGGACGCGGTCTGCGACGGACTCGATGCGCAGCACGCCGAGGACGACGTCGCGGTCGTGGCAGCCCGCCTGCGCCCCCGACATCCGCACAACACCCACCACAGCGGCACCTCCTGACCCGCCGGGTGAGGTGCGCTCACCATCGCAGCTCCGTGGGCCCCGTACGCGGAGTCACCCGCGCCCCGAGCACCGAGACGTGGAGTCGATCGCGGCCGCCGCACCATCGATACAGAGGTACGGAGTGACGCGCAGTGATCGAGGTCGGGAGACCGGCGGGCCCCGCAGGTGTGGTGGGTTGGCAGCTGCGGAACTTCCCGTTGAATTCCGTGGTGCGGTAATGGGCTGTCGAGTTTCGAACTTTCACCCCGAAGCTCGAGTGAACTGTCAGGTGTCAACGATCTGGGCTTCGAGGTCGGCGCCGCGGCGGTCCTGGAAGCGGAGGTTGGAGCGGGCGGCCGACGCGACACCGGCCTGGGCCTTCTTCCGCCGATGGCGGCCGAAGTCGGCCGATGGCCTCCTGGATCCGTTGGAGAAGGGCCTCGGTCCTTCGACGGCGGGCCGCCGGGCGGTAGCTACCCCCTGTACGCCTCCAGCAGCCGCAGCCAGATCTCGCTGATCGTCGGGAACGCCGGGACCGCGTGCCACAGGCGATCGATCGGGACCTGCGCCGCGACCGCGATCGTCGCCGCGTGCAGCAGCTCGGCCGCGCCCGGACCTACGAAGGTCACCCCGAGCAGGATCTCGCGGTCCAGGTCCACCACCATGCGGGCCCGGCCGTGGTAGCCGTCGGCGTACAGGCCGGCGCCGGAGACCTTGCCGAGGTCGTAGTCGACGGCCCGGACCCGGTGGCCCGCCCGCTCGGCTTCCGCGAAGGTCAGCCCGACCGACGCGGCCTCCGGGTCGGTGAAGACGGCCTGCGGGAGGGCCTCGGTGTCGGCGGTCGCCGCGTGGGCGCCCCAAGGGCCGGTGTCGAGCTGCGCGTCGCCCGCCGCGCGGGCGGCGATGACGGCTCCCGCGATCCGGGCCTGGTACTTCCCCTGGTGGGTGAGGAGCGCCCGGTGGTTGACGTCGCCGACCGCGTACAGCCAGTCGATCCCCGGGACCCGGCAGCTGTCGTCCACCGCGATCCACCCGCCCGGCGTGAGGCCGACGGTGTCCAGGCCGATGTCCTCGGTGCGCGGCGAGCGGCCGGTCGCCATCAGCAGTTCGTCGCCCTCCAGCGTCTCGCCGCCTTCGAGCACCACGGTGACGGGCCCGGTAGAGCCGTCCCGTACGACGGACTCCACCGCGACTCCCGTACGGACCTTCGCGCCCGCCTCGCGCAGGGCCTCGGCCACCAGCTCCCCGGCAAACGGCTCCATGCGCGGCAGCAGCCCGGAGCCCCGTACGAGCAGGGTCACCTCGGAGCCGAGTGCCTGCCAGGCGGTGGCCATCTCGCTGGCCACGACCGAGCCGCCGACGATCAGCAGCCGGCCCGGCGCCGCCTGGGCGGAGGTCGCCTCGCGGCTGGTCCACGGCCGGGCGTCCACCAGGCCGGGCAGATCGGGGATCACGGCCCGGGTGCCGGTCGCGATGACCACGGCGTGCCGGGCGGCGAGCACGTGGTGCTCCCCCTCGGGGCTGGTGACGGCGACCTTCCGGACCCCGTACAGCCGCCCGTGCCCCCGGTACACGTGGGCGCCGACCGACTCCAGCCAGTCGATCTGGCCGTCGTCCTTCCAGTTGCCGGTCCAGTAGTCCCGGTGCGCGAACACCGCCTGGGCGTCCAGCGGGCCGGCGACGGCTCCTGCGAGACCCGGCACCCGGCGCGCGTCCGCCCGGGCGAGCACCGGGCGCAGCAGCGCCTTGCTGGGCACGCAGGCCCAGTACGAGCACTCGCCGCCCACCAGCTCGCTCTCGACCAGGGCCGTACTCAGCCCGGCGGCGCGGGTCCGGTCCACGATGTTCTCGCCGGCCGGGCCCCCGCCGAGGACCACTACGTCGTACTCCACCGCTTCAGTCATACGGGCCAGTCTCACCGCAGGGCGAGGGCCCGTCACGTACTCAGGCGTCCGGCGCGGCGGCCTCCGGGGTTCCGGCGTCCGGCGCGCCGCCGGTCTCGGCCTTCTGCTCCGCGGCGATCTTGGCGCGCACCTCGTCCATGTCCAGGGCGCGGGCCTGACCGATGAGGTCCGTCAGGGCGGCTTCCGGCAGCGCGCCGGGCTGGGCGAAGATCGCCACCTGGTCGCGGACGATCATCAGGGTCGGGATCGAGCTGATCTGGAAGGCCGCCGCGAGCTCCTGCTGGGCCTCGGTGTCCACCTTGGCGAAGACCAGGTCGGGGTTGGCCTCGGCCGCCTTCTCGTAGACCGGGGCGAACTGCAGGCAGGGGCGGCACCAGCCCGCCCAGAAGTCGATCAGCACGAATGAGTTCTCGCTCACCGTCTGGTCGAAGTTCTCCTTGGTGAGTTCGACAGTAGCCACGATTGTCCAGACCTCCTGATTGCTGCACTTCTTGTCCTCCGTGAACGAACGGAGGACCCGAAGCATTCCGCCCCGGCGTTGCCCACGGCCGCGGTTCTGGGAGCTGTTCTGGGAGCGGACCTGGAAGCAGTACTGGAAGCAGTACTAGAACCCGTGCGCGCCGGGCGTGGCGCGGACCGTGGTCCAGCGCAGCTCGGTGAAGGCGTCCAGGTTCGCCTCGCCGCCGAAGCGGGCGCCGGTGCCCGAGGCGCCGACGCCGCCGAAGGGGGCCACCGCCTCGTCGTTGACCGTCTGGTCGTTGATGTGCGCGATCCCGGTCGGGATCCGGCCCGCCAGGTCCAGGCCGCGCGCCGCGTCGGCGGTCACGATCCCGAGGGCGAGCCCGTAGGGGCCGGCCGAGGCCAGCCGTACGGCCTCGTCCTCCGTCGCGAAGGACCGTACGGGCGCCACCGGGCCGAAGACCTCCTCGGCGTAGGCGGGGGTGTCGTCGCCGACGCCCGCGAGCACGGTGGGCCGGTAGAAGAGGTCCCGGTGGGTGCCTCCGGCGACGAGCTTGGCGCCCTGCGCGGTACTGGCCTCCACCAGGCCGTGGACCCGGTCGAGTTGGGACCGGTCGATCAGCGGCCCCAGGTGCACCTGTTCGCGGTACGGGTCCCCGACCGCGAGCTCGTCGGCCCGCGCGGCGAGCCGCTCGACGTACTCGTCGTGGAGCGAGGCGTGCACGAGGTGGCGGCCCGCCGTCATGCAGATCTGGCCCTGGTGGAAGAAGGAACCCCAGGAGGCCTGCGCGACGGCCGCTTCCACGTCGGCGTCTCGGAGCACGACGAGCGCCGAGTTCCCGCCCAATTCGAGGTGTGCGCGGGTGAGGTGACGGCCCGCCAGTTCGCCGACGGCCCGGCCGCTCGCGGTGGATCCGGTGAACGACACCACCCGTACGCGGGGGTCGGCGACGACCGCCGCGCCCGTGTCGGCGCCGCCGGGCAGGACGTGCAGCAGCCCGGCCGGCAGGCCGGCCTCCGTGAGGACGGCGTCGAGCAGCAGGCCGCCGCACACGGCGGTGCGCGGGTCCGGCTTGAGGAGCACCGCGTTGCCCAGCGCCAGCGCGGGCGCCACCGAGCGGATCGCGAGGATCAGCGGGGCGTTGAAGGGGGCCACCACCCCGACCACGCCGACCGGTTCGCGGCGGGTGAAGGACAGCCGCGGCGCCTCGCTCGGCAGCACCTGGCCGGCCGGGCGCGAGGCCAGCGCCGCGGCTTCGTAGCACTCCTGCGCGGCGACGTGCAGCTCGAAGTCGGCCTTGCCGGGTATCGACCCGGACTCCCGCACCAGCCAGTCCCGCAGCTCGTCGGGGTGGGCGGCGAACAGGTCCCCGGCGCGGCGCAGCACGGCGGCCCGTTCCAGGTGGGTGGCCCGCGCCCAGTCGCGCTGCGCCGCGTGGGCCCGTACGGCGGCCTCCGTCACGTCGGCCGGGGCCGCCAGGCGGATGGTGGCGAGGGTCTGCCCGGTGGCGGGTTCGATCACGGGGGCGGTACCGCCGGTGAGGGTGGGTCCGTCCTGCCAGAGGGTCGGATCGAGAAGCGGCATGGCGCGGGGCCTCCGGGTGGGGATGGGCGGGGCGGGGGGGCGGCAGCTCGCGCCATCGTGCCACCACCCCGCGCCCGAGGCACCAATTCCCTTCGGCCGGCGCACGGTTGCCGCCCACCTATGACTGAAAATGATCGTTGGGGGAGCAATTCCCGGGCGGATCAGCGCTCCAGAACGAGAGCGATGCCCTGCCCCACGCCGATGCAGAGCGCCGCCACACCCGTACCCGAACCGGCCGCCGCGAGCTGATGTGCGATCGAGCCCGCCAGCCGGGCCCCCGAGGCGCCGAGCGGATGACCGATGGCGATGGCCCCGCCGCGCGGATTGACCAGCGCCGGGTCCAGGTCCGGCCAGTTGGCGAGGCAGCCCAACGCCTGCGCTGCGAAAGCCTCGTTGAGCTCGAAGGCGGCCAGGTCCCCGAACCCGCGGCCCGCCTTGGCGAGCGCATGCTCGACGGCGTCCACCGGCCCCAGACCGAAGAGCTGGGGCTCGATCCCGGTGACCGCGGACGCGCTGATCCGCGCCAGCGGCTCCCGCCCGGTGGCCGCGAGGCCGGCCTCGTCGGTCAGCAGCAGCGCGGCGGCGCCGTCGTTGAGCGGGGAGGCGTTCCCGGCGGTGACCGTGCCGGTGCCGTCCTGGCGGAAGGCGGGCTTCAGCCGCGCCAGCGCTTCGATCGTGGACCCTTCCCGGATGCACTCGTCCCGTACGAGGTCCACCCCGGCCCACGGCACGACCTCGGCGTCGTACTGCCCGGCGGCCCAGGCGACCGCCGCCTTGCGGTGGCTCTCCAGCGCGAAGGCGTCCTGCGCCTCGCGGGTGATGCCGTGCTTGTCGGCGACGAGCTCGGCGCCCTCACCGAGTGAACCGGTCCACTCGGCCGGCATCCGGGGGTTGGTCATCCGCCAGCCGAGGGTGGTGGACCACATCTGCTGGTGCCCGGCCGGATAGCCGCGCTCGGGCTTCTGCACCACCCACGGAGCCCGGCTCATCGACTCGACCCCGCCCGCGATGGCGACGGAGGCGTCGCCGAGCGCGATGGCGCGGGCCGCCTGGATCACGGCTTCGAGCCCGGACCCGCAGAGCCGGTTGACGGTGACCCCGGGGACGCTCACCGGCAGCCCCGCGAGCAGCACCGCCATCCGGGCCACGTCGCGGTTGTCCTCGCCCGCGCCGTTGGCGTCGCCGAAGACGACGTCGTCGATGCGGGCCGGGTCGAGCGCGGGCGTACGGTCCACGAGCGCGCGCACCACGTGGGCGGCCAGATCATCGGGCCGGACCCCGGCGAGGGCCCCGCCGAACTTGCCGATCGGGGTGCGGACGGCGTCGACGACGTAGACGTCGCGGACGGTGCGGATGCTCATGGAGTCCCTCCTGGGCGAGCGAGTGGCGGTACGTCCTCACCGACGCCGTTGTCCGGCCCCGGCGCACGCCCCGCCCGCACCCGGTGGGGCGCGCCCGAAGTCTCCGTCCGCCCGTCCCCCCATGTCAACGCCCCTCCGGCCCGGCCGGGCGGGCTACCGGGCGGGCAGGGCCGGGGTGCGGGCCCGCTATTCGGTGTGCAGCACCGAGGCGATGGTCATCCGGGCCGCCGACCGGGCCGGGATCAGGGCGCCGAGGACCGCGATCGCCACACCCGCGACGAGCATCCCGGCCAGCTGCGGCGCGTGCCACACGTCCTTCATGGATTCCGGGAAGTCGACCACTCCGACGTTGTCCACGACGAAGCGGTGCGCCGCGATCCCGATCGGGATGCCGATCAGCCCGCCGACCGCGCCCAGCGCGGCGACCGAGGTCACCGTCATCACCACCACCTGCCGGGGGGTCATTCCGATCGACTTGAGCATGCCGAGGTCCCGGCGCCGCTCGCGGGTGTTGAGCAGCACCGTGTTGAAGACGCCGAGGGACGCTACGAGGGTCACAAGCACCGTGAACACGGTCGAGAAGGTGACGACGGTGTTCGTGCCGGCATTGTCCGAGTCCACCACCGAGGTGCGTAGGCCCGGGTCGAGCGCCTCGACCGCCTCGGTGCAGGCGCGCGCGTCCGCGCCGGGGGCGAGCCTTACCACGTACTCGGTGGCAGGGGTGCCTGGTGCGAATTGGGCGAGGGTCTCCCAGGTGGCCTCCACGGCCCGGGCGTGACCCTCGATGAGCTCGCCCACGACGGTCGCGGAGACCCGCCTTTCGTTCAGCTCCAGAGCGACCCGGTCACCGACCTTCAGCCCACGCTGGGTCAGGAAGGCCGGCCCGGCCACGATCTCTCCCACCGCGGTTGGCGCCCGGCCCTTGGCGAGGACATGGTCGTACGAGGACGCGTCCCCGCGGTAGAAGTCGACGTAGATGGGCTGGCTCTGCCCGGTCATGCTCGCCTGGGAGAGCGCGCGGGCCCGTACGCCCACCACACCCGGCAGGGAGCGCAGCCGTTCCTCGATCTGCTGGTCACTGAGGAGCGGAGCCGTCCCGCCGTTGCCCGGCCCTCCCGTCCCCACCTGGATCCAGGCGCCCCCGTCTTCCCTCCCGACGTCGGCGAAAGCCACCATGGTGCTGGTCAATCCGGTCGACAGAGTCACGGTGGTGACCCCGAGCACGACGGCCGCCAGGGTCAGCAGCGTGCGGGCGGGCCGGGCGAACGGCTGGCCCAGGCCCAGGCTGACCGGGCGCGGCAGCCGGGTGGCTCCGAGCATCCGCTGGACGCGCAGCCCGCGCCCGGTCCTCGGCGCGCCGCCTGCGCTGATCGCCCGCGCGGCGGGCAGCCGATGCGCCTGCAGGGCGGGGACCAGCGCGGCCAGCAGGACGAGGGCGGGCATGCCCGCCAAGCAGGCGACGGACAGCCACGGGCTGACCTCGCCGACCGAGGCCCGGCCCACCTCGATGCCGCTGAATGCGACCTTCAGAATCGGTCCGGCCAGTGCATTGCCCAACAAGGTGCCCAGTACGCAGCCCGCCACCGCGGGTACCGAGAGCATCGTCAGGTAGACGGCGACGACCTGGTTCGGGGTGAACCCGAGGGCCTTGAGCACCCCGATGTGCCGGTAGCCGGAGACGACCGCCCCGCTGACCACGTTCCCGACGATCAGGACGGAGACCAGCAGGCCGAGGATGCCGAAGAGCATCATGAACGGGAGGTAGGAGTCGGCCAGTGCGGAGAAGGCCTGCTTGAGGCTGAGGTAGGTCTGCGCGCCGGTGAGCGCGCCCTCGGGCAATCCCGTGGTGGCCCGGGCCAGCCCGGCGCTCAGCTGAGCCTCCGTAGCGGAGTCCGCGAATCGGTAGAGCATCTGAGTGGAGGTGGGGTGCAGTGCGGCCATCTGTTCGGGCGAGACCCAGGCGCTCGCCGACTGGCTCATGCTGGTGGCGAAGCCGACGACGGTCAGTGTCGGTCCGCCCTGGACCTTCAGCTCGGTGCCGAGCAGCTTCGTGCCGGGGGAGCCGTTGGAGGACCAGTTGACGACCATCTCGCCCGGCGCAGTGGCCCAGCGGCCCGACAGCAGCTCGATCCGGTCCACGGGGCCCGCCGGATCCGCCCGGCCCACCACACTGAGGGTTCCGCCCGCCGTCCAGAGCCAGTCCTTGGGGACGTCCACGACGCCCTGCTCGAACGGTCCTGCCGCAGCCTCCACCCCGGGCTGCCGGGCGGTCCGCGCCAGTTGCTCCGGCGAGACCTTCGCGGAATCGAAGGCTGCCACCGCATGGGCCCCACGCTGTTCGGCGTAGGCCTTGTCGAAGGGGCTCGAGGCCGCCGTCATCAGCGCCAGCGCGAGCAGCACGGCCGCCGTGGAGCAGAGCACGACGAGCCCGATGACGAGGGTCTGGATCCGCCGGCGCTTCACGGCTGCGCGCGAGGCCGCCCACACGGCGCTCACGCCGTCACCTCCAGTGCGCTCTCGCCGGCCACCCGGCCGTCGGCTACCTGGACCAGCCGGCTGGCGCAGCGGGTGGCCAGTTCCGGGTCGTGGGTGACGATCAGCAGGGTCTGTCCGATCTGGTTCAGGTCGATCAGCAGGTCCATGACCTGTTCCCCGGAGCGGCTGTCGAGGGCGCCGGTCGGCTCGTCCGCCAGCAGCAGCGCCGGACGGTTCATCAGGGCCCTTGCCACGGCGACCCGTTGGCGCTCACCACCGCTGAGCGTCGCCGGGTAGTTGTTCCGGCGTCCGGCGACACCGAGTTCGTCGAGGAGGTCCAGGGCCCGGCGGCGCGCCTGCCGGGTCGGGGTGCCGGTCAGCTGCGCGGCCAGGGCCACGTTGTCCAGGACCGGCAGATCGTCGATGAGGTTGAAGAACTGGAAGATCATGCCGACGTTGCGCCGCCGGAAGAGCGCCAGGCCGGTCTCGTTCAGCTTCCCGAGGTCATGGCCCTGCACCTCGACCGTGCCCGAGGTCGGCCGGTCCAGGCCGGCCACCATGTTGAGCAAGGTGGACTTGCCGCAGCCCGAGGGCCCCATCACTGCGACCGCGTCCCCCGCCCTGATCTCGAGCGACAGCCCGTCCAGGGCCTTCGCGTCGCCGTACTCCTTGTGCACCTCGTCCAGCCGCACCACCACTTGCCCGGTACCACCGTGATCGTTTGTCATGGCTCGAACCTAGGCCGGAGTCCGCGCACCCGGCGTCAACCCCTCGATGTATCCGTCGGGTCGGGTCATCCCGGGGATGTACGGGGCTACGTACGGGGGCTGATGGCGCGGACCCCGCCGAGCTGCGAAGATGATCACGTGTGGGGATCCGGGACGATCGGGCTGATCATCGCCCTGGCGGCAGCAGTTGGCGCCGCCGGGTGCCTCGGCGTGATGGCGGTCCGGAGCCGGCGGCTGCACCGGGCAGCCCTCGAGGAGCGCGGCTGGCTGCTGGAACGCGAGCGGGAGAGCGCGGCGCAGACCGCCGTGGACGCCGAGCGGGCCAGGATCGCGGCCGAGCTCCACGACATCGTCAGCCACAACGTGAGCCTGATGGTGGTTCAGGCCGGTGCGGCCCGCGAGGTGCTGGCCACGATGCCGGAGGAGGCCGCGGCGGCCATGAGCGCCGTCGAGACCGCCGGGCGGAACACGATGACCGAGCTGCGGCACCTGCTCGGCCTGCTCGCACCCGCGCAGAACGGCGAGGACGAGCCCTACGGAATGGACCTGTCCCCGCAGCCGAGCCTGAGCCGGATCGGTCCGCTGATCGACCGCATCGCCTTCGCGGGCCTGCCCGTGGAGATGCGCATCTCGGGCGAGCCGCGCCCGCTGCCGACGGGGATCGACGTCACCGCCTACCGGATCGTCCAGGAGGCCCTGACCAATGCCCTCAAGCACGGGGACGGGGCGAAGGCCGAGGTGACCGTGCGGTACGCGGACCACTACCTGCGGGTCGAGGTGCTCAACAGCGGCCCGAGCGTCCTGTCCGGCAGCCGCCCCGCCGAGCGCAGCGGGTCGGCCGCAGGACGCGGGGACGGCACGGGAGCCGGGGACGGAAAGGCACCCGGGGACACGAAGGGCCGCGCGGACGGCACCGGTCGAGCCGACGGCACCGGACGCGGGCTGCTCGGCCTGCGCGAGCGGGTCTCCGTCTACGGCGGCGACCTAGACGCCCGACGCCGCCTCGGCGGCGGCTACCGCGTCCGCGCCCGGATACCGCTGGACCGGCCGTGACGACGAACCCCGCGCCCGGGCCCTCTCCTTCGGATCCTGCCGGGTCCGCGCCGCCCGGCCCCCGCGTCGTGATCGCCGACGACCAGGAGCTGGTCCGCACCGGCTTCCGCATGATCCTGACCGCCCGCGGCATCGACGTGGTGGGCGAGGCCTCCGACGGGGCCGAGGCCGTAGCCGCCGTACGTGAACTGCGGCCCGACGTCGTGCTGATGGACATCCGGATGCCCGTGATGGACGGCCTGGAAGCCACCCGCCGGGTGCTCGCGCAGAACCCGGACTGCCGGGTGATCATGCTGACCACCTTCGACCTGGACCAGTACGTCTACGCGGCCCTCGCCGCCGGAGCCAGCGGGTTCCTGCTCAAGGACGTCACCCCCGCACATCTGGCCGCCGCCGTACGCCTGGTCGACACCGGTGACGCCCTGCTCGCGCCCTCGATCACCCGCCGCCTGGTGGAGCGGTTCGCGCCCGGCGCTCCCCCGGCCGGTCCGGATCCCGCCGCCCCGGCCGTCCACCGGGACCTGGCCGTACTGACGCCGCGCGAGCTCGAGGTGCTGACGCTCATGGGCCGGGGGCTCTCCAACGCCGAGCTGGCGCGGGAACTGACCCTGAGCGAGGCGACGGTGAAGACGCACGTGGCCCGGATCTTCGGCAAGCTGAGCCTGCGGGACCGGGCCCAGGCCGTCGTCATCGCCTATGAGACGGGACTCGTCTCACCGGGCGACTCCGCGGACGCCGGCGGTACGGGCGGCACCGGCCGATAGTCCGCAGGCTGCGGGTCGGGGGCTGGGGGCTGGGGCCGCAGGCATCGCCCGCAGACCGCAAGCACCGGCGCAGACACCGACCCCCGCCCGCAAGCACCGGCCCGCCCCCGTGGGGATCCGGCTGGAAGCGTCCGGTCGGGTCGATTCGCGCCGCAGCACCACCGCCCCCGCCTCCGTCAGGTCGAATCGCGCGGCAGCGCCACCGCCGCCATCAGGTCGTGCCGCCTCACCACGGCCGAAGGCTCCCGTACCGCCTGGTCGACCAGGCCGGCCAGCCGCTCGCCCGTCGGCATCTCGATCTGGACCGTGCTCAGCCTCGGCCGCAGCAGCCGCCCGATCAGCAGATCGTCCGCGCCGATGACGGCCACGTCCTGCGGCACCCGCAGCCCCGCGTCCTGGAAGGCCCGCATCAGCACCATCGCGTACTCGTCGTTGTACGCGAACGCCGCGTCCAGGCCTAGCCCGGTCCACCGCTCCGCGAGGGCCGCCGCGGACTCCTCCGAGTAGGCCATCGGCAGGGCCACGACCTCCGCTCCGGCCACCGACCGGGCACCGGCCAGCCGGGGCTCGGAGAAGAGCTCCAGCCCTTCCTCCTCCGGCACGATCACGCCGATCCGGCGCCGGCCGCGGTGCACCAGGTGCTCCGCCGCCCGCACACCGACCTCCGCCTGGTCCATGACGAGCGCGTGCGCTCCGGGGACGCTCACCGGTCCCATCGTTATCACCGCGCGCGCCCCGGCCCGTTTGAGCGTCGCGACGTTGTGCGCGGAGAGCATGATCTCGCCGAGGGAGATCACCGCGACCGGCCGCAACTCCGCCCAGGCGCGGGCCGCCTCGTCACCGGTCAGGCCGAGGCTGCCGTACTGGACCACCGTGTAGTCGAGTCGGCGCAGCGCCCACTGCAACTCGTTCAGGAAGGTGCTGTAGAGCGGGCCGATCGGCACGTGCGAGGTGGGCAGCAGCACGATGCGCGTGTGCCCGGCGCGCAGGCTGCGGGCGGCGGCGTGGGGGACGTAGCCGAGCTCCTCGGCGGCTTCGCGCACCTTGCGGCGGGTGGGCTCGCTGATGCGTACGGCTTCCGCGTTGTTCAGGACGTACGAGACCGTCGCGCGCGAAACCCCGGCGAGCCGGGCCACGTCCGCACTGGTCGGCACGGACGGAATCGGCGCGGACGAAACCGGCACGGACGGAATCCGCGCGGACGAAAGCGGCACGGGCCGGGTCGGCGCGGGCGTGGTCGGCGCCGCGGGGGCCGGAGCCTGCGACTCGGGCGGCTTCGGAGGCTTCGATGACTGAGACATTGCCGTCGCATCTTTCCAGACCGGTTGTGCCCAGGGGCTAGCGGATGGCCGGAAACGAATGCTACACAGTGGTTACACGATTCATTGACACGTGTAACCACGGCGTCACCCCAGCGTCATCAAGGGTGTCTCCACACGTGCCGTGACGTGTCCAGTCGTGCCCGCCGCCCCGTCGCGTTCATCGCACCCCCGCCGTCGTGACAGGGCGGCGAGCACTCCTCCCCGTACCGCCTCCCGCACCCCTCCCGCACCTTCACGCACTCCTCCCGCACCCCTCATCCCCCTCGAAATCTGCCCAGGAGGGCACCGTGGCCCTTTCCTCCCCCGGCACCGGCACCGCCGCCGCCGCCACCGACGCCCCCGCCGAGTCCGCCCCTGGACGCGGCCTGCTCCCCTTGCTGCTCCTCGGCAACAGCGCCATGTACGCGTTGTACATCGGCGTGGGCGGGATGCTGCTCGCCCTCCAGGTCGAAGACATCGACCCGGCGAACAAGGTCGCCAACTTCGGCCTGATCGCGGGGGTCTCCGCGATCTTCGCGACGGTCTTCAACCCGGTCGCGGGCGCCCTGTCCGACCGCAGCGGGCGGCGCAATCCCTGGATCCTGGGCGGCGGGATCGCCGCCGTCCCGGCGATGCTGCTGCTCGGCGCCGCGGACACGATCCTGCTGATCACCATCGCCTGGTGTCTCAGCCAGGCCGTGATGAACATCTACCAGGCCGCCATCACCTCCGTGGTCCCCGACCGGGTCCCGATGAGCGCCCGCGGCAAGGCCTCCGCGGCCGTCGGCCTCGGCCTGCCGTTCGGCTCCACCATCGGCGCCCTGATCGGCGCGGCCTTCTCGGACGACTACCGCACCGGCTACCTGATCTTCGGCGCGATCGTCGCCGGCGGCGCCGTCCTGTTCACCACCTGCACCCGCGAGCAGCGGCTGCCGGCGCGCGCCCCGATGCCGGTCAAGCAGCAGCTCGCCGCCTTCGCGAGCGCCCTGAAGGACCACGACTTCCGCTGGGCCTTCATCGGGCGGGCGCTGCTCGTCCTCGGCTACTTCGCGGTGAGCGGCTACCAGCTGTACATCCTCCAGGACCACACCGTCCTGCCCGAGGGCATGAAGCCCGAGTCGGCCGTGGCCGTCATGATGCCGCTGACCAGCGTGGCGATGGTGGTCTCCACCGTCCTCGGCGGCTGGCTCTCGGACAAGTACGACCGCCGCAAGCTCTTCGTCGGCGCCTCCGCGCTGCTGTCCGCGATCGCGCTGGTGATTCCCGCCCTGTCGACCAGCTGGACGGCCATGCTGGCCTTCGCCGTGATCAACGGCCTCGCCTTCGGCTGCTACATGGCCGTGGACACCGCCCTGGTGACGATGGTCCTCCCGAAGGCGCAGGACGCGGCCCGCGACATGGGCGTGCTCAACATCGCCAACGCCGGCCCGCAGATCGTCGCGCCGTTCATCGCCTCGGTGATCGTGTCGGTGAGCGGCGGCTACACCGCCCTGTTCATCGTGGCGGCCGTACTGGCGGTCGCGGGCGCACTGGCGGTCAAGCCGATCCGCAGCGTCCGCTGAACCGCCTCTCCGCCCCGAACCGACCCCGTACACCACACCCTTGACCACGAAAGGCACCACCGTGCAGCTTCACACCCACACCTGGGGCGAAGGCGACCGCATCGCACTCCTGATCCACGGGATCATGGCCGACCACCGGACCTGGCGCCGGGTCGGTCCCGCCCTCGCCGAGCGCGGCTACCGCGCCATCGCCGTGGACCTGCGCGGCCACGGGGCCAGCGGCCGGGGCGAGTACAGCCCGGAGGCCTTCGCCGACGACGTGGTGGAGACGCTGCCCGTGGGCGCGGAGCTGGCCATCGGGCACTCCCTCGGCGGCCTGACGCTCTCGCTCGCCGTCGACCGCCTGAAGCCGAAGCGGGCCGTGTTCTCCGACCCCGCATGGCACCTGGCCGCCCCCGAACCGGGCTTCACCCCGGAGATGTTCGCCCAGTTCAAGGCCGCGTCGAAGGAGCAGATCCAGGCGATGAACCCGCGCTGGGACGAGGCCGACGTCGACATCGAGCTGGAGACCCTGGCCGTCTGGGACGAGGCGACCGCACTGTGCCTCGGTCCGCTGATGGGCGCCGACCTGCTGCCGGCCGCGCCGGTGGTCCCTTCGCTCGTACAGCTGGCCGACCCCAGCTTCCTGATCAACGAGGAGCGGGCGGCGGTCCTGCGGGAGCGCGGCTTCGAGGTCCGTTCGGTGGCGGGTGCCGGACACACCATCCAGCGGGACGACTTCGACGGGTTCATGGCCTCCCTCGAAGGCTGGATCTAGGACCTGCCCGGGGGTGCGGCGGCCGGCCGGAGTCGGCCACCGCGCCCCGATCCCCCGTCAACCGGTCGGCCACTCCCTATAGTTGGTCATGTTCCTGACAGCGGCGGCGCTGCGCCACCGCCATGGACGGCACCACACCCGAAGGGAGCGATCGGCACATGACCAGGCCTGAGAGCGCGGGATACGAGTACGACGTCGTCATCAGCGGAGCCGGCCTCGCCGGCAGCGCCGCGGCGATCCTGCTCGCTCGACGCGGTGTCCGCGTCGCACTGATGGAACGCCGCTCGGACCCCGAAGCGCACAAAGTGCTGTGCACCCACTCCCTCACGGCCAACGCCTACCCGGTGCTGGAGGAACTCGGCCTCGTCCCCGATCTCGAGAAGGCCGGAGCCGTCCGCAACCAGGCCCGCTGGTACACCCGTTGGGGATGGATCGAGCCGAGGGGCGCGGCCACGGGCCCCGAGCTGCCGTACGGGTACAACGTCCGGCGCAGCACCCTCGACCCGCTGATCAGGTCCCGCGCTGCCCGCACTCCCGGCGTCGATCTGCTCCTCGGCCACCAGGTGACCGGGCTGTTGAGGGAAGCCGGGCGCACCGTGGGGGTACGCGCGTCGACGCCCCTGGGCGAGCGCGAGATCCGGGCCCGCCTGGTCGTCGGCGCCGACGGCAACAACTCGGCCGTGGCGAAGTTCGCCGACGTACCCGCCCAGCAGCACGAGAACGGCCGGTTCGGCTATTTCGCGCACTACCGCAACCTGCCGCTGCCCGGCGGGATCAGCCAGGCCTGGTTCCTCGAACCCGACATGGCGTACGCGTTCGCCAACGACGACGGGGTCACGGTCCTCGCGGTGCTCCCGGACAAGAAGCGGCTGCCGGCCTTCCGGGAGGACCTGGAGGGCAGCTTCCTCGAGTTCGTCCGCGCCCTGCCCGAGGCGCCGCCCGTCGACTCGGCGGAACGCATCACGAAGATCACCGGCACCGTCGACTACCCGCTGCACAGCCGAAAGCCGACCGCACCGGGCGTCGCGCTCATCGGCGACGCCGCCCTGACCAGCGACCCCTTGTGGGGAGTGGGATGCGGGTGGGCCCTGCAGTCCGCGCGCTGGCTGGCCGAGGCCGTCGCCCCCGCCGCAACCGGCCGGGGCGACCTCGACGGGTCGCTCGCCGTGTACGCGCGCAGGCACCGGCGCGAGCTGCGCGGTCACCAGTACCTGGCCGCCGACTTCGCCAAGTCCCGCCCGTTCAACCCCATCGAGCGGCTGGTGTTCTCCGCGGCCGCGCGCGACGCGTCGCTGGCGCGGCACATGCACCTCTTCGGATCCCGCCTGATCGGTCCGCTGCGCTTCTTGAACCCCGTGGTGCTGGCCAAGTCCTCGGCCGTCAACCTCAAGCACCGCGGGGCGGCCGCGAAACCTCGGCCCACCAGTGCGACAGGGGCCCGAAAAACCCAGTAATCTCCCCTAAATGACGGCACTTTCACACCACAGCAACGGTCACGTCGAGCAGCCCGGCCGCGACGGGCACACCGCCACGGCCGAGGCCGATCCGCACGCCATCGGGCCGGTGCAGACCTCGTACGCCCCCGATCGCGACGGGGATCCCGATCCCGGCGAGATCGTGTGGACCTGGGTTCCCTTCGAGGAAAACGATGGGCGCGGGAAGGACCGGCCGGTGCTGGTCGTCGCGCGGGAGGCGGCCGGCACGCTGCTGGCCGTGCAGCTCTCCAGCAAGCGGCACGACCACGACCGGGAATGGGTTCCGATCGGGACCGGGCCCTGGGACGCCGCCGCCCGGGAGTCCTGGGTGGACGTGGACCGGGTGCTGCGCGTGCACGAGGACGGGATGCGGCGCGAGGCGTGCGCGCTGGACCGGGGGCGCTTCCAGCTGGTGGTCGACCGGCTGCGCGAGCGGTACGGCTGGCGGTAGCCGGCCGGGCCGGGGCAGGCCCGCGGGGGCCGCGCCCCGGCCGATGCCCTTCAGCCGAACCGCACGCTGTGCGGAACCACGGATCCGAAGTTCGCCGAGCCTCTGGGACGCATCACCAGCGCGGCCCCGCCCTCGCAGCCGCGTTCCGTGAACAGGGAGGCCCGCGCGCCGGTCGCGTTCTCCGCCCGGCGCGCGCCGCTCAGCAGTAGGTAGCACTCGCCGTTCGCGGGGTTCTCGAGGGTGAAATCGTCCCCCTCCACATTGACGTACCGGAATTCGCCGCCGGCCGCCTGGGCGCTGGTCGAGACCCCCGTGAACAGGGTCAGGGCCGCTCCGATCACCACGGCCGTCCGTACCGCGTTCCGCGCCGCGCGCTTCATCGCCCGCATGGGACTCCCCTCGATGTCACCGACAGTCGGATCCGGTCACAACCAGTGTCGAGTCCGCCGGTGACGCGGCGCAGGCCTCGCGGCGGCCGTCACCCGAATGCGGGTAGCGAGGGGCCCCGCCGTTCGGGACCCGCGCCCCTCGCGCCCCCGCCTGCGCCCCCGCCGCGCCGCCCGGGGCCGATCCCCCCGGTCACACGAGCCCCGCCAGCACCCTTTCGAAGGTCTCCCGCGTCTCCGGCTTCCGGTCCAGGATCCCGAACACCACCCGCTCGAAGACTCCCGCGAACCGCCCCGCCAGCAGCCCCCTGAAGGCCTCCGCCACCTGGGCCGGGTCGTTCATGAAGACCCCGCACCCCCAGGCCCCCAGCACCAGGTCCCGGTACCCGTGCAGCGCGGCCACTTCCAGCACCAGCTCCGCCCGGCGCGCGAGGGCGGCGGGGATCTCGGGCTCGCGCTCCGGCTCCTGGCGGCGGATCGTGCCGGCGTTCGGGGCCGGGGAGGTGAGGAAGCCGGCCCGGAAGGGGGCCTCCATCAGCTCGCCCCGGTCGTCGCGGAAGACGGGGACCCCGGGCGAGTGAATCACCCGGTCGGTGTAGAAGGTGCTGGCCTCGGCCCGGTGGATCTCGTAGTACTCCGGGGCCTCCAGCAGGGTCTCGTACAGGGCCGAGGCGCGGCAGAGCGCCTCCTCCTGGGCCTTGGCCCCGCGGACGTAGCCGCCCCCGGGATTGCGGGCCGAAGCGAAGTTCAGGACCGCCACCGAGGCCGCCTCCGCGCGGTCCCCCGCGAGCCTGCGGGCCGCCGCCGTGCTGCTCTCCCCCGTGACCTCGACGACGGTCCTGCCGGTCTCCCCGGGGGCCGGTTCGCCTGGAATCACCCGGTTTGGGCCATATATCCTGGTTCCTGCCTTGGCCTCCGCCACGGCGGCGGCGAGCGCCACCTGCCGCCCCGACCGCGCCCGGTACCCACCGGACGCCACGATCTCCGCGTTTTCTCTCGCCATCTCACGCAACCTGCCACTCATGCTGTGATCTTTGACGCTCCCGGCATGCGGCGGCAAGGGAGTTTGCGCCCCAAGGGACGGGTAGGCACGGGTGATGTCACATCCGACGACACGAGACGAGGGCCCCGTCATGCCCCAGGACTCCGTCCAGGAAACACCCGAGCGCCCGCCCGAACAGCCGTCCCGCCCCACCGGCCTGACCGAGTCCGCCGCCGAGGACCTGATCCACGGCATCTGTTTCAAGACCGGCCCGCCCCGCCTCCTCGGGGCCGAGCTCGAATGGCTGGTGTTCGACGCCGAACGCCCCGGCCTGCGCGTGTCCGCCGAGCGGCTGGCCGCCGCGCACGACGCGGCCCGCGCCCTGCCCCTCACCTCCCGCGTCACCGTCGAGCCCGGCGGCCAGCTGGAGCTGAGCTCGGCCCCCGCCGCCTCCCTCACCGGGTGCGTGGACGGGCTCCAGTCCGATCTGACCGCCGTACGGGGAGTCCTGCGCGAGCAGGGCCTGGTCCTGCGCGGCCTCGGCCAGGACGCGCGCCGCCCGTACCGCCGGATGCTGACCAGCCCGCGGTACGAGGCGATGGAGACCTACTTCGACCGCACCGGCCCCGCCGGCCGCGCCATGATGTGCGCCTCCGCCTCGGTGCAGGTGTGCGTGGACGCCGGGCAGGAGGAGCCGGGGCCCCTCGGGCACGGCCGCCGCTGGCGGCTGGCCCACCTCCTCGGCGCGGTGCTGGTCGCCGCCTTCGCCAACTCCCCCGCGCACGAAGGCCCGTACGCCGGCTGGCGCTGCGCCCGCCAGGGCGTCTGGAGCGATATCGACACCCGGCGCGCGCTCGCCCCCGTACTGGAGGCGGAGCCGCGCGGCGCCTGGACCCGGCAGGCGCTGGACACCGACGTGATGTGCGTACGGCCGTCCGGCGGCGACGCCGGAGCCGCCGCCGACACGCCCTGGACCGTGCCGCGCGGGCTCACCTTCCGCGACTGGCTGCGCTCCGGCGGCGGGCCGGGATCCGGCGGCGGATTGCGGCCGCCCACCGCCGAGGACCTGGAGTACCACCTGACCACGCTGTTCCCACCGGTGCGGCCCCGCGGCCACCTGGAGCTGCGGATGATCGACGCGCAGCCCGGCGAGGACGGCTGGCTGATCCCGGTGGCCGTCGTCCACGCGCTGTTCGACGACCCGGAGGCCACCGAGACCGCGTACCGGGCGGTGAAGGCGCTGGCCGACGGCTACGGCGCCCAGCCCGCCCCGCGCAATCCGCTGTGGCGCAGCGCCGCGCAGCACGGGCTCGCCGATCCGGAGCTGCGGTCCGCCGCCCGCGCCTGCTTCCGGGCCGCTTCCGAGGCGCTGCCCCGGCTGGGCGCGAGCACCCGAGTGGCGGACTCCGTGGCCGAGTTCGGCGACCGCTACGTCAAGCGCGGCCGATGTCCGGCCGACGACGGGCTCCCGCAGCATCCGTCCCGGCGCCGGCCGCAGGCCCGTCCGCGCCCCCATCCGCAGCCGACCGGCGAGGAGGCACGCTCATGACCACCGAACCGGAGCTCCTGCGCGAGCGGGCCGCCGCCGCACTGACCGCCGCACGGGTCCGTACGGCCGGGCTCACCGACTCCAGCGCCGTCAGCGACGCGGACCTGACCGCCCAGCACTCCCCCCTGATGTCCCCGCTGGTCTGGGACCTCGCGCACATCGGGAACATGGAGGAGCTCTGGCTGCTGCGCAACGTGGCCGGCCGCGAGTCCATGCACCCCGAAATAGACCCGCTCTACGACGCCTTCGAGCATCCCCGGTCGGAGCGGCCGAAGTTGCCGCTGCTCGGCCCCGACGAGGCCCGCCGGTACGCGGCCGAGGTGCGCGGCCGCGTCTTCGACCTGCTGGAGCGCACACCGCTGGAAGGCACCGCCCTGCTGGACGGCGGCTACGTCTTCGGGATGATCGCGCAGCACGAACAGCAGCACGACGAAACGATGCTGATCACCCATCAGCTCAGACAGGGCGGCCCGGTCCTGACCGCGCCCGACCCGGATCCGCCGCGGGGTGCTCCGCCGCACGCGGCCGAAGTCCTCATACCCGGCGGCCCGTTCACGATGGGCACCTCCGCAGAACCGTGGTCGCTGGACAACGAACGGCCGGCGCACGTCCGGGACACGGAGGAGTTCTGGATCGACACCGTGCCGGTGACCAACGCCGCGTACCAGACCTTCATCGCGGACGGCGGATACCGGAGCCGGCAGTGGTGGGCCGCGGAGGGCTGGGAGCAGATCCGCAGGCACGGCATCGAGGCCCCGCTCTTCTGGCGCCGCGAGGGCGATACGTGGCTGCGCCGCCGGTTCGGGGTGACCGAACCGGTACCCGCGGACGAACCGGTGCTGCACGTCAGCTGGTACGAGGCCGACGCGTACTCCCGCTGGGCGGGGCGGCGGCTGCCCACCGAGGCGGAGTGGGAAAAGGCCGCCCGCCACGATCCGGCGACGGGCCGTTCCACCCGCTATCCGTGGGGGGACGAGGACCCGACCCCGGACCGCGCCAACCTCGGCCAGCGCCATCTGCGGCCGGCCCGCGCGGGCAGCTATCCGGCCGGGGCCTCCCCGCTCGGGGTGCGCCAGCTCATCGGAGACGTCTGGGAATGGACCTCTTCCGATTTCCTGCCCTATCCCGGGTTCCGGGCGTTCCCGTACCGCGAGTACTCGGAGGTGTTCTTCGGCCCCGAGCACAAGGTCCTGCGCGGGGGCTCGTTCGCCGTGGACCCGGTGGCCTGCCGGGGCACCTTCCGCAACTGGGACCTGCCGGTGCGCCGGCAGATCTTCTCGGGCTTCCGGACCGCCCGGAGCGCGCAGCCGACTCCGGATGGCGGTGCCTGATGTGCCGTCATTTCGCCTACCTGGGGCCCCCGGTGACGCTCGGGCGGCTGCTGAGCGAACCCGAGCACTCCCTGGTCCGCCAGTCCTGGGCGCCGCGCCACCAACACCACGGCACCGTCAACGCCGACGGCTTCGGCATCGGCTGGTACGCGGAGGGCGACCCGGTGCCGGCCCGCTACCGGCGGGCCGGGCCGATCTGGGGGGACCTGTCCTTCGCCGATCTCGCGCGCGTGGTCCGCAGCGGCGCCGTGCTGGCCGCCGTACGGGACGCCACGCGCGCCGGGGCGGACGGCGAGGCGGCGGCCGCGCCGTTCGCCGAGGGACCCTGGCTGTTCAGCCACAACGGATCGGTTCGGGACTGGCCCGACGCGGCGGCCCCCGTCGCGGCCTCGCTGCCGCCCCAGGAACTGCTGTCGCTGGCCGCCCGGACGGATTCGGCGCTGCTGTGGGCGCTGGTCCTGCACCGGCTACGCAAGGGCGACGCCCTGGGCGCGGCGCTCGCCGCACCGGTCCGGGAGCTGGCCGAGGCCGCGCCCGGGTCCCGGCTGAACCTGCTGCTGACGGACGGGCGGGCGATCGCGGCCACGGCCTGGGGGGACTCCCTCTGGTACCTGGCCGACGCGGCCGCGCAGCGCACGGTGGTGGCGTCGGAGCCCTACGACGACGATCCGCGCTGGACCGAGGTGCCCGACCGGACCCTGCTGACCGCCACCCGCACCCGCATCGAACTCTTCTCCTTGAAGGAAGCCCCGCAGGACGTGAAGGGCCACCTGGAGGAGACCTCTACGAGCGCACCGCACCAAGGAGACGAAGGCCCGTGAACGACTTCCGGCTGACCCGCACGCTCGACGAGGACGCCGCCGACGCGGCGCTGCGCACGGACGTGCTGCACGGGCTGAGCCAATCCCCGAAGATGCTGCCGCCCAAGTGGTTCTACGACGCCCGGGGCAGTGAACTCTTCGAGGAGATCACCCGGTTGCCCGAGTACTACCCGACCCGCGCCGAGCGGGAGATCCTCCTGGAACGGGCCCAGGAGATCGCTTCGGTGAGCGGCGCCCGCACCCTGGTGGAGCTGGGCTCCGGCTCTTCGGAGAAGACCCGGCACCTGATCGAGGCCATGCCCGCGCTGGACACCTACGTACCGGTGGACGTGAGCGAGAGCGCGCTGAAGGGAGCGGCCGAGGCGCTGCTGGCCGAGCATCCGGGCCTGCGGGTGCACGCGCTGCTGGCCGACTTCACGAAGCCGCTCCAGCTGCCCGAGGTGCCCGGACCGCGGCTGGTGGTCTTCCTGGGGGGCACGATCGGCAATCTCCTGCCTCCGGAGCGGGCCGTGTTCCTGGCGGACGTACGGGCGATGCTCTCGCCCGGTGACGCGCTGCTGATGGGGACGGACCTCGTGAAGGACGAGGCCGTGCTGGTGTCGGCGTACGACGACGCCCAGGGGGTGACGGCCGAGTTCAACAAGAACGTACTGACCGTCATAGACCGGGAGTTGGGTGCGGATTTCCACACCGCCGACTTCGATCACGTGGCGGTGTGGAACCGTGAGCACGAGTGGATCGAGATGCGACTGCGGGCCCGGGAGCAGGCGTTGGTGAAGGTCCGGGCCCTGGATCTGGAGGTGTCCTTCGAGGTGGGTGAGGAGATCCTGACGGAGATCTCGGCGAAGTTCCGTCAGGAGGGCGTCCGGAAGGAACTGGCGTCCGCCGGACTGGAACTGACGCACTGGTGGACGGACGCGGCGGGCCGCTTCGCCCTGTCCCTGGCGGTGGCCGACGGCATCGGCGCCGGCGGCTGGGAGGGAACCCCCGGCAGCAGCGGCCGCGTTGGCGAGACGGGCCTCTCCGGCGACACGGGAGGCTCCGCGGGCACGGGCGACTCGGGTCGCGGATCCGGTTCCGGCCGCCCCAGTACGGCGGCCTGAGCCGCGGCCGCGAGGTCCCGCCGGTCCGCGTACCGGCCCGGCGGGATCCGCGGCAGCAGCCACACCTCGGCCCGTACCCCGCGGGCACGCGCGATCCGCCACAGGGAGGCGGTCAGCGGGTCGTCCCCGACGAAGGCGGGCGCCCCGGCCGTCTCCCCGGCCTGCTCGCCGCCGTCGATCACGTAGGCGATCCGTACCGGCTGTACGGGCACCCGCGCGTCCAGCGCGGCCTGGAACGCGGCGCGCCGGAAGGTTCCCTGGGCCCGCCCGCACCAGGTGGAGCCCTCGGGGTAGACGGCGACGCGGTCGCCCCCGAGCAGGGCGCGCGCCATGGCCTCGACGGTGGCGGGCAGCGCGCGGATCCGGTCGCGCTCGATGAACAGGGTCCCGGCCTGCCGGGAGAGCGGGCCGAGCACGGGCCAGCTGCGGATATCGCTCTTGGCCAGCATCCGGCAGGGCAGGACGGCGGCGACGAGGGGGATGTCGAGCCAGGAGATGTGGTTGGCGACGATCAGCCGGCCACCGCCCGCGCCGGGGCTCCCGTGCACGGTGATGCGCAGGCCGAAGGCGCCCAGCAGTGCGGCCGCCCAGGCCCGGACCACCAGGTGCCGGGGCCGCTGCGGCAGCAGGCGCAGCGGCGGGGCGCCCAGGATCCCGAGCAGGATCAGGGCGACGGCGGCGCCGAGCCGCAGGACGGCGCGCGGCACGCTCGCGGTGGCGCCCTCGTGGCCGGCGCAGGCCTCGGGGGTACAGGGCGAGGTGGGGAGCCAGACGCTCATGCGCCCGGGGCGAGCGAGAGGAAGTGCTTGAGGTAGCGCGGGTTGGTGCGGCGCAGCGAGAGCAGGACGTAGAGGTCGGCGCAGCCGAACTCGGCGTCGAGGGCGGGCTCCCCGCAGACCCAGGCGCCCAGGCGCAGGTAGCCGCGCAGCAGCGGCGGCAGTTCCATCCGGTCGGGGAAGGCGATGCCCTGCGGGTTCCAGGGGAGGTGCGGGGTCACCCGGTACTCGGCGGGGGCGAGGCTCCTGGTCAGCACGTTCTCGCGGGTGGCGGCGGCGAGGACCCCGCCGTCGGCCAGCGGAATCGAGCAGCAGCCGGCCAGCCAGTTGTGTCCGGAGCGGTCCATGTAGCGGGCGAGGCCGGCCCAGATCAGGGCGATGACGGCGCCGTTGCGGTGGTCGGGGTGGACGCAGGACCGGCCGACCTCGACCAGGTCGGGGCGGATGGGCGCGAGCGCGGAGAGGTCGAACTCCCCCTCGGAGTAGAGGCGTCCGGCGACGGCGGCGCGCTCGGGGGGCAGCAGCCGGTAGGTGCCGACGACCTGCTCGGTCTCCTCGTCGAGGACGAGGAGGTGATCGCAGTAGGCGTCGAAGGCATCGACGTCCAGGCCCGGCTCGGGGCCGTCGAGGCGGGCTCCGAGCTCGCCCGCGAAGACCTGGTGGCGCAGCCGCTGGGCGGCGCGGACCTCGTCCTCGTTGCGGGCGAGGCGTACGGCGTAGCGGGGCGCGGCCGGGGCCTCGGAGGTCGGGGCCGCCGCGGTGGCGGTCGCGGTTGCGGTCACCGCGTTCAGCGTGGCCACCCGGGAGACGGCCGGGACCGAGGTGGGGGGAAGGGCGGACGGGGACAGGGGGGCGATGGTCATGGCGGCTCCTGATCCGGACACGGAGAGCCAGGCCGACAGGACGCGTGGCCTGGCTTCTTTACTTCTTCCGTGCAGGACTGGATTCGACATGACCGCTTCGCGGCACTTGGATGTGCGAACGCTGAACTCGGCGGTCCGAGGGCCCGCCGCACCGGATCAGTGGTCGGCGCTGAGGACCTTGCTGATGGTCTCGGAGGCCGCCTTCGCGGCCTCCTTGGGGTCCCGGCCGGTGAGGACCGCCGTCATGAACGGCTTGATCGGGTTCTTGGCCTCGACCTCGGCCCAGCGGGCGGATTTGGGGGTGGCGCGGCCCTGGGCGGCGCCGGGGGCCATCGCGGCGGCGCCCTCGTTGCCCTCGACGACGTGCGCGAGGGTGGTCTTGTTGGGTACGTAGCTCATGGTGGTGGCCAGCTCGGTCTGCCACTTCTCGCTGACCAGGGCCGTGATCACGTTGACGGCGTTCTTCCGCTGCTTCGTCCGCTCCGGGATGATCAGGTCGGAGCCGCCGGTGAAGACGGCGCCCGGCTTCTCGGCGGTCTTGCCGGGGATCGGGAAGAAGCCGAGCTTGCCCTTGAGCGCCGGGTTCGCGGCCTCGATCGCGGCGGCCTGGCCGGGCGGGGCGATGATCTGCGCGATCCCGCCGCGGGCGAAGACCTCCGACTGCGGGGGCGTCTCCTCGTCGGCGTCCTTGGGGCCTTCGCCGAGGGCCTGGAGCTGCTTGTAGAACTCCATTCCGGCCATCGCCTTCTCGTCGTCCAGGGTGCCGAGCCACTGGCCGCTCGTCTCGACCGCGAGCTCGCCGCCCTCGTCCCAGATGAAGCCGGAGAGCACGTACCAGTTCTGTCCGGCGAGGTAAATGCCCTGCTGGCTCCCCTTGTCGAGCTTCTGGGTCGCCTGGATCCACTCCTGGCGCGTCTTGATCGGCGCCTTGATCCCGGCGTTCGCGAACAGGTCCTTGTTGTAGATCACCACACGGTTGGCGGCGTACCAAGGGACGCCGAACTGGGCGCCGTTGACGCTGCCGGGGTCGGCTAGGCCTTTCAGCCAGTCCTTGCCGTCCCACTCGCGCAGTGCTTCCAGGGTGAGTTCGGAGACGCCGCCGCTCTCCACGTACTGGGCGACCTGGGTGTTGCCGACCTCGATGACGTCGGCGCTCTCCTCGCTCTTGCCGGCCAGCACGGCGTTGACCTTCGCGCCTATGCCCGTCCACTCCTGGATCTTGACGTCGAGGTCGATCCCCGGGTTGTCCCTCTCGAAGGAGCTGGTGAACTGGGTGATGAACTCGTCCGACGCGCTCCCCTTCATCAGCCAGAGCGTCACCTTCTGCGGACCCCCCGCCGATCCGGCCAGACTGCACCCGGTGAGGGCGGTCGCGGCCGCGAGAGCGGTGGACACGGCAAGGAAGCGCATCTTCACGAAGGTCACCTTCTGGGGATGGATCTCAGATGGCTTGAAATTGGCATGGACCAATGAGTGGGTCAAGAGGGTTGGGCTGTGGATTGTTCACGCAAAGTTCGCGGACCCGGACTTACTGGGGCACCGTAGAACAAGGCAACTGCCACCCAGTGTCGGGAGACGTCCATGTCCAATCACACGTACCGGGTGACCGAGATCGTCGGCACGTCCCACGAAGGCATCGACCAGGCGATCCGCAACGGGGTCGCGCGCGCGGGCGAGACCCTGCGCGGGCTGGACTGGCTCGAGGTGACGCAGATCCGGGGCCACATCGAGAACGGCGAGATCGCACACTTCCAGGTGGGGCTGAAGCTCGGCTTCCGGCTCGAGGGCGGCGAGGACTGAGGAACCGGAACCGTACGCGGCCTCGCGCGGCCCGGGCGCCCGGGCGCTCAGGTGCGGCCCTCGCCCTCCTGCGCGTCCTTGAGCTCCGGCGCCTCGGCGGCCCAGTCCGCCAGGACCACGCGGAAGCCCGCCGCGCGCGCCGCCTGGCAGACCAGCTCGTCGTCGTCCACGAGCATCCGCACCTCACGGCCCCGCGAGATCCGCCGGAGCACCTCCAGCTTGGTCGTCCGGGCGGGCCGCCGGTCCTGGTTCCCGCGCATCCACAGCCGCCCCTCGGGCAGCCCGTGCCGGGTCAGCCATTCGGCCGTGTCCGCGCGGCACCGCTCCGGCCGGCCGGTCAGGTAGACGACCTCGCAGTCGGCCGCGCTCTCCACCGCGAGCGCGATCCCCCGGGCGAGCGGCGGATCGGCGGGGGCCGCGCCGAAGAAGCCGTCCCAGTCGCGGGGCCGGCGCTCCAGCCAGTGCTGGCGGTGGGCGGTGTCGGCCAGGGTGTTGTCGATGTCGAAGACGGCCAGGGGTCGGCGGTTCTGAGTCTCGGTCACCCCGCCAGCCTAAGCACCGGCCGCGCCCCGCCCCGCCCCGGCGCCACCCGGGGAATCCTGGAGCGCCCCGTACGTTGACCTCTGTGTGATCCGGAAACTCTCGATACTCGACCGGTCCCGCACCCGCGAGGGCCATCCCGCCCCCGAGGCCCTGCGGGACACCGTGGAGCTGGCGCGCGCCGCCGAACGGCTCGGCTACCACCGGTTCTGGGTCTCCGAGCACCACAGCGTGCCCGGAGTGGCCGGTTCCGCACCCACCGTGCTCGCCGCCGCCGTCGCCGGGGCGACCGGCCGGATCCGGATCGGCACCGGCGGGGTGATGCTGCCCAACCACCAGCCGCTGGTCGTGGCGGAGCAGTTCGGGGTCCTCGAAGCCCTCTTCCCCGGCCGGATCGACATGGGCCTCGGCCGATCGGTCGGCTTCACGGGCGGGATCCGGCGGGCGCTGGGCCGCGACACCGGGGACGCCGACCGGTTCGAGGAGCAGCTCGCGGAGCTGCTGGGCTGGCTGGACGGCACCCAGCGGGCGCACCCCGAGGTGCACGCCCACCCGGCGGAGGGTCTGCGGATCCCGCCCTACGTGCTGGCCACGGGCGAGGGGGCCGCCATCGCGGCCCGCGCGGGGCTGCCGCTGGTGGTCGGCGACATCCGGGCCCGCGCCCGGGTGGTGGAGATCATCGAGAAGTACCGCGCGGAGTTCCGGCCCTCCCCGTGGGGCACGGAGCCGTACGTGATCGCCTCCGGGACGGTGGCGGTCGCCACCACCACCGAGGCCGCCCGCCGGATCCTGATCCCGGAGGCGTGGGCGCTGGCGCAATCGCGCACGCGCGGCAGCTTCCCGCCGCTCCGCCCAGCCGAGGAGATCGAGGCCCTGACCATGACCCCCAAGGAGCGGGAGCTGTACGAGGGGGCCCTGACCGGGCACGTCCACGGCACGGAGGCGCAGGTCGCGGCCGAGCTCACCACCCTCGCGGAACTGACCGGGGCGGACGAACTGCTCGTCACCACATCCACGTACGACCGGACCGCCCTGCTGGACTCGTTCACCGGACTCGCCCGCCTCACGGGCATCACCGATCGCACCGGCCACACGGAGTAGCCGCTGCCCCCAGGTACTAAACTTGGACGAATGCACCAGCCCGCAGCCCCGCACCTCCCCGGTCCGCACGACCCCTACGTCCGCGTCCGCGGCGCCCGGGAGCACAATCTGCGCGGGGTCGACGTGGACATCCCGCGCGACGCGCTGACCGTCTTCACCGGGGTCTCCGGCTCGGGCAAGAGCTCGCTCGCCTTCGGCACCCTGTTCGCCGAGGCCCAGCGCCGGTACTTCGAGTCCGTGGCCCCGTACGCCCGCCGCCTGATCCACCAGATCGGCGCGCCGAAGGTCGACTCCGTCACCGGGCTGCCGCCCGCCGTCTCGCTGGAGCAGCGGCGCTCCTCCCCCGGGTCGCGGTCCTCCGTCGGGACGGTGACCATGCTGTCCAACTCCCTGCGGATGCTCTACTCGCGGGCCGGGTCCTACCCGCCGGGCGCCGCACGGCTCGACTCCGACGCCTTCTCCCCCAACACCGCCGCGGGCGCCTGCCCCTCCTGCCACGGGCTCGGCCGCATCCACCGCACGAGCGAGGAACTCCTCGTCCCCGACGGCTCCCTGTCGATCCGTCAAGGGGCCGTCGCCGCCTGGCCCGGAGCCTGGCAGGGCAAGAACCTGCGGGACATCCTGGAGGCGCTGGGCCACGACGTGGACGCGCCGTGGCAGTCGCTGGCGGCGAAGGACCGCGAGTGGATCCTGTTCACCGACGAGCAGCCGGTGGTGACGGTGCATCCGGTGCGGGAGGCCGACCGGATCCAACGGCCTTACCAGGGCACGTACATGAGCGCCCACCGGTACGTCATGCGGACCTTCTCCGACAGCAAGAGCGCCACCCTGCGGGCCCGCGCCGAGAAGTTCCTGACCTACTCCCCGTGCCCGGTGTGCGAGGGTCGGCGACTGCGGCCGGAGGCCTTGGCCGTCACCTTCGCGGGCCGCACGATCGCGGAGCTGGCGGCCCTTGCGCTGACCGAGCTGGACGGCGTACTGGCCACCGCGCTCGGGGGCGGCGAAGGCGAAGCGGCGCGGGTGCTGGCCGAGGACCTGTGCTCCCGGATCGGCCCGGTCGCCGAGCTCGGGCTGGGCTACCTGAGCCTGGACCGGGGCGCCGCGACCCTGTCGGCGGGCGAGCTGCAGCGGCTGCGGCTGGCGACGCAGCTGCGGTCCGGGCTGTTCGGAGTGGTGTACGTCCTGGACGAGCCTTCGGCGGGGCTGCACCCGGCCGACACCGAGGCACTGCTCTGCGTACTGGACCGACTCAAGGAAGCCGGGAACACGGTGTTCGTGGTGGAGCACCACCTGGACGTGGTCCGGCACGCCGACTGGCTGGTGGACGTCGGTCCGCTGGCCGGGGAGCACGGCGGGCGGGTGCTGCACAGCGGGCCCCCGGAGGGGCTGGCCGCGGTGGCGGAGTCGGCGACGGCCCGGTACCTGTTCCCGGCCCCGGCCGCGGACCCGGCGCGCGGCGGGCCGCCCGTGCGGAAGGCCACCGGGACCATCCGCCTCAGCGGGGTGGACCGGCACAACCTCCGTGACGTGACGGCCGAGTTCCCGCTCGGGGTGTTCACGGCCGTGACCGGGGTGTCGGGGTCCGGGAAGTCCACGCTGGTCGGGCAGGCGCTCGCGCGCGAGGTCGGCGAGCGGCTGGCGGAGCCGGCCTTCCCGGTGCGCCGGCTGGTGGAGGTGGACCAGAAGCCGATCGGGCGCACCCCGCGCTCCAACCTGGCCACGTACACGGGGCTTTTCGACGTGGTGCGGCGGCTCTTCACGGCGGCTCCGGAGTCGAGGGCGCGGGGCTGGAAGGCGGGCCGGTTCTCCTTCAACGTGCCGGGCGGCAGGTGCGAGTCCTGCCAGGGCGAGGGTTTCGTCTCGGTGGAGCTGCTGTTCCTGCCCAGTACGTACGCCCCGTGCCCCGAATGCGCGGGGGCCCGGTACAACTCCGAGACCCTCGAGGTCCGTTACTCGGGGCTGAACATCGCCGAGGTGCTCGCCCTGACCGTGGACGCGGCGGCCTCCTTCTTCGCGGAGGTCCCGGCGGCGGCACGGAGCCTGGGCGCACTGAAGGACATCGGCCTGGGATACCTGCGACTCGGCCAGCCGGCCACGGAGTTGTCGGGCGGCGAGGCCCAGCGGATCAAGCTGGCCACCGAGCTGCAACGACAGCGCCGCGATCACACGCTGTACCTGCTGGACGAGCCGACGACCGGACTGCATCCGGCCGATGTGGAGGTGCTGCTACGGCAGTTGCACGGGCTGGTGCACGCCGGGCATTCGGTGGTCGTCGTGGAACACGACATGGCGGTGGTGGCCGGCGCGGACTGGGTCATCGACCTGGGCCCGGGCGGCGGAGCGGACGGCGGCCTGGTGGTGGCCGCGGGCACACCGGACGAGGTGGCCCGCGCCGCCGGCAGCCGGACGGCGGCCTACCTGGCGCGGGCCCTCGCCGTTCGGTCCTAGCCGTCGCCGTTCGGGCCTAAGAGCCGGCCGGCTTGGCGAAGTCCCCGTAGCCCTGCCAGTCGAGGACCACGCACGGCTCGTCTCCGAGCACCCAGGCGTCGTGGCCGGGGTCGATCTGGATGAAGTCCCCGGACCCCGCCTCGACGCTGTCGCCGTCGTCCATGACGATCTTCATGCGGCCGCTGACGACGTAGCCGACATGGGCGGCCTCGCAACTGTCGGTTCCCGCTATCGGCTTGATGTGCTGCGACCACTGCCATCCGGGCTCGAACACGGCGCGCCCCACCGGTCCGTGGCTGGTGTTGAGCAGATCGAGCCTGCCCTTGCCGTCTTCGAACTGGCGCGTTTCGTCCGCGGAATCGAAGCCGCGGTGCACGATTCCAGACATGATCGTCTACCTCCCGGCGCACGACTGCCCCGAGTCCACTTCTCAGAGTACGCCCGTACCCCGTGGTACCCGGCCTTACCCGGCAGTACCTACGCGTCGCCGGAGAGCAGGTGCTGCGGCAGCTCCCGGAAGCTCCAGACGCCCTGTCTGCGCGTGAACGTCCACACCAGGTCGTAGCGGTCGGGCCAGGCGGCGGGCAGTCCCAGCAGCCCCTGCGCCCCGAGGCCCCGGATCAGTCGGGGCATGCCGGTGTGCTCCCAGCAGACGAGTACGGGCATCCGGGCCGCGAGCACCGCGCGGGCCAGGGCCGGCTCGGCTCCGACGGCGAACTCGGTGCGCACGCTCGTGTGGAGCGAGGCGGCCAGCGCCTCCACGGTCTGGCGGCACCGCGCGGGTGCTCCCGCCTTGCCGCCGGCCGCGAAGACGGCCTCGGGCCGGGGCAGGGCCGCGCCGCGGGTGGGCCCGAAGAGGGCGGGCAGTTCCTGGGCCCGGCGCCATCCGCGGACCGCGAGGAATCCGGGGTCCTCGTTGCCCTCTTCGTCCTCGCCGGTGTCCCCCGCGTACGGTTTCTCCGCGTGCCGGATGACCATGACCAGGGCGTCCTTGGCGGCCTCGGGTCCTGGGCGCGGGGTGCGCGGCCGCTCCTCCTCGGCACAGCCGGCCACCACCAGCGGGGCGAGGGCGGCGGCCAGTACGGTGCGGCGGCGCGGGCCGGACCCGGCGGGGGCCGGGCCGGATCCGGCCGGACCGGACCGGGACGTGCCCGCCCGGCCCGCGGCGTCCGGTTCCACTTCTCGAACACGACCCAGGGGCATGGGGCCACTGTCGCCCATGCCCGGGAGGCGGGGCGGTCACGGCACGGCGGGCACCGCGCCGGTCATCCGATCGGCGGACGACCGGCGGACGGCCGGCGCCGTCAGGGGGCGCGGCTCGTCCCTGCACGGAGCGGCTCAGCGCGGGCCCTTGCGGACCGCCCGCAGCCACTCCTTGTTCATGGCCGCGATGGAGGGCAGCGGTATCCCCTTGGGGCAGGCCGTCGCGCACTCTCCGGTCAGCGTGCAGCCGCCGAACCCCTCCGCGTCCATCGTGGCCACCATGTCCAGTACCCGGGTCTCGCGTTCCGGGGAGCCCTGCGGGAGCACGTTCAGGTGGTTGATCTTGGCGGAGGTGAAGAGCATCGCGGAGCCGTTGGGGCAGGCCGCCACGCACGCCCCGCAGCCGATGCACTCGGCGTGCTCGAAGGCGTAGTCGGCGTCCGGCTTGGGAACGGCCGTGGCGTGCGCCTCGGGGGCGGCGCCGGTCGGGGCGGTGATGTAGCCGCCCGCCTGGATGATCCGGTCGAAGGCGCCCCGGTCGACGACGAGGTCCTTGACCACGGGGAAGGCCGAGGCCCGCCAGGGTTCGACGTCGATGGTGTCGCCGTCGGCGAAGGCCCGCATGTGGAGCTGGCAGGTGGTGGTGCGCTCCGGACCGTGGGCGTCTCCGTTGATGACGAGGCTGCACGCGCCGCAGATGCCCTCGCGGCAGTCGTGGTCGAAGGCGACCGGGTCCTCGCCGCGCAGGGTGAGGTCCTCGTTGAGGGTGTCGAGCATCTCCAGGAAGGACATGTCCTTCGAGATGCCGTCGACCTCGTACGAGGCCATCGCGCCGGTGGCGTCGGCGTTGCGCTGGCGCCAGACGCGCAGGGTGAGCTTCATGCGTAGCTCCGCTGGGTGGGGTGGACGTACTCGAAGACGAGGTCTTCCTTGTGCAGGACGGGGGCGACGCCGGTTCCGGTGTACTGCCAGGCGGCGGCGTACCCGAACTCCTCGTCGCGGCGGGCGGCTTCGCCGTCCGGGGTCTGGGACTCCTCACGGAAGTGGCCGCCGCAGGACTCGGCGCGGTGGAGTGCGTCGAGGCACATCAGCTCGGCGAGTTCGAGGTAGTCGATGATGCGGTTGGCCTTCTCCAGCGACTGGTTGAACTCCTCGCCGCTGCCGGGGACCTTGACGCGCCGCCAGAACTCGTCGCGGATCTCGGGGATCCGGGCGAGCGCCTTGCGCAGTCCCGCGTCGGTGCGGGCCATTCCGCAGTACTCCCACATCAGTTCACCGATCTCGCGGTGGAAGGAGTCGGGCGTGCGGTCGCCGTCCACGGCGAGCAGCTTCGCGAGGCAGTCGCGGGTCTCGCGGACGGCGGCCGCGGCCTCGGGGTGCGTGTCGTCCACGGCTTCCTGGTGCGGGTGGCGGGCCAGGTAGTCGTTGATGGTGGAGGGGAGCACGAAGTAGCCGTCGCCGAGCCCCTGCATGAGCGCGGAGGCGCCGAGCCGGTTGGCCCCGTGGTCGGAGAAGTTAGCCTCGCCGATCGCGAACAGGCCGGGGACGGTGGTCTGCAGGTCGTAGTCGACCCACAGTCCGCCCATCGTGTAGTGCACGGCGGGGTAGATCCGCATGGGGACCTCGTACGGGTTCTCCGCGGTGATCCGCTCGTACATCTCGAAGAGGTTGCCGTACTTCTCCGCGACGCTGTCCTTGCCCATCCGGCGGATGGCGTCGGCGAAGTCGAGGTAGACGCCCTGCCCGCCGGGGCCCACGCCGCGCCCCTCGTCGCAGACGTTCTTGGCGGCGCGGGAGGCGATGTCGCGGGGCACGAGGTTCCCGAAGGAGGGGTAGATCCGCTCCAGGTAGTAGTCGCGCTCGGCCTCGGGGATGTCGGCGGCGGGGCGGTCGTCGCCCTTGGCCTTGGGGACCCAGATGCGGCCGTCGTTGCGCAGCGACTCGCTCATCAGGGTGAGCTTGGACTGGTGGTCGCCGGTGCGCGGGATGCAGGTGGGGTGGATCTGGGTGAAGCAGGGGTTGGCGAAGTAGGCGCCTCGCCGGTGCGCCCGCCAGACGGCGGTCGCGTTGGAGTTCATGGCGTTGGTGGAGAGGTAGAAGACGTTGCCGTATCCGCCGCTCGCGAGCACCACGGCGTCCGCGTAGTACGTGTCGATCCGGCCGGTGACCAGGTCGCGGGCGACGATTCCGCGCGCCACGCCGTCGACGGTGATCAGGTCGAGCATCTCGGTGCGGGCGTGCATCTCGACGTTGCCGGCGGCGATCTGCCGCGAGAGCGCCTGGTAGGCGCCGAGCAGCAGTTGCTGTCCGGTCTGGCCGCGGGCGTAGAAGGTGCGCGAGACCTGGACTCCGCCGAAGGAGCGGGTGTCGAGGAGGCCGCCGTACTCGCGGGCGAAGGGGACGCCCTGGGCCACGCACTGGTCGATGATCTCCACCGAAATCTGCGCCAGGCGGTGGACGTTGGACTCGCGGGCCCGGAAGTCGCCGCCCTTGACGGTGTCGTAGAAGAGGCGGTGCACGGAGTCGCCGTCGTTGCGGTAGTTCTTGGCGGCGTTGATGCCGCCCTGCGCGGCGATGGAGTGGGCGCGGCGCGGGGAGTCGGAGAAGCAGAACTGGACGACGTGGTAGCCCTGTTCGGCGAGGGTGGCGCCGGCCGCTCCACCGGCCAGGCCGGTTCCGACGACGATCACGGTGTGCTTGCGCCGGTTGGCCGGGTTGACGAGCTTGGCCTCGAAGCGGCGGCGGTCCCAGCGCTCGGCGATGGGGCCTTCGGGGGCCTTGGCGTCGGCGATCGGGTCGCCGGTGGTGTAGTCGGCGTAGGAGGCGCTCATACTCTCGTCGTCGTTCGCGGTGGTGTTCTCGTCCGTGTTCATGTTCGTGTTCGCGCTCATGGTCAGCTCACCACTCCGGTCATGACGGCGACGGGTACGGACACGAAGCCCGCGAAGAGGACGAGGGCGAGGGCATTGGCCAGGAACTTGAGCGTCCGCTCCCGTCGGGCGCTGCCCGCACCGAGGGTCTGGGCGGCGCTCCAGAAGCCGTGGCGGACGTGCAGACCGAGGGCGGCCATCGCCACGATGTAGATGGTGTTGCCGTACCAGGTGGAGAAGGTGGCGAGGACGTTCTCGTACGGATGCCCCGCCCAGGCACGCTCGTTGACGGTGAGCGTGGTGAGGTCGAGCAGGTGCCAGACGATGAAGAGGGCGAGGATGATGCCGCCCCAGCGCATGGTGCGGGTGGCGTAGCTCGCGCGTCGGCGCTTGTGGACGTACTTCACCGGGCGCGCCTTGATGTCGCGGCGGCTGAGCTGGTAGGCGCAGACCCCGTGCGCGACGACGGCGACGACGAGGGCGACGCGGAAGATCCACAGGGCCCATTCGTGGTGGAGGAAGGGCGAGCCGAGGGTGCGCAGCCAGTGGGCGTAGCCGTTGAACTCCTCGGCCCCGAAGAAGATCTTGAGGTTGCCGAGCATGTGCACGACGAGGTAGCCGAGCATGATCAGGCCGGAGACGGCCATCACGGACTTCTTGCCGACGGATGAGTCCCAGAGCGTGCGCGTGGTGGACGGCCGTCGATCCGTCCGCGTTGCCAATGCCATGGCACCGACCGTAGGGACCAAGGTCCCGAAAGGTCCAAGACATGGTGGAGCTCAAGTCCATAGGGAACGCCTATGCAGGGCGCTAAGCTGGGACGATGCAGTTCCAGCAGCTCGTCTACTTCGTCGCCGTCGCCGAGACCCGGCACTTCACGCGGGCGGCCGAGCGCGAACACGTGGCCCAGCCGTCCCTGTCACAACAGATCAAGGCGCTCGAACGGGAACTGGGCGCCGAGCTGTTCAGCCGGGCGCGCGGGAACATCGCGCTCACCGACGCCGGCGAGACCCTGCTGCCGCTGGCCCGGCGGATCCTCGCGGACGCGGACACCGCGCGGCTGGAGGTGCAGGAGCTGGTGCAGCTGCGGCGGGGCCGGGTCCGGCTGGGGGCCACTCCGAGCGTGTGCACCGGCCTGCTGCCCGATGTGCTGCGTGCCTTCCACACCGCCCATCCGGGGATCGAGCTGCTGATCGAGGAGAGCGGCTCGCTGGACCTCGTACGGGAGCTCGCGCGCGGATCCCTGGACCTCGCACTGATCGCCCTCCCGCTGCCGCCCTCCGCTCCGGCCCTGACCACGGTGGAACTGCTGACGGAGGACCTGGTGGTGGTCTCCTCGGCGGCCCTCCCGCCCCCGGCGGGCGGCGGCCCGCTCACGGTGTCCGCGCTGCGCGACGAGCCGATGGTGATGTTCCGGCACGGCTACGACCTGCGGGACCTGACGGTGGCGGCCTGCCGGGCGGCCGGGTTCGAGCCGGTGTTCACGGTGGAGGGCGGCGAGATGGACGCCGTACTGGGCTTCGTCCGCGCGGGACTGGGCATCGCGGTGGTCCCGGCGATGGTGGTGGACCACGCGGGCCCCGGACTGCGCGCCACCGCCCTGGCGGGCTCCCCACTGCGCCGCACGGTCGCCCTGGCCCACCGCACGGACGTGGCACCACCGCGCGCGGCCCGCGAACTGAAGCGCATCCTGCTGGGCTGAAAGCCGGGGGCCGCGGCAGCTCGCAGCCCCGTAGTCCTACGGAGCCGGAGACCTACGGAGCCGGAGGCCTACGGGGCTGCGGGCGCGCGGGGCGCGAGAACCCCGTCGAGGCCGTCGGCCAGCATCGCGAAGGCGCGCTCGGCTTCGGCCGCTGCGGCCGGGTGGGCCTCGTCCGCACTCTGGCCTGAGTCGAGGCGGCGCCAGTTCTCCCGGCCCAGTTCGTGACGGGTCGCCACCAGGTGCATGGCGGCCAGCCGGGCGGTGAGCGGGTCGGCCGCTTCGGCTTCGAGCACGGCGGCCAGCAGCTCCACCTCGCGGCCGGTGTAGTGGGCCAGGCGGGATTCCAGGCTGGCGGTGGAGTAGAGCAGCCGCTGGAAGGCGAGCACGTCCGGGTGGTCGCAGAGCCCGGTGATGGGATCCCGCTCGGCGAGGGCCGCCAGGAACTGGGCGCGCACCGCCGCCACCGGGGTCTGGCCGGCGGGCCGGTCGCGCACGATGCGGGCCGCCTCGTCCTGGTGGTCGGCGAACCGGTCCAGGAGCAGGTCTTCCTTGCTGGGGTAGTACCGGAACAGCGTGGGCTTGGAGACCTCGGCGGCCGCCGCGACGTCGGCCACGGAGACGGCATCGAAGCCCCGCTCCAGGAAGAGCTCCAGCGCCGTGGCCGCCAGCTGGCGGCGCGTACGGAGCTTCTTGCTCTCGCGCAGGCCCGTCACGTTTTCCGTGGGCTCAGTCTCCGTGGGTTCGGTCGTCTCCATGGGTTCAGGATAACACGAACGAGTGACCGAGTAATTTTCGTAACCGGGTTGCGTTTTTGGTCGGGAGCCGCTTTCCTTGAGTCATCGACAACGGATCCAACGGATCCAATGGATCGCCAACGAGAGGACCTCCGATGACCGACGTACTGATCGCGGGCTCCGGCCCCACCGGGCTGACGCTCGCCTGCGACCTCGCCCGCCGTGGCATCGGCGTGCGGGTCATCGAGGAACGGCCGGCGCCGCACCGCGAGTCCCGCGGCAAGGGGCTCACCCCGGGCAGCCTGGCGGCCTTCGCGGAACTGGGGGTGGTCGAGCGCCTGACACCCGTCGGGCAGCGGGAGACCGTGCTGCGCAAGTACTTCGACGGGGCGCACATCAGCGACACCGTCGTGGGCGACGGACTGCTCATCGGACAGTGGCAGGTCGAGGGAGCCCTGCGCGAACGCCTCGCCGAGCTGGGCGTCCAGGTCGAGTACGGGGCCCGGCTCGCCGCGATCTCACAGGACCCGGCCGGAGTCGACGCGAAGCTGTCGGACGGCAGCGTCATCCGGGCCCGCCATCTCGCGGGGTGCGACGGCGGCCGCAGCACCACCCGCGGACTCCTGGGGATCCCCTTCGAGGGGTACAGCGCCCCGGAGGAGTCGATGGTGATCGGGGACGTCCGGGCGCCGGGGCTGAGCCGGGACTTCTGGCACCAGTGGTTCACCTCGGAGGGCGGCGGGATACTCCTCTGCCCGATGCCGGGGACGGACACCTTCCAGCTCCAGTCCTCCCCCGAGCCGGACGAGCGGGGCGAGCCCCTGCCGCCGTCGGTGGAGAGCTTCCAGAGGCTCTTCGACCGCCATGCGCGGATGCCGGGGATCCGCCTCGCGGAGGCCGGCTGGCTCTCGGTCTGGCGGGTCAACGTCCGCATGGCCGCCCGGCTCCGCGAGGGCCGGGTCTTCCTCGCCGGAGACGCCGCGCACGTCCATCCGATAGCCGGCGGGCTGGGGATCAACACCGGAGTCGAGGACGCGGCAGCCCTCGCCCGGACACTCGCCACCGCCCTCAGCGGGGCAGCCGGGGCGGGCGCCCCCGACCTGCTCGACGCCTACGAGGCCGAGCGGCTGCCCGCCGCCGCCGCGGTGCTGGCGGACACGGCGGAGCGGCACGAGCGCGTCATGGCGGCCGTGCGCACCCCCGGCCGCGGGACGGAGGCGGGCCGGGGGTGAGTCAGAAGGCGCTCGGGACGGCGTCGGAGAGCGACAGGGTGTGGATGCGGTCCGGTGCACCGGGGCGCGCGTAGTACCACCCCTGAGCCGTGTCGCAGCCCAGGGCGCGGAGCTGGGCGGCCTGGGCGCCGGTTTCCACGCCTTCGACGGTGACGGCGAGTTCGAGGCTGTGGGCCAGGGCGACGATGCCCTCCACGATCTTGACGTCGACCGGGTTGGCCGGGTGCTGCTGCATCCCCTTGGTGAAGGAGCGGTCCAGTTTCAGGACGCTGACGGGCAGGCGGCGGAGGTTGGCCAGGTTCGAGTAGCCCGTGCCGAAGTCGTCGAGGGCGATGTCCACGCCCAGGGCGGCGAGGCGGCGCAGCGGTTCGAGGAGTTCGTCGTCGGCACCGATCAGGGCCGACTCGGTGACCTCCAGGCACAGCGTGCCCGGAGCCAGGCCAGAGGACTCCAGGACCCGGACCGTGTCGGCGACCAGGCCGGGGTGGTGCAGCTGGGTCGGGGACAGGTTGACGTTGATCCGCAGGGTGGCGCCGCCCTGCTGGTGCTGCCAGTTGCGGGCCTGGCGGACCGATTCCTCCAGGACCCAGCGGCCGAGCGGCACGATCAGCCCGGTCCGTTCGGCGAGCGGGATGAAGCGGTCCGGGCCCAGCACCCCGTGCTGCGGGTGGGACCATCGGACCAGCGCCTCCGCACCGTGCACGCTGCCGTCGTGCATGTGCACCAGCGGCTGGTACTCGATGAAGAACTCGCCGCGTTCCAGCGCCGCCGGCAGGGCGTTGGTCAGGCCGTGGCGGGTGATGGCCCGCGCGTCGGCGGCGGCGTCGGCGAACTCGAAGCGGTTGCCGCCGGCCGCCTTGGCCCGGTACATGGTGATGTCGGCGCTGCGCAGCACCTCCGCCGGGGTGCGCTCGCGCGCCGGGCCCTCGACGATGCCGATGCTGCCCCGGACGGTCAGCTCCCGACCCTCCAGCCGGATCGGGACCGAGAGGGCGGAGAGGATGTTGACCGCGAGTTCGGTGGCCTTCTCCTCGGTGTCGGGGCCGGTGGTCAGCGCGACGAACTCGTCGCCGCCGAGCCGGGCGACCACTTCGCCCGGACCGGTCGCGCAGCTCTGCAGCCGGTCGGCGACCTCCACCAGCAGCCGGTCGCCGGCCGAGTGGCCGAGGCTGTCGTTGACCGCTTTGAACCCGTCGAGATCCAGGTAGCAGAGACCGAAGCGGGCGCCGCCGGACCCGCTCAGCGCCTTCTCCAGGCGTTCGAAGAACAGCGTCCGGTTGGGCAGTCCGGTCAGGGCGTCGTGGGTGGCCTCGTAGCGCAGCCGCAGGTTCAGCAGCCGGCGTTCTGTGGTGTCCTCCATCAGGGCGAGCTGGTACTGCGGCACGCCCTCGGCATCGCGCAGCAGCGAGACCGTCAGGTTGGTCCACAGGACGGTCCCGTCGTGCCGGTAGTACGGCTTCTCCACGCGGTAGTTCTCGCGCTCGCCGCGCACGAGTTCCCCGTACATCCGCCAGACGTGCGGGGTGTCCTCGGGGTGGCTCCACTCGCTGACGTTGCGGCCCCGGACGTGCCCGTCCATGCCGCCGAACATCTGCAGCAGGGCGTCGTTGACCTCCAGGACGTTGCCCTCGAGGTCCGCGATGCCGATCCCGATGGCCGCGCCCTCGAAGACCGCCCGGAAGCGGGCTTCGCTCGCGTGCAGCGCCTGCTGGGCGTCGATGCGCGCGGTGAGCGCGGAACGGGCGATGGCCTCCTGCTCCTTGAGGGTGCGCTCGCGCAGCGCGCGGGCGAATCCGGCCGCGATGGCGTGCTGGAGGCGGGCGCAGCGGGAGCGGTACTCCTCGACGCCCTCCGCACCCGGACCGTCCGGCCCGCAGTACAGCACCAGGTACGACTCGACCACGCCGAGGGTGCCGGCCAGCGCCTCCGGGTCCGTGCAGTGGACGGCGACGAGCTCCGTGCCGACCCGCTGGCCCGAGGAGGCGTCGAAGGGCCGGGCGTGCAGGGCCTCGACCAGGGTGCGGGTGAGCGGCAGGAGGTGCTGCTCGAACTCGGTGCGGGTGAGCGAGGTCGCCGTGACGGGAAAGATCGCCCGCCCCCAGATGGTGGCGAACCGGCCGATCCGGTCCTCCAGTCCGCCCTGCGGCGCGCTCGCGCCACCCGCCGTCTGTGCCGGCAGTCTCACGCCTTGCGTCCCACACCTGCGAAGCCCGAGAAGGCGAACGGGTCCTCGTCCGCGGCCCCGCCCTCCAGCCCTTCCAGCCCCTCCAGCCCCTCGGGGGCGTCGGGCCGCCAGTTGGGCATGGCCACCAGGCCGGGTTCCACGGGTTCGAAGCCGTCGAAGAAGCGCGCGACCTGTTCGCGGCCCCGCATGACCAGGGGGTTGCGGATGTCGCGGTAGACGCCCACGGCCCCGCCGGCGACCTCCTCCGGGAGCGGGATCCCCTCGTACGAGGCGTGCGTGAGGATCAGGAGGCTGCCGGGGGCCAGCGCGTCGCGCAGCTCGGCGACGGCGGCGTAGGGCTCGTCCGAGTCCTCCAGGAAGTGCAGGACGGCGACCAGCATCAGGGCCACCGGGCGGCTCAGGTCGAGCACCCGGCCGACCTCGGGAGCGGTCAGGATCTCCTGCGGCTTGCGCAGGTCGGCGGCGACGACCCCGGTCCGCTCGGTGCCCGCGAGGACGGCCTGGCTGTGGGCGACGGCCACCGGGTCGTGGTCGACGTAGACCACGCGCGCCTCGGGGCTGGCGGCCTGGGCGATCTCGTGGACGTTGCCGAAGGTGGGGATGCCGGAGCCGATGTCGAGGAACTGGGTGACGCCCTGGGCGACGGCGTACCGGACGGCCCGGCGCATGAATGCCCGGTTCGCCTGCATGATCTTGGGCAGGCCCGGCAGGAATTCCATGGCGCGCCGGGCGGCCTGCCTGTCGACCTCGAAATTGTGGGAACCGCCCAGGTAGTAATCGTAGATACGGGACACGCTGGGCACCGATATGTCGATGCCTGGCGGGGCCCAGGCGGGGCGCTCCATCGGGGTCTCCAAGCCGTAGTCCTGAGGAGGTCCGGACGGGTCGGACTCCTGTCCGAGCCGAATGTACTGATCATTGCCCAACGGGGCGAGCGAAAGCGGAAATTGGCGATCCGTTCTTCGTCACACGACAAAGACGTGTACGGGCCTGCGCCCGCCCATTGATCGAAACCGACAAATACCTTTTGAGAAAAGGCCGGTGACGGAGCGAGCACACTCCGAAGCTGGCTTAAACCTCCATAGCCAACGGACCACCCGTTCAGGGGAACCGAAGCCAACCGCCGCGTGCGCGGGCGCGCGCGACCCCATGCTCCCCGGGTGAAAAGAGCCTCTTCCAGGCGCCTGCTGGCGGTCCCGGTCCTGCTGTGGGCCGCACTGTCGACCACACCGGCCATGGCCGATAGCAGTGCCTACGCGACGTACGACGCCGGGGACGGGGCGAGCGCCTTCAGCCTGGTCGCGTCCGCCACCCACGGCGCGGCCGGGGGCAACCAAGGTGGCGGAGATCACGGAAATCGCGCCGATTCCGGCCACGGCAAAGACCACGGCAACGAGCACGTCCCGGGCGGCCACCACGGCGGGGGCCATCACCATGACCCGCCCTGCCCGCCGCCCCCTCCCCCACCGCCGTGCCCGCCCAAGCCCACCCCGAAACCCACCCCGACCCCGACACCGACCCCGAAACCCACCCCGCCGCCACCCGCACCCCCACCCCCGCCCAAGCCGGCGCCGACCCCGCCGCCTCCCCCACCGCCGCCGCCCCCCGAGCCCGCGCCGAAGCCCCCGGCCCCACCGCCCGTACGGAAGGCGCCCGAGCCCGTGCCCGCGAAGCCGGCCCCGCCACCGCCACCGCCTCCCGTGGCGATCCAGGCGGCCGCGCCCAAGAAGGCGGTCGCGCGCCCCCACTACCAGGCGGCGGCCCGCAAGCCGATCGAACACCACATCTCGCCGGTGACCTTCACCTTGATGACCGCGGCCCCCGCGGTGCTCGCGATCATCGCGCTGCGCCCGCGCTAGCCCCTGGGGCCTGCCGTCAAAATGCCGCCTGCCCCGCGGGGCCGCCCTCCGGGCGACGACAGCACTTTGACGGCAGGCCCCGGCATTCACCGCCCAACCGCACTTTGGAGTCATCTTGTCGGAATGGCTCGTCCTGTCCATCGCGATGGCGGCCGCCTGTGCCGTGGTCCTGTCCATCGCCTTCTTCAACCAGCGCCGCATCGGCGACGACGACGACCCCAACGAGACCCCGGACGTCATCGAATACATGACGATGATGATCGGGGTGATCTACGCGATCGTGCTGGGCCTGGCGATCGCCGGCGTCTGGGAGGGCCGGGGAGCCGCCCAGGAGTACGTGCGCCAGGAATCGCAGGCCCTGCACGAGATCAGCGTCCGCTCCGAGGTCTACCCGCCCGACGTGCGCAAGAAGATCCGCGCCGATGTGGACGCGTACGTGACCTACGTCGTGGACACCGAGTGGAAGGAGATGGCCGAGAACGGCGCTCTCACCGACCGGAGCGGGCAGCTGCTGGATCGTATCCGCCGTGATGTGACGGACTACGAACCGCAGACCGACCACGAGGGCCAGGCCTATCAGCCGCTCGTGGACCAGGTCGCCGTGGTCGACGACGCGCGCAATGCGCGCGGCCAGAGCGCCGGGGCCACCATGCCGGGGGTGGTGTGGTTCGGGCTGATCGTCGGAGCCCTGGTGACGGTGGGGCTGATCTTCACCCTGCAGATCAGGCGCTCGTTCCGGGAGCTCCTGCTCGCGGGGCTGTTCAGTGCGCTGATCGCCTTCCTGCTCTTCCTCATCTGGGACTTCGACGCCCCGTTCGGCCGGGGCGTCGCCGCCACCGCCGAGCCGTTCTTCGCCCAGTTCCCGCATCTGAACCTGCGCGACTGACACCCCACCGGCACACCCCGGTGTGAACGCCCGGCAAACCGGGGGCGGGCCTCCCGTCCCCGGTTCGGCCCACCCCCATGCCCCATTCGCCCGTTCCTGATCGCGGGTCACCGCGCCCGGACCTAGCGTGGCGGACATCGAGGCGCACGACCCCCCACGTGCGGAAACCGTTCCGCGGCTGCTCCTCGGGGATCCGGAGAATCAACCATGGGCGCGATACGCACCTCCCCCTCATCCCTGTTGGGCGCCGCCGCCGCGGGCGCCGCCCTGATACTCGGCGGGGCCCTCGCCCCCACCGCGAGCGCGGCCGGGGCCGGTTCCGAAGCCGCGCCCATCACCTCGTTCGGCTTCGCCATCACCCCCTCGACGGTCGCCCCCGGCGGCCAGGTGGTGCTGTCCGTCACCGGCTGCAACGCCGCCTACGCCACCGCCTCCTCCGGGATCTTCGACACCGTGAGCATCGAGCGGGGCAAGACCGTACGCGTCACCGTCGACCGGGACGCCCGGCGCGGAGCCCAGTACTCCGTCTCCTTCACGTGCAACGGCGAGACCGGCTCGGCCGACCTCACGATCGCCGGCGGCGGCGGCGGCGCGAAACCCACCACCAGCTCCACCGCCGGAACCCGTACGGGCGCCAGCCCGGGCACCGGCACGCGTCCCGCTGCGACCGCCGGCGCGGGTACGGGCACTTCGCGCCGCGCCACCCAGGGCGTCCGGGGCGGCCTCGGCGGCAGCGTGGCCCGGATGAACCCCCTGGAACTCGCCGCCGGCGGGGGGCTGCTGCTCGGCGGCCTGGTCGGCCTCGGCTACGCCCTGCGCCGCCGCGACATCCGCCGCATCCACTGAAGGCCCGTGGGCCGCAAGGCCGCCCCAACCGCCGGTCGCCCCGAGTCCTGGCCAGGACTCGGGGCGACCGGCGGTTGTCCGGGCTGACCGGGGAGGTCGGCCGGTCAGACCCGGCCACGGATCGGGCGGCGACGGCGCATCACGTGAGCACCGGCACCGAGGGCCGCGGCGCCGACGAGGCCCGCGCCAATGGCGGTCTCGGTGGCGGACGGGCCGAAGGAGCCACCGATGCCGCCCTGGGCGCCGTTGCCCTCCAGGATGGTGAAGCGGTGGGTGGCGACCAGGCTGTTGTCGTGGCACTTGACCGACAGCGTGTGGTGGCCGGGCGAGGCGTGGTTGAAGATCCGGACGGTGGCGAACCCGACGGAGCCGGCCGACAGGTTCGTCTGCGGAAACTGGCCCTGGGAGAAGACGACGCCCCCGTGGCCGCAGCCGGCCGCGCTGACCTGCATCACGGAGCCCTGGTGCACGGAGTACGGGTTGACCGTGACGTTGCTGGGCCCGCCGTTTCCGCCCGGCCCCGGCGGACCGCCCGCAGGGTTAGCGGAGGCGAACGGAATACTGAGCCCGATCGCGGCGCAGGCCGCCGCGGTCACGGTAAGGGCGCGGAAAGCACGCATGGTGGAACCTCCAGCGGGAAGCGCCCCCGAGCGGTGGCCCGGGAAGATCGACGAGAACGCCTCCCATCACGAACCCTCGGGGCGGTCCGCAACCAGCGCATTTCCGGCTTTGGGCCGCAAGGTTGAGCGACACGCCGAGGAGCGGACGCGTTTGCTGACGGATCCGCAGGTCACGACCCGTCAGGCATTTATGTGACGATTACCTGGATGGGCGCACCCCTTCCGGCCCCACCACCCGTTCGCCCTTCCCCGATCGCCGCCTCGCGCGAACCGCCTTAGCGTGCGTGAAGTAGGGCGTAAAGGGGTGGGACAAGAACGCGGGTCGGGACCCCCGCGTCGGGAAGGGAGAGCCATGACCGAGGACGAGAGTGAGAGGCCGCCGAGAAGACGCTCCCCGTGGGGCGCGATCGCGCTGGTCATGCTCACCGGCCTCGCCATGATGCGTAACGGGGCCGATGTCGTGGCCGGACCTCCGCAGCCGGCCGCCGCGGCGGCCGTCTCGGCCACGTCCGGGGCCGCTGTCGGGGCGCAGAACGACCAGTCGGCCGCTCAGGCGCCCACGCCTTCGCCGGACATGGAGGTGCTGGAACACTCGTCGGTTCAGCGCATCCGGATCCCGTCGATCAGCGTGGACGCACCGGTGATGACCGTCGGGCTGGACGCCCAGGGCTGGATCGACGCGCCGCCCCCGCAGGACAAGAACCTGGCCGGCTGGTACCTCAACGGGATCTCCCCGGGCCAGCAGGGGTCGGCGGTGATCGTGGGCCACGTGGACAACGCACAGGGCCCGGCCGTCTTCTACGGCCTGGGCTCGGTCCGCAAGGGCAGCCAGATCGAGGTGGCGCGCTACGACGGGCGCACGGCGGTGTTCGAGGTGTACGGCGTGGAGGTGTTCTCCAAGGAGACCTTCCCCGGAGCCCGGGTGTACGGGGACACCGGACACCCTGAGCTCCGGGTGATCACCTGCGGCGGCGGCTACTCGAAGGCGAAGGGGTACGACGGCAACGTCGTGGTCTTCGCACGGATGGTGGAAGCCCGCTGACCGCCCGGACGAGCGGTCCCCGCTCCCCCTGCCGCCGTCGAATACCCCCTAGGCCGCCGAAGGACGCCGCCGCGCCGCAGGAACGAATCCTCAGCGCGGCGGCCACGTCGGCAGCGTCATCCGGTAGCCCCGCCCGAGCAGTTGCGGCAGGTAGCTCGCCAGCGCCTGGACGCTCTGCGAACGGTTGCCGCCCGCGTCGTGGTTCAGCACGATCACCCCGGGCGCGGCCCCCTTGAGGACCCTCGAGACGATCGTGGCGGTGCCCGGCTCCTTCCAGTCCAGGGTGTCCACGGTCCAGGCGAGCGGCTCCATGCCGAGCTCCGAGCCGATCTCGAAGGCGGCCCGGTTCCAGGCCCCGTAGGGCGCCCGGAACCACATCGGCGCCTCGCCGATCGCCTGCTGCACGACCTCGCTCGTGCGGCCGATCTCGTCGGCGAGGGCGGGCCGGCTGAGCTTGGGGATGAGCGGGTGCGTCCAGGTGTGGTTGCCGATGACGTGGCCCTCGGCGACCATCCGGCGCAGCAGGTCGCGGTTATCGGTGGCCATTTCCCCGCAGACGAAGAACATGGCCCGTACTCCGTAGCGCGCCAGGGTGTCGAGGATGCCCGGGGTGTAGCGCGGGTCGGGCCCGTCGTCGAAGGTGAGCGTCATGGCGCCGCCCGTCCGCGCCTCGTCCGGGAGTTCCAGGATGGGCCGGGTCCGCACGGCGGGCTTCGCCGCGGGCGGCCGCTCCGGAGTGCCTTCGGAGGTCATCGGCTGGAGCCGGTACGAGGCCCCGCGCGGGCTCTGCGGCCGCGCGGCCACCCCCGGGGCTCCGGCCAGCGGCCCCGGCCCGGCTCCCCCGCCGGGTCCCGGCCCGAACCCTGCTTCGCCGAGGGCCCCGGGCCCCCCGGCCCCCGTGACCCCGGGGGCTCCGCGGCCGGCGGCCCCTCCGGAGCCGGGCAGGCCGGTCTCGCCACCGGTGAGCAGTCCGGCCGCGGCGGCGACTCCGAGGAAGACGGCGGAGCGCAGGAGCACGCGTCGCCCTACTGTCGGCTCGTCATTTTTCATTACTACTACGTATCAACGACATCGCCGCAGATGTCGAGAGGCGCGATCGGGCCGGGCAGCGCTCACCCGCTCAGCGCACAGTCTCCTCGGTCAGCCGCGCCGCACCAGCGGGAACGGCAGCGTCTCTCGGATCGTCAGACCCGTGAGGAACATGACCAGCCGGTCCACGCCGATGCCCAGCCCGCCGGTGGGCGGCATCGCGTACTCCAGCGCGTCCAGGAAGTCGTTGTCGATCTCCATCGCCTCCGGGTCGCCGCCCGCCGCGAGCAGTGACTGCGCGGTGAGCCGGCGCCGCTGCTCGACGGGGTCGGTCAGCTCCGAGTAGGCGGTGCCCAGTTCGGTGCCGAAGGCCACCAGGTCCCAGCGCTCGGCGAGCCGCGGGTCCTTGCGGTGCTGTCGGGTGAGCGGGGAGACGTCGGTCGGGAAGTCCTTGTAGAAGGTGGGCAGCTTGGTCCTCTCCTCCACCAGCCGCTCGTACATCTCCAGCACCACGTCACCGCGGGTGTTCTCGGGCGTGTGCGGGACGCCGGCCCGGTCGCAGTGCCTGCGCAGGACGGCCTCCTCGGTATCGGCGTCGACCTCCTCGCCGAGCGCCTCGCTGATCGCCCCGTACATCGTCTTGACCGGCCAGGGCCCGGAGATGTCGTGGACGACGAGCTTGCCGTCGGGCCCGGCCTTGTGGGCGATGGGCGAGCCGAAGGCGGCCGTGGCGGCGCTCTGGATGAGCTCGCGCGTCAGGTCGAGCATCACGTCGTAGTCCGCGAAGGCCTGGTAGGCCTCCAGCATCGTGAACTCGGGGTTGTGCTTGTAGGAGACTCCCTCGTTGCGGAAGGTGCGGCCCATCTCGAAGACCTTCTCCATGCCGCCGACGCACAGCCGCTTCAGGTACAGCTCGGGCGCGATGCGCAGGTACAGGTCGAGGTCGTAGGCGTTGATGTGGGTGCGGAACGGCCTGGCGTTGGCGCCGCCGTGGATCTGCTGGAGCATCGGGGTTTCGACCTCCAGGTAGCCCCGGTCCAGCAGCCCCTGCCGCAGTCCCTGGACCGCGGCGGACCGGGCCCGTACGACGTCGCGCGCCTCGGGGCTGGCGACCAGGTCGAGGTAGCGGCGCCGGACCCGGGCCTCGGGGTCGGCCAGGCCCTTGCGCTTGTCGGGCAGCGGGCGCAGGCACTTGCCGGTGAGCTGCCAGGAGTCGACGACGACGGACAGTTCGCCGCTCTTGCTGGCGCCAACCTCTCCGCTCGCGACCACGTGGTCGCCGAAGTCGACCTGGGTGGTGAAGGTGTCGAGCACCTCGGTGCCCGCCTCGTCGCGGGTGAACATCAGCTGGACGTCGCCGGACCAGTCCCGCAGGACGGCGAAGACCACGCCGCCGAGGTCGCGCACGACCATCACCCGGCCGGCGAGCGTGACCGGGGAGCCGGTGCGGGTGCCGGGCGGGTAGCCGGGGTGCGCGGCCTTCATCTCGGCGACCGTGTGGGTGCGCTGGCGGATGCCGACGGGGTACGGGTCGGTGCCGGACGCCCGGATCCGCGCCAGCTTGTCGTGCCGGACCCGGACCTGTTCGGGCAGCCGCTCGGCCGGGGCCGCGTCCCCGTCCTGTCCTACGAGTTCCAGCCCGAGGGAGTCGATGGGCGGCAGGCCCGCGGTGGTGGCGGGGGCGGTGAGTCCGCGCGCGTGGCCGTTGCCCCACAGGGTGCGCATGCTCGGCACGGACACGAACCCCTCGGCGATGCCGGAGGCGAGGCTGACCCGGGCGAGCGAGCCGGCGTCCTGGTAGCAGAGGAACCGCGGGTACCACTCGGGGCCGTACTTGACGTTCGAGCGGTACAGCGCCTCCAGCTGCCACCACTTGGAGAAGAACAGCAGCAGCTTGCGCCACAGCTTGAGGACGGGACCGGCGCCGATCCGGCCGCCCTCCTCGAAGGCGGAGCGGAAGACGGCGAAGTTGAGGGAGATCCGTCGCACGCCGAGGCCGGGGGCGGCGGCGCAGAGCTCGGCGACCATGAACTCCATGACCCCGTTGGGGGCCGCGCGGTCGCGGCGCATCAGGTCCAGGGAGATGCCGTCCCTGCCCCAGGGGACGAAGGACAGCAGGGCGATCAGCTCGCCCTTGTCGTCGAAGGCCTCCACGAGCAGGCAGTCCCCGTCGGCGGAGTCGCCGAGCCGGTCCAGGGCCATGGAGAAGCCGCGTTCGGTCTCGGTGTCCCGCCATTTGTCGGCCCGGTCCACGATCATCTGCATCTCGTCCTCGGAGAGGGCGGAGTGGCGGCGGATGACGGTGGTGGCCCCGGTGCGCTTGACCCGGTTCACGGCCTGGCGGGTGACGCGCATGTCGCGGCCGTCGAGGTCGAAGTGGGCGATGTGCAGGATCGCTTCGTCGCCGAGCTGGAGCGCGCCGAGTCCGGAGCGGGCGTACGCGGTCGCGCCCTCCTCGGAGGCGCCCATGACGGCGGGCTGCCAGCCGTAGCGGCGGGCGACGGCCAGCCAGGCGTCGATGGCGGGGGTCCAGGCGGCCGGGTCGCCCACGGGGTCGCCGCTGCCGAGGCAGACTCCGGCCTCCACGCGGTAGGTGACGGCGGCCTTGCCGTTGGGGGCGAAGACCACGGCCTTGTCGCGGCGGGTGGCGAAGTAGCCGAGCGAGTCGCCCCGCCCGTAGGCGCCGAGCAGGGCCCGGATGCGGGGCTCCTCGTCCCCGTGCAGGGCGGCGGTCAGCCGCTGGGAGCGGAAGAGGGTGGCGGCGGCGTTCAGCAGGGCGAGGGCGCCGAAGAGGCCGAGCAGGAAGTACAGGATCCTGGCCGGGTGGCCGTCGAACTGGCGGGCCGAGAAGAGCCCGCCGAAGACCTGCTTGGCGGCCCAGTCGAGCCACTGCCCCTTGGGCAGGGTCCCGGGGAACAGCGCGACCAGGCCCCAGCCGAGGAAGACCGCGGCGAGCAGTCCGAGGCCGAGCACGAGCATGGCCCGCCAGAGGGCGCCCGGACGGGAGGCCGCGTAGAACTCCTTGCGGGCGGCGATCAGGATCACGAGGGCCGCGACCGAGATGGCCATGGAGGAGAAGCCGACCCAGTAGTCCTCGTCGGCGATGATCAGCACGTCGGTCAGGAGCAGCAGGGCCAAATAGGTGACGACGATCCACCAGGCGATCTTCTTGCGCATGCCCAGTGCCGCGGCGAGCAGGAAGAGGAAGACGGCGTAGGCGAGGTTGGCGCTGACGGGCACCACGATGTCGTCGAGGAAGCGCACGACGTGCCGCAGCAGCCGCCTCAGCGTCGGGGAGAGCGCCAGCAGGGCGCAGACCAGACCGAGCGTTCCGAAGAACGCGCCGAAGGCGTCGGGCACCCGGTTCAGGAAGCGGTTCCGGGTCCCGCGCGTCTCCTCCACGGTGGCACTCATGGTTCGCACTGTAGGGAGGGCTACGGATCTCCGCGCGCCGAACCGGTTAACCTCGGACGGGTGACGGAGCACGTGAACACGGGATTCGAGCGCGGCACCGACGGCCCCAAGGTGATTCTCGCCGGGGTGGACGGATCGGAGTCCTCGCTGCGCGCGGCGGCGTACGCGGCGGGGCTGGCCCGGCGGCAGAACGCGCTGCTGGCGCTGGTGTACGTACAGCCGGTGATGGCGGCCGGGGCCTCGCTGGGCGCGCCGGTGGGCGATGCCACCGCGGAGATCGCGGAGGGGCTGATGGCCGAGATCCGGGAGTACGCGGAGCGCCTGAAGGGGATCTACGACATCCGCTGGCAGTTCCACACCTTCCGCGGCGACCCGTACGCGGGCCTGGTGAGCGCGGCGGAGGACCTGACGGCGGACGCCGTGGTGGTGGGCGCCTCGGAGCGGGCCGGGCACCGGATCGTCGGCTCGGTGGCGGTCCGCCTGGTGAAGGCGGGGCGCTGGCCGGTGACCGTGGTGCCGTAGCCCCGGGAGCGGCTACTTCGCGGCCGTCAGGCCGTCCTTGGCCGCGCCGCGGCCGAGCACGGCCTCGGTGATGGCGTCCCGGGCGGTCTCGTAGTCCTCGCGGCCGGGGCTCTGGGCGAGGGCGGCGGGGAGGTTGACGACCCGGCCCGACCCGAGGTCCATCATCTGCGGGACGAACTCGGCCTTGGTGACCTGCCAGCGCTGCCCGGGGGCGGCCGGCGGGGCGAAGGTGAAGCGGCCGATGGAGCCGTAGTTGCCGCGCAGGTCCCGGGCGCCGGTGTGGTTGAACATCTCGCCCGCGACCTGGTCGCCCATGCCGTAGACGATCCAGGTCCCGTTGACCTTCTCGTACGCCTGCGGGATGTGGGCGTGCGTGCCCAGGATCAGGTCCACGTCGGGGCGCCCGCCGGTCTGCGAGGCGGTCAGCGCCTTGCCCAGCGAGAGCTGCTTCTCGTCCGGCTCGGTCTCCCATTCGGTGCCCCAGTGGAGGCTGACGAGGACCACGTCCGCGCCCGCCTTCCGGGCGGCCCGCGCGTCCGCGACGATCTTCTCCTCCTCCATCAGGTTGACGGCCCAGGGCTGGCCGTCGGGCATCGGGTATCCGTTGGTGTCGTACGTGTACGCGAGGTGCGCGACCTTCGCGGAGCCGGCCGTGTACATGGTCACGGTGCCCGCTTCGGCGGCCGTCCGGGCCGAACCCGCGTGCTTCAGGCCGGCCTTGTCGAACTTGTCGAGCGTTCGCTTGAGGCCCGCGGCACCGCCGTCGAGGGTGTGGTTCGAGGCGGTGGAGCAGCCGTCGTACCCGGCGTCCTTGAGGCCGTCGGCCACCTCGGGCGGCGACTGGAAGGCGGGGTAGCCGGTGAACGGCCCGCCGTCCTCGCCGTAGACGGTCTCCATGTGGCAGATGGCCAGGTCGGCGGCGGAGACCACCGGTTTGACCGCGGAGAACATCGGCCGGAAGTCGTATCCGTCGCCGTCCGCGTCGGAGGCCGCCCGCCGGATGACGGACTCGTGGGGCAGCACGTCGCCGCTCGCGACGAGGGTGAATCCCTTGGCCGCGGGGGCCGTGGTGGCTCCGGGGGCGCCGGAGGCGGCCTGCGCCGGGGAGCCGGCGAGGCGGGCCGGGGCCCGGTCCCCGCCCGTGGAGCAGCCGGCCACGGCCGACAGGACGACGAGGGCGAGGAGTGCGAGGGCGTGGCGGGTGCGCGCGGTCATCTGTCCCGGCTCTCCTTAAATAAATATGACTACCTGACCATCAGTCAATTCATAGAAGAGTCGACAACAAGTCAAGGAGCGGCTCCGGCCACCGGCCGCGCACTCACTCCAATGGCCGTTCGGCGCGCCGTTCGACCGTTCACCGCCCCGCGCTGCCGCCCGCCGGATCACCGGGGTGCTTGGGCGCACCGCCCGCGCCGGACCGTTCCCGGGCGGCTCCGTGCAGGTCAGGGTGGATCCGTCGAGCCCGGACGCAACCACCCCACCACCCCGGACGCACCCCCGGAAGGAGCCTCCCGTGCCCCTCGCCCCCACCCTGCGGCGCACCGAACCCGAGGCGTTGGCCGAACTCCAGCGCGAACACGGGCGAGCCCTGTTCGGATTCCTGCTGGGCCTCACCGCCGGGGACGCGCAGCGCGCGGAGGACCTCGTACAGGAGACGCTCCTACGGCTCTGGCAGCACCCGGAGGTCCTGGCCAGCGGGCACGAGTCCCTGCGGCCCTGGCTGTTCACGGTGGCCCGGCGGCTCGCCATCGACGCCCGGCGGGCACGGCTGTCGCGGCCGCTGGAGGTGGACCCGGAGGGGCTGGAGCACGCGGTGGCGCCGGGGGACGCGGTGGCGGGCTCGGTGACGGCCATCGACGTCCGGCGGGCCGTCGGCTCCCTGGGACCGGAGCACCGGGAGGTGCTGATGCAGGTCTACTTCCGGGACCGCTCGGTGGCCGAAGCCGCGGCGGAGCTGGGCATTCCGGCAGGTACGGTCAAGTCCCGCACCTACTACGCCCTGCGCGCCCTGCGCAAGGGCCTCCAGGGATACGGGTACGGGCTCGGCGCGTGAGGGCTCATATCCTGGAAACGCGTCAAAGAATGGCCCGAACGCGCACGGACCGGACATCAACCGCATCGAAATCGGCACCAGACCGTTCAAGTTGAGTAAACATCCCCCGGTCTGCGAGCCGCGCAAGGAAGGCTCTGGACTGACGGCGGGATTGCTCGACGCGTGCGGGAGAAGGTGGAACGGTGCAGCCCGAGGGTATGAACGGCACCAGTGACGGCGGGCTCGCGGTGCCCATGGCGTGGCTCTACGCGGAGTACATCGCCGACGAACTGCTGCGCACGGGCCGGCTGATCCCGGTCAGCACCCTGGAGTTCCGCGCCGGGCGCGACACGCTCGCGCTGACCATCTACCTCTCGGACGCGGCCGGCGAGCTCTCCGGGATCCGGGTCGTCTCCCAGCTCGACGAGTGGATGTCGCTGACGGCGTACGGGCACCCGTGGCGCGACTGGGTCCACACCCGGTTCCTGGCGCTGGGCGAGGAAGCCCTCGAACGCGGCGGCGGCCCCGGCATTGGCTCCGGCCCCGGCTCCGGCGAGGAGCCGGCGGAGGACCCGGACCTGGAACTGGCCCGGGCGGCCTGGCGCTGGCTGGACCACACGGAGCTGTTCGCCACCAACCTCGACCCGGGCCGCCACGGCCACGCCGACACCCCGCCGGGGCTGGACGAGAACGCCAGGGTCTGGACCCCGGCCTGGCAACTGGGGCTACCGCTCGGGCATTTGGCGATGCACCTCTTCTGAGCGGTCAGTCGGCGGGGCCGCGCTGCCCCGGGGCCTCGGCCGGATCGGTGACCAGCCCGGTGAAATCGGCCTCGTTGCGCTCGGCCCGGATCACATAGGTGCGGGCGATCAACCACAGCAGCGGGTACACCAGCACCCCGAGCACGACCCAGACCAGCGGACCCGACGCGACGCTCGGGAGCAGGAACAGCAGCGGCAACGTGCCCACCAGGCACGCGAGCACGGCCAGCGCGCCGAGTCCGGCGCGGAGCTGGCTGCGCATGAGGGCCCGTACATAGGTGGCGCCCAGGGTGGTCTGCTCGGAGATCTCCGAGCGGGCCGGGGTGTGCGCGTGCGGGCGGCGGGTACCCCGCGGGACCCCGGTGACCACTTCCCGCCGGGGTGGCTGCGGCTGCTGCGGCTCGGCCATGGCCGGAGTCTAGGGCGTGTCACCGGTCCACGAACTCCTCGACGGCATGGTCGGTCCGGCGCAGGTCCTACTTGAGGAGCTTCGACAGCCGGCGGTCCGCGAGGGGCTTGCCGCCGGTCTGGCAGGTGGGGCAGTACTGGAGCGAGGAGTCCGCGAAGGACACCGACCTGACGGTGTCCCCGCACACCGGGCACGGCTCCCCCGCCCGGCCGTGCACCCGCAGGCCGCTCTTCTTCTCGGCCTTGAGCCGCCCGGCGGCCACCCCGTGGGCCCGCTCCACGGCCGAGCGCAGGGTCTCCTGGACCGCCGCGTACAGGTGGTCCACCTGCACCTCGTCGAAGGCGGCGGCCAGCTTGAAGGGGGACACCTTCGCGTGGTGGAGGATCTCGTCGCTGTAGGCGTTCCCGATCCCCGCGATGACGCTCTGGTCGCGCAACACGCCCTTGATCTGGCGCCGTTCACCGGCGAGCAGCGCGCCGAACGCCTCCCGGTCGAAGTCCGCGGCCAGCGGGTCGGGGCCCAGCCGGGCGATCCCGGGGACCTCCTGGGGGTCGCGGACCACGTACACGGCGAGCCGTTTCTGGGTGCCCGCCTCGGTGAGGTCGAAGCCGCCGCCGCCCTCCAGTACGAGGCGCAGCGCGAGCGGCCCCTTCCCGGGGCCCGGCGGCCGCTCCGGGACCTGGTCGAGCCAGCGCAGCCAGCCGGCCCGGGCGAGGTGGGTGACGAGGTGCAGATCGCCGATCCGCAGCGCCAGGAACTTGCCGTGGCGCGCCGTGGCCCCGGCGCCCTGTCCTTCGAGGGCGCTCAGGGGCGGGTCGTAGGTCTTGAGCACGCTCACGGCGAGCGGGAGGACGCGCTCGACCACCCGCCCGGCGAGGTGCTCGTCGAGGAACTCCCTCAGGGCCTCGACCTCGGGCAGTTCGGGCATGTCCCCAGCCTGCCGCGACCTCAGGCGAAGCGCGAGCTGTGGACGGGTCCGGCGGAGCGGATCCGGTCCCGGGGGCCGGTGAGCCAGCCGGGCCCGAGGGCCGCGGCACAGGCCCGGAAGGCCTCGTCGGTATCGGGCGGGGTGGCTCCGTCGCCGGTGTCCGGGGCGGGGTCGGCGGCGGCGACGTCGCGGGCGATCTCCTCCTCGGGCCGGGTGTCGTCCTGCCACGGCTCGGTGACGAACTGTGCCTGCAGCGCGCTGAAGTCCGCGCTGACCGGCGGCGGGCTCGTCCACCGGGTGGCGTGCTCGTAGAGGATCTGCCCGTCGGCCCGCTCGCGCAGGCGGGGGTCCGCCTCGTCGAGGCCGTAGGCGACGACGAGGGTGTCGGGCCGGGTGGGCTCGTACGGGACCGCGGGCAGCCCCAGTACGGTCGCGGCGGCCAGCCCGAGGATCCGGTCGGAGCGGCCGGGCAGCAGCGAGACCGTGCCGGGGCGCTGCCCGGTGGCCTCCAGGGCGAGGGCGAGGCGGGCGAGGCCGTGGCGGCAGGTGTCGTAGGTGTCGCCGAGGAAGGCGTAGCGGCCGGTCATGCCGGCGTCGTAGCCGTACGGGGAGAGGGTGCCGAGCAGGGTTCCGGTGAGGGCGAACTGCCAGCCGCGCAGGTCGGTGGAGTCCAACGGCCCGGCGGTGGCGGCGAGTTCGGCGCGGGCGAGCATCCGGCGCTGGCGGGCGTGGGCCCCCTGCCAAGTCTCGTCCTCGGGGGCGGGGAGGCGGTCCGCGGCGGCGCGGGCGGCGGCGAGGTCCCCGGCGAGGAGGGTGTGGTGCACGAGGAGGTAGGTCTCGGGCCAGGCGGCCAGTCGCTCGCCGCGGGCGGCGAGCAGCGCGGCGGCCTCGGCGTGCCGTTCCTCGTCCTCCAGGGCCGAGACGAGCTCGGCGAGCAGGGTGCGCGAGTCGGGGACCCGGGCGAGCGCGGCGCGCAGCGGGGCGACGGCGAGGAAGGCGATGCCGTGCTCGACGCAGCCGTAGCCGAGGTCGTAGAGGGCCTGGGGTTCGCCTGGCTTCTTGGCGGCGGTCTTGGCCGCCTTGGCGAGGTCCTTGAACCCGGCGGCCTCGGCCAGGGCCCGTACGGCCTGGGCCAGTTCGGCGAGCGGGAGGGTCTCGGCGCGCGGGCGCAGCGACCGTACGGCGCCGGGCAGGTCGCCCGACTTCAGCAGTGTGCGGAGGTCATCCATCGCTTGGGTCATCGCCGTCGATCATCCGCGACGGCCCGCACCGGTCGCAACGGACTTTCGCCCCGCGCGCCCGCCCCTGTGGGGTCAGGCTGCGCTTCGGGCTGGGGTCAGGTCATCACGAACTCGCACCACACGCACTTGCCGCTCCCCCGCGACTCCACGCCCCATACGTCCGCCAGCCGGTCGACCAGCATCAGCCCGCGGCCCGAGACCCCGGAGTCGCCCGCCTCGCGCCGTCTGGGCAGGGCGGAGGAGCGGTCTTCGACCTCGACCCGGAGCCTGCGTTCGGGGCCGGTCAGCACCCGCAGCGTCACGATGGCGGGGCCGTCGGTGTGCATGAGGGCGTTGACGATGAGCTCGTCGGCGACGAGCTCGATCTCGTCGGCCCGGTCCCGCGCGCCCCAGGCCCGGACCGCCGCGCCGATCATGTGGCGGGCCGACACCAGGGCTTCGGGGTCGCCGGGGGCGACGTGCTGCTGGAGGCGGCCGCCGCCCTGCGGGACGTCCTCGACCTCGCGGCGCAGGAGCAGCAGCGCCATGTCGTCGTCGCCGCCGCGGTCGTCGACCACCTCGCACAGCCGGTCCGCCAGCCGTGCGAGGTCCGCCGGTCCGGTGCGGATGAGGGAGCTGAGGAGTTCGATGCCGTCGTCGAGGTCGGCGCCGGGCTGTTCCACGAGGCCGTCCGTGCACAGCAGGAGCGTTTCGCCCGGCTCCATCTCCACCGTCGTCACCGGGTATTCGAGCCGCCCGAACTCGGCGGACAGCCCGAGCGGCATCCCGCCCTCCAGCGCGAGCCGCCTGCAGTCCCCGTCGCGGGTGCGCAGCAGGGGGTCGATGTGGCCGGCCCGGACCAGTTGCAGCACCCCGGTCGTGAGGTCGGCCTCGGCGTAGGTGCAGGTGGCGAAGCGGTCGGTGTCCAGTTCGTGGAGGAAGACCGAGGCCCGTGCCATGACGGTGGCCGGGGAGTGCCCTTCGGCCGCGTAGGCGCGCAGCACGATGCGCAGCTGCCCCATGACCGCCGCCGCGTGCGTGTCGTGGCCCTGGACGTCGCCGATGACGGCGCCGACCCGGCCTCCGGGCAGCGGGATGACGTCGTACCAGTCGCCGCCGATGTCCTGGCCCATCCGGGCGGAGCGGTACCGTACGGCGATCTCGGCGCCGGGCACGGACGGGATCCTGCGCGGCAGCATCGCCTGCTGGAGGCCCTCGGCGAGATCGTGCTCCTGCTCCAGCAGCATCGCCCTCTGGAGGCTCTGCGCGATGCTGCTGCCGAGTGCGACGAGGAGGTTGCGCTCGTCCTGGGTGAAGCCGTCCTTGTCCCGGTAGAGCAGTCCGATCGCGCCGATGGGGCGGGCCTGGGCGATCAGCGGCAGGTACGCGGCCGCCGAGATGTCCATGTACGAGATCTTCGCCCAGAGCCCCGGGTAGCCGCTGGCGAACTCGGCCGCGGAGTCGAGGAACCGCGGCTGGAGCGAGCGGACGACCTCGCTCATCGGGTACTGCTCGTCGATGCGGGTGTACCGGGTGCCGGGGACGAAGCTGCCTTCCGGGCCCTCGGCGACGAGGTGGATCCGGCCCGCTTCGACCAGGCCCATCACCATGCCCATCGAGCCGAGCCGCTCCAGGCCGTGGGCGTCGCCGAGCGCGTCGATGACGTCCTGGACGGTACGGGCGTGCGCGAGGGCGGCGGTGGTGCTCTCGACCACCGAGGTCTGGCGGCGGCGTTCTTCGTCGAGTCCGAGGCGTTCGGCCGAGTGGCTGAGCTCCTCGGTGGCGTCGCGGACGATGCCGATGATCCGGTAGGGGCGGCCCTCGGGGCCGCGCATGACCCGGCCCTGGGTGTGCGTCCAGCGCAGCCGGCCGTCGTGGCAGCGGATGCGGAAGTAGGCGCCGTAGCTGTCGACCCCGCTCTTGAGGGCGGAGGAGACGAGGGCGTCGAGCCGGGTGGCCTCGACGGCCGGGACGCGGGGCCCGAGGGACTCGGGCCGGCCGTCGTACTCCTCGGGGGTGGTGTCGAAGACGTCGAGGGCGGCGGAGTCCATGTGCATGAGACCGGTGACCAGGTCCCAGTCGAAACTGCCCATGCGATTCAGTGCGAGCGACCGGTCCGGATGTGCGGGCCAGTCGTCCGGCAGCGATACGGCGGTCGGCACCGGTCCACCATGACACACGGGCCGGTCAGGCGCTCTCCAGATACGGGGCTTCGCTCGCCGGCGTGGGGTGCTGCTGGTCGGGAACGGCGTACGGATCGGCGTACGGGTCCGCGTACGGGTCGTAGGGCGCGTACGGGTCGCTCGGCTGCGGCGATGCTCCGTCCGGGCCCACCAGGGTCCCGGGGTCGCTCGGCAGCTGGCCGGGCAGGTCGGACGGGATGTCCGTGGGGAGGTCGGAGGCGGGGGGCGGAGCGGTCTGCGGCCCGGTGGGGGGCTGCGGGGTGTTCGGCGCGGTCTGCGGGGAGCCCGGCGGGCAGTCGGCCGGCTGCCCGCTGGGGCTCGGGCTCGGCGTCGGCGCGCCGGACGTGGGCGGGGCGGTACGGGCGAGGCTGTTGCTGTCCGGGGTCGGGCAGGGATCGGCCGGGGAGGTGCCGGGCGGGGTCGCGGGACCGTCGGGGATCCCTTCGGCCGGGTCGTAGGGGGGCGGGTTCTTCGGGGCGTGGTCCTGGGCTCCGTCGTCGCCGGTCCTGCGCTCGATCCAGGTGTTGTCGGTGATGTTGACGATCACCAGGTTGTTGATCACCTGCGCGGTCGGCTCGATGACGACGACCTGGTTGGGCTGGTAGCCGGTCCAGGGATCGCCCTTGAGCACCGGGGCGCCCTTGGCGGCGCGCGGCGCCTGCAGCGGGTTTCCGCAGGCGCAGCGGACCCGGGGCATTCCGTGGTCGTCGACGAGGACGGCGGTGCCGGCCTGGAGGACGGACTGGAAGGCGGTCGGGTCGCCGTCGGCGAAGCCGTGGTTGGTGACCCGGGTGTCGGCGCGCAGCACGACCGGGGTGAGGCCGCGCAGGAACTCGGGGATCTTCTCCTGGTCCACCTGGGAGGCGGCGGCGAAGGCCCGGGCCTTGGCGTCGTCGGCGGTGAGCGACTGGACCTGCGCTTCGACGTCGCAGCTGCCGAGCCGCTGGGTTCCGCCGTACAGGCCGGGGGTGGCCGCGTTGACGGTGCGGATGCCCTGGCCGGTCGGGTTGGGGAGCGGGGGCTGGACGGGAGCCGACTCGCCGGTGGCGGAGGAGGTGGTGAAGGGGTCGGGGCCGGCCGAGGCGACGGGCTGGAGGTGCACGTCCTGGCTCTCGGCGGTGGGGCCCTTGGTCTGCCCTTCGTCTCCGGAGGCGCCGCAGGCCGCGGCGAGGAGTCCGAGGACCGTGAAGAGGGCCGCGCGGGCCGGTGCGTGACGACGCGGCGCCTGACGAGGTGTCGGTGCGTACACGTTGCATCTCCCTGTTTGCCCCGGTTGCTCCCTCTTGTCTGCCGTATGTACGGGGTCCCCGCAACCCGAGGATCAAGAGCCCGACCCAGTCTTGAACATGTTCAAGCAACCCTCTAAGCTCACGACCGTGAGTTGAACGCGTTCAAAGCGTTCGGCCGTCGGAGGGGAGTCCAAGGTGACGGTACTGGTGAATCTGATCGTCACCCTGGGCATGCTCTACGTGGTCCCGGCCGGTCTGCGCCTGATCGATCCGGCCCGGCTGGGCCGGACCGCACGGCTCTGGCCCCTGCTGGCGGCCCCGGGGGCGGTATGCCTCTGGCTGCCGCGCGGCGCCCCCGCCACGGCGCTCGCCGCACTCTACGCGGCGGCCACCCTGACGCTCGCGGCCCGGGTCCCGGCCCGGCTGGTGCGGGCCCTGGCCCGGACCCCGTCCGGGCGGATCCGCGTGGCCCCCGCCGAGGCGGCCGTGCTCACCGCACTGGCCGCGCCCTCGGTCGCCGGGCTCGCCCTGGTCAGCGAACGCGCCGGATACCGGCTCTTCGGCTTCGACCTCGACATCCTGGCGCTGACCGTGCCGCACTTCCACTTCGCCGGCTTCACCGCGGCCCTGGTCGCCGGGCTGGTGTGCCGGGCCGCCGGGGGCGGGGCGGACCGGAACGCGGACGACGGGAACGCGCCCGCCGGGGACGGGGCCGCCGTACGGGGAGACGGCTCGGCCGGAGCCCTCGCGCGCTGGGCCGGGTACAGCGTCCCGGCCGGCACCCTGCTCGTCCTGCTCGGCTACTTCATCGACGACTGGGCCGAGCTGGTGGGCGCCGTGACGCTGACCGGCGGGATGTGGGCGGTGGCCCTGCTGACCTGGCGCGACATCCGCCCCGCGGCCCGCGACCGGATCACCGGCGCACTGCTCGCCACCTCGGCCGCGGTCCTGGTGGCGACCATGCTGCTCGCCCTGTGGTGGGCGCTCGGCGAGGCCACCGGGATCACGCACCCCACCTTGACCTGGATGGCCGCGACCCACGGCCTCGGGAACTCCCTCGGATTCGCCCTGTGCTCGCTCCTCGCCTGGCGCCGGCTGACCGCCGACCCGGCCACCGCACACCACCGGGCCACCGCGCCCGACCGAGCCGCTCGGCCCGATCACACCGCTCGAACGGAGACCGTGACACCATGACCCGCCTCATCAGCGAAGGCCGCAGCACCTTCAACTACCCCGACCGGGGCGCCACGGCCCGGCGGCCGCTGCCCGCCGGATACCACCTCACCCACCACCGCACCCGGATCGGATACGGACCGGCCGTCCTCGAAGCGGCCGGGGCCGCCGTCACCACCTTCGGTGCGCACCGCGCCTCGGGCATGCTCGTCGAGGCCGCCCCGGACCCCGTCCGCCCCGGCGACCGGGTCGTCGTCGGGATCGGGATCGGCCCGCTGCGGATCGACGCCCCCTGCGAGGTGATCTGGACGGCGTACGAGCCCCGGCGGATCGGGTTCGCCTACGGGACCCTGGCCGGCCACCCCGAGCGCGGCGAGGAGTCCTTCGTCGTCGACATGGACGCGGACGGCGCGGTGTGGTTCGAGGTCAACGCCTTCAGCCGCCCGGGAAGCTGGTACACCCGGCTCGCGGGCCCGGTCGTCCCCTTCCTCCAGCAGGCCTACGCCCGCCGCCTCGGACAGTTCGTCCGACGGCTCGCCACCGACGGCAGGACGCGGGGGAACCGAAAGTGACGTCGTTCGGTGCCTTGTTCGTGCTGCTCTGGCTGCTCCTCACCCTGGGGCCCGCCACGGGCATGCTGTACGTCGTCCCGCTGAGCCTGCGCCTGACCGACCCGGGCGGCCCTGGCGGCCCGGCAGACCCGGCCGGCCCGCGCCGCACGGCCCGGCTCCGGCCCCTGATCGCCGCGCCCGGGGCGCTGAGCCTCTTCCTGCCGCACGGCGCCCTCGCCGCGGTCCTCGCCGCGACCTCGGCGGCGGCCGCCCTGATCCTCGCGGTGCGGGCCCTGGCACCGCTGCCGCGGATCCTGCCCCGGCTCGTGTCCGGGAAGAACCCCGGGCCCGCGTCCGTCGAGATCGCGGTCCTCTTCGCCCCTGTCGGGCTCGCCCTCGTCGGCGCCGCCCTGGTCACCGAGCGCTCCGGACACCGGCTCCTCGGCATCGATCCGTCCGACCTGCAGGTGGCCCTGTGGCACTTCCAGTTCGTCGGATGCGCGGCCGTCCTGGTCGCCGGGCTGGTGCACCGGGCCGCCTCCCGCGGAGCCCTCGTACGCTGTGCGGCGTACAGCGTCCCCCTCGGCCTCCCGCTCGCCCTCCTCGGCTACTTCGCGGGCCCCTGGGCGTGGCTGGTTGGCCTGGTGGTGCTGGCCGGCGGGCTGTGGAGCGCGGCCCTGCTGACGATGCGGGAGCTTCACCAGCAGGGCGGCGGCCTCATCGCGGGCACGGCCCTGGCCCTCACCGCACTGATCACCCTGGGGTGGGCCTCCTCCGGCCCCTCCGAGGTCGTCGTGACCGGCGAACCCACCGGAATCGTGGTGCTCGGCCTGATCCTGGCGGTCGCGGCCGCCGTCTTCGGAATGCTCCTGTGCCTGGTGGCGGCCCGGAGCCGACTGAACGCCGGCCGGGCCGCGGCGGCCGGGACCGCTGCGGTCGCCACGGCGGCCGGCCCGGCCGGATACTTGGGGGGATGGACTGGTACACGGCGCCCGGATACTGGCTGGGGCGGCTGATCTTCCAGCGGGCCCTGGCCGGTGTCTACCTCCTCGCCTTCGCCGGGGCCGCCCTGCAGTTCCGGGCACTGATCGGGGCGCACGGCATGCTGCCCGTGCCGCAGTACGTGCGGTACGTGCCCTTCCGGCGCGCCCCGAGCCTGTTCCAACTGCACTACTCCGACCGCTTCTTCGCCACCTGCGCCTGGACCGGTGCCGCGCTCGCCGCGGCCCTCGCCGCCGGGGCCGGGGACTCCGTGCCGCTGGGCGCGGCGATGGCGATGTGGGCGCTGCTGTGGCTGCTGTACCTGTCCATCGTGAACGTGGGGCAGACCTGGTACTCCTTCGGCTGGGAATCGCTGCTGCTGGAGACCGGCTTCCTCGCCGTATTCCTCGGCAATGCGCGGGCCGGGCCGCCGGTGCTGGTGCTCTGGCTGCTGCGCTGGGTGGTCTTCCGGGTCGAATTCGGCGCCGGACTGATCAAGATGCGGGGAGACCCCTGCTGGCGCAGGCTCACCTGCCTGTATTTCCACCACGAGACGCAGCCGATGCCGGGGCCGCTCAGCTGGTTCTTCCACCACCTGCCGGGGCCCCTGCACCGGGTGGAGTGCGCGGCCAACCACGTCACCCAACTGGTGGTGCCGGTCCTGCTGTTCGCCCCGCAGCCGGTGGCCTCGTACGCGGCCGCCGTCATCGTGGCCACGCAGCTGTGGCTGGTGCTGTCGGGGAACTTCGCCTGGCTGAACTGGCTGACGATCACGCTCGCCCTCCCCGCCGTCGATTTCACGAGGTTCGCCGGGCTCGCGGGCCCGCCGCCCGGGGCCGCCTCGCGGACCGGGCCGCTCTGGTACGTGGTCCTCGGGTGCGCGGCGACCGCGCTGGTGCTGGTACTGAGCCGGCATCCGGTGGCCAACATGGTCTCGCGCCGCCAGGTGATGAACCGGTCCTTCGACTCCCTCCACCTGGTCAACACCTACGGGGCGTTCGGCACGGTGGGCCGGATCCGCGAGGAGGTCGTCGTGGAGGGCACGGCCGACCCGCTGCCCAGGGCGGACGGGGAGTGGCGGGAGTACGGGTTCAAGGGCAAGCCGGGTGAAGTGCGCCGGATCCCGCGCCAGTTCGCCCCGTACCACCTGCGGCTGGACTGGCTGATGTGGTTCGCGGCGCTCTCCCCCGGCTATGCGCGGGACTGGTTCGGGCCGTTCGTGGAGCGGCTGCTGGCGGGAGACCGGGACACCCTGCGGCTGATCCGGTACAACCCCTTCCCGGACGCCCCGCCACGCTACGTCCGGGCGCGGCTGTACCGCTACCGGTTCACGACCTGGCGCGAGCTGCGCGAGACGGGGGCCTGGTGGCACCGCACGCTGGTGCGCGAGTACCTCCCGCCGACCCGGCTCGCGGGGGCCGCCCGGCCGGAGCCGCTAGAGCCCGAGTAGCGCCGCCTCCTGCTCCGCGTCCATGCCCGGGGCGGGCCGGTCCGCGCGCTGCGGGGCCACTTGGCCCAGGCTCCGGAGCCAGGCCCAGGTGTCGGCGACGGTCTCCTCGACCGGCCGGCACACGAGCCCCGCCGCCAGCGCCTTGGTCACGTCGCCGCCGAACATGTAGTCGTGCTGCTCCCCCTCGGGCAACCAGACCGGCAGCTCGGTCCAGGGCTGCACCCCGGCTTCCTCGATGCGGGCCGGATCGGTCCAGCGCAGCTGTGCGCCGCCGCCGGTCACGGCCGCGCAGGCCTCCAGGAGGCCGCCCATCGTGGCGTGGCCGGTCGGGGAGACCAGGTTGTACGGGCCCCCGCGCCCGGCTTCGGCCGCGTCGAGGGTCCAGCGCGCGAGATCGCGTACGTCCACGTACTGGAGCGGGAGTTCGCGGGGGCCGGGGGCCGGTACGGGTCCGCCGCGGGCGGTGCGGTTCAGCCACCAGGGCAGTCGGCCGACGTTCTCGTACGGGCCGAGGATCAGCCCGGCGCGCACCAGCAGGGCCCGGTCGCCGAAGGCGGCCAGTGCGGCGAGCTCGCCGCCGCGCTTGTCCTCGGCGTAGGCGACGGGGCCCGCGTCGGGCGAGCCGTCGACGAGCGGGCCGTCCTCGGCCGTGCCGGCCGGCGCGGGGTAGGAGTACACCGAACGGCTGGATATGTACGCGTACCGGCCGACCCGGTCGGCCAGGAGCCGGGCGCTGTCGCGCACGGCGGTGGGGGCGCCGCCCCAGGTGTCGACGACGAGGTCCCACTCCCCCTCGGCGAGGGCGGCCAGGCCGCCGGGGGCGGTGCGGTCCCCGTGCAGGGCCGTGGTCCCGGACGGGGGTGCGTGGTGACCGCGGTGGAAGACGGTCACCTCCCAGCCGCGCTCCAGGGCGTCTTCGGTGATCGCGCGCCCGACGAATTCGGTACCACCCAGCATCAGCAGTTTCATGCAGATGAGCGTGCCCGCGGCCGGTCCCCCGCATAACCCTTGATCGCCCACAGCGATGACGCTGACGGCGTACCCGGTACGGGAACCCGGTGCCGCCCCGGGCAGCAGCGAGCCCCCGCACCGGTCGTCGGTGCGGGGGCTCGGAGCGGGTCCCGGGCTCTGGGCTCCGGGGCCTCGGTCAGTCGATGCCGGGCAGGATGTGCGGTTCGGCGAGGTCGTCCTCGTAACCCGCGAGGCGGATCGGAGCGGACCGGGCCCAGACCTCCAGGTTGCCGAGCGTCTCGGGGCGCTTCTTGCTCCGCGGCCCCGTACGTTCCAGCAGCGCCTGGTCGGTCTTCGTCAGTTCTGGTGTCACCGCGCACTCCTTTGTGTCGCGTAACCCGGCGGGCGAGCCGCGCACCGGGGGCAGGTGTCAAGGGTTTCCGGACGCGGTGGCGCCTTGGTGGAGCGAGTGCCCGGGTGGGGCTCTCATGTGCATCAGAGTACACATATGAGCGGGCCCCTGCTCGATGGAAAGGTAAAATCCGCTCTGGACCGCTTGTTTTCGCCACCAGTTCAGTAACTCGTACGGTGACACGTCACGCGCATCTGATCTGCTCGGCGGCGCCAAACGGGTGATGCGCGGTCGGGCGACGGAGGGAACGACAGTGGCGAGATCCGAGGTGCCGGCGGTCGTCGGAAGCGTCGAGGAACTGATGGACCTGCTGCGGGACGGGCCCGGCGGCGGACACGGGCTGCGCGCCGCCGCCCTGCTGCGCCGCTCGCACCCCTTCGACAAGGAACTGCAGGTCGCGGGGCTGCTGATCGCCCATTCCGCGGATGCGATCCGGCCCCTGCTCGGCGAGCGGGTGGCCCGGCTCGTACGGCTCCACGCGCCGGGCACACCGGACCCGGACGACGACCTCGACGTGGACGCCCTGTGCCGCGCGGCCGAAGCCGGCCGGGCCGGCGGCCCGGACGCGGGGGTCCTGGAGGACTGGCGGCCGGTGCTGGAGCTGGTCGCGGCGGGGGCCTACGGCCGCACGAGGTGAATTCGAGGCACCCTCCACCACCGCTCATATGAGAAACGCCCCCGCTCGCTCACATGAGCGGACGGGGGCGCTGCGGGACGGGCTGGACCGCCTACCAGTTGGCGGGCGCGTAGTCCTTGAGGAAGACGCCGAACAGGTCCTCGCCGGCCTCGCCGCGGACGATCGGGTCGTAGACCCGGGCCGCGCCGTCGACCAGGTCGAGCGGGGCGTGGAAACCCTCCTCGGCGAGTCGGATCTTGTCGAAGTGCGGGCGCTCGTCGGTGATCCAGCCCGTGTCGACCGAGGTCATCAGGATCCGGTCCGTCTGGAACATCTCCTGGCCGCTGGTCCGCGTCACCATGTTCATCGCCGCCTTGGCCGCGTTGGTGTTCGGGTGTCCCGCGCCCTTGTAGCCGCGACTGAAAACGCCCTCCATCGCCGAGACGTTCACGATGTAGGCCCGGCCGCCGTCGGTCTTGCGGGCCGCCTCGGCCATGGCCGGCCGGAGCGCACTGATCAGGATGAACGGCGAGGTGTAGTTGCACAGCTGGGTCTCGAGCAGCTCCACCGGGGAAATCTGGTCGATGGTCTGCACCCAGGTGTTGCTGTCGACGACGTCGGGCAGCAGGCCGCCCGCGTCGATGGCGGTTCCGGCGAGGTGCCGCTCCAGGCTGGCGTTGCCCGCGACCAGCGCGAGGTCGGCGACCTTCTGCGCCTCGAGCCCGCTCACGCCGATGGGCAGGGCCGCCAGGCCGTCGACCGCACCGGAGTTGAAGGCTCCGATGACCTGGTGGGCGGGGAGCTCACCGGCCGGCAGCGGGGCGCTCTCCCCCTCGACCAGCGCCGCGTACGCGGACGGCAGGCGGCGTACGGTCTGCGTCGCGTTGTTGATCAGGATGTCCAGCGGACCGGCCTCGGCCACCTGCTCGGCGAGCGCCACCGCCTGGGCCGGGTCGCGCAAGTCGATGCCCACGACCTCCAACCGGTGCATCCAGTCCGCCGAATCCTCCATCGCCTTGAATCGGCGGATGGCGTCCTTGGGGAAACGGGTGGTGATCGTGGTGTGGGCGCCGTCCCGCAGGAGCCGCAGCGCGATGTACATGCCGATCTTGGCGCGGCCGCCGGTGAGCAGCGCACGCTTGCCGGTGAGGTCGGCGCGGGCCTCCCGCTTGTTCCGGTTCTCGGTGGCGCAGGCCGGACAGAGCTGGTGGTAGAAGTAGTCGACCTCGACGTAGCGCGTCTTGCAGATGTAGCAGGAGCGCGGGCGCTGGAGTATTCCGGCGATCCGTCCGGCTTCCGTGACCGAAGTGGGCAGCAGACCCTCGGTCTCGTCGTCGATGCGCTCGGCGGAACCGGTCGCGGTCGATTCGGTGACGGCCCTGTCGTTGGCGGTCTTGGCGGCACGGCGGTCCTGGCGGCGGCGCTGCTTGACCGTGCGGTAGAGGCCGGCGGTGGCCCGGCGCACGGTGATGGCGTCCGGGTGATCGACATCGAGCTTGTCCAGCTCGTCGAGCACGCTGAGGCAGAGGGCCAGGCGGTCGGGGTCGATGCCGGGCCCGAAGGCGTGGCCCTGCTCCTGGCTGTCTTCGGTCACCGTCATACCCGCTGCCGTTCCTTGATCACTTGTCCGCGTCCGCCTGCTGCGGAAGTCCCCAAAAGGGCTAGTGTACGGATCCGCCCCGGCGCAGGACAAACTCACGTTCCGCCCCAGGTCACACCCGGTACGACGGACCGGCCGCACACCCCGGGGGGTACGGCCGGTCCGGCTTCTCTTGGGACTCCGGTTGCGGTCCTGGATCCGGCCGTACCCGTCAGGGGCGCGGGCTCTGCGCTCAGATGTCGACCCCGTGGCCGCGCAGGTACTTCAGCGGGTCGATGTCGGTCCCGTAGCCGGGGCCCGTGCGGATCTCGAAGTGCAGGTGCGGTCCGGTCGTATTGCCGGTGGAGCCGGAGCGGCCGATGCGCTGCCCGCCCGTGACCTGCTGACCGGCTTTGACGCCGAGCGCCGAGAGGTGCGCGTACTGGGAGTACCGGCCGTCGGTGTGCCGGATGACCACCTGGTAGCCGTACGCACCCGCCCAGCCGGCCGAGACCACCTCGCCGGGGCCGGCGGCCTTGATGGAGGTGCCGGTCGCCACCGGGAAGTCGACCCCCGTGTGGTAGCCGCTGGACCAGGATGATCCCGCCACGTGATAGGCGGTGCCGAGGCCCGCGTCCACGGGCGCGGAGAAGCCGCCCGAGGGCGCCTGCGGCTTCTTCGCTACGGGTTCGGCCGCCGGCTTCTCGGCAGGCTTTGCCGCGGGCTTCTCGGCGGGTTTCTCCGCCGGCTTCTCGGCCGGCTTCTCGGCCGCCGGCTCCACGGGCTTGACGGGCTCGGCCGTGCGCGGCGGCTTCTCCGGGTTCTGGGCCGGGGGCGCGGCCGGAGCGGCCGTGATCCTCAGGGTGAGCCGCTGCCCGGGGAAGATGAGGTCCGGATTGCCGCCCACGGTGGCCCGGTTGGTCTCGTACAGCGCCTGCCAGCCGCCCTCGACGTGCTGGTCGGTGGCGATGGCCGAGAGCGAGTCCCCGGGCGCGACGACGTACGGGTTGGGCAGGACCGAAGTCCCGGTCGGGCGGGGCGCGGCGGCCTGCGGAGCGGCCGCCTTGGTCTCCTGGAGCTGGACCTTCACCTGCTGGACCTGCTGGACCTGTTTCGCCGGGGCTGGGGCCGGGGCCGCGGCCTTGGACTGCGCGCCCAGGGCCGGCGCCGGGCCGCTGCGGCTGAGTCCGGCCTGTTTCCCGCAGACCGGCCAGGCCTGCGGACCCTGCCCCTTGAGCACCTTCTCCGCGACCGCGATCTGCTGGTCCTTGGTCGCGAGGTCGGCGCGGGCGGCGTAGGCGGTGCCCCCGAAGTCCCGCCAGGTGCTCTGGCTGAACTGGAGCCCGCCGTAGTAGCCGTTGCCGGTGTTGATGTGCCAGTTGCTGGTGGACTCGCAGGCGGCGACCTTGCTCCATGTGTCCACGGAGGCGGCGTGCGCGGCTCCGGCGCCGATGAGAGGGAGCGCGATCCCGGCGCCACCGGCGGTGACGACGAGCGAGGCCCGGTTGATGCTGCTCGGCTGATACCGGCGGTGCCGGCCCCGTACACCCATGGGAGCCCCCATCGAAGACAGCAGGAACCGCACACCGTAACGCTGCGACCGGAACATGACAAGGTCGACAACCGGACACGTTCGAGGGGAAGTTGAGGGCTCACCAGAAGTAGGGGGTCGATATGGATCTCTCCCGATGTAGCGTCGGTGTTCCCGCATTCCTCCGCATATCGAATGCACTGTCGAAGCACTCAGGAGCGCACCCCATGAGCAGCAGCACGGCGCAGATCGGCGTCACCGGCCTCGCGGTGATGGGCAGCAACCTCGCCCGCAACTTCGCGCGCAACGGGTTCACCGTGGCCGTCCACAACCGCACCGCCGCCAAGACCACGGCGCTGGTACAGGAGTTCGGACACGAGGGCACCTTCGTGGCCGCCGAGTCCGCCAAGGAGTTCGTCGACGCGCTGGAGCGCCCGCGCCGCCTGATCATCATGGTGAAGGCCGGCGAGCCCACCGACGCCGTGATCCGCGAGTTCGCTCCGCTGCTGGAGCCGGGCGACGTCATCATCGACGGCGGCAACGCCCACTTCGAGGACACCCGGCGCCGGGAGAAGGAGCTGCGCGAGCAGGGCCTGCACTTCGTGGGCGTCGGCATCTCGGGCGGCGAGGAGGGCGCGCTGCTCGGCCCGAGCATCATGCCCGGCGGCTCGGAGGAGTCGTACGCCTCCCTCGGCCCGCTGCTGGAGAAGATCTCCGCCAAGGCCGCCGACGGCACCCCCTGCACCTCGCACGTGGGCCCCGACGGCGCCGGCCACTTCGTCAAGATGGTGCACAACGGCATCGAGTACGCCGACATGCAGCTCATCGCCGAGGCCTACCACCTGCTCCGGGAGGTGGCCGGATACTCCCCCGCGAAGATCGCCGAGACCTTCCGCTCCTGGAACAAGGGCCGGCTGGACTCCTACCTGATCGAGATCACCGCCGAGGTGCTCGCGCACACGGACGCCGCGACCGGTCTCCCGTACGTGGACGTGGTCGCCGACGCCGCCGAGCAGAAGGGCACCGGCCGCTGGACCGTGCAGATCGCCCTCGACCTGGGCGTGCCGGTGTCGGGCATCGCCGAGGCGGTCTTCGCCCGCGCGGTTTCGGGCCACGGCGACCTGCGTACCGCCGCCCGGGGCCTGGCCGGCCCGAAGGCCGCGCCGCTCTCCCCCGAGGCCGCGGACGCCTTCGCCGCCCAGGTGGAGCAGGCGCTGTACGCATCGAAGATCGTCTCGTACACCCAGGGGTTCCACCAGATCCAGGCCGGCAGCGAGGAGTACGGCTGGGGCATCGACCTCGGCGCCGTGGCCTCGCTGTGGCGCGGCGGCTGCATCATCCGAGCCGCGTTCCTGGACCGGATCCGCGCCGCCTACGACGCCCGGCCGGAGCTGCCGAGCCTCCTCGCCGACGCCGGGTTCGCCGAGGAGATCGGCGCCGCGCAGGAGGACTGGCGCGAGGCACTGGTGGCCGCGGTCCGCCAGGGCATCCCCGTACCGGCCTTCGCCGCCTCGCTCGCCTACTACGACGCCCTGCGCGCGGAACGGCTCCCGGCGGCCCTGACCCAGGGCCAGCGCGACTTCTTCGGAGCCCACACCTACCGGCGCACCGACCGCGAAGGCTCGTACCACACCCTGTGGAGCGGCGACCGCTCCGAGGTCCGTACGGCCTGACGCGCGGCCGATCCGCCGCTCGGCCCGGCTCACCCGGCTCAGCTCAGCTCAGCGGCTCCGGCATCGGCGCGGGCTCGGGCGGCGGCGGACCCGGATCGGGGGGCGGTACGGGCCGCGGCGGAATCGGCTCGGGGTCCGGGAACGGGCCGGGCCCCGGCAGGGGCGGCGGATCGGGAACGGGCGGCTGCGTCATGTATCCCAGCTTCCGCCGTTCCGGCCGGGCCCGCACGACGAGAAGGGGCGCCCCCCTCACAGGGGGACGCCCGTTTCAGACCGTCTGTGCCCCGAGTGCGGCGGCCAGCCCGGTCCTCGGGCTGGAGAACACCGGGGTGGCGGTCGTGGTGAGGTCCTCGGCGCCCGCCATGGACGCCTGGGCCAGGACGATGACGTCCGCGTCGGCGACCGCATCGGCCGCTGCCGCGACCAGGGCCCGGCAGCCCGCCGCGTCGCCCGCCGCGAAGCGGTCCCAGGCCCCTGCGACCACCTGGGTGCGGATGGCCACGGGCCCCGTGGCCTCCTCCTCCAGCATCCCCACCGTGGGGGCCAGGGTGGATTCCACGGTGGCCAGTACGAGGATCCGCGGCCCGGTGCGCACCGCCGCGGCCGCCATCGGGCGGTCGACCCGGAGCACCGCGACGCCCAGGGCCGGAGCCAGCGACTCCCCGATCGCCCCGATGGACGAGCAGGTCACCAGGACGGGCCCGGCGACGCCTTCCAGCAGCTCCCGCACGTCCGGAGCCACCGACTCGGGCCCGTGGGCGCGGGCCCGCTCCAGCAGCTCCGGGACCACGAGGTGCCGTAGGACGGCGTCCGGGTGGTGCCGGTCGCGCAGGGCGTCGAAGACCGGGACGTGCGCGGCGGAGGTGTGCAGCAGGGTCAGGGCCTTCGGGGGCGCCGTCACCACAGGTCGGAGTCCGAGTCGAGCTGCGCCTTGGCCGCCGCCACGACCGCGGCCGGGGCCTCGGGCGCCTGGTCGGGGTGTTTGGCGGCCCAGCTCGCCGCGTACGGGCACAGCGGGACCACGGGAACGTCCTCCCCGGCGGCGATCCCGTAGAAGGTCCTCACCAGGTTCCCGGCGATCCCGCGCCCCTCGTGGCCCGGTTCGACGATGGTGTGGACCGCCACGAGGGCGTGGGGCGCCTCGGCGAGCACGAAGTAGGCGATGAACCCGACCACCGCCTCGCCCTCGACGGCCAGCAGCCTCCCGGACTTGCGGTCGTCCACGAACTCGATCGGCACGGCCTGCGACATGGTCCCCGACTTCCCTCAGACAGCCACCGCGTGGGGGCTGCGCTCCTGATCCGTTCCCGGAACCGGGGCGGAGGGATCCGCGCCCAGTTCGACGATGCGGTTGTCCGCGTCCACGTGCACGACGCGCGGCTTCAGCGCCCGCGCCTCGGCGTCCTCCACCTGGGCGTAGCTGATGAGGATGACGAGATCGCCGGGGTGCACGAGATGCGCGGCGGCCCCGTTGATCCCGATCACCCCGGAGCCCCGCTCCCCCTCGATGACGTACGTCTCGAGCCGGGCCCCGTTGGTGATGTCCACGATGTGCACGAGCTCTCCGGGCAGCAGGTCCGCCGCGTCCAGGAGATCGGCGTCGATGGTCACGGACCCGACGTAGTGCAGGTCGGCCTGGGTGACGGTGGCCCGGTGGATCTTGGACTTGAACATGGTACGAAGCATGCGAATACTCCCGATATGTCTGCTCCCTGCCCACTTCACGCAGGTCAAGGGCGGTCTTCGGAGCCTACAACGATTCGCATGTCCGGTCAGCTTTTCCCAAGCCCTTCAGGACTCGCACTGACCCGTTGCACGAGCGTCCAGGCCGGCTCAGGGGGCGATTTCGAACGCCGGGGGCTTGAGGTCCTTGAGGCAGTCGGTGTTCGGGGCCGCGGGGGTGTCGAAGAAGGAGACGGCGATGGACTGCGCGCACTTCGAATCGGCGAAGACCACGTGGGCTACGTAGGGGATCGTGACGACCGTGGCGTTGGGCAGGGTGCGGGCCACGTACGGCCCGTTGGCCGCTGCGGTCTGGGCGTCGAACCCGCCCGAGAGGGCGAGCGTGGGGATCTCGCTCTGCGTGACGTCGCGGATGGAGGCGGGCGCCGCGGGGATGTTCCAGACGTCGCAGTCCGGACGGAGGAAGGTGAGCAGCGGGGCCTGGGCCTGTACCGATTCGGGGAACGACGGGTAGGTCTTCTGGCCTGCGCGGAGCGCTTCGGCCTGGGTCTCGTACGGGGTCCACTCGCTGCAGAAGACGCCGTAGACGAGCCCGTGGGACAGCCGACCGATGGCCTGGGGGCTGTACTTGCCGCCCGCCCACTGCTCGGCGATCCGCTGGGGTTTGCCGTTGGCCAGTTCATCGAGGGCGCGCGGTACCTGGGGGGCCACGTGGGTGGCGGCGGTCATCCAGTTCACCAGGGCTCCGCCGTCCAGGGTGACCTTCACCTGCTTCTGGCTGTCGGGGAGCGTGATGGTGGTGGTGACGGGCTTGGCTTCGAGTTCACGGACGAGCCGTTCGAAGGTGGCCGACAGGTTCGGATAGCGGCGGTTGCAGTCGGGCTGCTCCTCGCAGGCCTTGAACACGCCGTCGAAACCCTGCTTGGCGGCGCTCCAGGTCACGGCCGAACCTCCGGTGGACGGCGGCAGGATGCCGTCGATGCCGACCGACCGGATTCCCTCGGGGTGCAGGCGCATGGTGACGAGTGCCAGCTGCGTGCCGTAGGAGATGCCGTACAGGTTCCACTCCTTGAGGCCCAACGTGGTGCGCAGGTCCGCGTAGTCGGCGGCGCTCTCGATGTCGTTGTAGGCGCTGAGGTCGGCGCCGGTCGCCGCCAGCGCATCGCGGCAGGCCTTCGTGGCCGCGACGTGCTCGCGCTCGGTGGACGGCGCGTCGTAGACGAGACCGGTCGCGCGCGCGTTGAACTCGTCGACGTTGCGGCAGGTGAGTGCCGGGTCGGCCGAGTACGTGCCGCGCTGGGACATGAAGATCACGTCACGGTCGTGGTTCAGGCCGCCGCCGATCGCCATCTTCGCCTCCCCGACCGCGTCGTCGCCCGGCCCGCCGGCGAGCCACACGATCGGATCGGCCTTCGGTTCGGCAGCCTCGGCCGCCACGATCGCGACGCCGAGGGTGATCTTTCGGCTGTCCGGCTTCGTGCGGTTCTCGGGCACGGTGAGCGTGCCGCAGCGGGCTCCTTCGAGTTCGGCGACCGGATCCGCCGTCTTCGGGCAGGGCCCCGGCTTGAAGCTGGCGTCACCCACGGTGCGGGCGACCGTGCCGGTCGCTCCTGAAGGCGTCTGCTCCTGCGCGCTCACCGGCGCCGCGAACAGGCCGGTGAGCAGCATCCCGGTCGCCGCCACGGCCGACCCGGTGCGCATCCGTCCTACGTGTGACCGTGCCATCATTCCTCCCCGTCACTTCGGGGTGATCGTGAACGGTTCCCACCTCAGCCCCGCCACGCAGCCGGTGTCGGGCGCGGTCGGATCGCTGAGGAAGGACGCCAGCACCTTCTGGGCGCAGGGCGATTGCGGGACCACCCAGTGCCCGATCCCGGGCACCTGCACGGTGGTCGAACGGGACAGCGTACGGGCCGTCTTGGGCGCCCAGCTGGCTCCGGTCTTCATGTCGAACGTCCCGTTGATGAAGAGGACCGGCACCGGGCTGACGGTGGGCACCCGCACGGCGGCGGTGCGGTCCGGGATGTTCCAGAGACGGCAAATCGCGTCCTGGAAGGGCAGTTGAGGTGCCTGCGCCTGGACCGACCGGGGCCATTCGGGGAATGCTTCGCGCCCCGCCTTCAGCACGTCGGACGTCGAGTGGTCCGGCACCCATTCGCTGCACACCACCGACTGCGTCAGACCGTGGGCGGTCTGCCCGTCCACCTGGACCGAGCCGGCGGCGCGGGCCTCGGCGAAGCGCTCGGGGTTCCCGCGGCCGAGTTCGTCGATCGCGGCCGGGACGTCGGCGAACGGGATCGCCTTGGCGACCAGCAGATTCACCAGTGCGCCGCCGTCGAGGACGACCTTCACCGGGTCTCCGCCCTGCGGCGGCCGGACGTTCAGCGTCAGTGGGTGCGCCTCGAGCTTCTGCACCTGCTCGTTGAGGGTGCGCTCGAGATCCGGGTACCGGCTCTTGCAGCGGGGCTCGGCCGCGCAGGCCTTGTAGAGGTTGTCGAGTCCCTCCCGGGCGTTGGCCCAGGCGAACGGCAGGGAGACGTACGGTGCGGGGGCAGCCGAGTCGAGCGCCACCGCACGGATGCCCTGGGGGTGCAGGCGCAGGTAGGTCAGGGCCAGGTTGCTGCCGTAGGAGTGGCCGTAGACGTTCCACTGCCTGAAGCCCAGTGCGGTGCGCAGGTCGGCGAAGTCGGCGGCGTTCTCGGTGCTGTTGTAGGCGCTCAAGTTGGTCCCGTCGGCCGTCAGGCGATCCCGGCACTGCTTCACCGCGTCGAGCATGAGCTTTTCCGTCTGCGGAGCGTAGGAGGGGAGTCCCACGGACCGGGCGTAGAAGCGGTCCAGCTCCGGGCAGGCGAGGTTGGGCTCGTCGTAGAGATTGCCGCGCTGGGCCATGACGATCAGTTCGCGATCCCGGTTCAGACCGGAGGAGACCAGGAACGGGATGTCGTCGAACGTCTCGCCGCCGGGGCCGCCCGACATGAACACCACGGGGTCCGGGGCGGGCTTCGCCGAGACGGGCGGGATGACCGCCACGGCCAGCTTGATGGTCCGGCCCCCGGGGCGGGCACGGTTCTCGGGGACTTCCAGGACGCCGCACCGGGCGGTGGCCAGCGCCTCGATCGGTTCCGGTGGCTCGGGGCAGGCACCCGGCACGAACCGCGACGCGGTGGCGGTGGCGGTGGCGGTGGCGGTGGCGGTGGCGGTGGCCGGTGGCGCGGCGCTCGCCGGGGTCTGACCGAGGGCTGCCAGGAAGGCCATGGCGATCCCCGCAAGCGGTACCCCGATGTGGAAGCTCTGCTCAGCCATGTGATTCCGTTCCTCTGCCGATCGACGGCTGCCCCCGGGGCGATTGCACGGCGGGCGATGCAACGGCGGTATGGGCGGAACGCGCCCAATAACCCTATCGAGCCGTCCTAGGACGCGCACTCCGAAGACGCGTCCGGCTCCGGCCGGCGGCGACACGCTCGCCCGGATGCGCTGGATCTGCGGTCCGGTCGACGAGGATCACACCGCGACCTAGGCCCCCCATCTCGCCGGAGTCACCGTGGCCCCACCCTCGGCCCCACCCCGCCCGCGCCGCTCCGGGGCGTCGATGCTGCCCGTCCTGCTCCTCATCGCGGTCCTGGTCCTGGTCGCGGTGTCCGTGGGGTCGTGGCTGCAGTTCGCCGAACGACAGGTGATCGACACGGTCCACACGGTCGGATCCACGGCTCACGACCGGGTGGACGTGGAGGCCACCGTCCAAAAAGTCGACGCTGCGGCCAGAGAGCTGGTCCTCCGGGTCCGGGTCACCCCGCGCGGGACCCTCGGCGAGGAGAACGGGACCGCCCCGGTGGCCGACCTCAGCCTCCAGACCTCCCAGGCGACCCTCAGCGACCTGACGTTCAAGGCTCACGAGCGGATCACGACCAAGGACCTGCAGGTCGCGGTCACCGATGGATCGATCAGCGACTACCCGTTCGACTCCTACGAGACCGACATGGGGTTCTGGGCACTACAGGGCGGCAAGGAAGTGCCGGTGCGGCTGCTGTTCTCCAACAACGACACGCTCTTCTCGGTATCCGCGACGCCCGGAGCCTCCCGGCAAGAGGCCGTCGTGGGGGTGAAGTTGGTCCGATCGGGCAGCCTGCTCGTCTTCGCCGCCTTCATGATGATCGTGATGTGGGCACTGGCGGCGTCCGTACTCCTGGGGGCCTGGTACCTGACAACTCGCCGGCAGGGCCTGGTCTGGCCCGCCCTCTCGTGGATGGCAGCCACGCTCTTCGCCCTGTCGGCGTTCCGCAACACCGCTCCCGGTACGCCCCCGATCGGCTGCGTGCTGGACTGGTTCGCCTTCCTGTGGGCCGAGACCATCATCGCCCTCTGCCTGATCGCCGTAGTCGTCGCCGGTGTCCGCACCGCCCTCCAGGCGGACGACACCCACCCGGTCTAGGCCGTCTCTTTCGGGTCTTGCCGGTCAGGTCCGCGTCGTCCGGCGAAAGAGACGGCCCAGGCCGGCAGCAGAGGAAATCAGCTGTCCCAGGACAGACGACCGGGGGCGGCCGCCGTGCTGGCACGGACGACGAGGCGCGGTTCGACCGAGCGCGGCTCGGGGACGGCGCCGGGGGCATCGATCTGGCGGAGCAGATGGGTCACCGCGAGGGCGCCCATGTGCTGGAACGGCTGGGCGATGGTGGTGAGGGAGGGCGAGCAGTACTCAGCGAGCTCGATGTCGTCGAATCCGACGACCGAGATCTCGTCCGGCACGCGCCGCCCCACCTCGTGCAGGGCCCTGATCACCCCGAAGGCCATCTCGTCGCTCGCGACGAAGATGGCGGTGACGTCCGGGATCCGCGCGAGCACCAGGCCGTTGCGATAGCCGGAGGCGGGCGACCAGTCCCCTTCCAGCGGCGGCGGGACGGCACGGCCCGCGCCTTCCAGGGCGGATCGCCAGCCTTCGCGGCGGTGTGCCGATTCGAGCCACTCCGCCGGGCCGGCGATGTGCCACACCGTGTCGTGTCCGAGGTCGAGCAGGTGCCGGGTGGCGATGCGGGCGGCCTGGACCTGGTCGATGGCCAGGACCTCGGTCGCGTCGGTGCGCGAGCCGTCGATGGTGACGGTGGGGGTGGACCGGGTGAGCTGCTCGATCCTGCCACTGGTGTGGATGAGGGGGACCGAGAGGATGATCCCTTCGACGCCCTGGTCGGCGAGCCGGGAGAGCGCGTTCTCGATGGCGGAGGTGTCCAGCGAGGCGGTGGTGGCGGCACTGACGGCGTACCCGGCCTCGTGCGCGGCCTTCTCGATGCCGGAGGTGACGGCGGCCCGGGAGTAGAAGCTCGTCTGGAGGGTCACGACGCCGATGGTCCGGCTCCGGCCCGAAGACAGCATCCGGGCGGCGTTGTTGCGGCGGTAGCCGAGCTGGTCGACCGCGGCCAGGACCTTCGCGCGCGTCTTCTCCTGCACGTTGGGGTGCCCGGCCAGCGCGCGCGAGACGGTCTGCGCGGACACGCCGGCCACCCGGGCGACGTCCAGCATGCCCGGGGGGCGCGCTCCGCCGTCGGTGTCACCGCTCCTCGCCATGGGATCCCCTTCTCCGGTCCGACCCCTCGATGATATCGCTCACACAGCCGTTCACGTGCGGTTTCACCCCCTGGAGCGCCACTCCTTAACACCTATTGGCATCGATAACATTCTCTGCCATAGTTTCGGCCATCAGGACGCCTGGCGGACGAACCGCCGGCGTGCCCGACGGACACGCGGCCCCCGTGCAGGACACCTTCACTGCCTGCAGCGGCACTCAGGAGGAGCTGTGAAGCCTAGTTACATCCGCCTCGCGGGAGCGGCGGAGGCATCGATAACATCCCGGGGATGGACTCCGGGCTGCGAGGCGCTTCTGATCGCGCTCCTCCCGCTCCTCCCGCTCCAGCCCTTCCGGCGCGCGGGCCTGACCGCCGGAGCCGTCAAATGACCCCTTCCGCCCTCACCGCCGAGTCCGCCGGCACCACGCGCGCCGCCCGGGTCGCCCCCGCCCTGGTAGCCCCCGCCCTGGTAGCCCCTGCTCCGGTCACCCGCGCTCTGGTCACGCAGCCCGTGCTGAGCTGGGCCGACGGCGCCTTCCTGCGCCACGGCCGGCCCCACCGGATCCTGTCCGGCTCCCTGCACTACTTCCGCGTGCACCCGGAGCAGTGGGCCGACCGCCTCCAGCGGGTCGCCGCACTCGGCCTGAACACCGTGGACACCTACGTGCCGTGGAACTTCCACGAGCGCAGACGCGGCGACATCCGCTTCGACGGCTGGCGCGACCTGCCGCGCTTCCTGCGGACCGCCGAGGAGACCGGCCTGGACGTCATCGTCCGCCCGGGCCCGTACATCTGCGCCGAATGGGACAACGGCGGTCTGCCCGCCTGGCTGACCGGACGGCCCGGCATGCGGCCCAGGAGCAGCCACCGCGAGTACCTCGACGAGGTCGGGCGCTGGTTCGACGTACTGATCCCGCTCGTCGCCGACCACCAGGCGGCGCAGGACGGTCCGGTCGTGGCCGTGCAGATCGAGAACGAGTACGGCAGCTACGGCGACGACCGCACCTACATGCGCTGGCTGCGCGACGCCCTGGCGGCGCGCGGAATCTCCGAGCTGCTCTTCACCGCGGACGGGCCCACGCCGCTGATGCTCGACGGCGGCAGCCTTCCCGGCGAACTGGCGGCCGCCACCTTCGGCTCGCGCCCCGACCAGGCCGCGGAGCTGCTGCGCTCGCGCCGCGCCGGGGAGCCCTTCCTCTGCGCCGAGTTCTGGAACGGCTGGTTCGACCACTGGGGCGAGAGCCACCACGTCCGGTCCTCTACGAGCGCTGCCGAGGACGTCGAGGGCATCCTGGCCCGAGGCGGTTCGCTGAGCCTGTACATGGCACACGGCGGCACCAACTTCGGTCTGTGGGCCGGCGCCAACCACGACGGCACGGCCCTCCAGCCGACCGTCACCAGCTACGACTCCGACGCCCCCGTGGCCGAACACGGCGCGCTCACCCCCAAGTTCCACGCACTGCGCGAACGGCTCGCCCCCCACAGCACCCGGCCCGTCCCCGAGCCGCCGGAGGATCCGCCCCTGCTGGAGCCCGCCACCCTCTCCGTGCACCACGGATCCGCGCTGGTGGATGCCCTGAGGTCGGTGTCCACGCCCGTGCACGCCGCCAACCCGCTGAGCTTCGAGGAACTCGGCCAGGCCTCCGGCCTCGTGCTCTACACCGCGCACCCGGTCGTCCCGCCCGGTCCCCACGAGGTGACGGTCACCGGCCTCCACGACCGCGCACAGGTCTTCGTCGACGGCACCCTCGTCACCGTCCTGGACCGGCCGACGGCTTCCTTCGGCGTCACCGGCACGGGCGCGGCGATCCGGCTCGAGCTGCTGGTGGAGAACCAGGGACGCATCAACTACGGCCCGCTGCTCGGACAGGGCAAGGGCATCCTGGGCGGGGTTCGCGTGGAGCGGCGACTCGTCCACGGGTGGTCCATGCACCCGCTGCCGCTGGACGAATGGACCGCCGAGGACCTCGCCCGCGCCGGTGCGGCCGCCGGGGCCGCCGACAGCCGGGGCATCGCCACGGCACATCTGCACGTCGAGGAACCCGCCGACACCTTCCTGAGACTGCCCGGCTTCGGCAAGGGATTCGTATGGGTCAACGACACCCTGCTCGGCCGCTACTGGGAGGTGGGCCCGCAGACGACCCTGTACGTTCCCCGTCCGCTGCTGCGCACCGGGGACAACCTCCTGACGATCCTCGAACTCGACCGGTTCGGCCACCGCGTCGACCTCGTGGACACTCCTGCCCTCGGGACCTGCGAGGAGTACGTGGAGACGTTCGACTGACCCTCCGGCGCCCTCCCGCATCCCCCGCGCCCACCCCCTCCCGTACATCGCCTCCCGCACACGTCCTCCACGCGGTCGATCCAGCGACCGCGAAAGACCGCGAAGGGATCCAGCACCGATGTCCACTCCCCCGGGCTCCGCGTACACCCCCCGCTCCTCCCATACCTCCCACTCCTCCCACACCTCACGCGAGATCGCCTCCCAACCGGACTGCTGGCGCAGGGCAGCTGCCTCGGCCGGCGACCACCGGGGCGTCCTGCCGCGGCCCGGTGAGCGCGTGGCCGTCATCGGCTGCGGAACGTCCTGGTTCATGGCCCTGGCCTACGCCGAACTGCGCGAGCGGGCCGGCCTAGGTCGTCTCTTTCGGATCTTGTCGGACCCGGCGATGGAGTACCGCCACGGACCCATCAGCATCGCGGGCCCCGGCCGCGGCACCTGGGTCTTCGGCCCCGCACCGTACGGCCTCGCCGCCGATGTCGCCCGTACCGGCGTCGCCTACCTCGCCGAATCCGGCGGTGCGGCGGGCGATCTGGACCCGGTGTCCGACCTCGTACGGGCTCAGCGTCTGGCCGTCCACTTCGCCGCCGCACGGGGGCTGGACCCGGACCGGCCCCGAGCCCTGAGCCGCTCCGTGGTGCCGGCCGGCGAGCATGGCTGAGCCTGCCGTCACCCGTACCCGCGTCGCGGACGCCGCCTCTTGGCGGGCCTTCACCCGGCGGTTCGCCGGACTCGCGGGCGATTTCCGCCGCGACCTCTACGAACAGTTCCGTACCGCCGCGAGTGTGGAGACCACCGCATGCCCCTGACCGCCACCGACGACATCATCGGCCCCGCGTACGCCCGGAACCGGGGCGTCGGGGCGTTCAACGTCGTCCAGCTCGAACACGCCGAAGCCATCGTGGACGGAGCGCACCGGGCGAACCTGCCCGTGATCCTCCAGATCAGCGAGAACACCGTCCGCTACCACGGCTCCCTCGCGCCGATCGGCCGCGCCGCGCTGGCCCTGGCCGAGCAGGCGACGGTGCCGGTGGCCGTCCATCTGGACCACGCCGAGTCGCCGGAGCTGGTGCACGAGGCCGTCCGGCTCGGTTTCACCTCGGTGATGTTCGATGCCTCCAAGCTGCCGTACGGGCAGAACGTCGCGGCCACCCGGGCGATCACCGAGTACGGGCACCGGGCCGAGGTGATGGTCGAGGCCGAGCTGGGCGAGGTGGGCGGCAAGGACGGCGCGCACGCGCCGGGTGTGCGCACCCACCCGCAGGAGGCCCGGGAGTTCGCCTCGGCGACCGCGGTGGACTGCCTGGCCGTGGCGGTCGGCAGCTCCCACGCGATGGCCACCCGCGACGCCGTACTGGACTTCGAGCTGATCGCGCGCCTGCGCGGCGCCACCGGTGTGCCCCTGGTCCTCCACGGTTCGTCGGGCGTCTCGGACGGGGACCTCGCCAAGGCCGTGGCGGCGGGGATGACGAAGGTCAACATCTCCACCCACCTCAACGGCATCTTCTCCGCGACCGTCCGGCGGGAACTCCACCGCCAGCCCGGGGTCAGCGACTCCCGCAAGTACCTCGGCCCGGCCCGTGAGGAGGTCGCGGCCGAAGTCGCGCGCCTCCTGGGCGTCCTGGCGGGCGCCTGAGGGCCGGCTCCCCCCACACTGCTCCCGCGGCAGCGGGTCGTCCCGCCGGACGTGGGAGCACCGGACTCGGGCCGCGTCACAGCGGCCCGGGCACAACCGCCGTCCCCAAGGACGACGGACCGTCAAAGGAGCCGCCCCCCAGGGCTCCACCGATCAGGGAGTACCCGTGATCGCTCCTCGAAGCAGACTGGTCCGCGCACTCACCGCCGCCGCTCTGCTCATATCCGGCGGCAGCACGCTGCTGATGCCCACGGCATCCGCGGCGTCGGCCGCCGACGCCGCCCCCGCCTACACCGTCACCGTCGGTGCCAAGGGCTCCTGGACGAACCCCGACGACACCCCCGCCGGTCCTTATGTCGACAAGGACGGCACCTTCTACTTCCAGCAGGCCCACGCGCTCTACGGCGCCAACGACCCCCGCAAGTGGACGTTCTTCACCGGGACGAACCTCGACACCGCCACCCGGTCCGCCGCCATCAGCGACGCGGTCAACCCGGCCAACTCCAACGACCGCAACAACGACACCAGTTGGCGCTGCGACAACAGCCCGACCGGCCTCGAATCGACTTCCGCCCCGGCCGGGTCGAGCTACGCGCACCGCAACTACTGCGACCTGGCCGGTGTCTGGGTCGACCCGGACACCGGCGACTGGTACGGGCTGGTGCACAACGAGTTCACCCCGCAGCCCTTCGGCGACGGCCTGCACTTCGACGCCATCGACTACGCAGTCTCCAAGGACCAGGGCCGCACGTGGACCATCAAGGACCACGTCATCACCTCGCACTACAGCACCAAGCGCAACGACACGGCCGCCTTCCCGCAGCAGACCTTCGACTACGGCACCGGTGACCAGCGGCTGTTCGTGGACACGGCATCCGGCTACTTCTACGCCTTCTACGGCTCCCGGATCGTGAACAAGGGCGGCAGCTGGGCCGCGTTCTACGGGCACGTCGCCCGCGCTCCGATCTCGGCGAAGCTGGCGCCCGGCTCCTGGCAGAAGTGGTACGGCGGCGCCTGGTCCGAGCCCGGCCTCGGCGGCCGCGAGAGCAACATGGTCCCCGTGGACTCCGCCAGCACGACCGGATACACCCCGCCGTCCAAGGAGTACGACCCGGCCAACAGCGGCTCCGTAAGCCAGCAGATCGCCGCCGGCCTGATGCCCGCGACGTCCCCGCTGTTCGTCATGGACATCACCTACAACGCCCACCTCGGCCTGTACATCGGCGAGCCCCAGGCGGTCGACCAGAGCGGCAAGGCCTCCCAGGAGATCTACGCCACCGCCGACCTGACCACCCAGAAGTGGTTCCGCCTCGGCGACACGGGCAACTACAAGAACGCCTCCTGGTACCGCTGGTTCCTCGACAGCGGCAACAAGACCAGTTCCACGATCGTCGGGAAGAACTTCCGCTCCTACTGCTCCTTCGGCTGCTCCGGCGGATCCAGCAGCGAGTACGTCAACCTCGCGATCGACACGACCGAGCCCGCCGCTCCGGTCGACACCTCCAAGGCCTACCGGATCAGCAGCGCCGACGGCCGGGTCCTGGCTCAGGTCTCCGGCAGCTCTGCCACCACCTCGGGCGCCGCCGCCACCGGCTCCGGCCTCGAGTCGTGGACCTTCGCCTCGAACGGCGACGGTTCGTACCGCATCGCCAACTCCAGCAGCGGTCAGCTCCTGGGAGTGGGCGCCACCTCCACGGCCACCCGCGCCTGGGGCACCAAGCCCACCGTCACCGCGGCCGGAACCGGCGGGCCCACCGTCGGCCAGCAGTGGTTCGTCATCCGCGGCACCTCGCCCGCCGACGGCACCTCCACCGGCACGTACAAGATCGTCAACCGGTACAGCGGCCTCGTCATCGGCCTCTCCGCGGACTCCACCCGGCCCTCCGAGACCACGCCCACCCGCAGCTGGACCAACACCACCGGCAACACGGTCGGCGGCACCCGCTCGGCCGCCGAGCAGACCCTGGCACTGACCCCGATCGCCCAGGCACCGGAGACGGTGACGGTCACCAACCCGGGCAACCAGGCCGGCGCCCCGAACAAGGCCGTCTCCCTCCAGCTCACGGCGACCGACTCCGTCGGCAAGCCCCTGACCTTCACGGCGACCGGCCTGCCTGCCGGATTGGGCATCAGCGCCGGCGGCCTGATCACCGGCACCCCCACCACCGCCGGAACCTCGACCGTGACGGTCACCGCCGCGTCCGGCACCGCCACCGGCACGGCCACCTTCACCTGGGCGGTCACGGCCTCCCTCAATGGGGTCCACACCCTGACCGCCGGGGGCAAGGCACTCGACAACCCCGGCCACAGCACCACCGCCGGCACCCAGCTCATCACCTGGACACCCAACGGCGGCGCCAACCAGAGCTGGGCCTTCACCCAGCAGGCCGACGGCACGTACCAGCTGAAGAACACCGAGTCCGGCCTGTGCGCCGACGTAGACGGAGGCTCCACCAGCGCCGGCGCGAAGATCATCCAGTGGACCTGCGGCAACGGCGCCAACCAGCACTGGACCATCACGCGACTGGCCAACGGCGCCCACACCGTCGCCTCCGCGTCGAGCGGACTGCTCCTGACCACCGCGTCCTCCGGCAACGGCGCACTGGTCACCCAGCAGCCCGACACCGGCAGCGCGCTCCAGCAGTGGACCATCGGCTGAGTCCACCGCGGCCTTGACCGGCCTGCCGGGGTCCCGGTCCCACCCGGGACCCCGGCAGGCCTTCTGCTGCCACACCGCCGATCCGCACGATCGGTCGACTCCGGAGGCCGCCGGTGGAGGGACCGCCTACATGGGATGGCCCGCCCCATGGGATTCGGACGGATCGTGCGGGGCGTGGACGGAGCCTGATTCCAGGGTGCCGCCCAGGTGGTCGCGGAGGGGGGTCAGGGCCTCCGGGGTGGCGGCGGTGACGACCCAGAGGTCGCCGACCAGGTAGGTGCCCCCGTAGGCACGGGATTCGGCGAGCCAGGTCTCGCGGCCGGCGCCGGTGCTGAAGGTGGCCATCCGGTAGGCCTGCGGGCCCACCTCGCAGGCGCCTTCGCGCAGTTCCTCCGCATCGACCGTGACCTCGGCCCGGCAGCCCAGGGCCTCGGCGATCCGGTCCAGCGGGGCGGGGGCCGGGTCCGCGGCACCGGCGGAGGCCCGGGAGGCGGGCCCCGATCCGCCGCAGCCCGCGCAGAGCAGGGAGGCCAGCAGGACGACGGCGCAGGGCAGCACGTGGCGGGCGCCGATGTGGGGCGGGTCGGGCAGCACGGCGGCGGCCTCAGGATGCCGCCGTGATCTTCTTGCCCGCGTCGTCGACCGCGAACCAGAGCCCCTGCTTGCCCTGGCCGTTGGTCTGGCCGGGCGCGGTATCGCCCGTGAACAGGTAGACGGGCCAGCAGTCGATCGTCAATTGCTGTGTTCCGTCCGGGCGTTTGACGGATCCGACGAGTCCGGCGGGGATATCGGAGACCTTCTCCTTGTCCACGGGTGCGGCGGGTTTCCAGGTGTTCAGGCAGGCGTCGAGGCAGCCGAATTTCATCGGCCAGGCACTGTCCTTGTTGAACCGGTAAAGGGTGCGTCCCTGGGAATCGACCAGAAGCTTTCCGAGTTTCGCATCGGCGGTCACGGAGAGGTCGGACCCCTTCTTTTCCGGGGCCTTGTCGGCGGTCGCCTTGTTGTCGATGGACTTCTTGCCGTTCGGGGCCAGTGCGTGCCAAGTGCCGCCCACCCCTTCGCCCTTCGCGTCGCCCGCCTGGGTGTCCTTCGCGTACCGGTACACGGGCCAGCCGGCGAGCGTGAGCTGCCGGATGCCGTCGGGCCGTTCGACCGCGCCGAGGAGGCTCACGTCGATGCCCGCGGCGGCCTTCGCGTCTTCCGCCGGGACGGGCGGCCAGGTCGTGGCGCAGGCGCCCTCGCAGGCCGAACGGGACGGCTCGGCCGTGTCCTTGTCGAAGCGGTAGAGGGTCGCTCCGGCCCCGTCGGTGACCACGCCGCCGATGCCCGGGACCTCCCGGACCGCCAGCTCGCCCGCCTGGGCCGAGGTGGCCGGAGCCGAGGCGGCCGGGTCGGCCGCGGCCGCCGGGTCGGCGCCGGAGCCGGATCCGGAGCCGTATCCGCTCCCGTAGCCGTCACCGATGGCCTTGTCCGCCGCGGCCGGCCGTACGGAATCCACGGTGCGCAGGGATCCCCCGCCGCTTCCGCATCCCGCCGTCAGCATGAGTACCGCCACCATCGATCCCGTCGCGGTGGCCACATGAAGCCTGTTGCCCATGATCTCTCCTCAGGATTTCGTCCGGCGTGTTTTTCCCACGGCCATTCATAGGGCCACCAGGGCCGCCCCCATTCGAAATCCGGGGAATTTATCAGATCGCGCCAAAGGGTGAACTCGGCCCGCCCGCAGCCGTGCACAGCCCGTTCATTCCTGAATGCGCAGCGCCAGGGCCGGGCAACGGCGCACCGCGCGCAGCGCTTTGGGTCGCAGGCGTCCGGGGACCGGCATGACCCCCTGGGCGGGGTAGCCGTCGGCGTCCAGCCGGACCACATCGGGCAGCAGGTCCACGCACAGGCCGTGGCCCTTGCACAACGTCCAGTCCACGACGAGGCGTTCGGGGTTCTCGTCGGCCGGCAGCGGCAGCGCTCCCAGCACCGGGCGTCCGCAGCCGCTGCCCAGCGCGTGGTCGCGGAACTCGTCGGGGAAGACGGCCAGCGCCGAGGCCACGAAGGCGGACGTACCGTCCGGGTGGGCGCACGCGCCGCGGCCCAGCACCCCTCGCATCCGCGCCTGTACCGCCTCGAGGGCCGCTCCTCCCCCGCCGCCCACGAGCTGTTCCACCGCGTCGGCGAGCGCGGGCAGGCCCCGGACGCACGGGCCGCACTGGCCCGCCGATTCCTCCGCCATCCAGCGGGTGACCCGGGCCACCTCGCCGGCCGGACAGGTGTCCTCGGGCAGCGGCAGCACCGCGCCGGCCCCCAGCACCGCGTCGTACGCGGCCAGGGACCGCCGGGACAGGGCGGCCTCCCGCGCGGCCGCCGGGGCCAGCCACCGGCCGTGGTAGCCGCCGACGAGGACGCCCTGGCCCGGTACGGTTCCGCACAGGTCCAGGACGTACGCCAACGAGGTCCCGAGCGGTACCTCGACGACGGTCGAGCCGGCGACGGTGAGCAGGGTGGTTCCGGGTTCCGCGGGCAGGCCGGCCGTACGGTACTCCTGGGCGCCGATCCGGGCGGCGACGGCGAGGTGTGCGTACGTCTCGGCGTTGGACAGCAGGGTGGGGAGGCCGCCGAGTCCCCGCTCGGCGGTGCGCACCTTCTGTCCGGACGGCAGGGCGGGCCCGCCGTCGAGCCCCTTGACCAGGGCGGTCCCCTCGCCCGTGACGAAGCGTTCGGGCAGTCGGACGACGCGGACCCGGCGGCCGACCGGGCCGCGTTCGGCCACGGCCGCGCCGAGGGACTGTTCCACGTCCTCCCGGGTCACGCCGACGACCACGTCCTCCGCTCCGAGGGCCGCGGCGGCCAGCAGGGCCCCGTCGAGCACCAGGTGCGGTACGTGCAGCAGCAGGGCGGCGTCCTTGAGGCAACTCGGCTCTCCCTCCGAGGCGTTGACCACGACGGCGGTGCGTCCGTCGCGTCCGCGCGCGGACCGCATGACGGCCCGGAGCTTGCGGGCGAACGGGAAGCCCGCTCCTCCGCGTCCGCCCAGGCCGATGTCCTCGGCGAGCGCGACCAGGCCCTCCGGCGGGTAGGGGGGCAGGGCGCCGTGCACGCTCAGGTGGCCGGCGCGGTCGAGCCGGTCCGCGGCGTCGAGTCCGGCGAGCAGTCGGGGCTGTCCCACGCAGCCGAGTACGGGGCGCGTCACCGGGCTCATCGCCGCCCCCGCACGCCGTCGACCGGCTCACCGGGGCGGTCGGGGGCGGGGCCGGGGCCGTGTCGCGGCCCGGGCCCGCCGGAGACGAACACCTTGGGGCGCGACTGCCGGGTGAGGCGCGCGGTCAGCAGCTCCGCGGCCCATTCCGCGGGCTTGCGCACGAACGGCACGGGGTTGCGCGGCGGAGCCTGCCCCGGTACCCGGGGCGCACCGGGCGCCGGGGCGGGCGGCCGGACGGGCGACGCGCGTAGCTGCGTACGCGACTGGGTACGCAGCTTCGTGCGCAAGCGGATCACCAGCACCCCCGCGACGGCGACCAGGCACAGAGCGTACGCGGCCGTCACCCAACCGCTGGCGGGGCGCCCGGACTTGAGCCCGTGGACGAGCGATGCACCCCAGGCCGGGTAGGCGCCCACGTGCAGGGCCCGCCACCACAGCGAGCGGCCCCGGGTGGCGAAGGCGCTGCGGACGGCGCCGGAGACGGCCACCGCCACGAAGAGGTATCCGGCCAGGGTGCCGAGGCCGATGAGCAGTGGCCGGTTGGCGTCCGCGAAGGGCAGGACCACGGCCGCGGCGTCGGCCTGGGACCGGGCGACCTTGATCCATACGTGCAGGCCGAGGAAGGCGAGTCCGGCGACGGCGAGGCCGCGGTGCGCTCCTTGGGCCGCCAGGCGGTGGGCGGAGGCGAGGAGTGTGCGGTCGGTGGCCGCCAGGCCCCACAGGACGGCGCCGGTGAGCGAGACGAGCGAGAGGACTCCCGCCCCGTAGTCGAGGAAGTCCCACAGGTGGGTCAGGGCTCCCGCGCGCGCGGACACGACCAGTGCGGACAGGGCGGCCAGAGCCGCGGCGCCCAGGGCGGCGGGGTGCGGTCCCCCGGCCGCGGACAGCAGGGGTGGCCGCCGGACCGCCCGGCGGCCGGTTGCCGATGCCGCGCCCGGTTGGCGTCTGGCGCGGCGGGCCCGGTGCGAGCGTGGTGTTCGAGTCTGGAGCAGGGGCATGTGGTCTCCCAAACGGGGCCCGAGCACTTCCGCCGCACGCTCGGCGCCCGGGGTGGACGTCGCAACCGCTCCTCGGCGGACGGGAGATGGGCGCTTCGCCCACCGGGCCGGCCGGGAGCGGGGGCCGGAGTGCAGAAGCATCCTGGAGCTTCGCAAGGTCTCCACGGGATTTATCTAAACGTGATAATTTCTGGCCCTCGCACAGCCATCGCATCGAACATCCCCGGAAGATTCCCTTCCAGTGGTGCGGTTGCGACGGGGTTGACGCCTGGTTCGCCGCCGCACCTCCCCGACGGCGCTTGGGCCGAGGCCGCGGGACTGCAAGCGGTTGGCATGGTCCTGGAGGGAGTACGGGGCGCTCAACTCCCCCGCCGGCATGGCGTCGGCGGGGCGGGAGGAGCCCCCGGCAGGTTTGCCACCCTCCCACGGGGCACGCCACACCCCGGCTTGAACGAGGTAACAATGTGCGAACTTCTGAACCGCATCTGGTCCCGACCACGGGGCGAGTGGACCCGGGTCCTGCGCAGGGAACTGCCCACGCTGGCCGCGGGGATGGTGGAGGAGCTGCGGGAGACCCTCCCGGGATTCTCGGCGCTCGTCGACGACGTCGACGACGAACTGGTCAGACAACGACTGGAGGCGGCCCTGCTCACCGCCCTCGGTTACCGCGAGGCCTCCGCGGAGGAGCCGGGCGACCGGCACCCGGCGGACCAGGGGCATCCGGACCACGGGCATCCGGACCCGGAGCAGGGGAACCGGGAGGAGGGGGACCTGGTACGGGAGCGGTCCGCGCGCAGGCGCGGCCGCGGCCCGGACACCGGGTCCGCCGCAGCTCCGGTCCACGAGCCCTGCCCCTCCGTGCCGTTGACGCCCCTGAAGGCCGTGCCCTCGCAGCGGACGGGCTCGGTCCGCGAACTTGCCCGGCGGGAGCTCTTCACCGTACTCACGGGTGACATGCCCCTGTCGGACCTGGCGCTCGCCGACCTGGCGAGCGCGGCCGGCTGGCCGCTGCCCGCGGCGGTACGGGCCGTCGTGCCGGCCTCTCCCGGCGAGACCCAGCAGCTCGCCGCCCTCCTCGACGACTGCCTCGGCGGCATGGCCGGCGGGCAGCCCTGTCTGCTCGTCCCGACCGAGGACCCGGAGGCACGCACCGCGCTGGACTGCGCGCTGCGCGGCCGGTTCGCCGCCGTGGGCCACCCCGTCGCGCCCCGCGACAGCGCCTCCTCCCTGCGCTGGGCGGTACGGCTGCTGTCGCTGACCCCGACGCGGGCCGGTCTGGACGTCCGGGCCGTCTACGTGGACGACCACCTCTCCACCCTGCTGCTGCTCCAGGACGAGCCGCTGGCACACGCTCTCGCCGCACGCTGGCTGCGACCCCTGGCGGAACTGACCCCGCGCCAGAGCGAGCGCCTCGAAGTGACCCTGCTGGCCTGGCTGGAGGGCGGCGGAGCGCCCGAGGCGGCCAAAGCCCTGAGTGTTCACCCCCAGACGGTCCGGTACCGCATGCGCCAGCTGGAGAAGCTCTTCGGTCCCGGCCTGCGGGACCCGCGCACCCGTTTCGAACTGGAACTGGCCCTGCGCAGCCGCCGTCTGATGGCCCAGGTGCGGCTGCGGCCCTCCCGCGGCAGCCGCCGGGCCCGGGTGGTCACCGCGGACTTCCGGCCGCCGCTGGGCGCCGGGCGCATCGCCCGCGTCAACGGCCTCTGACCCCGACCCCGACCCCGCACAAGGCGGTGCCGGTCCGAAGCGGGCTTCGGACCGGCACCTTCCCGGGGCGGCCGGGGACCTGGGGGAGGCGGGCCGCCCCGGGGGCTCTTTACCGGCAGGAACGCCCGCCGTTGATGCAGCGCACCGCGTTGGCCATCAGCGCGTCCGACATCACGTTGATGAAGTCCCCGTGGTCGGTCACCGGCTTGTGCAGCTGCTCGGGGAAGCTGTCCACCGCGAAGCGCGCGCCCGGGGGGACCGCGTAGACGATGCGCTGCACCAGCTGCGGGATCGCCTTGAAGCCCGACCTGCAGGAGCCGTCGGCGGCCGCGAAGGCCACGTGGGTGCGGTGGTTGGCACTGTCGGTGTTCTTGCCGTCCCAGCAGCTCTGGAAGGTGAACGTGCGCACCACGTCGCTGCCCTTGGGACAGATCGGGTACTTGTCCTTCAGCTGCCGGTCCTCGAAGCCGGTGCAGCTCCACGAGGCGTTGGCGTTGGCCGGGCCGTTGGTGAACGCCTTCGCGTCACCGGTGATGATCCGCAGGAAGCGGGGCATGGCGGTGACCCGGGAGACCGGGCTCCCCTTGAAGTCGGTCGTCACCTGCTTGGGCCGCAGGATCGTGCCCACGTTGGCGTCCTGACCGCCGCCGGGGGCAGCCGCGTCCTGTTCCGCCTTGCCGTCGCGCAGCCGCAGCACGGGCCAGTAGTACGTGGACTGGTCGCCGTTGGTGCACGTGGTCCCGGAAGCGGCCAGGCTCTTGTTGGTGGAGAAGGCGTCCGTGGTCTTGTTGCCGACGTAATCGTGCATGTGGTGGGCGCCGTTGCCCACCCCGGGGGCGACGATCACGTTGTCGGGGTTGAGGTGCCGGTTCTCGTTGCGGCCGCACTGGACGGCGATCGATCCGGTGGATGCGGTGGACTTGGGCTTCGGGGCGCGCACGTTCGGCTTGACGGAGCCGATGGCGACGAAGTCGCCGCGCGCCGGACCGCCCTTCGCCGGGGCTCCCGAGCCCGAGCGGGCCGCCGGGCCCGCGAGCGCGTTCGTACCGTCCAGGCCCTCGTCGTCGTTGCCGGTCGGCGCCTCCCGCATCGCGCAGGCGCTCAGTTGCGCCAGCCCGTCGGGGCGGGCGGTGGTGCGTCCGATGGCGTCGGACATCCGGCCGATCGCGGCGTCCCGCTGGCCCTTCAGCTCCCCGAGCAGCGCCCCGCCCTGCGCCTTGCCGGTGGCGAGCCGCTGGTAGGCGTCGGCGATCTGGGTGTCGAGCCCCGCGAGCTCCCGGTCCACCTCGGGCCGGGCCTCATCGGGCACCTCGCTCAGCTGCTCGCCCACGTCGGGGCAGTCGATGGTGGCCGTGACCGGCGCGGTGCGCGCCTTGTCCTGGCCGGCGGAGGCGCCTTGGGCGGCGATCACCACCGCGCCGCCGCCCAGGGCGAGGGCGCTGACGAGGGCGAGGGCCTTGTACGAGGGCCTCAGGCGGCGTTTGTGTCCGGTGCGGTTCATTGGGTTCATCGGCTTCATGCGATCACTTCACTTCCTCGAACGGGAGTCGGCGGAGGAGGCCGGAGCGGAGGTGGGGGCGGGAGCGGGGGCCCGGCCGGCGGGCACGGCGTCCGCGAGGCCGTCGAAGTCGACCAGCCCACTGGCCTCCAGGATCGAGATGTGGTCCAGGACCGTGGTGTTGGCGTCCGTGGCCAGCTCGCGGACCATGGAGTTCCTCGTCTGCGCCCGCACTTGGGCGACGAGCGTGAACACCTTGCCGTGGGCCCGGCGCAGCAGCTGGATGAACAGCCGCTCGTACGCGGCCCCCTGCGCGCGGTCCAACTGGTCGAGCCAGGCCTGCTGCTGATCGGAGGGCCGGTCGGGCAGGTCGAGGCCGAGGGCCTGACCGACCTCCCGGACCCGCCGGTCCAGCTCGGTGTGCCCCTCCACGAGGTGCTCCCCGGCCATGCGCACCGCCGGGCTGGTGCCCCGCTGCTGCGCCTGCCGCCCCGCGGGCAGCTCCCACAGCCCTGCGAGGCGGACCTTGCGGACGAAGTCGCGGTCCTGGGGGGTGAGCGGCCCGAAGGCCGTGCTCGTGATCCCGGCGCCGTCGTCGTCGGGGGCGGCGACGGGAGCCGCGGCGGCCTCGGCGATCCTGCCGCCGAAGCTCCGCACCGGGATCAACAGCGCGATCAGGGTGAGGGCCAGGGCGCCGATGACGATGCCCGTACCCATCACGTGTCGCGAAGCGACCGACATGCTGCCGACGGCCGACCGACGGATTGACGGCACTGTGCCTCCTTGCTGCGCGGACCGGGAGCGGTCCCGGTCCCTGGTCTCCCGGGACGCTAGCGCCCGTTGCGGCACCCCTTTCCAAGCCCCATCACGAATGGACAAACATCCGGGCAACGCCCCGAAGGGCTGCTATGGGGCCGACCGCGTCACCACAGCCAGCGTGTCGGCCAGTTGTCCGGATTTCAGCTCGTTCGTGAGGCCCATGGGGGCTGGCACCACGGGATGATTCGGACGGGCGGTCGGGTGCAGGAGGGTGGAGCCCGGGACCAACCTCCTTGAAAGGAAAGGCTCTTCGTGCGAAAGAAACGACTGGCATCCTTACTGGCCGCCGCCGGGCTCCTCGCGAGTTCCGTGTCCCTGACGGCTGCCGCTCAGGCATTCGCCGCTCCGGTTGCCGACGAGGCTCCCGCTGCCGACAACGCTCCCCTTTCCGGCGAAGCTCCCCTTGCCGACACATACCTGCGCCAGCAGCCCGCGTGGCACCGCTGCAGCCCCGATCAGCCCGCCTCGTACGAGTGCGCCACCATCAAGGTGCCGCTCGACTACCAGCGGCCCCGGGGGAAGACGCTCGACCTCGCCATGTCCCGGGTCAGGAGCGAGAACCCGGCGAAGCGGCACGGGGTCATGCTGCTCAACCCGGGCGGGCCGGGCGGCAGCGGGCTCGATCTGCCCCTGTACATCGGGGAGTCGATGCCCAAGGAGGTCCGCGAGCAGTACGACTTGATCGGCTTCGATCCGCGCGGGGTCGGGGCCAGCTCTCCGGTGACCTGCGGACTGACCGACACCGAGCAGGAGTTCGACCGGGCCTACCGGCCCGAGACCTTCCCCTCCGATGTCGCGTGGGCCCGTACGGTCGCCGACAAGTGCCGGGAGAAGGCCGGTTCCGTGCTCCCGTACCTCACCACCCGCAACACCGCGCGCGATATGGACACGATCCGTGCGGTGCTGGGCGAGCGGAAGATCTCGTACCTGGGGTACTCGTACGGGACCTACCTCGGCGCGGTGTACACGCAGATGTTCCCGAACCGCACCGACCGCTTCGTGCTGGACAGCGGGGTCGACCCGGACCGGATCTGGCGGGGCATGATCCAGGTCTGGGCGACGGAGGCCGAGCCCGCCTTCGCGCGCTGGACGCGCTGGGCGGCGGAGCGCGCGGGCGAGTACCACCTCGGCGACAGCCCGGCCTCGGTGTCCGGGACCTTCTGGCAGCTGGTGGCGAGGGCCGACCGGGATCCGATCGTCTTCCAGGGGCAGAAGATCAACGGCGACGACATCCGCCGCGCACGCGGAATGTTCTTCTATCCCGCGCAGATCACTCCGCTGGTGGTGGCGCTGAAGGACGCCGCCGACGGAAAGCCGGGCGGGCCCACCGCCTTCGACATGAAGAAGGCCCTCGCGGGCGGATCCGGGAACGGCGCCGCGGCCGAACCCGCTTCGGACAACGGGACCGCCGTCTTCTGGAGCGTGGTGTGCGGGGACACGGCCGACTGGCCGCGCGATCCCGAGCGGTACCGGCGCGACGCGGTCAGGGACAAGGCCGCGTACCCGCTCTACGGGGACTTCGCCTCGAACATCAAGCCGTGCGCCTTCTGGCAGCGGCCCCTGGAGGCGGCGACCCCGATGAGGACGAGGGCCGCCGTGGTCACCGTGCAGAACGAGTGGGATTCGCAGACCCCGCTGGCCAGCGGCCTGGGCATGCACCGCGCGCTGAAGGGCTCGCGGATGGTCCTGGCCCTGGGCGGCGAGGGCCACGGCGCCTACCTGGCCGATCCGTCCTCGTGCGTCAACGCCCCGGTCAGCGAGTACCTCGTCACGGGCCGGCTCCCGGCCCAGGACCTGACCTGCCGGGCCACGGGCGGCCGGGCTGAGCTCGGTGCCGGATCGGGGTCTGGTTCGGGAACCGGGTCGGCTCCGGCCGGACGGCTCCCGTTCCCGTCGGGCGGGCCGGGCCGCTTCTGACGCACAGCCCGCCCATCGCACCCGCCGACGGCACCCTCCTGCCGTCGGCGGGTGTCGTCGCAGGTCCGCGCGGCTTCAGGTCACGTGCGGGGACGCCTCGACCGCCGCCTTGATGCGACGGCCGAAGTCGGGGGCGTCCTTGCGTGCCGCGCTCAGGGCCAGGCCGACCAGCAGCCTGCCCAAGCCGTGCCCGGTGAGCGTGTTGAAGATCCGGACCCGGGTGCGGCCTCCGGGGAGTTCCTCCAGGTCGTAGCCGCCGTCCGCGGTGACCATGTTCTCGCTCAGCTCCGACCAGCGGATCTGCCGCGGCGCGTCGAGCGCGGTGATCTGGAAGGCGCGGTCGGTCTTCATCCCCGCGTCCTTCACGGTGCTGCGGAACATCGTGCCGACGGCCGTCGGGCCGTCCGGGGTCCGGGTGATCTTCTGGACGCGCGGGCTGAATTCGGGGTCGTGGCGCCCGTCGGCGAGGTACGCGAAGACCTCGTCGACGGGGCGGTCGATCTCGACGCTCGCCTCGAACTGTCCGGACATGACCGCTCCTCGCGCGCCGGGCCGAAGGTTGCCCTGCCTCCACGATCGCAGAGCCGTTCCCTACGCGCGCGCCGGCAGCCCCGACGACAGGACCTCCAGCGTTTCGCGGAGCGTGTCGCCGCGCGGTCCGCTCACCCGAGCAGGGCGTAGACCGTGGAGGCCTTCGCGGCCGGCTCCGGCGCGCCCTCGGGGGTCATGGTGATGTCGGCGAAGGCCATCCGCTTGCCGAGTTTGGTGATCCGTACGTCGATCAGCACGTCGGCGCCGACCACCGGCCGCTGGAAGCTGGTGGACTGCTGGACCGTGGTCATCGGGCCGTACGCCCCGCGTGCGGCGGAGATCGCGATGACGGTGGCGGTGTCGGCGGCGGCCATCAGGGCCTGGCCGGACAGCCCCCCGCCGTCCCGGGCGAGGGCGTCGGACCAGGGCAGCCGGAGCACGGCGTGCCGCTCGCCCGTCTCCTGGACGGTGAGCCCCAGGGCCAGCACCCAGGGGGCGAAGTTGTCGGTGAGGATCTTGTCCGCGTCTGCCGGTGTCAACGTCACCGGCTGATTGTGGCGGCCCGGTCCGGGCCGCCACAACACCCCGTCGCTCAGAGGGAGGCGGCCAGTTCCGTGCCCTGCCGGATGGCCCGCTTGGCGTCGAGCTCGGCGGCCACGTCGGCGCCGCCGATCAGGTGGGCCTCGATCCCGGCCGCGCGCAGGGCCTCGTACAGGTCGCGGCGCGGCTCCTGGCCGGTGCACAGGACCACCGTGTCGGCGGGTACCAGTTGCTGCTCGCCCTCGACCGTGATGTGCAGGCCCTCGGCGTCGATGCGGTCGTACGTGGCCCCCGCGACCGAGACGACGCCGCGGTGCTTGAGCTCCGCGCGGTGGATCCAGCCGGTGGTGGTGCCGAGGCCCGCGCCGACCTTGGTGGTCTTGCGCTGGAGCAGGTGGACCCGGCGCGGCGGGGCCGGACGTTCGGGGGCGGTGAGGCCGCCGGGGCCGGTGTACGCGGTGTCCACGCCCCAGTGGCGGAAGTAGACCTCGGGGTCCTGGGAGGCGCCTTCGCCGCTGTCGGTGAGGTACTCGGCCACGTCGAAGCCGATGCCGCCGGCGCCGAGGACCGCGACGCGCTCGCCGACGGGGGCTCCGTCGCGCAGGACGTCGAGGTAGGTCACGACGGTGGGGCCGTCCACGCCCTCGATGTCGGGGATGCGGGGGGTGACTCCGGTGGCGACGACGACCTCGTCGTAGCCGCGCAAGGTCTCCACTTCGGCGCGGGTGTTCAGCTTGACCTCGACCGCGTGCTCGGCGAGCTGGGTGCCGAAGTAGCGGATGGTCTCCTCGAACTCCTCCTTGCCCGGGACGCGTCGGGCGATGTCGAGCTGGCCGCCAATGTGGCCGGAGGCCTCGTACAGGGTGACGGCGTGGCCGCGCTCGGCGGCGGAGACCGCGCAGGCCAGACCGGCCGGGCCGGCTCCGACGACAGCAACGCGCTTCTTCAACTTCGTTGCGGAGAGCGTCAGTTCAGTCTCGTGGCAGGCGCGCGGGTTGACCAGGCAGCTGGTGATCTTGCCGCTGAAGGTGTGGTCGAGGCAGGCCTGGTTGCAGCCGATGCACGTGTTGATGGTCTCGGAGCGGCCCGCGGCGGCCTTGGCGACGAAATCGGCGTCGGCGAGGAAGGGGCGGGCCAGCGAGACCAGGTCCGCACGCCCGTCGGCGAGCAACTCCTCGGCGATCTCCGGGGTGTTGATGCGGTTGCTCGTGACGAGGGGGACGGACACGGCGCCCATCAGCCGCTTGGTGACCCAGGTGTAGGCACCACGCGGGACGGAGGTGGCGATGGTGGGGATGCGGGCCTCGTGCCAGCCGATGCCCGTGTTGATGATGGTGGCGCCCGCGGCCTCGATCTCCTTGGCGAGGTGCACCACCTCGTCGAGGGTGGAGCCGCCGGGGATCAGGTCCAGCATGGACAGCCGGTAGATGAGGATGAAGTCCTCGCCCACGGCCGCGCGGGTTCGCCGCACGATCTCCAGGGGGAAGCGGACGCGGTTCTCGTACGCACCGCCCCAGCGGTCGGTGCGCTTGTTGGTGGCGGCGGCGATGAACTCGTTGACCAGGTAGCCCTCGGAGCCCATGATCTCGACGCCGTCGTAGCCGGCGAGCTTCGCGAGGCGGGCGGCGCGGACGAAGTCCTCCACGGTGCGCTCGACTTCGGCGTCCGTGAGGGCGTTCGGGACGAACGGACTGATCGGGGCCTGGAGCGCGCTGGGGGCGACCAGGTCCTTGTGGTAGGCGTAGCGGCCGAAGTGCAGGATCTGCATCGCGATCCTGCCGCCCTCGGCGTGCACGGCCTCGGTGATCACCCGGTGCTCGGCGGCCTCCTCCTCGGTGGTGAGGCGGGCGCCGCCCTCGAAGGGGCGGCCGGCGTCGTTGGGGGCTATGCCGCCGGTGACGATCAGGCCGGCTCCCCCGCGGGCGCGCTCGGCGTAGAAGGCGGCGAGGCGCTCGAAGCCGCGCTCGTGCTCTTCGAGGCCGGTGTGCATGGAGCCCATGATCACGCGGTTCGGCAGGGTGGTGAAGCCGAGGTCCAGGGGGCTCAGCAGGTGCGGGTACCGGCTCTGGGAACTCATGAGGGGGCGCCTCCTCGCGCGGGGGTGTTGAAGCTGTTCTAGCTGAGCGGGCGCTTATTTTGCAACTAGGTGCAAAAACAGGAGCCCGGGCCCGCGTCCCGGAAATCCGGGGATTCCGGGGACGAAGGGCCCGGGCCGCCGAGACCTGTGGCGCAGTTCACGGCCGTGGAGATCACCAAGGCGCCCGGCGACCGCCCCCGCGCACCGCGCGACGGTCGACAGCGGCCGCCCCGTCTCCCCGGTGCTCAAGAGCCAGAAGGTGCACCCGGCGCTGCGGGCCGGCCCCTGCCGCACCCGGTAGCGTCGCTCCGGTGACGGAACTGCACGCGGTGACGGCGAACGGTGGGGTGCGGATCTCCTACGAGGTCACGGGCCCGGCGGACGGACCACCGGTCCTCCTGCTCCCCGCACTGGGCGAAACGGCCGCCGACTGGGCAGCCGTGCGGGACGGACTCGCGCGGGAGCGCCGGGTGTTCGCGCTGGACCTGCGCGGCCTTCCTCGCGGCATGACCCCGCCCGGGCGGCCGGGCCGGGGCGCCGCTCAGGCGGCGGACTGCATGGCCGACAGGCGGCGTACGAAGAGGATGGCCAGTCCCGCCGCCACTGCGTAGACCAGGTCCGAGGCCGCAGCGAGCAGAGCGGCCTCGCGCACCGCGTCCCGGGTCGCGGCGCCCCGGGCGAACACACCCGCACCGCCGGAGGCCAGCATCGCCGCACCGAGGGCTCCGGCCCAGGCGTAGACGGGGCCGAACGAGGTCAGCGCGGCCTTGCCGGGCAGCCTCGAGGCACTGGCCGCCCACACCTTCACGGCGATCAGGCACGGCAGGACGGTCCAGCCCAGGACCGGGATGAACCAGACCCCGATCGCCCAGCCGGCACCGCCCCGGAACGTGCCCTGCGCGTACACGCCGGCGTTCACCCGGACCCGGTGGAACCAGACGATGAAGACCACCGCGGTGGGGATCATGGCCAGGAGGACCAGGCTCGTCGCGATCATGAGCAGATTCCCGGAATGTCCCAGCCCCACGGCCTCCTCGAAGCCGTCCAGCGCTCGGTACCGGTTGACCCCGGCGGCGACGGCGAGCAGCCGGGTCGCGGCGCACAGGCCGAGCAGTACGGTCAGCGCCGTCGCCAGTCCCTTCGGTGAGCGCAGGAGGGAGCGCGCCGGGGGCGCGCCGAGCGGGGACAGTCTTGCGGTACCGGCGGACATGAAGAGGGACCCCCCACGGGTGCGTTGACATGCAGAAGCCCGCCGATGGGGGCGGGCAGGCAGAAGATACGCCACCGGTGCCGGTTCCCCTCCGGCGGGCCCGCGCCGCAGGGCGCCCCGGTCCGCGGGGCGCCCTGGGGGCGGGGTCAGGCCCGGTGGAGGCGGAGCGTGACGATCTGGAACGGGCGCAGGGTGAGGGGGATCGTGCCGTCCGGGGCGGGGGCGGAGACGGCCGTGCCTTCCAGGGGGCGCTCCAGGAGGTCGCTCTCGACGGCCGCCGACAGCGGGAAGCCCGCCGCGAGAGTGGCGCGTGCGCGGCCGCCGCGGGATTCGTAGAGGCGGACGACGACGTCGCCGCTGCGGTCCTCGGCGAGCTTGAGCGACTCGACGACCACGGCGTCGTTGTCCACCGCGATGAGCGGAGCGACCGGGGCGGCGCCGGTGACCACCCGCTCGGGCAGATTCAGCCCGTGGCCCTCGCGGACCGCGTCGCCGATGGTCGCGCCCGGGGCGAGCGAGAAGCGCAGGGTGTGCGCGCCCTGGTCGGTCTCCGGGTCGGGGTAGCGGGGGGCCCGCAGGAGCGAGAGGCGGATCGTCGTGGTCTGGCCGCCGTCGTCCCTCATGTCGCGGGTCACGTCGTGGCCGTAGGTGGAGTCGTTGAGGACGGCGACGCCCCAGCCCGGCTCCTCCGTGTGGATCCAGCGGTGGGCGCAGATCTCGAATTTGGCCGCCTCCCAGGAGGTGTTGGTGTGGGTGGCGCGGTAGACGTGCCCGAACTGCGTTTCGGAGGCGGAGCGTTCGGCCTTGACGTCGAGCGGGAAGGCGGCCTTGAGGAACTTCTCCGTCTCGCGCCAGTCCACGTCCGTGACGATGTCCACGGTCTTGGCGTCCGCCCGCAGGGTGATCGACTGGACCACCGTGGAGGAGGAGAAGGAGCGGGTGACCCGCACGGTCGCGGAGTCGGAGGTGGATTCGGCGACCTCCAGCGCGTCCAGGTCCACCAGGTCGGTGACCTTGTTGCGGTAGAACTCGTCGATGTCCCACGCGTCCCACATGTTGGGGAAGTCGGGGTGGATCTGGAGCAGGTTCGCCGCAAGGCCCGGCGCGACCGACTCCCGGCCGGCCTCCAGGTCGTACGCCGACACGATCAGGCCGCGGCCGTCGATCTCCACGAGGAGGTGCCCGTTGGCCAGGACGTGTCCGCCGCCCTGCCGCTCCTCGATCGTGACGGGCTGCCCGGCGGGGGCGGGCAGGCCCGCGCCGCCGGCCGGGATTCCACGCCGGGTGTGCGGGGCGCAGTTGAAGACCAGCCGCTCCTCGCCCCGCCCCGCCAGTGCGGTCTGCGCGGCGAGGGTGATCCCGAGGAGCTCCTCCCGCACCTTGGCGTACGTTTCGCGCGCCTCGCGGTGCACCCAGGCGATGGAGGAACCGGGGAGGATGTCGTGGAACTGGTGGAGCAGGACGACCTTCCAGATCCGCTCCAGGTCCTCGTACGGGTACGCGTACCCGGGAACCTTCACCGCGGCCGTGGACGCCCACAACTCGGCCTCGCGCAGCAGTGATTCGCTGCGCCGGTTGCCCTGCTTGGTCTTGGCCTGGGAGGTGTAGGTGCCGCGGTGCAGCTCCAGGTAGAGCTCTCCGGCCCAGACGGGCGCGTCCTCGTACTCGGCGTGTGCCTTCTCGAAGAACGCGTCGGGCCGCTCGATCTCCACCCGCGGGGACCCTTCGAGGTTCTTCTGGCGCTTGGCGCGGGCCAGTTGCTCGCGCGTGGGGCCGCCACCGCCGTCGCCCCAGCCGAAGGGGGCCAGGGAGCGCGAACCACGGCCCTTCTCCTGGTAGTTGCGGGCGGCGTGCGCCAGCTGGGTGCCACCGAGGTCGGAGTTGTAGGTGTCGACGGGCGGGAAGTGCGTGAAGACGCGGGTGCCGTCGATGCCCTCCCACCAGAAGGTGTGGTGGGGGAACTTGTTGACCTGGGACCAGGAGATCTTCTGGGTCAGGAACCACTTGGAGCCGGAGAGTTTGACGATCTGCGGCATCGCGGCGGTGTAGCCGAAGGAGTCGGGCAGCCAGACGTTGTTCGTCTCGATGCCGAATTCGTCCATGAAGAACTTCTTGCCGTACAGGAACTGGCGGGCCATGGCCTCGCCGCCGACCATGTTGGTGTCGGACTCCACCCACATGCCGCCGACCGGTACGAACTGCCCGTCCGCGATCTTCTTCTTGACCCGCTCGAAGAGCTCGGGCCGGTAGGTCTTGATCCAGTCGAGCTGCTGCGCCTGTGACATGGCGAAGACGAACTCGGGGTGCTCGTCCATCAGGCCCAGCATGTTGGACGAGGTGCGCGAGACCTTGCGGACGGTCTCCCGCAGCGGCCACAGCCACGCGGAGTCGATGTGGGCGTGGCCGATCGCGCTGATCCTGTGCGCGGAGGCGTTGGCGGGGGCGGCCAGCGCCCCGGCCAGTTCGGCGCGGGCGGCGGCGGCCGTGCCGGGGACGTCGCACAGGTCCACCGCGTCGAGGGCGGAGTCGATGGCGCGCAGGATCTCGTAGCGCCGGGCGCTGCCCGTGTCGAGCTGCATCATCAGGTCGTAGAGGACTTCGAGGTCCTGTACGAGGTTCCAGACCTCGGTCTCGAAGACGGTGAGGTCCATCCGGGCGAGCCGGTAGAGGGGCTGGTCGCCACTGGTCCGCTGGTCGCCCTCGTAGGTGACGGAGTGGTCGACCAGGATCGGGTTGGAGGCGCCCTCGACGTACCACTCGACGCTCTCGCCGCCGGCTGCGGAGTCCGCGACGCGCACCCAGTCGTTGTACGGGTTGAGCGCCTTGACCTCCCCGCCGTCGGCGCGGTGGACCAGGCCTTCGCACTGGAATCCGGGCATCATCCGGTCGAAGCCCAGGTCGAGGACGGCCTCGACGGTGTGTCCGGCCCAGTCGGCGGGCACGGTGCCGGTGAGCTTGAACCAGGTGGTGCCCCAGGCCGGGCCCCACGCGTCGCCGACGGCGCAGGGCTCGTAGGCGGCCGCGAGTCCCTCGGCCACGGGGACCGGTTCGCCGGGGGCTTCCCAGCGCTCGACGGTCAGCGGGACGGAGCGGGAGTGGACGGCGGGCTTGATGCGCTCCTTGAGGACACGGCGGAGGCGGTGTTCGGTGATGCTGCGGTCGTCGTGCATGACGGCTGCTCCAGGAGAGGTGGTGGTGGGCGTGCACCGGGCGGGGGGTGAGGGAGGGGCCGGCTCAGGTCTTGACGGCTCCCTCGCCGACGCCCTTGAAGAAGAAACGCTGGAGGGCGAAGAAGAGGAGCATCATCGGGATCAGGGCGGCCATCGCCCCGGCGGCGATGATCCGCTGGTCGCTGACGGTGGTGGCTCCGGCCAGGGTCTTGAGGCCGAGCTGGAGGGTGTAGTTGTCGCTGTTGGTCAGGACCAGCAGGGGCCAGAGGAAGTCGTCCCAGGCGCCCATGAAGCTGGTGATGCAGACGACGGCCAGGGCGCCCTTGGCGGCGGGGAGGAAGACCCGGGTGAAGCGGGTCCACTCGTTCGCGCCGTCGAGGACCGCGGCCTCCTCGACCTCCTTGGGTACGGAGAGGAAGGCGGAGCGCATGATCATGATGTTGAGGACCGAGACCGCGCCGGGCAGCCAGACTCCGATGAGGGTGTCGACCAGGCCCATCTCGCGGACCGTGAGGAACATCGAGATCATCACGGACTCGAAGGGGAACATCAGCGTCGCCACCAGCACGGTGAAGACGATCTTGCGGCCCTTCCAGGCGGCCCGGGAGAGGGCGTACCCGCCCATGGCCGCGAACAGCATGTTCGAGGTGATGGCGAGGAGGGCCACCGTCAGGGTGTTGCCGACGTACTGCAAGAGCGGGAACGATTCCGCGACCCGGAAGTAGTTGTCCAGGGTGGGCTGCGAGGGCAGTACGCCGTCGTACACGTTCTCGGTGCGGCCGCGGATCGAGGTCAGGAACTGCCAGACGATCGGCCCGAGCATGATCACGAGCATCAGGAGGAGCGTGGCGTACCGGCCGGCGAGGCCGATCCAATACCGCCGGGCGTCGGCTCCGACGCGCTTGCCCGCCTTGTTTCCGAGGGAAGAGAGGGTGCTCAACTTATCTCTCCCTTCGAGAGACGGCGGCCCAGCAGGCTGAAGACCAGCGTCAGGAGGAACAACAGGATGGAGATGGCGGCCGCGTAACCGGTCTCGCCGGAGAATCCGAGGCCGACCTGCCGGATGAGAAAGGGCAGCGTCCGGGCACCGCCGCCGGGACCGCCGCTCTCGCCGCCGAGGATGTAGATCTCGGTGAAGACGCGGAGCGCGGAGATGGCGGACAGGGTGCCGACCAGCAGCATCATCGGTTTCACCTGGGGGACGGTGATGCTGAAGAAGCGGCGGACCGGGCCCGCTCCGTCGAGCGCCGCAGCCTCGTAGAGCGAGGTGGAGACGTTCCCGAGGGCGGCCAGGTAGAAGACCATGTAGTAGCCGAGGCCCTTCCACACGGTCACGATCATCGCGGAGACCAGCAGCATGGTGCTGTCGGTCAGGAACGGGATCGGCTCGGAGATGATGCTGAGCTTCTGGAACAGCGTGTTGACCAGGCCGTCGCTGCGCAGCACCCACTGCCAGATGAGGCCGACGACCACGGCCGAGGCGATGACCGGGGTGTAGAACGCCGAGCGGAAGAAGCCGATGCCGGGGACCTTCGTCTGTACGAGGACCGCCAGGGCCAGCGGCAGGAAGACGAGACACGGGACGACGACCACCAGGTACAGCACGCTGTTGCCGGTGGCGACCCAGAAGTCGGAATCGGCGAACGCGCGGGTGTAGTTGTCGAAGCCGACGAACCCGCCGCCGCGCAGGATCTGCGCGTCGGTGAAGGACAGGATCACGGTGTTGACGAACGGCCAGAGGCTGAACATCGTCACCATCACCAGGCCCGGGGCGAGGAAGAGGTACGGGGTCCACCACTTGCGGTGGCGCAGTCCCGTCTCGGCTTCCATGGCCCTCTTGGCCTGCTTCGCCCGCTTGGCGCTGCTGCGAAGGGCCTTCGGTCCGGGGTCCGGCGGCCCTCCCGGCTGCGACCGGGTCCGCACCTCGCCGGAGGCGGGGGCGGGGACGGGGTCGTGGGTGGCGGCGGGATCGGGGGCGGCGGGGTCGGGGGCGGCGTCCGACGGGCGGCCGGTCCCGCGCGTTTGCGTCCCTGCGGATGGGGTCATGGCGTCCGGCCCTCCTCTCTCCGGTGCCCCCCTCACTTCTGGGCCGTCTTCGCGAGCAGCTTGTTGGCCTCCTCCTGGGCCTTCTTCACCGCGGTCCTGGCGTCCTGCTCGCCCTTGATGGCCTTCTGCATCTCGCGCACGACCGCATCTCCGACCTGATTGGTCCACTGGACCGGGGTGTTGGCGTCGAGCGCGGCGCTCTTCAACTGCTCGGCACCGACCGCCCGGGCCAGCGTCTCCGCGTCCTTGCCGTCGCCCTTGTCGGAGAAGTGCGGGTCGGCCAGGCCGATGGCGTTCGACGGGTAGATGGTGGCCTTCTTGGAGAACTCCACCTGGTTGGGCCCGTTGGTGACCCACTTGGCGAACTCGGTCGCCGCGTCCATGTGCTTGGTGTCCTTCTTGATGCCGAGCGACTGGGCGTAGATGCCGATGTGGCCGAGCTTCCCGGTGACGGCGTTCGCGACCACGGTCTCGGCGTAGATCTGCGGGGCGTTCTGCTTGATGTCCTTGACGAAGCCCGGGGAACCGGGGCCGAAGACGAGCTTGCCGCCGCCGTAGAGCTGGCTGATGTCGTCCTGCTTCAGCAGGGACTCCTTGGGCATGGCGCCCTTGGCGTACAGGTCCTTCATCCGCTCGACCCACGCGACGGCCTTGTCGGTGTCGAAGGTGAACTGGTCCTGCTTCTCGTTCAGGATCGGCACGCCCATCTTCTGCCAGTCCCCGGGCAGCCGACCCTTGGGGTCGGCCATGAAGGCGGAGTACTTGCCACCGGACTTGGCGGCGATCTGCTCGGCGTAGTCGAAGAACTGCTCGACGCTGGTCGGCGGCTTCGCCGGATCGAGACCGGCCTTCTCGAAGAGGTCCCTGTTGTAGGTGAGGATCTCCGGGGTCACGTACCAGGGGTACGCGAACACGCTGTCGCCCTTGCCCGGCAGCTTGAACTGCTCCCAGGCGCCCGGGACGTACTCCTTGGCGACCTCGGGGTCGAGTTTGGCGACGTCGGCCAGCATTCCGCGGTCGCCGAGGAGCTGGAAGGAGTCGGTGGAGAGGTTGACCACGTCGGGCAGGGCCCCGGCCTGCGCGTCGGCGACGATCTTCTCGTTGTAGCCGTCCCCCGGCACGTCCTCCCACTTGACCTTCGCGTCCGGGTACTGCTTCTCGAACGCATCGATGACGCCCTGGATGTACGAGGTGAACATGGGCTTCAGCTGGAGGGTGCGGAACGTGATCTGACCGGCCACTTTGCCGGTCTTCTCCCCCTCCTTCACGTCCCCGGCGCCACCACTCATGCCGCATGCGGAGGTCGCGAAGAAAGTGCCGGCCACGAGCGTGGTGATGGCATAACGGGTCACGTTCTTACGGGTCATCGTCGCCGCCTTCAGGGGGAGTTCCGGCCTCGTCGCCGGAGCGCTGCGCCCAAACTCACCCGAAATGAAGATTCCGTCAATGTGACCAAAGTCCCGGGAGGCGGGTACCCGTACGTCCTGAATTACGACAGGCGGGGGGCTAACAGCCCGAAAGTCACTCCGTCAAGACGGCCTTGAGCTGCACTGATGCGCTTTAGTCCCAGCGGGATCCAGCATGATATCGATTCGATAACGAACATGCCGCGCCATCAGAGGTTGACTTCTTATCGCCGTTTCACGAAAACTTGCACTAATGCGCTTTATCCCGCCCGCAGCGAGCGAAAGCGCATTACCTCTCCCTGCCCCTCCTGCCAACCCCACCCACACGGATCGCCCGGCACGTACCGCCGGTGAAAGAGGGATTGACAGTCATGGCTGAGATCAGGTTCCGGCAGACGAGCCTCACCTACCCCGGCGCCGACCGACCCACGGTCGAGTCGCTGGACCTCGACATCGCGGACGGGGAGTTCCTCGTCCTCGTCGGCCCGTCGGGCTGCGGAAAGTCCACCACCCTGCGGATGCTGGCCGGGCTCGAAGAGGTCACGTCCGGCTCCATCTCCATCGGCGGCCGCGATGTCACGCACCTGCCGCCCAAGGACCGGGACATCTCGATGGTGTTCCAGAACTACGCGCTCTACCCCCACATGTCGGTCGCTCAGAACATGGGCTTCGCCCTGAAGATCGCCAAGGTGGACAAGGACACCATCCGCAAGAAGGTCGAGGAGGCGGCGAAGATCCTCGACCTCACCGAGTACCTCGACCGCAAGCCCAAGGCCCTCTCCGGCGGCCAGCGCCAGCGCGTCGCCATGGGCCGCGCGATCGTCCGCGAGCCCCAGGCCTTCCTGATGGACGAGCCGCTCTCCAACCTGGACGCCAAGCTCCGCGTACAGACCCGGGCCGAGATCGCCAACCTCCAGCGGCGGCTGGGCACCACCACGGTCTACGTCACCCACGACCAGGTCGAGGCCATGACGATGGGCGACCGCGTCGCGGTCCTCGCGGACGGCATCCTCCAGCAGTGCGACTCCCCGCGCACGATGTACGACCGCCCGGCGAACAAGTTCGTGGCCGGGTTCATCGGCTCCCCCGCGATGAACCTGCTGACCGTGCCGCTGCACGAGGACGGCATCCGCTTCGGAGGCTCCACCGTCAAGATCAGCCGGGCGGCCCGCGAGGCGGCCGGCGGAAACACCGTCACCCTGGGCATCCGCCCCGAGCACCTGGACTTCCACGCCGCACACAGCGACCAGGGCCTGCCCGTCACCTTCTACTCGGTGGAGGAACTCGGCGCGGACGGCTTCGCGTACGGCGACCTCGACCTGGGCGACGGCGACACCCAGCCCCTGACCGTACGGACGTACGGCCGCGAAGAGGGCCTGCGCGGCAAGACCATCCGTGTCATCCCCCGCCAGGACGACCTGCACCTCTTCCACGAAACCACGGGCGAGCGCCTCCCGGACTGACGACCGGCGGCCCGCCCCCGCGGGCAACGGTCCGGCGGCGGGGCCACGGCCCCGAAAGGCCTTGGCCCCGCCGCCCCGGGCCGGTTAAGTTCCTCGCACGGCGTGTAGCTCAGCAGCCAGAGCACCGACTTGCTCAGTCGGAGGGCGCAGGGGCAGGACCTGCCACGCCGGCTATGAACGAGGACACGAAGCAGCGACCCGACTGGGCAACCCCCCGTCTTTACGGCACCCTGCCCCAGCCCCACGAGCGCGAGGCCGCCCGGCTGGCCGGCGTTCCGGAAACCCGGCGCGCCCTCTTCGCGTACAGCCTCACGGGCCCCGGCCTCGCCTGGCTCTGGTCCCTGTTGGAGAGCGGCCGCTACGAGCTCCACGCGCCCGAGGAGGCCGCGCTGCTGTGCGTGGCCTGGCTGGTGCGGGAGGGGGAGCTCGACGCGGCCGCCGAACTGGTCGCCCTCCTGGAGCCGTTCGCCGACCGCATCCCCTTCGCCCCGCACCCCACCGACCGCCCTGCCGCCGGAACCGGCTCGGCGCACGTCCGGACCGCCGGCGAAGCCGCCCGGCTGCTCGCGCACCGTCGGCCGAACGCCGCCGTCGCGGCGCAGCACGAGGCGCTGACCGTGTGGCGTCCCTTCGAGGACGAACTGCTCACGTACTGGCTCCGCGAGGCGGACACCAGCTCCGCTTCCGGAGATCCCGCCCCGGCCGACCTCACGCGCAGGCAGGGCGCGGCCCTGCTGGAGCGGTACGAGGCCCTCGCCGCGGCGCACCCCCTGACGCGACGCCACCACGACCCCAAGTCCAATACCGCCGTCCTGCTGCGCGCCCTGACGGAGACCGTGGCAGGTCGTGAACTGCTGCCCCGCCTCGCCGGGTTGCTACGCAGCTGCGTGTCCTCGATGGTCGCCAAGCGCGGCCGCCCCGGCTCCCCCGAGCACACCCGGCTGTGGCTGGCCCAGGCCCGGCAGGCGGCGCAGCCCGCGCACAGCGAACTGGCGGCGCTGGTACGGGACCGGCTGGCCCCGCTGGACCCGGACTCCGGACTGTCCGACCCGGACGCGGTGCTCGGCCCGGTGACCGCCGAGGAGGCAGGGCAGACCGGGCTCACGACCGGCGCCACGGTGCCGCCCGCCGTGCGCGCGGTCGTCGCCGCCGCGCTCAGCGCTCCCCCGGAGACGCTCCTGGCCTGCGGAGTCGTCACCTCGGCGGAGCCGCTCGCCGAGCTGGCACCCCAGTACCTCGGCGCCGACCTCGCACACGCCTGGCACCCCGAGGTTCCCGACGGACCGCTGCGCACGCTGCTGGCGGAGCTGTACCAGGGCAGCCGCCCGTTCACCTACCTTCGCCAGTTCGCCAGGTACCCGGACCTGCCCTGGATCCGCGCCGTCTCGCCGACGCCCGTACGGGAGCCTGCGCACGCGGCGCTGCGAAGGCTCGCCTTCCTCGCACTGGAGGCCTTCCCCGGCTCCGACCCGAGCTCGCGGCTGATCCAGCAGCTCGTCGAGCTGGCCCAAGAGGCAGGCATCCAGGCCTCGTTCGTCCTGGAGCCCTTCGCCGACAATTACACCCGGACCGTGATCGGGGAGTTGATGCCCGCCGCCCGGGTGGCCGCGGAGTTGCTGCGCGGGACCCCGTACGAGCGCTACTACGGGATCGACTACGCGGCCGTACGGGACATGGCCGAGGCCGATGACCGGGAGGGCTTCGGGCGACTGTGCGTCGAGCGGGCGGGGCCGCCGGGGCCGGGACGGCCGCAGGCCCTCAAGCCGACCTTCATGCCGCTGGTCTCCGACCCGGTCGTGATCGAGCAGGCCATGACCCTGACCACCTTCAACCTCGCCCCGCTCGTCCACGAGGTCGGTGTCACCCCGCGGGCCGGGTGGGACGCCCTCGCCCGTGGGGCGTTCACGGCCGCGCGCCGGCGGTCGGCCACGCCGAAGAAGGCGGCCCGCGCCTGGCGGCACCTGATGTTCCACCTGTCGCTGTGCGACACGGCCCGGCAGGCGGCCGTACTCGACTGGATCGATGCCGAGTCCGCCCGTCTCCCGGCGGGCACCGCCGCCCGGCTCGCGCCGATGGTGGCGGGGGCCCGGCGGGCGGTACGGGGCTAGGCCAGCGAGTCGGCGGCGAGCTCGATGACCTCGGCCGGGCCGGCGCGGAAGGCCGGGCTCGCCGCGTCGGCCTCGATCATGTGCGGGGTGGCGTCGTGGGCGGCGAGCGCCTCCTTCGAGGACCACCGCTCGATGAGGACGAACCGGTCGGGGTCACCGCTCACCTGGTGCATGTCGTAGCGCAGGCACCCCTCTTCGGCCCGCACGACCGGCGCGAGCCGCTCGAAAGCGGCGACTTGTTCCCGGCCCCGGCCCGGAAGAGTGCTGATCAGGATGACGAGTTGTATGGGCTGCGACATGCGACCGAGGCTATCCGGCGCCCTGACCCCGCCCGCTCCCGGGGGTGGTGACCGGCGGGTCCTCCGCGCGTACGGGGACCACCGCCACCGGGCACAGCGCGTGCAGCAGAACGGCGTTGGACACCGAGCCCATCAGGAGGGAGCCCGCCCGCAGACGGCGCCGGTGGCGGCCCACCACGATCAGGTCCGCCCGCTGTGAGGCGGTGACCAGACGGCCCGCGGGATCGCCCGGGGCGACCACCGCTTCGACGGTGACGTCGGGGTAGTGCCGGGTGAGGAACGGCTGGAGCCGGGTGCGCTGGTTCTCGGCGAGTTCCCGGGCCGCTTCGGTGGCCTCGCCGCCGGGGATGCCCGGCGGAAGGCCGCCGCCGCGCTCCGCGACGAGGGAGCCGACCAGGGTGAGCGAGGAGAGCGGCACCAGGTGGGTGGAGACCACCTGGAGCGCCGCGCCCCGGCGGCGGGCCTCGGCGAAGGCGAAGTCGACCACGTCCTCGGTGGTTTCGTCGGGGGCCAGCCCCAGCACCACCCGGCGCTCGCCGGAATCGGCAGAGCCGTCCTCCGCGGCGAGCCGCGCCGCGTGCGGGACGACCATCACCGGGCAGGGCGCCTGGGCCGCGCACACCCGGCTGTTGGAACCGAGCAACAGGCTGGCGAAGCCACCGAGTCCGCGCGATCCCATGACCAGCAGCTGCGCGCCCGCGGCGAGTTCGGTCAGGGTCACGGCCGGTGTCCCGTCCCGGGAGACGTAGTTGAGCGGCGGGAGGTCCTCCCGGCCGGCCAAGTGGGCCCGTACCAGTGCCAGTACCGGATCGGTGTCCCACACGGGTGGCCGCACCAGGGCTTCGCCCGGGGCCGCCACCCGGGGGTGGTCCGGTCGCACGTGCACGACGTGGAGCTCGGCTCCGCGGGCGCGGGCTGCTTCGACGGCCCAGTCCAGGGTCCTCAGGCTGTGCTCCGAGCCGTCCACCGCAGCCAGGACGGGTGGGGTGGTGACGGGATCGGCCGTGTGCGTCTGCATGGGTCCACCCTCCGGCGGCCGGGGGCCTCCGGGCAGGGACCGAAGGCCCTACTTGAGGCGGTAGTCGGCCTTCTCGGCGAGCTTGCCGTCCTTGAAACAGAAGCGGAACACCGTGTCGCTGTCACCGGAGGTCGACAGATACCAGGAGCACTCGGCCCCCGCGGGCACGGCGGGGCCGCCGTCCTTGAGGGCCTCCTTGACGAAGGTCTCGCCGGAGGGCAGCTTCGCCCGGACCTCGCTCGCGGGGTCGCCGGCCTTCACGGCCTCGTACACCTTGGGGTCGACCAGGGTCTTGTCCGCCACGTCGACGATCTTGCCGACGCCGAAGAGCAGCAGGACGAGCAGGCCTATCCCCAGGACCACCGCCACCAGGCAGCCGATCAGGCATCCATTGCGTCGCGCCACGTCCTGGTCCTCCGTATGTCCACGATCCACCGCACTGTTGCGAACTGTCTCCACGACTCTCGCAAAGCGGGGCGGCGGACGCTGTCCTCCAAAGTCTCGGGTTCGCGCAACGATCGTCGTTCGAGGTCAGCGGGGGTGAGGCGTGTATACAGGATAAGAACGATCATTCGGACGAACTGTGAGGAACCACCGTGAGCCAGAACACCGAGCCCCTGATCGTCGTCGGCGTGGACGGTTCGAACCACTCCAAGCAGGCCCTGCGCTGGGCGGTCGGCCAGGCCAAGGCCATCGGCGGCCGGGTGCACGCCGTCATGAGCTGGGAATGGAACACGAACCCCTTCGGCGTCAGCACCACGGAGCAGGACGAGCTGGTGCACGCCGAGGACGCCGCCCGGCAGAAGCTCGCCGACACGGTGGCGGAGGCGGTCGGCACGTCCCCGGGCGTTCCGGTCTTCCGCCGGGTGGAGCAGGGCTCGCCCGCGCAGGTGCTGGTCGAGGCCTCGAAGGAGGCGGCGCTGACGGTCGTCGGCACCCGCGGCTACGGCGGTATCAAGGGCGCGCTGCTCGGTTCGGTGAGCCAGCAGGTGGTTCAGTACGCGGCGAGCACGGTCGTCGTGGTCCGCGAGGACGCCTCCGCCTGAGCGACACGGGCCCACGCGGGGTACGCGGCCCCGCGACGGTCCGGCCCCGGACCCAGCCCGGGACCCGGACCGTCGCCTCGGCCTCAGGAAGCCGCGCGCCCCAGATCCCCCGGATCGGTGTTCGCGCCGCACAGCACCACCGCGACCCGCTCCCCCGGCGGCCGCGGAGCCACTCGCAGCGCCGCCAGCGCGGTGGCAGCGGCCGCCTCGACCACGATGCGGTGCTCCTCCCACAGCGCACGCCGGGCTTCGACGATCGCCGAGTCCGGGACCAGGACGGACTGCGCGTTCTCCCGCTGTACGGCGGCCAGCGCGTCGGCGGAGACCCGGGTGGCCCCGAGCGAGTCCGCAGCCACCGAGTCGACGGGGACGTCGACGAGCCGGCCCGCTTCGAGTGCCGCGTTCAGGGCCCGGCAGTTCTCCGGCTCGGCCGCGATCACCCGTACGCCGTGTTCCCGCGCGGCGGTGGCGATCCCGGCGAACAGCCCGCCGCCGCCGACCGCGACCACCACCGTGTCCAGACCGGGCAGGGCCGCGCGGATCTCGTCGAGCAGGGTTCCGGCGCCCGCCGCGATGAGCGGATGGTCGTACGCGTGGCTGGACAGCGCCCCGCTCGCGGCGGCGAACTCCCGGCAGGCGTCGAGGGCTTCGGCGTACCGCTCGCCCACGAGCCGTACGTCGGCCCCGTAGCCCCGCAGCCGCTCCACCTTCACGCGCGGGGCGGTGGCCGGCAGGAACACGGTGGCGGGCACGGATTCGGCGCGGGCCGCCCAGGCGCAGGCGAGGCCGGCGTTGCCACCGGAGGCGATGGTGACCCCGGCGGCGGGGAGGGTCCCGGCGGCGCGGTGGGCGGCGAGGAAGTTGCGGGCACCGCGGGCCTTGAAGGAGCCGGTGTGCTGGAGGTGCTCCAGGGCGTACGAGATCCCCCCGCCCGCAGGTATCACCGCGACGGGCCGTACCGCTCCGGCGATCCGCTCGGCGGCCGCGCGTACGGCGGCGTAGTCGAGCGGCATCGCGTCGAGCGCCACTGCGTCGAGCTGCTGTTCCATGAACTCACTCCTCTTGTGGGTTCCGCTATCTCGTGCGCACGGACTCCAGTGGATACGTTGAATTCCGCGTGAAGTAAGTACTGATGGGGTGGCCCATACATGCGCAATCGACGCCCTGGTGGGCAGGTTACCTGTCACATTCGGTTACGGCGTCTGGTGAGCGGCATCCTGCTATTCGTTGAGCCGCGGCGTGGCCAGTACGGGGCCTGCGGAGGCAGCTGAGCGGCTGATCGCGCTCGGGGGCGGTGCAACGGGGCTATCCAGACACCTCAGGGTCCTAACTCGTCAAGCCGCACGCTTGCAGCCGCTGTGTAGCCTGTCGATCTGTTCGAACGGGATGAGGAGGCCGACGGTGGATGCCGAAGGAACGCATACTGCGATCCAGCTTCCCGAAGGGTCCTGGTGGGACTGGGACGTCGTCGCTTGGGACGGCGGACAGCTCAGGCTCGCCGCCGACCACGACCTGACCTACCACCACGGCCTGGAACTGGTCTTCGGCGATCCGGTCTTCGTCAGCTGTCCGTCCGGCTTCCACGATCCGGTCTTCCGATCCCCGTCGCCCGCCGAGCTCCTGAAAGTCACTCGTCAGCTCGGAGAGAAGCCGCCCGTCGTGGTCGCCTTCGAGGCCGACGCCGGCGGGCAGGAGCCGGTCTCGTGTCTCATCGCCGCAGAGCGCCTCGACATCGTCCAGGAATTGGTCCTGCGCTACTGGCGCGAGGATGCAGGCCCCGATCAGCGCTTCGCTCCCTGGGTGACGCCCCCAGGCCAGTAGACGCACTGCGCTATGCGGCCGCTGCGGTGACCTCGGTGGCCGATGCTGGGAAGGCCAGTGCCCCGTCATATGGATGACGCTGCTGGAGACAATGGTAGAGCTGGCCGATCATGCGGTTGAAGAGGTTGCGCTGGGCGGCGGCGTGCCAGTCAGCGTGTTTGTCGCGTTCCCTGTCAAGTCAGTGTGTTCAGGCTGAGCCCTCGCGACCAGTGCCTCTGTGGGAAGCCTCTACCGCCCGGTTCGTTCGGGAAGGTGAAGCAGCCAGGTTTCCTTCTATGTGCTGATCGGCCCGTTGAAGGAGAACCCCAAGTTATGCCGCTGAGTGCTCTCGGGATCAGGAGTACTCGGCCCCCTCTGCGGAGACCCTAGCCTTGCATTTCCGCGGGGACGCTTCTGCGCCCGGCAACCTGGGGCCGGCCGAGCAGCGGATGGCTTCGTGGAAGGCGAGGTAAACCCCCGTGCTGGCCGCGCGTCTGATGACTACGGTGAGGAATCTCGGCGGGGAGCCGAGCACAAGATATGGAGGGCGGGCGGCGATGAAGCGCCTCGAGCTGGTGATCGTTCAGTTTGAAGAGATCAAGGGCCTCATCAAGGCCGACCGGATCCCGCAGCTCCGGCTGGCCCACATCCTGCTCGACAGCGCTGTCGAACTGATCATGCACCGCATGATCAGAGCCGAGCTCCACGGAGAGAGGTACGACTTTGACCGGCTCGAGACCCTTCGCCGGATTGAAGTCGACCGTCAGAGCGAGGACCCCCGCCTCCGCAGGTTCGCAACTAGAGGGCCGAGCAGCGACAACATTCGCGCAGAGATTGAGCGGCTCGCAGAGAAGGTGACGTCGAGGTCGCAGCGGAGAGACATCGGCAGGGATTTCGGTCGAAAGATCGACTTCTTGGCCGGCCGGAAGAAGCTGCCGGAAGACCTTGGGCCAGTACTGAAGAGGCTGCACGAGTACAGGAACGAGACCTATCACCGCGATCAGCACCGGATCGAGGTGATCCGCCCGGCTGTCTTGATCTACTTCGACGCCGCTTGCACCGTCCTCGACCGTTACGAGCCCGGCGTGCTGATCGACAGCCATCTGCTGGGCCCGGAGCTGGAACGCTTCCAGGCGGACCTCCCCAGTCGCACGGACTGGTTCGAATTGCCTCGTCGAGCTGCAAAGCGGCTGCGAGAGGAGGTGGGCCTTGATCTCACGGCAGTGCGGACGGCACTCGTCGATCACCTCGTTGGGCGCCTCTACGATCTCGAATCCGGGCTCACCTACATCGAAGAGAACATCACCGGCGGTGCGATTCCAGGCGACGGCATCCGGGCGATGCAGGTCAAACGCGATGACGTGGAAGCGATCTTCGACAACGATGTGATGCGGAGCCGGCCCTACCCCCTCACCATGAACGACGTCAGGTCCTGGACCGAGCGGGCCAAGTCGATGAATGGTCTGGAAGACAAGCGTGCTCTCTTTACGGAGTTCGCTGCCCTTGAGCACGCATTCGAGGATCTTGAGCGGAAGGTCCTTGACGCGGTCTGGCGCATCGACGAGCAGGCGAACACGCGCTGAGCAACACTCGCCATCGTCTGCCTGGGCCGCAGCGGCGGCCCGCTCCGACAAACGGGGGCCCCTCCGCACCCCAGAACTGGGAGACTCGACCCAGCGGGTGAGGAGGCTGAAGGCGGCGAACTGCTCGAGAGCCTCGTGCTCGGGCAGCTCGAGGAAGCCGTCCTCGTACCTGTTGGGATTGCGGATCGCCGCGAAGCAGCCCTCGGCGCACCTCACCATGCGATGCATGCTCCTGAATGTGTCGCTGCCGTCGTCGGGCGCAACACTGCATGCCAGTAAGAGCCGTGTCACGAGCCGCAAGCGGCCGTTTACCCGGTCTGGCGGGTTGGCTGCCAGGCCGGGTAGCGTCCGGGGGCGCGGCAATCCGTCCTGGTAGGCCGCGTCCGTCCGGCAGAGGGAAGTAAGTGTCCTTGTTCGATCGTTTCCGTAGGGCGCGTCCAGTTACCGAGCGCGCTGTTGAGCCTTTCGGTGTCCGCTTCGCCGACGTTCTGACCCTGTCTGGCCGGGAGCGCGATGCGCTGATCGACGAGTCAGCGCTGTGGGAGATTCCCCGCCATCTGCTGGAGGAAGGGGAAGTGCAGTGGGTGACCTGTGGTGGTGTGTGGGTTCCGCCGGACGCGCCGCCAATGCCCGTGCGCTACTACCTCACGGACCGGCGGATGCTGATGCTCCTCGACAGTCCTCATCTGCCGCCCGGGCACGATGACTTCCGGTTCGACGACATGGCCGTCTTCGACCCTGAGGGCGGGGTGAAGGGCAGGCCGAAACGCGTCCGATACGTGGTGATTACCTCCGAGAGTGGGCGGCCTGAGGACGGCATTCGGGCCACCGTCGAGTTCAACCTCGATGCGGAGGGACAACGGTTCGTGGGGACTGCGATAACCGTGATAGCAGCCCACGGCGGATTGCATACGCGTCTCGAACGGAACCGAAAGCCGGGCGAAGAATGATCGCCGCTGTTGCTGGCTGGTGACATGGTTCTTACCGGCACCCCGAGACGGAGGGGCATCTTTGGACCAGGGCATAGCGGGACTCCTCGGCGCAGCCGTCGGAGCGCTCGCCGGCGGGAGTGCGGCAGTTGCGGCCGCCTGGCTCGGCCGGAACGGCATGAAGCAGCAGGCAGAAGCGATGGTCCAACAGGCAGAGCGCCAAGCCGGCGCGCAGAGCGAGCAGTGGAAGCGCACTGTCCTACGAGACTGCTGCATCGCCTTCGCCGATGCTGCCCGGCACCGCGTGCACGCCGTGCACCGGTATAACGCCCTGCTCATGTACGACCAGCGCGGGTACCACCAGGACCCAGACGAGATTGCCCGGACCTTCTACGAGTCCGGCATCCCTATGTGGACGGCTTACCTCGCTGTCGAGCTGGAGGCCAACGACGAGATCCGGGAAGCCGCCCTGCTGGTCACCCAAGCCTCATCCGCCATCCCGTTTCTCGGAAGGTGGCCAGTGGCGGGCATCACGCAGGAGGCCTACGACGCATCCGAGGGCAAGGCCAGCGAGATGTACGAACTGGTCGGCGAGTTCGTACGCATCGTGCGGCAGCGCCTGCACCCACGTGACCCCGAGGCGCCCCCGCCCACACCGGCTAGAGCACGGGCGTTCCCGTAGAACAAGGGCATCCCCGTCTCGGAGATCGCGAAGAAACTGCTGGTCATCAAGACGGGAAAGAACGCGGGCAGAACTCCTCGATCGCCCCGCTCTACTGGGCACTCGCCGAGACCGAGGACGCAGCGGCGGACAACGGCCTGCCACTCCGCCCAAGCCAGTCTGCATTCGCAGTCCCGAGGACCCGCTCACCCCCGAGGACATCGCCGAAGCCACCGACCTTCAGATGCGCCACCGTGTCCTGCTGGGCCTGCCGACCTCCCGCGCTGCATACCCACCATCCCTGCACAAACTACTTGAAAGCACACTCACATCCGCCCGAGTCCATCCCGACCTACACATCCGTCGCTGGGCTGCGACAGCAGACCGCGACGGAGTCTGAGCCCGATCCTCACCCCTTCTGGCAGTTACAAGACAGCCCTTAGGTCGACAACGGGGCAGCCAGGCTTGCAATATCCAGGAGAGGGATCCGATGGGCTCTTTCGGATGTTTAGTTGCTTTGCGCCCACTCCTCGTAGAGCTCGGCCACGCGCACGGTGTGCTCGTTTACCTCCTGGCTCAGTGTGGGGAAGTCGTAGCCGGGGTAGTAGGCCTCCACCAAGCCGCAGAGCGGCAGACTCAGCGACAGTTGCGCGGTTACCCGCGCAGCCGGCCGGTAGTGGATGAGGGTGTTACGGAAGCCCGTACGATTACCTTGGAGCATCAGGGCAGTGGTGCTATGGCCGAGGATGGCGTCAAGGATGCCCTGCGACCGTCCAGTGACACTGGCCCCGTAGTGCCTCTGAAGCTCCCTAAGGCTCGCCATCACCTGGTAGAGCGTGACGAACTTGAGCTTGAATACAGTCTCAGCCGAGGCAATGTCCGTGTCACCCGAGAGCATAACGTCGAGGAAGTTAAGGGCGCACCGAAAGGCGGTGAGAGCCCCCACCATGCCGTCATCAAAGGCGGGGTCGAACGCACCGTTAAAATACTTCGCAGTCTTGACGTCCTTGTTCTCGATCTCGCCCAGGTTCATGGCATTCACGAACGTCGTCGGACCCTCCCACGGGAGGGTCCCCAGGAAGCGGGCAACGTAGCCGCCCTGGGACTCACCTACAGCCATAAGCGCCAGGCCGAGTGACTTCGGGTCGGTCAGCTCTTGCGGCGTCGCCCCCAGGTAAAAGCTGGCTACCTGAGTGGTTGTTACCAGCCGACCCCGATAGCTCCAAAGCCCCAGGTCATCTACCCACGCCCGAGCCACCGGCAGCCAAACTTTGCTTCGGAGGTGCTGGCGGAACGCGGTCAGCAGGTCATCGAAGTACTGCGAGACACCGACCATGCCCTTGTTAGGCCCCGTGTCTTTGAAGAGCTTAACTGTGTGCCGCACCCGCTCGATGGTGACGCCATTGTCATAGTTAAGCAGGGTCGCTCGCGCCGGGTCGATCTCCTTGAGAGCCCTGTGCGACTCGTAGACAAACAGGGAGATGTAGTTGTTCATGCAGTACAGCGGGATGAGCGTATTCTCGGGGTCAGCCAAGACGCTGCCGAGGAAACGGCGGGCAAACGTGAAGTCGTTTTCCATGAGTCGCACCGCGACCTGGCTTTCAAGGGTGGTACCCGCGCCCATCTGCTACCCCTTACTGCTGTCACTCGTTGACGATGCTTCAAGCGAAGTATCCGCGCCCTACTTTCGTGCCGCCGAGAATAGATCCGCCCACCTCTGGCCCGAAAAAATAGAGAATGTCGACAACTTCAAGAAAGCAATCCGACTTTAGGCCACGTATTTGATGATGGCAAGACCTGACAGGAAGACCGAAGCCATGCCCGCTACCTTGACAGAACCCTGCAGTTGGTGGCTAATCAATATGGGCTCGGTCGCGCTGGGTAAGCCACTTCCTCGTGGAAGCGGCCCCCACTTCGGACTCCGTACCGTCCGGAGCGCTTGACCCCGTTGACACGACGCTCGCTCGACCTGGGTCAGCCGGATCACGACGGCGCCGTAGAGCGTGCCCAACTCCGCGAGGTTTTCGGCTTCCAGGTCTTCAACGGGATCTCCGCCCTCACAGAGCCAACCAGCATGGTAAGAATGCCCGGCTAGCACTGACCACTCGTCACGGGGTGTTTGTGTCGAGAAGTTCGAGCAGATTCCTGGCCTCACTGATGAAATCTGATCCTCTCTCCGTGGGGGCGAGCGGACTGGCTCGCTTGATCACGGCAAAGCCCACGGTCCGCTCAGTGCGGTTGAGTTGGTTGTGGAGACTGCCGTGATCGATGCCCAGAGCACGCGCCGCCGCGGCGACGTTCCGGTGTCCGGGTAGTTGGACGATGCGGCGAAGGCGTTGGACACAGTCTTTGGTCAGGCTGACGGACCGCATCGCAGGCGACAGGACAACGTCGAGGTGGGCGAATGGGCTGGAGTAGTAGGAAGTGGGATGCCGCGGGATGCCGAGTCTGGCGATCATCGTCAGGACTGTCCGCGCAGAGATGCCAAGCTCGCGTCCGATATCAGGTGAATTCCTCAGCTTGTGTGCGTATTCGTTCTCCAGCCACTCACGGGTGGTGATGCCTTCGATGTCCAGGGACGGATAGCCGTCGCGCACTGGGATGTTGGCCTCGTCCAGTGCGGCCCGGATCGTGGTGGCGGAGCACTTGGCGAGGGCCGCGATCTCCCGCTGAGTGAGGCCCTGCTCTTCGTAGAGTTCTCGCAGCCGATCCGGGGCCAGGGGTCCCTGGCGCGGGATGTGGGTCCGGTGGCGGGAGCGGGGCGGGTCCGGACGGAGGGCCGTGGTGGCGGTGGCCTCGGTGTGGAGGCGCAGGTGGTCCTCGCCAATACCGAGGAGGTCGGCTGCCTCCGACGCTGCCCGGCCGGCGGCCATCAGTTCGGCGAACCGCTCCTGGTCGATCTCCCTGGGGGTGACACCGGGCCAGTGTGCCCCGTCGAGCCAGCGTGTAGGGGGTTCCCAGTGGACTGGTTCGGCGATGTGGTGCCGGGCGAGGTTCGCAGCGGCTTGCAGGTGGAGGAACTCGCGGGTGTCCGCCGGGAGCTGGTAGTGGAACTCGGCGTACCAGCTCGGAGCGCGCGAGGCGGCTCCCGGATGGGCGCCGAGCAGGAGGTGCAGCAGCTGATGGCGGAGCCTGTGGACCTGCCGGGGTGTGACCCGCAGGCCCTGCGTGCGGCAAAGCTGGGCGTACGCGCCGATGTCGAAGTCGATCGTGCTCTGGGAGAACGTCGCCCGGCGCCGTTCGTAATCGATCGGCGTCGGGTGATCGTCCAGGGCGCGGGCCAAGGAGGCGAGCGCGGCGGCCAGTCTCGTCGGATCCTGTCCCCCCATCACGGCGTCGAAGGCCTTCCGGTTGCTGGTCTGGACGCTGTTGTTGCCCAGCAACGCGGAGGCGGTCTTGAAGTCGTAGGCGTTCGAGCCTGTCAGCAGCAGCATGGAGGCGCAGGTTCTGCGGAAACCCGGAAGGAAGCCGGCTCGGGTGGCGTCTGTCGGCAGTAGTTGCATGGTCCATGTCGGCCAGAGCATGGCCGGTGTGCCGGCCGCACGGCGCTGCACTTGGGTGCGGGGCAACGTGGGCATGGCCGGTGTGGTCGTTGCCGAGCCGTAGCGGACCCGGCTCATCAGCCCGAGCTCGGGGTCCATGTCGGCCAGCACCCGGGCGGCCACCTTCGGCCCGGCCAGCGACCACTGTCCGGCGCTGGCGGTCAGGTTGGTCTTGGGGCCCCGCTGGCGTCGGCCGGATGCCAGCAGCCAGGTGAACACCTCGTCGCGAGCGGGATGGTGGTCCTGCGAGGCGATGGCGGCCAGGGCAGTGCCGATCGCGACGTTGTGGGCGTCGTTGGCTTCCTGCCGCTTGGCCAGGGCGGGCAGGGTTCCGCCGCACTCGGCCAGGACTCCGTGAACGGCAGCCGGGGCCGTCGGTAGGTCGGTATGGACGGCCCTAAGTGCGTGTCGGGCAAGCACGTAGAGTTCTTGTCCGCGTGCCAGTGCCGAATCCGTGCCCCGGCCGGCTCCCAGCAGCACTCGATCGACCTCGCGCTGAGCTGCAAGAACGGCTCCACCGCCGGGCAGGGCCACGGCGGGTGCCCGAGTGAGCTCATAGCCGCAGCGCACCGCCCTACCTGTGCCGACGCCGTAGAGGCAGGTGCCGGGTCGGGCCGGGCGGGTGTGGTTGGGCCTGTTGACGACCGGCGAGTATCGGCAGCCAGGGCACCGGTCGAGTAGGAGGAGTCCGTGGCGGGTGCAGGCGAAGGACCAAGGCAGCCTCCATGTCAGCTGCCAGCGCCCGTGGTCTTCCTCCAGGCAGGTAGGGCAGAAGCGGGTGTCGGTGCCGTAGTGCCTCCAAGCCGGGGGCCTGCCCATCATGCGGGTTTCCGGATCGATGGTCACCACTGATCCGTTCCAGGGCCACAACGTCATGGCTGTCAGGGTCCGGGCATCGACTCCGGTCCTGCGGACGATCACATCGTTCTCGAATGCCGTCAGCTGGCGGACCATCAGACGTGGGCGAGCGGTAGGCATACCCATGAACCGCAGGAGCTCCGTCGCAGTGACCGCCAGGCGCCGGGCGAGCGCCTCCAGCCAGCTGTCGAGCCCCTCACCCGGGATCGGAGGTACCCGGATAGGGATGTGGTCGGCAGTCCAACGCGTCACGCGGACTTCCTCCCGATCACGGACTGCGGCCTGCAGGACAGCAGGCCGCCCTCAATTGCCGCCTGCAGGTCCAGCCGGGCCTCCTCGGCTGCGGCGTCGTTCTCGACCTGGTCCATCAGTTCCGCATCGAGGCATTCGCGGCCGGTGCGGATCGCCCGGTAGCAGCCCCGGTTGATCAGCGCCATAAGCGACGCGAAGTGACCGCTGGAGCGGGCCCAGAAGTAGTCCGCGAGGTCGTCGGCCAGCATGCCCGGGTACTTGTCGGCCAGGACCAGCTGCTTTTCGATCGTCAGCAGGACCGTGCGGAAATCCTGCCGCCCCTGCTCGTCCTCCACCTGGAACGGCAGAAGCGTCAACGGGGTCGTACGGCGGCCGAACTGCGCGTGCAGGGACTTCCTCAGCGACTGCCCCTCGCTCAGGATCCCCCGCTCGCGCACGCCGACACCGACGTAGATCAGTGTGACCGGGAAAGTGTTTGACAGGAACTTCAGCTGGTTGACCATCCTGGCCGAGTTCGAGACCCCAGCTGCCAGGAAGTGGATGTCGTCGATCACGAAAGCAGACGTGCGCATGGTCAGGACCGCGTCCACCGCACGTTCCGCCAGGGTGTCGGCGTCTCCGGTCACCGGCAGCTTGTAGAACCGGCAGATCGCCGCGTTCAGGCCGCGGATCTGCGTGTTCCCACTCAGGGCAACATAGATGAGGGGAACCCTGCGGTGCCCGGCGGCCGTCGTCTCCCCGCGCAGAAGGACCTGCTGACGATAGAACTCGCGCCCGAAGTCCATGGCCGCCGTGCTCTTCCCGATCCCCGGATAAGCGTCCAGCAGGGCCGCAGGCTTGGCCTTGGACCCATCCTGACGGTTCGCGCCCACAATCTCGAACAGGCTCTCGTGGAGCTCCAGGAGCTGCGGCGTCTTGATCGGACCGATGTTGGCGTGCCACACGTGTCGGCCGTCGTGGTAACGCACCAGATCTCGCGGGGACAGGTCGGCCATCTGGGCACGCGACAACCGCTCCGGCTGGACGCGGTCCGGACCGTTGACCACCTCCAGCCAGCCGTCCAGGCGCGTGGGCGAGTACTGGCGGTCATCACCTTCGAAGGCCTCGCTCCCCGTCGGCCCGATCACCGACTGTCCCAGACGCCGGCGTAGAAGTCGTCCTCGTCGATGACGCCGCTGGCTGCCCCGTCCCCGGGGAAGGGCGCCTCGCACTCCTGGTCCTCGTCGTCGTCCCCACCTGGCACCACCTCGGGCTCCGGCACCGCGCGCGAGTCCAGCGCGGCGGCCGACTCCTCGCTCCTGGCGGCGGCAGGTGCCACCAGCGAGGTGATGCGGCTGACCGTCGGCAGCTGGGAGACCCCGTCTCCCAGCTCGATGTCGCCCTCGCCGACCAGCCGCAACCGCTCCTGCGAGAGCCGCACCGCCATCCGGCGCTCGGTACGGTCCGCGGTCAGCCCCGCGCCCCATCGCTCCAGCAGCTCGACCAGGGCACGTTTGACGTCCGGGAAGCGGTGCGCCTTGATCGCGATCCGGCGTGCGTACTTCAACGCCTCCAGGCTGGCCGGGCCGTTCAGGGCGGCTGCGTGCTCCCAGTCCAGCGCGTGCCACAGGTGCGACCGCGGATCCTGGAAGTAGATCCTCCTGATGTCCGCGCGGTCCACCGCGACCGGCCACTTGCCCGCCTGTTCGCCGCGGTGCCCGCTGATCTGGTTGCGGTACCCCTCCAGCGCGTCACCGTTGTAGCGAAGCCCGTTGACTTCCACTCCGTAGTGGTGGATCGGGCACCACTCCTCCTCCAGGAACTCCAGCGCGAGCCCCGGCCGCGACGCAATCCGCAACGGCCCTGCCCTGGTCACGCCGTGCTCAAACATTTCCAGCGGGCTCAGCTTCAGGCCCGGGACCTCGGGGACCGTCAGCCCCCGGTGGTGCCGCCGGTGATACACCAAGGTGATCCACTCGCGGATGATCGCCTCAAGCTCGTCCAGGAAGAAGTACGCCTCCTCCTCCACCTTCACCCCGCGGCTGTGCACGTCCGGGCCCTTGTAGCCGGGAAGCGCCGCCAACAGTCCCTGGTTCAGCGTCTTGAACCACCGCTCCACCGGCTTGTCGGTGGGCGTATACGGACGGGCCGGCTGCAGGGAAATGTCGAGCTTCGCGCAGACGCTCGCGATGTGGTTCGAGACGTAGACCTTGCCGTGGTCGTAGATGATTGTCTCCGCGGCGACGGGCGGCAGCAACGGCTGGCCGTGGGCGTCCACCAGCTTCTCCGCGTCCAGCACCACGGTGGAGGGCACCCCGCAGTACGGAAGCGGCTCACCGCCGCCCGCCACCTCGCGGGGACGGATCGTCTCGAACAGGACGCCGGCCACATCCGTCGACTTCGTCGACACCGGCGTCAACCGCAGCCCTGTGATGACCCTGCTGTAGAGGTCCATCGCGACCGTGAGCTCACAGCGCACCCACCGGCAGGTCACCGGCTCCATCGCGAAGACGTCCAGACTGTTGGTGTCCAGCACGACGTACTCACCCGGCCGAGTCGCCCGCAGCCTGCCGTAGACCCCCTGCGGGCTGTTCGCGATCGACCGCTTCCCCTTCGTACTGCCCTCGAACGCATTCGTCCCCCGGCCGAGCTCCTTCAGCAGCGCGTACCCCATCGTCTGCCCCGGAATGGTCACCACACCATGGCCGTGCTCCTTGGCCAGACGCTCCTCGATCTCCGTCAGCACCAGTCCACGGACCGGGCGGCTGGACTTCTCATGCCTCTTGATCACCGAGCGCGCCATGTCCAGCCAGCGCGGATCCGCCCGATCCAGCACACTTCGCGGCTGACGCCGACTCACCAGCCCGGCCGGTCCAGCCCCCTCGACCTTGGACACCCATCGGCGCACCGTGGCCGGATCGACTCCGAGCTCTGCGGCCTTCGCCCGGTACCGGTGCATCAACGGCATCCCCGGCGCATAGTCCGCCCGTGGCTCACCTTCCAACGCCAGTTCACAAGAGCCTAGTTGGTAGCCGAAGCGAACCTCTTGGACGTGCCGGAACCGAACGGTGAGCGCATCGTCCTCAGCGGTGCTGAGGCCACCCATCACAGCACCGACCGCTGGCTCCGCAGGTGGGGCCTCCACCAGGAACTCCGTGGACGGATGCGCCAGCAGCACCGACAAGTCGACCTGCCGCCACGTCGGGCGACCATCCGCCGACATCTGTTGCAGCAGGACGCGACGGCCTTCGATCTCCGCGATCGTGAACTGCTCGCCGTCGTAGGTCAGCGGCAGTCCCGGCCGAAGCGTCGTCGTCCAGGAGGCACTCACGCGGACCTCCGAAGAACCCACTCGCCACTCAGCGGGCGTGACAGGTCAGTGGTCAGCCGACCAGACCACACCAGGGCCAACAGCGCCGGACGCGCCTCGTACTCCGGACGCCCGGCCGCCAGCCGCCGCTCGGCGACCGCGAGCCGGTCCCCGTCCTGCACACATTCCCAAGCACGCTCAATATCGGCTCGCGGAACCACGCCGGGGCGGCGGTAAGCCGCGAGGAACCGGACATTCTCCAGGACCACGCGGTCCTCCCCGGACCAGATCTCGTACTCCCAACCGTGCCGCTCGACCAGCTCACGCGGCCATGCCAACGCTTCCGCGATCCTCGGATCGGCGAGCCGAGCCTCCGGCTTGACGTTCACCACCCGCACCACGCCCGACTCCATGACCAGCAGAAAGTCCGGCACATGCCGACGTACACAGTTCCCGACCCGGGCCGTCATGTGGCACGGCTGGGCATAGATCCCGCGTACTGCTGGATCCATGTCCGCCAGCAGAAGCCGCGCCAGCTCCAGACGGCTCTCGTAGACCACCGGTCCGGCCATCGTCACCGACGCGTACCGCCCCGAGTAATGCGCCTGCCCGTGAACGGAGCGGAACCTCCGCCACGGCACCGACCAAGTGAAATCGGCCAACCGCAGATTCCTGAACGGGATCTTTCGCACCGATGCGTCGTCATAGCGGACCGACGCTGTCGGCTGTTCATACTTCCCATGCACCCGAGCTGGACTCTGAACGGCCATACGATGGAAGCTAGTTACCATCCGGAGTCGGTGCGCGCAGATCCGCGGAAATGCGCATCTGGTGCGCATCTCACGGGTACAGTGCGCACCGCTTCGCGGAACCTAGACCTCTATCGGATGGGCCGGGCCGCCTCGATCAGCTGGCGCAGGGCGCCGTAGTACACCTCGTGGTCGGTCAGGGCGGGCAGTACGTCGGCGAGGCCGCCCGAGAGCACGGGGAACTCCGCGGGGTCCAGGGCGGCCAGCGCCCCCCGCGAGGCGGCGGTGGCCCCCGCCGGATCCCGGTGGTCGACGAAGGCGGCGCTGCCGAGGGTCAGCAGGTACATCCGGCGGTAGACGGTCATCGCTTCGCCGGGGCTCATCCCGGCGGCGACGCTGTCGGCGAGCGCGGGCTCGACGAGCCGCGCCAGCAGCTGCCGCCCGAGCCAGGGCCGGCCGCCGCGCAGGATCAGCAGCCCGGGGTGGGCCGCGAGCAGCCGGTAGAGGGCGCTGAACCGCTGCTCGGTGGCCTCCGCCCAGCCGGTGCCCGCAGGGATCTCGGGCAGCTGGGCGGCCAGGTGCTCGGTGCAGAGGTCGAGCAGCCCGGCGAGGTCGGTGCAGCGGCGCTGGACGGTGGCGTGCGAGACGTCCAGCCGGTCGGCGAGGGCGCGGAAACTGAGCGCGGCGGGGCCCTGCTCATCGAGGATGCGCAGGGCGGCGGCGGCGATCGTCCCGGGGGTCGCGCGGTCCAGGGCGGCTGATCTTCTCGGCATGAGATACACCGTATCAGCCATCGACACATACAGCGTCAGGTACGGAGACACGTACGGCGTCACGTACGGCGCATCAACCCCTTCGTGTGACGCCGACTACACCCATATTGCTGGTCATCCATCGACAACCCTCGACTTATGTTGACAGCGGGTAGTCACACCGCTGCACTGAGCGCGCCACAGCTCCACGTCCCCCACGTCAAGGAGACTCCGTGCCGCCTCGTCTGCGTGCGTCGATCCCCTGCCTGACCGCGGCCGCCCTGCTCGCCCTCGCGCTCTCCCCCGCTCCGGCGACGGCCGAGCCGACCGCGACCTCGGACACCCCGCTCGCACTCACCCCGCCCATGGGTTGGAACAACTGGGCTCACTACATGTGCGACATCGACGAGGCCAAGGTCGTGGCGAACGCGAACGCGCTCGTCTCCACCGGCCTCGCCGCCAAGGGCTACGACACGGTCACCGTCGACGACTGCTGGATGACCAGGAGCCGGGACGCGAACGGCGATCTCGTCGTCGACACGGAGAAGTTCCCGCACGGCATGGCCTGGCTGGGCGAGTACCTGCACGCCAGGAAGCTGAAGTTCGGCATCTACCAGGACGTCGGCCACCTCACCTGCGAGCGCTACCCCGGCAGCGGCTCCCCGGACGGCGGCGGGCCGGACCACTACGCCCGCGACGTCCGGCAGTTCGCCTCCTGGGAGGTCGACTACGTCAAGATGGACGGCTGCAACCTGTGGGTGCCCCCGGGGCGGACCAAGGAGCAGGCCTACCGGGACGCCTACAACTCCGTCGCCGGGGCGCTGCGCGACAGCGGCCGGAACATGGTGCTGTCCGCCTCCGCGCCCGCCTACTTCCAGCAGGGCGAATGGGGCGGCTCCGACTGGCACAAGGTGATCGACTGGGTCGGCGAGACCGGTCAGCTGTGGCGCGAGGGCAAGGACATCAAGGTGTACAAGCCCGCCGCGCCGGACACCTCCCGGTGGAGCTCGGTCATGGGCAACTACGGGTACAACCGCTGGCTCGGCCGGTACGCGGGCCCCGGCAACTGGAACGACCCCGATTTCCTGATCGCCGGCGCCCCCGGGCTCACGGCGGCGGAGAGCCGCAGCCAGGTCGGCCTGTGGGCCATGATGGCCGCGCCGTTCATCCTCTCCTCGCAGGTCTCCGAGATCGGCGCGGACGGGCTCGCCGCCCTCGGCAACACCGACGTGATCGCGCTGGATCAGGACCCGATGGGCCGTCAGGGCGCGGTGGTCTCCTCGAACTCCACCTTCGACATCCTGGTGCGCCCGCTCGCCGGCGGGGACCGCGCCGTGGCCGTCCTCAACCGGTCCGCCGGTGCCCGTGACATCCGCGTCCCGCTCGAAGAGATCGGGCTGGGCTCCTGCACCGCCACCGCGAAGAACCTGTGGAACGGGGAACTCCATGAGGTCTCCGACGCGTTGACCGGCAAGCTGGCCGCCCACGACACCGCCGTCTGGCGGCTGACCCCGCGGGCCGGCTGCGCCCCGGCCGTGCCCACCGGGCAGATCGCCGGGCAGGGTTCGCGCCAGGGAGCCGCCTGCGCCGACGGGGCGAACACCACCGGCGTCGGCGCCGTGGTGATGGGCGCCTGCACGGGCGCTCCCGACCAGCGCTGGACCGTGGGCCGGGACGGCAGCCTGCGCCTGGCGGGCGAGTGCCTGTCCGCGGGCGCCGACGGCCTCGTGGAGCTGGCCGGCTGCGCCTCGGACCGGCGGCGCGAGCCGGGCCAGAGCTGGACGCCCCGCCGCGACGGAGCCCTGGTCCAGGACGCGAGCGGGCTCTGCCTGACCGCCCCCGCGGCCGCGGCAGCCCCGGCCGACCCCGACGCCCCCGCCGAGCGGCTGCGGCTGGCCGCCTGCGGCGACCACCGCGTCGACCAGGCCTGGGCCCTGCCGGTCTGAGGGCCGCGCCCATGAGCGAGCAGTCCGCAGACCCCGTAGCTCCCCGAACCACCATCCAGACGAGGACGACGCCTATGTCCGGCCCGATCCCCCGACCCGGCGGAGCCGGGCGGGCACGCCGCCGGGTCACCCTGGCCGCACTGCCCGCAGCCCTGCTCACCCTCGCGGTCGCCGGGGCCGCCCCCGGAGCGACGGCCCCGGTGGCCCCCGTACCGGCATCAGCACCAGCGGCGGCAATGGCAGCGGCACCGGAAGCCGCACCGCATGCCGTACGGGGCCGCGCGCCGGGGACGTCCCGGCCGGGGGCCTTCGACGCCGCCCCGGCACGGGCGGCCCTGGAGCGGCTGCTGCCGCACCACGCCCGGCAGTTCACGCTGGTGCCCGACCCCGGAACTCGCGCCGGGGCCGACACCTTCACGGTGTCCGGGACCGCCGGCGCGATCACCGTCCGGGGTTCCACCGGCGCCACCCTGCTGACCGGGGTCGGCTGGTACCTCCAGCACATCGCCGGCGCGGACATCGGCTGGCCCGGCGACAGCATCGGCATGCTGCCCGCCGAACTGCCCGCGGTGCCCGCCCCCGTCACCCGCAGCGCACAGGTACCGCACCGGTACGCGCTCAACGACACCGACGACGGGTACTCGGGCCCCTACCGCACCTTCGAGCAGCACCAGCGCCAGATCGACCTGCTCGCCCTGCACGGCGTCAACGAGGTGTTCGTCCAGGCCGGGGCCGAGTACCCGTACTACCGGGCGCTCCAGCGCTTCGGCTACACCGGCGAAGAGCTGCGGCAGTGGATCCCGGGCCCCGGGCACCAGAGCTGGTGGCTGCTGCAGAACCTGAGCGGCTTCGGCGGCCCGGTCACCGAGCAGCTGATGCGCGGGCGGGCCGAGCTGGGAGGCCGGATCGCCGAGCAGTTGCGCGCTCTGGGCATGACGCCGGTGCTGCCCGGCTACTTCGGAACCGTGCCACCGGGCTTCGCCGCGCGCAACGCGGGCGCGGTGACGGTGCCGCAGGGCGACTGGGCGGGCTTCGACCGGCCGGACTGGCTGGACCCGTCCTCCCCGGTCTTCGCGAGGCTGGCCGCCGACTACTACGCCGAGCAGCGTGCGGTGTTCGGGGACAGCGCGATGTACCGGATGAGCCCGCTGCACGAGGGCGGGCAGACCGGCTCGGTCGATGTGAAGGCGGCCGCCGGTGCGGTGCAGCAGGCCCTGTGGGCGGCCCATCCGGGTGCGCTGTGGGCGGTGCTGGGCTGGCAGGACGATCCGACCAAGGAACTCCTCGCCGGGGTGGACACCTCGAAGCTGCTGATCCTGGACGGGCTGTCCGACCGGTACAACCGCCTGGACCGGGAAGCCCGTTGGGGTGGCGCCCCGTACGCGATGGGCACGATCTACAACTTCGGCGGGCATACGACGACCGGCGCGAACACCTCGGTCTGGATCGACCGGTTCAAGGCCTGGCGCGCGAAGAGCGACAGTGCGCTGGCCGGCACCGCCTACCTTCCGGAGGCCACCGGAACCAACCCGGCGGCCTTCGACCTCTTCACGGACCTGGCGTGGGAGCCGGGCCCGGTCGATCAGCGCAAGTGGTTCGCCGAGTTCGCCGGTAGGCGTTACGGCCGTCCGGACGCGGAGGCCTCGGCGGCGTGGGAGGAGTTGCGCAAGGGCCCGTACAGCACCTCTTCCGGGCTGTGGTCGGAGTCCCAGGACAGCCTGTTCTCGGCCCGGCCTAGCCTGACGGCGACCGGGTCGGCCTACTGGAGCCCCAAGTCCATGCGCTATCCGGCCGGTTCGGTGCGCCGGGCCCTGGACCACCTGCTCAAGGTGGATCCGCGGCTGCGCGGCTCCAGCGCCTACCGCTTCGACCTGGTCGACACCGCCCGGCAGGCCCTCGCCAACCACTCGCGGGTGCTGCTGCCGCGCATCAAGGCGGCCTACGAGGCCCGGGACCTGGCCCTGTTCCGCGAGCTGACGGCCGAATGGGCGCACCGGGAGCAGCAGTTGGACGAGCTGGTCGGTTCCGATCCGAACTTCCTGCTCGGCCCCTGGCTGTCGGCGGCCCGCGCGCACGGGTCGGACCGGGCCGAGCAGGACCGGTACGAGTACGACGCCCGCTCGATCCTGAGCGTGTGGGGACGGCAGAGCACCAGCGAGGGCGGCTTCCTGCACGATTACGCGAACCGCGAATGGAGCGGCCTGGTATCGGAGTTGTACGCGCGCCGGTGGTCCTCCTACTTCGCTTCGCTGGAGGACGGGCTGGTGCGGCGGGCGGCGCCGAGGGCCATCGACTGGCACTCCTTCGAGGAGCGGTGGGCGCGGCTCACCACCCGCCACCCGGACCGGCCCAGCGGCGATCCGTACGTCCTGGCCGCCAAGATCGCGGCCTCTCTGCCCGCCGTGAAGTGACTTGACGGAAGTGACCCGCCGGCTGCCCGCCGCCACATGACCCGGTCGGCACATGACCTACCGGCCGGCGCCCGTCGGTGAACCGCGAACACCGTGAACCTCACCCTCGCGTGGGAACCTTCCCACCCTCACGGGGGAAAGTTCCCCCGACGGCCCGCCGGGTCGGCCGGGTACTGGGTTGACTGGCGGGGAAGTTGATCAGGGGCGGCCGCCGGAGCGATCCGGTGGCCGCCCCTTCCGATGCCGCCCCGCCGGAAGGACGCCAGCCTTGTCCGAGACCGACCCGGACCGGCCCTCCGCGACGCTGGAGCTGCTGACGCTCCTCGCCGCCGGAGCCGCCGATCTCGCCATCGACCAGTTACGCCAGTCCGCGGACCGGGCACAGGACGCCCTGCGCCGCTCCGACCTGCGGGAGCTGATCACCGACGGGGTGGTGGAGCTGCGCAAGCGCGGGGAGATCGCCACCCGCCGGGCGGGCGCACCGGGCATGGACAACTACCTCGAAACCATGGCCCGCCGGGCCGCCGAGAGGGCCGGCCATCCCCGCGCCTGACCACGCCGCCCCCGGCCGCACCGCCCACGACCATGCGGGGTTCAAGGCCCGCGTGGACGAGGTGCTGACCGGCCTGGTGGACGAGGAGGAGCGGGCCCTGCTCGACCTCAACTCCGAACTCTCGCCGCTCTCCGAGCAGTTGCGCCGTTCACTGGCGCGCGGGAAGCGGCTGCGCGCCGCTTTCCTGTACTGGGGCTGGCGGTCGGCGGGCCAGCCCGACTGCGAGGGGGTGGTGCGGGCCGCCGCCGCGATGGAGCTGGTGCACGCGGCGGCCTGCACCCACGACGACATCATCGACGACAGCCGGACGCGGCACGGGCAGCTCACCGCGCACGCCGCGTTCGCCGCCGCCGGGCAGCGCCCCACCGCGCTCGCGCTGATCCTGGGCGACCTGCTGATGGGCTACGCCGGACACGTCTTCGCCTCCTGCGGCCTCCCCGGCGCCTACCTCGCGCGCACCACCGGGCTCTGGACCACCCTGTTGCGCGAGACGATGGCGGGAGAGTTCCTGGAGGTGCTGCGCACCGCCGGTCCCGCGAGGGAGCCCCGGGTCGCCGAATCGCTGGAGATCTGCCGCTTCAAGACGGCCAAGTACACGGTGGAGCGGCCGCTCCAGCTCGGCGCCACCCTCGGCGGCGCGCCCCGCGCGCTCTTCGACGCCTTCTCCTCCTACGGGCTCCCGCTCGGCGAGGCCTTCCAGCTCCGCGACGACCTGCTCGGGACCTTCGGCGACCCGGTCAGGACCGGCAAGTCCAACTCCGACGATCTGCGCGACGGCAAACCCACCGCGCTCCTCGCCCTGACCCTGGAAGCCTCGGGACCGCAGGGGCGGGCACTGCTCGCGAAGCTGGTCGGCAAGCGGGACCTGAGGCCGGAAGAGGCGGACTCCCTCAGGGAGTTGATGGAGTCCTGCGGGGCCCGGGAACGGGTCGAATCCATGATCCGGGAGCGGATCGACCGGGCCTGCGCCGCGCTGGACACCGTACCGATGCCGGCCGAGGCCCGCTCCGCGCTGCGCGAGCTGGCGGGCACGACCGCCGAACGGTCGCGCTAGCGGGACCACGCGAAGACGACGCAGACGACGCCTCAGCCCACGACCACCGCGACACGAAGAAGGACGACCGACACGTGAACACGGCCGACGCCGCCACCGCTTCGCGCGCCCGTTACGACGAGGCCGCGCTCGACGCCCTGAGCACCCAGGGCGACCCGCTCGCCGACGAGACCGTCGCGACCCTGCTGCGCCGGGGCGAGGTGGGCGACCTGAACACCCTGATGCGGTTCTTCGGTACCGCCGGGGACGAACTCCCCGACCGACTCCCGGCCAGTGCCCGCGACTACTTCGAGGCCACCGCCCTGCCGCCGGGCTGGGTCGACTGGGACGTCATGGAGCGGGCCCGGCTGTTCTTCATGGACAACGCGGCCCACATCAACACCGGCCTTTCCTTCGCGGCGATGCCCGTGACCTACGCCGTACCTCGGATGGCACGGCTGCTCTCCTCGACGCACTCGCTCGCGTACCCCTCGCGCCGGATGGCCAACACCGGCCAGTTCGTGACGTACTTGATGCGCAGCGACTCCTTCGCACAGGGCAGCAGGTTCATCCCGGCCGCCCAGAAGGTGCGCCTGCTGCACGCGGCGGTCCGCCACCACCTGCGCGAGGGCGGCCACTGGGACGTGGAGCGGCACGGACTGCCCATCTGCCAGGAGGACATGATCGCCGGATTCGGCATGTTCTCGCTCCTGGTGCTGGACGCCATGCACCGGCTCGGCGTGCACATGAGCGAGGAGGGCGCCGAGGCGTACTTCTACGCGTGGCGGGTCGTGGCCGCCGTCCTGGGCTGCGACATGTCCTCGGTCCCCGCGACCCTCACCGAATGCCGCGCCTACCTCGACCTCTACCTCGCGCGCCACCTCGGCCCCTCCCCCGAGGGCGTCCGCCTCAACGCCCAGTTGATGCGGCTCTACGAGGACGTGGTCCCCGGCACCCTCTTCGACCCGCTGGTGCCCGCGACGATCCGCTACCTCGTCGGCGACACCCTCGCCGGCTGGCTGGAGGTGCCGCGCGGCCCCTGGGACACGGCGGCGCGGGCGGTCCCGGTGTTCATCGGGCTGCTGGAGACCATCGAGGACAGCGGTCCGCTCGCCGAGTGGGCCCTGGACAAGGCGGGCTCGCTGCTCGCGGGGTTCGAACTGTCCGCGCTGACCCGCGGCCGGGTGATGCACCACGCGATCCCCGAGGAGCTCAAGCCCGACTTCGGGGTGAAGCTGCCGCGGCCGGGCCGGTGGGTGCCGCCGCCTCCCGTCCATTGATCCGGACTTCGGCCAATCCGGTGGCACGCCCGCTACGAATGACTGACGGAGCGTGCTGCTGCGGAGGAACGCCGGTGGATCGCGGAGGATCGGTGCCGTGGACGACCTGACGCGGGCCGAGGAGACCGAGCGCCTGTCCGTCCTGCTCGGCCGGGTGGCCGAGGGGGACGAGGCGGCGTTCGTCTCCGTGTACGAGGCGGTGAGCGGGTCCGTACTGGGGGTGGCGCACGCCGTGCTGCGCGACCGCGCCCAGGCGGAGGAGGTGGCTCAGGAGGTGCTGGTCGAGGTGTGGCGCACCGCCGGGCGCTACCGCGCCGACCGGGGCACGGTGCGCACCTGGGTGCTGACGATGGCCCACCGCCGTGCGGTGGACCGGGTCCGGTCCGTCCAGGCCTCGGCCGACCGGGAGCGCCGAGCGGCCCGGCTCGAGGCGGCGCTGCCGGAGTTCGACGAGGTGAGCGAGGCGGCGATGGACCACGAGGAGCGCGAACGGGTCCGGCGCTGCCTGTCCTCGCTGACCGGGATCCAGCGCCAGTCGGTGACCCTGGCCTACTACCGGGGCCTGACCTGCAGCGAGGTGGCGCAGACGCTGTCGGTGCCGCTGGGTACCGTGAAGACGAGGCTCCGGGACGGCCTGCTGCGACTGCGCACCTGTCTCGGCGTTTCAGCATGAGGCCGGCCGGGGTTCGGGAAGCGGAGAGCGGGGTGAGCGGGCGATGAGCGTGCACGAGGAGACCGGGGCGTACGTCCTGGACGCGCTGCCCCCGGCCGAGCGGACCGCCTTCGAGGCGCATCTGGAGTCCTGTCCGGAGTGCGCCCGGGAGGTACGGGACTTCGCGGCCACCGCGGCCCTGCTGGCCCGGGCCGTCGCCGTGGAGCCACCGCCGGAGCTCCGCGAGGCGGTGCTGCGCCGCATTCGCGCGGAAGGCGCAGCCGAGCCCGGCACCGCGCCGCACACGACCCCCGCCCGCCGCCCCTGGCTGCGCTGGGCCCTCGCCGCCTGCCTCGCGGCCGCGGCCGGGCTCGGCGGGGTCGCGGCCTGGCAGTACCAGCGGGCCGACGACGCCCGGCAGTCCGCACACCGGGCGCAGGCCGGAGCCGAGGCGCTGACCGTGGTGCTGACCGCCCCCGACGCCCGGCTGGTCAGCGGCCGCACGGCCGATGGCGCGACGGGCACGGTGGTCCTCTCCCGGGCCCGGGACCGGGCGGTGTTCGTGGCCGCCGGGATGCCTTCGCCGCCGGCCGGGCGGGTCTACCAGATGTGGTTCGCCGACCCGGCGGGTGCCATGCGCCCGGCGGGGCTGCTGGATCCGGTCCGGCCGGGCGCTGCGGCGCTGCTGGCCGGGCCCGTGGGCGCGGCCACCGGGATCGGGGTCACCCTGGAACCGGCGGGCGGATCGGCGGCGCCGACGACGCGGCCGCTGATGCTGTTGGCGTTCCCGGCGCGCGGAGCCCCGTAGAACCGGGCCGCACCTGCGCCCCGACGAACCCACCCTCACAGGAGGAATCAGACCAAACCGGTCAGGCGGTGATTCCGAATGATTCATGTGACTCCTATGAAGACCGACCCGAGGCGTCCGAGGCGGTACCGGCTCGGCGCGCTCAGCGGACTGCTCGCCGCAGGCGCCGGACTGGCTCTGGCGGAGCTGGCCGCGGCGGCCGTCCGGCCCGAGGCCTCCCCGGTCACAGCGGTCGGCGGGGCCGTGGTGGACCGGACCCCCGTCGCCCTCAAGGAGTGGGCGGTCCGCCAGTTCGGGACCGACGACAAGCTGGTCCTGACCCTCGGGATCGTCGCCGTGCTGGCCGCGATCGCGATGGCGGCCGGGCTGCTCGCCGTACGGCACCTGCCCGCGGGCATCGCGCTCGCGGCCGCCTTCGGGGTGGTCGGAGCGGCGGCCGCCCTCAGCCGGCCGGAGGCGACCTGGAAGGACGCACTGCCCTCCCTGGTGGGCGGGGCCGCCGCCGCCGGAGTGCTGTACCTGCTGGTCACGGCCTTGCGGCGGCCGGCTCCCGGTCCTACTGCGGGCGGCCTGGACCGGCGGGGCTTCGGCCGCCTCGTGGTCGCCACCGTGGCGCTCTCGACCGCCGCCGGATACGCCGGGCGGCGGCTCGGCGCCTACGGCTCGGCCGGGGCCACGGCCTCCCGGGCCGACTTCGTCCTGCCCCCGCCCGCCGTCCCTGCGCCGCCGGTACCGGCCGGGGCGCAGCTGCGGATCCCCGGGATCTCCCGCTTCGTGACCCCGAACAAGGACTTCTACCGCGTGGACACCGCCCTGGTCGTCCCGCGCGTGGACGCGGACACCTGGCAGCTGCGCATCCACGGGGACGGAGTCGCCAGGCCCCTCACCCTCGGTCTGCGGGAGCTGCTCGCCCGTCCGCTGGTCGAGCACGACATCACCCTCACGTGCGTGTCCAACGAGGTCGGCGGCCCGTACGCGGGCAACGCCCGCTGGCTCGGCGTGCGCCTCGCCGATCTGTTGCGCGAGGCCGGGGTCCGGCCGCCCTCTCAGGGCGGTCCGGCCGACCAGCTGGTGGCGCGTTCGGTGGACGGGATGACTCTCGGCACCCCTGTCGAGGCCGTGATGGACGGCCGGGACGCGCTGCTGGCCGTCGGGATGAACGGTGAGCCGCTGCCCTTCCAGCACGGTTTCCCCGTACGCATGGTCGTACCGGGCCTCTACGGGTACGTCTCCGCGTGCAAGTGGCTGCGCGAGCTGCGGCTGACCACCTTCTCCGCGTACGACGCGTACTGGGTGCGCCGGTCGTGGGCCGCGCGGGCCCCGGTCAAGACCCAGTCGCGCATCGACACCCCGCGCTCCTCCGCCGAGCTCGCCGCGGGCCGCGTCGCGGTCGCCGGGGTGGCGTGGGCGCAGCACCGGGGCATCGCGCGGGTGGAGGTACGGGTGGACGCGGGCCCCTGGCACGAGGCCCGGCTCGGGGAAGCGGACGGGGACGACACGTGGCGCCAGTGGGTGTGGCCGTGGGAGGCGTCGCCCGGCCGGCACACCCTGAAGGTCCGGGCCACGGACCGTACGGGCGCCGTGCAGACGGGGGAACGCGCGGGGTCCGTCCCCGACGGGGCGACCGGGTGGCACTCGGTGTCCGTATCGGTGTCGGGGCGGTAGCGGTCAGTGCGCCGGGTCGTCCGGCGCGGGGCAGACCATGGCGGCCGGGCCCGCCAGTGCGCGGGCGGTCCGGAGCAGGCGCGGGGGCGTGGCGGCGCTGAGGGTCCAGACGACGGCCCCGCCGGGGGGCGGCTCGGGGACGGCCGCGAACCGGGCCCGCAGGTCGGCCTCGACGGTCTCCGGGTCCGGGACCGGTAGGTGCAGGGTCTCGTAGCGCACCGGCGCGGTGTCCACCTGCCGGATCTCGATGCGGGTGGTGCGGGTGGCGCCCGCGGCATTGCCTGCGCCCGCGGAGTCCTCGGCCCCGATCAGCAGCTCGGTGAACCCGCGGCCGCCCGCCTCGCCGGGGCCCCGGGCGTGGGAGTTGCCCGGGTACACCGCGACGGCGGCCGTCTCCGGGATCACCCGGTGGTGGACGTGGCCGAGCGCCCAGTAGTCGTACCCGGCCCGCTCCAGGGTCCGCGGCGCCGTCGGTGCGCAGATCCGGCGGCTCCAGGACCCGTCCAGGCTGGTGTGCAGCAGCCCTATGTTCACGGTGCCCGGGACCGGGCGCGGATATCCGGCGGCGAGGTCGCGCCGCTCGTCGGGGTCCGCCACCGACTGGCCGTGGACGGTGACGCCCAGGCCGGTCCAGGACACGGACTCGGGGGCGTCGGAGCCGAGCCAGCGCACGGAGGGCGGGAGGTTCAGCTTGTGCGGCAGCGGGGTCTCCGCGTCGTGGTTGCCCGAGACCACCACCGTGCGCAGGCCCGCATCGTGGAAGGCGCCGAGCGCGTCCTGGCAGGCGGCCAGCGCCCGGGCGTCGGTGTGGCGCCGGTCGAAGACGTCCCCGGCGATGAGCACCCCGTGGTAGCCGCCGCCGGTGATCCGGAGCACGGCCGCGCGCAGGGCCTCGTACGGGGCCTCGTGCGGGTCTATGGCGGGGGCCCCGGGGTAGTCCGCCAGGCCGCGCAGGGCGGACCCTATGTGCAGGTCGGCCAGGTGGGCCACGCGTATCGGGCCGGGCGCGGACACCTTCACCGGCCCAGGATGAGGTCGGTCTTGAAGGCGTCCCGCTCCAGGAGCCAGCCCTCGGCCCGGAGCTTGCCCATCATGTCGGAGCGCAGCTCGACGGCTTCCCGCAGGGTGCGCGCCTTGGCCGTGATCTCGGTGAACCAGGTCAGCTCACCGGATGCGCTCCGCAGTCGGCTGACTTGTGTCTCCATCGCATGATCGAGCATGCGACCAGGATAGTTGGCCTGCCTCACCGGACCGTGGAGACGGGATGAAGCGGCGACGGACTCCGCCCAACCGACCGGTTTCGCACCCCACTTGGCGAGCTTTCCGGGGAGCCGGTCCAGAACCAGGGCGCGGGAGACCTCCAGGCCGGGGAGCTCTCCGGGGGCCAGGCCCGGTACCGGACGGCACTTCTTGTTGGTGAAGTCGACGGTGGCGCGAGTGTGGCTCAGATTCACCTGGACGCCGTAACTGCAGTCTCCGACGCCGAGGTTGTAGCCGCCCGCCCGTTCCATCACCCGCCGTACGGCCGCCGGTTCGGTGCCGTCGCCGTCGATGTCGAACCGGGCCTTGTAGGCGAGGCGGATCCGGTTCTCGTCGTCGTGGCGCCGGATGCGGACGATCCAGCCCTGGCCGTTGAGGCTCTGCCCGGCGTCGTCCATGTACTGGGCCACCTCGACCCGGCCGGGCGCACCGAGGCAGAGCGCGGCCGTGGCGGCCTCCGTGGGCAGGCCGTCGGCGTCCAGCACCTGCTCCGGGTCCAGCAGGAGCTTGACCTGGTAGACGGCGCGCGCCGAGGACAGGGACGACACCCTGGCCCGCGGTCCGGAGTGAATCCGGCGATTCGTTGTTTTCGGAGTTTTCCGCATATCCCCGTCGATCATGCCTTATACGACACCAGCGCGTACGAAACCTCCGGAACCGCGACGGTGAACAGGCGGTGAATCTACCGCAGGCCCGTCGGTCGAATGGCGCTCGTCCGCCGCTCGACACGGTGTGCGCCACCCCTTCCCCGGGCGGCGCGCACCCTATATTTCACGTATTGTCTGGAATTCTCTGACCAGTCGTCCCGTACGTCAGGAGCCGGCGCAGTGGAGCTGACCAGTACGTCGTTCCTCGTCACGCTGATCGTCGTCACCGTGCTGGCCATGCTCGCCGCGCTGCTCCTGTGGAACCGGATCCCCGGGCCGGGCTTCGTCCGCTGGCCGGCCCGGCTGGTGATGATCGCCGTGTGCCAGTTCACCGCCATCTGCGTCGTGGCCACCTGGATCAACGGCAGCTACGGGCTCTACTCCTCCTGGGACGATCTGCTGGGCACCGACACCGGGCAGGAGTCCTCCGTCATGACCGGGCCGCCGCTGGGCCGGGCCAAGTTCACGCAGGGCAGCGAAGGCACGCGCACCACCTACTTCCGCGGCTCCCACTCCAAGCTCGCCGGCCAGGTGATCGTGTGGACTCCCCCGGAGTACGACGCACCGGGCGCCGAGAAGACCCGGTTCCCCGTACTGATGCTGCTGCACGGCTACCCGGGCTCGCCGCGCAGCTGGATGGACCTCGGCAACATGCCGGGCGCGCTGGAGCAGCTCGTCCAGCTGGGCGCGGCGCACCCCTTCATCCTGGTGATCCCCGAGCTGTACCCCGGCGGGGTGAACACCGACTGCACCGACACCCCGCAGCGCAAGGTGGCCAGCTGGCTCGCGCAGGACGTGCCGGACCTCGTCTCCAAGAACTTCCGCACCCTCCCCGAGCCCAAGGGCTGGGGGCTGATGGGCATCTCGACCGGAGCCTTCTGCGCGGCCAAGCTGCCGCTGCAGTACCCGAAGGTGTTCCGCGCGGGCGCGGCCCTGGACCCGGATCCGCTGACCGGGGACCCGGACGTACTGGCCGATCCGCTGCTGCGGGAGCGCAACAGTCCGATGTGGCTGGTCGAGCACGCGAAGAACGCGGACGTCGGGCTGTTCCTGGCCACCTCCGCGCAGGACAAGGACAGCCCGGTGCGCCAGCTGGGCGCCTTCGCCAAGGCGGCCGAGGGCTCCGGGGTCCGGGTCAAGACCCTGATCCGGCCCCAGGGCGGGCACAACTTCCAGACCTGGATCGGAATGTACCCGGACGCCCTGGGCTGGCTGAGCACGGAGATCTCCCCGCCCTCGGCCCCCGGCGCCTAGGTCGCGCTCACTCCCGCACCAGGCGGACCGGAAGCTTCTCGACGCTGTTGCCGATGAAGCTGCGCTGGTGCGGGAGTTCGGCCTCGGGCACGGCCAGGTCGAGGTCCGGGAAGCGGGTGAAGAGGGCTTCCAGGGCGATCGTGGCCTCCAGCCGGGCGAGCGGGGCGCCGACGCAGTAGTGGGCGCCGTGCCCGAAGGAGAGGTTGCGGGCCGCGGTGGGGCGGGTGACGTCGAAGCGGTCCGCGTCCGGGCCGTGGAAGGCCTCGTCGCGGCCGGCCGCCGTGTACCCGGCGAGGACCGGGGTGCCCTGCGGGATGACGGTCCCGTCCACCGTCAGGTCCCGGGTCGGGTAGCGGAACGGGAACCAGCTGACGGGGCCGTCGAAGCGCAGGGTCTCGTCGACAACGTCCGACCAGCTCGCCTTCCCCTCCAGGACCAGTGCGAGCTGGTCGCGGTGGGTGCACAGGGCCCGGACCGCGTTGCTGATCAGGTTGAGCGTGGTCTCGTGGCCCGCGACGAGCATCAGCCGCATGGTGCCGATGAGTTCGGCCTCGCTGAGCCGGTCGCCGTCCCCCTCGCGGGCGGCTATCAGCGCGCTCGTGAGGTCCTCGCCCGGATCCGCCCGGCGGGCGGCGGCGATGGCGCCGAGCAGCTCGACGAGTTCCCGTACTGCCGCCATGACCTCGGCCGGGGTGGTGTCGGTCGCGATGATGACGGTGTTGGACAGCGTGTGCAGCCGTCCTCGGTGCTCGGGATCCACTCCGAGGAGCTCGCAGATCACGCTCATCGGGAGCGGCAGCGCGAAGTGCGTGCGCAAGTCGGCCGTCCCGTCGGGGGATTCGGCAGCCGCCCGGTGCAGATCGTCCAGCAGCCCGGCCGTCAGCTCCTCGACGCGGGGGCGCAGCCGCTCCACCTGGCGGACCGTGAAGGCGTTGCCGACGAGGGAGCGCAGCCGGCGGTGGTCGGCGTCGTCGGCGGTGTGCATGCCCTGGGCGTTGGCGAAGACGCGCAGCGGCCAGTCCTTGGCGATGGTGCCGTCGTGCAGGGCGGGGAAGTGCCGGGCGTCCTTGGCCACGTCGGGGTGGGCGAGGAACTCCTTGAGCGCCTCGTGGCCGAGGACGACGGCCCCGGGCACCCCGCCGGGCAGGACCACTTCGGCTACGGCGCCCTGGGCGCGCAGCCGGGCGTTGAGGGCGTGCGGGCAGCCGCCGGCGGGGTCGATGACGTACGCGCTTGCGTGATCGGGGGACAAGCCTGATCTCCTGACGATATGAACGGATCTCGGCCAACAGTGCGGCCTGGGGGCCCGGTTGTTCAAGCCCGCCCGCCTCCCGTCTCACCACGGGTCCGGCGCGGCCCGGCCGCGCCGTGTCGGCCCGGCCGCCGCGCGTGCGCCCCGTAGGGTCGGGGCCATGACTCGAGCAGGACGCACCCTCGAGGGCCGGGTCGCCCTGGTGGCCGGTGCCACCCGGGGCGCGGGCCGGGGCATCGCGGTGGAGCTGGGGGCCCGGGGCGCGACCGTGTACGTCACCGGGCGCAGCACGCGGGGCCGGCGCTCCGAGTACGACCGGCCCGAGACGATCGAGGAGACCGCCGAGCTGGTCACGGCGGCGGGCGGACGGGGCATCGCGGTGGTCGCGGACCATCTGGTGCCCGAGCAGGTCCAGGCGCTGGTCGGGCGGATCGACGCGGAGCGGGGCCGCCTCGACGTCCTGGTCAACGACATCTGGGGCGGCGAGCGGCTCTTCGAGTGGGAGAGCACGGTCTGGGAACACGACCTGGACAACGGACTGCGGCTGCTGCGCCTCGCGGTGGAGACCCACGCGGTCACCAGCCACTACGCGTTGCCGCTGCTGCTGCGCGAACCGGGCGGTCTGGTGGTGGAGATGACGGACGGCACGGCGGAGTACAACGCGACCCGCTACCGGAACTCCTTCTTCTACGACATCGCCAAATCGGCCGTGCTGCGCATGGCGTTCGCCCTCGGCCACGAAGTGGGCCCGCGCGGGGCGACGGCGGTGGCCCTGACCCCGGGCTGGCTGCGCTCGGAGATGATGCTCGACGCCTTCGGCGTCTCCGAGGCGAACTGGCGGGACGCACTGGAGAAGGTCCCGCACTTCTGCATCTCGGAGAGCCCGTCCTACGTCGGCCGCGCGGTCGCGGCGCTGGCCACCGACCCGGAGGTGTCCCGCTGGAACGGGCGGTCGCTCTCCAGCGGACAGCTCGCCGGGGTCTACGGGTTCACGGACCTCGACGGCAGCCGGCCGGACGCCTGGCGCTACATGGTCGAGGTCCAGGACCCGGACCGCCCGGCGGACGCCACCGGCTACCGCTGAGGTCCGACCGCCCTGCTCACTCCCCCCGCTCCCCCCGCTCCACGATCCGGGCCAGCCCGTCGAGGAGGCAGCGCAGCCCGAAGGCCCACACGGTCCCGGGGCTGTACCCGCCCACCGCACTGCCGACCCGTCCGGCGAGGGGGTAGCGCTCGGGGTCCATGGCCCGTTCCAGCAGGGGCGCGCTGGCGGCCCACCAGTCCTCGTCGCTCTGGCGGGCGTTGTGGGCCGCGGTGTCGGCGGCGGCCAGCGCGTTGGCGTGGACGAAGCCGAGGAGGTGGGTGAGGGCGGCGTCCATCTCCACATCGGTGAGCCCGATGCCCTCGAAGGCGGCCAGCTCGTGTTCGTACTTGCCGATCACCCCCGGGCCCAGCGGGGGGCGGGTGACGGACAGGTCGGCGATCCACGGATGCCGCAGGAAGAGCGCGCGGTTGTCGTCGGCGACGCGGGTGACCTTCTCGCGCCAGGATCCGGCCGCCGGGTCCGGCGCGCTGCGGTCCATGGCCCCGTAGGCCTCGTCGAGCATCAGGTCGAGCAGTTCGGCCTTGCCGGGGACGTAGGTGTAGAGGCTCATGGGGGTGACGCCGAGGCGCTGGGCGAGCGCCCGCATGGTCAGCGCGGTCAGCCCCTCCTCGTCGGCGAGGGCGATCGCGGCGCCGACGACGGCATCGACCGTCAGCCCCTGCCGGGGGCCGCGGCGGCCGCTCGGGGCCCCTTGCCCCGGCTCGCGCCACAGCAGCTCCAGGGTGCGGACGGGGTCACCCGCCCCACTGCGGTCCTTCGCCATTCCGGGCCCCTTCCAGCGGGCTCGCACACTTATTCTCTACGCCGTACAGAATACTATGTACAATATAACTTCGAGACACGGTAACAGGAGGAGCCCATGCGGATCACCAGCACCGCCATATGCCTGACCGTCGAGGAGGTCACCGCCTCCGCCACCTTCCTGACCAGGCACTTCGGCTTCGAGCAGACGATGGCCGCCGAGGGCTTCGCCTCCCTCACCCACCCCGACGGCCCGCACGTGGTCTTCGTACGGCGCGGCCTGGAGGTCCTGCCCGAGGGACTGCGCGAGCAGTGCGCGGCCGGGGTCATCCTCGCGTTCACCGTCGCCGACCTGCCCGCCGAGTACGAGCGGCTGCGCGCGGAGGGCGTCACCATCGCGATGGAGCCGCGCGTGGAGCCCTGGGGCGAGCGCGTGTTCCTGGTCGCCGACCCGAACGGCGTGATCATCGAACTGGTCGACTGGGTCGACGCCGACGACGAGTGAGGACAGCCCCTTTGCACCCGCCTTTGAACCTCGCTTCGAACCCCGCTTCGAACCCCGCCGACAGCCATCAGGTCATCCAGATCCGGGGCGCCCGGGAGAACAACCTCGCGGACCTCTCGCTCGACATCCCCAAGCGCCGCCTCACCGTCTTCACCGGCGTCTCCGGCTCCGGGAAGTCCTCGCTCGTCTTCGGCACCATCGCCGCCGAATCGCAGCGCATGATCAACGAGACGTACACGGCCTTCATCCAGTCGTTCATGCCGAGCCTGGGCCGGCCGGACGTGGACGGCCTGCACAACCTGAGCGCGGCCATCGTCGTCGACCAGGAGCGGATGGGCGCGGGCTCCCGGTCCACCGTGGGCACCGCCACCGACGCCTACACGATGCTGCGGATCATCTTCTCCCGGCTCGGCGCCCCGCACATCGGCACCTCCAGCGCCTTCAGCTTCAACACCCCCGAGGGCATGTGCCCCCGCTGCGAGGGCATCGGCCAGGTCTCCGACATCGACGTGGACCAGCTCGTCGACCGCGAACTCTCCCTCAACGAGGGCGCGATCACCGTCCCCGGCTTCGCCGTGGACTCCTGGTACTGGCAGATCATGGCCAACTCCGGCTTCTACTCCCCCGACACCAAGGTCAAGGACTTCACCGAGGGCGAGTGGGCCGACTTCCTCCACAAGACCTCGGTGAAGGTCAAGGTCGGCTCCAACAACTTCACCTACGAGGGCCTGATCACCAAGATCAGCCGGACCTACCTCGCCAAGGACCGCGAGTCCATGCAGTCCCACATCCGGGCCTTCGTGGACCGCGCCGTCGTCTTCGCCGACTGCCCGGACTGCCGGGGCACCCGGCTGGCCGCCGCCGCGCTCACCTCCCGGATCAACGGGGTGAACATCGCCGACTGTTCGGCGATGCAGATCAGCGACCTCGCCGCCTTCACCGCCGGGATCGACGACCCCGCCGTCGCGCCGATGCTCGCCGGACTGCGCGGGCTGCTCGACTCCCTCGTCGAGATCGGGCTCGGCTACCTCAGCCTGGACCGCCCCTCCGGCACCCTGTCGGGCGGGGAGGCCCAGCGGGTCAAGATGGTCCGGCACCTCGGATCCTCGCTCACGGACATCACCTACGTCTTCGACGAGCCGACCACCGGCCTGCACCCGCACGACATCCGGCGCATGAACGACCTGCTGCTGCGGCTGCGCGACAAGGGCAACACCGTCCTGGTCGTGGAGCACAAGCCCGAGGTCATCGCGATCGCCGACCACGTCGTGGACCTCGGACCGGGCGCGGGAACGGCCGGCGGCCGGCTCTGCTACAGCGGTGACGTCGCCGGACTGCGCACCTCGGACACACTCACGGGCCGCCACCTCGAACACCGGGCGGGGCTCAAGGAGTCGGTACGCGTCCCGCACGGACAGCTGTCCGTCAAGGGCGCCGATCTGCACAACCTCAAGGACGTCTGCGTGGACGTTCCGCTGGGCGTGCTGGCGGTGGTCACCGGGGTCGCGGGCTCCGGCAAGAGCTCGCTGATCCACGGCTACCTGGCCGGCCGGGACGGGGTGGTGGTGGCCGACCAGTCCCCCATCCGCGGTTCGCGCCGCTCCAACCCGGCGACGTACACCGGTCTGCTCAATCCGATCCGGACCGCCTTCGCCAAAGCCAACGGAGTCAAGGCGGCGCTGTTCAGCGCGAATTCGGAGGGCGCCTGCCCGCACTGCAACGGCCTCGGGCTGGTCTACACGGACCTGGCGATGATGGCGGGCGTGGCCTCGGTCTGCGAGCAGTGCGAGGGCAAGCGGTTCACGCCCGAGGTGCTCACCTACCTGCTGCGCGGCAAGAACATCAGCGAGGTGCTGGACATGCCGGTCGCCGACGCCTACGAGTTCTTCGCCACCGGCCAGTCACGGGCGATCCTGGGGAGGCTCGCCGACGTGGGGCTGGGGTACCTGCGCCTCGGTCAGCCCCTCAACACCCTTTCGGGCGGGGAGCGTCAGCGGCTCAAGCTCGCCATCAGCATGGCGGAGAAGTCCTCCACCTACATCCTGGACGAGCCGACGACCGGGCTGCACATGGCCGATGTGGACAAGCTGCTCGCGCTGCTGGACCGCCTCGTCGACGACGGAAACTCGGTCATCGTCATCGAGCACCACCAGGCGGTCATGGCGCACGCCGACTGGCTGATCGACATCGGCCCGGGGGGCGGCCACGCGGGCGGACAGGTGGTCTTCGAGGGCACCCCGGCGAAGCTGGTCGCCGAGGCGGACACCCTGACCGCCCGTCATCTGCGGGAGTACGTGGCCTCGTAGGAGCACCGGCTCGACCGGCCGGGCCGCAAAGGCCCGGCCGCCGGGATCAGCCGAGCGGGGCGAAGAACCTGGCCACGTCCTGCTCGGTGACCTCGCCGAGGGTGGCCGGGGACCAGCGCGGGCTGCGGTCCTTGTCCACGACCTGCGCCCGGATGCCCTCCACCAGGTCGGGTGAGGTCAGGGCGCGGCAGGAGACGCGGAACTCCTGGTCCAGCACCGCCTCCAGCTCCCCGAGGGCGGCGGCCCTGCGGACCGCCTCCAGGGTCACCTTGAGGGCGGTCGGGGACTTGGCGAGGATCGTCTCGGCGGCCTCCTTGGCCGCCGGGTCGCCCTGCGCGTGCAGCCGGTCCACGATCTCCTCGACGGTGCCGGCCGCGTAGCAGTGGTCGATCCAGCCCCGCCACTCGGCGAGCAGCCCGGGCCCGGGGGCGGCGGCGTGGCGCGCCAGCACCTCGTCGGCGGGGGCGTCCGCCAGCTCGGCGGTCAGCGCGGGCAGCCGGTCGGCCGGTACGAAGTGGTCGGCCAGCCCGCACAGCAGCGCGTCCGCGGCGCCCACGGCGGAGCCGGTGAGGGCGAGGTGGGTACCGAGCAGGCCGGGGGCACGGGCGAGCAGATGGGTGCCGCCCACGTCCGGGACGAAGCCGATGCCGGTCTCGGGCATGGCGACGCGGGAGCGTTCGGTTACCACGCGGACGCTGCCATGGGCGGAGACCCCGACCCCGCCGCCCATCACGATGCCGTCCATGAGGGCGACGTAGGGCTTGGGGTAGCGCGCGATGTACGCGTTGAGCCGGTACTCGTCGCGCCAGAACTCCGCCGAGGCCCGCGTCCCGGCCTTGGCGTCGTCGTGGATGGCCCGGATGTCCCCTCCGGCGCACAGCCCGCGCTCCCCCGCACCCCGGATGAGCACCTGGTCGACGCCCTGGTCCCGCTCCCAGCCGGTCAGGGCCTCGGCGATGCGCAGCACCATGGGGTGGGTGAGGGCGTTGAGGGCCCTGGGGCGGTTGAGGGTGATCACGCCGGTCCGGCCCTGGACGGCGCACAGGACGGTGTCGTCAGGAGCACCGGCGCGGGTGTCGTCTTCGATGTTCACACCGGCCAGTATGGGCCCCGGCAAGATCCGAAGGTCACGGCGCCAGTGCTGTGGCCCGCACTAGGGTGCGGACAGCGCCCGGAGGTAGCCGGACAGGGCCGCTGCCGTGTCGGCGAGCGGGAAGCGGGCTCCGAGGTATCCGTCCGGGCGTACGAGGAAGCCGGTCGGGCCGTCGGGGCAGTAGAGCCGGGCGAACTCTCCGGCGGCGTCCCGGTATCCGGGCACGGCCGCGGTGTTGGCCACCGCCTCGCACGCGCCCTCCGGGGCCTCGCGGGCGAGGACGCCGATGGTCTGCAGCCCCAGCCCGGTCCCGGACCCGGCGGGCGGCCGGTCCGCGGCCCGGGTGGCCTCGGCGGCCGCCGCCAGGGCGGCGGGGTCGGCCCCGTACAGGAGCACCACATGCGCGGTGCGGTCGCGCAGGACGTCGAGCAGGCGCAGGGGGTAGGCGGCGAGCGGCAGGGTCAGGCCGGCGCAGTCGGGGGCCCGGTCGCCGGGCTGGGGCGCGTCGGCCGGGCCGGACGGGGCGCCGGCGAGCGGGCCGCCGCGGTAGGAGATCAGGAGCTGGGCCTCGCGGAGCAGCACCGTCCGGGGGTCGTCGGGGTCGCTCGCGATGCCCTGCGTGCTGTGCCGCAGGGTCCGGCCGACGACCTCCTCGCCGACGGGGCGGCGTTCAGCGTCGTAGCCGGCGAGCAGGGCCGGCCCGGCAGCACCCTTCAGGACGAGCGCGAGCTTCCAGGCCAGGTTGCAGGCGTCCTGGATCCCGGTGTTCATGCCCTGGGCGCCGGTGGGCGGGTGGATGTGGGCGGCGTCGCCCGCTACGAAGACCCGGCCCTCTCCGTAACGGTCGACGATGCGGTGGCTGATGCGGAACACCGACGACCAGCGCAACGTGGAGACGGTGGCCGGGCGCGGGGCGAGCCGGTCCACGACGGCCTGGACGTGGCGCAGTTCGGGGACGCGCCCGTCGCCCTCCGCGATGCCGTGCGCCACACCGTCGCCCCCGGCCGGGCCGCGAGCCGGGGCGGGCCCTGATGCCGGCGCCGCCTCCGCGGAGAGTTCCGGCGGGACCATCATCGACATGCGGTAGCGGCCCTCGCCGGGCAACGGGACGCAGATCAGCGCGTCGTCGGTGGACCCGTCGGCGGCGAAGTGCGTGGACCGCACGCTGTATTCGTGGGGCAGGTCCCAGTCGGCCACCACGTCGGCCAGCATGAACTCCTCCTGGAAGGCCCCGCCTTCGAAGGTCAGCCCCAACCCCTTGCGCACGGTGCTGTGCGCTCCGTCGCAGCCGACGAGATAGCTGGTGCGCACCTCCTCCTCGGCGCCGGAGGCCGTGCGCAGCCGGGCGGTGACCCCGCGCTCGTCCTGGGTGAACGACAGCAGTTCCGTGCCGCGTTCGATGACCGTGCCCAGAGCGGCCACGTACTCCTCGATGAGCCGCTCGGTCTCGTACTGCGGCAGCGCGGCGAACCCGTACGGCACCTCGGGCGGCAACTCCATCTCGATCCGCGCCACTTCCCGACCGTTGGCGTAGACGAGCTGGCCGAACAGCGGAACGGCGGCCTCGAGGACCGTGCGCGCCAGGCCCATCCGGTCCCAGACCTCCAGGGTGCGCGGCTGGATGCCGATGGCCTTCGCGTACGGGAGCCTGGCGGGCAGGCGGTCGATCAGGCGGCAGCTCACACCGTGGCGGCGGAGCTCCGCGGCTGCGCTCAGTCCGACCGGGCCGGCGCCCGTAATCAGTACTTCGGGTGTACGGGTGTGAGCCACGGGTGCCTCCCAGCGCCTGGCCCCGGAACGGTCTCCTCCCCCATCGTCACCTCTCGGTGGCCGCTGTGCGAGCCGGGTGGCCCGCTGCCCGCGCCGACCCCCTTGGCGTGGGCCCCGGGCGTGTGTCCGAAGGCCCGGCGGAAGACGTCGATGAAAGCGCTCGCCGAGGACCAGCCGCAGCGGTGCGCGACCACCGTCACCGGGGTGTCGACGGCCAGCAGCCGCAGCGCGTGGTGCAGCCGCAGCTGGGTCCGCCACTGGGGGAAGGTCATGCCCAGCTCGGCCCGGAACAGCCGGCTCAGCGTCCGCTCCCCCGCTCCGGCACCCGCGTGCGCGGCCAGCTCCGCCAGCCCGCGCGGATCCGCCGGATCGGCGTGCAGCAGCGTGCACACGGCGGCCAGCCGGGGGTCGGCGGGGGCGGGCAGGTGCAGCGGCTGGAGCGGTGAGGCCTTGAGCTGGTCGAGCAGCACCCCGAGCATCCGGCGGCGCTGCGCGCTGCCGTCCTCGGGGGCCCGGGTGTAGGCCAGGATCAGCTCGCGCAGCAGGGGTCCCACGGCGAGCACGGCGGGGGCGGTGAGGGAGAGCGGGTTGAGGTGGACCGGCAGGCCCACGCAGTGCAAGTCGGCGCGGCCGAAGGCCCGGTGCTCGTGCACCGTCCCGGCCGGGATCCACAGCGCGCGGGTGGTCGGGGCCACCCAGGTGCCGGCGTCGGTGGTGATGGACAGCACCCCGGAACCGGCGTAGCAGATCTGGTGGTCGTCGTGGCGGTGCGGATCGATGCCCTGGTGGGTGTCGAGCTCGCGGATGCTCGTCGCGGCGCGGGGGGTGTGGCGGATTTTCTGCATCACCCGGCAATTTATCGGAAGCGGGCCGCCCCGGTCGAGAGCGATTCTCAGTCGGTGACCTCGACGACCGCTCCGCCCCCGCCCCCTGCCCGGTCCCCCGACCGGGCCCCCGCCCGCTCCGCACCCCGCTCCCCCGCCCGGCTGCGAACGGCCGCCTTCTCCGCGGGCCACTCCTGCGTGGACGTCTACCAGGGCGCCGTGGCCGCGCTCGTCCCCTTCCTCGTCTCCGAGCGCTCGTACGGATACGCGGCCGCCTCCGGCATCGTGCTCGCCGCCTCCCTGCTCTCCTCGGTGGTCCAGCCCCTCTTCGGGGCGCTGACCGACCGGTGGCCGATGCCCTGGCTGATCCCGCTGGCCACCGCGGCCGCCGGGCTGGGCGTGGCCCTGGTCGGGCTCGACGCCGGATACGCGGCCACGCTGGCCGCCGTCGCCCTGTCGGGGCTGGGCGTCGCCGCCTACCACCCGGCGGCGGCCCGGATGGTCCGGGTGACGGGCGGCTCCGGGCACGGCGCGATGAGCTGGTTCGCGCTCGGCGGCAACATCGGCTTCGCCTGCGCGCCGCTGCTGGTGGTCGGCGCCCTGGCCCTGCCCGGACCGGCGGGGTGGTGGCTGCTCGCCCTCCCGGCCTCGCTCGGCGTCTTCCTCAACTGGCCGCCCGCCGAAGCCCGTTCGCGGTCCGGCCCGAAACCCGGCCCGGCGTCCGGCGACCGGCCGTCCGACGACTGGCGGGCGTTCCTGCGGCTCTCCCTGGTCGTGGTGGTCCGCTCGGTGGTCTTCATGGGTCTGAGCACCTTCATCGCCCTGTACGTCCGCGAGCGCGGCGGCAGCGCGACCGCGGGCGCCGTGGCCCTGTTCGCGCTCTTCGCGGGCAGCGCCGCAGGCACCCTGCTCGGCGGCCGGCTGGCCACCCGCTGGGGCCGGGTCACCACCGTCCACCGCTCCTACGCGGCGGCCGTGCCCGCCATCGCGGGCATCCTCTTCCTTCCGCTGCCCCTGGTCTACGTGTGCTCCGCGCTGGCCGCCGCCGCGCTGTACGTGCCCTTCTCCCTCCAGGTCACCCTGGGCCAGGACTACCTCCCGACCCGGATGGGCACGGCGAGCGGGGTCACCCTGGGCCTGACCGTCAGCGTCGGGGGTCTCGCCAGCCCCCTCATCGGCGCCGCCGCCGACGCCGCCTCCCTGTCCACGGCGCTCCTCCCGCTGGCCGCCCTCCCGCTGCTGGCCTGGCTCCTGGCCCGCGGACTGCCGGAGCCGGCCGCCGCGGAGGAGATCCCGGCCTGAGGGCCGTGCCGCGGTCCCGGTGGGAGTACGGCCCTGCGATGGGCGACCTGGCCTAAGACCCCGCCCGCGCGTGCGCGGCGAGGCGCTGCGGCTCGCGGGCCGGGGCTAACGTCGGGGCGTTCCGTGCCGACCAGCCTCCTCGGAGGGCGCCGTGCCCCACCGCCCCGTCCGCGCCCGCGTTCGCGCCCGAGTCCGTAGCCGCATCCGTACCCGCATCGGCACCGGCGTGCGCGCCCGCGTCCGCGCCCTGGCCGTGGCCGGTCTGCTGTGCGCGCTGACCGCCGCCGCCCCGGCCCGGGGAGCCGCCCCGGACGCGACCCGAGGCACCGCTCCCGGACCGCCGGCGGCCACCGTCGTCGCCGCGACGCCCGGGAGCACGACCGCGCTGGCGGGCTACGCCGTGCAGTCGACGGCCCGGGTCCCCGAGACGGCGGCGGCCGTCTCCACGCCCGGCTACCCGGCGAGCGGCTGGTACCCGGCCGGGCCGCGTTCGACCGTGCTCGCGGCCCTCCTCGCGCACGGCACGTACCCCGACCCCTTCTACTCCACCAACCAACAGAAGATCCCTGCCGCCGAGTTCACCGTGCCGTGGTGGTTCCGGTCCGATTTCACCGTGGCCGACACCACCGCCCGGACCGCCCTGGACTTCAGCGGGGTGATCTCGGCCGCCGACGTGTTCGTCAACGGCCGTCAGGTCGCCGCCGCGTCCACGGTGACCGGCGCGTACACCCACCACGAGCTGGACGTCACCGCCCTCCTCCGGGCGGGCACCAACACCGTCGCCTTCCGGATCCGGCCCAACAACCCCCACAAGCACCTCACCACGGGCTGGCTCGACTGGCTGCAGCCCCCGGCCGACGCGAACATGGGGATCGTCCGCGACGTCCTCGTACGCCGGGGCGGCCCGGTCGCCCTGCGCGATGCCCACGTGGTGACCGGCCTGGCCCTGCCGGCCCTCGACTCCGCAGACCTCACCGTCAAGGCGAAGCTGCGCAACGACTCGGCCGCCCAGGTCACCGCGACGGTGACCGGCACGCTGACGGGCCCCGCCACCGGCGCCCCGGCCCCGGCGTTCGCCCCCTTCCGCCAGGACGTCACGCTGCGCGCACACGAGACGAAGACGGTCACCTTCACCCCGGCCGACTACCCCCAACTCCACCTGAAATCACCCCGAGTGTGGTGGCCGGCCGGCATGGGCGGGCAGGACCTCTACGGCCTGCACCTGACGGCGACGACGTCGGGAACGCTCTCCGACGCGACCGACGAGACCTTCGGCGTCCGCGAGGTACGGGCCCCGCTCAACTCCGACGGCGCCCGCCAGTACCAGGTCAACGGCCGCCCCCTGCTGATCAGGGGCGGCGGCTGGTCGCCGGACGAGTTCCTGCGCTGGGACCGGACGTACGTGGAGGACCGGCTGAAGTACGCCCTCGACCTGGGGCTGAACACCCTGCGCCTGGAAGGGCACCTCGAACCGGACGAGTTCTTCGACCTGACCGACCGCTACGGGATCCTCACCCTGCCGGGCTGGCAGTGCTGCGGAAAGTGGGAGGGGCAGGTCAACGGCACGGAGGCCGGGGAGCTGTGGGAGGAGGACGACTACCGCGTCGCCGCCGCCTCCATGGCCGCCGAGGCCACCCGCCTGCGCCGCCATCCCAGCGTCGCCTCCTTCCTCATCGGCAGCGACTTCGCGCCGGACGCCGAGATCGAGCGGGGGTACGTGGACGCGCTGCGGGCCGCCGACTGGCCCACGCCGGTGGTGTCGGCGGCCAGCGCCGCTTCGGCGCCGCTGACCGGCGGTTCGGGGATGCGCATGACCGGCCCCTACGACTGGGTGCCGCCCGGCTACTGGTACGACAAGCGCGAGGGCGGGGCCACCGGCTTCAACTCCGAGACCAGCGCCGGGCCTTCCGTACCCACCCTGGACACCCTGCGGCGCATGATGTCCCCCGCCGAGCTGGAAACCCTCTGGCGCGACCCCTCGGCCCGCCAGTACCACCGTTCCCCCTCCAAGACCTTCGCCACGCTGAAGCTGTACGACGAGGCGCTGACCGCCCGCTACGGGGCCGCGAGCTCACTGGAGGACTACGTCCGCAAGGCGCAGCTCGCCCAGTACGAGAACGTACGGGCCCAGTTCGAGGCGTACGCCCGCAACGCCAAGGACCCCAAGGCGCCTTCGACCGGGGTGGTCTACTGGATGTTCAACAGCGGCTGGACCTCTCTCCACTGGCAGCTCCTGGACCGCCATCTCGACCAGGGCGGCGCCTACTTCGGTGCGAAGAAGGCGAACGAGCCGCTGCACGTCCAGTACTCCTACGACGACCGCACGGTCGCCGTGGTCAACCGCCGCCACGAGCCCGCGGCGGAACTGACCGCGCGGGTGACGCTGTTCACCCCGGGCGGGGTGGTGAAGTACGACCGCACCGCGCGCGGTCTCGCGGTCGGCGGCGACGGCGCGAAGACGACGGCCATGACCCTGCCCGCCTCGGTGGACGGGCTGCCCTCGGCCTACCTCGCGCGGCTGGTCCTGAGCGACGGCGACGGCCGGGAGCTGAGCCGCAACGTGTACTGGCTCTCGACCAAGCCGGACGTCCTCAACTACCCGGCCACCGACTGGTACTACACCCCGACCACCTCCTACGCGGACCTCACGGGCCTGCACTCGATGCCCACGACCCACCTGACCGCGACGGCGTCCACGACACCCGGGGACGCCTCAACCTCCACCACCACGATCACCCTGCACCACGCGGGCACGGGCACCACACCGGCCCTCCTCGCGGACGTCCACCTGGTCGACGACAAGGACCGCCCCGTCCTGCCCGTCCGCTGGTCCGACAACCAGGTCAGCCTCTGGCCGGGCGAATCGCTCACCCTGACCGCCACCTACCGCACCACTGACCTGCACGGATCCACCCCGCACCTGAGGATCTCGGGCTGGAACACCCCCACGACCACCGTCCCGGCCCCGCCCCCGACACCCCCCACCCCACAAAACAAATAAGTCAACCTTGCAAGGTTGCCTGTCTTTCCTCTAGGGTCGGAGCATGCCAGCAGAACAGACCGCCGAGGAACTCCAGCTCGCCCTCGGCATGCTGCTCCGGCAGGTGCGCAACGCCGTCGGCGGCGGGGTGAGCCTGTCGCAGATGTCCGTACTGAAACGACTCGACCGCCTCGGCCCGACCACGGCCGCCGATCTGGCCCGCGCGGAGAAGATCCGCCCGCAGTCGGTCATCGCCACCGTCAACGCCCTCCAGACCGAGGGCCTCGTAGCCCGCACCCCCCACCCCACCGACGGCCGGCAGCTGCTCATCGCGCTGACGACCCGGGGCCGGAGCCTCGTGCAAGAGCGCCGCAAGGCCGGCCACGACCGCGTCGCGGAGCTCATCTCCGAGCGGCTGACCCCCGCCGAGCAGGAACTACTGGCGGCGGCCGTCCCGTTGCTGCGCCGACTCGCAGAGGACTGACCACCTCACCGAAGGAGCCCCTCCATGACCCCCAGCCTGAACCTCGACGGCGGCACCGCCCTGGTCCTCATCGACCTCCAGAAGGGGATCCTGGGCCTCCCGACCACCCGGCCGGCCCCCGAGATCCTCGAGAACGCCATCGCGCTCGCCGAGGCCTTCCGGGCCCGCAAACTGCCCGTGGTACTGGTCAAGGTCGCCTGGTCCCCCGACGGCGGCGACCTGCCCACCACCGACGTCGACCGCCCCGGCCCCGCCGCCGCACCCCCGGCCGCGTTCTCGGAGATCCCCCGGGAGCTGGCCGAGCTCGGGGACGTGGTCGTCACCAAGCGCCACTGGGGCGCCTTCACCGGCACGGAACTCGACCTCCAGCTCCGCCGCCGCGGCATCCACCGCATCGTCCTGGCCGGCATCTCCACGAGCGTCGGCGTCGAGTCCACCGCCCGCACCGCCTGGGAGAACAGCTACGAGCTGGTCTTCGCCGAGGACGCCACCACCGACACGGACCCGGACTCCCACGCCCACACCTTCGGCAAGATCTTCCCCCGCATCGGCAAGGTCTCCGCGACCAAGGACATCCTCGAAGCCCTGGACTCCTGACCCCCGACTCCTCACTGCCGGAGGTACTGGCGCACGGGGTCGCCGTTGGGCCAGGTGAGCTCGCCGCGCCCGACGATCACCGCCCCGTCGTCGGTGAACCGGCAGAGGTGGACGTCGCTCCGACGGCCGCGGCGACCCCAGGGCGAACCGGCGCCTGGGGCGACCGTCCCCTCCGAAGAGCTGACCGTTCCGCTCGCCGGGCTGCCCGGAGCCGTGTACGACGAACCCGCCCCGGGGAAGGGCATCGAGGGGCCCACTCCGCGGCTCGGGAGTCTGCCTCCCGAAACACCCGGACGTGATTCCACAGCCCCTCCGCACCCGCTGTGCGCCGGTCGGCGACTCGTGTCGGACGACGCACGGGGGACGCGGAGGGATCGGCCCGGTCGCGTCCTACGGTTCTCGTACCGAGCAGGAGCACGACGAAGGGACCCGCAGCATGAGCCGCACCGCACCCGAGGGTTACACCAGCGTCGCGCCGTGGGTCGTCACCGACGACACGGGGGCGCTCTTCGCGTTCATCACCGCCGCGTTCGACGGCAGCGAGATCGCCCGGATCCAGGTCGAGGACGGGTCCATCGGGCACGGCGAGATCCAGATCGGCGACACGGTCGTGCTCGCCTTCGACCGGCGGGCGGACTGGCCGGTGATGCCTTCGCTGCTGCGGATCTACGTTCCCGACGCGGACGCCGCCATCGCCGCCGCGGTCGCGCACGGGGCCCGGGTGGTCACCGAGGCCTCCGACAGCGCGTGGGGAGACCGCGGCGGCAGGGTGCGCGACCCCTTCGGGAACATCTGGTGGGTGGTCAGCCGGACCGAGGAGGTCGGTCCGGGTCTGGCGTGGCGGCGCATGTCCGAGCCCAGGTTCGCCGAGGCCATGCGGAACGCCCAGGAGACCCTGGACGCCGAACTCGGCGGCCGCGCGACCGGGGTGTCGAGCACGCCCCGGCCCCCGGCCCCGCGCTGAGACCTCGCCGGGAACCGGAAACCGGAACCGGCTCGCGCAGTTCCTCTCCGGCCGAGCGAGGGCTGTCGTCGCCCACGACAGCCCGGGCACGGTCGGGCACAATCGGCCACAGGCACAGGCACAGGCACTGGCAAGCACCACGACCATCCGGAACGACTTCGTCATCACGGGGGAACGATGGGACGACGCTGGCTGATCACAGGATGCTCCTCCGGGCTGGGGCACGCCCTGGCCACCGCCGCGGCCTCGGCCGGTGACGAGGTGGCGGTCACCGCTCGCAAGACCGCCGATCTGGCGGAGCTGGCCGCCGCCTGGCCCGGCCGCATCCTCCGGGTCCCGCTCGAACTGCGCGACGCGGCCTCCTGCGAGGAGGCCGTCCGGACCGCGTCCGACCGCCTCGGCGGCATCGACGTCCTCGTCAACAACGCCGGTGTCGGACTGTTCGGCGCGGTCGAGGAGCTCTCGGACGCCGAGGTGCGGGACCAGCTGGAGATCCTCGTCGTGGGCCCCTGGCGGCTCGCCCGCCTCGTGCTGCCGCTGATGCGGGCCCAGGGACACGGCCACATCCTCAACGTGTCCTCCATCGTCGGCCGGATGGCCTTCCCCGGCCTGGGCGCCTACGTCGCCGGGAAGCACGCCCTGGAGGGCATGAGCCAGGCGCTGGCCGCCGAGGCCGCCCCGCACAACATCCGCGTCACCGTGCTCGAACCGGGCATGTTCGCCACGCGCTACGGCGCCTCCCTGGCCGAGGCGGACCACCGCATCCCCGCCTACGACGGCACCAACCTCGACACGCTCACCGGCACCCGCGGCCTCGCGGAGAACCCCGAGACCGGCCGCCCCGAGGACTTCGCGGCCCAGGTCCTCGACATCGTCGCCTCCACAACGCCCACGCCCCTGCGGATCCCGATCGGCCACGACGCCTACGGCTACCTGGACCTGGCCGAGCAGGCGTCCCGCGAGGACTACGCCGCCGCCCGCGTCCTCACCCAGGCGCCGCCCCCGGCCTGACCCTCGTGCCCGCGCGGCGCGGTCCCCGACCGCCCCGCGCGGGCACGACGGATCACGTCAGAGCCGGGTGGTCAGCAGCAGTGGCTGCGGCAGTTGCTGGTCCACATAGTTGGCCGAGCCGCTGACGGTCACCTCGCGCCCGGTGACGGAGATCTTCCACGGCGAGTACGACATCCCGTCCGCGTCCGCCGGGAACCCCAGCGAGGTCACGCGCGTACCGGACACCTGCAGCGCGTAGCCGCCGTCGCCGTTGGCCACCCGCCCGACGGCGACCACGCCGTCCCGCGTCGCGGCCAGGCCCATCATGGCGCCGGCCTCGGCCGGGGCGTCCATGCGCGTCCACTTCCGCCCGTCCCAGTGCATGATCAGCGCGTGGCCGCGGTCCTTGTCGTCCAGGACCGTGCGTCCCGCCACCCATACGTCGCGCGGCCCGTTCGCGACGACATCGTTGAACTCGCCGAACAGACCGCCGTACGGGGGTGTCGGCATCGCGGTCCAGGAACGCCCGTCGAAGTGAAGGACCACCGGCCCGTCGTCGTCGCCGTAGCCGCTGCCGACCGCCCAGACGTCTCTCGGGCCGGACGCCGAGATCGCGTTGAGCCCCCAGTTCGCGTACAGCTTGGGCAGCTTGACGATGTTCCAGGCACGCCCGTCCCAGTGCTGTACGAGGCCCTCCATATGGTCGATGACCTGGGTGGGCCCGCCGTCCGGATCGGGTATCCGCTCGTCGAGGATCTGCCCCCAGCCCGCCGCCCACACGTTGTTCGGCGCGATCGCCGCGACCCCCAGCAGGCCTCCGCCGAGCGCCTTCTCCGGCATCGGCGCGGGCTCCAGCCGCCACGAACGCCCGTCCCAGTGCTGCGTCATGATCGGTTCGCCCTCCCAGCCGGCGTCACCGACCAGCCACGCGTCCCGGGCCGAGTCCGCCGCGAGGGCATTGATCCGGCCGACGGCCCCGGGTGCGGTCGGGACCTCCTTCCACGGCCCGTCGCTCCGGTCGTCGTGCGTGAAGAGCGCGGGCAGCAACGCGTCGCCCCCATCGTCCCGGGAGATCCGGAAGCCGGCCGTCCAGGTGGTGTGCGCGTCGGGTCTGACCGAACCGCTCAGAACGGTGTCCTCACCCGGCACCTTGGCCTGGTTCCAGCGGGGCGCCGGCGCCTCCGACACGGGATCCGCGACGGCGGTCGTGGAGAGCCCACCGCCGAGGACGAGCACGGACGCGGCACCCACCAACAACGAACGGGCTCGAACGACGACGGCCATGTCGCATTCTCCAGACTCGGGGCGCAGCGCCCCGTCCCCCAGTTGACGCCCGACCCCTCGGTCCAGGTTTCACCCCGCGACGAAATGCGTAGCCGAACCGGTCCCGCCCGGCCCGAAAACGACCGAGGGGCCGTTCCAGATTTCTCCGAAACGCCCCCTGATCTACGACTCCTTCGAGTCGGACGACAGGATGAGAACCTGCGCCCCTCTCACTCGTCGGGTGCGTTCGGCGCGGACGGGTCGATCGCCGGCTGCCCGTTCTGTTGACGGATACGCTCCCGCCGGGTCTCGGCGGACTCCTGGATCTGGGTGCGCCGGGTCTCGGCTTCGATCTCCAGGCGTCTCGTCTCCGCCTCGATCTCCGCCTTGCGTACGTCCGCCCGCCTCTCGATCTTCGCCTTGGCTACGGTGCTCACGGCCGCCGCCAAGGCGCCGGTGCTCGCCATCACCTCGGCCAACGGGAGGAGCTCAACGCCCATTGCGTGCGAGTCGAGCGGAGTGACGCCTTCGACTGCATCGGCGTGCTGATGGACAGTCGGGCCGGCGATTGAGGTGTCAGCCGGTTCCGGCTCGTGAGCGTCGGGTATGTCAGGCATGCCCCCAGGCTAGAGCGGGCCAGACCGTCACGACTCGGCTTTGACGCATGTCGGCACCTGCTGGCCGCGAAATGCGGCAAAGCGGCCCAGAAACGACAAGAAGCCCTGCTTCACGTGATGTGAAGCAGGGCTTCTGATCTGCGACTACGAGGCGAACCTCTAGTCGGGACGACAGGATTTGAACCTGCGACCCCTTGACCCCCAGTCAAGTGCGCTACCAAGCTGCGCCACGTCCCGATGTGCTTCCGACTGGGCTTCCCACTTGGGCTCTCCCCGTCCCGGCGGCACATGCAGAACATTACCCCACGACGAGGGGTGTGCATGCACCGGTAATCGGCGGGAGGGAGGATGAGGGGGTGAACGCAAGAGATCGGGACGGTGAGGGGCGCGCGCGCAGCGCGCGGCCCAGGGACGGGCTGGGACGTCCGCTGCCCTACGGGGCCCAAGGGGTGGATCGGCAGCCCGAGGGGGTGGTCCGGACGCCCGGCGAGACCCTCGCCCAGGCGCAGCGGCTGCTGGACGCCGGCATGCCCTTCCACGCGCACGAGGTCTTCGAGGACGCCTGGAAGTCCGGGCCCGGGGCCGAGGCGGGGCTGTGGCGGGGGCTCGCACAGCTGGCGGTCGGGCTGACGCACGCGGCGCGGGGCAACGCGGTGGGCGGCGCGCGGCTGCTGCGGCGCGGAGCGGACGTCCTGGCCGGACGGGACGAGGCTGGCGGGGAGACCTGGGCAGCAGCCGGGGCGCAGCCGCCGTACGGGATGGATCTGGACGGGCTCGTGCGGTGGGCCCGGGCGCTGGCGGGGCGGGTGGAGGCCGGTGCGGCCGTCGACGCGGCGGCCGAGGCGCCTCGGCTCACCGGTCGCGGGGGTCCGGCTTAAAGGCCCTGGGCCGGCTGGAGGAGGTCCCAGCGGTTGCCGTAGAGGTCCTGGAAGACCGCGACGGAGCCGTACGGCTCGTGGCGCGGCTCCTCCAGGAAGCGGACGCCTTCGGCCGTCATGCGGGCGTGGTCGGCGGCGAAGTCGTCGGTGTAGAGGAAGAAGCCGACGCGGCCGCCCGTCTGGTCGCCGACCCGGGAGCGCTGGGCGTCGTCCTTGGCGCGGGCCAGCAGGAGCGCGGACTCCTTGGCGCCCGGCGGGCGGACGATCACCCACCGCGAGCCGTCCGGCCGCGCGGTGTCCTCGGCCAGTTCGAAGCCGAGGGCGCGGGTGTAGAAGTCGATGGCCTCGTCGTAGTCGTGGACCACGAGAGCCGTGAGGGCGATGTGTGCGGACATGGGGTTTATTGTGCGCCCAGGAGGACTACTTCCAGGGTGCGGGGGCCGTGCACTCCCTCCACCCGGTCCAGTTCGATGTCGCTGGTGGCCGAGGGGCCGGAGATCCAGGTCAGCGGTCGGCTCGGGTCGAGTCGGGGCAGCGCCTGCGGGACCGAGTCCACCACCTGGCCGGGGACCCGGACCACGCAGATGTGGTGGTCGGGGATCAGCGTGATCCGGCGCCGGCCCTGGTCGGGGCCGCCGTCGAGGACGATCGTGCCGGTCTCGGCGATGGCCAGGGCGCAGCCGGTCACCACACTGTCCACGCCTTCCAGTTCGCGTGCGGTGGATGCGGCCCGGTCGTGGATCCGGGTCGGGTCCGCCGCCGAGAGCCAGTACGGGGGCAGCCCGGGCGGGACGAGCACGGTCCGCGCGCCCCGCTCGGCCAGCAGCCGCATCAGGAGCATCGCGAGGCCGCCCTCGTCGACCCGGTGCACCTTCGCCCGGTACTCGGTCAGGTTCGCGGCGAGCAGGTCCACGGTCTCGGCGGGGGCGCGCGTCCCGTGGACCGGCAGGTAGTCCCGGGAGATCGCCGGCTCGGGGGCCGACCCGGGGCCGGGCTCGGGCACGGCCCGGCGGATGCGGGCCAGGATGCGGTCCTTGCTGCTCATGACTGCCTTCCCCCGTCCTGTTCGTGGTCCCGTCCCCGTTCCCGCGCCGCCCACCAGTCGCGGAACGGCTGTGCCGGGAGCTCCGGGAGCTCCCGGCTGTCGGTCCAGGCGCGGCCGGGCCCCGGGAGGCGGCGCGGGCGCAGCCGCCGGGCGCGGCTCAGCAGCCGCTCCCCCGCGCGCAGCGCGCCCGGCCGGTCCAGCAGCAGCCGGGCGGCGCGCATGGCGGCCCGTTCGGCCGCGTGGCCGTGGGCCGGGCGGATGCGGACGCGGATGCCGTCCCGGGTCACCGGGCCGCCCTGGGCCACCCGTTCGCGCAGGTGGACCAGTACCTCGGGGATGTCGATGGCGACCGGGCAGACCTCGTAGCAGGCCCCGCAGAGGGTGGAGGCGTAGGGCAGGGAGGCGTCGATCTCGCTTCCGGTGCCCCGGAGTTGGGGGCTGAGGATGGCGCCGATGGGGCCGGGGTAGACGGAGCCGTAGGCGTGGCCGCCGGCGCGCTCGTAGACCGGGCAGACGTTCAGGCAGGCGGAGCAGCGGATGCAGCGCAGGGCCTGGCGGCCCACCTCGTCGGCGAGGGTGTCGGTGCGGCCGTTGTCGAGGAGGACGAGGTGGAAGGCGGCGGGTCCGTCGCCGTCCGCTCCTTGCGACGGCCCGAGCCCGGTCCACATCGTGGTGTACGGGTTCATCCGCTCGGCGGTCGATGAGCGCGGCAGGGTTTGGAGGAAGACCTCCAGGTCCCGGAAGGAGGGGATGACCTTCTCGATGCCGACCACCGAGATCAGGGTCTCGGGCAGGGTCAGGCACATCCGGCCGTTGCCCTCGGACTCCAGGACGACCAGGGTGCCGGTCTCGGCGACCATGAAGTTGGCGCCGGAGACGGCGACTTTGGCGCGCAGGAACTTCTCGCGCAGGTGGAGGCGGGCCGCTTCGGCGAGTTCACGCGGGTCGTCGCCGAGGTCGTCCGGCGCGGGCCTCCCCCAACTGCCCATCTCCGAGGCGAAGATGTCGCGGATCTCGGCGCGGTTGCGGTGGATGGCCGGGACCAGGATGTGGGAGGGCCGGTCGTGGCCGAGCTGCACGATGAGCTCGGCGAGGTCGGTCTCGTACGCGGCGATCCCGGCCGCCTCCAGGGCCTCGTTGAGGCCGATCTCCTGGGTGGCCATGGACTTGACCTTGACCACTTCGCGCTCGCCGGTGGCCAGGACCAGTTCCGTGACGATCCGGTTGGCCTCCGCCGCGTCCGCCGCCCAGTGGACGGTGCCGCCCGCGGCGGTGACGGAGGCCTCCAACTCCAGCAGGTAGCGGTCGAGATGGCGGAGCGTGTGGTCCTTGATCTCCTTGCCTGCGGTGCGCAGCGCGTCCCAGTCCGCCAGCTCGGCGACGGCGCGGGCGCGCTTGTCGCGGATGGTGTGGGTGGCGTGCCGGAGGTTCGCGCGCAGGACCGGGTCCCCGACCGCCTCGTGCGCCGCCAGCGGGAAGGCGGGGAAGGGCGGGACCGCGGGGAAACCCGGCATGCCGAGGTGCGTGCGCGTCATCGCGGGGTGTCCTCCTCGGTGGCGGCCAGGATCTCGGCGAGGTGCAGGGCCCGCAGCGGGGCGCCGGCCCGCCGCAGGATGCCGTCCAGGTGGGCGAGGCAGGAGTTGTCGGCCCCGCACAGCACGTCGGCGCCCGTGGCCACCGCGCTGCCGATCTTGTCGGCTCCCATGGCGGCGGAGACGTCCGGGTTCTTGACGGCGAAGGTCCCGCCGAAGCCGCAGCACTCCTCGGCGCCGGGCAGTTCGCGCAGTTCGAGCCCGCGCACCGCCTCCAGCAGCCGCCGGGGCCGGTCCCCCAGCCCGAGGCCCCGTAGGCCGTGGCAGGACGGGTGGTAGGTGACCGTGTGCGGGAAGTACGCGCCCACGTCCGTCACCCCGAGGACGTCCACCAGGAACTCCGTGAGCTCGTACACCCGCGGTACGAGGTCTTCGGCCAGCGCGGCCAGCGCGGGACCCCGCCCCTCCGCCTCGGCGGCGTGCCCGATCCGGGGGTAGTGGGAGCGGATCATGGCGGCGCAGGAGCCCGACGGGGTGACGACGTACTCGTACCCGGCGAAGGCCCCGGCGGTGCGCCGCAGCAGCGGTTCGGCCTCGCGCCGGTAGCCGGTGTTGTACTGCGGCTGCCCGCAGCAGCTCTGCGCCGCCGGGAAGTCCACGTCCACCCCGAGCCGCTCCAGGAGGCGGACCACGGCGATGCCGGTGCGCGGGTACAGGGCGTCGTTGACGCAGGTGACGAACAGGGCGACGCGCATGACGGGCAGAATAGCCCGGTGAAGAAGTTCTCAGTGATCGGCATAGGCGCGGGCGACCCGGACCACCTGACCCTCCAGGCGGTCAAGGCGATCGGCGCGGCGGACGCATTCCTCATCCTGGAGAAGGGCGAGGAGAAGGCGGATCTGACCGGGCTGCGGCGCGCGATGCTCGACGAGCACGCCCGCCCCGGCCACCGGCTGGTGGAGGGCCGCGACCCGGATCGAGACCGGACCCCCGCCGACTACACCCCCACCGTGGACGGCTGGCGCAGCGCGCGGGCCGAGCTCTTCGAGCGGTTCATCGCCGAGGACCTCGCGGAGGGCGAGACCGGGGCGTTCCTGGTGTGGGGCGATCCCTCGCTCTACGACTCCACCCTCGCGATCCTCGACGAGGTGCTGGAGAAGGGCCGGGTCGCCTTCGAGCACGAGGTGGTGCCCGGCATCAGCAGCATCTCCTCGCTGCTGGCCCGGCACCGCACGAACCTCAACCGGGTGGGTCGGCCGGTCCAGATCACCACCGGGCGGCGGCTCGCCGAGGGCTGGCCGGCCGATGTGGACGACGTGGTGGTGATGCTGGACGCCCGGCACGCCTTCACGGCCCACCTCGACCAGGACCTGTACATCTACTGGGGCGCCTACGTGGGCACCCCCGACGAGATCCTGGTCTCGGGGAAGCTGGCCGAGGTGGCCGGCCGGATCGAGGAACTGCGCGCCGAGGCCCGCGCCCGCAAGGGCTGGATCATGGACACGTACCTGCTCCGGCGCGGCTGAAGGTCCCGTACGAGGGCCTGGGCACCTGCCCCGGCCCTTACGAATGCCTGGGCACCTGCCCCCTACCCCAGGTAGGCGGGCAGGACCTCGGCGAGGCGCTCGTACTCCTCGGCCCGGTTGTAGACCTGCCCGCACACCCGGATGCCGCCACCGCCCGCCCACGGCCAGATCAGCACCCGGATTCCCGCCTCCGCCGCGATCCGCTCGCGCAGGACGGTGGCGTCCTCGCGGGTCGCGGCCGTTCCGGCGGGCAGCCGCAGGGCGCGCATGGGCAGGCCCTCGGTGTACGGGAGCGGGGTGAGTCCGGCGATCCGGGCGAGCAGCGCGGCGCCGTGGGCGGCCAGCGCGCTGTTGTGGGCCCGTACCTTGGCGGCGTCGAGCCGCTCCAGGAGGTCCAGGCCCTCGGGGGCGGCGAGCCAGCCGGTGTAGTCGACGGTGGCGCGGTACTCGACCGAGCGCGGGAAGCCGTGGTGGTCCTCCCAGGACGGTACGAGGGCACGGACCCGGTCGCGGTGGCCGGGGGCGACGGCGAGGATCGCGGTGCCCGAAGGGGCGTAGCCCCACTTGTGGAGGTTGCCGACCCAGAAGTCGGCGCCGCCGGCGAGCGGGTCGGCGAGCGCGCCGGGCGCGTGCGCGCCGTCCACGACGGTGGTGACGCCCCGGGCCCTGAGGTCGGCGAGCAGCCGGGGCGAGGCGATGACCCGGGCGGTGGGCGAGCTGATGTGGTCGAGCAGGGCCACCTTGGTGCGCGGCGTGAGCCCGGCCAGCACGGTTTCCCGTACGGCGTCCTCGTCGGGGAGGAGCGGATCCAGGGCGACGGTGGTGACGGTGGCGCGGCGTGCGGCGGCTTCGACCACGGTGCCGTAGCCGTGGTCGGTCACCAGGATCTCGTCGCCTTCGGCGAGCGCGATGGCGTCGAGGGCGATGTTGGCGCCTTCGGTGGCGTTGGAGATGAAGGCGAGCCCGTCCGGGTCGGCGCCGCCGAGGCGGGCCGCGATCCGGGTACGGGCGGCGGCGAGGCGGTCGGCGGCGCCGATGAAGAAGGCGTCGGGGTCGGCGTGGGCCTCGGCCGTCAGGGCGGCCTGGAGCTCCCGCACCGGGTGGGGCACCGCGCCGAAGGAGCCGTGGTTGAGGTGGGCGACGGCGGGGTCGAGCCCGAACAGGGCCCGGCCGCCGGCGAACTCCGCGGGGCGTATCGACGCGTGGGGCGCGGTCACGTGGACCTCCGTGAAGGTGGGGCGCTGATGTTCCAGTGGATCATCTCCCGGCGCCACCCGCCCCGGAACCCCGCCACAGGGGCTCAGGCCGTCCCTTTCGGATCCTGCCGGAGCCGCAGCTCCCGCCGGCGGAAGTTCCGCTCGCCGACGGCGCGCCAGATCACCCGGGGCGGGAGCGGCATCTCGCCGATGATCATCTCCCGCTCCTGGGCGTCCGCGTCCTCGAGGATCATCCCGAGGACGGTGAACAGCTTGCTCTTCGGCACCGCCGACCTGGCCACCTCGCCCACCATCGCCCATTCCTCCCGCGAGACCACCCCGGGGACCAGCGGCAGCACTTCGCGCTCCTCCTCGTCGAAGTGCGCGTCGACCGACCGCGACACCTCTTCGAGCACGGCGACCAGCTCTCCGCCGTCCCGCTCGTTCACCACGGCCGACCACCGGTCCAGGAGCGCGGCGGCCAGGGCGAGGCGCTCCGCCAGGCCCTCGTGCTGGTCCTCCATCCGGCGCCACAGATCCCCCTGGCCGGGAAGCCGTTCGGTCAGCTTCGGCCACAGCAGCACGTCTTCGCCCGCGTGGTGGTGGTGCAGGGTCTCCAGCAGCAGCATCAGCCGCTCCGCGACCCGTTTGACCTGCCCGCGGCCCCCTTCGGGCGCCCTGCGCACCCGGTCCGCCGCCTCGTGGAACTCCCGCCGGAACATCCGGTGGACCACGACCATGTCGTGTGTGAACGGCCTTGGCCGACTCTCCATCTGCGATGCCCCCCCGGTCGTGACGGACACGTCCGCCACCAGGGTGACCCACGCCGGTCCGCGGACGCCAGGGCGCACGGCGGCACGCCCCGGGCGGATCGGGACGCCGGGGCCCCTACATTGCCGTCCGCCCCGGCGGGCGCATCTCCTGGCGGAGCGTGGCCCCGGCGCCCAGGCCGGCGAGCCAGTCGTCCAGCTCCGCCATCGCGGGCGGGTCCAGGAGGGCCGGGTCCACGGTGGTGCGGAGCTGGTGGGGTACGCCGGAGCCCAGGAGGAGGCGCAGGCTGCGCTCCGCCGAGGCGGCCGCGTGGCCGATGCCGGTGACCCGCTCGTAACGGCCGGGCGGGGCCTTGACGTCGAAGCCGACCCAGTCCAGCAGGCCCGCGTCCAGCAGCCGTGCGAGGCGCCGGGGGAAGGCTCCGCCGGTGTGCAGCCCGACCTGGAGGCCCAGGGCCCGTGCCTCCCGTACGGCCTGCGCGAGTCCGCGCTGGAGCAGCGGCTCCCCGCCGGAGAAGACGATCCCGTCGAGCAGCCCCGTACGGCGGGCGAGGTGGCCGAGCACCTCGTCCCAGGAGACGGCGGCCGGGGCGCGGGCGGGCAGCAGGCCGGGGTTGTGGCAGTAGCCGCAGCGCCAGGGGCAGCCCTGGCAGAAGACGGTGGTCACGAGCCGGCCCGGCCAGTCGCAGGTGGACAGCCGCGACCAGCCGCCGATCCGGATGACCTCGGCGGGGACGTCCGGGCCCGGCGCCGCCGCGGTGCTCACACCGCCGCCCTGAAGTGGACGCGCTCGGCCTGCTCGCCCTTCTTGCCGATGTTGAAGGAGGACACCGGGCGGTGGTATCCCATGACCCGGGTCCAGACCTCGCACACCGCGCCGCAGTGGGGGCACTCGGGCTGCTCCCCGGACAGGTAGCCGTGGTCGGCGCAGATGGAGAAGGTCGGGGTGACCGTGAGGTACGGGAGCCGGAAGTTCTCCAGCGAACGCCGGACCAGCTTGCGGCAGGCCTCCGCCGTCGGGATCCGCTCGGGGGTGTACAGGTGCAGGACGGTACCGCCCGTGTACTTGCCCTGGAGTTCGTCCTGCCGCTCCAGCGCCTCGAAGGGGTCGTCGGTCCATCCGACGGGCAGCTGGGAGGAGTTGGTGTAGTACGGGTTGGCTTCGGTGCCGGCCTGCAGGATCCCGGGGAAGCGGGCCCGGTCCTCCTTCGCGAAGCGGTACGTGGTGCCCTCGGCCGGGGTGGCCTCCAGGTTGTAGAGGTGGCCGGTGCTCTCCTGGAAGTCGACCATCCGGGCCCGGACCCGGTCCAGCAGCCGGACCGCGAGGGCGTGGCCCTCGGGCGCGGTGATGTCGTACGCGTCCCCGCTGAAGTTGCGGATCATCTCGTTGATCCCGTTGACCCCGATGGTGGAGAAATGGTTGCGCAGGGTGCCCAAGTACCGCTTGGTGCAGGGGAGGAGACCGCCGTCGATCAACTCCTGGACGGTGGTCCGCTTGAGTTCGAGGCTGTCCTTGGCGAGTGCGCACAGCCGGTCCACCTCGGCCAGCAGCCCCGGTTCGTCACCGGCGTACGTGTGCCCGAGGCGGGCGCAGTTGAGGGTGACCACCCCGAGCGAACCGGTCTGCTCGGCGCTGCCGAAGAGGCCGTTGCCGCGCTTGAGCAGTTCGGTCAGGTCGAGTTGGAGGCGGCAGCACATGGAGCGGACCATGTTGGGCTCGAGCTCGGAGTTGATGAAGTTCTGGAAGTACGGGAGCCCGTACTTGGCCGTCATCGCGAAGAGCCGCTCGGCGTTCTCGCTCTCCCAGGGGAAGTCCCGGGTGATGTTGTAGGTCGGGATGGGGAAGGTGAACACCCGCCCGGCGGCGTCCCCTTCGGTCATCACTTCGATGTACGCCCGGTTGATCAGGTCCATCTCGGCCTGGAGCTCGCCGTAGGTGAAGGCGACCTCCTCGCCGCCGACGACCGGGATCTGCTCGCGCAGGTCCTCGGGGCAGGTCCAGTCGAAGGTGAGGTTGGTGAAGGGGGTCTGGGTGCCCCACCGCGAGGGCACGTTCAGATTGTGGACCAGCTCCTGGATGCACTGCCTGACCTGCGGGTACGTCATCGCGTCCAGGCGGACGTAGGGGGCGAGGTACGTGTCGAAGGAGGAGAAGGCCTGGGCGCCCGCCCATTCGTTCTGCAGGGTGCCCAGGAAGTTCACGATCTGGCCCACGGCGGAGGAGAGGTGCCGGGGCGGGGCGGAGTCGATCTGCCCGGGGACCCCGTTGAAGCCCTCGGTCAGCAGGGTGCGCAGGGACCAGCCGGCGCAGTAGCCGCAGAGCATGTCCAGGTCGTGGATGTGGAGGTCGCCCTCGCGGTGGGCGCGGGCCACGTCGGCGGGGTAGACCTGCTCCAGCCAGTAGTTCGCGGTGATCTTGCCCGCTGCGTTGAGGATGAGGCCGCCGAGCGAGTAGCCCTGGTTGGCGTTGGCGTTCACCCGCCAGTCCCGGCGGTCCAGGTACTCGGTCACGGTCTCTACGGCATCGACGACAGCAGTCACGGCAGCCCTCCCACGAGGCTTGGCACGGAAATACGGATCACGGGCCGGCAGGGGTCGGACTCGTCCACCCGAGGTGGACACAACCGTTGCGGGGCAGTCCCGGATTCACACCGGATTCCCTGATGACTCGGTCGGGGCGGACCTGCGCGAACAAGCGCGCAAACAAGCAGAGCCCCGCCGAACCGGCAGGGCCAACACTACATATAGATGCGAGCGCTAATGACAACCACTACATATTGGGTGACGAAGGTCCCTGAGGAGGAGTCTTACGACCCTGACGCAGGATGGGCTCCGGCCGCCGACGGACGGCGGCGATGGACAAAGGCACTCTGCCTGTACAACTACGGCGATCAAGGCGATCAAGGGGCGCCACGGGCCTTTCAGCGGAATAGGGAATTCCCCTGGCCTTCCGGCGGAAGTGGCGCATAATCGTCTCCATGCGGCTTGAAACAACCCTCTTGCCGCGTAGGTCACGCATGCATGGGGGGCATCGTGCCGATGAGGAATTCCATGGGCGCCGGCACGTTTCCGGCGACGTCCGCAGAGCTTTCCCGCCTGCTCACCGCCGTACGGCGGGGCCGGGTGGTCACCGTCACCGGACGGCTCCGGGAGCCCCGGAGCCTGCTGGTGCGGGAGATCGGGGAACGGCTCGCATCCAACTTCTACGACGGGGTGGCCGTGGTCGCCCCGGACCACCGTTTCGGGGTCCGCGACCTGACGGCCGCGCTGGGCTGCGTACCGGGCATGCCGTTCCTGCCGTACGGCATGGTGAACGCCGCTTCGTGGCTGGCCGAGCGCGACATGCTGCTCGTCGTCGACGGCTGCGACCACCTCGCGTCCGAGACGCTGGCCTGGCTGCGCGATCTGCTCGGCGCGGCCCCGGGCCTGCGGATCCTGGCGGCCGGACGCCACCCGCTGGGCTTCCCGCAGGAGCGGGTCCACCGGCTCTGAACCCGCTCCGCCCGGACGCCCCGGGGTATGACGACGGGCCCTACGCGGCGGCGGCCCGCCAGTCCTCGACCATCAGCCCCATCACCACCTCGTCCAGGAACTCCCCGCACACCCAGGCCGATCCGCGCAGGGTGCCTTCCAGGGTGAACCCGTTCGCGCTCGCGGCCCGGATCATGGCGGCGTTGTCGGCCAGGGTGTCCACCTGGAGCCGGTGCAGCCCGCGCACGGAGAACCCGTAACGGCACAGCAGCCGCACGACGTCCTCGCCCAGCCCGCGGCCACGGCTGCCGGGACGCAGGGAAATCCCGAGGTGTGCGGAGCGGTTGTGCGCGTCGATGGACCAGAGCAGCGCCTCGCCGGCCAGCTCGCCGGTGGCGCGCTCCACCACGGAGAAGAAGGCGACGTCGTCGGAGGGTTCGCGCGGTTCGTACGGGGAGTGCCCGCTCGCCGCGCCCACCGGCCTCCAGGGCCGGGTGTCGCCCCGCGAACGCGTCACGACGTCCTCGTACAGCTCCGCGTGGAGCACGGGCACGTCGTCGGTGTGCCGGGCACGCAGCTCGGCCAATTCTCCTTGGATCATGGGCTCTTACTAGTCCCCGCGCGGCCGGGTCCACAACCGGATTTCCGGCGCCGGACACGGGTCAGCCCCGGCCGACGACTGCCGACCGGGGCTGACCCGTGGTGCTGTGGAGCGGTGGTGCTGTGAAGCGGTGGGACTCAGCCGAGGAGCGCGAGCGCCTCGTTCAGCGTCGCGGACGGCCGCATGATCGCCGCGGCCTTCGCGGCGTCGGGCTGGTAGTAGCCGCCGATGTCGACCGGGGAGCCCTGGACGGCGATGAGCTCGCCGACGATCTTCTCCTCGGACTCGGCCAGCGACTTGGCCAGCGCGTCGAACGCGGCGGCCAGCTTCGGGTCGTCGGTCTGGCGCGACAGCTCCTGCGCCCAGTACAGGGCGAGGTAGAAGTGGCTGCCGCGGTTGTCGATGCCGCCCAGCTTGCGGCTCGGCGACTTGTCCTCGTTGAGGAAGGTGCCGGTCGCACGGTCCAGGGTGTCCGCGAGGACCTGGGCCCGGGCGTTGCCGGTGGTGGTGGCGAGGTGCTCGAAGGAGACGGCCAGCGCGAGGAACTCGCCGAGCGAGTCCCAGCGGAGGTAGTTCTCCTTGACGAGCTGCTGCACGTGCTTCGGGGCGGAGCCGCCGGCGCCCGTCTCGAAGAGGCCGCCGCCGTTCATCAGCGGGACGACCGACAGCATCTTGGCGCTGGTGCCCAGCTCCAGGATCGGGAAGAGGTCGGTCAGGTAGTCGCGCAGCACGTTGCCGGTCACCGAGATGGTGTCCTCGCCGCGGCGGATGCGCTCCAGGGAGTACGCGGTGGCCTCGACCGGCGAGAGGATCTCGATGGTCAGACCGTCGGTGTCGTGGTCGGCGAGGTACGTCTTGACCTTGGCGATCAGCTGCGCGTCGTGCGCGCGGCCCTCGTCCAGCCAGAAGACGGCCGGGACGCCGGTGGCGCGGGCGCGGGTGACGGCGAGCTTGACCCAGTCCTGGATCGGCGCGTCCTTGGTCTGGCAGGCGCGGAAGATGTCGCCGGCGGCGACCTCCTGCTCCAGGACCGTGGTGCCCGAGGCGTCGACGAGGCGGACGGTACCGGCGGTGGCCAGCTCGAAGGTCTTGTCGTGGCTGCCGTACTCCTCGGCCTTCTGGGCCATGAGGCCGACGTTCGGCACCGAGCCCATCGTGGACGGGTTGTACGCGCCGTGCGCGCGGCAGTCGTCGATGACGACCTGGTAGACGCCGGCGTAGCTGCTGTCCGGGAGGACGGCGAGGGTGTCGGCCTCGGCGCCGTCCGGGCCCCACATGTGGCCGGAGGTGCGGATCATGGCCGGCATCGAGGCGTCGACGATGACGTCGGACGGGACGTGCAGGTTGGTGATGCCCTTGTCGGAGTCGACCATCGCGAGGGCCGGGCCCTCGGCGATCTCGGCGTCGAACGAGGCCTTGATCGCGTCGGCGTCGGGCAGCGCGCCCAGACCGTTCAGGATGGTGCCGAGGCCGTCGTTCGGGGAGAGGCCGGCGGCGGCCAGGGTCTCGCCGTAGCGGGAGAAGGTCTTCGGGAAGAAGGCGCGGACCACGTGGCCGAAGATGATCGGGTCGGAGACCTTCATCATCGTGGCCTTGAGGTGCACGGAGAACAGGACGTCCTCGGCCTTGGCGCGCTCGATCTGGGCGTTGAGGAAGGTGCGCAGCTCGTCGACGTGCAGGACGGACGCGTCGACGACCTCACCGGCGAGTACCGGTACGGAGTCGCGCAGCACGGTGACGGCGCCGTCGGCGGCGACGTGCTCGATGCGCAGCGTGCCGGCCTCGGCGATCACGGCGGACTTCTCGGTGGAGCGGAAGTCGTCGGCGCCCATGGTGGCGACGTTCGTCTTCGACTCGGTGGTCCAGGCGCCCATGCGGTGCGGGTGCGCCTTGGCGTAGTTCTTGACCGAGGCGGGGGCGCGGCGGTCGGAGTTGCCCTCGCGCAGGACCGGGTTGACGGCGCTGCCCTTGATCTTGTCGTAACGGGCGCGGTTCTCGCGCTCCTCGTCGCTCTTCGGGTCGTCCGGGTAGTCCGGGAGCTCGTAGCCCTGGCCCTGGAGCTCGGCGACCGCGGCCTTGAGCTGCGGAATGGAGGCCGAGACGTTGGGCAGCTTGATGATGTTGGCGCCCGGGGTCTTCGCCAGTTCGCCGAGCTCGGCGAGGGCGTCCGCGATGCGCTGGCCCTCTTCCAGGTACTCGGGGAAGCTGGCGATGATCCGACCTGCCAGGGAGATGTCACGGGTCTCGACATTCACACCGGCCGTCGACGCGTATGCCTGGATCACAGGCAGGAACGAATACGTCGCGAGGGCCGGGGCCTCGTCAGTGTGCGTGTAGATGATGGTCGAGTCAGTCACCGGATGCTCCGCTCCACAGTCTGCGTCTCTCGTCTGCAACATTGCTCGACATCAAGATATCTCGTGATCGGGCCGGTCTGGACAGCCCCCTGCTCAAGCCGGCAGGAGACACGTGTCACGTTCCGTGACAGGAGTGCGGGACGGGGCCGCGGGACGGCCCTCGGCGCCCCCGAAACGGCGAAAGCGCCGCCACCGGCTGTTTTCAGCCAGGGGCGGCGCTTCGGTACTACCGGTCACGGACCTGCTCAGGCGTGGACGGCCTTGGGGCTCGGGCCGTACTGGTTGGGGGTCGGCTGGCCCTCGGTCGCCATGAGGACGATCAGCCAGATGCCACCGACGAGCGGGACCAGGGCGATCAGCATCCACCAGCCCGACTTGCCCGTGTCGTGCAGGCGGCGGACACCGACACCCAGACCCGGCAGGAACACGGCCAGCGCGTAGATCGCGTAGAGCAGCGGGTACGTGCCGATGACGCTGTCGATGATGGCGACGATGATCAGCGCGGCCAGGTTGAACAGGAAGAACATCCAGTACTCCTGGCGGCGCGCGCGGCCGGCGAAGTCGACGTACTTCTTCAGAACATCGGTGTAGTAGTGCATGTGTCCCCCCAAGAGACCGGTTCTCGGCCCGTCCTGATGAAGCAAGCCGGGGCAGAACTTATGCCCCGCTTACGGCGCGGTCAAGCCACTTCACAGGGACGGAGAACGAACCCACCGGAAACACCCGCATCTCTCGACCCACCGTTCCCTGATGTCACCGAAAGTGACGAAATGAGCTGACGGAAGTCTTACGGCAGGGCGTGGGAGCCCCCGACCCGGCCCGTAAGTCCGTAGCGTCCACGCCATGCGCCTACTCGTCACAGGGGGAGCCGGGTTCATCGGCTCGCACATCGTTACCGCACTGCGTCTTCACGGCCACGATCCGGTCGTACTGGACCTCGTGCCCCCGGTGGCCGACGTGGAGTTCGTACGGGCGGACGTGCGCGACCCCGAGGCCGTCCGGGCCGCCTTGCGCGCAGTGGACGCCGTCTGCCATCAGGCCGCGATGGTCGGCCTCGGCAAGGACTTCGCGGACGCCCCCGCGTACGTCTCCCACAACGACCTCGGCACGGCCGTGCTCCTGGCCGCGATGGCCGAAACGGGGGTGCGGGACCTGGTCCTCGCCGGCTCGATGGTGGTCTACGGGGAGGGCCGCTACGAGTGCCCCCGCCACGGTGTCGTCCGGCCGGGCCCGCGCCGCGTGGCGGACCTGGCCGCCGGACGCTTCGAACCCCACTGCCCCGTCTGCGACTCGGAACTGACGCCCGGTCTGGTCGGCGAGGACGCCCCGACCGACCCGCGCAACGTGTACGCGACGACGAAACTGACGCAGGAACACCTGGCCGCCTCGTGGGCCCGGTGCGTGGACGGCCGGGCGGTGTCGCTGCGCTACCACAACGTGTACGGCCCGGGGATGCCGCGCGACACCCCGTACGCGGGGGTGGCCTCCTTCTTCCGCTCCTCACTGGCCCGGGGCGAGGCGCCCCAGGTGTACGAGGACGGCGGCCAGCGGCGGGACTTCGTCCACGTCGGGGACATCGCCGAGGCCAACGCCCTGGCCCTGGAGGCCCCGACCCCGCTCGGCGCCTGCACCCCGTACAACGCGGGCAGCGGCACCCCGCACACGGTCGGGGAGATGGCCACCACCCTCGCCCAGGCCCACGGCGGCCCGCTCCCGGTGGTCACCGGCGAGTTCCGCCTCGGCGACGTCCGCCACATCACGGCCGACTCCCGGCGCCTGCGCACGGACCTGGGCTGGCGCCCCCGGATCGACTTCACGACGGGCATGACCGAATTCGCCCACGCCGCACAGCGCGCGGCGGGCTGAGGCCGGGGCCGGGGCCGGGGCCGGCAAATCCAGCCCCGCCGGCGTTTGAGGCGATCTTTCAGCCCCGCCGGCGTTTGAGGCGCGGGGGTCCGGGGGCAGAGCCCCCGGCAGCCGGCCCGCACGGGCCCACGACCTCAGGCCGGAGCCGGCAAGGTCACCTCGAACCGGCACCCCCCGGGGACGTTCCGCACCACCGCGTGGCCCGAATGCGCCTCCACGATCCCCCGCACGATCGCCAGCCCCAGCCCCGCCCCCGCCGGAGGCACCGGCACCGGGACCGCCTCGCCCGCCGGAGGAGTCCGCGCCGCCGTGCCCCGCCACCCGGTGTCGAAGACCCGCGGCAGGTCCTCCGCCGGGATCCCGCCGCAGCCGTCCGTGACGGACACGACCACCGAGTCCGCCAGCCTGGAGGCGGCGATGGCCACCGTCCCGTCCGCGGGCGTGTGCCGGATGGCGTTGATCAGCAGGTTGGCCAGGACCCTCGTCATCTCCTTGCCGTCCACCTCCACCGGCACCCGGTCCACCGCTTCGCCGACCAGCCGCACCCCGTGTTCCCGCGCCAGCGGGTCCACCCCGGACAGCGCGTCGCCCACCAGGTCGTACACGGACATCCGGCTCGGGCTGAGCGCCAGTGCGCCCGCATGGATGCGGGAGAGTTCGAACAGGTCCCCGACCATGGAGTTCAGCCGGTCCACCTCGGTCCGGATCTGCCGGTGGTAGCGCGCCGGGTCCTCGGCCATGCCGTCCTCCAGCGCCTCCGACATGGCGCGCAGTCCGGCCAGCGGGGTCCGCAGGTCGTGGGAGATCCAGGCCACCAGCTCCCGCCGCGACTTCTCCAGGGCCCGCTCGCGCCCCCGGGACGCGGCCAGCTTCTCGCTCGTGGCCGCCAGCTCCCGGGAGAGTGCGGCCAGTTCGGCCGTGGCCAGCCCCGGCGGCGCCGCGAAGCTACCGTCCTCGCCGAAGTCCCGTGCGGCCAGCGACAGTTCCCGGCTGCGAGCCACCACCCAGCGGCCGAGCAGCAGCGCCACCGCCAGCGAGACCACCGCCGCCATCGCCAGCACCAGGGTGACCACCCCGAGGTCGTGCCCGGAGAGGAACATCGCCTGGGCCACGGCGAGCGTCCCGGCCAGCATGGCCGTCACCGTCACCGCGGCGATCACCGTCAGGGACACCGCCACGGACCGGTGCCGCACCAGCCTCAGCACGAGGGCGCCGAGCGCCCCCGCGCAGACGGCGCCGCCGAAGGCGAACAGGGCGATGAGCAATATGTCCTTCATGCCGGCTCCCCCGCCGGGTCCGCAACCAGTTCCCCTGTCTGCTCCCCTGTCTGCTCCCCTGCCTGCTCCCCGGCCTGCTCCCCGGCCGGTTCGAAGCGGTAGCCGACGCCCCACACCGTCTGGATCAGCCGCGGCTGCCCGGGGTCGTCCTCGATCTTGGCGCGCAGGCGGCGTACGTGCACGGTCACCGTCGACAGGTCCCCGAAGTCCCACCCCCACACGTCCCGCATCAGCTCCTCCCGCCCGTGCGCCTGCCCGGGATGCCGCAGGAAGTGCGCCAGCAGATCGAACTCGCGGACCGTGAGCGCGAGTTCACGGCCGTCCTTGGCGGCCCGGTGGGTGGCCGGATCCAGCGTGATCCCCGCGCCCGTCAGCCGGTCCTCCCGTACGCCGCCCAGCGCGCCCCCCGCCGCCGCGGACCCGGAAGCCCCGGCCGCACCGGAAGTCGCCGCCGCGCCGCGCCGCAGCACGGACGAGACCCGCAGGACCAGTTCGCGCGGACTGAACGGCTTCGTGACGTAGTCGTCGGCGCCCATCTCCAGCCCGGCGATGCGGTCGTCCTCGTCACCCCGGGCCGTCAGCATGATCACCGGCACCGGGCCGGTCGCCCTCAGCCTCCGGCACACCTCCAGCCCGTCCAGCCCCGGCAGCATGAGGTCCAGTACGACCAGGTCGGGCCAGGCCCGACCGGCGCAGGCCAGGGCGGCCGGACCGTCCGCGGCGGTCTCCACCGCGAAGCCGGCGCGCCGCAGGTAGCCCGTGACCACCTCGGCCACGGTCGGGTCGTCGTCGACGACCAGTATCCGGGCGGATTCCGGGGGCGCTGGTTCCATACCGCTGGCGTTCATACCGCCCAGCCTCCCACCCGCGAGCCCGGCGCGGGACTGCGGACGGGGGCCGCAGGGGGGACGTCCGCGTTTCGTAAGGACTCCACGGCCCTTTTGCGGGGCCGTGGTTCATACGGTGAAACCGTGAGCGAAACCGTGACGGTAGACGTCGTACTCCCCTGTCTGAACGAGGCCGAGGCCTTGCCCTGGGTCCTGGCCCGCATCCCGGCGGGCTGGCGGGCCCTGGTCGTGGACAACGGCTCCACGGACGGCTCAGCCGACCTCGCGCGATCGCTCGGCGCGACCGTGGTGGAGGAGTCCCGGCGCGGGTTCGGCGCCGCCTGCCACGCCGGACTGCTCGCCGCCGAGGCCGACATCGTCTGCTTCTGCGACTGCGACGCCTCCCTGGATCCCGGACTGCTGGCCGGTTTCGTGGCCGCCGTCGCCGCCGGCGAGACCGACATGGTCCTCGGCCGGCGCCGCCCGCAGGGCCGCGGCGCCTGGCCCGCGCACGCTCGGGCCGGGAACCTGGCGCTGGCCCGGCTGCTGCGGCGGCGGACCGGCCTGCGGCTGCGCGACCTCGGCCCGATGCGGGCCGCGCGCCGGGAAGGGCTGCTGGGACTGGACCTGTCGGACCGGCGCTCCGGCTACCCGCTCCAGATGGTGGTCCGGGCGTCCGACGCGGGCTGGCGGATCCGGGAGGTGGACGTGCCGTACCTGCCCAGGTCGGGGAAGTCGAAGGTGACCGGCACCTGGCGGGGCACCTGGCAGGCGGTGCGCGACATGAGCCGGGTGCTGGCGGAGCCCCCGGCCCGGCCCACGTCCGGATCACCTGCCGGATCGCCCGCCGGAACCCCCGCGGGATCCTCCGCCGGATCCCCCGCTGCCGGATCCGCTGCCGGAGGCGCCCGATGAACCCCACCACCGGCCCCGCGACGGGCCTCACGCCCGGCCCCGAGCGGACCACGCTGCTCGTGATCGCGAAGGAGCCCGTGCCCGGCCGGGTCAAGACGCGGCTCACCCCGCCGTTCACCCCCGCCGAGGCGGCGGAGCTGGCCGAGGCCGCCCTCGCCGACACCCTCGCCGCCGTGGCCCGCACCCCCGCGGCCCGCCGGGTCCTGGTCCTCGAAGGCCGGCCCGGACCGTGGCTGCCGCCCGGCTTCGAGGTGATCCCGCAGCGGCCGGGCACCCTGGACCTGCGGCTCGCCGCCGCCTTCGAGGCGTGCACCGGACCGGCCCTGCTGATCGGTATGGACACCCCGCAGGTCACCCCGGAGCTGCTGCAGGTGGACTGGTCGGCGTACGACGCCTGGTTCGGCCCGGCCGTCGACGGCGGGTTCTGGGCGCTCGGACTGGCCGTCCCCGATCCCGCGCTGCTGCGCGGGGTACCGATGTCGGTGCCCGAGACGGGCGCCGTCCAGTACGAGCGGCTGCGCGCGGCCGGGCTCCGCATCGGGCGGCTGCCGGTGCTGCGGGACGTGGACACCGCCGAGGACGCCCGGCTGGTCGCCGCCGAAGCGCCGGAAGGCTCGTTCGCGGCGCGGCTGGCGGTACGCCGATGAGCACGCTCGCCCCCGTTACGGGACCGGGCGCGGCCGCCCCCGCCACCCCGGCCGGGGCCACCTCCGCCAAGGCCTGGTCCGCCGACCCCTACACCGTGGCCCTGCGCAGCGGCCGCGGCCCCCTCTACCTGCGGCGGGGCGACGGCTGGCTGCTCCCGCTGGATGTGGAGCGCTGGTGCGAGGCCCCCGACCGGGCGGACCGTACGGTGCTGCGGCGCTGCCGGGGCGCCGTCATCGACATCGGCTGCGGCCCGGGAAGGCTGGTGTCGGCGCTGGCCGCCCGGGGACACCGGGCGCTGGGCATCGACGTCAGCCCGGAGGCGGTGGCCCGTACCGCCCGGTCGGGGGGCACGGCACTGCACCGGTCGGTCTTCGACTCCCTGCCGGGCGAGGGGCGTTGGGACACGGGTCTGCTGATCGACGGCAACATCGGCATCGGCGGCGACCCGGCGGCGCTGCTGCGGCGGATGGCCGAGGTGCTGGTGGTGACGGGCTCCCTGATCGTGGAGTGCGCGGAGGCGGAGGCCGAGGTCGAGGTGGACGAGCGCTGCGAGGTCCGCGTGGCCGACGGCCGCGGCGGCCTCGGCTCCCCCTTCCCCTGGGCCCGCGTCGACACCGCGGCCCTGATCCGGCACGCCGCGGCCGCGGGCTGGACCTCCGGCGGGCACTGGACGGCGGCGGGCCGGTCCTTCACGGTGCTCATCCGGCCGGGCGAGGCTTCGTAGGACTTCCCGGCCTTCCCATCCCGGCGGAGCCTGGTGCGTTCACGGCCTGCGGGCCACCCACACGGTGCGCCGAGCCCTGATGCGGAGGTCGGTGCGGTGCGGGAGGGATTCGGGGCCCTCGCCGTCGAGGAGCGCCGCGAAGGCGGCCCGGTCCTGCGCGTCGAGGCGGTCGGCGACGTGGTCGCGGACGCGGCGCAGGGTGCTCTGCGCGTACCGGCCGGCGGCCGCGGGCAGCGGGTCCGTCAGCTCCACGGTGAACAGTTCTTCGGCTTCGATGGTGAATCCGGCCCCCGTCAGCAGGGCGCCCCAGTCGGAGCCGAGGTGCGGCACGTCCTCGGCCTTGGCGGCGTCGATGAGGGCCTGGGCGCGCTCTTCCAGTCCGGGGCGTCCGATGCCGATGTCCTCGGGGAGGAAGCGCGGGAGGGTGTCGAACTCGGCCACCGCGAGGAGGCCACCTGGGCGCAGCGCGGCGTGGATCTCGGCGAGGGCGCGGCCCGGGTCCGCCATGTGGTGCAGGGAGGTGGAGGCCCACACCAGGTCGGCGGGGCCGACGGCCGGCCAGGCCGCGTCCAGGTCGGCGCGTACCGGGTGGACCCGGTCGGCGAGGCCGAGGGTGCGGGCCTTGTTCCCCAGGTGCTCCAGCATCCCCGCGGAGATGTCGAGGGTGGTCGCCTCGGCCCCTTCGAAGCGCTGGAGGAGGGCGAAGGTGCCCGTACCGGTGCCGCTGCCCACGTCGAGGATCCGGCGGACGGGCGGGTCCCCGGCGGTGAGGCCGTGGACCAGGCCGACGGCTCCGGTGAGGTAGTCGTGCAGGACCTCGGCGTCGAGGTCGAGCATCTCGGCGAGGGCGGCCTCGGCGGCGGGGCCGTGGCCGTTCCCCTCACCGTGCCCGTGCCCGCGCCCGTGGCCCTGCCCGTGTCCGTGGCTCCGGTGGTGGTCCCCGTGCTGGTGCTGCTGGTGCTCGTGCTGGTCCGTGTTCATGTCTTCAACCCTACGAGCGGTTTGCGCCAATCGCATACCATCTTGCGTATGACGCAAGACAGTGAAATCGACACCCTCGTCCGCAAGCGGATCCGGAGCCTGCGCCTGGCCAAGGGATGGTCGCTCGACGACCTGGCCGCCCGCTGCTATCTCAGCCCGTCCACGCTCAGCCGCATCGAGACCGGCCACCGCCGGATCAGCCTCGACCAGCTGAGCCCCATCGCCCGGGCCCTGGGCGCCACCCTCGACCAGTTGGTGGAGTCCGCCACCGACGAGGACGTGGTGATCAGGCCGCACCGCGACGAGACCCGGGGGGTGACCAGCTGGCTGCTGTCCCGCGACGCCGGTCCGCACGGAACGACCGTGGCCAAGATGCGGCTCACCAAGCCGGCGCCGCCGCGGGACACCGAACCCCTGCGCGTCCATCCCGGCAAGGACTGGTTCACCGTACTGTCGGGCACCGTCGAACTGCTGCTGGGCGAACGGAACATCAGGGTCGAGGCCGGGGAGGCGGCGGAGTTCTCCACGATGGTCCCGCACGCCTTCGGGGCGATCGGCGGGCCCGCCGAGATCCTGTGCATCCTCGACCACGACGGGCAGCGCACCCATCTGCACCCCTAGGCAGTTCCTTTCGGATCTTGCCGGGCCCGTGCCCGCCCGCGCCGCCCGGCCAGTGCCACCGCCACCGCGGCCGCCGCCACCACGGCGAGCACGATCAGCAGGTTCCGCCCGTACGGCAGCGGCAGCGCCGAGGGGTTCGGCGGCGTTCCCGGCCGCAGCAGCAGGGGCAGGGTGACCAGTACGAGCACGCCCGCCGTCAGCAGGGCCCCCCGTACGACGCCCCGCGCGGGCACGGCCGCCACAGCCAGCCCGGCCGCCAGGACCAGCGGCGCGACGATCCCGTCGTGCAGGACGAGCGCGCCGCCCAGCCACACCATGACGTCGAGGGGATCGGGCAGCACCGACAGCAGCCGGCCGCCGATCGCGATCAGCAGCAGCCCGCACCCGCCCAGGATCCAGCGCATCCACCGCACGGTGTTCACAACACCTCCAGCAGGGTGACCCACTTGGTCTGCAGGACGCCGGGGCGGTTCGGCGCGATGATGCGCGCCGGGTAGCCGTGGTCGACGGTCAGGACCTGCCCGTTCAGCTCCAGCGCGAGCAGGGTCAGCGGGTCCTCGGCGTAGTCGCGGCCCATCTCCATCACCCGGTACGAGCCCGACCTTTCCAGCGAAGTGACCCGCAGCCCCGCTCCGGGTCGGGCCCCGGCAAGGGCCAGGAGGTCGCTGATCCGGACCCCGCTCCAGGCCGCCTCCACGCTCCAGCCCTCCACGCACGCGATGGGCAGCCGCGACTGCGCCCGGGGCAGCGCCCGGAGTTGATCGAGCGTCAGGCTGTACGGGGTCGGCCCGCGCACCTCCAGCCGCCAGTCCCGTACGGCCCGGTCCGTGACCCCGGCGGCCGCGGCCGTCCGGTTGACCGGGAGCCCCTGCGGCCCGTGGTCGGGGTGCCGGGGCGCGAGCAGGTCGAGGCTCCCCAGCGGGGTGAAGGCCTGGCCGACGGTGGTGAGGGTGACGGCGCCGACGGCCGCGCCGACGCCGAGCATCAGGGAGCGGCGGTCGGGGCCGTCCTGGGCGGGCAGTTCGAGCGTGCCGGGCGAGCGGCGGCTCCAATGCGCCTTGATCTCAGGGGCCTTGACGGCGATGTGCAGGAGCAGCGAGCCCGTCACCACCCAGGCCAGCGCGAAGTGCGTCTGGATGAAGCCGAAGGGCCACGGGTACCACTCGGCGATGTTGAGGAGCCCGGTGAACACCTCCAGCACGGCGGAGGCCACCAGGACCGCCACCGACAGCCGTTCCAGCGCGTGCAGGACGCCGCGCACCGGCGGCCACGCGAACAGCCGCGGGTAGACCGTCCACAGTTTCACGAGCAGCAGCACGATCGCGGCGAGCCCGCTCGCGATGTGCAGGCCCTGGCTGAGCCGGTAGCCCCAGACCGGACGGCTGGGCAGCAGATCGGCCGCCCAGCCGGGCGGGTGCTGGAGGTAGTGGCTGATCAGACCGGTGACGAAACAGACGAGGAAGGCCACGCCGAGCCAGCGGCCGATGGAGGTGGCGGTGCGGGCGTCGTGGAGGCGGCCGGAGAAGGAGGGCGGCCGGACCGGCGGGAGCGCGAGCCTGCCGCGCGCCCTGACGGTAGCGGGCGGCCCGGGAGTGGCCGGCGGCCCGGGCACGGCGGGCGGCTCGGGAGGAGGGGACGTCATGCCCTCCATCACAGCGCCGAAGGCCCCCGCGCGGGCGGTTCGACACCTTACGAAACGCGGACGCCGGGCCCGGTCGCACACCCGGCGGCGGTCCGCGCTGCCACGCTGACCCGTATGAACCGCCCCCGCGCGCACCACCCCCGAGCCCGCGTCGCCCTCACCGTGCTGCTGCTCGCCGCCCTGACGGCCGTGCTCGTGCCGGCCGTCCGCGAGGAGGGCTACTTCTCGGATCCGGCCGGGCTCACCTGGTGGTACGCGGCGGCGTGGACGCTGTTCGCCGCGGCCGTGTGGTCGCTGCGCCGGGTGCCGGGCCGGTTCCTGGTACCGCTCCTGCTGGCGGGTGCGGTGGCCGTCTGCGCCGCGGGGCTGGCCGGGCCCCCGCTGACCAGCACCGATTCCTTCCGCTACGCCTGGGACGGGCGGGTGCAGGCCGCGGGGATCTCCCCGTACGACCACGCCCCCGCCGATCCGGCGCTGCGCGCGCTGCGCGACGACTGGCTGTTCCCCCAGGGCTTCCGGGGCGGGGCCGCCTGCGCCGGGCAGCGGGACCTGGTGGCCGTCGAGCCGGGGGTGTGCACCCGGATCAACCGGCCCACCGTGCACACCATCTACCCGCCCGTCGCCGAGGGCTGGTTCGGGCTCGTCCACTTCCTTTCCCCACCGGGCGTGCGCCACAAGGCCTTCCAGGTGGGCGGGGCCCTGCTGGCGCTCGCCGTCACCGGGGCGCTGCTGCTGGTCCAGCGCCGCCGGGGCGCGCAGCTGCGTGACGTCGCGTACTGGGCCTGGTGTCCGGCGGTGGCGGTGGAGGCGGTGAACAACGCGCACGTGGACGTGCTCGCCGTCCTGCTGTCGGTGGCGGCGCTGGGGGTGGTCGTGCGCCGGCGGGTCCTGGGCGGGGCGCTCTTCGGGCTGGCGATCGCGGCGAAATTGCTGCCCGCGGTGCTGCTGCCGGGCGCGCTGGCCGGCGTACGGCGGTGGCGGGACGCCGCGGCGCTGCTGGTTCCGGCGGCCGCGGTGGTGGGGCTGACGTACCTGCCGTACGTGCTCGCCTCGCGCTCCTCGGTCTTCGGGTACCTGGGCGGCTACGCGCAGGAGGAGGGGTACGAGGATCCGGGCGCGGGCGGCCGGTACGCGCTGCTGCGGCTGGTGCTCCCGGACTCCTGGGCGGTGCCCGCCGTGGCGGTCGGCGTCCTCGCCGTGGTGGCGTACGTGTGGCGGCGCGGCGATCCCGGGCAGCCCTGGAGCGGAGCCCTGCTGGTGACGGGCACGGCGTTCCTGCTGATGACTCCGGGGTACTCCTGGTACGCGCTGCTGCTCATCGCGCTGGTGGCCCTCGACGGGCGGGCGGAGTGGCTCGGGGTGGCGGTCGCGGGCCTGGCGGCGTACGTGTCGGTGCGCGCGCTCGGCGGTCAGACGATCCCGGTGGCGTACGGGCTCGCGGGCGCGGCGGTCCTGGCGGGCTGGGCGCTGCGGCGGCGGGCGGGACGGCGGGCGGCGGCCCGGGGAGGGGAGGGGGTCTGCCCCGGGCCGCCGCACGGATCGGCCGGAGCCGTCAGCCGATGTGGTACGAGTCCCCGTAAACCTTCCAGTCCAGCGGGGTGTTGAGGTTGAAGTTGCCCTTCTTGACCCACACCCGCTGCGCCGTGTCCACGCGGCTGGTGTCGCTGTGCGCCTCCTCCTGCTTCATCGCCCAGACGCGGGCGTCGAGGAAGGCGTTGAGCCAGGTGGTCTCGTTGCCGCCCTGGGACGGGGGCTTGGCCTTGGAGAGGGCGCGCTTGCGGATGTTGCGGAAGCTGGTGGAATCGGTTCCGTCACCGTGCATGACGATGGCGTCGTAGTAGGCGAACTGCCCGAGCGCGCCCACCCCGTCGGCCTTGCCCTGGCTGACGGCGGGGTTGAAGTAGACCCGGTCGCGCTCGTGGTCCTGGGCCTTCCTGAAGTCGGAGTCGGCGGCCGCCTTCGCCCAGTCCTTGGTGAAGTTGGGGTCGAGGCCGGAGTGCGAGTCGCTGCCGTCGACCTTCTTGAGGGCGGGGAGGTACTTGGCGAGGACGTTGCCCGGCTTGATGCTCGTGTAGTACTGGACGAGCTCGAGCATGTCGTGCGTGCCGGAACAGAATCCGATGATTCCACCCGTGTAGCCGCGACCGTCGTCTATGTCCTCGATGTACTTGTACTGCGCCTTCCAGTCCAGCGAGGAGTTCTCGGCGCTGGAGACGATCTGCATGGCTATGTCCTTCTTCGCCGGATCGTCGAGCCCGACGGCGGCGGCCACCGAAGCTCCCGTGACGGCCGGAGCCGCGGCGGGGGCGGCGGCGGTCGCGTGGGCGGTGACGGGTACGGCGAGAAGTGCAGTGCCGAGCAGGGCACTGATGGCCAGTCGCTTGCGGTGGGGGGTGAACACGGTACCTCCATGAGGGAGTTGATGCTCGGGCGACTTCGTTAGGAAACTTTACTACCAGATCTCGCGCCGACTCAACCCCCCGGAACCGGCCGTTCGGCTCTTGGAGCATCCACCAGCTCGGCGCCCGTGAAGGGCGAGATTTCCGTATTCGGCACCAATTCCCCGGAGCCGTGGACCCTTGGTTCACTGACTGGACACCCACGGCCACCGGCCTGGCGCTTGCGGCTCTCTCGCCGGCGACCGTGGCGTGAGGGGGAGCTCCCGCGCGCCGATCAGCGGTGTTCGGCGCGCGGGCCCCTGGCTTATCAGAGCCAAGACGAGGCATCCTTACGCATATGCGGCCCTATTCGGTTGCAGGAACCACATGTGCGGCAACAGCGCGCGCAGGCGTGCGTAACGGATGGAGTGGCCGATGGCCGTCCTCGTGATCGGAGAAGCGCCCACGGCTGCCATCGAGGCGGCCGGTCTGCGCATCCGCCCGTTCCGGCCCGGCGCCGACGACCCGCTCCCCGCCACCCTCACCGGCGTCGACGCGCTGATCCTCTCCCCCACCGCCACCCCCGCGGCGCTCCCCCTCGTCGGCCCGGCGCTGGCCGCCGAGGTCCCCGTACTCGCGCTCGGGGAGGGAGCCCGGCTCCTCGCCCAGGCCGCGGGCTCGGGCGGTACCGGGTGCGGGGCCACCGACCCGCTGCTCGGCGGGGCCGCCGCGCCGCACGGATTCCGCGTCGGGGCCAGCGCATGGGGGCTCCCGGTCCCGGAGGAGGCCGACCACGGGGTCCTGCGCCGATTCGCCGAGCTGGTCGCCGGACGGGCCCAGACCACCGCCACCCGGACCTTCTTCACACCCCGGGCCGCCGCCTGGGAGGAGCGCTTCGCCTACCAGACCCCCGCCTACGAGGCAGCCGTCGCCCGGATGCGGCTGCGGCCCGGCCAGCGCGCGCTCGATCTGGGCTGTGGCAGCGGCCGCGCCCTGCCCGCGCTACGGGCCCTGGTCGGAGCCGCCGGCACCGTGATCGGCGTCGACCTCACGCACGCCATGCTCACGGCGGCCGCCCGCGCGGGCCGCGGCGGGGCGGCCGCGGGGCTGCTGCTGGCCGACTGCGGGCGGCTCCCGCTGCCCTCCCGAGCCGTGCACGGCATCTTCGCCGCCGGGCTCCTGGACCACCTGCCGCATCCGGACGCCGCACTGCGCGAATGGGCCCGCGTCACCGCGCCCGGCGGGGAACTGCTGCTCTTCCACCCCTCCGGCCGCGCGGAACGCGCCGCCCGCCACGGCCGCGCCGTCAGCCCCGACGACCCGCTGGCCGAGCCGAACCTCCGGCCGGCCCTCGAAGCGGCGGGCTGGCACCTGGCCACGTACGAGGACGCCGCCAACCACTTCCTGGCCCGGGCCCAGCGGTAGGGGTACCTGATGGATCGCCGTCCGCCCCGCTCAGGCGGAGGTGCGGCCCGCCGTCACTCGGCCCTGCAGCGCGCGCTTGGCGTCCGGCCATTCCGGGCGCGTGATGCTGTACACCGCGGTGTCGCGGATCCAGCCGTCCGGCATGAGCATGTGGTGGCGCAGCACCCCTTCGTGCGTGGCGCCCAGACCGGCGATCGCAGCCCGGGACTTGGCGTTGCGCACGTCCGTCAGCAGCTCGACGCGGTTCATCTCCATCGCCTCGAAGGCGTGGGTCAGCATCAAGAGCTTCGCCTCGGTGTTCACACCGGTCCGCTGGCTGGACGCCGCGAGGAAGGTCCAGCCGATCTCCAGCCGCCGGAACTTGGTGTTGATCACCATCAGCCGCGTCGAGCCGAGGACCCGACCCGTCCGCGCGTCCACCGTCGCGTACGGGATCTGCGTGCCCTCCGCGCGCGCCTGCGCGCCCTGCTCGATGAAGCCCCGCACCTCGTCCGGATGCGGGACGATCGTCACCGCGAGCTCCCAGAGGCTGCCGTCACGGATCGCCTCGCACAGCCCGTCGTGGTGCCGCAGCTCCAGCGGCTCCAGCCGCACCCGCTGTCCGGTCAACACCGCGTTCGCCACTGCCTGCTGGTCCATGTCCCCGTCCCACCTGCCCGTTCACCGTGATCCCCTGTTCAGGCGGACCCTACCCGGCGGCGGGATCCGGCCACACGAGGATTTCGCTCAGAGCCAGCCGTTGCGCCGGAAGCCCCGGTGGATGACGAAGCAGGCGACGGCCATCACGCCGAGGGTGATCGGGTACCCGTAAGTCCAGTGCAGTTCGGGCATGTTGTCGAAGTTCATGCCGTAGACCCCGCAGACCATCGTCGGGACGGCGACGATCGCCGCCCAGGCGGTGATCTTGCGCATGTCCTCGTTCTGCGCGACGGTCACCTGCGCGAGGTGCGCCTGGAGGATGGAGTCGAGCAGGGCGTCGTAGGCGCTGATCTGGTCGGTGGCGCGGGTCAAGTGGTCGGCGACGTCACGGAAGTACGTGCGCATCTCCGGCGGGATGACCGCTATCGGCTGCGTGCTCAGCTGGTGGAGCGGTCGGCTCAGCGGGGCCACCGCGCGGCGCAGTTCCAGGAGTTCGCGCTTGAGCTGGTAGATCCGGCCCGCGTCGCCGCGGCCGTCGTACTCGCTGAACACCATGGTCTCGACGGCCTCGATGTCGCTCTGCACCGCGTCCGTGACGGCCACGTACTCGTCGACCACGTGGTCGACGATGGCGTGCAGGACGGCGACCGGCCCCTTGGCCAGCTGCTCGGGGGCGGCCTCCAGCTCCTCGCGGACCGACCCGAGGGTGCCGCGGCCGCCGTGCCGGATGGTGATGACGAAGCCCTCGCCGGCGAAGGCCATGAGCTCGCCGGTCTCCACGACCTCGCTCGTCGCGGTCAGCTCCACGTGCTCCACGTAGCTCACGGTCTTGAAGACGGCGAAGAGGGTGTCGTCGTAGCGCTCGATCTTGGGGCGCTGGTGTGCGTGTACCGCGTCCTCGACGGCGAGCGGGTGCAGGCCGAACAGCTCGGCGAGGCCCGCGAGTTCTTCCTGGGAGGGCTCGTGCAGCCCGATCCAGACGAACCCCTCGCCCGTCTTACGGACCCGGCGCAGCGCCTCGCCGGCGTCGGCGGTGCCGTCCTGGCGCTCGCCGTCCCGGTACACGATGCAGTTGACCACGGCGCTGCCGAGCGGGGAGCGGGCCGGGTGGCTGAGGTCGACGGCGCGGTGGTACCCGCGGCGCACGGCCCGGCGCAGATTGCTGAACATGGACAACGTCGTACTCCCCTTCGGCGGATCACCGGCCAGTCTGCCACCGGCTCCGGCGCGCCCCGCGTCCGGGCAGGCGCGGAAACGTTCGTGCGACTCTCGTACGCGACCCCTATGCTGCCGCGGTGACCACACCCCCGGGCAAACCCGCACGCCTTCGGCCCGCCGCGCTGACGAGCCTCCTCCTGATGGCGCTGGTCGTCCTGCCCATCTGCGGATTCCTCGGGTGGAAGTACTGGCAGCTGGACCGCGAGGGCGATTTCACCGCCGACCCCCGCCCGTGCGCACTGCTGTCCCCGGAGACCGTGCACCGGCTGGTGCCCACCTCCTACGGCGGCCGGGACGAGAGCGGTTCGTGCAGTTGGTCCGCCCCGCGCGCGGAGGGCCCGAACCGGGGCGGGATCTTCCTCCAGCCCTTCCGCGTCACCGAGAGCCTCGCCGTCAAGGACCTGCGCGAAGAGCGCGAGAACCTGCTGGGCTGGGAGCAGACCACCCCGGCGGTCGTCCCGGGCGTGGGCGACGAGGCGTTCATCCGCTTCCGTACGCCCGATCCCGAGCGCCGCGCGACCGCGCAGGTCTGCTTCCGTCTGAGCAACCTGATGGTCATCCTGACCTACACCCGGTCCGACTCCGACCGCGAGGCCGCCCGCGCCGGAGCCGTGGACGCGGCGCGCGAGGCCGCCGCGCTGCTCCGGGAATCCGTGCGCTGAGCCATCGCGCGAGGACGGCCGGGGCAGCGCCCCGTTACGCCCGGTCGATGAACACGCTCGTCGACTTCACCCGGGCCGTCGCCCGCGCCCCGACCTCCAGCCCGAGCTCCTCCACCGCTTCCCGCGTCAGCAGCGACACGACGCGGTGCGGCCCGGCCTGGATCTCCACCTGCGCGTCGACCGTGCCGAGCTTGACCCCGGTCACGATGCCGGGGAACGCGTTGCGCGCCGAGGTGTACGGGGCTTCGTCGCCCTCGGCACCCTCCTGCGCGACCTGCACGCAGAACGCGGCCAGGTCCGGGCCGTCCACCATGCGCCGCGCGCCCTCGCGGCGCGTCGGGAACCGGTCCGCGTCCGCCCATCGCCGGGCCGTGTCAACGCTGACGCCGAGCAGCCGAGCCGCCTGGCCGATCGTGTAGGACTCCATGCCAGCAGCCTATGCCCTGCGTGCGGGCTCTTCGCAGGCCAGGGGCACCAGGGCCGGGCGTCACCAGGATCTTCATCCGGCCGACCGGAGCAAGCGGTCAGGAATGGAGAAGCCTTCCCGGACCGGCCGCCCGTAGCGTGAAACCCATGGAAATCAACCTTTCGCAGTGCTTCATCGCCGTCGACGACCACGACAAGGCGCTCGGCTTCTACCGTGACGCCCTCGGCCTGGAGGTGCTCAAGGACGTCGGGTTCGGCGGGATGCGCTGGGTGACCGTGGGCTCCCCCGCACAGCCGGGCGTGGAGATCGTCCTCGAACCGCCGCTCGCCGACCCCAACGCCTCGGCCGCCGACAGGGAGGCCATGGCGGAACTGCTCGCCAAGGGTCTGCTGCGCGGCGTGATCTTCTCGACCGACGACGTCGACGCCACCTTCGAACACATCCGCGCCACCGGCGCCGAGGTGCTCCAGGAGCCGGTGGACCAGCCGTACGGTGTCCGCGACTGCGCCTTCCGCGACCCGGCCGGCAACATGATCCGCTTCAGCCGGCCGCGCGGGGCCACCGCGAACTGACACACCACGACCGCCGGTTGGCCCGACGCTCCGCCCCCATGTGCCCGCGGGACGGTGTCGGTCGTACGGGCGTTGCGCCGCCCCGGCCGACACCACCGATCGGGTAAACAGAGGAACGTCGCCGCGCACGCGGCCCCGTCGAGCTGATGGAGAGACGATGAGCAAGGCCAGGAAGACGGACAGCCGGTCGGACAGCCACGACGTGATCCGTGTGCACGGCGCGCGCGTGAACAACCTCAAGGACGTCAGCGTCGAGATCCCCAAGCGCCAGCTGACGGTGTTCACCGGGGTCTCCGGCTCGGGCAAGAGCTCACTGGTCTTCGGCACCATCGCGGCGGAGTCGCAGCGGCTGATCAACGAGACCTACAGCGCCTTCGTGCAGGGGTTCATGCCCACGCTCGCGCGTCCCGAGGTCGACGTGCTCGAAGGGCTGACCACGGCCATCTCCGTGGACCAGCAGCGGCTGGGCGGCGACCCCCGCTCCACGGTCGGCACCGCCACCGACGCCAACGCGATGCTGCGCATCCTCTTCAGCCGGCTCGGGAAGCCGCACATCGGCTCCCCCCAGGCCTTCTCCTTCAACGTGGCCTCGGTCCAGGCGAGCGGTGCGTACAAGGTCGACCGCGGCACCGACCGGACGAAGACCGTCAAGCGGACCTTCAGCCGCACCGGCGGCATGTGCACGCGCTGCGAGGGCCGGGGCGCGGTCTCCGACATCGACCTCACCCAGCTCTACGACGATTCCAAGTCGCTCGCCGAAGGTGCGTTCACCATCCCCGGCTGGAAGTCCGACAGCTTCTTCACCGTGCGGGTCTACGCCGAGTCGGGCCTCCTCGATCCGGACAAGCCGATCCGCAAGTACACCAAGCGGGAGATGCAGGACTTCCTGTACCGGGAGCCGACCAAGGTGAAGGTCGAGGGCGTGAACCTCACCTTCGAGGGGCTGATCCCCAAGATCCAGAAGTCCTTCCTGTCCAAGGACAAGGAGGCGATGCAGCCGCACATCCGGGCGTTCGTGGAGCGGGCGGTCACCTTCACCACCTGCCCCGACTGCGAAGGCACCCGGCTCACCGAGGGGGCCCGGTCCTCGAAGATCAAGAAGATCAGCATCGCGGACGCCTGCGCGATGCAGATCAGCGACCTGGCCGCATGGGTACGGGGCCTCGACGAGCCCTCGGTCGCGCCGCTGCTCGACGCGCTGCGGCGGACCCTCGACTCGTTCGTGGAGATCGGCCTCGGCTACCTCTCCCTCGACCGGCCCTCGGGCACGCTGTCGGGCGGCGAGTCCCAGCGCGTCAAGATGATCCGCCACCTCGGCTCCTCGCTGACCGACGTGACCTACGTCTTCGACGAGCCCACCATCGGCCTGCACCCCCATGACATCCAGCGGATGAACGGCCTGCTGCTGCGGCTGCGGGACAAGGGCAACACGGTGCTCGTGGTGGAGCACAAGCCGGAGACGATCGTGATCGCCGACCACGTCGTCGACCTCGGTCCCGGCGCCGGGTCGGCGGGCGGCACCGTCTGCTTCGAGGGCACCGTCGAGGGGCTGCGGACCGGCGGCACCATCACCGGCCGCCATTTCGACGACCGGGCCGCCGTCAAGGAGACGGTGCGCAAGCCCACCGGCACGCTGGAGATCCGGGGCGCCACGGCGCACAACCTCCAGGACATCGACGTGGACATCCCGCTCGGGGTGCTCGCCGTGGTCACGGGGGTCGCCGGCTCCGGCAAGAGCTCGCTGGTCCACGGCTCGCTGCCCGGCCGGTCGGGGGCGCTCGGCGCGGAGGTGATCTCGGTCGACCAGGGCGCGATCCGCGGTTCGCGGCGGAGCAACCCGGCCACGTACACGGGGCTGCTCGACCCGATCCGCAAGGCGTTCGCCAAGGTCAACGGGGTCAAGCCCGCCCTGTTCAGCGCCAACTCCGAGGGGGCCTGCCCCAACTGCAACGGCATCGGGGTCGTCTACACCGACCTGGCGATGATGGCCGGCGTGGCCACCACCTGCGAGGTGTGCGAGGGCAGGCGCTTCGACGCCTCGGTCCTGGAGCACCACCTCGGCGGCCGCGACATCAGCGAGGTACTGGCCATGTCGGTGGCCGAGGCCGAGGAGTTCTTCGCCGCGGGTGAGGCGGCCACCCCCGCCGCGCACCGCATCCTCGTCCGGCTCGCCGACGTCGGGCTCGGCTACCTCACCCTCGGCCAGCCGCTCACCACGCTGTCGGGCGGAGAACGGCAGCGGCTCAAGCTGGCCACGCACATGTCCGAGAAGGGCGGGGTGTACGTCCTCGACGAGCCGACGGCCGGCCTCCACCTCGCCGACGTCGAGCAACTGCTCGGCCTGCTCGACCGGCTCGTCGACTCCGGGAAGTCGGTCATCGTCGTCGAACACCACCAGGCGGTGATGGCGCACGCCGACTGGATCATCGACCTCGGCCCCGGCGCCGGCCACGACGGCGGACGGATCGTCTTCGAAGGCACCCCGGCCGACCTCGTCGCCGCCCGCTCCACCCTCACCGGCGAGCACCTCGCGGCCTACGTCGGCGCCTGAGGCACTGCTGGTACGGGCCCGCCGCGGCGGGGGAACCTCACGAGCCCTAGTGAAGTGCCCCCGCCGCCGCCTGCGCGATCACCGACGCCACCGTCGACAGCGCGGGCGAATCGAGCTTCCACTGCTGCCAGTACAGCGGTACGTCGAGCTTGCGCCCCGGCGCGATGACGACCAGCCGCCCCTGCTCCACCAACGGCTCCGCCTGCGCCTCCGGCACCATCGCCCAGCCCAGCCCGGCGACCGCGGCGTCGCAGAACCCCTCCGAGGTGGGCACGTAGTGCCGTACCTCCGAGGCACCGGCCCCCTCGTCCGCCGTCAGCATCCGCACGAAGCGGTCCTGGATCAGGTCCCGCCGGTCGAAGACGACCACCGGGGCCACCCGCAGGTCCCGGTCCACCCTCCCCTGCAGGTGCCGGTCCGCGAACCCGGGGCTCGCCACCGGCAGGTACCGCGCCAGCCCCAGCTTGCGCACCGTGCACCCCGCCACCGCCTCCGGCTGCGAGGTCACCGCCGCCATCACGCGGCCGTCCCGCAGCAGCTCGGTCGCGTGCCCCTCGTCCTCGCGGTGCAGTTCGAAGCAGACGGGCGGATCCTGCGGCACCCGGGTCAGCGCGGGCAGGAACCACGTGGCCAGCGAGTCCGCGTTGACCGCGATCGGTAGCCGCACGGGCCCCAGGCCCTGCGCCATCCCGAGCTCGGCCCGCGCGTCCCGCTCCAGCCGGGCCAGCTGCCGCGCGAAGCGCAGGACGACCTCCCCGGACTCGGTCGCGCGCACCGGTTTGGTCCGCATCAGCAGGACCCGCCCGGTCCGCTGCTCCAGCGCCTTGACGCGCTGGCTGACGGCGGAGGGGGTCACGTGCAGAGCGGCGGCCGCCGCGTCGAAGGTGCCCCCGTCGATCACCGCGAGCAGCGTCCGCACCTGGTCCACAGGCAGTTCATCCATCACAGCGGCTAATGCTAGATAAGAATCTTTAGCTGTACTACGCACGCCACGCCCGCCTACGGTCGAAGACATGACACACGGCATCATCCCGGCGGGCCTCGCCGGCTTCGGAACCGGACTTTCCCTCATCGTGGCCATCGGCGCCCAGAACGCCTTCGTCCTGCGCCAGGGCGTACGCCGCCACTCGGTCCTCGCCGTGGTCGCCATCTGCGCCCTCTCCGACGCGGCCCTCATCGCCCTCGGCGTGGCCGGCGTCGGCGCGTTCGTCACCGCCTGGCCGCCCGCTCTCACCCTGGTCGGCCTCGTCGGCGGGGCCTTCCTGATCTGCTACGGGATCCTCGCCGCCCGCCGTACGCTGCGCCCCGCTCCCGGCGCCGCCCTCAGGGCCGAGGGGGCGGACTCCGCCTCCGGCGCCGGTTCCGGCACCACCCGGGCCGCCGTGCTGACCTGCCTGGCCATGACCTGGCTCAACCCCCACGTGCACCTCGACACGGTGCTGCTGCTCGGCTCCCTCGCCGCCGACCGGGGCGACCTGCGCTGGGCGTTCGGCATCGGGGCCGGTCTGGCGAGCCTGATCTGGTTCGGCGCGCTGGGCTACGGTGCCCGGCTGCTCAGCGGCCTGTTCGCCCGGCCCGCGTCCTGGCGGGTCCTCGACGGGCTCGTGGCGGCGACCATGGTCACGATGGGCGGCCTGCTCCTAGCCCGGGCCTAGGTCGTCTCTTTCTGATCTTGTCGGGCCCGCCCCGCCGCAATCTCCGGCCCCGGCTCCCGCCTGGAACAGAATGGGGCTGCCCAGCAGAGCCGACCCCGTACCTCCAGGAGCCCCCGTGCCGGACGACCCCTCCGATCCCGACTCGGTCCGGGCTTATTACGCCGCCCGGTCCGCTCCCCTCATGGCCGCCACCGGGATCGTGCTGGACTCCCGCGGGCGGGTCCTCGTACTGACCACCTCGTACAAGACGGAACACGAACTGCCCGGCGGGGGCGTCGAGGACACCGAGACCCCGGAGGAAGGGCTGGCCCGGGAGCTGAAGGAGGAACTGGACCTGAGCGTTCCGGTCGGCCGGCTGCTCGCCGTGGACTCCCGCCCGCCGGGACCCCTCGGGCGCTCCCTCGTCGTCCACGCCCACCTCGTCGGACCCCTGACGCCGGAGGAGGCCTCCGCGATCTCCTTCCCGGACGGCAAGGTCACCGAGGCCCGCTGGCTCACCCCGGACGAGGCCTACGAGGCCCTGCCCGCCCGGGTCGCACCCCGGCTCCGGGCCGCACTGGCCGCCCTGCACACCGGCTCCCTCGCGCACCTGATCGACGGTGTCCCCCAGCCCGGATCCCCGGCCGGACTGGATCCGCAGCGCCGGGCGGCCCTGGAACACGCGGGCGCCTTCGACACCGCCGGTCACCGGGCCGCCCGCCCCAAGGCCCTCACGGCGGCGAGCGTGCTGTTCACCGATTCCGATGGCGCGGTGCTCCTGGTGCAGCCCGCGTACGGGGATCCGGACCACTGGCACCTGCCGGGCGGCGGCATCGACAGCGACCTCGGCGAGATCCCGCGGGCCGCCGCGCACCGCGAGGTCCGCGAGGAACTCGGCCTCGACGCCCCGCCGGGCCGGCTGCTGGCCGTCAACTGGTCCCACCGGCCCGGCTATCCGGCCCGCATCCGCTTCCTCTACGACGGCGGCACCCTCGACGCCCGCACCCTGGCCCGCATCCGGCTGCCCGCATCGGAGCTGCTCCAGTGGCGCACGGTCCCCCGGTCCGATCTCCGCTCCTTCGTGAAACCGGCCCTGCGCCGCCAGATCAAGGCCTGCCTCAAGGCCCGCGCCAAGGCCACCGGCCCCCTGGAACTGCACGCGGGCCGCCCGGTCGAAAACCCGGATGCATGACCCCGAACCCCCCTGCCACCATGCGCACATGCCACTGCCCGAAGCGCCCCGTACACCCGACGCCGCACCCGATGCCGCACGCGACTCCCTCGAAGGCCTGGCCCTCGGCGACGCCTTCGGCGAGCGCTGGTTCCCGCACCTGCGCCACGGCCAAGCGGCCCTGACCCAGATCCGGGAGCGCAGGACGCCCGAGGAGTCCTTGTGGAAATGGACGGACGACACCGCGATGGCGCTGTCGGTCCACCGGATCCTGACCATCCACGGCGCCGTGCACCAGGACCAGTTGGCGGAGGCCTTCGCAGCGGCGTACCTCGACGACGCCTACCGCGGCTACGGGTACGGCATGCACCAGCTGCTGCCCGAGCTCGCGCGGGACCCGTCGAGCTGGCGTACGGGGGCACGGACCCTGTTCGGCGGCGAGGGCAGCCTCGGCAACGGAGCAGCGATGCGGGTGGCCCCGCTGGGCGCCTGGTTCCACGAGGACCTGGACGAGGTGGCGGAGCAGGCGGCCTTCTCCGCCGAGGTCACGCACGCCCACCCCGAGGGCATCGCGGGAGCCGTGGCCGTGGCCCTGGCCGCCGCACTGGCGGCCCGCAGCCGCGGCGCAGCCGCGCCCCTGCCCGCGGCGCTCCTGCACGAGGTCGCCGACCGCACGCCGGCGGGCCCCATAGCCGAGGGGCTGCGCCAGGCCGCCGCCCTCCCCGGCGACACGGCCCCGAGCCGGGCCGCCGAGATCCTGGGCAACGGCATGCGGATCCGTGCGAGCGACACGGTCCCGTTCGCCCTGTGGTCCGCCGCCCACCACATGGACAGCCTCACCGACGCCCTGTGGACCACCGCCGAGGGCCTCGGCGACGTGGACACCACCTGCGCCATCACCGGCGGCACGGTCGCCGCCCGCACGGGCACCGCCGCCGCCCCCACCTCCTGGCACACCCGCCGCGAACCGCTCCCGCCCTGGCTCGCAGCCTCGTAGCACCCGCCGGAACGGAGGCCGCGGACCCTGGCTACTCCGGGCCGGTCCAGTCGAAGGTGATGTGCTTGCTGGACTGGCCCTCCCGGCTCCAGTGGAAGCCGAAGGCGTCGGCGCGGTCCGCGGTGGAGCGGCCCCAGGTCGCGATCTGTCCCGGCCCGGTCTCCGCGCCGGGCAGGTTGGTCGACTGGACCCGCGCGCCCTCCGGCGTCGTCGGGCCGGTGAGGGCTACGGCGCTCGCCTCGACCCGGCCGGGGATCGTTGCGCGCCAGCCGCCGAGGTCTTCGTCGACGTCGATCTGGATGGGGGCGAAGTCCATGCCGCGCATCTCGGCGGCCATCATGGTCACCATCTCGGCGGGCCAGCTGCCCGCCTGACCGCCGAAGATCATCTGTAGGGCTTGGCGCTGCCCGTCGTCGGCACGCTCGTCGAGGAACACCGCCGCGTACGAGTCCGTGTGCTCGGCCCATATGTTGCCGACGAAGGAGCCGAGCATCAGCACGTTGAGGCCGTCCAGGCGCACCTCGCCGTAGTTGCCCTCGCGGATGTGCCAGGCAAGGACTCCGTCGCATTCCCCGTAGGTGGGCAATTGGGCGAAGGAGCAGGGGCAGGGGACGTTGCACCTGCACGTGTCGAACCAGTCCCCGGCCGCGTGCCATCTCGGGATGGTCGCTGTCGTCTCGGACATCTCATCACCTCCGTGTGGCCCTGCGCCGGGCAGGGAACACGTGGTCGGCAATGCCCCGCCGGACATCACCACAGGCGCTCGGCGGCACGGGTCATCACACCAATTCTCCTCCTTCCCTCGAGATCGGAACACCTGAGGGCGCCGGAGGCCATGGCGGCGCGGCCACCGCTCAGAGCGGGCCCGCCATCCGGTTCGTCTCCTCCATCGGGGGAGCGTTCTCCAGGCCCGGCAGCAGCCAGTCCTGGAAGGGGGCGAGGGCCGCCAGGACGAGGAAGGCGATCCCGATGGCCCAGGCGAACCAGGGGCCCCGCCGCCACAGCTTCTCCAGGAAGATCACCACGGCCACGGCCGCCATGGCCGCCACGTTCATCACGCCGAGCGGGATCAGGACGAGCATCAGCCCCCAGCAGCAGCCGACGCAGTACAGACCGTGGTGCGCGCCGACCCGCAGGTCCTTCGCCCACGGCCGGAACCGCGAGTACCGCAGCAGCTGGAACATCGGGTTGCGGCAGTGCCGCAGGCAGACCCGCTTCAGCGGCCCGAACTGGTGCAGCCCCGCGAGGAGGAAGGCTCCCGCCCCGATCCAACGCCCCACCTGCGGATCACCGCGCACGAGGTCCCCGGTCAGCGCCAGGGCGCCGTACGCGAGCAGTCCGAAGCCGGTCCAGGCCAGCAGGTACCCGATGACGAACTCGGCGATGTGCAGCGCGCGGACCGCCGGAGCCGCCGGGCGGCGGCTGATCCCCCGCACCCAGGTGATGGCGACCGGGGCCACCGACGGCAGCATCATCGCCGCCATCATCACCACCCACAGCAGCAGGAAGAGCGGGAGCGCCAGGCCCATCGTGCCGGGCTCCATCCCCATCCGCCGGGCCTGCCCGATGGTGAGCACCCAGGCGAGTACGGCGATCAGCACCATCAGCGTCCAGCCGACCGCCAGATCACGCCGGGGCAGAAGGACCCCGGGCCCGGTCGGCGCGGGCGCTTCGAGACGGACGTGCGGCATGGCGGGCCTCCCGGGGGCGCCGTTGCCCGAGGACACCTCCAGCTCAGCACAGAACCCGCGGGGCAGCCACGCAACGGCTGTCGTCGACGAGAATCGGACAGAGCGGCTCAGGCGTCCTCTGCCGTCAGGACCTGGCGCCGACAGCTCCCACCAGCGCGACCATGACCTCGACCGCCTCACGGTCTGCGAGCCCTTGCTCCAGACACAGAGAACGCCACGTGGAGAACGCCGCGGCGTGGCCGATCACCGCCCGCCGGAGCGGGTCGTCGACATCCGGCCAGGCATCGGCCAGCACCTCGACGTACCGCCGGGTCGTCTCCTCCCGGGCCTCGCGGATCGGCTGGGGCACGGCGTGCCGGTCACGGATGACCAACGTCAGCATCTGCTCGCCCGCGCGATAGAAGCGGTAGATGTCGGCGAGCCCGGCCGTCAGCCGCTCGAGGGGGTTCTCCATCGCGCCCCATTCCTGGGGTCGGGGCAGCCTCTGCTCCGACAGCCAGTGTCCCGAGCAGGCCTCGAACAACGCCGTCTCATCCGGGAAATGCCGGTAGACGGTCAGCCGGGTGACCCCGGCGCGCTCGGCGATCGCTGCGATGGTCGTCCAGGCCGGGCCCGCGGTGCCATGGAGATGCACGGCGGCCTCGACGATGCGCTGCCGCGTCCGGCCCACGTCCTCGGCGCGTTTGCGCATCTCGTAGCCACGCGGTTTCGACGAACGCTGCTGTTCACTCAACTCTTGACATCTCCGTATCCACGGTGAAGCCTTTTCATAGAACGCCAGCGTATCTCCAAATCCGGTCGAGGAGTGATCGCCATGACAAAGACTCCGGCCCCACCGCTCACCATCGTCCGCCCCGGCGAGGGGACCGAGGCCTTCCTCGGCTCGATCGGGGTCGCCTTCAAGCTGTGGGGCGCCGACACCGGCGGCTCGGTCTCCATCGTCGAGCACCCCTTCCCGGTCGGGGCACTGGTACCGCCACACCTGCACACCCGAGAGGACGAGTACTCGATCGTGACCGAGGGCGAGATCGGTTTCCGCTCCGGCGACCGCGAAACCGTTCTGGGCCCCGGCGGCTACATCACCAAGCCGCGCGGGGAGCTTCACACGATGTGGAACGCCGGCCCCGTCCCGGCCCGGATGATCGAGATCATCAGTCCGGCCGGATTCGAGCACTTCTTCCGCGAGCTGGCCGAGATGCTCGCCGACGGGCCGCCGCCGACCGAGGACGCGGTGCCGGTGCTCGCCGCCAAGTACGGGCTCGAGTTCGGACAGCCCTCATGGCTGCCCGACGTCATCTCGCGGTTCGATCTCACGCCGCCCGGCCTCTGACTGGGGTGACACCCGGAGCAGATTCGCCCGCCGGCCGCGTCGGGCTCCGCGCGGCACTCGGCCGGGCGGGCGGTTGAGCGCCACGGGCCGTAGGACCACGTCGTTGCACCGGCATGACCGATTTCATGGTGCAGATCCCCGCGGACTGGCTCGCCCGAGTGTTCCTCTCCCTGCGTCGCGGCACGTCCGACGACGCCCACGCGCTCGCCGGAGAACTCCAGCCGTTCACCGAGAAGCCCGGCCAGCGGGTACCGATCCCCAGGGCGACGGTCCTGCGCACCGGGCTGGCACTGCGCAAGGAGATCGACATCGCCGACGAACAGGCCCGGCGCGCGGAGTTGTCCGACCAAGCCGAATACCTGGTCAAGGCCCAGTTCCTCGACTGACCGACACCCACCGCCACCGCGCCGAACCGCAGCCACCCCGTGACGCCGCACAGATCGCGGCTCTGGCGGAGATCGCCGCCCGCCCGGTTCCGGCGACGATCTCGGGGATCGCAGCAAGGCCTTCGACAGGTCGGCTCCTACGCCGGCGGGAGCTCGTGGAGGCGTCCGTCCGCGACGAAGGCGACGGTGCCCCCGACGCGCACGGAGCGGATGTCCTGGCCGTGGCCGTCCGCGCTGACGGCCATTTCGCTGGGGCGCCCGGTGAAGCGTCCCTGATGCAGGAGGGTCCGCTCGCCCGCGCCGATGCGACCGTGGCGGCGCAGATAGGCAGCTGCGCAGCCCGCGCCGCTTCCGGTGGCGATGTCTTCGAGGATTCCGTCGTTGTTCCAGTGCCGCCCCTCAAGGGTGGCGGCGTCGAGGAGGTAGGCGAACTGGGCGCCGAGGCGGGCCAGGGGCGCACCGAGCGGCGTGGTGACGCAGGCACGGGCCAGGGCGTCGCCGCGTACGGGGAGCAGCAGGTAGCGCAGGCCGGTGGAGACGATCTCCGGGGGCAGGGCGAGGTCCAGGTCGGCCGGTTCGAGGGCGAACAGTGCGGCGAGGCCGTGCGCGTCGGGGCGGCCGAGGAACTCGGCGCCGCCCTGGTCGAGGAGGCTCGCGTACCGGCCCGGGCCGTGTCGTTCGGTGGCGACCTCCACCGTCCGGGCCGGCAGGCGCAGGGTCCAGGTCTCGTGGTCAGAAGTGCCGTGGAGGGCGTGCAGGACGGCGGCGGCGCCGATGAGGGGGTGGCCGGCGAAGTCCAATTCCTCGGTGAGGTCGAAGACGCGTGCCCGCCGGGTGCGCTCCGATGCCCCGTCCCGGATCAGGAACACGGACTCGAAGTGCCGCAGTTCCCGGGTGATGGTCTGCATCTGTGCGCCGGTCAGCGCACCGGCGTCGGGGAACACCGCGAGGCTGTTGCCGCTGTAGGGATGGTCCGTGAAGACGTCGACATGGTGATAGCGCACGGGGCCGACGCTACCTGGGGAGTTCACGTGCCGTCCGCAGCGGTGAGAGCAGGAGGGGAAGTACGGCGAGGAGTTCGCCCAGGGCTCCGGTCCACAGTGCCGTCCGGGCACCGAAGTACTCGCCCAGGACGCCTCCGATGAGCGCGCCGAGGGGCATGGATCCCCACACCACGAAGCGGAAGGTCGCCGTCATCCGGCCCAGGAGCGGCGCCGGGCAGAGCTGTTGGCGGAAGGCCACCGAGGTGATCTTGAAAGTCATGAAGGCGGTCCAGCCCAGGCCCTGGAGCACGGCGGCAACGGCGAAGCGCCAGTCCTCGTGGAAGAGCGGCACCGCCGCCAGCCACAACACGCCGCTGGCGATCACGGACGCGCACATCGCCCGGCCCTGACCCAAGCGCGCGGCGATCCGCATCGTGAGCAGGCTGCCGATGAAGCCGCTGACCGCCTCCACGGTGAAGACCAGGCCGCAGAGAAGGGGTGACAGCCCCAGTTCCCCCGCGAGCAGCACCAGCAGCATGGCGGCGCCGATCGTGCCGAAGAGGTTGGAGATCGCGGAGGTGAGGGTGAGCGCCCGCAGGAGCGGGTTGCCGAAGACGAAGTGCAGCCCTTCGGCGATCTCGACCCGCAGAGGCACCTCCGGGCGGGGCTCCGGCTTGGCGTCGGCCCGCCGGATACGGGACAGACAGAGCGCGGAGACGAGGAAGCTCACCGCGTCGACGACGATCGCCACGGGCGCCGTCAGCGCGCCGACCAACGCGCCGCCCGCACCGGGACCGCCGGCCGCGGCGATGGTGCGCGTGGCTTCGAGGGCGACATTGGCCTCGACCAGACGGGTTCCGTCGACGAGTTGCGGGAGATGGCTCTGGTAGGCGACGTCGAAGAAGGCCGTGCAGATGGACATGCCGAAGGCCACGGCGTACAGCTGGGGCAGGGTCAAGACGTCAAGCCAGGCTGCGGCAGGGAGGGAGCCGAGGAGCGCGGCGCGGCCGAGGTCGCCCACGATCATGACGCGGCGGCGGCGCATCCGGTCCACCCAGGCCCCGGCCGGCAAGCCGATGAGCAGGAAGCCCAGGTACTCGCACATGACGAGCAGGCCCGCCTCGAAAGGGGTGGCACCAAGAGTGCCGATCGCCAGGAGCGGGAGGGCGAGGAGGGTGACTGCCGTGCCCGCCTGGCTGACGGTGTCGCCGATCCAGAGACGGCGGAAGTCCGCCAGGCGCCACAGGGCGGGGCGGCCGCCGGAACCGCCCGTGCCGCTGGCCTTGGTTCCTTCACGGGTGCCGCCGGCGTCGTTGGTGAGAGAGATCGTCATGACGGCGAACACCATCACCCCCTGGGCCGCGCAGCCATTGTTTTAGTCTGGGTGAAAACATCATCCAGGCGAGGCGGGCGGGGGCGCGGGCATGGGCGAGGTGCTCTTCGGGGTGGACGACATGGCCAACCTCAGGTTCGCGATGTCGCCGTTGTGGGAGACCGCCGCCAGTCTTCGGGCGGTGGCCGATCCCGGGCGGCATGCCGTCCATCTGCCGTGGATCAAACAGGCGCTGGCTCTCCGGCAGGACCGGATCCTCGCCGGGAAGATGGGGCCGCTGCACGCCCTGGTGGCTCCGGACGGCACGGTGCGCAGCTTCCTGACGCCGCCTCCACGCTGTCCGCTGGCCGAGATGGAGGAAGAGCTCGCCGTGCTCGCGACCCTGCCGGCCGAGGGGGTGGCCGCCGGGCTCGCAGCAGCCGGTCGGCGAACGCCGCTGACCGACTTCGAGCGGCGGCTGGCCGAGGACCCCGGACGGGTACTGCCCGAACTGGCCGATGCCCTGCTCGCCTGGTGGCAAGCAGGCGTACGACCGCACTGGCCCCGGATCCGTGCCGTACTGGAGGCCGATGTCGCGTACCGGACCCGCCAGCTCGGCGAGGACGGCATCCGGGAGGTGCTCGCCCACCTCCATCCTGCGCTGCGGTGGGAGGACAACCGCCTGGAGTCCGCCGACCTGCCGGCCGGGGAACTCGTCCTGGCCGGGCACGGGATCACCCTGGCACCCAGCGCGTTCGCGGTCCGCTGCCACCTGCTGGCCGGGCTCGGCGGGGCACCGCCTTGTGCTATCTACCCGTCGCGCGCGGTGGGCACCCTGTGGGAACGGCGTGACGCCGCCGGGGACGGTCTGGCGCGCCTGCTGGGCCACAGCCGGGCCCGGATCCTCGCCCACACGAGCTCACCGTCCACAACGACCGGGCTGGCCGGACGGACCGGGCTGAGCCTGGGCGCGGTCTCGCAGCACCTCGCCGTACTGCGCGATGCGGGCCTGGTCACCAGCCACCGCTACCGGCGCGAGGTCCACTACAAGGCGAGCGACCTCGGGATCGCGCTGCTGGAGCGGGTCTAGGGGGTGTCTGATGGATCTCCGCGGCGTCGTCCTGGGGTGGCCGATCATCTGGGGTCCGGGCACGGAAAAGGCCGTCCTCCCATGTATGAGAGAACGGCCTCCGACGTGCATAAAGCACAGTCGGGACGACAGGATTTGAACCTGCGCCCCCTTGACCCCCAAGATGGCTGCGCCAGGCCCACAATCAGGACATGTGGCGCTATTTGAGGGCTGGGGACGTGTGTGAAAGCACGCGCCGTGCACCCGCGAGCGGCGGTGCCGGTCCCCAACTGGTCCCCCAACGAGTCGTCACCCTCTACGGGATCACCTCGCTCAGCATCCCCTGGACCACCGTCCTCGCCGTCCTTGCAGGATCCGTCCTGGCCGCGGCGATCCTGCCCCCGATGAAGGCAGCCCGCACCAAGCCCCCCACCGCCATCGCCACCGCTTGGCAACAATGCACCGGCCGGTGTGGAGCGCGGTCCGCGCGCCACACCGGCCGGCGGTCGAGTTCATCACCACACAAAGACGCGACCGAGCCGCGGCCCCGACGCCGTCATCGCGATCGCCGTCGCCGCCGTGGTCGACCTGGCCGCCCTGTGCCACCCGGCGCTGCGGACTCTGCGTGAGCCGCTCGGATACGCGGTCGAGCGCTCCGCCGACGAGTCCGCCGCCCGCGACCGTTGGCCGGCGTCTGGCCGCCCGGGCCATCGGCCGGGCCGCTCTCGCAGCCCACGCCCCATCCACCGGCCGCGCACGTCCCGGCTTGGCCCTCGCGGCGACGCGCCGGGCCCGTTCCCCGGCGCGTCGCCGCCCTCCTCGGCGACGGCACCGAGGCCAGGGCAGCCCGGCCCCTCGCCCGACGCGCTGCGGCCGTCGCCCTCGCGGCCTGCCTGGCGCTGGCCGCCGGAGCCTCCCTCCAGGGCCGTACGCGGTGAAGCGTCCACCTCCGAGCAGGTGGACGGTGTCCGTATAGGCGGCGACCAGGTGCAGTTCGTGGGAGACGAGCACGAGGGTCATCCGCTGCTCCGCGTTCGGGCGGGTCGGGAGATCCATCACCGACGACGTCGCTGTGTGGGGTCCAGCGCCGAGGTGATCTCGTCGCACAGCAGGATGAAAAACAGGCCCGGCGCGCCCGGCGCGGAAGGCTTCTGGCGCAGCCTGGCCACCGGGGTCTTCGACGCCCGTGCCACCAGTGAACACGGCGGATTCAGTGCAGCGTGCCGTCCGCGGCGCGGGACGGTCCAGGTGCGCGGCCGGTGAGCCGCGGCGCAGCCCCGCGTCAGGCCCCGGCCGCTCTGGCTCCCGCGATCACCTCGGGCCGCAGCAAGGCGGTGAGCCGCTCGGCCGGCAGCAGACCTCGCTCCAGGACGAGCTCGGCCACGCCCCGGCCGGTGGCCAGGGCCTCTTTGGCGATGTCGGTGGCGGCGGTGTATCCGATGTGCGGGTTCAGGGCGGTCACCAGGCCGATGGAGTTCTCAACGGTGGCCCGCAGCTTCTCGGTGTTGGCGGTGATGCCGGCCACGCAGCGCTCGGCGAGGGTGAGGCAGGCCGCGTGCAGGTGGGTTATGGACTTCGACAGAGAGTGCAGGATGACCGGCTCGAAGGCGTTGAGCTGGAGTTGTCCGGCTTCGGCGGCCATGGTGATGGTGATGTCGTTGCCGATCACCTCGAAGGCGACCTGGTTGACGACCTCTGGGATCACCGGGTTGACCTTGCCGGGCATGATGCTCGAGCCCGCCTGCACCGGCGGCAGGTTGATCTCGCCGAAGCCGGCGCGCGGTCCGGAGGACAGCAGGCGCAGGTCGTTGCAGGTCTTGGAGAGCTTGACGGCGATGCGCTTGAGGACGCCGGACATCTGGACGAAGGCGCCGCAGTCCTGGGTGGCTTCGACCAGGTTGGCCGCGGTGACCAGGGGCAGCCCGGTGATGTCGGCAAGGTGGCGGCGGGCCGATTCGGCGTATCCGGCGGGGGCGTTGAGACCCGTGCCGATCGCGGTCGCGCCGAGGTTGATCTCAAGGATCAGCTCGACGGCCTCAGCGAGTCGGCTGCGGTCCTCGTCGAGCATGATGGCGAAGGCGGAGAACTCCTGCCCGAGCGTCATCGGCACGGCGTCCTGCAACTGGGTGCGGCCCATCTTCAGAACGTCGCGGAACTCGACGGCCTTGCGGGCGAACGTGTCCTGGAGGACGGCCATGGCTTCGAGCAGGCCGCGCACCGCGGAGACGGTCGCGATCCGAACGGCGGTCGGGTAGACGTCGTTGGTGGACTGGCCGAGGTTGATGTCCTCGTTGGGGTGCAGGTGCCGGTACTCGCCCTTGGCGTGGCCCAGCAGCTCCAGCGCCCGGTTGGCGATGACCTCGTTGGCGTTCATGTTGGTCGAGGTGCCGGCGCCGCCCTGGATGACGTCGACGACGAACTGGTCGTGGAGCTTGCCGCCGCGTATCTCCTGGCAGGCGGCGACGATCACGGCTGCCTTCGCGGGTTCCAGCAGGCCGAGTCCCTCGTTGGTGAGGGCGGCGGCCTCCTTGACAGCGGCGAGGGCGTCGATCAGGTGCGGGTAGGCGGAGATGGGCGTGCCGGTGATGGGGAAGTTCTCGGTGGCGCGCAGGGTGTGGACGCCCCAGTAGGCGTCGGCGGGGACGTCGCGGTCTCCGAGCAGGTCGTGTTCGCTGCGGGTGGCGGCGGTCATGGGTGTGCGGCCCTCTTCCTGAGGTGGGTGGGTCAAGGTGGTGAAAGGGGATGGAGTCAGGCGGTGGCGGGGATGCTGGGCGGGTTCAGCGCCGCCACCGGCCGGATGCCGCCGACGGGCCGGCCGCCGCCGGTCATCGGCTCGCCCTCGAACCCGGCGAGCAGCCGCGGCTCGACTCCCGCCCGGGCGAGGGCTGCGGCCGTCACCGGGATGCGCGCCCGGTCCGCCCCGTCGGCGATCTTCACTGCGACGGCCCGGCCGTCGGGCAGCGCGGCCACCTGGACGCCCTCGAAGCCGTCCTTGGCCAGCAGCCCGGGCACCGCGCGCATCAGCTCGGCCGTGTCTCGCCCTGTGCCGGAGGCCATCTCCGGGTGGACGCGCAGCGCGTCCGCCACCCGGCGCTCGGCGGTGTCCGGAGCGGCGGTGGCGATGCGGGCGGCGGCGCGGGCCAGGCCGTGCAGGGACACTGCGAACAGCGGGGATCCGCAGCCATCGAAGGTGACGTTCGCGATGTGCTGGCCGGTGAGTTCCTCGACGACCTCGGCGATCGCCCTCTGAAGCGGGTGGCCCGGGTCGAGGTAGCTCTCCAGGGGCCAGCCGGCCAGCTTGCACAGGTACAGCATCGCCGCGTGCTTGCCGGAGCAGTTCTGGGCGAGCCGGGAAGGCCCGCGGCCCTCGCGCACCCAGGCATCCCGGACCGCCGGGGCGTACGGCATGTCGGGGACGTTGCGCAGGTCGTCCTCGGTGAGGCCGGCCAGTTCGAGGATCAGCCGGGTACCTGCGAGGTGGTGCTCCTCGCCGGAGTGGCTGCCCATCGAGAGGGAGAGCAGGGCACCGTCGAGCGGCAGCCCGGCCCGCACCATGGCGAGGGCCTGGACCGGCTTGAGGGCTGAGCGCGGGTAGCAGGCGGCCTCGATGTCTCCGATGCTCAACCGGACGTCGCCATTACCGCCGAGGACGACGACGGATCCGTAGTGGACTCCCTCGATCACGCCGCCCCGGGTGACGTGGGCGACGGGTGCATGCTGGGGCTCGCGGATCACGGGCGCGTCCGCGAGGAGACTGCTGCGCATCACTGCCTCGTTCGGTGGTGGGTTGCTGCGGACCGGTGGGGCGGACGGCCGGTCCGGCCCGGGGCCGGGTCGGACCGGCGTCCGGCTCAGCCCTCGCTCTTGGCGGCGGCGCGCGCCACGCGGCCGCGGACGGCGTACCAGCCGGCGACCAGCGCCGCGGCGATCAGCGGCACGCACAGCACGGTGGTGCGCGCCGCTCCTCCGTCGGCGTACATGAGGACCAGGACGGAGGCGAGGAAGGCCAGCGTCACGAGTTCGGTCCACGGGGACCCGGGCAGGCGGTAGGAGGGACGGGTCAGTTCGCCGTCACGGGTCTTCCGCCAGAAGAGGAGGTGGCAGAGCATGATCATGCCCCAGGTGGCGAGGATGCCGATGGCGGCCAGGTTGAGCACGATCTCGAACGCGTCCGCCGGAACGACGAAGTTGAGCCCGACGCCGAGGACGCACATGCCGCTGGTGAGCAGGATGCCGCCGTAGGGCACCTGGGTGCGGCTCAGCCGGGCGGTGAAGCCCGGGGCGGAGCCGTTGACGGCCATCGAGCGCAGGATGCGGCCGGTGGAGTAGAGGCCGGAGTTGAGCGAGGACATGGCCGCGGTGAGAACGACCAGATTCATGACGTCGCCGGCCGCCGGGATGCCGATGTGGGAGAGCACAGTCACGAACGGGCTCTGGCCGGCGCTGTAGCTGTTCCACGGCATCAGCATCGACAGCAGGACGACCGAGCCGACGTAGAAGAGGCCGACGCGCCACATGATCGAGTTGATCGCCTTCGGCATGATCTCCTCGGGATTCTCGGTCTCACCGGCCGCGACTCCGACCAGCTCGACGGAGGCGTAGGCGAAGACGACGCCCTGGATGATCAGCAGCATGGGCAGCAGGCCGTTGGGGAAGATCCCGCCGTTGTCGGTGATCAGGGACGGACCGGGCACGGCGTCGTCGATGGGGTGCCGGGTCACGAGGAAGAAGATCCCGATGGCCATGAAGACGACCAGCGCGCCGACCTTGACGATGGCGAACCAGAACTCCAGTTCGCCGAAGATCCGCACCGAGATGAGGTTCACGGTGAGGACCACGGCCAGGGCTATGAGCGCGATCACCCACTGCGGGACGTCGGAGAACAGGCGCCAGTAATGGGTGTAGGTGGCGACGGCGGTGATGTCGGCGATGCCGGTGGTCGCCCAGTTGAGGAAGTACATCCAGCCCGCGGTGTACGCGCCCTTCTCCCCGAGGAACTCCCGGGCGTACGAGACGAAGGCGCCGGAGGACGGCCGGTACATGACGAGCTCGCCGAGCGCGCGTACGACGAGGAACGCGAAGATCCCGCAGACGGCGTAGGCGACGAACAGTGAGGGGCCGGCGTCGGCGAGGCGTCCGCCCGCGCCGAGGAAGAGCCCGGTGCCGATCGCACCCCCGATGGCGATCATGTTGACGTGCCGGGGTGTCAAGGACTTGCTGTAGCCGGTGTCCCCGGCGTCCACGTGACGGGTCGTGGGGCGCTTCTCGTCTTTGAGGAACTGCTCGCTCACGCCTCGGGTCTGCCTTCCGTGGAGGTGGCCGCGCGCTGGGGGCGCACGATTTCTGTGAGGGTCATCTCGACCCTCAGGAGGTGGTGGGACATGGCCTCCACCGCGTCGTGCTCGGAACCGTCGGCCAGCGCCTCGAGGATCGCCCGGTGCTCGCAGTTGGACTGCTCGCGCCGGCCGCCCAGTTCGTTGAGGAAGGTCGACTGACGCGCCAGTGCGTCGCGGATCTCCTCGATGACGCGGCGGAAGACGGGGTTGCGGGATGCCTCGGCCACCGCCAGGTGGAAGACGGTGTCCATCGCCACCCACGCGGTGGTGTCGGTCTCCTGCTCCATCCGGTCGAGCAGATGGCCCAGATGGTCCAGGTCCTCCGGGGTGCGGCGCAGCGCGGCGTACCCGGCGACCGGGATCTCGACGTGCCGGCGCACCTCCAGCAGGTCGCTGGCGACGTAGTCGCCGAAGGTGGGGTCCTCGACCGTGTTCGCCAGGACGAACGTGCCCTTTCCGCTCTTGGAGGCGGTCAGGCCGATGGCTTGGAGGGCTCGGAGCGCCTCCCGCAGCACGGGCCGGCTGACCTCCAGGGTCCGGCACAACTCGGCTTCGGAGGGGAGCTTGTCGCCCACGACGTACTCACCGCGCTCGATGGCGCTGCGCAGGTGGCCGAAGACCGCTTCCATCGCGCTGACGCGCCGCGGGGCCTGGCCACCTGTCTGGCTGTCTGACAGGTTCACAGTGTGATCCTGATGGGTGCGCCGGAGGGTGTCAAGACACCTGTGTCGGGAAAGTCCGGCCCGGCGAGTTTCGTACCGTGCGCACTTTCCGTCCTGCCACCGAAGCCGCCCGATCGGTGTCTGCGGCGGAACCGGCGGCATCCACCAGGGCGTGCACCACCGGCGTGTCGACACCCATCTCCGGATGCCACTGGACGCCCACGGCGAAGCGGTGCCGGGTGCTCTCGATCGCCTCGACGGTGCCGTCCGCCGCACGGGCTGCCACGATGAACCCGGAGCCGAGGCGATCCACGGCCTGATGATGGTGCGTGGCGACCTCGCGGGTCCCCGGCAGGAGGGCGCCGATCCGTGTCCCCGGCGCGGTGGTGACGGTGTGGGCACAGAAGTGGCCCCGGTAGGGGTTGTGGCCGTGATGGCCCACCCTGTCGGGCAGGTGCTGGATGAGGGTGCCTCCGGCGTGTACGTTCATCAGCTGCATACCCCGGCACACTCCGAGCACGGGTATGTCGCGGGCGAGACCGGCGGCCAGTACAGCCTGCTCCCACCGGTCGCGCTCGCGGACCGGCGGCCCCGTGCGCGGGTGGGGCCGGGCGCCGTACAGGGCGGGATCCACGTCCTCACCTCCCGTCAGGACGATCGCGTCCAGACGTGCGACCACATCGGCCGCTGCCGACGGGGCGTCCGGCGGCAGCAGGACGGCCCGGCCGCCCGCGGCCTGGAGACAGCCGGCGTAGGCCGCAGGCAGCACTGCGGCGGGCAGGTCCCACTCGCCCCACCGGGCGTCGGCCAGGTAGGTGGTGAGTCCGATGAGTGGTGGCTGGGGCATACCACTTCCTTTCAGGGCGTGAGGGGTGATCGTCGACGGCCGGGTGCACACCCGCGCCCCGCCGGACGTCCCCGGCCACGGCGGGCTGCGGCAGAAAAGGCGGACGGGGCGGACGGGGCGGACGGGGCACTGCCGGAGGGCGCCCAGGCGACAAGGTGGAGGGGCGGTCACGATCCGGGAGCGCGGGCTTGCGTTTTTCTTGCCGCGAGCAAGAATCCTGCTGGCGTTCATCCGCAATCACAAGAAAACATATCTTCGCGACAGATAAGTGAGCCTTAACTCCGTGCACGGACTCGACCCCCGCCTGCTCGCCACCCTCGAAGCCGTCGTGCGGCACGGCTCCTTCAACGCCGCCGCACGCGAGCTCGGCTACAGCGCGCCCGCGGTCTCCCAGCAGATCGCCGAACTCGAACGCCGCGCGGGCCTGAGAGTGCTGGAGCGCCGGCCCGTGCGCGCCACACCGGCAGGCGAAGTCCTTCTCGACGCCGAGCAGGGCGTCCGCAACGCGTTGGCGACGGCATCGGTGGAACTCGACGCCATGCGCGCGGGTACGGCCGGACGGATCCGCCTCGGCGCCTTCGCCTCGGCCGCCACCAGCATCGTTCCGCAAGCGCTGGCCCAACTCCACGCGGTCTACCCCCACCTGCAGGTCAGCCTCAGCCAACTGGAACCCGAGGCCTGCTACAACCGGCTCAAGCGGGGGGACATGGACCTGGCCCTCAGCTACGACTACGACTTCATCCCCGTCCCGCCGCCCCGGATGCTGCGCCGGACGCTGGTCGCCCGGGATCCGGTGGTGGCCGTGGTCCCGGCACACCACCGCCTGGCCGACAGGGAGGTCATCGACCTGGCCAGCCTCGCGTCCGAGACATGGATCGCGGCTCCGGAGGCCGCACTGCGCCTGGAACTGCTTTCCCAGATGGCCAAGACGCCTGGCTTCCAGGCCCGCCTGCAATACGAGGGGGACGACTTCAACACCGTGCTCGGCTTCGTGGCCGCAGGCCTGTGCGTGGCCGTCATGCCGCAACTCGCCCTGCCCCGCGGCAGCACCCAGGTCGTGGCCCGCCCCCTGGCCGAGCCGCAGTTGACGCGTTTCATCTACGCCGTCCGCATCGACACCCGGCACGCCCCGCGCGCCGTCCTGGACCTGGAGCAGATGCTCGCCGCGCAAGCGGTGGCCGCGCTCGCGTGAGGTGCGCCGCGCGGCGGGGTCAGCAGCCGGAGGTGGACGGATCGTGAACGCACGTGAAATACGGCCAACTTGGCGGCGGCCGCACGCGCGTAGACCCCACGTGACACCAGGATTCTCGGGGCGTCCGACTATCGGACGCGATGGCTGAAAGTTAAACTACTGTATGCCCGGTGCCCTACGTTTGCGGCGGTTGACGATCCACCGAGAGGAAACCCCTCATGACCGCAGCCGACAGCGCGCCGAAAATGGCCCGCGTCCTCACGGGCTACCGCCCCGAGGACGGCTTCATGGCCGTAGAGCTGGACCCGCCTCCGGCCGAATACGTGTGGCACGACGAGCACCCCGAGCAGCAGGAGCAGCGTTACGGCCCGGGAGCGGGATACCACCAGTGGCTGGCAGTGGACGCGCGGAGCGGCGCCGTCTGGTTCGGCGACATCGACTGGCGCGCCCCGCGCGAAGAGCTCGGCAGTCAGCTCCCCGGCCTCCCCCGCAGGACGCTCGGCGATGGGGCCATCCCGGCCCCAGGAGTCATGGTGCAGCTGCTCGGCCACCTGACCCACGACGAACGGCGGGGCTGCTCATGGCGCTTCTTCACCGCCGAGGAGCTGCACGCCCTCGCGCTGCGCATCCTGCCCGCCGTGCAGCGGCTCGTGGACTCGGTCCACCGGATCGGACCGGAAGGCGAGCTGGAGTGGTCGGCCGAGGCCGCCACCGCCTGGGACGACATCGAGCACGCCGCGACCCACACCTTCGATTCCTCCGGCGGGCTCCTGTGGCCCAGGCCGCGCACGACACCGACCCCTGCCTGGCGCGTCGAGGTCGGCGCGTTCCTCGCCATGAACCCCGACCTGCGCGACCCCTCCTGGGGCCTGGCCACGGACGCGGAACTCGATGCCTACGCCGACTACCGTCCCGAGAGCGGCTATGGCGGTGTACCGGGGCGGATGTGCCGCGCCGCCGACCGGCAGATCGAGGACGGTTTCACTTTCTACGGCCACCGTGCCGCCCTCTACGCCTACCGCGCGCAGGCGTGCGGCGACCGTGTTCCGACAGACGCCCGAGTCTGGCTGGAGACGACAGAGGCGGGTCGGGGCACCTGGGAGGCGGCCAAGCCCCCCGGGGCCACTCTCGCCGACGTCCCCGACTGCGTGCTGACGGCCTTGGCCGAAGGGTTCCAGAACTCCGCGCACGAGGAGGGTCTGGCCCTGACGGGCCTGGACACCCATCTGCGCCGGTTGCGCGCCGAGGAACGCTCCGCCGTCGACCAGCAGCTCGTCCGCGAAGCCGAGGAAGTCGAACGCCTCGAGAACATGCTCAAGGACTTCCGCGCGGCACGGAACCGCACCGTGACACGGATCCTGGCCTGGTTCGATGGGCGCAGCGACGGGGAAATCGCCCGCCTGGCGTCCATGCCCGACGACTACGTCAGCGACTGGCGGGCCCGCCTGACCGACGAACAGACGACGGCCACACCCGCAACCTGAAGCACGTACGGCGAAGACAGGGCACCCGCTCCGCAGCCTCACCGCCCGGGCAGCCCGTCGAGCGCCACGGCCGTCCGTAGACCGAAGCGACGGCCCGAGGCCTTGAGCTGGTGCCGCCGGCCCGCTGCGAGTACCGCTGCGCGGGTTAGGCGGAGCCGGACCTGGCCGCTGTACCGCCGAGACGACCGGAGACGGTCTTCGTCGACGGCCTCGGGACCAAACGCACCTGGCCTGCTGCGCCCCGAGCTCCGGACTCCGGCAGCTGCGATCCGAAGCCGCCATCCTCAGCCGGTGCCTACGACCGGACATCGCGAACCTTCTGCGGGGCAGCGCCGCGGGTGCAGTGGGCGCACGCTCCCCGGCACCCAGCCCGGCGGCTCAAAGCCGGTCATCGAGCGCTAACTTGGGACCACCGCGGGGGCATCCCGCTGGCCCAGACCGAGCGCATCCTCACGGCCGACGACCGCCAGGAGGAGATCAACCGCCGCTTCTTCGCGATCGCCACCGACCTCATCGGCACCCCCACCGAACTGATCGACGAGTCCGGCGACATCGCCTGGCGGTCCCGGGCCACCCTGTGGGGCACCACCGCCTGGGCTCGCGACAGCAGCACCTACACCCCGCGCCGCTTCCCGGGCCAATACTACGACCCCGAGACCGGCCTCCACTACAACTACTTCCGGCACTACGACCCCGAAACCGGCCGCTACACCTCCCCGGACCCGTTGGGCCTGGCTCCCGCGCCGAACCCCGTCGCCTACGTGGCCAACCCGAACACCGCGTGCGACCCGCTGGGCCTCATGCCCAAGTACACGAAGGAGGAGAAGGCCCAGAAACGACTCGACAAGGTCGTGGATGACGTGATCGAGAATGCACAAGATGGGGGGGTCAAGAAGCACGCCAAATATCACGGGGATACGAGCCACGGTTTCAGCGACGACCGGATCACGGAAATCCTGAAGAACCCGGATGCCGTCTACCAGACTACGGGCACCAGCCAAAGGCTCATGTTCCGGCAAGGCGAGGACATCGTCGTGCTCGATGGGCCCGACAGCACCCAAGGCCAGGCCATCACGGCCTACGGCCCGTCGGGGATCAAGGGCGATTCCGGAGCGACAGCCCTCGGCGGGAAACCCACGGACCCCCACCCGCCGATCACTCACGAGGACATTGTGCAGGGCAGGATTCCCTCCAAGGACGGATACATGGCTCCGGCAAAGCAGATCAGATGAGGCAAGAAATGACCAGGAAGCTGACATTCGATGGCGACTGGTGCGCGACAGTAACGAACGATCCTCTGCGCATCACCCCCCGTTTCATCAACGCCTCCGTGGACGTCGTGCCCTACGCGGACGTGAAGGAGCGCGAGCGGTTCCTCGCGGACACTTTCGGCAGCCAGGACTACCTGTGGGAGGCGCCTGACATCATCCGGTTCGACAAGGCCAGCCGAGAGCTGGTCGGGGCGGAATTCCACGTGCCGGAAGAATCCGACACTGCCAAGGAAATCGTCCGCGTTCCCCCATGCCTGCGGTACGCCCGGGCGGGCTCCGCGCCGATGAGGTCAGGGACTTCCGGCACGAGAGGTGCACGGTCCTGCGCCGCGCCCCCGGGGACAGCGTGCTGACCTGCCTTCGCGACCTGGACGTCCTGGAGGAGCCGCTCGAAGCCCGCATCGGCATCGCTCCCGACATGGCGCTCTTCGTCCAGCAGGGCGCCGTCGTCGGGTGGAGCCTCACCGACCCCGCACGCTACCTGACCACCGCGTACACCGACCCCGACCCCGTCCCGCCCTCCCTCCCTCGCAACCCGCCGCCTCCTCACCGAATGCCTGGACCTGATCAGCGAGTCGGTGGTACTCGACCTGCTCGACGGTGAGCCGACCGCCCTGGCCCGCCTCCGGGCCGCCGACGAGGCACTGCACGAGCAGCGCGAGGACCGGCACCGGGCTGAGGCCCTGCTCCAGCTGATCGCCACGTATGTGGAGGATTACGGGAACTGGTGACGGTCGGGTGGGGAAGCTGAGGCGTACCCGTCGCTCCGGGGTTCCGCTTTTTTCGGTGTCAACGAGGCAGATCCATCGCCAGGCGTCGGGTCGCCAGCCTCACCTCCCGCAGCCAGTCGCGTTCGCCGGCGTCTCCCCGCTGGTGCCGCGTTCACCCCTCGGGCCTGCTCGGGCAGGCCGCCAAGAAGGGCCCGCGTGGTCAGGGGCCGGTGATGCCGACCTCGCGGCCGGCCTGGCAGATACCGCTCCACGGTTGCACCCCCTATCCGCAGACGGTGAGTTCACGGGCGGGGCCTTCCGCCCTTGGCACGCAGACAAGGGGAAAGCGCAGATCACAGTGGGCGCATGGGTCGTGGTGGTCGCTTGTGGTCGCACGAGACTGGAGGGGCTAGCCCTTTCCTCCGCCTCCTGGAGGCGATCCCCATGCGTACCACCGGCGACCGCGGCCGCATCTACCGCCGATGTGGTTGCCGCGACACATTGCGTCACCAGCTCGGAGCCCACTGCCCCCACCTGATCACTGATGGTGACCACGGGACGGTGGGCGTTCGCCGTCGACGTCCCGGCACCGCACCACCGCCGGACGACCGTCCGCCGTGGCGGATTCGTCAGCCACGACGCGGCCGAGGCGGCCTTGCGGAGGTTCCTGGAGGGCGAGGCCGGCGGATTCAACGCCGACCCGAACCAGAGCGTCACCGACTACCTGACCGCATGGCTGGCCGCCAAGGCGCTCGTGCTCAAGCCCTAACGAATCGCCCCCCGCCACAGGGCACGACCCGGGCGACTGCGGGCCGCGCCACGATCAAGCCCGGCTCGCCGACGGTACCGGGGAAGACGGAGGGGAGCGTGCACGGGGGTCAGGCCGTCCGAGCGCAGCTTGGGCCTCGGCGCGGCCCAGCAGGCTCCGTCGATGCGGCGGCGCCGCTCGTTCATCCGGGCGCGAGTTTGTCGACGCCGGACTGAGCCTGGACGACGGTCAGCCCGTCGGGGAGCGTACGCCACCCGCGTTGGGGCGGTGTAGTGGTACGAGGTTGAGCACGACTGGCGTCCGGCTTCCGCCGTATACGCCCGATCTGAATCCCGTCGAGGCCGCCTGGTCGCTCGTGCGCAGCGCGATGGCCAACACCGCCTTCGACACACCCGACGACCTCGACCGCAGACTCCGCCGCGAGTTACGCAGAATCCAGCTCCAGCCTCGCCGGATCGACAGCTGCCTCACCGCCACCGGCCTGACTATCAAACCGACCCCACGCTGAAAGCCTCAAGTAGTGATTGAAGGCGCCCTTGACCCTTTAAGGGGGGCTCACATGTCCCTAAAGGCCATAGTGCATGAACGGGGCCCAGAGGTCGGGGCGGCCGGGGTGGCGGTCGCGCAGGGCGCGGGTGGCGACGGCAAGGGCTGCGGCCGCCCGGGTGTGGCCGCCCGCATCGTGGAAGAGCTGGGAGAACTCGGTAGCGATCAGGTCGTGGACTGGCCAGAGTGTGGCCACCACACTGCGGAATCCAGCAAGTTGGAAGGCGGCGGCCAGGTGGGTCAGCTCGTCTGGGGCGTCCGGGGTGGGCATGATCGTGGCGCATGCCGAGAGCTGGGCGAACTCGGCTTTCGGTAGGTCCAGGCGGGACAGGTCGTCGATGGTCAGTAGGCCGTCGGAGAGCCCCAGGCCGCTCAGGTGCGGGTGGGCGTCGTCGCGGAAGTTGTGGCAGGCGAAGTAGGCGCGGCTGGCCTGGGGGAGCGCGGTCAGGACGCTCTCGCGGGTCGCGGCCTCGTTGAGCAGCGCGACGGCTTGCGGAAGGCGCTCGGCCAGCGCCTGGCCCTCGGCCTCCGCGCCGGCCAGTTCGGCTCCGTTTGCGGTACGCCGCACCGCGACGATGAGGTCGTCGCCGGCCTCGGGCGCGGCACCGCGAGTCAAGGCGCGGGTCAGCAGCCGGATCGTCGGCGCGTATGACGACTCGATCAGGTCGAGCGCGGACCGGCCTCGCGGGGCGGTGGCGGCATGTAGCGGAAACGCGCAGAGCAGGCCGGTTGGCACCCACCACACCCGGGTTGCCGAACCGATTGCTTCCAGCACCGGTCCGACCACCGCGGTCCACAACCATGTAAGGATCTCGTTGGTGACACTGGCTGCCGTGGCGGAAAGCAGTTCGTAGGCGTGCGATCGGACGTCCTCATGGTCCAGCCCGTCCAGCGGCAGCGCGCGGACACCCGGCTCCGGTCCGATGATCAGGGCATGGCCGCCGAACCGGCTCACGTTGATCAGCACGATCGGGCCGGGCAGGTTCAGGGCGGTCAGCTCGGCGGCGGCCGGTGGCCGCAGGAAGTTCTCGTGGCCGGGGACGCCGCGGATGTCGTCGAGCAGGTTGGCCCAGGCGGTGCGGTTCTGCCAGGCCTGGGCGGTGCGCACGTAGCCGTCTGTGGGGTGGGCACTCTCGGTTCGGTCCGCGTTGATCGTCTGGCGCAGGCGTTCGAAGCGTTCGGCAAGATCGGGCCGGGCTGCGCGGAGTATCGTCAGGTCGGAGCGCAGATCAAGTTCCAGCGACAGCAGTACCGCGCGGGCCTCCTCGGCCGTCTCCAGCGCGGTGGCTGGGTCGCCTGCCAGGATGTACGCGGTAACCGCCTCGCTGCCTACTTCGGTGATCTGGGTGAGCCGCGCGGCCCGGTCCACCCGGTCGATCTCCTCCAGCGCGGCGACGCGCATCAGGGCGACAGCTTCGCGATAGCAGGTGACGGCAAGGTCGTAGCGCCGGTGGTTCAGGGCGGTCCGGCCGGCGCCGCGTAGCGCAGTCAGGCTGTCCATCGCGTCGGTGATCGTGGTGCGCGCCAGATGACACAGCCGCTCCATCTGCGCACCGGTCAGATCGGAATGCTGTTCATAGACTCGGGTCAGGCGGCTGAGCAGTGGCCCGCGGTAAGGGCCGATTTCTGAAACCAGATCGAGCGCCTCGTCCAGCAGACCGGCGGCTTCGGTCAGTTCGGCGTTGTCCCGAGTCAGCAGGTAGCGTTCGAAACGTATGTCGGACAGGTGTGCAAGGTGTCCGGCCCGGTCGGTGGGATCCTCGTACGAGATGGTCTCGGCCTCGGCGGCACGCAGGGCGAGTTCCAGGTCGACTGCGAGGCCGGCGCGGCGAAAGTCCCGCAAGAACCGGCTGGACTGTTTTTCGGTGGCTGGCATGTGGGATTGAAAGCTGAGCAAGAGCTCTTGCATCGCGGCGTCCAACGCTGCGGCAGTCGCGGCACCCTCGGGCCCGTCCACGATTTCCATGAGCATGGCGGGACGGGTGACGCTGATCCGCCCGGGGTCCGGGGTTGTCGTGCGCCGGGTGAAGCGCAGCCGCAGACTCCGGGCGCGGACCAACCGCTTGTGCTGCCGGGCGGCGTCGAGCGGGGCCAGCGCCGTTGCCTCGGCGGCCAGCTCGGCGGCACTGTCCAGGTCACCGATGCTCTGTTCGTTCACGCCGCGGATCAGGTAGGCGTCGCTCAGCCAGCCGAGCCGTTCGGGCAGTTGCGGATCGTTGGCTCGGGTGGTCTCGATCGCGGTGCTCAGCAGGAGAACTGCGGCGTTCACTGCGGCCCGGTCCCCATCTTGGGAGGCGGTACCGATCAGGATGTTGGCGCACCAGGCCTGCCGCTCCGGCTCGGCTCGCGGTCCGAGGATGCGGTTCAGTGGATCGGGCAGGCCTTCCGGGAGCGCCTCCGGCGCCGGCAGCCAGTGCATCAACGTCTGTGCCAGCTCGTTGTTCCGGCCAGAGTCGACCATCGCGATGTGCCGCAGGACATGGAATTCGCCGAGCACCCCGCGGACCTGGGCCAGACGCGGCGAACCCGGGTCGCGCGCGGCCATCCGCTGGGACAACCACCACAGGTACGCGGCATCGGTCATCGCCTCGGAGGACAGCACGAAGTCGTGGTCGCCCGTTCGGTCGACCGCGCGCAGCCGGCGGTTCAGGTTCTCCTGGGCCAGCGACTCCAGCATGGGCAGCAGGCCCGGCTCGGGGTCCGGCGCGGTCGGGTCCGGCCAGGCCGCGAGCACGGCTGTGCGCCCGACATCGATCGCGGCGAGTAACCGCGCCGGGTCCGGACGCACTTGGTATTCGGCTTCGAGGGCCTCGGCCAGGTTCTCGGACACCGACACCCGCCCGGTCGTCCGGGTTTGTGAGTCCTGGGCACGTTGGAACAGGGAGATTCCTTCGTCCAGGTCGGCGACGTCGCCCAGCTCGCCGAAACGGATCCGCAGCGCCGTCGCGAGCAGCGGCGTGGCGATCGGCCCGGGTGGGTTGTCACGGAGGAGCCTGATCGCTTCCTGGAGGTCCTCGGCCTGCCGGGACCGCTCGTACCGGGCGGTGAGGGCTATGCCGAGTGCCGTTCGGTGGGCCTCCTGCGTGTCGTCGGTCGCGCCCGCGAGGGCGGCCCGCAGGGAAGTCACGTGCTCCGCTGTCCCGGCCTCCAGGCCGTCCGGATTGTCCGAGTACAGCGGAAGCAGCTGCGACAGGCGGGCGACCTGCGCGCCGACCGCCGCCCGTGACGGGCTCTCCGGCGGCAGCGCATCGACCGCTGCCCTGCCGTCGGCCACTGCCTGCCGCAGGTCATCCACGTACTGGAAGGCCAAGAAGCGCTGCCAGTGCGCGGCGCTGAGGTCGTACAGCAGTTCGGCTGGATCGGAGGGCAGCGACCGGATGATTGTCAGGGCCTCGCCGGTCAGCGCCAGGGTCCGATCAATGTCGGACATCACCGAGGTCGTCCCGAATCGGGCTGCGTACAGCTTGGCGACGTTCTGCAACAGTACAGCGCGCAGTAGGTCTGGCTCGATCGCCAGGTCGAGGGCGCGTTCGCCGTAGGTGACAGCGGCATCGAGATCCGCAGTAGCACCGTTCTCGACGTACCGGTCGGTCAGCGCCACGGCCACCCGCATGAGCTCCGGCGCCGCGTCGGCGGTGAGATCCGGCGGCCAATCCGACAGTGCGAAGAGACGGATCCCGATGTCCCTGCGCCGAGTCAGCGTATGACCCGCGATGTCGCGGAGCATCGCGTCGGCATGCGCCCTGATGTCCTCGATCATGGGCGGATTCGTGTCCCGGAAATACTCCTGGATCTCCGGCGGCGGCGCGGTCGACCTGCGCTGCCACAGCACACGGAAGAACTCGAACGCCCACTGCTGCTCGATCTGCCGTTCGTCCGGCGGTCCGCTTTCGAAACGCGCCCAGTGCAGCCAGGCAAGAAGGTAAAGGGCCAGGTCGACGGAGTCGTCGCCGACGTCCGCGACCTGCACCCACCACAGTCGCGCGGCCTCGACCAGGGCTTCGTCGTCCAGCACGTCCTCGGAGTCGCCGTGCTGCCACTTCGAAATCCGTTGTTGGAGCCGATCGCTGGGGTGCGCCGAGACGGTCATTGACGGAATTGTCGCACCGGCACTGGGCGGTTGTCCTCGACACGGGAGGTTGGTGCCCGTCGCCGGAGACTTGGCCGGTGGCCTACGGGCGGGGCAGGACGGACTCGAGACAGGAACCGTACTGCAGGGAGGCGTTCCCATGGCCGGCAGGGAGTGGCCACCGCACTGCCATCAGTGTCTCGTCCGCCGGCACGCCACCGGGATCGCCCTGCTGCCAAGGCTGGATCCGTAGACGTAGCCCGCTCGTTGGGCTGCGCGGCGGTCACCGTAGAAGCTAGTGTGGCATCGCCTTGACGGGGGTAGATTGAGGCGAAGGCGGTGAAATCAACGTGTCGACAGATATCGCTGATGAGGAGCGCGAACGGCTCGCGTTGACCCATCTCTGCGAACGCCTCCCTGATCTCCGCGCGGCGATACCGAGCCGTCCGGTGGAGTACGAGACGCTCCTGACGGCGATCGTGGCCGCGGCCCGAAGCCGCACGCCGATCGCAGACCAGCTGGAGCAACTCATTCGGTTCGACGTCGTCAGGTCGGACCGCCGGTTGCCGCACGAGATGCCGTTCGGTCCCGGTCACGCCCACGAGGAGATCGCTCGCTGCCCGGACAACGCCTGCTCGCGTACCGAGCGCCCGCGACCGGCAGGGGTGTCTCCGCGCTGCCGGGTGACAGGTGAGCGGATGCCGAATCGGTCCACCGGATGACCACCTTCTTCGGTGAACTGGCCAAAAAGCTCGCCGAGCGTTGGGTGTCGCTGCTCGCCGTCCCCGGCCTACTCTTCCTCACCGTGCTGCTGGTCGGAGCCCAGTTGCGCTGGGCGCACGCGGTCGACGCCGACTACGCACTCAAGTCGCTGGACAAGCTCGCGGCCGAAATCAACCCATGGTCCGCGGCCCGGAAGGCGCTCGGCGTGGCCGGTGTGCTGCTCGCCGCCGCCGCGGTCGGGCTCGCGGCCGGCGGTCTGGCAGCGGTCGTTCGCCTCATCTGGCTCGGCCGCTGGCCGGGGCCCCTGGCACGGCGGCGGAGTGCGGCCCGCCGTGCCCGTTGGAACGCCCTGGTGAACGAGCGGTTTCGCCTGGCGGACATGCCCGGCCGAACCGCCGAAATGCAGGCCACGATGGACGAGTTGGCGGCGCGGGCGAACCAGCTCGCCCTGGCCTGTCCGGCCAGTCCCACCTGGATCGGTGACCGGTTCAAGGCTGTCGAGTCGATCAGCTACGAGCGCTACGGCCTGGATCTGACCTTCGCATGGCCGGCGTTCTGGTTGGTTGCGCCGGACCTTGTCCGTTCCGAGATCGAGGCGGCCGGCAGCCAGTTCGCCGACGCTACCGTCCGTGGCGCCTGGGCCACTCTGTACGCCCTGCTCGCGCTGCTCTGGCCGCCCTCCGCAGGGGTGGCCGCGGCCCTTGGCGTCGCCGCGTGGCGCAGGGGCCGTTCCTCGGCCGCGGCACAGACCCGGCTCCTCGAGGTCGCCCTGGATCTGCACGGGCGCGCGCTGGCCATCGCACTCGGGGTGAGCGACGCGGACACGACCGGGCCGCTTACCCCTGAGGAGGGCGCCGCGATCACCGAGATCTGCCGTAAGGGACGCTGATCCCCAAGGCTGCTTCAACTTGTGAGGCGCTGCCCCTGGCCGGAGTTGATGCTGTCCGGCGGACACGGGAGGGCACTCCTCGAAGCCGCAACCAGGGCGTGGCTCTGAGCTCTTTCCCCAGGGCGGGCCGTCTCGGCAGCCGCCACTCCGTCGCCGACGGACGCACCCGCAGACGCCGCCGAATCACCCTCTGAAACCGGGCCAGGGTCCACCGTTCGTCATCGAAACCGTGAGCTGCGGGTCCCTTGCCGAGTTCCTCCTCCAACACGGCGAAACGGGCGTCGGTGACTGGTGGGGCGTTCGCCGGGCCCGCCGAGCGCAGGGCCTCCATGCTGCCCTCGCTCCAGGCACGGCAGCAGCGTTCCACTGACCGCACGCTCACCCGTGAGTCCTTCGCGATCACCGCAGTCTTCTCACCCGCCACGAACCGCTGCCCGGCCTGAAGCCGGATCGACTTACGAAACACCCGACGCGCAGCGGTCAGGCCCCCCTCCGGATACCTCACCCCGCCGGCATACCGCAGGGATCATGAACCGTCCCAGGCCAAGCAGATGGGCGCCGCCCGCTAGCCCGTGATTCTGCCGGATGTCGGCTAAGTGGTCCGGCAGACCCGGAGGAACTGGTGTCCCACATCCGTGCGGGGACATCGACCGAAGGACAGATGTGCGGTCCGGAGCGCTCCCGCCTGCGAAGGCCGACACGCTGCCAGCCTTCGCCGAAGAGTTCGCCCTCCGACGGGGGTCTATCAGGTCGACGGCAGGCACCGTCCCCCCGCCGCCCGCCGCGTAGGCCCCCGCGCTCCGGCGGTCCGCGCCGATGCCGACGCGGGGCCACGGAAGGGAGCTGGGTCTCGGGGTGTCGCAACACGGTCCTCGGTGACGAGCGCGGCGATGACAGCCTCGGCTACGGCTTCGTGATCACGACAGCCGACACCGGCCAGTACTTCGACGAGAGAGGACCAAGATCCGGACCATTCACGGACCAGCCACCGGCCGGCCGCCCACTCATCGTCATTTGGGCTGGTCAGCGGCAGTGCGCCCCTGTGCCACCAGCAGACGAAGAATTGCTCTCTGCAAAGTCGAGTCTTCAAGGGACCGCCCTTGGCGCAAAGACAAGGGGAAAGCACAGGTCACAGGAGACGCATGGGGCGTAGTGGTCGCAGGTGGTCGCACGAGACTGGAGGTGTCGACCTTTCCTCCGCCTCCTGAAGGCGATCCCCATGCGTACCACCGGCGACCGCGGCCGCATCTACCGCAGGTGTGGCTGCCGCGACACATTGCGTCACCAGCTCGGAGCGCACTGCCCCCACCTCTTCACTGACGGCGACCACGGGACGTGGACATTCGCCGTCGACGTCCCGGCACCGCGCCACCGCCGGACGACCGTCCGCCGTGGCGGATTCGGCAGTCACGACGCGGCCCAGGGGGCGCTACGGAGGTTCCTCGAGGGCGAGGCCGGCGGGTTCAACGCCGACCCGAACCAGAGCGTCGCCGACTACCTGACCGTCTGGCTGACCGCCAAGGCGCTCGTGCTCAAGCCGACCACCATGGCGCGTTACCGGGACTACGTCCACAACGACCTCGTCCCCGCCTTCGGGACCCTGAAGCTGGACGAGCTCGGACACCGGCACATCGCCGCGTTCGTCACCGGCGAACTCGCCGCAGGCCGCGGCAAGACCACCCTCTACCGTTGCCTGGCCACCCTCTCCAGCGCGCTCGGCGACGCAGTCCGCCAGCATCGCCTCGCCCACAACCCCGCCAGTCCCCCAGCCCTGCACCGGCCACCATCTCCAGAGCGGCAGATCTGGAGCGCGGCCGAAGCCGTCCGCTTCCTCCAGCACTGCCACCGGGCAGACCCGGAGATGGCCGACCTGTTCGAGTTCCTCATCGGCACCGGCCTGCGCAAAGGCGAAGCCCTGGGACTGCACTGGGACGACGTCCATCTAAAGGAGCGTGTCCTCTACGTGCGTTGCACGCTCTCCGCGATCGACAACAACCGCCTCGTCATCACCAGCCCCAAGACCCGTACCAGCAAGAACTGGGTCGCCATCTCACCCCGCGTCGCCACCGCCCTCGAGCACCGGGCCCAGTCAAGGGCCCGAACCCACCGCGACCCAGGCGACCCGTTCTCCGGACTCGTTTTCTGCAGACCTGACGGCCGGCCACTGCGGCCCCACACCATCCTCGACCGGCTCCGGCAGCTGTCCCAAGAAGCTGGCGTTCCGCGGGTGACCGTTCACGACCTGCGGCACCTGGCCGCCACTATCACCATCACCGCCGGAGTCCCGCTCACGGTGGTCTCGAAGACGCTGCGGCACTCCACCCTCTCGACCACCGCGAACGTCTACAGCCACCTCACCCAGCAGGCCGCCCGCGAAGCCGTCGACACCATCGACCACGCACTCACCGAAGCCGAGAAGGCCGGTCGCCGGACGGACCGGCTCGCGTGGCTGCGACCACCACGCGACCACATCCAGCACCTCCGCGAAGCCCTCAACCGGCTCCGCTCCCCCGCCCCGACCGGCTTCCACCCCACCGCCAACCAACCCCGAAGCGGGCGTGCGACCACACTGCGACCACCAGCATTCCGGGCACGGAAAAGGCCGTCCTCTCATGTGTGAGAGAACGGCCTCCGACCTGCATGAAGCAAAGTCGGGACGACAGGATTTGAACCTGCGACCCCTTGACCCCCAGTCAAGTGCGCTACCAAGCTGCGCCACGTCCCGATACCCGTTGACCTGGGGTTTCCCCTGGTTGAACGCGCAGGAGAACGATACCGCACTTCACGGGGTGGTCGCGCGCACGTTTCTTCGCCGCGTCGGAGAAGGCGAGCGAGGGGGCTTGACCTCAATCATGCTTGAGGTTGGACGATCGGTCCATGACACAGGCAACCGCGGACACCGGGTTCCGCTACGAGGACCTCGCACCGCTCATCACGCTCATGGCCGGCGCCGAGAAACACGGTCCCGCCGCCTCGTCCACCCTCGACGCCCTGTGGGTGCTCTACGACCGGGTGCTGCGGGTGGGGCCCGACCGGGTCGAGGACCTCGGGCGGGACCGGTTCCTGTTGTCCAAGGGGCACGGACCGATGGCCTACTACGCCGTCCTCGCCGCCAAGGGGTTCATCCCCGTCGACTGGCTGAGCGGTTTCGGCACCTACGGCTCCCCCCTCGGGCACCACCCGGACCGCACGCTGATCCCCGGGGTGGAGATCGGCAGCGGCTCGCTCGGGCACGGCCTGCCGCTCGCCGTCGGGAGCGCGCTCGGACTGCGGGCGCAGGGCCTGACCGACCCGGCCGTGTGGGTGCTGATCGGAGACGCCGAGCTGGACGAGGGAAGCAATCACGAGGCCATCGCGTACGCCGGCCCGGCCGGGCTGGAGCGACTGCACACGATCGTGATCGACAACGACTCCGCGACCCACGGCTGGCCCGGTGGCATCGCCTCCCGTTTCGAGGCGGCCGGCTGGTCGGCCGTCACCGTGGACGGCCGGGACCACGCGGCGCTGCACGCCGCCTACACCGCACCGCACCCGGGCCGGCCGCACGCCGTGGTCGCCCGCGTCGAGAAGAAGCAGTAGGAGGGGAAGCCATGGACACCATGCGCGAACGGTTCGTCTCGGTCACATCGCACGCACTCGACGAAGATCCCCGGCTGGCGCTCGTGCTCGCCGAGATCACCATGGACGGCTTCCGCCCCGCCCGGGACCGTCACCCCGACCGGGTGCTCAACGTGGGCATCCGCGAACAGCTGCTGATCGGCGTGGGCGGTGGACTCGCACTCACGGGCCTGCGGCCCGTGAGTGCACACCTTCGCCAGCTTCCTCGTGGAACGCCCCTTCGAGCAGGTCAAACTCGACTTCGGACACCAGGGCACGGGCGGGGTCCTGGTCAGCGCGAACGCCAGCTACGACTGGCCGGCCGGCGGCTTCACCCATATGGCACCGGGCGACGTGGCCCTGCTGGACACCCTGGACGGCTGGACCGTCCACGTCCCGGGCCACCCCGACGAGGCCGAGGCACTGCTGCGCCACGCGTACGCGGCCGGGGACGACAAGGTGTACGTCCGGCTCTCCGCGCAATCGAACGCCACGGCCCGCCCCATGACGGGCACGGGCTTCCAGACCGTACGGGAGGGACGCGCGGGTGTCGTGGTCGCCGTCGGGCCGCTGCTCGACAACGTCCTCGCCGCGACCGAGGGCGCGGACGTGACGGTCCTGTACGCGCCGACCGTACGGCCCTTCGACGACGCGGCGCTGCGCGCTGCCGCCGGGCGTGCCGGGACCGACGTGGTCCTGGTCGAGCCGTACCTGGCCGGGACCTCGACGGCGGCCGCCACCGAGGCACTGGCAGAGGTCCCCCACCGGATTCTCGGCCTGGGCGTCGCCCGCGCCGAGCTGCGCCGCTACGGCACGATGGACGAGCACACGGCTGCCCACGGACTGGATCCGGCCTCACTGCGCGCACGGATCTCCGCCTTCACCCGTCTGTGAGGGGCCCGGGCCCGCCCGCCGGGCCGCGCCGCCGTCCGCTCGCCCACCTGCTCACTCGCCCACCGGCTCACTCGCCTTCCGGGGCGCCTCCCGCCGCGCCCGCGCGCAGTTCCGGGTGGGACGCGGCGAGGCGCTTCGGGGCCGCCTGGAGCCAGGAGTCCGTGAGGATCGAGCGGAGCTCACGGGTGTTCTCCACGGCTGCGAGGCGGACCCGGACCCAGGCGTAGTTGTCGTCGTGGCCCGGCCGTATGAAGAACTTCTCCGGCTCCGCCTCGATCAGTTCGGCCCGGTCCTCCTTGGGACACTTCACCCCGATCGAGGTGTCGTCGTCGGCCAGCGAAACGAAGATCTTCCCGCTCTTCCCGTCCTTGCCCCCGACCCGGAAGGTCGGCATGCCCCAGGCGAGCTTCTCGCTGCTGCCCGGAAGCGACAGTGCGATCGTCCGGACGTCGTGCGCCGTCGTGGCCATCCCCTCGACCCCTCTCCAGTCCTCTCCAGCCCCTGGTGATCCCTCGTCTTCGACGGTAGCCCCCGCCACTGACAACGACCCGGCCCCCGCGCGCCGCCGCCCTCCTCCGCACCCGCGTCATCCGCACCGCCCTCAACCGCACCGGTCGCCCCGGCGTTGCCCCTCCCCCGCCCGGTCGTCCTCCCGCGCCTGCACGAGTTCCACCAGCTCCGCGGCCAGCGCCTTCACCGTCGCCAGCCCCGCCAGCCCCCACCGCCTCGGCACCACGTCCACCGCGCACACCGTCCCCAAGACGATCCCGCGCCTGTCGATCAGCGGCGCGCCCACGTAGGAGCGCACCCCGCTCTCGTCCACGACGGCGTTGCCCGCGAAGCGCGCGAAGTCCCGTACGTCCTCCAGTACGAGGGCACGGCGCCGCACCACCACGTGCGGGCAGTAGCCGCGGTCCCGGGTGAGCACCCGCGCCGGGTAGCCGCTCGCCGGGGCGTCGGCCGCGTGGTGCAGTCCGGCGAAGAACTGCCGTTCCTCGTCGATGAAGTTGATCCCGGCGTAGGGAGCCGCGAGTGCGTTCGCGACCCGCCGGGCGAAGGCGTCCAGTTCGCCGTCCGCCCGCTCCCCCAGGCCCAGTTCGCGCAGCCGGACCACCCGCGCGGGCGCCTCCCGGTCCACCGGCGTGAGCAGCAGGTGCCCGGTCGATTCGTAGTAGGTCATGGTGTCTCCCCCGAATCCCGTTACTCCGAATATTTCGGAACGTTCGAATCGTTCGACAGCAGGTGGTGGACCAGCGCGGCCAGTGCCCCCGTGCCGGAGCCCGGCAGCCGCGCGTCGCACCGTACGACCGGCACGTCCGGCCCGAGCCCCACCGCTTCGCGCACCTCGTCGGCGGCGTAGCGGTGGCCCCCGTCGAACTCGTTCACGGCGACGATGAAGCCGATCCCGCGCCGCTCGAAGAAGTCCACGGCGGGGAAGCAGTCGGCGAGGCGGCGCGTATCGGCGAGCACCACCGCGCCCAGCGCGCCCGCGCACAGCTCCTCCCACAGGAACCAGAAGCGCTGCTGGCCGGGCGTGCCGAAGAGGTACAGGACGTGCCGTTCGTCCAGGGTGATCCGGCCGAAGTCCAGGGCCACGGTCGTGGACCTCTTCGCCTCGACCCCGTCCAGCGGGTCGGCCGCCTCGCTCAGCCCGCTCAGCAGCTCCTCCGTGCTCAGCGGCTCGATCTCGCTGACCGCGCCCACGAAGGTGGTCTTACCCGCCCCGAAACCGCCCGCGACCAGGATCTTCAGGGTCGCGGGAGCCCCCTGGGCGGCCGGTTCAAAGCCTTTTGCGCAGGCCATCGAGCACCGCCCGGAGCAGGGACTGGTCATCGGCGGCGAACGATCCGCCGCTCGGGAAGCGCGGCGCCCGCACCGTCACGGCCCCGTGTTCCATCAGGTCGGACAGGAGCACCTTGACCACCACCGCGGGCAGTCGCAGGTGCCCCGCAACCTCGGCGACGGTGACGGCGGCCGCGCCGGCGCACAGCCGGAGCGCGAGCGCGTGTTCGGCTCCGAGCGGTGCGCGCGGGCGTACGCCGGTCGCCGTCACCAGTGAGAGCAGGTCGAGGGCGATGGCCGCCCGCGTCCGCCCGCCGCTCGCCGTGTAGGGGCGCATCACGCGCCCCGCCGAATCGTCCAGCCACGGACTGTCACGCGGCGCCCCCGATGCCGTAGTCCCCTTCGTCCCGGCCCCCCTCGTCCCGGCCCTCATCACTCCGCGTCGGCGGCGAGCCGCCTCGGCGGCGCCGCCAGGTACGGGCGCACGCTCTTGACGAGCATGGCCATCTCGTAGCCGAGCACGCCGGCGTCGGCCTCCCGGTCCGCCAGTACGGCCAGGCAGGTGCCGGACCCCGCCGCCGATACGAAGACGAGGGCGGAGTCGAGCTCCACCACCACCTGCCGGACCTCGGCGCCGTCCGCGAACCGGGATCCGGCGCTGCGGCCCAGCGAGTACAGCCCGGAGGCGAGCGCCGCCAGGTGATCGGCGCTGTCCGCGTCGAGCCCGTGCACACAGGTGACGAGCCCGTCCGCGGTCAGCAGCACCGCGCTGCGCGTGTACGGCACCCGTTGGACCAGGCCGCTGAGCAGCCAGTCGAGGTCCGAGAGCCGACTGGTCGTGGTCGCCACTTCGCCGCCCATGGGGGTGCGCTCCTTAACTGCCGGGTGAGTCGGGTGGGTTGAGCGGGTCGGATGAGGGGCCGGGGTCACGTCTGGTTCTCCGACTGGGCGAGACCGAAGCCCCGTTGGAAGGCGGCCATCAAACCGGGGTCGTGCACGGGCTGTTCCCCACCGGATCCCTCGGCCGGCCGGGGTACGGGGGCCTCGCGCAGCTGGGGCGCGAGGTGGTGCTGGGCCCGCCTCCGGGGCAGCGGCGGCCGCTCCCCACCGACCCGGGCGGCCGGCACGGACGGCATCGCGAGAGTCGGCGCGAGAGCCTGCGCGGGGGCCGGTGCGGGGGCCGCGGCGGCGCTCGGCGCCGGGGCGGCCGAGGCCGCCGGAAGCACGGTCAAGGCCCGCTCGGCGAGGGTCAGGGTCTCGGTGGCCGCTTCCGCGGGCGCGCCGCCCGCCCGAGGCACCGTACGGGGCTTCGTGCCCGGCACGTCAACGGCCCATCCGGGCACGGCCGGTGGCGGGAGAGGCCGGGACGCTGCGACGGGCCCGGAAGGCGGAACGGGCCCGGACCCGGAGACGGGCCCGGACGCGGAGACGGGTTGGGACGCGGAGACGGGCTGGGGCGCCGAGGCGGGTTGCGGCCCGGAGACCGGGGACGGCTCCGGCCTGGGCAGGCCCATCCGCACCGGCTCCAGCGGCGGCGGCGCGCCCGCCCCCTCGCCGGATCCCCACGAGGTGGCCCGCGAGCCGCCCAGCGCGTCGGCGGCGCTCGGGACCTCCGCCCCCAGCAGCTCCTGGGGCAGGACCAGGACGGCCAGCACCCCGCCGTAGATGTTGGACTTGAGCTCCACGGCGATCCCGTGCCGCCGCGCCAGCGCCGAGACCACGAACAGGCCGATCCGGCCGTCCGCCAGCAGGTGCCGGACGCTGATCTGGTCGGGGTCGCCGAGCAGGGCGTTCATCCGATGGGCTTCCTCGGGCGGCATGCCGAGCCCCCGGTCCTCCACCTCGACCGCGATGCCGGCGGTGACCCGCTCCGCGCGCACCACGACATCGGTGTCGGGGGCGGAGAACACGGTGGCGTTCTCGACGAGTTCGGCGAGCAGGTGCACGACGTCGGCGACGGCGTGGCCGCGTACGGTGCCGCCCGCCGGGGGCACCACCTTGACCCGGGTGTACTGCTCGACCTCCGCGACCGAGGAGCGCAGTACCTCGCTCAGGTCGATGGGCCGGGTCCACTGGCGGCGCGAGGCGGCGCCGCCGAGCACGGCGAGGTTTTCGGCGTGCCGCCGGATCCGGGTGGCCAGGTGGTCGACGTGGAAGAGCTCCTTGAGCAGGTCCGGGTCCTCGACCGTGTCCTCCAGGTCGTCCAGCAGCGAGATCTCGCGGTGGACGAGGGACTGGAGGCGGCGCGCGAGGTTGACGAAGACCTCGACCTTGCGGTCGCTGTCGGACGGGGCGACCGGGCCGCCGAGGCGGACCAGGGTCGCGTGGGCCTGTTCGCGGGCTCCGCGCAGCTCCTGGGAGAGCAGCCAGAACTCGTCCACGCCCGCCGTGTCGCCGCCCAGCCCCGAGCCGCCGGACCCGCCCCGCACCGGCCGGGCGGGCACTTCCCCGCGCTCGAGCCGCTCGGCGGCCGTACGCAGCTCCTGGCGCCCGCGGACGCTGGAGCGGCGCAGGGCCTCGCAGCGGTCGCGGACGGAGTTGGCCGCGCGCTGCGCCCCGAGCAGAGCGGCGGCGAGCGCGCCGACCACGAGCAGGGCGCAGCCGGTGAGCACCGGCCAGAGCCTGGCATCGCGGGCACCCGCGCCCCCGCCGAGCTGGAGCGTGAAGATCACCGCGGCTGCGCCGCTGAGCCCGGCGGCGAGCGTGGGCAGTACGGCGGAGCGGACCAGCTGGGGGCGTATCTGCCGGCCGGGACCGGTGACGGCGTGTCTCGACGGGGCGTGGCGGGCGGCGCGGAGTCCGGACATCTGCGTCCTCGGTCAGTGGGGCCCGGCCCCGGGCGTCCCGGGATCCGGTGTTGATCACCGGATACCCACGCTAGACCGCACGATCCCGCCCTGGACGGCCAGTTGGGGAACTTGCCCCAGGTGCTTCCCGCTCCCGATGGAGCGCTCGTACGCAAGCCCGAATGCGCCGTGGGCGCACACGCCCCGGCGCCGGAGGCGCACGCGGCCGCCCCGCCAGGCGCACCCGCACCCCACCCCTCTCCCTCCCCGCGGGATGGCGGCCGGGCGCTGTGCCTGGGCGTGCGGCACGGGCACCAGCGGTAGCTCCCCGAGCAGCACGAACTGAGCGGACCCTCCTGCACCAGGAGGGTCCGCTCGGCGCGATCAGGGAATCCGCGGCCCTACGAGCCCACGGCCTCCGACTCCTCACGGCCCGCCGCCGGGGCGACCGCCTTCGGGGGCTCCGGCACAGCAGCGGGAACGGGCTCGGCCACGGGCGCCGGCCCGGCCGCCACGAACGGCCGCCACCAGGCCCCGGCGGGCGCGTCCGCCGCGCCCGGCTCGAACGGCTGGCCCGGAATCGGCAGGGCGATCGCCGCCCCGGCCCCTTCCGCCGCGGCCACGGTGCCCTCGCCCGGCTCGTCCCACGGGTGCGGGGCCAGGTTGAAGGTGCCCCAGTGGATCGGCAGCATCGTGCCGTGCGGTGCCCCGCCCTGGAGGTCGAGGTGGGCGCGCATGCCCTCCTCCGGGGTCATGTGGATGTCCGGCCAGTACTCCGAGTAGGCCCCGATCTGGATCATCGTGGCGTCGAACGGGCCGTGCGCGGCGCCGATCTCCTTGAAGCCGGGGAAGTACCCCGTGTCTCCGCTGTGGTACACCCGGTGCTCGTCGCCCGCGACGACCCAGGAGGCCCACAGGGTGAACTGCTGGTTGCGCAGGCCGCGCCCGCAGAAGTGGCGGGCCGGGGTGGCCGTCAGCGAGAGCCCGGCGACCTCGGTGGTCTCGTTCCAGTCGAGCTCGCGCACCCGGTCGGCCGGGACGCCCCAGCGCTCCAGATGGGCTCCGACGCCGAGCGGGACCGCGAAGACCGTGTCCGTTCCGGCCAGTTCCTTGATCGTCGGCAGGTCGAGGTGGTCGTAGTGGTCGTGCGAGATCACCACGACGTCGACCTCGCCCAGCGAGGCCAGCGGCACCGGCACCGGGTGCAGCCGCTTGGGCCCGGCGAAGGGGAACGGGGAGCACCGGTCGCCCCAGACCGGGTCGAACAGCACCCGGCGCCCGTCGATCTCGGCGAGCACGCTGGAGTGCCCCATCCAGGTCAGCCGCAAGCCGCTGACCGGCGGCTTCGCCAGCTCGGCGAGGGTCGTCGGGTAGACGGGGATGGGCGCGCCGGGGTTGCGCCGGAGCCGCTGCTCCTTGTGGAAGTAGATCTTGGCGAACTCCGCCATCGAGCCGGAGGGCCTGGTCCGGGCCCCGACGGGATTCTGGAACACGCCGTCGGCGAAGTTCGGCGAGCTCCGGATCCGGTCCAGCCGGGCACCGGAGGGGTCGGCTCCGAAGGCTTCGGGCCGCAGGGCGCGCAGCCGTGGACGCAAGGGACGGGAGCCGGTCAAGGCGCCTCCTGGGAGGGGTGGGGACAAGACGTTCTCATGGCTTACCACCATCCCAACGCACGGCACTGCCGAAGGATTCCATTTCGCGCCCCCGAACGCGCCCCGGCCCCCCGCCCCGCCCCGCCCGGGCACGCGCGCCCGTACCTACAGCGGCAGCAGGTCGGGCCGCTTCGGCTCCACGTGGTCCCCGGAGGACTCCCCGCGCAGCCGCCGCCCGATCCAGGGCACCAGGTACTCGCGCGCCCACTGGATGTTGTCGCGGGTCACGTCCACCGAGCCGCGCGGCCGCATCGGCGGCCACGGCTGGTCCGGGTCGGCCGGGGTGTCCAGCCCGAGCACCTGGGCGGCGCGCAGGGCGACCCGCGTGTGCCCCTCGGGCGAGAGGTGCAGCCGGTCCTCGTCCCAGGCCCGCCGGTCCTGTACGGACTTCAGCGACCAGAGGTCGAGCACGGGGCAGTCGTACCGGTCGGCGATGGAACGCACGTGCGCGCTGTACGTCGCGATCTTGCCCCGCATGTGCTTGAGGACCGGCACGTCCCGCGTGTCGAAACCGGTGGTGATCATGACCTGGCCGACCGATCCGGTGAGGTCGGCGACCGCCGCCTCGAACCGCTGTGCCACGTCGTCCGGGTCGCTGCCGGGCCGGATGATGTCGTTGCCGCCCGCGCAGAAGGTCACCAGGTCGGGGGCGAGCTCCTTGGCGCGGGGGACCTGCTCGTCCACGATCTGGTCGAGGAGCCGGCCCCGGACGGCCAGGTTCGCGTACCTGAAGTCGTGCTCTTCGCGCTGATCGGCCAGGAGTACGGCCAGCCGGTCCGCCCATCCGAGAAACGTTTCCCCGGGTCCCGGGTCCCCGACGCCTTCGGTGAAGCTGTCCCCGATCGCCGCGTACGAGCCGATGGTCTTGAGTGTCGTCGTCGTCGCTGCCACGGGACCACATCCTTCACCCCGGCGCACGACCTACGCGACCGTAGCCAAGGTTTGACGGACCGTGATCTTTGCCACCCGCCGCACGAGGAATAGCCGGAGGAACGGCAAACCGGCGGGAACGCGTGGGGCCGGGACCCCCCTCGGGTCCCGGCCCCACGCGTGTTCCCGGCGGATGCGGCCGGGTCCCGTCAGATGCTGACGCCCTTCGACCGCAGGTAGGCCAGCGGGTCGATGTCCGAGCCGTACGAGGGCCCCGTGCGGATCTCGAAGTGGAGGTGCGGGCCGGTCACGTTGCCGGTGGCGCCGGAGAGACCGAGGCGCTGCCCGGCGGTGACGCTCTGGCCGACCGAGACGGACAGCTGGGAGAGGTGGCCGTACTGGCTGTACTTGCCGTCCGCGTGGCGGATGACCACCTCGTTGCCGTACGCGCCACCCCAGCCGGCCGAGACGACCGTGCCGGCGCCGACGGCCTTGACGGTGGTGCCGGTGCTCGCGATGAAGTCCACACCCGTGTGGTAGCCGCTGGACCACATGGAACCGGCGAGCTTGTACGGGGTGGAGATGCCGCCGCCGACCGGGGCGACGAACCCGGCGGAGGCCGGAGCGGCCTGCTGCTGGGCGGGGGCCGCCTTGGGGGCGGGCGCGGCCGGGGCCTCGACCGCCGACCCGTCGGAGGCACCCTCGTCCGAACCGGCCGCGTCCGAAGAGGACCCGCCCTCGGAGGAGTCGTCGGACGCGGCGTCCGAGGAGTCGTCCGACGAGGTGTCAGCCGAGGCCTGGGAGGCCCCCTCGGCCGGCGCCGGCTCGGCCGCGCCCGCGGCGCCGAGGGTCAGCTTGAGGCCCGGGTGGATCAGCGACGGGTTGGAGCCCACGGCCTCGCGGTTGTCCGCGTAGAGCCGCTCCCAGCCACCGGTGAGGTGCTGCCGCTCGGCGATCTTGGAGAGGTAGTCCCCAGGCACGACCGTGTAGACGGTGGGGGCGGCCTGCGCCGCGGCCGGCGCGGCCTGGAGCGCGGCCGGAACCTGAGCGACCCGCGCCGCCTGGACCGGCGCGGCGGCGGGCGCCGCGGCCGGGGCACCGGCCGCGTGGGCGCCGGCGGCCCCGAGCAGCGGGAGCGCGAGGGCCGCGCCACCGGTGCCCGCAACGGCGAAACCGCGGGATATGGAGCGGGACTTCGGGCGGCGGTGCTTACCCTTTGCGGTCATGGCGAATTCCTCTCCGACGCCTGCGAGGTGAGCTGTCGGGTTCGGACGGGAGATGTCCGGCCATATCAGTGCCGGTGAACGACCCATGTACGACTTCACCCCGAGCTGTCCCGTTGTAAAGATCCGATACGGAAAGATCCGATACGGATCGGGAACAGCGGCTTACCTGGTTCCCCCGCTCCTGCCACGCGCGTGAATAGTCGGGTGCGGTTGCCGGACGGCGGCAGGATTAGGCGGTCCGTCCGGATCGATCGCGAACGTAATCGAGTCCGGCCGCACAGAACAAGTCACGAATTCCCTGAATGATTCTCAGGAATGACGGCGCGCCGGAATTCTGGTCACCCTGCGTCCATTCCGGGCCTTCAACAGCCGCCCCGACAGGGCAATTCGGCATTGACGATCAGGCACTCACGGTCACCGTATGATCTGGCTCACGGGGAGGTGTCCGATCTCGCCTCTCGCTATGGCAAGTTGTTCCCAAGTAGCGTAATTCGGACACTCTCGAAGACCACACGGAGGAGCCCCCTGTGACCCAGCGGATACCCCAGACCTCGCAGTCGGACCCGGAACTGACCGGCGTGCGCAACTTCCGTGACGTGGGCGGGCTTCCGACCACGGACGGGCGGAAGGTCAAGTCGGGACGACTGTTCCGAAGCGGACATCTCGCACATGCCACCGAAACCGGCGCGGAGTTCCTCGGCTCGCTCGGGCTGCACACCGTCTTCGACTTCCGCAACGGCGCCGACCACGCGCTGGAGGGCCCGGACGTCGAGCTGCCCGGCGTGCGCAACGTGAACATCCCGCTGTCGGACCCGGCCGACGGCCGGGAGTTCTGGAAGATGGTCCGCGACGGGGAACTCGCCCAGCTCCACGAGGTCCTGGGGGACGGCAAGGCCGCCGAGCGGATGACCCGCTCCTACCGCGGGATCATCAGGACCCGCACCGCCGAACACAGCCGGGTGCTGCACGCCCTCGCCGAGGACAGCGTCCCGGCCCTCATGCACTGCGCGGCCGGAAAGGACCGGGCCGGCCTGTCGATCGCCGTCACCCTGCTCGCGCTGGGCGTCGAGCGGGAGGCGATCGTCACCGACTACCTGGAGTCGAACGCCCCGCACAACCGCTACCGGGTCCGCCGCAGCAGTGACGCGGCCGAGGCCCGCACCCCCGAGGTGATGGAGCTGCTCGCCCCGCTCTTCGACGCCCGCGCCCAGTACCTGACCGCGGCCTTCGAGACCATCGACGAGGAGTGGGGCGGGGTGGAGCGCTACCTCGCCGAGGGCCTCGGGCTCGCGCCCGAGACCCTCGACAGGCTGCGCGACCGGCTGCTGGACTGACGCCCCGCGAGGCGGGCCGTCGCCCCGTCGGCCGGTCCGGTGATCCGGCGCTCGCACCGCATCACCGGACCGGACAACCTGAACCGGATCACCAGAACCGGATCACCGGTTGGCGACGGCCTGCTTCACCAGCGTCCGGCCGAAGTCCCACATCAGCGCGCCCCCGCCGTGCGCCTCGTCCATGACCTCGCGGAAGGCCCCGACGAACCGGTCGACGTCCGCCTCGTCCACGATCAGCGGCGGAATGAGCTTGATCACTTCCAGGTGGTCCCCGGACACCTGCGTGAGGATCCGGTGCTTCTGCAGCAGCGGCACCACGACCATCTGCGCGAACAGCCCCTTGCGGGCCGCCTGCAGCATGGTCCACCGGCTCCGCAGCCCCAGCGAGGACGGCCGGCCGAACTCGATGCCGATCATCAGCCCGCGCCCCCGTACCTCGTGGAGCAGTTCGTACTCGTCCACGAGCGCGGCGAGCCGGCCGCGCAGCAGGTCGCCCATGGCGCGTGCGTTGGCCACCACCCCCTCGTCCTCCATGACCGAGAGCACCGCGAGCCCGGCCGCCATCGCCTGCGCGTTGGAGCCGAAGCTCGCGGAGTGCACGAGCACGCGGTCCATGGAGGAGTAGACGCGTTTGAAGATCCAGTCCTTGCCCAGGGTGGCGCCGACCGGTACGTAGCCTCCGCTGAGGGCCTTGGCCACGCACACCAGGTCCGGTTCCACTCCGGCCTCGTGCTGGTAGGCGTAGAACTCCCCGGTGCGTCCGAGGCCCGTCTGCACCTCGTCCGCGATCAGCAGGGCCTTGTGCCGGTGCAGCAGCTCCTGCGCGGCGAGCAGGAATCCGGGCGGGGCGGCGAGCACCCCCTTGCCCTGGATCGGCTCGACCACGAAGGCCGCCACGTCCCCCTTCCGCAGTTCCCGCTCCAGTGCGGCCAGGTCGCCCAGCGCGATCCCGGTGTCGGGCAGCAGGGGGGCGAATCCCTCCCGGAAGCCGCCCTCACCGTTCACCGAGAGCGAGCCGGCCGTGAGCCCGTGGAAGGCGTGGTCGCAGTAGAGGATCCTGGGCCGCCCGGTGGCGTACCGGGCGAACTTCAGGGCGGTCTCCACCGCCTCGGTGCCGCTGTTGCCGAAGAACACCCGGTCCAGGTGCGGGCTGTACGAGAGCAGCTTCTCCGCCAACAGCCCGGGGAGCGGCTGGCAGTCGAAGCGGGTGAGGTCGGCGAGCTGGGCGTCCAGGACGTCGTGCAGGGCCTGTCTGACCACCGGGTGGTGGCGGCCCAGGCCCATCACCCCGAACCCGGCGAGCATGTCCAGGTAGTCGTTGCCCTCGGCGTCCCAGAAGTGGGCTCCCTCGGCCCGCTCGTAGACCTTGTCGAAGCCGATGGTGTGCAGCATCCGGGGCAGTTGGTGGTTGAGGTGACGGGCGTGCAGCTCGTACCGTTCCCCACCGCGCGCGGCCAGCAGTGCGCCGAGGTCGAAGCCCCCGGCCCGGTCCGCCCGGCCGCCCTCCCCCGCCCGGCCCCCGCTCATGCCGAGGTGCCCCGGCTTCCGCCCACCGTCTCCCGGACCGCGCGCAGCGACTCCTTCAGCGAGCCCATGGTGGCGAGGACCGCCGTGGGCTCGTACCCGCAGTGCGCCATGCAGTTCGCGCAGCGCGGGTCCTTTCCGCGGCCGTACTTGCTCCAGTCCGTGTCCTCGATGAGTTCCCGGTACGTGGGCACGTAGCCGTCGCTCATCAGATAGCAGGGCCGCTGCCAGCCGAAGAGGGAGTAATTCGGAATGGCCCATGCGGTGCAGGGGAAATCGGCCTTGCCTTCCAGGAAGTCCAGGAAGAGCGGGGAGTGGTTGAGCCGCCAGCGCCGCCGGTTTCCGCCCGCGAAGGCCTTCTTGAAGAGTTCGCGGGTCTGTTCCACGCCCAGGAAGTGCTCCTGGTCGGGGGCCTTCTCGTAGGCGTAGGCGGGCGAGATCATCATTTCGTCGACCTGGAGGTCGTCATTGAGGTAGTTGAGGACCTCGATGATGGTCTGCGGGGTGTCGGTGTTGAAGAAGGTGGAGTTGGTTGTCACCCGGAACCCGCGCTTCTTCGCCTCCTTGATGGCCGCGACCGCCTCGTCGAAGACCCCTTCCTTGGCCACGGACTCGTCGTGGCGTTCGCGCAGTCCGTCGATGTGCACGGCGAAGGCGAAGTAGGGGGACGGGGTGAACTTCTCGATCTTCTTGCGGAGCAGCATCGCGTTGGTGCAGAGGAAGACGTACTTCCGCTTCGCTACGAGCTGACGCACGATCTCGTCGATCTGCGGGTGCATCAACGGTTCGCCGCCGGCGATGGACACCATCGGCGCGCCGGACTCCAGTACGGCGCCGACGGCCTGGGCCACGGGCATGCGCTGCTTGAGCACCCCGGCCGGGTGCTGGATCTTTCCACATCCCTCGCAGGCCAGATTGCAGGCGTAGAGCGGTTCCAGCTCGACGATGAGCGGGAACTTCTCACGCTTGCGGAGCTTCTGTTCGAGCAGGTACGTCCCGACCCTGATGGTCTGTCGCAGTGGCATGGCCATCTGGCTCACCTCCTGGGGAGCAGCAAAGAACGGTGCCAGTCATAAAACGCGGGCAGTACGGCACGCAGTACGCGAAAGGCCGATATTCCTCCGCGAACAGTGCCAATGCGGACGAGCTCATGCTCCGGAGCGTCCACGATCACCCGGACGGCCGCAACCGGGCGGTCCGCGCCGGGGCCGCCGGGTCCGGCGGGTCCTCCCCGGGCCGCGGTCCACAAGGTGGCCGCCGATTCCATGTCGACCCCGATGGCGCCGGTGGCGCGCAGTTCCGCGCGCTCCTGGCCCCGGACGACGTGGTCGGATCCGGTCAGTGCACCGAGGTGTACGGTCCGGCCGGGTACGGCCCGGGCCAGTGCCTCGGCGAGCAGGGCGGTACCGGCGCAGGCGACCGTGCCGCGCGGGTCCCGGGTCTCCTCGGCGACGATCAGGTCGCCGGGGCTCATGCCGGGCAGCAGCCCGGCGCAGAATCCGGTGGCCAGCACCGCGGCCCCGCGCAGCGCGGGGCCCGCCAGGGCGCGGCCGACGGCGCGTTCGGCCGCGCGGGGGCCCATGCCGGTGCGCAGGACCTCGTAGCGCTCGGGCGCACCCGCCGCGCTGCCGCTGCGCAGGGCCGTCCGCTCGATGCGCAGCGCACAGGCGACGAGCAGCGGCGGCGGGCCGGTGGCGGCTTCGCGGTCCGGGCGCATCAGGCCCCCTCGCCGGCCGGGGAGGCGGCGGGGTGCGCGTCCGGGGAGGCTTCGGGGTCTTCCGCGTGGTGCGCGGCCGGGGAGGCGGGCACGGCCGGGAACACGCTCGGATCCGCGTACCGCCCGTCCGGGCCGAACGGCTCCCCGTACAGGTAGCGGCCGAGCGCCGTCAGCGGGAACACCTGCCGGTACAGGTGGTAGTTGATGGAGAAGTCCCAGGGGAATCCGGTCCCCGTGAAGTACGGCTCGTCCCAGGTGCCGTCCGCGCGCTGGGTCCCGACGAGGTACGCGATCCCCCGCCGGACCGCGTCCCCCTCGCGCTCCCCCGCCGACAGCAGGGCCATCAGCGCCCAGGCCGTCTGCGAGGCCGTCGAGGGCCCCTTCCCGGCCCAGGACGGGTCCTTGTAGGAACGCTGGTCCTCGCCCCACCCGCCGTCCTCGTTCTGTACGGATTCCAGCCAGCCCACGGCCCGCCGGATCGCGGGGTGCGAGGGGGCGAACCCGGCGGCGGTCAGGGCCGGGACCACCGAGCCGGTCCCGTAGACGTAGTTGGTGCCCCAGCGGCCGAACCAACCGCCGTCCGGCTCCTGTTCGGCGAGCAGCCAGGCGATCCCGCGCCGGGTGCGGGCATCGCCCGCCTTGCCCTCGACGGCGAGCATCTCGACGACGTGGGCGGTGACGTCCGCCGAGGGCGGGTCGATCACCTCGCCGAAATCGCAGAAGGGCAGCTTGTTGGGCAGGGGGCTGGTGTTGTCTGCGTCGAAGGCACCCCAGGCGCCGTTCTTCGACTGCATGCCGAGATTCCAGGACACCCCGCGGGCGATGGCGGCTTCGAGGCGTGCCGGGTCGGGGTGTTTGACGCGGCGCAGCGCGAGGACCACCTCGGCCGTGTCGTCGATGTCGGGGTAGTTGTCGTTGTGGAACTCGAACGCCCAGCCGCCCGGGGCCAGTCCGGGGCGGCGCACGGCCCAGTCGCCGCTGCGCACGATCTCTTCGCCGAGCATCCAGTCGGCGGCCTTGACCAGGGCCGGGTGGTCGGGGCTCAGTCCGGCGTCGGCCAGCGCGATGGCGGCCAGACAGGTGTCCCACACCGGGGACTGGCAGGCCTCGATCATCCGGGCCCCGTCCGCGCGCCAGACCGCGAACCGGTCCAGGGACTCCAGCCCGGCCCGCATCACCGGGTGGCGCAGGTCGTAGCCGAGCAGGTGCAGGGCGATGACGGAGTACACGGCGGGCGGCTGGATCCCGCCCCAGCAGCCGTCGTTCTCCTGGCGCTCCACGATCCAGCGGCCGGCGCTCGCCATGGCCGCCTTGCGCAGGCGGCGCGGGGCGAACCGGCGGTAGACGTGCAGGGCCTTGTCCATCCGCTGGAAGGCTCCGCCCCAACTCGCCAGCGGGGCGAGCCTCTTGACCGGGTTCGGGTTCCGCGCGTCGGTGTGCAGCTCGTCCAGCGCGAAGGGGGCCGGGCGAACCGGGCGCAGCGCGGAGACCACGGTGAGCGGGACGATGGTCTGCCGGGCCCAGCAGCCGAAGTCGTAGATGTTCAGCGGCACCCAGGGCGGCAGGAAGACCAGCTCGGGCGGGAGTTCGGGCAGGTGGTCCCAGTTCCACCAGCCGAACAGCGCCAGCCAGATGCGGGTGAAGACGCGGGCTCCGGCGATTCCCCCGTGGGCCCGGATCCATGCGGAGGCGCGGGCCATGTGCGGGGCGCCCGGGTCGTCCCCGGCGAGGCGCAGGGCCACGTAGGCCTCGATGGTGGCGGAGAGGTCCGGGGGGCCGCCGTGGAAGGTGGCCCAGGTGCCGTCGCTCTGCTGTTCTGCGCGGATGAACAGTCCGGCGGCGTGCGTGGTCGCCTCGTCGAGGATTCCGAGGAACTGCCGCAGCAGCAGGTCCTCCGCGTCCATGGTGACGTTGGTCTCCAGGTCGCCCTTCCACCAGCCGGCCTCGTCCTGCCGGTCGAGCAGGTTGCGCACGGCCCTCGCCGTGGCCTCGTGCGCGTCGCGCAGCGGGCCCGGCGGGGCCCCCTCGCGGGTGGCCCCCTCGCGGATGGCGCTGTCCGGTGCGGCTGCGGTGGGGCCGCCGCCGTCGGTCGTCGCTGTCATGGCTTCCCCTTTGTGTGCAGTGTCCTCTGCTGTCCTCCGCTGTACTGGGGGTTGCCGTCGGCCGGTACTACGGGCAGGCAGTACCGGCCGGCGACTGGCGAGTCATATGCGCGTACGGGTGGCGATCACCTCTTGCGCACGACGACGAAGTCGGCGAGGGCCACGAGCTGGTCGCGCACCTTCTGGTCCATGTCCACGTCGTCGAGGGCCTTGATCGCCACCGCGTGCTGGCGGCGCGCCTCGTCGGCGGTCCACTGGCGGCCGCCGGCCGCCTCGATGAGCGCGGCGCGGGCGGCGAACTCCTCCTCCGAGAAGTTCTCGAAGTCGTTGCTCTTGGCGTCGGCGGCGAGCAGTTCGGCGAGCTCTTCGCAGGCCGGTCCGCCGGCCGCGAGGGCGGCGACGACGGGCAGGGACTTCTTGCGCTGGCGCAGGTCGCTCCAGGTCTGCTTGCCGGTGGACTCCGGGTCGCCCCAGATGCCGAGGAGGTCGTCGACGGCCTGGAAGGCCAGGCCGAGGTGGTAGCCGTACTCCTCCAGCTTGTCGGCCGTACGGTCGTCCGCGCCGCCGAGGACGGCGCCGATGGAGACCGCGCAGGCGAGCAGGGCGCCGGTCTTGTTGCCCTCCATCTCCAGGCATTCCTCGACGCTGACGCTCTCGCGGTGCTCGTAGGAGATGTCCTGGGCCTGGCCGTCGATGAGCTTGCGGCTGGCGGTGGTCAGGCGCATGGCGGCGCGCCCGGCCTCGACCGTGCCGAGCTCCAGGAGCACCTCGTTGGCCAGGGCGAACAGGGCGTCGCCGACCAGGATCGCGAGGGCCGGTCCGTGGACCTTCCACACGGTGTCGCGGTGGCGGCGCTGCTCGTCGCCGTCCATCAGGTCGTCGTGGAGCAGCGAGAAGTTGTGGACGAGCTCGACCGCGACGGCTCCCGGGATGCCCACCTCGGCCGCGGCGCCCGCGGCCTCGGCGGAGAGCAGGGCGAGGGCGGGGCGGACGGCTTTGCCGCCGTCGCCGTCCGCCGGGTTTCCGTAGGCGTCGATCCAGCCGAAGTGGTAGGCGGCGACGGTGTCCATGGGCGCGGCGAGCCGGTCCACGGCGGCGCGGAGCACGGGCGTCGAGAGCGTACGGCCGCGTTCGAGGAGGGCGAGCGTGTCCGCCTTCTCCCCGCCGGCCGGGCCCGCACTGGCGTCCGTGTTCTCGACGGCCGGATTCCCCGGGTTCACTGGCTCTCCTCTGGTTCCTGTACGTACTGCGGTGCGTGGTGCTGCGGTGCCGGTAGCGGTGGTACCGATGAAGCCGGTGGTGCCGGCGGTGGTGGTCATGCCGCCTCCTGCAGGGGGTGTTCGCGGTGGCGGCCCAGCGCGGCGAGTGCGGCCTGGGCCGCGCTCAGTCCGCTGCGGACGGCGCTCTCCATGGTCGCGGGCCAACCGGTCGCGGTCCACGCACCGGCGAGGTAGAGCCCCGGCGTGTCGGTCCGCGGTCCCGGCCGCAGGCGGCCGACGCCGGGGGTGGGGGCGAAGGTGGCGGTGCGCTCCCGGGTCACGAAGAAGTCCCGTACCTTGGCGCCGCGCGCCGCCGGCAGCAGCCGTTCCAGCTCGGGCAGGTACTTGGCGCGCAGTACGGAGACGGGCTCGTCGATGTCCTCGTGGGCGACCGACTGGGACAGGGCCAGGTACTGGCCGCCGTCGGGGAGTCCGGAGGACTCGGTGCGGTCGAAAACCCACTGGACCGGGGAGCCGAGGGCCGCGAAGAACGGCTGCTTGACCACCTTGCGGTCGTAGACCACGTGGACGTTGAGGATCGGCGCGGTGCCGATGTCGAGGAGCTTGTCGGGGTCGGCGAGGGCTCCGGCCGGGAGCAGCCCGTGCGCCTCGCGCTGCGGGACGGCGAGGACCACGGCGGCGGCGTCCAGGGACTCGCCCTCCGTGTCGACGCGCCAACCGCCGTCTTCGGTACGGGAGATGCCCGTGACCCGGGTGCGCAGCTCGGTCCGCACGCCGGCCGCGTCGAGGGCGCGGCGGGCGAGGACGTCGTGGAGGTCGCCGAGCGGTACGCGGGCCCAGCCGATGTCGGCCGCGCCGTTCTCGGAGAGCAGCCCGGTCTTGAAGACCATCGCGGCCAGGCCCAGCGAGGACTGTTCGGCGGTGGCGTTGAGGGTGGCGATGCCGACGAGGTCCCAGAGCGCTTCGATGGTGCGCGGGGACTGGCCGTAGCGGCCGAGCCAGGTCGCGAAGTCCAGGCCGTCGAGTGCCGGGTCGGCGGGGTCGAGGCGGCGCAGGGCGAGGGCCGCGCGTCCGACGCTCGCCCGTTCGGCGAGCGAGAGGTGGGGGTAGCGGGCGAGGGAGCCGGCCAGGTGCAGGGGGACGGGCAGGGCGCTGCGGCGCAGCCGGCCCAGGCGGGGGCCGCCGGGGTGGGCCACGTCGAGCACGGGTACGTCGAGCCGGTCCTGGAGGGGGGCCAGGTCCGCGCCTTCGATGCGGTCGAGGAACCACCGGTAGGCGGTGCAGCAGCGCAGGTAGACGTGCTGGCCGTTGTCGACGGTGAGGTCGCCGCGCTTGAAGGAGAAGGCGAGGCCGCCGAGCCGGGGCCGGCCTTCCAGCAGGGTCACGCGCAGGCCCGCGTCGGCGAGCTCCAGCGCGGCGGTGACCCCGGCGAGCCCGCCGCCGACCACGACGGCGTGGTTCGCTGTCATACGTCCTCCTCTGTCACCGCGACAGACGCGACCGGGGCGCGTCGGGTTGCCCCGGCCCGCACCGTGGCCGCGACCGGCCGCACCGGCCCGCGGGCCGCCATCAGAGCCGCCTCCGGTTGCTCTGGCGCGAGATGGTCCGCGCGTCGAGCCCGGAGAGCCCGCGGACGGCCACGTACGCCTTCTCGTGCGGCGGCAGCGAGACGCGGCCCCGGAGCACGGCCTCGGGCTCGCGCTCGATGCGGTCGAGCAGACGGCGGTAGATCCCGGCCATCGCGGCGACGCAGGCGCCGCTGCGCCGGTCGAGCAGGGGAAGCAGCCGGTAGCCCTCGACGAACAGGGCGCGGGCGCGCCGGACTTCGTGGTGGACGAGTCCGGCGAAGTCGGCGCCGGCGGGCATCCGCTCGCTGTGGAAGCCCTCCGAGCAGCCGAACTTGGCGAGGTCCTCGGCGGGCAGGTAGGTGCGCCCGTTGCCCGCGTCCTCGCGAACGTCCCTCAGGATGTTGGTGAGTTGCAGCGCGAGGCCGAGGGTGTCGGCGTACTCGCCGGCCCGGGCCGCATCGGGTGCGCCGGGGGTGGTGCCGAACACGCCGAGCGAGAGCCGGCCGATGGCTCCGGCCACGCAGCGGCAGTAGACCTTGAGGTCGTCCCAGGTCTCGTAGGTCTCGCCGCGCACGTCCATGAGGACGCCGTCGATGAGTTCGTCGAGCCCTTCCAGCGGGATGGGGAAGCGGCGCGAGGCGTGTGCGAGGGCGACGGCGACCGGGTCGGTGTCGTCCTCGTCGATCTTCTCGGCGCGGATCCGGCCGAGCAGGGCGCGGGTCTCCTCCAGCCGGGCCAGTTTGACCTCGGGGGCGAGCGTGCCGTCGCCGATGTCGTCGACCCGCCGGGAGAAGGCGTAGAGCGCCGACATGGCTTGGCGTTTGTCGGCGGGCAACAGCCGGATTCCGTAGGCGAAGTTGCGCGCTTGCGAGCCGGTGACGGCCTCGCAGTAGCTGTAGGCCGCCAGTACGGGCGCGGACGGAGCGCCGGGTGCGGACGCGTGTGTGGGGCCCTCCACGGTCGGGCTCACCCCTTTCTCGGCGCTGTGCGCAGGACGGCGGCCACCTCGCGGAGCAGGCCGCTCTTGGTGGGCTTGGGCGGGCCGGGGAGTACGTCGAAGCCGGCGTCGGTGACGGCTCGCAGGGCGGCGCGCCCTCCTCCCACGAAGCCGGCGAGCAGCAGCCGGAGTCTTCCGTGGACGCTACCCACGAGCGGCGTGCCCTCATTCAGGAGATCCCGCGCGCGTTCGGTTTCGAAGGCGACGAGCGCGCGTACGGATGCTCCGGCGGTCGGGGCTCCCAGGTCGGATTCGGCCACGCGGAAGCGCCGCATGTCCTCGCCCGGGAGGTAGATGCGGTCGCGGGCGAGGTCCTCGGCCACGTCCTGGAGGTGTTCGGCGATCTGCAGGGCGGTGCAGACGGCGTCGGAGCGGCGGATCCGCTCGGGGGTGCTGGTGCCGGTGAGGCCGAGGACGAGGCGGCCGACGGGGTTGGCGGAGAGCTCGCAGTAGCCGACCAGGTCGCCGTACGTCTCGTAGCGCGTGACCCGCTGGTCCTGCCGGTTGGCTTCGATGAGCCCGAGGAAGGGTTCGGGGGTGAGCCCGTGGTCGCGTACGACGGGTTGCAGGGCGAGCATCAGGGGGTGGCGCGGGGGGCCGTCCGTGCCGCCGAAGACCCGCTTCAGGTCTGCCTCGAAGGCGTCGAGCATGGCGAGCCGGTCGTCCACGGCGGCGGGATCGAGGCCGAGCAGCACGGCGTCGCCGCCGCCCGGGGCGAGATCGCCGTCGCCGATGTCGTCGACCAGGCGGGCGTAGCCGTAGACCGCCATCAGGCCCCGGCGCCAGGCGCGGGGCAGGAACGCGGGGGCGACGGGGAAGTTCTCGCTGCGGGCCTTGTCGAGGGTGAGACCCCCGGGGCTGATGCCGTGCTCCGGGGTCACCGCCCGCCGCCCGCGGCGGGGACGGCCGTCGTGCCTGGGGGCCGGAGAATTCCCGTAGCCATTGCCGTCACATCTCCCGTTCTACACTGCCAAGCCAATACATCCTATTTCGGACACGCCGCCGGACTTTCCCGGGGTGCCTCAGGCTATTCACCTGTGGGGAATCGTCCCCTCTTGCCCGCGATTGAGGACTGGCCCAGCTTACGCTGTACAACGCCGCGACGGCTCGACGGGTATTCGCTCCGCCACTGATGTCGCCGCCGCCGCCGGAATAAACTTCACGGCAACCTCACGGCAACCCCACGGCATGCCGCGACCCCCGCCGCACGAAGCGGCGGGGGCCGGTGGCCGGGATACGTCAGCTGGTCGCCTTCTCGTACGCCGCGACGACTTCCTCGGTCGGGCCGTCCATCAGGAGTTCGCCCCGTTCCAGCCACAGCACCCGGTCACAGGTGTCGCGGATGGACTTGTTGTTGTGACTCACAAGGAAAACGGTTCCCGCGGTCTTGCGCAGTTCGCGGATGCGTTCCTCGGAACGCACCTGGAACTTCCGGTCACCGGTGGCCAGCGCCTCGTCGATCATCAGGACGTCGTGGTCCTTGGCGGCCGCGATGGAGAAACGCAGGCGCGCGGCCATACCGGAGGAGTAGGTGCGCATCGGCAGGGAAATGAAGTCGCCCTTCTCGTTGATGCCCGAGAAGTCGACGATGCTCTGGTAACGCTCCCTGATCTGCTCACGGCTCATGCCCATCGCGAGACCACCGAGGACCACGTTGCGCTCACCGGTGAGGTCGTTCATCAGCGCGGCGTTGACGCCCAGCAGCGAGGGCTGGCCGTCGGTGTAGACCTTGCCGGACTCGCAGGGCAGCAGCCCGGCGATGGCGCGCAGCAGCGTCGACTTGCCCGAGCCGTTGGAGCCGATGATCCCGATGGCCTCGCCCTGGTACGCGGTGAAGGAGACCCCGCGCACGGCGTGGACACGGCGGACGCCCGGCGAGTCCCCCTTGCGGCGGCGGATTATCTTGCTGAGCGCCGCCGTGGCACTGCCCTTGCCGGAGCTGCCGGTGTTGACCCGGTAGACGATGTGCACGTCGTCGGCGATGACGGTGGGGATGTGCCCCCGGTTGTTCTCAGCCACGGCCGTAACGCTCCTCAGCCTTCCAGAAGTACACGAAGCCGCCGAAGCCGATCACGACGGCCCAGCCGACGGCGAAGGCCCAGACGTGCGGCGGCAGGTTTGAGTGGCCGTACCCGTCGATGAGCGCGTAGCGGATCAGGTCCATGTAGATGGCCGCCGGGTTCCACTGGAGCAGCTCGGCGATCCATTCGGGCTTGCCCTTGAGCATCGTGCCGATCGAGAACATGACGCCGGACGCGTACATCCACGTACGCGTGACGAACGGCATGAGCTGCGCGAGGTCGGGGGTCTTGGAACCCATCCGCGCGAAGATCAGGGCGAGGCCGGTGTTGAAGGCGAACTGGAGCACCAGAGCCGGGATCACCAGGAGCCACGACAGCTTCGGGTAGTTGCCGAAGCCCATCACGACGATGAACACGACGATCATCGAGAACATCAGCTGCTGGAGCTGCTGGAGCGAGAAGGAGATCGGCAGGGAGGCGCGCGGGAAGTGCAGGGCGCGGACCAGGCCGATGTTCGCGGGGATGGCCCGGACACCTGCCATGAGCGAGCTCTGGCTGAAGGTGAAGACGAAGACGCCGATCACCAGGAAGGGGATGTAGTCGTCCTTGTGGATGCCCTTGCCGGCGTTCAGGATCAGGCCGAAGATCAGGTAGTAGACCAGGGCGTTGAGCAGTGGGGTCGCCACCTGCCAGATCTGGCCGAGCTTCGCCTCGCTGTACTGGGCGACCAGCTTGGCCCTGGAGAACGCCAGGATGAAGTGGCGCCGGTCCACCAGCTCCCGGATGTACTGCGGCAGCGTGGGGCGGGCCCCGCTCACGGACAGCCCGTACTTCCTGGCGAGCTCCGCGGGGCTCAGCCCCGCGTCTTCGGACGGCGGCTTGCTCGTGGCGAGGGCGCCATCCTGAGTTGTGTCACTCACAAGATGAAACTTTCCGTCTTCATGATGCGGCAGAAGGTGGCATCGGGCCTGAGGCGATGGGGTCGTGATCGCGCCATGTTCTCAGACGCGGGGGGATCAGATGACAGGCGGTCGGCCCAGCCGGGTCAGCCGCCAGACCGTACGCCACCTCATGGGGCGCCGGGGACCGCAGGGGGTGGTCCACCCCTCCTTGAACCCGCCGAACCAGGCCTTGAGCGCCGGCATCGAGGGCCTGCGCAGGAGCGTCAGGAGGAGCCAGACGCCCACGTAGACCGGGACCAGCGGGGCGGGAAGGTTGCGGCGGGCGAGCCACACCCGGTTGCGGGCCACCATACGGTGATAGACCGCGTGACGGGAGGGGGCCGTCGTGGGGTGCAGGAGCACCATGTCCGCGCGGTAGTCGATCTGCCAGCCGGCGTCGAGCGCCCGCCAGGCCAGGTCGGTCTCCTCGTGGGCGTAGAAGAACTCTCCCGGCAGGTCCCCGACCTGCTCGAACACCTTCGTGCGGACGGCATTGGCGCCGCCCAGGAAGGTGGTCACGCGCGAGGAGCGCAGCGGGTCGGCGGCGCGCAGCCGGGGCACGTGCCGGCGCTGGGTCTCGCCGGTGTCCGGATCGGCGATCCGGAAGCTGACGATCCCGAGCTCCGGGTCCTCGGTGAAGGCCTGCCGGCACAGCTCGGCGGTGTCGGTGCGCTCCAGCAGTCCGTCGTCGTCGAGGAAGAGCAGGGCGTCCACCTCGCGTCCGCCGGGTCCGAAGGCCTCGATGCCCACGTTGCGGCCACCCGGGATGCCCAGGTTTTCGGGCAGCTCGACGGCGCGTACGCCCTCGGGCAGTCCGACGAGCTTCACGCCCTGGCCCACGACGGCCACCTCGACCGGGGGCCCGTCCTGGCGGGCCACCGAGTCGAGGAGCGCCTTGAGCTCGTCGGGCCGGTTGCCCATGGTGATGATCACGGCGCCCAGCCGCATCGGCGTCGTCACTTGAGCCTGCTGGAGGCCATGATCGACACCAGGTGCAGCACGGTCTGGAGGAGCGCGATGCCCGCCAGCACGGCGACGCCGAGCCGGGAGAAGTACAGGTCGCCGCGGACCTGGTCCAGGACGGCCAGCAGCACGATGAGCATCGACGCCTCGATGCCCAGGACGAGGCGGTGGAACTTGAGCGCGGCCGCGGCCCGGCGCGCGAGCGCCATGCCGGAGGAGCGCGGCTCGGCGGCCGACTCCTGGACCGGCGGCTTGCCGGTCTGGTGCCGGGCGACGCCGACCAGGTCGGTCTCGGCCTTGATCAGGATCGCGCCGAGCGCGGCGAGGGTGCCCAGGAAGGCCCACAGCCAGTCGATCCGCCCGGTGCCCCACAGGTCGCTGGCGCGCAGGCCGAAGCCGACCAGGACCGCGGCGTCGCACAGGTAGGCGCCGACCCGGTCCATGTACACGCCGGAGAGCGAGTACTGCTTCTTCCAGCGGGCCACCTCGCCGTCGACGCAGTCGAGCAGCAGGTAGAGCTGGACCATGACCAGGCCGAGCACGGCGCCCCAGACGCCGGGCACCAGCAGGGCCGGGGCGGCGAGGACACCGGCGAGCGTCATCAGGTAGGTCAGCTGGTTGGGCGTGACCTTGGTGCCCACCAGGACCCGGGTGATGCGCAGGGAGATCTCGCGCATGTAGAGGCGTCCGCCCCAGTGCTCGCCACTGCGCCGGTCCTTGACGCCCGGCGGGTGAACGACGGGCCGGAGTTCAGCTACGGATGGTCTGGGCATAGTCGGCGTATGCGTCCCTGATCTCGGCTGCGGACAGGTTGAGGTGCTCCAGGATCGTGAAGCGTCCCGGGCGGGTCTGGGGTGCGTACTCCACGGCCGTGACGAACTCGTCCACGCTGAACCCGATCTCCTCGGGCTGCACGGGCAGGCCGTGGCGCCGCAGCACCTCGACGAAGAGCCCGGACTGCTCGGCGGACCCCCGCAGGTGCATCGCGAAGGCCGCTCCGATGCCGACCTGCTCGCCGTGGAGCGCGGAGCGCCCCGGGAAGAGCAGGTCGAAGGCGTGGCTGATCTCGTGGCAGGCGCCGGACGACGGGCGGGTGTCCCCGCTGATCGCCATGGCGATGCCGGAGAGCACGAGCGCCTCGGAGAGCACGGTGAGGAACTCGTCGTCGCCGCATCCGCCGGGGTGGCGCAGTACGGACTCGCCGGCGGTACGGGCCATGGCGGCGGCCAGGCCGTCGACGGGCTCGCCGGTGACCTTGTGCGAGAGCTCCCAGTCGGCGATGGCCGAGATGTTGGAGATCGCGTCGCCGACCCCGGCGCGGATGAACCGCACCGGGGCCTCCCGGATGACGTCGAGGTCGACGACCATCGCGATCGGCATGGGGACTCCGTAGGAGCCCCGGCCGTTGTCGTTGTCCAGGATGGACACCGGGGAGCAGATGCCGTCGTGGGAGAGGTTGGTGGCGACGGCCACCATGGGCAGCCCGACCCGCGCCGCGGCGTACTTCGCCACGTCGATGATCTTGCCGCCGCCCAGGCCCACGACGGCGTCGTAGCGGCGGCCCTTTATGTCGTCGGCGAGCTTGACCGCGGAGTCGATGGTCCCGTCGACGACGGCGTACCAGTCGGCGTGCGGCAGCACGGGCTCCAGCTTGGCGCGCAGCACCGCGCCGGAGCCTCCGCTGATCGCGATGGCGAGCTTTCCGGACGCGGAGACGCGCTGGTCGGCCAGGAGGCCGGCCAGATCGTCCATCGCCCCCCGGCTGATGTCGACGACAACAGGCGAGGGGATCAGCCGCGTCAGTACAGGCATGCGATCGTCCGGCCCTTGGCGAGGTCGTCGTGGTTGTCGATCTCGACCCACTTGACGTCGCCGATGGGGGCCACGTCGATCGTGAAGCCGTCGTTGACGAGCTGCTGGTAGCCGTCCTCGTAGTAGAGGTCGGGGTCGCGCTCGAAGGTGGTCTTCAGGGCCTCGGCCAGCGCCTCGGCGGCCTCCGGCTCGATGAGGGTGACGCCGATGTACTCGCCGGTGGCGGTGGCGGGGTCCATCAGCTTGGTGATCCGCTGGACGCCCTTGCCCTCGGCGGTGATGACCTTCATCTCCTCGTCGGCCAGGTGCTTGACCGTGTCGAGGGCGAGGATGATCTTCTGGCCCTGGCCGCGGGCGGCGAGCAGGGTCTTCTCCACGGAGACCGGGTGGACGGTGTCGCCGTTGGCGAGGATCACACCCTGCTTCAGGACGTCACGCGCGCACCACAGGGAGTAGGCGTTGTTCCACTCCTCGGCCTTGTCGTTGTCGATCAGCGTGATCTTGACCCCGTACTTGGCCTCCAGGGCCTCCCGGCGCTCGTACACGGCTTCCTTGCGGTAGCCGACGACGATGGCGACCTCGGTGAGGCCCACCTCGGCGAAGTTGCCGAGGGTCAGGTCGAGGACCGTCAGGCTCTCCTCGTCGCCTTCGGGGCCCACGGGTACGAGGGCCTTGGGCAGGGTGTCGGTGTAGGGACGCAGACGGCGTCCGGCACCGGCAGCGAGGACGAGGCCGATCATGCTGGTTCTCCTTCATCATGTACGGCGGGTGCCCCGGAGGAAACCCAGAAGCGGATGCTCTCCACGAGCACCACGAGTGCCACGAACACGGCCAGGGCCGTGAGCGCGACGGGGAAGTCGGTGGCGCGCGATGCCAGGACGGAGGCCAGGACCGTGGTCAACAGGACCCGGCCCTCGTGCCCGCCGGTCGTCCGCACCAGCCAGTGCGGGGGCGCGCCGGTGCCACCGCGGATGCGGTACACCGTGTCGTAGTGATGGTAGGCGACCGCCGCGACCAGTCCGAATGCCGCCGGAAGGGCCCCGGGTACGTCCGCCTTCGCGGCGAGGACCAGGACGGTGGTGTACTCGGCGGCCCGGAACAGCGGCGGGATGAGCCAGTCCAGGGCGCCCTTGAGGGGCACCATGACCGCGGCGCCCGCGAAGAGGGCGTACAGGCCGGCCGAGGCGACGACCTTCCAGCTGCCGAAGGGCTGCTGCCAGACGGCGAAGAGCAGCTGGGCCGTGGCCAGCACCGCGAGGCCGAGGGTTCCCGGCGACTTGGCGCGCAGCAGGGTCAGCGTCCGGCCGACGAGCTCCGCCAGTGGGCCCGAGTCGGCCAGGTCCGCGAGGGCCTGGGCGGCACGGTCGGTCCTGGTGGCCCGGCGGGTCAGCGAGCGCAGGACCCGGCCGGCGGTGGTGTAGAGCGCGCCGAAGGCACAGCCGACGAGGAGGGCGTAGAAGACGGTCCGGGGGCTGGTCACGGCGGTCAGCACCGCGATCATGGCCCAGCGCTCGCCGATCGGCAGGATGATCATCCGGCGGACCCAGACCGTCCAGCCGACGCTGTCGAGCCTGCCGGAGAGGGCCGCGGTGGGGCTCGTATTGGCCGTGGCGTCGTGGTTGGCCTCGTTGAAGGCGAAGTCCACGACGTGCCGGCAGGTCATGAGGATCATGGCGCCGAGCGCCAGGGCCCATACGTCGTCGCCGTTCCTGGCCGCGCCGAGCGCGAGGCCCGCGTAGAAGGAGTACTCCTTCGCGCGGTCGAAGGTGGCGTCGAGCCAGGCGCCCATCGTCGAGTACTGGAGCGCGTACCGGGCGACCTGCCCGTCGACGCAGTCCAGCACGAAGGAGACGAGGAGCAGGACACCGGCGGCGATGTAGCCCCCGCGCTCGCCGGTCGCGGCGCAGCCGGCCGCGATCAGGGCGGTGATCAGGGAGGCGGTGGTGATCTGGTTCGGGGTCAGGCCCCGGCGCGCGCACCAGCGGGCGATGTAGCGCGAGTACGGGCTGATGAAGAAGGTGGTGAAGAACCCGTCGCGGGACTTCACGGCGGTGCGCAGCCGGACGGCCTCGCCGTCGACGGCGGCCACGGCGGCGCTCGCCGCGTCGCGCTCGGCGGCGCTCGCGGGTACGGCGGCGACGAGGGTGCCGAGCTCGGGGCGCTGGACGGCGGTGCCGCCGGCCTCGACCGCGGCGGCGAGCAGGTCCGGGTACGGGCCGCTCTGCTGCTCCGGCGCGCTCGCGGCGAGGGCCGCGGCCCGCTCGAGGGCCGCGCGGGCACCCGGCTTGACCGCGAAGGCCCCGGTGACGGCGCAGGCGTCGAACCGCGGATCGGTCAGCGCGAGCCGCAGGGCGTGCGCGTGCCCGACGAACCCGCCGTCGACGAGGGCGACCCGCTGGTCGGCGGGTACGAGGGCCAGCGCGGCGGCGGTCTCCTGCGGGGTGGCCGCGGGCCGGACGTCGAAGCCGAGGGAGCGCAACTCGTCCGCGAGCGGCGATCCGGGGACCGGCAGGCCGGTGAGGATGACGGTCGGCAGACGAACTCACTCCTTGCGCGAACACACGAAACGGGACATGCGCCAGGACGCACCAGGTGGGGCGGCCGCACGTCGGCAGAGGCTATCGGATGAACGGAAGCAGGGGTTCACCGCCCGTTTACGCCCCGATAAGCCGAATATCCCGGAGCCATGAGCCCCGGCCTGATCATCATTGACGAGAACGCCGGGGGACTCAAACCGTCTCGGTGTTAGCCTGATCGCAGACGTGTGCGAATCCCGGCATTACGTCTCATCCGTGCGATACATCACGAATACGGGAAACGAACGAGGAAGAGGTGGGTTGATGACCGTCGCAGAGGTCGCGGCCACGGGCAGCGACGAACTCCGGTCCATCCTCACCTCCTTCCGGGCATCCGGCCGGGCCTGATCACACCGACGGGCCGGTCGGCCGGAGCCCCCGTTCAAGGGTTCACGTTGACCGACAACACCAACCTCTTCGACCAGACCGACCCCTTCGACGACGACCTCTTCTTCGAGGCCTTCATCGGACTGCACCGCGGACTGCCCCGGCAGTCCCCCGGCTCCGGGGCGACCACCCGCCACCTGCTGTCCCTGTGCGGACCGCTGCCCGAGCGGCCGCGCGTCCTGGACCTGGGCTGCGGTCCGGGACCGAGCGCCCTGCTGCTCGCCGCGGAAGCGGGCGACCGGGGCGCCGATGTCACCGCCGTCGACCTGAACGACGGATTCCTCGACGAGCTCCGCACCGCCGCGGCGGCCCGCGGGCTCGCCGACCGCGTGCACGCCGTCAAGGCGGACATGGCCGACCTCCCCTATCCGGATGGTTCCTTCGACCTCCTCTGGGCCGAGGGGTCCGCCTACAACATCGGCTTCGCCGGCGCGCTCGCCCGGTGGAAGCGGCTCCTCGCACCCGGCGGCACCCTCGTGCTGAGCGAATGCGAATGGACCGTCCCGGAACCCTCCGCAGGGGTCCGCGCCTTCTGGGACCCGCACTACGCGCTGCGCTCCACCGCCCGCAACCTCGCCGCCGTCCAGGCCGCCGGGTACCAGGTGCTCGGCGTCCACCGGCAGCCCGACTCCGACTGGGCCGCGTACTACGGCCCCCTCGGCGAGCGGGTGGCCGCCGCCCCGGAGCCGGCCTCGCCGCAGGCCGCGGCCGCGCTGGGCTTCGTCACCGAGGAGCTCGACGTACGGGCGCGGTACGGGCACGAGTACGGGTACACGGCCTACGTCCTGCGCCCGGCGACGGCCGGTGACGGCGGCTCCTGGCCCACCCGCCCGGAGACCGCGGCCGACACGGCCGCCGTGCACGCGCTCAACTCGGCCGCCTTCGGCACCCCTGCCGAGGCGGACCTCGTGGACGCGCTGCGGGCCGACGGCGCCTGGCTGCCCGGCCTCTCCTACGTGGCCGAGGGCCCGGACGGGTCGGTCGCGGCGCACGCCCTGCTGACCCGGTGCGAGGTGGACGGAGTCCCCGCGCTCGCGCTCGCCCCGGTGGCCACCGACCCGGCGCTCCAGCGCTCGGGCGCCGGCAGCGCGGTCGTACGGGCGCTGCTCGCGGCGGCCAAGGACCGCGGGGAGTCGCTCGTACTCGTCCTCGGGCATCCCGCGTACTACCCGCGCTTCGGTTTCGCACCGGCTTCGCACTTCGGAATCCGGGCGCCTTTCGAGGTGCCCGACGAGGCGATGATGGCGCTGGTGCTGGATGATTCCGTGCCGGTTCCGGCGGGCACGATCACATATCCGGCCCCGTTCGGAATCTGACGCACGGCCGAATCGACGCCCGCGGCCGAATCCGGCGCGTTCGCCGAATGGTTCGTCCCCCGCCGCTTATCACGTGGCGGGGGGCGGACATGCGCGGATCACCGAAGTGGGGACAAACCTCTTTTGTACGGCAGACTGAAGGTCGAAGTCCGAAGCGAAGGATGGGTATGCCGACCACACCAGCCACCGCCGCGAACAGCGCGTCCACCGGCACCGGCACTCAAGAACCGATCATGCTCGAACTGGTCGACGAGTCCGGCAACACCATCGGCACGGCGGAGAAGCTCTCCGCCCATCAGGCCCCCGGTCTGTTGCACCGGGCGTTCTCCGTGTTCCTCTTCGACGAGAAGGGCCGGCTGCTGCTCCAGCAGCGCGCCCTCGGGAAGTACCACTCCCCCGGAGTCTGGTCGAACACGTGTTGCGGTCACCCCTATCCCGGGGAGTCGCCGTTCGCGGCGGCGGCCCGTCGGACCCACGAGGAGCTGGGGCTGTCGCCCTCCCTGCTCGCGGAGGCGGGGACCGTGCGCTACAACCATCCGGACCCGGCATCGGGGCTGGTCGAGCAGGAGTACAACCACCTGTTCGTGGGACTCGCGCAGTCGACCCTGCGGCCGGACCCGGAGGAGATCGCGGACACCGCGTTCGTGACCGCCGCGGAACTGGTGGAGCGCAACGCCGAGGAGCCGTTCTCGGCCTGGTTCATGACGGTGCTGGACGCGGCCAGGCCCGCGATCCGCGAGCTGACGGGCGACGCGGCGGGCTGGTAGGCCCAGGCCCCGGTACGCCGATCAGCTCGCAGGGACCGGCGGGGCGGCGGGTGCCGGGGCGGCGGGTGCGGCGAGCGGCAGGGCCGCCCAGATCACCTTGCCGCCCGTCGAGGTGTGCTCGACGTCGCAGACCCCGCCGGCCTCCAGGGTGATCTCCCTGACGAGCAGGAGCCCCCGGCCGCCGGTCTGGCCGAAATCGGCCTCCAGCGCCTTGGGCCGGTACGGGTGGTTGTCCTCGACGGCCACCCGTACCCACTCCCGGCCGATGGCGACTTCGACCGCGACCTCCGGCGAGAGCAGGGCCGCGTGCCGGACCGAGTTCGTCACCAGCTCGGAGACGATCAGCAGCAGGGAGTAGACCAGGTCCTGATCGGCCGGCACTCCCTGGCGGCCGAGCAGGTCACGGACCGCCCGACGCGCCTGCGGAACGGATTCTTCTAGAGCGGGAGCGGTGAATCGCCACACTCCCTCGTACGCGAGGGGGGCGGCCGGAGCCTCCGGCTCACCCCCCACGACTGGCGGGACGCTCCCGCTGACATCCATCTCCCGGCCCCCGTCTTCACGCTCGATCGTCTCCACACGTCAAGAGTGGGGACCAGACCGGTCCGGACCGGACCGCTGACCAGAAGTCAGCGTCATTCGGACACTTTCTGACCGTTGGCGTATGACAGAGTCAGTTGTTCGACTGTTCCTGATCTTCCGGTCGACGCTTCTCGGCCGCCTCGCGCACCTTGTCCGGCTCGCCTGCCTTGTCCGCCGCGGCGTCCGTAGCTCCTGGGGTCGCGCCGGCCGTCGCCCCGTCCGTCGTCGCGGGCTCGTCCCCGTCCTTGACCAGACCCAGGATGCGGCGCGCACCCATGCCCAGCGCGATCAGGCTGAGGCCGTCGAAGAGCAGCGCGAGGGAGAAGAAGGTTCCGATCACGTACAGACTGCTGCCGGGCCAGTTGGACAGGATCAGGAAGCCCAGCAGGATCCCGAAGGCACCCTGAACCAGGGTCAGCCCGAAGTGCGCGCCGCGCACCACGAGGGCGCCGACCAGCCGGAAGACCCCTCCGGTGAGGAACAGCAGCGCGGCGAACATCGTCAGCGCCTCGGCGCTCGCCTCCGGGCGGCGCAGGATCACGAACCCGGCCGCCATGTTGATCGCGGCGACGATGACGGCGAGCCAGAAGTAGTTGCTCTTGCGCGACTGGAAGGCCTGGAGCAGACCCACCACTCCGCCGGCCAGCAGCAGCCAGCCGAAGAGGAACATGGTGGTCAGGGTGGCGACGCCGGTGTAGATCAGACCCACCAGCCCGGCCAGCACCAGCAGCACGCCGAGCAGGGCCATCACTCCGAAACTGCGGCTGACCTGCTTCTTGTCGGCCTGGTTCTCCCGGGGGCCACCGGTACGGTCTGCGCCCATGGACACGCCACCTCCTCGCACCCCCGAACGGACTCCCCCGCTACCCCGGATCTCTTGATCATAGGTTTGACCGTCCGGGATAGCATCCGGCGCATGGACGCAGCCCCGGGCGCAGCCCTCCTCTCCTCGGTCTCCGAAGGTGTCGCCACCGTCGTGATCTCCCACCCCGCCAAGCGCAACGCCATGACGGCGGCGATGTGGAGCGGGCTGCCGGAGCTGCTGGCCGGGCTGGCCGCCGACCCGGCCGTACGGGTGCTCGTGCTGACCGGAGCCGGTGAGACCTTCTGCGCGGGGGCGGACATCTCCTCACTGACCGGGGACGACGATCCGCAGGCCCTGGCCGTCGCCGCGGAGGAGGCCCTGGCCGCCTTCCCCAAGCCGACGCTGGCCGCGATCCGCGGCTTCTGCGTGGGCGGCGGCAGCCAGCTGGCGGCCGCCTGCGATCTGCGCTTCGCGGAGGAGGGCGCCTCCTTCGGCGTGACCCCGGCGAAGCTGGGCATCGTGTACCCGGCCTCCTCCACCCGGCGGCTCGCGGCGCTGGTGGGACCGGCCGCCGCCAAGTACCTGCTCTTCTCCGCGGAGTTGATCGACGCCGACCGGGCGCTGCGCACGGGCTTCCTGGACGAGCTGCTCCCGGCCGGAGAACTGGCCAAGCGGGTGGCGGAGTTCACCCGGATCCTGACCACCCGCTCGCAGCTCACCCAGGCTTCGGCGAAGGAGTTCGCGGACGGCCGCACGGACCGGGACGCGCACTGGGCGGCGCAGGCCGCGCGGAGCGGGGAGATGGCGGAAGGCGTCGCCGCCTTCCTCGGGCGGCGCGCGCCGGCCTTCACCTGGAGCCCGGAGCCGGAGTCGGAGCCGGGTCCGGCCCCGACCGTGGCCCCGGCGCCTACCGGGACCCCGTCGGCGGAGTGAGCGCGCGGAGCCTCGCGACGAGTTCGGCCGGAGCCTTGTCCGGGGAACCGGCGTCGTAGGGCGGCTGCGGGTCGTACTCGGTCATCAGCTGCACGGTCTGCGCGACCTCGTCCCCGGCGATGCGGCCGAGGAGCGTGAGCCCCATGTCGATCCCGGACGAGACCCCCGCGGCCGTCACGTACTTCCCGTCGAAGACCACCCGCTCGCCGGTGGACTCCACCCCGAACGGCGCCAGCTGGTCCAGGTACAGCCAGTGGCTGGTGGCCCGGCGGCCGTCGAGCAGGCCCGCGGCGGCGAGCAGCAGCGAGCCGGTGCAGACGGAGGTGGTCCAGGTGGTGGTGGCGTCCACGGCCCGCAGCCAGTCGAGAACGGCCGGGTTCTTCATCTCCAGCTCGGGGTGCGGACCGCCGGGCACGACGACGATGTCCGGCCGCATCACCTCACCGAGCCCCTTGTCGGCGACGAGGGCGAGGTTCCCGTTGTCGGTGCGGACGGGGCCGGGCCGCTCGGAGACGAAGACGGTCTCGGCGCCCGGCAGGCGGCCGAGGGTGTCGAAGGGGCCGATGGCGTCGAGGGCGGTGAAGCGGTCGTAGAGCAGTACGGCGATCTGCATGGCTCCTCCGGAGCGGTGGTCGGGTGTCGGTGTCGGGTGTCGGTGTCGGTGTCGGTGTCGGTGTCGGTGTCGGGTGTCGGTTCTCGTTCGTCGTCGGTCCATCGGTACATCGGTCGTCAGCGCGGGGCGCCGAACCGTCTGCGGTACTCCGCCGGGGACTGGCCCAGGGTCTTGACGAAGGCCCGCCGGAGGGCCTCCGGGGTTCCGTACCCGCAGGCCCGGGAGATCTGTGCCACCCCCTCGGCCCCTTCCTCCAGCAGCCGCCGCGCGTGTTCGACCCGCACCCGCTCCACGTACCGCCCCGGCGTGACCCCCGTCTCCGCCTGGAAGGCCCGCGCGAAGTGCCGCGGCGACAGCGCGGCCCGTTCCGCCAGTGCCTCCACGGTCAGGTCCGCCCCCGGATGCTCCGTGATCCAGTGCTGCACGTCCCGCAGCGGCTCCCGCCGCGCCGTCTGAGCGGCCAGCTGCGCGCTGAACTGCGCCTGGTTGCCGGGCCTTCGCAGGTAGACCACCAGGTGCCGGGCGACCGACAGCGCGAGTTCCCGCCCGTGGTCCTCCTCCACCAGCGCCAGTGCGAGGTCGATCCCCGCGGTGACCCCGGCCGAGGTGGCCACCGACCCGTCGCGGACGTAGATCGGGTCCGGTTCGACGGTGACGGCCGGGTAGTCCCGGGCCATCTGCTCGCACACGTACCAGTGCGTCGTCGCGCGCCGCCCGTCCAGCAGGCCTGCCTCGGCCAGCAGCAGTCCGCCCGTGCACACCGACACCAGGCGCTGCGCGTGCCCCCCGTACGCGCGCAGCCAGTCGGTGAGCCTCGGCTCGAAGTCCCCCCGGTAGTGGCCGCCCGGCACCAGCAGCGTCGTCCCGGCGCCCGGCCTCTCCCTCTCCAGGTCCCCGTCGGGTGCCAGCGTCAGCCCGCTGTTCGTGCGGACCGGTGCGCCGTCCAGGGAGACGGTCCGGATCGCGTACCGCGCCGGTCCCGGGTGGCGCTCGGCGCCGGAGAACACCTCCACCGGCCCCGTGACGTCCAGGCTCTGCACTCCGTCGTAGAGCAGCACGAGCACATTTCGCAACGACATGACCTCATCGTGTGACACCCCGCCGATGGCCGCAATGACGTGCACCCCACCTATCCGGCCATGGTGCGATCCTGTCGTGGTCCCGCCGACGCGCCGCCCCGGTCACCCGAGCCGTGCCGCCCGCCCCCCAAAGCCGCCCCTCCGCCCTCCCTGCTCCGGAGCCCCTCCTGAACGCCCTCGCCGCCACCTGTCTGTCCGTCGCCCTGCTCTTCGGCGTACTGGCCTTCGCCGTCGTGCGCCCGCGCGGCCTGCCGGAGGCCGCCGCCGCCCTACCCGCGGCCGCGCTGCTCGTCGTACTCGGTGTCGTACCGCCCGCCGATGCCTGGGCGCAGCTGCGCGATCTGCTGCCGGTGGTCGGTTTCCTCGCGGTGATCCTGGCGCTGGCCCAGCTCTGCGCCGACGAAGGGCTGTTCCGGGCCGCGGGCGCCGCCGTGGCCCGGCATGCGGCCGGGCGCGGGCCGGTGGCGCTGCTCGGCGGGGTGTTCGGCGCGGCCTCGGTCGTCACGGCGACGCTGAGCCTGGATGCGACGGTGGTGCTGCTGACCCCGGTGGTGCTGGCGACGGCCGCCCGGCTGGGGGCCCGGCCGCGGCCGCACGTCTACGCCACCGCGCACCTCGCGAACTCGGCTTCGCTGCTCCTGCCGGTCTCCAACCTCACCAATCTGCTCGCCTTCGCCGCGAGCGGACTGTCCTTCACCCGGTTCGCGGCGCTGATGGCCCTGCCGTGGCTGGCGGCGATCGGGGTGGAGTACGCGGTCTTCCGCCGCTATTTCCGGGCTGACCTGGCCGCCGCCCCGGAGCACGTGCCCGAGGCCGCTGAACCCGCGCCGCTGCCCCGGTTCGCGGCGGGCGTGCTCGCGCTGACCCTGGCCGGCTTCGCCCTCGCCTCCTTCGCCGGGGCGAGCCCCGCCTGGGCGGCCCTCGCGGGCACGCTCGTCCTGGCCGTACGGGCACTGCGGCGCCGGGAGACCACGCCGGTCCGGATCCTGGCGTCGGCGGCCCCGGCCTTCTGCCTGTTCGTGCTGGCGCTGGGGGTGGTGGTCCGGGCGGTCGTGGACCACGGGCTCGGGGACGCCCTGGATTGGGTGACGCCCACCGGGGACTCGCTGCCGGCGCTGCTCGCCGTGGCCGCCGTGGCCGCCGTACTGGCCAACCTGATCAACAACCTGCCGGCGGTGCTGGCGCTCCTGCCGGTGGCGGCGGTAGGTGGTGCGGGGCCGGTGCTGGCGGTGCTGATCGGGGTGAACATCGGGCCGAACCTGACCTATGCCGGATCGCTGGCCACGCTGCTGTGGCGGCGGATCCTGCACGCGGACGGGGCGGGATCCACCGGTCCGGGCGGGAGCCCGGTGAGGCTCGGGGACTTCACCCGGCTCGGTCTGCTGACCACCGTCCCGGCCCTCGGCGCCGCCGTGGCGGCGCTGTGGGCCGCCCTCCGCGTCCTCGGCACCTGAGCTTCCGGGGCGGCGGATAGGATCGGGAAATCATGACTGCAACCCTCGTCGCCAAGAAGCTCACCGCCGCGCACGGTGAGCGCACGCTCTTCGCCGATCTCGACCTCGTCGTCGCGCCCGGCGACGTCATCGGACTCGTCGGCGTCAACGGCGCCGGGAAGTCGACCCTGCTGCGGATGCTCGCGGGTCTCGACGCTCCCGAGACCGGTGAGCTGCGGCTCTCCCCGCCCGGCGCCGCCGTGGGGCACCTGCCGCAGGAGCCCGAGCGGCGCTCCGGCGAGTCGGTGCGCGAGTTCCTGGCCCGACGGACCGGCGTGGCCGCCGCCCAGGCCGAGCTCGATGCGGCGACGCAGGGTCTCGTGGACGGCACCCCGGGCTCGGACGACGCGTACGCGGACGCCCTCGACCGGTGGCTGAACCTCGGCGGCGCCGACCTCGACGAGCGGGCCCTGCAGGTGGCCGACGACCTCGGGCTGTCCGTCGGCCTCGACCTGCCGATGACCGCGCTGTCCGGCGGCCAGGCCGCCCGCGCCGGGCTCGCCTCGCTCCTGCTGTCCCGCTACGACGTCTTCCTGCTCGACGAGCCCACCAACGACCTGGACCTGGACGGTCTGGAGCGCCTGGAGCAGTTCGTGAAGGGCCTGCGCGCCGGCACGGTCGTGATCAGCCACGACCGCGAGTTCCTCACGCGCACCGTCACCAAGGTCCTCGAACTCGACCTGGCCCAGCAGCAGATCAACCTCTACGGCGGCGGCTACGACGCCTACCTGGAGGAGCGCGAGCGGGCCCGCAACCACGCCCGCGAGGAGTACGACGAGTACTCCGACAAGCGCTCCGCGCTGGAGGACCGGGCCGCGATGCAGCGCGGCTGGAGCGACAAGGGCGTCAAGAACTCCAAGCGCAAGGCCACCGACAACGACAAGTCCGCCAGGAAGGCCGCCGCCGACGCGAGCGAGAAGCAGGCCTCCAAGGCCCGCCAGACGCAGCGCGCGATCGAGCGGCTCGAAGTGGTCGACGAGCCGCGCAAGGAGTGGGAGCTGCGCATGGAGATCGCGGCGGCCCCGCGCTCCGGTTCCGTGGTCGCCACCCTGCGCGAAGTGACGGTCCAGCGCGGGGACTTCGCCTTCGGACCGGCCAGCCTCCAGATCGACTGGGCGGACCGGGTCGCCATCACCGGCGCCAACGGGGCCGGAAAGTCGACCCTGCTGGCCGTGCTCCTGGGCCGCCTCGCCCCGGACTCCGGTTCCGCCACGCTCGGCTCGGGCGTGCGGGTCGGCGAAGTCGACCAGGCCCGCGGCCTGTTCCTCGGCGACGAACCGCTCATCGACGCCTTCTGCGCGGCCGTGCCCGATACCGAGCCGGCCGAAGTGCGCACCCTGCTGGCCAAGTTCGGCCTCAAGGCGGCGCACGTGACCCGTCCGGCGGCCACCCTCTCCCCCGGCGAGCGCACCCGCGCCGCCCTGGCTCTGCTGCAGGGCCGCGGGGTGAACCTGCTGGTGCTGGACGAGCCCACGAACCACCTCGACCTTCCGGCGATCGAGCAGCTGGAGTCCGCCCTGGAGGCCTACGAGGGCACCCTGCTGCTGGTCACCCACGACCGCCGGATGCTCGACGCGGTCCACGTGACCCGTCGCCTCGAAGTGGCGGGCGGCAAGGTCGCCGAGCTCTGACCGGAGCGCGCCCCGAGGTGCCGACCGGCCTGCGGACGACTAGCCTGTCTGAGTGAGAGCCGCAACCGCGGAGCACGCCCCCTCGGCCGGATTCCAGGTGGCCGAGGAGCGGCGATGTGCTTCCGCATTTTCCGGCGGCCCTGTATCCGACCCGCGGTGCGCATGCTCGTCCTGCAGCCCGCGGTTCCATCCCCCTCATGCCCCGGAGGGTCGAGGAGGGTGGAAGGAAAGGGAAAATTCTCATGTTTGCACTGAGAGCGAAGCGCCTCTTCGCGGTCTCCGCTGCCGGTCTTCTGATGGCCGGCGGGGCTGCGCTCGGCGCGGCAGGAACCGCTTCGGCGGCAGCCCCGACCCAACACGTCAGCTACGTCGCGGGCGGCTGGGACCACGACGACGACCACGGCTGGCACCACGGTGGCTGGAACTGGGACGACGATGACGACAACGGTTACGGAGGTCACGACCACGGCGACTGCTGATTCGTCCCCCTGCACATCAGGCGTGCGCGGCCCGTCACCGAGCCGCGCATCGCGCTGTCGCGGCGCAGTCGTCAGCTGCCGTCCCCCGTGTCCGCCGGCGGGCGGCGCTTGCGGGCCATCTTGCGGGCCACGAAGGTGCGCGGGAGATGGCGCACGGCCAGGGCGTACGCCTGGTAGCGCAGGCCGGTGATGCTGACCGGGCGGCGCAGGGCCAGGTCTTTGAGGGCTCGGGCCACCACGTCGCCCGGCTCCAGCCACACCGCGTCGCGCAGGGCGCTGACGTCGGATCCGGCGCGCTGCTGGAACTCGGTCCGGGTGAAGCCGGGGACCACCGCCAGCACGCGCACCCCGTAGGGCTCCATGTCCACGCGCAGCGACTCGCTGAAGGCGGTGACCCAGGCCTTCGCGGCCCCATACGTCCCGGTCGGCAGGAGTCCGGCGACCGAGGAGACGTTGAGCACCGCGCCCCGGCGGCGTTCGCGCAGGCCCGGGAGGAGGGCGTGGGTGAGCCGGAGCGGGACCTTGACGAGCAGGTCGAGCATCCGCTCCTCGTCCTCGACCGGGTTGTACGGGAAGGGCGCGGGGAGGCCGAACCCCGCGTTGTTGACCAGGATGTCCACGGGCCGGGCCCGGTCGGCGAGCCGGTCGGCCACGGAGCCCAGGCCTTCGGGGTCGAGCAGGTCGGCGGGCAACACCTGGCAGACGACGCCGAATTCGCGGCCGAGCTCGGCGGCGACGGCTTCGAGGCGGCCCTTGTCGCGGGCCACGAGGACGAGGTCGCAGCCCTTGGCGGCGAAGCCGCGGGCGAAGGCCGCGCCGAGTCCGGCGCTGGCCCCTGTGATCAGTACTGTGCTCAAGAGACTTTCACTTCCTGGCGGTTGAGCTTGTGGTGCGGGTGCGGTCTTTCGGTTCGGGCGCGATGGCTCCGCTACGGCGCCTCATGGGGCGAAGGCGGCCGTGGCGGGCGAGGCGTAGGCCCGCGCCACGTCCACGAGGAAGCGTGCCTCGCTGTCCAGGCTGTCCCCGTCGGCCGAGGTCTGGAGGGCCGCGGGGAGCTCCAACGGGTCGGCCTCGCCGCGCTGTTGCGGGATCCCGGCCAGCTTCGCCTGCCGCGCCTCCTTGAGTACGCAGGCCAGCGCGGCCGCGGGGCGCGCGGGTTCGGGGACCCCGTTCCCGGCGACGTGGCCGCGGGCGAGCTCCGGCACGCCCGGAGCCACGTACTCCCCGAGGATCAGGATGGCGTCGCGGGTCTCGATGACCTTGCGGTAGACGAGCAGGTTGCGCGGGACCGGGGGCCACAGCAGTTCCAGGACCCGGCCGGCGCGCGGCTTGTTGAGGGCGACGTGCGGGACGGCGTGGACCAGGTCGCGCCAGAGCGGCCAGAGCCTCCAGGCTGTGGCGATGTCGGCGGCCGTGCCGCGCAGGGTGAACAGCGTCGGGACCAGGATCGCGGCGGCGCGCAGCAGGCCGTGCACGTTCATCAGCAGCGGGTTGGCGGGCATCGCCCAGGTGACGCCGAACAGCGCCTTGAGCAGGTACACGAACCAGAACACCCCGGCGAGGGCGGTACCGAGACCGAACAGCCTCAGCCCGACGGCCAGTCCGCGGCTTTCGGCGCGGCGGCTGTAGCGCCAGCAGACCGATACGCAGATGGTGTTGGCGACCAGATGCGCGGACATCAGCACGAGCCAGTAGGCGAGGGAGGGCACCGGGGAGCCGACGGGCGGGATGGTGTGCGTGCCGTGGGGCGGTGCGACCCCGTCCAGTACGACGAGTGCGGTCAGCCAGACCACGGTGCCGGCGCCGGAGGCGATCTGGAGCCGGCGGCCCCGGGTCGCGGCGGCCACGAAGTAGAGCACGGCGCCCGCGGAGAGGACGCCGATGAGGTTGCGGACCAGCCCGATGGTGTGGGCGTAGCCGGGGTCCCGGCTCATGGCGTAGGCCACCACGTCGGGGAGGTTCAGTGTCATCGCGGCGGCGGCGGTGGCGACGGCGAGCCACAGGCCGCGCTGGTGCGGGGAGCGCAGAGCGCCGGGGGCGCGCAGCAGGACGGCCACCCAGAGGCAGACGACGCTGGGGACGGCGAGGGCGTCGCCGAAGGCGGTGAGATCAGAAGCCATGGCGGCCATGCCCCCGCCTCTGGCGCTCGTAGCCCATCGCGGACTCCAGCCTGGCCAGGGTGGTCCGGGCCTCGTCGGCGTCGCCGTGGTGCGGGCCGGGGGTCGCCGTGCGGATGCGGATCATACTGGCGAGCATCTCCGCCTCCTGCTCCTGGCGGGTGGTGTAGTTGGTGCGCCCGAGGATGACGGGGACGCCCCCTTCTTCCCCACCGGCTCCGGTGGCCCCTTCGGCCTCCCCGTCCAGCGAGTTGTGCCCGAAGAGGATGTGGCCGATCTCGTGGAGCACGATGTGCTCCTGGTGCAGCGGGGTGGTCTGGGCCTCGTAGAAGACGTAGTCGACGCTGTCGGTGCCGACCCACAGGCCGCACACCCCCGACTCGGCCGCTTCCTTGGGCAGCGGGTGGAGCCGGATGGGCCGGCCCCGCTGCTCCGCTATCCGGTCGCACAACCCGTCGAGGGAGAAGGGGTGTGCCAGCTCAAGACGGCCGAGAATCGCCTCGCAGCGTTTACGCAGACTCGGTTGCGGGTGGCGCATGTGTTCCCTCTTCGGACCCTTTCTCGGGCAGCGTCGGTAGGCGTGCGTGGGCAGGGGCATGACGTCCTTTGCCTTCAATGCGTCCTCGGGAGTGCGGCCCTGAGGGGAAACACGGAAGCCCGTCCGCCAAAAGACGAACGGGCGTTCCGTCATGCCTACAGATCTTGCAAGGAAGTTGGCAAGGTATGTCCGTATGTGACGCGCCTATTCGGCCAGTCCGTCACACGCTGCCACGAACACCGCCCACCGCGAGGACGTCTACCGCTTGCGGCCGCCGCCCTGGCCGTCGGGGCCGGAGAGACCGGCGCGGCGCAGTGCGTCGGCCATGGCGCTGTTGGAGGGGGCCGGCGCACCGCCGCCCTGACGCTGACCGCCGCCCTGGCCGCCCTGGCGCTGACCCCGGCCGCCGTCGCGGGAGCCACCCTGGCCGCCGCTCTGACCACCGCCCTGACCGCCCTGACCGCCCTGACCGCCTTGCCGCTGGCCGCCGCCCTGGCCGCCCGCCGCGCCGCGCTGCTGCGGGGGCCGGCCGCCGCCGCGCCGCTCTCCGCGCTCCGCACGGCCGTCGCGGTCCTCGCGCTGCTTCGGAGCGCCCGGGCCGCCGCGCTCGGACTCGTCCTCCAGCCGCAGCGTCAGCGAGATCCGCTTGCGCGGGATGTCCACGTCCATGACCTTCACGCGGACGACGTCGCCCGGCTTGACCACGTCCCGCGGGTCCTTGACGAAGTTCTTCGACAGCGCCGAGACGTGCGCCAGGCCGTCCTGGTGCACGCCGATGTCGATGAAGGCGCCGAAGGCGGCCACATTGGTGACCACACCCTCCAGGATCATCCCGGGGGCCAGGTCGCCGATCTTCTCTACGCCCTCCTTGAAGGTGGCCGTCTTGAAGGCGGGACGCGGGTCGCGGCCCGGCTTCTCCAGCTCGCGCAGGATGTCGGTGACCGTCGGCAGACCGAAGGCCTCGGTGACGAACTGCTCCGGCCGCAGCGAGCGCAGCACGCCGCCGTTGCCGATCAGGGCCGCCACCTCGCTGCCCGCCGTCTTGCCCATCGAGCGGACCACCGGGTACGCCTCGGGGTGCACACTGGAGGCGTCCAGCGGGTCGTCCCCGTCACGGATCCGCAGGAAGCCCGCGCACTGCTCGTACGCCTTGGGGCCGAGCCGGGCCACGCCCTTGAGACCCTTGCGGTTGCGGAAGGGCCCGTTGGCGTCGCGGTGCGCCACGATGTTCTCGGCGAGTCCACCGCTGATGCCCGACACGCGCGAAAGCAGCGGCGCGGAAGCGGTGTTGACGTCCACGCCGACGCCGTTCACACAGTCTTCGACGACCGCGTCGAGCGAGCGCGAGAGCTTCACCTCGGACAGATCGTGCTGGTACTGGCCGACGCCGATCGACTTCGGGTCGATCTTGACCAGTTCGGCGAGCGGGTCCTGCAGCCGGCGGGCGATGGAGACCGCGCCGCGCAAGGACACGTCCATGTCGGGGAGTTCCTGCGAGGCGAAGGCGGAAGCCGAGTACACGGAGGCGCCGGCCTCCGAGACCATCACCTTGGTGAGCTTCAACTCGGGGTGGCGGGTGATCAGTTCACCGGCGAGCTTATCGGTCTCGCGGGAGGCGGTGCCGTTGCCGATGGCGATCAGCTCGACCGCGTGCTCCTTGGCGAGACGGGCCAGCTTGGCGAGCGCGTCGTCCCACTTGTTGGCCGGTACGTGCGGGTAGATCACCTCCGTGGCGACGACCTTGCCGGTGGCGTCCACCACGGCGACCTTCACGCCGGTCCGGAAACCCGGGTCGAGGCCGAGCGTGGCACGGGTGCCGGCGGGGGCGGCGAGCAGCAGGTCGCGCAGGTTGGACGCGAAGACCCGTACGGCCTCGTCCTCGGCGGCGGCACGCAGCCGCGTCCGCAGGTCGATGCCGAGGTGCACCTGGATCTTCGTCCGCCAGGCCCAGCGGACGGTGTCGGCGAGCCACTTGTCGCCGGGCCGGCCGCGGTCGTTGATCCCGAAGCGGCGCGCGACCATCCCCTCGTACGTGGACGGGCCGGGAACCTCGCTCGGCTCCTCCGGCTCCAGAGTGAGGTCGAGGACGTCCTCCTTCTCGCCGCGGAGCATGGCCAGGACACGGTGCGAGGGCAGTGCGGTGAAGGGCTCGGTGAAGTCGAAGTAGTCGGCGAACTTGGCGCCCGCCTCCTCCTTGCCCTCGCGGACCTTCGCGGCGAGCCGGCCGCGGCCCCACATGCGCTCGCGCAGTTCGCCGATGAGGTCGGCGTCCTCGCCGAACTTCTCGGTGAGCAGGGAGCGGGCGCCTTCCAGGGCGGCCGCCGGGTCGGCGACGCCCTTGTCCGCGTCCACGTACCCGGCCGCCGCGGCCAGCGGATCCACCGAGGGGTCCGCGAGCAGACCCTCGGCGAGCGGCTCCAGGCCGGCCTCCCGGGCGATCTGGGCCTTGGTGCGCCGCTTGGGCTTGAAGGGGAGGTAGATGTCCTCCAGCCGGGCCTTGGTGTCGGCCGCGTTGATCCGGGCCTCCAGCTCGGCGTCGAGCTTGCCCTGCTCCCGTACGGAGTCGAGGATCGCGGCGCGCCGGTCCTCCAGATCGCGCAGGTAGCGCAGCCGCTCCTCGAGGGTGCGCAGCTGGGCGTCGTCGAGCATCTCGGTCGCTTCCTTGCGGTAGCGCGCGATGAACGGCACGGTGGAGCCGCCGTCGAGCAGCTCGACGGCGGACTTGACCTGCCGCTCCCGTACGCCGAGCTCCTCGGCGATCCTGCCTTCGATGGACATGGTCACTGTGCGGTCCCGCCTGCCTTCGTACGTATGCGTGGTGCGCGCTGTCTGCTGCGTGCTGCGTCGGAAGGCTGCCAATTGTGGCAGGTGGCGGCGGCGGACGTCGGGAGCCTTGTCCGTCCCGGGAGTCCCGGGCCTGTCAGGCCTTGCCGAAGAGGTCCCCGGGGAAGGCTCCGGCGCCGACGACCTTCTTGGTGAAGCCGCCGCCGATCTCGGCGAGCCGGGCGAGTCCGGCCGCGCCGAGGTGCTCGTACGGGGCCGCGTCGAGCCGGTCGGTCTCCAGCTCGAGGGCTTCGCGCACCTCCTGGCCCCGGGCGGTGAGCTCCCCGCCGGCGTCGAGGATGCCGCGCCCGCGCAGCCGGTCGGTGGCGGCGTCCAGGTCGGACTGGTCCCAGCCGCGGATGGACTTGAGGTACTTGGGGGTCATGCCGCGGCCGGTGGCCGTGTGGCTGATCAGGGCCTCGACCGGGTCCAGGTCCGCGACGAGCAGGGCGACGAGGTGGCCGTCGCCGCGGTGCTCGCGCAGGAGGGTGGTGGCGTGCCACAGCTTGAGGTGCGGTTCTTCCGGTACGGGGAGGTCCGCGTGGGCGGAGTAGAGGGTACGGGCGTGCCTCGTACAGCCCTCGGTAGCGCGCATCGCCAGCTCGGCGGCCTCGGCGAGCTCGGCGGACTCCAAGGTCTCGTCGCCGAGGAGCCGGCGCAGCGTGGTGTCGACGGCCCGCAGCCGGGCGGCGAGGACAGCCTCGGGAGTGGCGGCGTCCCAGACGGCGGGCAGGTGCCGGGCGATCAGGTCGTGGCGGTAGTTGTAGAAGGTGGAGGTCGCCACGCCGGCCCCGACCGCTCCCATCGCGGCGGACCGCGAGGCGAGGTTGACGGCGCGGGGGTCGGTGATCCCTAGGGCGTCGAACTCCTCTCCGAGGTCCGGCGAGAAGTAGACGGTGGCGTGCAGCGGGTTGATCGCTCCGTGCCAGGCGTGACGGGCGGCGCGCGGGGGAAGAGTCATGCCCGGCAGGTTAGCGACTGCTTAGTACGCTGGAAAAGAGGGGGCCCGGCCACACGCGCTGTGACGGCCGAATGGCGATCGTGTGACAGCGGGGGCCATGGACATGACTCGGGGCCGCGGGCGTGAATACGGTCGAACGGAAGCCACTCCCCTACCCATTGGAGTCCCCAGGTGCACCGCAAAGTCATCGCTCCGAGCGTGCTCGCCGCTTCCCTTCTGCTGGTGATCCCGGCGTCGGCTGCGAGTTCCGGTCCGGGCGCCCCGGGTATCGGCGATCCCTACTACCCGGCCAGCGGCAACGGCGGTTACGAAGTCTCCCACTACGACCTGCGCCTGCAGTACCAGCCCAAGACCGACCTGCTGGAGGGGACCGCCACCCTCCTGACCACCGCCAAGCAGGACCTGTCCCGCTTCAACCTCGACTTCGGCCTCGACGTCAGCGAGATCCGGGTCAACGGGGTCAAGGCGAAGTTCGCCAAGTCCGGTACCCAGGAGCTGGAGGTCACCCCGGCCGCCGAGCTCAAGCAGGGCCGCCAGGCGACCGTGGTCGTCAAGTACGCGGGCAAGCCCTCGGAGTTCAAGGTCGACGGCTGGTCGGCCTGGCAGCGCACCCCGGACGGCGGCGTCGCCGCGCAGGAGCCCGACTCGGCGATCTGGTGGTTCCCGAGCAACGACCACCCGCTCGACAAGGCCACCTTCGACATCTCGGTGAATGTGCCGGACGGCACCCAGGCCATCAGCAACGGCGTTCTGCAGTCGCAGAGTTCGCGGCTCGGCTGGACCCGGTACAACTGGCGCTCGAACAAGCCGCAGGCCACGTACCTCGCGACCCTGGCCATCGGCAAGTTCGACATCACCACCGACAAGACGGCGAGCGGCCTGCCGATCCTCAACGCGTACAGCAAGGACCTCGGCGACAACGCGGGCGCGGCGCGCGCGAGCGTGGAGCGGACCGGCGAGGTCGCGGAGTGGCTGGAGGGGGTCTTCGGGCCGTACCCCTTCAACGCGCTGGGCGGCTACGTCCCGAACGTGCCCTCCGGCTTCGCCCTGGAGACGCAGACCCGGCCGTTCTACAGCCCCCGGCAGTTCGCGAACGGCGCGAACGTCTCGGTGGTCGTGCACGAGCTGGCCCACCAGTGGTACGGCGACAGCGTGTCCGTGGACAACTGGAAGGACATCTGGATCAACGAGGGCTTCGCCCGCTACAGCCAGTGGCTGTGGTCGGAGAAGGAGGGCGAGGGCACGGCCCAGGAGCTCGCGGACTGGGCCTACCAACTGCGCCCGGCGGAAGACCCGTTCTGGCAGGTGAAGCCGGGTGACCCGGGTGCGGAGAACCAGTTCCACGGGGCGGTCTACGACCGCGGGGCGATCGCCGTCCAGGCGCTGCGCAACGAGATCGGCGACGAGAAGTTCTTCCAGATCCTCAAGGGCTGGCCGACCGAGCACGCCTACGGCAACGCCAAGGTCGGCGACTTCGTCCGCTACGCCGAGAAGGTCTCGGGCAAGCCGCTGGCGCAGCTCTTCGAGACCTGGCTCTACACCCCGGGCAAGCCGGCCTTCGCCCCGCCGGCGACCCCTGCGGCCAAGTCCTCCACGGCCCGCTCCCTCCAGTCCCCGGCCAAGCCGGCCGCCGAGCCGAAGTCCTGGAAGAAGATCGAGGCGACGAACTCCGTCCACGACGCCCACTGAGGCGAGGACCCGACGGCCCTACGGGGTTGCGCGCCGGCGCCCCTCAGCGGGCGTCGGCGCGCCGGTGCGCGGCGCGGGCCGCGCGGGCGATCGGCAGGTACCGCAGTCGCTCCGGCAAGAGGGGTACGAGGGTGCGTGCGGCCCAGCTGAGCAGGCGCAGCCGGCGCTCCTGCGACGGGGTCCATTTCAGGCCGATGGCGGCGCGCGCCTCGGGCGGCATGTAGCCGACGGTGACGAAGGCCCGGAAGTGCAGGAACGCCGGCCGGAGCACCGGCCAGGCCAGGCGCAGCAGGAGCCGGAGCGGCAGCGGGCCGCCCTCGGGGCGGGGCAGAGGGGTGTCGGTGGCGACGAGTTCGAGGGCGACCTTGGTGGGCTCGATCTCCTCGGCCAGCATCCGGCGGTAGTAGGGCCAGTACTCCTCGATGGTCTGCGGCATGTCCCGGTCGTGGAGGCCGAGGATGCGCCCGACCTGGAGCCATTCGCGGTAGAGCCGGCGCTCCTGTGCGGGGGTGAAGCGGCGCAGCAGGTAGCGCCCGGCGTAGAGGTAGATCGGGAAGCCGGTGGCGTGCACCCAGGCGTAGCAGGCGGGGTCGAGGGAGTGGTAGCGCCGTCCCCTGGTGTCGGTGCCCTGGATCTCCTTGTGCAGCCGGCGGACCCGGCGCCCTTCGGCCACGGCGTCCGCTCCGCCGTACACCCACAGCTGGACGGAGCGCAGGGAGCGCTCGCCGCGGCCCCAGGGGTCGGTGCGGAAGACGGAGTACTGGTCGACTCCGGCCCCGATCGCGGGGTGTGCGACCTGCAGGGTGAAGGCGGCGGGAAGCATGAGCAGCCCCCGGATGTCACCGGCGATGGTCCAGAGCACTCCGCCGGGCGGCGGGGGCTCGGGGTCGCTCCGCCCGCCGACCGTGTCCGGCCGTATCTCCGTGGTCACGTACGCACCCCCATGAGTCCCATCCGTCCCGCCTGTCACTCCAGTATGGCCGGGTCACAGGCCCTTCCCCCGGTGGGCGCGGCCCGGCCTCCCCCGGCCGGCCGTGAGCGGCGAAGGCTGATGGCCGTGATGCGGACAGAAAGTCTTGTCGCGGGTGTTACCCAGAGGTAACCGCGGCTGCTTGGATTGCGGAGCCGATCTTCCCCCACAGGAACGAGGGAGACCTCCATGCCCCACAGCCAGCCCCGCAAGGTCCGCGCCGCCGCCGCGGTCGTCGCCGCGATCGCCGCGGGGGCGCTCGCCGCCACCACGGCTCCGGCCGCCACCGCCGCGGAGAGCGCGACCGCGCCGCAGCTCAGCGTTCTGACGTACAACACGTTCCTGATGAGCAAGAACCTGTACCCGAACTGGGGCCAGGACATCCGGGCCAAGGAGATCCCCAAGGCCTCCTTCTTCCAGGGCCACGACGTGGTCGTGCTCCAGGAGGCCTTCGACAACGGCGCCTCCGACGCGCTGAAGTCCAACGCCTCCGCGCAGTACCCGTACCAGACCCCCGTCGTGGGCCGCAGCAAGAGCGGCTGGGACGCCACGGGCGGCGCTTACTCCTCCACCACCCCGGAGGACGGCGGGGTCACGATCCTCAGCAAGTGGCCGATCCTGCGCAAGGAGCAGGTGGTCTACAAGGACGCCTGCGGCTCCGACTGGTACTCCAACAAGGGCTTCGCCTACGTGGTGCTGAACGTCAACGGCACCAAGGTGCACGTGGTCGGCACGCACGCCCAGTCCACCGACACGGGCTGCAAGGCGGGCGAGGCCGCGGCCGACCGCGCCCTCCAGTTCCGCGGCATCGACGCCTTCCTCGACGCCAAGAACATCCCGGCGGACGAACAGGTCATCGTGGCGGGCGACATGAACGTGGACTCGCGCAGCCCGGAGTACGCCTCCATGCTGGCCAACGCCGACCTGGCGGCCTCCGACACCCGCACGGGGCACCCGTACTCCTTCGACACCGCGCTGAACTCGATAGCGAACTACCGCTACCCGACCGACCCGCGCGAGGACCTGGACTACGTGCTCTACCGCAAGGGCAACGCCCGCCCGGCGAACTGGAACAACAACGTGGTCAAGGAGGAGTCGGCGCCCTGGACGGTCTCCAGCTGGGGCACCTCCTACACCTACACCAACCTCAGCGACCACTACCCCCTGATCGGCCGCGTCGCCCCGTAACCGGACCCCCTGGTCCGCCGATCGCGGACCGTCCCACCGTCCGGCTGCGGCACAACGCCCCCTTCCGGCCCCACAGGGCCGGAAGGGGGCGCTTTCGTTCGCCCGGGGCCGGTTCAGAGGCCGGCGAGGAACTCCCGAACGGCGGTCGCGCTGCCTTCCGGGTCGGCCTGGAGGACGAAGTGGTCGGCGTCCAGGGCGCGGTACGCCGTCCCGGGGCGGCGGTCGGCCATGTCGAGGGCCTGCGGCGTGGGCAGTGCCTGGCTGCGGAGGCCGTGGATCAGGAGCGCGGGGCAGTCGGTGGCGAGCCACTGCTTCCAGTGGTCGCCGTGGACGAGGTTCTCGGAGTCGACGGTGTCCTGCGGGTGGAACGGCAGCCGCCAGCCGGACCCGTCGGGCAGCGGGCGCAGCGCCGGGGCGACGGCGGGGGCCAGGGGGCCGCAGGCCGCGAGGAGGTCCTCACGGGTGGCGGCGGTGTAGCGGAAGTTCAGCACGAAGGCGAGCGGGCTGGTGCCGTGGTCGGGGAGGTCCACGGGACCTTCGACGTTGATGAACGCCTCGACCAGCGAGGGGTGTTCGGCAGCCAGATGGTAGCCGTTGATCCCGCCGAGGGAGTGGCCCAGGACGACGGTCCTGTCGATGCCGAGGTGGTCCAGGAGGGCTACGAGGTCTGCGAGGTAGCCGGCGCGGGTGTAGTCCCCGGCACGGTCGGAGTCGCCGTGGCCGCGCTGGTCGGGAGCGATCACCCGCCAGTCGGGGCCGAGGGCCGCGGCGAGTTCGGTGAAGGAGGAGCCCTCGGACAGGTGGCCGTGCAGAGCGAGGAGCGGGCGGCCGGTTCCACCGAAGTCCAGGTAGGACAGGACGCGGCCGTCGATGGTCAGGGCGGCGCGGGCGGGCTGAATGGACATCGGATGTTCCCCTCGATCGGTCCGGTTGACGTGCTCGCAACTATACAACCGTCTATGACACTTGTACAAGACGGTTGTCTGAATTGATTCATCCGTCAATGCCGTGGGCGCCCGCCGAGATCCGGCGGGCGCCCACGGACAGCATGGAGCGGGTCAGCCGGAGGCCTTCGAGCGCTGCCACTCGCTCGCGTAGTCGTTGAAGATCTCCCGCAGGTGGTGGCCGATCTTCAGGTAGTCCAGGTCGTCCAGGTTGGCCAGCGAGACGCGCACCGACCACTGCGGGCCGTCGAAGCCGCCGCCGTTGAGGAGGACCACCGAGGTCTGTTCGGCGAGGCGGAACAGCGGGTCGACCGGCTCGTAGTTCTTCTCCAGGAAGTCCGCGAAGTCCTTGCCGTGGACCCGCTCCGCCTCGGCCAGCAGGTCGAGTTCGATGTAGTACCCGGCACGCTTGTCGTCCGCGGAGATCTTCATCTGGGCTCCCTCCAGGAGGAGATCGAGCCTGCGGTGGACGATCTGGCGGATGCGCTCCTTGTAGGCCTGGCCCTCGTCCAGCATGTCGAAGAGCGAGAAGAGCGTCATCATCGTCTGCTGCGGCAGCGAGAGGCCGGCCGTGTGGTTGAGGGCCACCGAGCGGGAGTCCGCGACGAGCCGGTCGATGAACCGGATCTTCTCCGGCTCCAGGGAGAGCGTGCCGTACCGCTTGGCGAGGCGGTCCTTCTGGTCCTGCGGGAAGCGGGCGATCATCTCGTCGATGACGTTGTCGTCGTGCAGGCCGATGACGCCGAGCCGCCAGCCGGTGCAGCCGTAGTGCTTGGAGTACGAGTACACGAGCAGGGTGTTGCGCGGCAGGTCGGCGGCGATCGAGCGGAAGCCGGGCACGAAGGTGCCGTAGACGTCGTCCGTGACGATCAGCAGGTTCGGGTTGCTGGTGGCGACGATGTCCTTGATCTGGTTCGCCACCCGGTCGCTCAGCGCGAGCGAGGGCGGGTTGCTCGGGTTGACCAGGCAGACGAGCTTCACCGAGGGGTCGGCCAGCTTGGCGACCTCCTCCTGCGGGTAGCGCCACTGCCGCACCCCGGTCTCGGCGAAGAGGCTCGCGGAGACGTTGACCACCTCGAACTCGAAGGTGTCGAGCTCGGGGATCTCGATGTACGGGGTGAACACCGGGGTCATCAGAGCGATCTTGTCGCCCTTCTTCAGGACCCCGTTCTTCATCAGCGAGTCGAAGATGTAGCACATGGCGGCGGTGCCGCCCTCGGTCGCGAAGAGCGAGAGGTTGTTGCCCCCGGGCGGCCTCTTGTCGAACATCTCGTCGGCCACGTAGCCGCGTACGATCTGCTCCGCGTGCTTCAGCATCCGGTCCGGGACCGGGTAGTTGTCGCCCGTGATGGAGTCGGTCAGCTCGTGCACGAAGGCGTCCTTGTCGAACGGCCAGCGCGAGAGGGCGTACTGGACGCAGGCGGAGAGCATCTCCACGCCCGGCAGGTCCGGGTGGCGCCGCGCCCAGGAGTCGAACCGCTCCCCGATGCCCTGCTTCTCCGGCATCCCGCCGAGGTTGTCGGCGGTCCACACCCGCCGGGACTCCTCCAGGGCGAAGTAGCCCAGCGCGTAGAAGGCCTCGCGCGGCCCGGTGGCGATCCAGTTCGGGTTGCCGCGGCCCGCGTTGAGCATGGCGCGCGCGGTGGTGTCCTTCTGGCCGGGCTTGTCGGCCTGGGCGGCGGTGGCGAGCTGGATGAACTTGTCCTTCAGCTCGAACGGGCTGAGCTGCGCGAAGGACTGGATCTCCTCGCGGCTGAAGCTGGTCTCCGGCACGGTGGTTCGTTCCTTTCGGTGGGGGCCTTGAGTGGGGCGTTCAGTGGTTGAGGAGGACGATGACGGCGCCCCAGATGGTCAGCAGCACGTTGCTGATCGCGTACGGGATCGTGTAACCGAGCGTCGGGACCTGCGATTTGGACTGTTCGTTCACGGCGCCGATCGCGGCCGTGGTGGTCTGGCCGCCGGCCAGTACGCCCATCAGGATCGGGAAGCGGATCTTCTGGATGTGGTGGCCCACGAGGAAACCGACCAGCAGCGGGATCAGCGTGATGACCGCGCCCCAGAGCAGCAGCCCCCAGCCGGCGGTCGCCAGCCCGCTGGTGAAGCTCGGTCCGGCGTTCAGGCCGACGACCGCGATGAAGAGGCACAGACCGAGGGTGTCCATGAACCACTGGGCGGCGGGCGGGACGTTGCCGTACGTCGGGTACCTGCCCCGGATCCAGCCGAAGACCAGGCCCATGATGAGCGCGCCGCCCGAGGTGGACAGCGAGATCGGGACCCCGCTCGCGGTGAGCGCCGGGATGCCGAGGCAGCCGCCGAGGAAGATGCCCAGGCCCACCCAGATCATGTCGGTGGCGAAGCTGGTCGGTACGGGCTTGCCGATGGCCTTGCCCGCGGGCTCCACCAGCCGCTTGGGTCCGGAGAGGATCAGGGTGTCGCCGCGCTCCAGCTGGGTGGAGAGCCGGTACGGGAACTCCGCGCCGGAGCGGAAGAGTTTGTCGATGTAGACCCCGACCATGAAGGGCTCGGCCCGCAGCTCCGCGATGGTCTTGCCGAGCTGCGCCTTCTCCGAGGCGACCACGTGCAGGTTCTCGGTCTGGTAGCCGAGCAGCTCCACGTCGTCCGCCTCGGCGCCGATGTGGGTCCGGGCGTCGAATTCGACGAGCGATCCGCGCAGGGCGCTGACGGCGACGACGTCGCCCTCGCGCAGCACGGTCTGCTGGTCGTGGTCGAGGATCGCCCCTTCCCGGCGGATCCGCGTGAGGTAGATCCGGTGGCCCAGCGCCTTCTGCTGGTTCTCGAAGTCGTCGATGGTCCTCCCGACGAGGTCGGGCCGCTGGATGGTGTAGGCCCGCAGGACGATCTCGTAGTAGCCGTCGTGGAGGTCGGGGTTGTCGCTGGGCGCGTCGAGCTCCAGGGCGAGCTGCGCGCTCTCGGCGGCCAGGTTCCTGCGGTAGAGCCGGGGCAGCACGTTGGCGAGGAGCATCGCGCAGAGGATGGTGCCGAGCGGGTAGGTGACGGCGTAGGCCACCGCGACCAGGTTCTGCTGCTCCTTGATCTGGTCCCCGCTGAGCCCGGGCAGGTTGCCGATCGCATCCTGCGCGACGCCGATGACGGCGGACTGGGTGAGCGCGCCGCCGAGCAGGCCGGCGCCGAGCCCCGGGCCGTAGCCGAGCATCACGGCGAAGCCCCAGGAGACCAGCAGGCCGGTGACGCAGACGATCACGGCGTTGAGGACCTGGGGCAGGCCGTCCTTCTTGAGGCCGCGGAAGAACTGCGGGCCGACCTTGTAGCCGAGGGCGAAGAGGAACATCGTGAAGAAGAGGTTCTTCACGGTCCCGTCGATGGTGATCTTGAACTGGGCGCCGAAGACCAGGCCCGCGACGAGGCAGCCGGTGACGGCGCCCAGGCCGATGGCCTTCCAGCGCAGCTTCCCGACGAGGAAGCCGAAGGCCACCGTGATGAAGACGAGCAGTTCGGGATGGGGCTGGAAGATGTTCCTGTTGAGGAAGTCGATCATGCGGATGCCCGTCGTGAGGGGAAACGGCGCTCTTGCGTGCGGTCAGGCCCCCAGGACCCCGACGAGGATCGGACCGGTGAGCGGGAGCAGGAAGTTGGACAGGGCGTAGGTGATCGTGTAGCCGAGCATCGGGACCGAGCTCTGGGCGACCTGGGTGACCGAGGTGATGGCGGGCGTGGAGCACTGCTGTCCGGCGATGGCGCCGATCAGCAGCGGCTTCTCGATCTTCAGCAGCTTGCGTCCGACGACCAGCGAGAGCGTGGCCGGTACGAGGACCATGGCGATCCCGGCGAACGGCAGCAGGGCCCCGTACTCCTTGAGCAGCGGCCAGGCCTGCGGGCCCGAGGTCAGACCGGTGCAGGCGATGAAGACGGCGAGCCCCATGTCCTTGATGGTGGTGGCGGCTTGGGGCGGGAAGGCGCCGAAGGTCTGCCGGCGGGAGCGGAACCAGCCGAAGAGCAGACCGGAGATGAGGCAGCCGCCGCCGGTGCCCAGCGAGAGCGGGACCCCGCCGAGGCGGACCACGAGCTGGCCGATGAGCGAGCCGAGCGCGATGCCGAGACCGAGGTAGATGAAGTCGGTGGAGTCGTTCTTGGCCACCGTGCCGATCTTCGCGACGATCCGGTTCAGGCCCGAGCGGGCGCCGACGAGGGTGACGACGTCACCGCGTTCGACGACGGTCTCCCCGCTGGCCGGCAGGTGCTGTTCGCCGCGGAGCACGTCGGTCACGTACACGCCGCTGCGGGCGAACTCCGGGTGCGTGGAGCGGATCGAGTCCAGCGTCCTGCCGGCGACCGAGGGGTCCGTCATCGCGACCTGGCTGGTGGCGAGCGGGGTGTCCACACCGGGGATGCCGGGGGTCTCGGGGCCGATGACGCGGCCCGCCGCGATGGCGTCGGCCCGGCGGCCGACGACGAGGACCAGGTCGGAGAGGACCAGTTCGAGGTCCGGGGCGGGGGTCAGGCTCTTGGAGCCGCGCCGGACCGCCTCCACGGTGACCCGGCCGCCGAAGGCCGACTCCAGGTCGCCCACGGTGCGGCCGTCGGCGAGCGTGACCAGGTGGGTGCGCCCGACCAGGCCGGGCAGCGCCTCCTGCTCGTCGCTCTCCAGACCGCCGCCACCGCTCCCGCGCATCTTCTCCCACAGTGCGCGCGAGGCGTCCCGCAGGTTGATGCGGAGCAGCATCGGCATGATCTGGCTGGTGTAGATGACGATGGTGACCAGGCCGAAGAGGTAGCAGACGGTGTACGCGGTGGCCACGTGGCCCTGGTACGTGGAGATCTGCTCGGCGGTCAGGTCGGGGAGCTTGCCGATGGCCTCGGTGGCGGTGCCGACGACGGCGGATTCGGTGGCCGCGCCGGCGAGGATGCCGGAGGCCGTGCCGACGTCGAGGTCGAAGACCTTGGCGAGCAGGTAGGCGAGGCCGAGCACGCTGACGAGCTCGATGAAGCAGAGCGCGAAGAAGCGCAGGCTCTTGCGGTTGAGGTTGGCGAAGAACTGTGGTCCGGCCATGTAGCCGAGGGCGAAGATGAAGAGCGCGAAGAAGATCGTCTTCACATCGGCGTCGATCTCGATCTTGGCCCAGGCACCGAGCAGTAGCGAGACGATCAGCGTGCCGCAGATGCCGCCGAGGGTGATCGGGCCGACGCGGACTTTACCCAGGAGGTAGCCCAGGGCGAGGCAGAGGAAGAGGGCGAGTTCGGGGTGGTCACTCAGCACACCCACGGGCGGTCAGCCTGCCTTGCAGGGCGAGGGGGCGAATGCGATGGATATCCACATCCCCTCACCCTTGTCCGGTGGGCAGCCGACTGCCCACCGGACTGGGCCATCCGGGTAACAAATCTTCCTACGAGCCTTACGAAGCCTCGTGCGGCTCCGCGTACAGCCCCTCGATCAGGACCCCGTACTTCTCCCGGATCACGCGTCGGCGCAACTTCAGCGAGGGGGTCAGCTCCCCCGTCTCCGGGCCCCACTCCTCGGTCAGCAGCCGGTAGCGCTTGATCTGTTCGGTGCGGTTGAGCCGGGCGTTGGCGGCCTCGACGGCGCGGGCGATCTCCTCCCGCACGGCCGGGTGCGCGGCGAGCTCGCCGGGCGTGGCGGCCTCGATCCCGTGGGCGGCGGCCCAGGCCGGGGCCAGTTCGGGGTCCAGGACGAGCAGGGCCACGAGGTAGGAGCGACCGTCGCCGTGCGCCAGCGCCTGGCCGATCAGCGGGTGTTCCTTGAGGGTGTTCTCCACCAGGGCCGGCGAGACGTTCTTGCCGTTCGAGGTGATGATCAGTTCCTTCTTGCGGTCGGTCAGCCAGAGGAACCCGTCCTCGTCGAGCCGTCCGATGTCCCCCGTCGGGAACCAGCCCTCCGCGTCCGAGGCGCTCTCCACCGAACCGTCCGGCCGCAGGTAGCCGCCGAAGACCGTGGCCCCGCGCGTGAAGATCTCCCCGTCCTCGGCGAGCCGCAGCTCCAGCCCCTCCAGCGGCCGGCCCACCGAGCCCAGCCTGAACCCGTCCGGGCTGTTGACCGTGCACACGCCCGAGGTCTCGGTGAGCCCCCACGCGTCCATGATGGTGATCCCCCAGCCCGCCCAGAAGCGGACCACGTCGATCGGCATCGGCGCGGTCGCGCTCGCCGTCCAGACCAGGCGGTCCAGGCCGGCCAGGGCCAGCAGCGGATCGAGCACCCGCTCCTTCGCAGCGGCGTACGAGGCTTCGAGCCCCGCCGGTACCTCCTCGCCGCGCTCCCGGTGGCCCGCGCGGGCGCGCGCCAGGTCGTTCGCGGCTTCGATGGCGCGGCGCTGCTCCTCGGGGAGCCGCCCGAGCACCGCCCGTACGGAGGCGGCCAGCTTCTCCCACACCCGGGGCACGCCGAAGAACTGCACCGGGTGCAGCTCGCGCACCGCGACCGATACGGCGGCCGGGTCGGCGCACAGCCGGACGTGGGCGGCCCGCAGCAGCGGCAGGTAGATACCCAGGATCCGCTCGGCGATGTGCGCGAAGGGGAGGTAGCAGATGTGCTCGGCGTGCTCGGGGAGTGCCACGTTCCGGTCCAGCCGGACCGCCTGCAGCATGATGTTGCGGTGGGTGAGGCGGACGCCCTTGGGGTCGCCGGTGGTGCCCGAGGTGTAGACGACGGTCAGCGGGTCCTCGGGACGGGCCTCCTGCCAGGCCTTCTCGAAGGCCTCGGGGCGGTGCCCGCCCGCGCCGCCCGCCTGCACGGATGCGTAGCTGCGGTGCGGTCCGGCCTCCGCCGCCTCGGCCACGACGAGCCGCTCCAGCGGGACCCCGGGGTCGGTGAGCAGCGGTTCCCACCGGGCCAGCTCGCGGGCCCCCTCGACCACGGCGAGCCGGGCCCGGCTGTGGCGGGCGATGTGGGCTATCTGCTCCGGCGCGGAGGTCCCGTAGACGGTGACGGGCACGGCCCCGAGGTGGACGAGGGCCAGGTCGCTCAGCCAGTGCTCGGGGCGGTTGCCCATCATGAGCAGCACGTGCTCGCCGCGCTCGACGCCGAGGGCGGCGTAGCCGGAGGCGAGGACGGCGACCTCGCGGCGGACGTCCGACCAGCTGAGGGTGGACCAGCCTTCGCCGTCCCGCCAGGAGAGGGCGGGGAGATCGCCGTGCTCGGCGGCGTTGCGCGCCAGCAGGACGGGGAGGGTCAGCTCTTCGGGAGGTGCGGGCAGTCGCAGTTCTGTGGTCATGGGCAGCTCCTGGCCGTTTCACATCGTTGGTGCGACAGCAATACTGTTGAACACGAACCGTGTGCCGATCAGAGACGTGCCGATCAGAGATGTCCTGATCGCAGAGCGAGGCGGAGACCATGACCACCCAGGCGCCCGAGCCGACTTCGCTCACCGTCGACGAGCTGGCGGCCAGGGCGGGCGTGACCGTCCGCACCGTACGGTTCTACAGCACCCGGGGCCTTTTGCCCCCTCCTGTGATCGGACCTCGTCGGGTGGGCCGCTACGGCCCCGAACACCTCTCCCGGCTGGCCCTGATCGAGGAGTTGCAGCACCAGGGCATGACCCTGTCGGCCTGCCAGCGCTATCTCGACGCCCTGCCCGACGACCTGAGCGCGCACGATCTGGCCATCCACCGGGCGATGGTGGCGACGTGGGCGCCGGACGCGGCGCTGGAGTCCTCGCTCGAAGAGCTGGAGAAGCGGGCCGGGCGGTCGCTGACGGAGACCGACATCCGGCGGCTGACGGCGATGAACGTGGTGACGCCGACCGACCAGGGCTTCCGCGTGGACGTGGGGCTGCTGCGGCTCGGGGTCGCACTCCTCGACGTACCGATCTCGCACGAGACGATCCTGGTCGCGCGCGAGATGCTGCTGGAGCACGCGCGGACGGCGGCGCACCAGCTGACCGCGCTGTTCCGGGACGAGGTGTGGGGGCCGTTCACGCAGGGCGAGAGCGATCCGGAGCGGGTGGAGTCGATGAAGGCACTGTCCGCCCATATGCAACCGATGGTGGTGCAGGCCCTGGTGACGGCCTTTCAGCGGTCACTGAAGGAGGAACTGAAGGCGGCGTTCGCCCCGGAGCCGACCGGCTCCGAGTGAACGCCGCCCGCGGGTGCGGTGGTCGCCGCCGGGCTCAGACACCGCCTTCGATGATCGACCAGTCCGAGGAGACCTCGTTGAGCTGGCCGACGTTGGCGTAGTGGCCGCCGCTGAGCTTCGAGATCCAGGAGGTCCCGTCGGTCTTGTAGAAGAAGAGGCTGTCCGCGGTCCGGCCCACGATGTCCCACACGCCCGAGGTGCCGATCTGCTGGAAATTACCGACCTTGCCGTTGGTCGCCGTGGACATCTTGTACCGGAGTTGGGAACCGTCCCTCTCCAGGCCCAGGACCGAGTCCTTCGTCGCGACCAGGGTTCCCAGGAACACGTCCCCGTCCCTGTTGGCCACGTTGGTGTAGACGCCGCCCTTGAGGCTCCCGTACCCCACGTTGCTGTCCGCGGTGGCGAGCAGCGTGTCGCAGGAGGCGGCCATGGAGGTCCAGCCCGTGCTGAAGTTGTCGTACTGGCGCCCCTCCCGGTACTTGCCGTTCTTCAGGGTGCCCGTGATCCCGAAGCCGCTGTCGGAGTTGTAGAAGAGCACCGAGTCGCCGGACGCCTCGATTTGGGACCATCCCGTCGAGAAGTCGTCGTAGCTCTCGACCCGGGAGTACCGCCCCGCCTTGAAGGTGCCGGTCTCCCCGGCCCCGGTGTCGGCGTCGTACAGCAGCAGCGAGTCGCGGCTCGCCGCGGCGTGCGTGTACCCGGTGGGAAGGTCGAAGTTCCCCGTGAAGCGGTACTTCCCCGCCGACAGGGTGGCGGTCCCCGCCGAGCCGGTGTCCTTGTTGTAAAAGAAGATCGAGGTGTTGGGGACGGTCTGGCTGCAGAAGGGTGAAGTGGCGCCGGCGGGTGTGGCCGGTGCGGCCAGCAGGACGGCCATCGCTGAAGTGGCAAGTGCGGCCACCAGGGATTTCTTCATGGTTTCGCCGTTTCCTCGCACGTGAACGGGCGGCCCCCGGGGCCGTCTCCGGGCGCTCCCCGCGCCGCTCCCCGGCAAAGGGACACGTGCCCTGTTTCAGCGTGCGCCGCATCCGGGCCCCGCGCATCTCGGCTCCTCGACAGGTGCGGGCGCCGCCCCGTAGGTTCGCCGTCATGGCGATCATCCACAAGACCACGATGAACCCCGGCAAGCTGGAGCTCCTTGCCGCCTGGCTGCCGGCCCAGCCCTGGTACCTCCCCACGGGGAGCGCACCGGATCTGGCCCGCGCGGGCGGCTTCCGGCTCGACGATCCCGAGGGCGAGGTGGGCATCGAATTCATGGTGGTCACCGACTCCTCGGGCGGGCTGCCGACCGCGTACCACGTCCCCGTCACCTACCGGGGGGCGCCGCTGGAAGGCGCGGACGCCGGCCTGATCGGCACCTCCGAGCACGGGGAGCTCGGGCTCCGGTGGGTGTACGACGGCCCGCACGACCCGGTGTTGGTGGAGCGGCTGCACGCGCTGTTCCGGGGTCTGGCCGAGCCGCAGGCGCAGAGCCTGAGCGACACCCCGGATCCCACCGTCACCGCGCGGTACGAGGGGTCCCGCGTCCCGGGATCCGTGGACGGGCCGGCGCTCACCGTGGTCCGCGTGCTGCGCGACACCGCCGCGGCCGGACATCTCGGCGAGGTCACCGCGGGCTGGACCCACCCGGACGGGACCGCCCGCCGGGGCGTGTTCGCCTCCCTCGACGCGCGCTGACCGGCGCTGCCGCCCGGCCCCGGGGTCCGGGACCGGGCGACAGGCCCTACGCGCGACGCACGCTCAGTCGGCGTACGTCTCGCCGCGCTCGGCCTTGGCCACCAGCGAGGCGGGCGGGGCGAACCGCTCCCCGTACTGCGCGGCCAACTCCTGCGCGCGGGCCACGAATCCGGCGAGGCCGCCCTCGTAGCCGTTGATGTACTGGATCACGCCGCCGGTCCAGGCCGGGAAGCCGATGCCCATGATCGAGCCGATGTTGGCGTCGGCGTGCGAGGTCAGGACGCCCTCGTCGAAGCAGCGGACGGTGTCCAGCGCCTCGGAGAAGAGCATCCGCTCCTTCATGTCCTCGAACGGGATCTCATACCCGGGCTTGGTGAAGTGCTCGCGCAGGCCCGGCCAGATCCCGGCGCGCTTGCCGCTCTCGTCGTACGCGTAGAAACCGCCCCCGCCGCTGCGCCCGGGGCGCCCGAACTCGTCGACCATCCGGTCGATGACGGTGTCGGCGGGGTGCTCGGCCCAGGACCGGCCCTCGGCCTCGAAGGCCTTGCGGGTCTCGTTGCGGATCTTGCGCGGCAGGGTGAGCGTCAGCTCGTCCATCAGGGAGAGCACCTTGGCCGGGTATCCGGCCTGGGCGGCGGCCTGCTCGATGGAGGCGGGCTCGATGCCCTCGCCGACCATCGCGACGCCCTCGTTGATGAACTGGCCGATGACGCGCGAGGTGAAGAACCCGCGGGAGTCGTTGACCACGATCGGGGTCTTGTTGATCTGGCGTACGAGGTCGAAGGCGCGGGCGATGGCCTCGTCTCCGGTCCGCTCCCCCTTGATGATCTCGACCAGCGGCATCTTGTCCACGGGCGAGAAGAAGTGCAGCCCGATGAAGTCGGCGGGGCGCGAAACCCCTTCCGCGAGGCCCGTGATGGGCAGCGTGGAGGTGTTCGAGCAGAGCAGCGCGTCGGGGGTGAGGAACTCCTGGATCTCCTGGAACACCTTGTGCTTGAGGGCGGTGTCCTCGAAGACGGCCTCGATGACGGCGTCGCAGCCCGCCAGGTCGGCGGGCTCGGCGGTCGGGGTGATCCGGGCCAGCAGCTCGGCGCGCTTGGCCTCGGTCGTACGGCCGCGGGACAGCGCCTTGTCGAGCAGCTTCTCGGAGTAGGCCTTGCCCTTCGCGGCGGCCTCGGGGGTGACGTCCTTGAGGACCACCTCGATGCCCGCGCGGGCGCAGGAGTAGGCGATGCCCGCGCCCATCATCCCGGCGCCGAGGACGGCGACCTTGGTGACCTTGCGGGGGGCGATGCCCTGCGGGCGGCTGCGGCCGGCGTTGACGGCCTGGAGGTCGAAGAAGAACGCCTGGATCATGTTCTTGGCGGTCTGCCCGGTGACCAGCTCGGTGAAGTAGCGGGCCTCGATGGTCAGCGCGGTCTCGAGGTCCACCTGGGAGCCCTCGACGGCGCAGGCGAGGATGTTGCGCGGCGCCGGGTACGGGGCCCCGTTCAGCTGCTTCTTCAAGTTGGCCGGGAAGGCCGGGAGGTTGGCGGCGAACCGCGGGTTGGACGGGGTGCCGCCCGGGATGCGGTAGCCGGGGACGTCCCAGGGCTGCTTCGACTCCGGGTTCGCGTCGATGAAGGCGTGCGCCTTGGCGAGCATCTCCTCGGGCGTGGCGGCCAGTTCGTGGACCAGGCCGTTGTCCAGGGCGCGCTGGGGGCTGTACTGGGTGCCCTGGAGCAGGACCTTCAGCAGCGCGTCGGCGATGCCCATCAGGCGGACGGTGCGGGTGACGCCGCCGCCGGCCGGGAGCAGGCCGAGGGTGACCTCGGGCAGGCCGATCTTGGAGCCGGGGGCGTCGAGGGCCACGCGGTGGTGGGAGGCCAGGCAGATCTCGTAACCGCCGCCCAGCGCCGCGCCGTTGATGGCGGCGACCACGGGCTTGCCGAGGGTCTCGATGCGGCGCAGCGAGCTCTTGATCTGGGTGCCGGTGTCGAAGGCGAGCTGCGCGTGCTCGGGGCGCAGCTGGATCATGTCCTTGAGGTCCCCGCCCGCGAAGAAGGTCTTCTTGGCGGAGGTGAAGATGATGCCTCGGATGGAGTCCTTCTCGGCCTCGGCGCGCTCGGCGATGGCCGCGATGGAGTCCTTGAAGGCCTGGTTCATGGTGTTGGCGGACTGGTTGGGGTCGTCGAGGACGAGGGTGACGACGCCGGTCTCGTCCTGTTCCCAGCGGATCGTGGTGGACTCGCTCATTTTCGCTACTTCCGTGTCGGGGTGGGATCAGGGATCTGGGATCAGGACGGATCAGAGGCGTTCGACGATGGTGGCGACGCCCATGCCGCCGCCGACGCAGAGGGTGACGAGCCCGTAGCGCTTGTCCTGGCGCTCCAGTTCGTCGACGACGGTGCCGAGGATCATCGCGCCGGTGGCGCCGAGCGGGTGGCCGAGCGCGATGGCGCCGCCGTTGACGTTGACCTTGTCGAGGGAGACGCCCATGTCGTTGACGAAGCGGAGCACGACGCCCGCGAAGGCCTCGTTGATCTCGATCAGGTCGATGTCGTCGATGCTCAGCCCGGCCTTGGCGAGGGCCTTGCGGGTGGCGGGGGCGGGGCCGGTGAGCATGATGGTGGGCTCGGAGCCGGAGACGGCGGCCGAGACGATCCGGGCGCGGGGGGTCAGGCCGTTGCGGGCGCCCGCCTCGCGCGAGCCGATGGCGACGAGCGAGGCGCCGTCGACGATGCCGGAGGAGTTGCCCGCGTGGTGGACGTGGTCGATCTTCTCGACCCAGTGGTACTTCTGCAGGGCGACGGCGTCGAAGCCGCCGAGTTCGCCGATGTCCGCGAAGGAGGGCTTGAGCCGGGCGAGGGAGTCGGCGGTGGTGCCGGGGCGGACGAACTCGTCGTGGTCCAGGACCACCAGGCCGTTGCGGTCGGTGACCGGGACCACGGACTTGGCGAAGCGGCCGTCCTTGATGGCGGCGGCGGCCCGCTCCTGGGACAGGGCGGCGTACTCGTCCACGTCCCGGCGGGAGAAGCCGCCGAGGGTGGCGATCAGGTCGGCGCCGATGCCCTGGGGGACGAAATTGGTGTCCCAGTTGGTCATCGGGTCGTTGAACCAGGCTCCGCCGTCCGAGGCCATCGGGACGCGGGACATCGACTCGACGCCGCCCGCCAGGACGAGGTCCTCCCAGCCGGAGCGGACCTTGGCGGCGGCCAGGTTGACGGCCTCCAGACCGGAGGCGCAGAAGCGGTTCTCCTGGAGACCGGCCACGGTGTCCGGCAGCCCGGCCGCGATGGCCGCGATCCGGGCGATGTCGGAGCCCTGGTCGCCGACCGGGCCGACGACGCCCAGCACGATGTCGTCGATGGTGGCGGGGTCCAGTCCGGGGTTGCGCTCGCGCAGGGCGTGGATGAGGCCGACCACCAGGTCGATCGGCTTGGTGCCGTGCAGGGAGCCATTGGCCTTGCCGCGGCCGCGCGGGGTGCGGATCGCGTCGTATACGTAAGCTTCGGTGCTCACTGGTCAAGCCTTTCGGGGGTGCGGAGGCGAGGAAGGGGCGAGGGGGGCAGGGGGAGGTCAGCCCAGCAGTGAACGGCCGATGATCTCCTTCATGATTTCGGTCGTACCGCCGTAGATGGTCTGGATGCGGCCGTCGGTGAAGGCCCGTGCGACCCGGTATTCGGTCATGTATCCGTATCCGCCGTGCAGTTGCAGGCAGCGGTCGGCGACCCGCTTCTGAAGCTCGGTGGCCCACCACTTGGCCATCGAGGCGTGGACGTGGTCCAGTTCCCCGTTGGAGTGGTCGGTGATGCAGCGGTCGAGGAAGGTACGGGTGACCGCGCACTCGGTGGCCATCTCCGCGATCTCGAAGCGGACGTGCTGGAGCTTGGAGAGCGGGCGCCCGAAGGCCTCGCGCTCCTTCACGTACTGCGTGGTGATCTCCAGCAGGTACTCGGCGGCGGCGATGCCCGCCATCGCGATGCCCATCCGCTCCTGCGCGAGGTTGGTCATCAGGTGGACGAAGGCGCCGTTGAGCTCTCCCAGCAGGTTCTCCTTCGGGACGCGCACGTCGTTGAAGAACAGCTCTGCGGTGTCCTGGGCCTTCTGGCCGATCTTGTCGAGGTTGCGGCCGCGCTCGAAGCCCTCGGTGCCGCGCTCGGCGACCAGCAGCGACATGCCGTGCGCCCCGCCCTCGGGGGTGGTCTTGGCGACCACGATCACGAGGTCGGCCAGGATCCCGTTGGAGATGAAGGTCTTGGAGCCGTTGAGCACCCAGTGGTCGCCCGCGTCCTCGGCGGTGGTCCGGATGCCCTGGAGGTCGGAGCCGGCGCCCGGTTCAGTCATGGCGATGGCGGTGATGATCTCGCCCGAGCAGAAGCCGGGCAGCCAGCGGCGCTTCTGCTCCTCGGTGGCCAGCGAGGTCAGGTACGGCCCGATGATGTCGTTGTGCAGGCCGATCGCCAGTCCGGCGGCGCCCGCCCGGGTGAACTCCTCCGCGATCACCGCCGCGTACCGGAAGTCGGTGTTCCCGCCGCCCCCGTACTCCTCCGGGACGGCCAGGCCCAGCAGCCCCTGCCGGCCGGCGGCCAGCCAGGCCTCGCGGCTGACGATCCCGTCCTTCTCCCACTGCTCGTAGTGCGGCAGCACCTCCTTGGTGAGGAAGGTGCGGACGGTCTCGCGGAACGCCTCGTGGTCGGCGTCGAAGATGCGGCGTTGCATCAGGGCCCCCTAAAGCCAGCTCTTGACGGTTTCGATCGACTTGGCCGGCTCGGGGCCGACGGGAGCGACGTTGAGCATGGTCACTCCGGCGGCCCGGAAGGCCTCGACGCGCTCGCGCACGTATCCCTCGGGCCCGCACAGCGTGGTGAGCTCGCACAGCTCGTCAGGGACGGCCGCCGCAGCGTCGCGCTTGTGCCCGGAGAGGTACAGCTCCTGGATCCTGCGGGCCGCGTCCCCGTATCCGTAGGCGACGGCCAGGTCGTTGTAGAAGTTCTTGCCGACCGCGCCCATGCCGCCCACGTACAGGGCGATCTGCGGCCGCGCGAGGTCCCGTAGGGCCGCCGCGTCCTCGCCGATGGCGAGCAGTCCGCCCGCCACGACCTGGAGCGGGCCGAGCTCGGGCGCGCGCAGGGCCGCGCCTTCAGCGAGGGCGCTCCCCCACACCGCTTCCGCCTTCTCCGGTACGAAGAGGGTGGGCAGCCAGCCGTCGGCGATCTCGGCGGTCATGCGGACGTTCGCCGGGCCCAGCGAGGCCACGTAGACGGGGATCGCGGGGCGGACCGGCCGGGTCAGCATCTTCAGCGGCTTGCCGTACCGGCCGCCCTTGTCCGCCGGGAGCGGCATGTCGGTGATGCCGTGGTGGTCGATGGTCTCGCGGCGCCAGATCCGCCGGCACAGCTCGACCGTCTCGCGGGTGCGGCCGATCGGCCTGTCGTACGGCTTCCCGTGCCAGCCCTCGACCACCTGCGGGCCCGACGCCCCGAGGCCGAGCATGGCCCGGCCGCCGGACATGGCGTCCAGGCCCGCCGCCGTCTGGGCGATGAGGGCGGGGGTGCGCGAGTAGACGTTGAGGATGGCCGAGCCGATCTTCATCCGCTCGGTGCGGGCGGCCAGGTATCCCATGATCGTCGGGGCGTCGAACCCCCAGGCCTCGGCCACCCACACGGCGTCGAGGCCGGCCGCTTCCAGCCCGGCCGCGGCGTCGGCGGCCCGGCGGGGGTCTGCGGCGTAGTCGAGCATCATGGAGAGTTCCATCAGCCGTCCTTCCCCAGCAGGGCCGGTACGTCCCAGTCCGCCGCGACGGACTCCGTGTGCGCGCCGGGCATCGCGGGGCCGCCCACCGCGGCGGCCGGGGTCGCGGAGAAGCGGGGCGCGGGGGCGGGCTGGGTGATCCCGGCGGCCTCGACGAAGGTTCCCCGGGCGGCCAGGTGCGGGTGGTGCGGGGCCTCGCGCAGCGAGAGCACGGGGGCCACGCAGGCGTCGGTGCCCTCGAAGACCGCCGTCCACTCCTCGCGGGTACGGGCCTTGAAGCGCGCGGCCACGGCCTCGCGGAGCTCGCCCCAGCGGGCCAGGTCCTTGCGGGCGGGGGCCTGGTCGGAGATGCCGAGGAGCTCCACGAAGGTGTCGTAGAACTGCTGCTCCAGCGCGCCGACCGCCATGTACCGGCCGTCGGAGGTCTCGTAGGTGCCGTAGAAGGGGCAGCCGCCGTCGAGGAGGTTGGCCCCGCGCCGGTCCTGCCAGCCGCCGGCCGCCAGCATGCCGTGGATCATGGCGGTGAGGTGGGCGGTCCCGTCGACGATGGCCGCGTCGACCACCTGGCCGGTGCCGCCGGGGGTGCGGGCGTGCTGGAGGGCGGCGAGGACGCCGATGACCAGGTAGAGGGAGCCGCCCGCGTAGTCCCCGACCAGGTTGGCGGGGACGGCCGGGGGCTCGTCCGGGCTGCCGATCATCCCGAGGGCGCCGGTGACGGCGATGTACGCGATGTCGTGCCCGGCGGTGTGGGCCAGCGGGCCGTCCTGGCCCCAGCCGGTCATCCGGCCGTAGACCAGTTTCGGGTTGCGGGCGTGGCAGTCGGCCGGGCCGACGCCGAGCCGCTCGGCGACCCCGGGGCGGAAGCCCTCGATGAGCACGTCGGCGCGCTCGACCAGGTCGAGGACGCGGGCGGGGCCGTCGGCGGACTTCAGGTCGACGAGGACGGAGCGCTTGTTGCGGTTGGTGATGTCGTAGGCGGGGTTGACGGCGAGTCCGCCGCCGCCGGGACGGTCGACCCGTACGACGTCCGCTCCCAGGTCGGCGAGGAGCATGGCGGCGAACGGGCCCGGCCCGATGCCCGCCAGCTCGACGACGCGCACGCCCGTGAGCGGGCCGTTGCCGCGCGCGGAGCTCCCGGAGTCCCCGGAGCCGAAGGCCCCGGGCGCGGTCCCCGGCACGTCCCCCGGCACGGTCCCTGTCACTGCCATCGAGCCCCCAGCATCCGGTGGCACCACTGCGGCCACTGTGTGACACAACTGATGTAACACCAGTGATGCTAGGAACCCGTTCCACTCAGCACAAGAGCAAGCGCTTAGCCGGTTGGCCCGTTTCGCGCGTCGAGCTCCTTCAGGTGCCGCTTGAGAGCGACCGTCCGGTAGCTCTCCTCCACCCACTCGCACAGCACCTCGGCGGAGGGCGACGCCTTGTCCCCCAGCGGCACGCCGACCCAGCCCGCCCTCCCCAGCCCGTACCCGGTCGGCTCCGCTCCGGGCGCGGTCATGGCGTGGCCGTGCAGCGCCTCGTCCTTGAGTTTCACGGAGATTCCGGGCGGCCGCGGGCCCTCCGCGTTTCCGAGGAAGACGAAGATCTTCTTGTTGACCTTCACGACGCAGTCCTCGGGGCCCCAGGGGAACTCCTCCCCGGCCTCCGGCAGGCCCCGGGCGAACTCCCGGACCGCCTCCCACGTGCGCACCGCTGCCTTCATCGACGCCTCCACTCACCGCTCACCACTCGCCACGGGCCGCACCACACGTCGTACCACGGCTCACCAGGGGCCGCACCCGCTCGCACGGACGGACGAGTTCACGCCGAATCCGCCCCGCCCACATCGGCCGGACCACCGCGCCGCGGCCCGCCCCGCGCCCCGGGAGCGGCCCCCAAGCCACCCCGGGGCGCGGCCCGTTCACCACGCCTCGCGCCACCCGCCCGCACGGACGGCGGTGGCGGGCGCTAGCCTCAGCCACCACCGACACCGACACCGCCCGGGAGACGCCCGATGAACGCAAGTGTTCGACACGAGCCGCGCACCGAGGCACGGGAGTACGACGTCGTCCTCTTCGGCGCGACCGGGTTCGTGGGCGCGCTGACGGCCGAGTACCTCGCCGTGCACGCCCCCGCCGACTGCCGGTGGGCCCTCGCGGGCCGCGACCTGGCCAAACTGGAGCGGCTGCGCGAGCGGCTGACCGCCCTCGATCCGCGCTGCGCGGACCTGCCGCTGCTGCGCGCGGACGCCCAGGACGCCGGGGCACTGCGCCAACTGGCCGCCTCCACCCGGGTGCTGGCCACGACCGTGGGACCGTACGTCTGGTACGGGGCCGAGCTCGTGGCCGCCTGCGCCGCGGCGGGCACCGACTACGCCGACCTCACCGGTGAGCCCGAGTTCGTGGACCGGATGTACGTCGAGCACGACGCGCGGGCCCGCGAGACCGGCGCCCGGATCGTCCACGCCTGCGGCTTCGACTCGATCCCGGCCGACCTCGGCGCGTACTTCACCGTCGGACACCTCCCGGCCGGGGTCCCGCTGACCGTGGACGGGTTCCTGCGCTCCAACGCCCTCTTCTCGGGCGGCACCCTGACCACGCTGCTCACCGCGATGAGCCGCGGTCCGCAGAACCTGGCAGCCGCCCGCGCCCGCCGGCTGCACGAGCCCCGGCTGCTGGGCCGGCGGGTACGGGGGCCCGTGGGCGCACCGCGCTTCAGCCGGGAGACCGGAGCCTGGGCCCTGCCGCTGCCCACGCTGGACCCGCAGGTCGTGGCCCGCTCGGCGGCCTCGCTGGAGCGCTACGGCCCCGACTTCCGCTACCGGCACTACGCCTCCGTCCGCCACCTGCCCGTGGCCGTGGGCGGTACGGCGGCGGTCGGCGCGACCGCCGCGCTGGCGCAGATCCCGCCGGTGCGGCAGTGGCTCGCGGACCGGTGGGAGCCCGGTCAGGGCCCGGACGCGGAGCGGCGGGCGCGCAGCTGGTTCACCGTGCGGTTCGTGGGCGAGGGCGGCGGCCGCCGGGTCTTCACCGAGGTCTCGGGCGGCGACCCGGGGTACGGGGAGACCGCGAAGATGCTGGCGGAGTCGGCGCTCTGCCTGGCCTACGACGCCCTGCCCGAGCTCTCGGGCCAACTGACCACCGCGGTGGCCATGGGCGACGCCCTGCTGGACCGGCTCCAGAAGGCGGGCATCCGCTTCCGGGTCGCGTCCAGCGGGTGAGGGCAGGCCTCAGAGGGTGGCTTCGAGCAGGGCGCGCCGGCACAGCGAGTCGGCGTGCCGGGTGGTCTCGGGGATGCGGAAGCGGGGGCTGAGCGCGAGGGCGTGCGCGCAGGCGCTGTCCAGGGAGACCCGGTGCCCGACCGAGACGTAGACGGGCTTGATCCCGTCCTGGGTCCGCAGCGCCCGCCCGACGACATCGCCCTCGGCCGCGCGCAGCGGGGACCACTCGCCGCGCCGGGCGCCCGGTTCCCCGTAGGTGAAGGTGAACGGGTTCTTCGCGACGCCGATGGCCGGCAGCCCCGTCACCACGCCGAGGTGGCAGGCGAGGCCGAAGCGGCGCGGATGGGCGAGTCCGTAGCCGTCGCAGACGACGAGGCCGGGCGTGACGGTCAGCGCGTCCAGTGCGGCGAGCACGGTCGGCAGTTCGCGGAAGGCGAGCAGTCCGGGCACGTAGGGGAAGCTGACGCGGCCCACGGAGGTGGATTCCTCCACGACTTCGAGGGTGGCTCCGTCCAGGACCACGGCCGCGGCGGCGACCAGGTCGCGCTCGTCGTCGTAGGCGACGTCCACTCCCGCGATCAGCCCGGTGCCGGGCGGCGGCCCGGTCTCGGTGAGCACCACGCGTCCGCGCAGTTCGTCCTGTATCGCCTTGGCCTCGGCCTCGTCGGCGGGCGTCTTCGCACTCGTCATAGTGGTGCGAGAGTAGCCTGACGATCATGTTCGTCATGGAGCTCACCTACACCGCGCCCATCGAAGCCGTAGAAGAGGAGATGGACGCGCACATCGCCTGGCTGGACGGCTACTACGCGGCCGGCATCTTCCTCGCGTCGGGGCGCAAGGTCCCGCGCGACGGCGGAATGATCCTGGCCGGCGGGGTCTCCCGCGCGGAGATCGAGAGGATCGCCGCCCAGGACCCCTTCGTGCTGGCGGGCGTCTGCGCCTACCGCGTCACGGAATTCATCGCGACCAAGACCTCGGCGGACCTGTCGACGGTCCGGGAGAACCCGGCGGTCTGAGGCCGGGCTCCTGCCGGAGTCGGCAGGGGCCGGCCACCGCCGGTCTCACTCACCGGCCCACCGGCCCAGCGAGAACCCGTCGCCGTTCCGGCGGACTTCCACGGCTCCCGAGCCGCCGAAGTGCGCCGGGACGACCAATTCGCCTTCGTCCGCGGCGCGTTCGAGAATGCGCCGGCGGCTCGATGCCGCCGCCCGCTCATCCGTGCAGAAGCAGCTGTTGCAGGCGGGGTCCAGGATCTGCACCGGGCTGTGCAGGAGGTCGCCGACGAAGACCGCTCGGTCGCCGCCGGAGGCGAGCCGCAGCACGGACGATCCGGGGGTGTGGCCGGGAGCGGCTTCCAGGGTGAGGTGTTCGTCGATCCGGTGGGCGCCCTCCCACAGCACGGCCTGCCCGGCCCGGTGGACGGGGGCGATGCTGTCCTCGTAGATCAGCCGGTCGTCCTCGCGAAGGCCGTTCCCGTACGCGTTGCGGGGACCGAAGTGGAAGTCGTCCGCGGCCGGGATGAGGTACTGGGCGTTGGGGAAGGCCGGCACCCACTCCTGGCCCTCCGCCCCGGCGCTGACGGTGTTCCAGCCGACGTGGTCACCGTGGATGTGGGTGTTGACGACCACGTCCACGTCCTCGGGCCGGACACCGGCGCGGGCCAGGCTGCCGAGGAAGTCTCCCTGCCGGTGGTGGAACAGCGGCGATCCGGGCCGCTCACGGCCGTTGCCCACCCCGGTGTCCACCAGGACGGTCCGCCCGCCACTGCGCAGGACCCAGGTCTGGAGCGTGAGCACCGCCCTGCCGGTGTCGGGTTCCCAGTGGTCCGGCGCCAGCCAGTCCTCGTTGTCCTGCCACGTCCGGGCCGTCGAGTCCGGTACGAGGTCACGGGCGGGGGTGAAGGCCCCGTGCCACTCCACGACCCTGCTGACCTCGACGTCACCCAGGACGATGCTCTGCTTGCTCTCGCTGCTCATGACTCGACTCTAGGGAGGCAGGATGAGCGGATCAATGCCTGTTCAGCTCACTTGGATACGCAGAGCTCTCATCATTGACTCCACAGATATCCTGACGCCATGGATGTGGTGAGCGACGCGATCTCCGCCGTACGCATCGGGCGGCCCTCCTCCAACCGGGTGCGGGTCGACGGAGGCTGGTGCGCGCGGTTCGCCCCGTACGAGGGCGCGGGCTTCCACGTGGTGATGGAGGGCAGCTGCTGGCTCCTGCCGGACGGCGGTGCGCCGATCACCCTGGGCCCCGGCGACGCGGTGCTCCTGCCGCACGGGGCGGGGCACGTCATCGCCGACTCCCCCGCCGACGCGGCGACCGTGGAGCGGGCGGTGCCCTTCGAGCGCTGGGCCGCCGGAGGACAGCCGCCCCGAACCCCGGCCGGACCCCACGACGTGGAGATGCTGTGCGGCAAGTACCGGCTCGACCGAAGCCACGCGCACCCGCTCATGCAGGAGCTTCCGGAGGTCGTCCACCTGCCGAACCGGGTCGGCGCCAACCTCGAACTCCGCTCCGCCATCGACCTGTTGGGGCGCGAGCTGGACGGGCAGCGGCCCGGTGCCTGCATCGCGGTCCCGAGCCTGCTCGACCTGCTCCTCGTCTACATGATCCGCTCGTGGATGACCGGGGGCGCGGCCGGCGGCGCTCCGGCCGGGGCGTGGCCGGCCGTGCTCGGCGACCCGGTGACCGCCGCCGCCCTGCGGGCCCTCCACTCGGACCCGGCCGCCCCGTGGACCAATGACCTCCTGGCCGCCGAGGCGGGCGTCTCCCGCCCGACCCTGGCACGCCGGTTCGCGACCCTCGTGGGCCGGTCCCCGATGGCGTACCTCACCTGGTGGCGCCTGACCTACGCCGCCGCCCTGCTCCGCGACACCCCGGACCCGCTGGCCACGATCGCCCACCGGGTCGGCTACGGCACCCCGTACGCCCTCTCGCACGCCTTCAACAGGGAGTTCGGAACCACCCCCGGGCGCTACCGCACCGGGCACTGACCCGCGCCCCGCCGTTCCGCATGCACCCCCACCCTCGGCTGCCTAGGCTTGTCCCATGCCTTCCGAGGAGCCCGGATCCCACCCCGCCCCGCAGGCCCGACCCAAGGTCTTCGAGGGCGAGCGCGTCACCGTCAGTTACGACGTCCGCCGGTGTCTGCACGCCGCCGAGTGCGTCCACGGGCTGCCCACCGTCTTCGATCCGGCGCAGCGCCCCTGGGTGCGGCCCGACGGGGACGAGCCCGAGCGGGTGGCCGAGGTGATCCGGCGCTGCCCTTCGGGGGCGCTCCAGTACCGGCTGACCGAAGGGCCGGCCGAGGAGCCCGACCGGCCGACCAGCGTCGTACGGTCCGGCGCGGGGCAGCTGGTGCTGCGCGGGGAGCTGGCCGTGACCACCCCGGACGGAGCAGTGCACCCGGAGACCCGGGTGATGCTTTGCGCCTGTGGAGTGAGCGGGAACCAGCCTTACTGCGACCACTCCGGCCCCTGCGGGCAGGGCTGAGGACCCGGCGCCCCCGTCACCCTGTGCGATCACACAGAAAAGATCAGGCCATTCGGTGACACAGCTCACGCAACCTCGCGTGCACTGATTCGCCATTTCCGGCGTCTATCCCGTTGCCGGGTCCTACCCACAACCCGGCAAGAGATCTGCCGCAAGGGAGCGAGCCTTGATCACTGTCATCGAGCAGGCCGTGCAGGCCCGACTGGTCGCCACCGCGCCGAAGGTCGACACCGTACCGGTCACGTTCTGCTACGACCGGGCCGACCCCTTCGCCGTCCGCATGGCCTTCCCCGCGCCCGCCACCCTGGAGGGCGTCGAGGTGTCGTGGACCTTCTCGCGCGAGCTGCTGGAGGCCGGACTCGACCGCCCGGCCGGCTGCGGTGACGTGCGCGTGCGCCCGTACGACGCCGACCGGACCACCGTGGAGTTCCACGCCCCCGAGGGCGTCGCGATCGTGCTGATGGTGACGGCCGACCTGCACCGGTTCCTGGAGCGGGTCTCTACGGTCGTGCCGCCCGGCCTGGAACACCTGTACCTGGACATGGACCAGAGCCTGGCCGAGCTGATGCGCGACTCCTGCTGACCCGTGACCCCCTGATCCGCCACTTCACGTCACCCCTTCCCGCTAATTCGTTTGCGGGCGGTTCCGGCCGCCCGTAGCTTCGTAGACGCCCCATCGCCGTCGAAACGGAGCAGGACATTGCTCGTCTGAGGTCCGAGACACCGACCACCGTCAGGCCATCGCCCACGGCCGGCTGTCTCCCCGAGTTGCACTCACCATTCACGCAACCTGGAGGCCTCCATGAGTC